>CAWDJG010000006.1:0-363724 GCA_963802685.1 uncultured Actinomycetes bacterium
GATGACGAGCCGGTCGACGAGCGCGTCGTGCTCGACCGCAAACCGGAGCCCGATCGGGCCGCCCCAGTCGTGAACGACGAGCGTGATCCCCGCGATCCCGAGCGCGTCGACGAGCCGCTCGACGGATGCAACGTGCCGGTCGTACGAGTACCACCCGATGTCGCCAGGCTTGTCGGAGCGCCCGAACCCAATGAGGTCGGGCGCAACAGCGCGGTAACCCGCATTGACTACCGGGGGGATGATCTTGCGCCAAAGAAAGGACCAGGTGGGCTCGCCATGCAGCAGAAGAACCGGCGGGCCGGAGCCCTCGTCGACGTAGTGCATCCGTAACCCGTCGACCTCGAGCCAATGTGGCAAGAACGGGTAGTCCGGCAGCACCCAGCAACCATAAAGGGCCGCAGCTAACGCGAAGCGTTAGCGGAGGCCGGAGGAAGCGCGTGGTCCCGCCGCGGGCGCGACCACGCGCGCAGACGAAGACCTTCGCCTACACCCATAAGAGCCCGCGGGCTCCGCCCGCGGGCGCTCTGCGGAGCACAACCCAGACCCCGCGGGAAGCGCAGCTTCCCGCGGGAGGCTGAGGCCGGACGGGCTGCGGCCCACCGCCCGGCCTCAGGAAGTAGAGATGCCCGTTCCTGCAGAAACTTGCGCGCGCCTGGGAATCTCGATCGGCGGCCGGCGGCGGAGGGCGGCTCCGGCGGCTCCGGCTGCGACGATGCCGGCGACCCCGGCGACGACGAAGGCGAGCTCCGTGCCGCCGCGGGCGCAGAGCCAGCCGGCGAGGAGCCCGGCGGCCGGGCCGGTGCCGTTGAAGGCGTAGAAGTAGAGGCCGATGATGCGGCCGCGCAGGTGGTCCGGGGCGGCGAGCTGCATCGACGCGTTCGAGTTCGCCGACCAGGCGGTGAAGCCGGCGCCGACGAGGAAGAGGAGCGCGCCGGCGGCGTACACGTTGTGCGCAGGCCCGAGCAGCAGCTCCGCGACGGTGAAGACGAGCGCGCCGGAGATCATCACGCGGGTCGACGCGCGTGCGCGCGACGCCGCGAACAGGGCACCGGCGAGCGCGCCGGCGCCGAACACTGCGGAGAGGAAGCCGTACACCGTTCCGTGGCCGTGGAGCGTCAGCTTCGCGAGCACCGGGAGCGTGACGTTGAAGTTGAAGCAGAACGTGCTCAGCGCGACCGTCAACGCGAGCACGGCGAGCATGCGCGGCTGCCGGCGGACGTAGGCGATGCCTTCGCGCGTGCCGGCGAGGATCCGCGGGCGTTCGAACTCCTCGACGGGGAAGAAGTCGCGCGTCCGCATCGCGAACAGCCCGAGCAGGACGGCGAAGAAGCTGATCGTGTTGACGAGGAAGCACGCGCCGACGCCGGCGAAGCCGAGCATGATGCCGGCGATCGACGGTCCGAAGATGCGCGACGCGTTGAAGAGGCTCGAGTTGAGCGCGATCGCGTTCGGCAGCGTCTCGCGCCCGACCATCCGGTACGTGAGCTGCTGGCGCGACGGCACGTCGAGCACGAGCACGGTGCCGTTGAGGAACGCGATCACGTACAGCATCCACGGCTGCGCGATGCCGCTGAGCGCGATCCACGTGAGCACGGCTGCGGTCACGGTCTGCAGGACCTGCGTCGCGATGACGAGGCGGCGCGCGTCGAGGCGATCGGTGAAGACGCCGGCGAACAGCCCGAAGATCGAGTACGGGAGGAACTGGGCGAACGCCATGATCCCGACGGCGAAGGCGTCGTTGTGCGTGAGCTGGAGGACGTACCAGCCGAGCGCGATGCGCTGCATCCACGACCCGGTCTGGGAGACGAGCTGGCCGGTGAAGAAGAGCCGGTAGTTGCGGTAGCGGAGGCTCGAGAACGTGCGGCGGTTGAAGCGCGCGATCGCGGCGGTCATCGCCGCTCCTCCTCCGGCAGCAGCTTGCGCAAGGGCCCAGCCGCCGCTTCGATCGCGGCGAGCTCCTCCGGGTCGAGCTCGCGCAGGCGCGCGGTCAGCCACGCGGTGCGTCGCGACCGGACCCGGCGGAGGACCTTCTGGCCTTCGGCGGTCAGCGTGACGCCGACGCAGCGCCGGTCGTCGGTCTTCGTCGTGCGCGCGACGAGCCCGTCCCGCTCGAGCCGGTCGACGTGCTTCGTCATCGCCGGCGGCGACACCCGCTCCTTCGCGGCGAGTGCGCGGAGGCCGATCCCGGGCTCGTGCCTGATGCTGACGAGGAGCGAGACCTGCTCGGGGGAGATGCCTACGGCCCGGGCCTCGCGGCGCAGCTCGCGTCCGACCTGGAGGAGGGTCGGGCGGAGCGCTTCCGCGAGCGCCAGCGCGTCTATCTCGGTCGTCGTCTCCGGCATATCGTTAACCGGGTTAACGATAGCACGAATGTTACGGGCTGGTTAGTGCGTGGTGGCGACCTGCGAGTCGATGATCGCGCTGAATGGCACCGGGTTCGCGTCCAGCTCGTTCCCGCGCAGATCTGCCTCGGACTGGAAGCTCGCGAGGACACCGAAGCCGGCCCCGGACGTGTCGACCACCGTGTTGTGCTCGATCGAGCACGTCGAGCGGTCGTTACACCAGATGCCGACGCCGTGCGCGTCGCGTACCTCGTTGTCCATGACCATCCCCATCGACATCTCGGTGACGGAGATGCCGCGCATTGTCGTGCGGCTGACGTGGTTGTCCATCACCTGCGTCATCGACGAGTGCGTCGTGATTCCCTCCATGCCGCCGGCGATCGTGCAGCCCTCGACCATGCTCATCCCCATGTCCATGTTGTAGGAGATGTCGATCCCCTGGCCGAGCGGATTGCCGGTCATGTCGACCGTGCAGTTCTTGATGACGACGCCGGCGAGGCGCACGTGGATCCCGTCGAGCTTCGCGCCCGACACGGACACGCCGTCGAGCACCGTGCCGCGCACGCGCTCGACTGTGATCCCGTTCTCGCCGCCGACGACCGAGACGTCCTCGATCCGCACGCCCGACGCACGGATGACGATGCCGCCGCGCACGACGGCGCCGGGCTCGCCGACGAGCACCTCGCGCCGTGTGATGACGAGCGGGCCCTGATGGACGCCGGCCGCGAGGTGGACGACCGGCGGGCGGAGCGCATACGCGGTCGCGCCGGCGCCGGCGAGCACCGCGCCGGCCGACACCGCCGCAACGGCGCCGAGCCGGCCGAGCTCGCCGCCGTCCTCGGCATACGACAGCCGCAGCAGCGGGAAGCCGGCGTGGCCGAGCAGCTGCGTCCAGAGCCACGCGCCCGCAAAGAGCGCGAGCGCCTGCGACAGCGGCGCCTCGACGCCGGCGGCGCGCATGAGCACGAGCAGGGCGACGAGCTCGACGAGGCCGAGCGGCAGTGCCGCCCAGCCGGGCTGGTACGGAAGCAGCCGGTGGTACGCCTGGACGTCGAGCGCGAGGCCGATGCCGACCATGAGGCCGGCCGCCTCCACCGGCCACCAGCGGTGTTCGGCCGCTGCGAGGACGCACGCGGCTGCGAGCACCGGCAGGAACGCCGCGACGCGCGACTCGAGTCGCCCTCTCAGCGAGTAGGACACGACCTCACCCGTGCGAGGAAGCCGTGCGCGACGTAGCGCGCGCCCGAGAGCGTGTCCGCGGCCGGGAATGCCCACTGCGCCGCGACTCCGGCGAGCGCGAGCGTGCGGCGCGCATCCGTGAGCGCGGGGACGGTGCCGTCGTGGTCGAGCACGATCCAGCCGTCTGCGGTCTCGAGCGTGTGATCGTCGACGAGGTGCCTGAGGAGCGGGTCGTGGCGGAAGCCGTGCCGGAACCCGGTCGCGCAGATCACCTGCCGCGTTCCGTTCACCGAGTGCTCGACGCGGAAGCGCCCCTCCATGGTCGCGGTCGCGATCGGCTCGTCCCACTGCCTCCCGGGCGGATAGCTCGGCGCGAGAAGCGCCTCTAGTCTTCCCGCGCGCTCTCGCGCGGGAAGACAGTGGAAGCCGGCGAGCCCGCGGCGCGAGAAGTACTCGCGCGGAACGTTGAGCGGGCGGCGGATCGGCTCGCGGCGCCGCACCGACACGACCTCCGACCCGGCCGCGAGCGCGTTCAGCCACTCGGTCGCTGCGGCGAGACCGGCGCCGACGACGGTGACGGACGTCGCATAGTCGTGCGGCTCGTACGAGTGGACGGCCCGCGTGTCTCCGTGCAGCTCGGCGGGGACGTTCAGGCCGGGGTGGCCGGGAGCGAGCAGCACGTGGGCGAAGACGCCGTGGGCGTCGAGCTCGAACCCGCCGTCGACCGCGCGCACGCGGTCGACCCGCACGCGGTGGAAGCTCCGATTCCAGCCGCTCCGTTCACGCAGCGCCTCGACGTGGCCGAGGAAGTCCTCCACCGTCGGGTGGAAGCGGTCGGCGGCCGCGCCCACGATCGGCCGGAGCGAGCGGCGCCGGACGGCCGAGCGGAACGAAAGGCCGGGAAACGACGCCGGCAGACAATGGCCGTCGCTCTCGGAGCGCATCTCGCGCTGCTGGATCGCCGCCGCGCACCGCCGGAAGTTCGCCGCCGGGTCGTCGTCGATCCCGAAGACCGCGATCTCCTCCGGCTCGAGCGCGCGGCGCAGCGCCTGGTACGCCGTGAAGCCGGCCAGACCGGAGCCGACCACCGCGACGCGCACTACTTCACCGAGCCCGCCAGCAGTCCCTGGACGAAGTAGCGCTGGAATGCGAAGAAGACGCACAGCGGCACGACGAGCGAGATGAACGACGCCGGCGCGATGATGTCGATGCTCGTCCCGAACTCGCGCAGCTGTCCGGCGATCCAGACGGTGATCGGCGTCGTGTTCTGCCCGAAGGTCAGCGCGACGAGCAGGTCGTTCCACGTCCAGAGGAACTGGAAGATCGCGAGCGACGCGATCGCCGGCAGTCCGAGCGGCAGGATGAGCCGGACGAAGATGACGATCTCGTTCGCGCCGTCGATGCGCGCCGATTCGAGGATGTCCTTCGGCAGCCCGACGAAGAAGTTGCGCAGCAGGAAGACGGCGAACGGCAGGCCGAACGCGGTGTGGAACAGCGCGATGCCGTACCACGTGTCGAACAGCCCGAACGTGTTGTAGAGGCGGAACATCGGGATGAGCGCCATCTGCAGCGGGACGACGAGCAGGCCGATCACGCCGATGAAGATCCAGTCGCGGCCGGGGAAGTCGAGCCACGCGAACGCGTACCCGGCCATTGCGCCGATGATGACGACGAGGACGGTGTTGCCGACCGCGATGTAGGCGGTCGTCTTCAGGGCCTGGATCAGGCCGGAGTTGTGGAAGAGCGCGTCGTAGTTCGACCATGTCGCGACGCTCGGGTGGGAGAAGACCTGCCACCAGCCCTTCGTGGCGAGCGCGGACGCGGGGAGGATCGACGTGATGAAGAGCCCGATCGTCGGGACGAGCCACAGCCCGCCGATTGCGATGAGGACGAGGTGGAGCGGCCCGCGCGCGACCGCGCGCACGATCTTCGCGGCGACCGAGTCGCGTGGCGCCGGGATCTCGACGGCGGGCGCGGCGGCGGCCATCAGCCCTCCCTCCGGAAGCGCCGGATGTTGAGCGCGAGCACGGGGATGACGAGCAGGAAGAGGAAGACCGCGATCGCCGAGCCGACGCCGAAGTTGCCGCCGCCCTGGAAGGCGGCGAAGTACATCGCGAGCGCGATGACGTTCGCCTTCGCGTACTCCGACTGCGGGCGCGAGCGCGTAGACGATGTCGAAGACCTTGAGGACGTTGATGATCATCGTGATGAAGACGACGCTCAGCACCGGCGCGAGCAGCGGCACGGTCACGCGCCGGAAGGTCTGCCACTCGGTTGCACCGTCGGTGCGCGCCGCCTCGAGCACGTCGCGCGGCATCGAGGCGAGGCCGGCGCCGATCACCACCATCGCGAAGCCGGCCCAGATCCAGATGTACGCGATCAGCAGCGACGGGACGATCAGGTTCGGGCCGAGCCACGCGTAGCCGCCGAACGGCTTCGCGAACGTCTGCGCGCCGATCGCCGCGTGATACGTCCCGGCCGGGACCTTCGAGAAGTCGAACGAGCCGTCTGCCTTCGACTTCGTCGACTGCACCGTCTTGCCGGAGGCGTCCCGCAGCTCGACGGTGACGCCGGGAAGGCCGACCTCGCCCTTCTCGACGACGCCGACCTTGCCGCCGCCCGGCTTGAAGTCGCGCCAGACCACACCGACGACGTCGCCGGGCTTCGCCGCGCGGCTTCACCGCCTGCACTGCGCTCTTCGGCACCTGGTCGGGCGCGATGCCGGTCAGCCCGAGCAGCGCGACGCCGCCCGGATGCGTCGGCGTCTTGAGCACGAGCGCGCCGCCCGATTCGACTGGAGCGCGGGAGTCGACGGCGACGCCGACGAGAGCACGCCCGCGGGGCTGAAGACACCGGAGATCGTCTTGCCGAGCGCGTTGACGGCGCCGAGGCCCGGATCCTGCTGGTACATGATCCGCCACGTCACGCCGGTCGCGAACGCCGAGATCGCCATCGGCAGGAAGACGACCGTCTTGAACGCGACCGCCCACCGCACGCGCTCGGTGAGCACGGCGAAGACGAGGCCGATGCGCGGTGACGAGCGCCGGCACGACCGCGACCCAGATGGCGTTGTTCTTGATCGCCGTCGTCAGCGTCGACGTCGTGAACAGCGTCTTGTAGTTGTCGATCCCGACCCAGTGGCCGAAGAAGCCGGTCTGGCCGAAGAAGCTGCGGATGATCGTGTAGACGGCCGGGTAGACCATCCACACGCCGAGCATGAACAGCGGCGGGCGCGAGGAAGATCGCGCTCGTCAGGTAGCGGCCGAGCCTGCCCGGCTCGGCGGAGGGGGGCGGAGCCGCCGCGACCGGCGGCTCCGCTGTGATCCCCCCGGCGCTCACGTCGTTACTTGCCCTTCTTGTACGCCGACGCTGCCGCGGCCTCGAGCTTCTTCTGGATGCCGGACACGTCCTTCGGGTTCTTCAGGAAGTCCTGGAAGAGCCCCCACTCGCCCTGGCCGGCGGTTGCGCCGAACGACGGCGGCTGCTGGTCGGACATGTCGAACACGACGGACTTCGCCGTGCCGATCGGCGCTTCGGTCGCCTTCGTGATCGGATCCGGGTAGATGCTCGCCGGCACGTTCTTGTTGCCGGTGCCGAAGCCGCCCTGCTTCGCCCACGCCTCGGCAGCCGGTGCGGTCGCGAGGAACTTCACGAACGCCTCGATCGCCGGGTTGTCGCGGAACGTGACGAACAGGTCGCCGCCGATCTCGACGCCGCTCGCGTCGGGCCCGGGCGTGATCGCCGGCCACGTGAAGGTGTTGAAGCCGGTCTTCGCCTTCGCCTTCGTCGACGAGGTGATCACGCCGCCGACGAAGTCGGCCTCGAACACCATCGCCGCCTTCGGCGGCGAGCCGAACGCGTTCGTGACCGAGTCGTTGAACCCGTACTGGAGGGCTCCGCTCGTGCCGCCGGCGATGTTCGACGTGTCACCGAGGATCTTGCCCATCGTCGTCAGCGCCGTCTTCACCGACGGGTCGGTCCACTTGATCTTGTGCTGCGCTCAGCGCGTTGTACTTCGCGGCGCCGAACGTGCGGAGATAGATGTTCTCGAACATGTCGGTGAGCGTCCAGCCGTCGGCGCCTCCGATCGAGTACGCCGGCGATCCGCTCGCCTTGATCGTCTTCGCGTCGGTCAGCAGCTGTGCGAACGTCTTCGGCGGCGTGACGCCCGCGGCCTTGAACGCCGGGACGTTGTACCAGACGACCGACTTGTTGGCCGCCTTGAAGACGAGCGCGTACAGCTTGCCGCTGTACGTGCCGAGCTGCTGCCACGCGGGCGCGAAGTTCGATGCGATGACCGACTTCGCGTACGTGATCGGCTTGAGCTTCCCCTGCTTCGCGAACTGCGCCACGGTTCCCGGCTGCGCGATGTCCGCCATGTCGGGCGGATGGCCGCCGGCGACCGCCGTCGCGAGCACCGTCGGAAGGTTGTCGCCGACCGGCTTGTACTTCACGTGCACGTTCGGGTAGGTCTTGTTGAACGCGGCGATGACGTCGGCGAACTGCTTCTGGCCCGACGACGCGGTCCAGATGCCGTCGAACGTGATCGTCCCCGAGACGGCGAGGTTCTGGTGCGCCCTCCCGGTGGCGCTCGTGCGGGCGCCTGCGAGCCCGGCGACGAGCAGCGCGGTCGCTGCTGCCACTGCGGTGACGACCGCGATGCGAGTGCGGGTCATGCGACTCCTTTCGTGGGCATTGCGTCGTAGATCCCAAGCCCCGTCTGGGGATCGAAGAAGTGGAGCGAGCGCGTGTCGACCGCGACCTCGACGTCTTGGCCGGGTCGTACCCGCGAGCGCGCGCCGAAACGCCCGACGAGCGCCGCCGTGTCGCTGTCGCCCTGCTCGACGGCGCGCTCGTCGCCGACGTCCTCGGCGAGCTCGCGCACTTCCTCGGTCATGGCGTTCCTCGCCTTGATCGAGAAGTGCACCATGATCTCCGAGCCGAGCGCCTCCGTGAGATCGGCGTGGCCCCGCAGGCGGTGCGAGGAGGTCTCACCGGAGACGAGCGCCGCATCCTCGAGATCCTCGGGCCGGATGCCGAGGACGACCTCCCGGCCTTCGTATGCAGCGAGGCCGGGCCGGGCCTGCAGCTCCGCCGCCTCGATCGCGATCGACTGCTCGCCGATGTTCGCGACGACGCCGCCGTTCTTGCGCTGGAGCGTCGCCTCGATCATGTTCATCGACGGGCTGCCGATGAAGCCGCCGACGAAGAGGTTGAGCGGACGGTCGTACAGCGTCTGCGGGTCGGCGACCTGCTGGAGCTCACCCTTTCGCATGACGGCGACGCGGTCGCCCATCGTCATCGCCTCGACCTGGTCGTGCGTGACGTAGATCGTCGTGACGCCGAGGTCGTGCTGGATCCCGGCGATCTCCGCCCGCATCTGGACGCGCAGCTTCGCGTCGAGGTTCGAGAGCGGCTCGTCCATGAGGAACGCAGCCGGCTCGCGGACGATCGCGCGCCCCATCGCGACGCGCTGGCGCTGGCCGCCGGACAGCGCGCGCGGCTTGCGCTTCAGGAACGGCTCGAGCCCGAGGATGCGGGCCGCGTTTGCGACGCGCTGCTCGATCTCTTCCTTCGGGACCTTCTTGATCCGGAGACCGAAGGCGATGTTGTCGTAGACCGAGAGGTGCGGGTAGAGCGCGTAGCTCTGGAAGACCATCGCGATGTCGCGGTCGCGGGACGGGACGTGGTTCACGACCCGGTCGCCGATCTTCAGGACGCCGCGCGAGATCTCCTCGAGGCCCGCCACCATCCGCAGCGCGGTCGTCTTGCCGCAGCCGGAGGGGCCCACGAGGACCATGAACTCCCCGTCGTTGATCTCGAGGTCGAGCGCGTTCACCGCGGTCGTTCCGTCGGCGTACGTCTTCGTCACGCGATCGAATGTGACCCCGGCCACGGGCTCTCCTCCTCCGCTCGACTTCGCCGCGATCCTACTCGCACGGCGGCCGCTGGGTACGTTATCGTGCCGATTGTCACCAGTCCACTAGGGGGAGGGACGGATGCAGATCGGTGGTGTGATGCGTGTACGGCTCGTCACCGCGACGCCGGATCAGACCGCTGCGGAAGCGATCCGGGCGATGCTCGAGGCCGGCGTCGGCTCGGTCGTCGTCACCGAGGACAACGCGCCGGTCGGCATCTTCACCGAACGCGACGTCCTCAAGCTCGCGGGCACGGGCGTGAGCTTCGGGTCGATCGTTCTGCGCGACGTGATGACGCCGAACCCGCTCACGATCACCGCCGAGGACGGGATCCTCGCTGCGGCGCAGCTCATGGGCGAGCGGAACCTGCGCCACCTGCCGGTCGTCGAGGGCGGCAACCTCGTCGGCATCGTCTCGATCCGCGACGTCCTCGGCTTCCTCGCGGAGCGGTTGTGGGCCGAGCGGGACGAGGCCGCGCACGAGACGGCCCGGGTTCTTCTCGACCGGCGCTAGCGCAAGCCGGGCTCGGTGGCGTCGGGGGCGTGGATGCCCTCGAGCTGCCCGAACGACTCGACGAGCCGCCGCGAGACGAAGTGCCGGCGAACGGTGAGCGCCGCCGCGACGAGCATCGCCGCGAGCGCGACGCCGATCGTCCAGTGCTCGAGGCTGAGCGCGGTCTGCCGCGCCTGCCCCTCCCACTCGCCCGCGTCGTACCGGTTCGAGATCGACGTCGTCGGGATGAGGTCGACGCCGCGAGGGAAGCGTGCGGTGTGGTGCGCCTCCCACGTCTTCGTCTTGTGCACGACCGCCATCGCGTCGACGATCGCGGCGACACACGCGACGTAGAAGCCGAGCGGCAGCCGCGTCGCGATCCAGCCCGCGCCGACGAGGAGCAGCGACGGCAGCATCGCCCAGAGCCAGATGCGGAGCTCGTTGCCCGCCGCCGGGTCGTGATAGCTCGCGTGCAGCGTCGCGCCGTCCCGCCACTGGATCACCCGCGGCCGCTCGATCGCGAGCGAGGCGGACATGAGCGACGAGAAGAAGAGCGGGATGCCGATGAACGCCGCGATGCCGAGCGGCGCCTTGCTGCGCACGGTCCTCACGCGAGCTTCTCCGCCTCGAGCACGCGCGAGAGGAACTCCCGCGTCCGCGACTCGCGCGGCTCGGTGAAGATCTGCGCCGGCGGTCCCTCCTCGAGGATCTGGCCCGCGTCGAGGAAGCACACCTTGTCGGCGACCTCGCGGGCGAAGCCCATCTCGTGCGTCGCGACGACCATCGTCATGCCACTCTCCGCGAGCTCGCGCACGAGACCGAGCACCTCGGAGACGAGCTGCGGGTCGAGCGCGCTCGTGATCTCGTCGAGGAGCAGCACCTTCGGGCCCATCGCGAGCGCACGCACGATCGCGACGCGCTGCTGCTGGCCACCGCTGAGCCGGTCGGGATACTCGTCCGCCTTCGACTCGAGCCCGATGCGGCGCAGGAGCGCGCGCGCGTGCTGGTCGGCGCCGTTCCGCGAGAACCCGCCCGCCTTCCGCGGCGCAAGCGTCACGTTCTGGAGCACGGTCATGTGCGGGAAGAGGTTGTACGCCTGGAAGACGATCCCGACCTTCTTCCGGAGCGCGTTCACGTCGACCTTGTCGTCGGTGACGAGGTCGCCGTCGACCGCGATCTCGCCCTCCTCGACTCGCTCGAGGCGGTTGATGCAGCGCAGGAGCGTCGACTTGCCCGAGCCGGAGGCGCCGATGAGGCAGACGACGTTGTGCTCCGGGACGTCGAGGTCGATCTTGTCGAGCACGCAGAGCGAGCCGAAGTACTTGCTGACGCCGCGCAGGTGCACGAACGGCGTACTGCCGTTCGTCCCCATTAGAACGCCAATGCGCGCTCGCGCCGCTCGCGCTGCGCGACGAGGTGGTCCGTGAAGCGCGCGAGCGGGATCGTGAGCAGGACGAAGAAGACGGCGGCGACGAGGAGCGACGGGAAGTCGCCGTTCTGCGTCGAGAACTGCTGCGCGCTCTGGACGGACTCGGCGACGCCGATGACCGAGATGATCGCCGTGTCCTTCTGCAGGCCGACGAAGTCGTTGAGGAGCGGCGGGATCACGCGCCGCACCGCCTGCGGGATGATGACGTATCGCATCGTCTGCCAGTAGTTCAGGCCGAGCGACCGCGCGGCGGCCCGCTGGCTCGGGTGCACGGACTCGATGCCGGCGCGGTAGACCTCGGTCACGTACGCGGTGTAGACGAGCGTGAGTGCGGTGATGCCGTACACGATCACCTGCTGGTTCGAGATGGCGCCGAGCTGGAGGCCGGGCACGCCGAACCCGATGAGGAACGCGACGAGGATGAGCGGCGTGCCGCGGAAGAAGTCGGTGTAGACGATCGCCAGGGCCCGCAGCGGTCTCGCTGCAGGCCCCGGCAGACCGCGGATGATCGCGAGTGCGAGCGCGAGCACCAGGACGAGCGCCTCCGCGATGAACATCATCTTGATGTTCACCTGGAAGCCCGCCCAGACGTCCGGGAGCGCCAGCCGGAAGCTGTGCGGGTAGAAGAACGCGCGGTAGACCTGGTGGAGCGCGTGCACGTCGCTACTTCAGGACCGGAATCGACGCGAAGTTCAGGTTGAACCACTTCTTCTGGAGCTTTCCGACGGTTCCGTTCGCCGTCAGCTTCTTGATCTGCGCGTCGACGAGCGGCAGCAGCTTGGAGCCCTTCTGGAGCACCGCGCCGTACTGCTCGTGCGTGACGATCTGGCCGGCGACCGGGCCGTACTTCGTCGGGTTCGACTTGCGCTCGAGCGCGACGATCGGCACGTCGAGGATCATCGCCTGGCACTGGTTGAGCTGAACCGCCTGGAACGCCGCGGTCGTCGTCGGATACGTCAACGGCTTCTTGCTCGGATGCAGGTGACCGGTGATCCAGTCGAGGCCCGTCGTGTTCGTCTGGGCGCACGTCTGGAGCTTCGCCAGGTCGGCGATGCTCTTCGGCGGCGTCGTCTGCTTCGAGATGAGCACGCCCTGGTTCGCATTCAGGTACGACGACGTGAAGTCGACCGTGCGCTTCCGCTGCGCGGTGATGGTCGCCTCCTGGAAGGAGATGTCGAACTTCTTCGTGCCGGGAGCGAACAGGCTGTTCCACGGCGTGTACATCCAGACCGGCGTCAGGCCGAGCCCCTTCGCGATCGCGGAGGCGAGGTCGACCTCGTAGCCGCGGGGGTTCGTCACCTTGCTGCCGCGTACGGTGCCGGACGCGAACCCGACGGCCGGGTCGCCGAACGCGACGACGAGCTGCCCCGAGTTGAGCGTGGGCGGGGCGGCGGGACGGGCTGACGCCGCCGGAACGGCGGCGAGGGCCGCAAACAGAGCGGCCGTGAGAAGACGCTTCACAGATAACCCTCCTATGAGATCCGCGGGAGAAACGTGAATCTACAACGGCCCCCGCTCAGCTGAAAGTGCTCCGCACTTTCAGCTGAGTAAAGGTTCCCCGCTTCGCGGGAGCGCTCGCCGGCCAAGCCGGCGAGCTCTTGTGGGTCTGGCGGACGGTCTTGTGCTGCGCCTGGGGCCGCGCCTTCGGCGGGGCCGCAGGCTGGTCCGGCCGCCTCCAACGCTCCGCGTTGGCGGCGGCCCTGATCCGTTCTGACCGTCAGGCGTCTACGGCAAGAGCGGCGGCCGTCAGCTGCTGGAAATGCCCGATGAGCTGCTCGCTGCGGCCCATGAGGACGCCGTGGTCGAGGGCGCCGCTCGCCATTCCCTGCTGGACGCCCTCGACGAGCGCCGCGGTCCTCGATGCCGACCTGCGTGTCGAACGCCATGAGGTCGTCGATCCACGCCGCGTCGACGTCCGAGCCGAAGAAGTAGTCGAGGAAGCGGTGCGTCCGGTCGGGCGCCAGCGGGATCATCGGGCCGATCGAGATGTTCGCGTGGCCGGCGAAGATGTTCACGCCGAGGTTCGGCCAGAGGAAGTGGAACTGCGAGCGCTGGAGCGGGCCGTCGAGCGCGACGCCGGTGCGCACCGGCCCGCGCTGGCTCGAGAGCCGTCCGTCCGTCGAGAGCGCGTACGCCTCGGTCGACGTGTCGATCACCTCCGCGAACGCGGGATGGGCGACCTGGCAGTGGTAGCACTCGAGGAAGTTCTCGCAGACGATCTTCCAGTTCGCCTCGATGTCGGCGACCCAGCGGCTGTGGAAGACGAGGTCGTCGACGTCGAGCCCGAGCTCGGCGACCTGCGCCGGCATCGACCCGAGCGCGTCCGCGAGCGGTTCCGGCTCGCGGCCGACGTTCACGAAGAGGAACGGGCCCCACGTGTCGACCGCCGCGGGACGGAGGCCGAGCTCGTCGCGGCAGAAGCCGGGCTCCTCGTCGGAGCGCGGTGCGCTTCGCAGCGAGCCGTCGAGGCCGTACGTCCACGCGTGGTACGGGCACTGCAGCGTCTCTCGCCGGCCGGCGCCCTGGGCGACCGGGAAGCCGCGATGCCTGCAGACGTTCACGAAGGCGCGAAGGACGTCGTCGCGCGCGCGCGTCACGACCACCGGCGTGCGGCCCGCGTGCCCGGCGAAGTACATGCCCGGCTCCGGGAGCTGTCCGGCGTGGCCCGCGTACTGCCACGCGTCGCGGAAGATCCGCTCCTGCTCGCGGCGGAGGATCTCGGGATCCGTGTACCAGCCGTACGGCAGGGTGCTCTGCACGGCGAGAATGTACTCGTGCGCGCGATGGTCCTTTCCCGGCAGCGCGAGCCGCTCGAGCTCCGCGATCTGCCGGTGCCCGAGGCGGCTCCGGGCCAGGTGCTGCTGCGCGTCCTCGCGTGCGGCGTCTGCCGCACCGACCTGCACGTCGTCGACGGCGAGCTGCCGCGTCCGAAGCTGCCGCTCGTCCCCGGCCATCAGATCGTCGGCGAGACCGAGGACGGACGGAGGCTCGGCGTTCCGTGGCTCGGCTGGACCGACGGCACCTGCCGCTACTGCACCACCGATCGCGAGAACCTCTGCGACGGTGCGCGCTTCACCGGCTACGACCTCGACGGCGGCTATGCCGAGTACGCCGTCGCCGACGAGCGCTTCTGCTTCCCGATCCCGGACGGATATCCGGACGAGCAGGCGGCGCCGCTCCTCTGCGCCGGCCTCATCGGCTGGCGCTCGCTGCGCTTCGCGGGCGACGCCGAGCGGCTCGGCCTGTACGGCTTCGGCGCGTCCGCGCACATCGTCGCGCAGGTGGCGCGCCACCAGGGCCGCCGCCTCTTCGGCTTCGTGCGTCGCGGCGACGAGGACGCGCGGGCGTTCGCGCTCGAGCTCGGCTGCGAATGGGCGGGCTGGTCGGACGAGCGCCCGCCGGAGGAGCTCGACGCGGCGATCGTCTTCGCGCCGGTCGGCTCGCTCGTTCCCGCCGCACTCGCCGCGCTCGCGAAGGGCGGCAGCGTCGTCTGCGCCGGCATCCACATGAGCGACATCCCGTCGTTCCCGTACGAGCTCCTCTGGGAGGAGCGCGCGGTCCGCTCCGTCGCGAACCTCACGCGCCGCGACGGCGAGGAGTTCCTCGCGCTCGCGCCGCGGGTGCCGGTGCGGACGGAGATCGAGACCTTCGCGCTCGAGGACGCGGACGCAGCGCTCGACCGCCTGCGCAGCGGCGCTGTCCGGGGCGCGGCGGTTCTCCGGCTGTAGGCTCCGGCCGTGACGAAGCCGCCCTTCGAGCAGTTCTTCGCCCACCGGCGCCTCTACCCGGTCGCGGAGCTCACGCCCGACGGCGAGCGGGTGCTCTTCGTCTCGAACATGTCGGGGCAGTTCAACCTCTGGTCGGCCGAGCTGGACGGCGGCTGGCCCGAGCAGCTGACGACGTTCGTCGACAACTCCGTCCGCGGCGTCGCGGTCCGCGAGGACGGCACGATCCTCTTCCACGCCGACCGCGACGGCGACGAGTTCCACCAGCTCTACCGCATCCCCGCCGAGGGCGGCTGGCCGGAGCAGCTCACCGACCTCCCGCAGGTGCAGCACGAGCTCTCGCCCGCGTCGTGGGCGCCCGACGGCAAGAGCTTCGCGTTCTCGGGCAACCGGCGCACCCCGACCGACGGCGAGGTGTACATCTGGCGCGAAGGCGACGCCGAGCCGCGCTACCTCTTCGGCGAGGGCATGTACACGTTCGCGGTGAGCTTCTCGCCCGACGGGTCGAAGCTCCTCGCGGTCGAGTTCCGCTCGAACACCGACATCTCGATCTGGGTCGTCGACGTCGCGTCGGGCGACGCCGTCGAGGCGACGCCGCACGAGGGCGACGCGAAGTTCCTGCCCGGGCCCTGGACGGCGGACGGGTCCGGCTTCTACCTCCTGACCGACGAGGGGCGCGAGTTCTCCGGCCTCGCGTTCCACACGCTCGCGACGAACACGCGGGAGTGGATCGAGACGCCCGAGCGCGACATCGACGAGCTCACCGGCTCGGCGGACGGTCGCGTGCTCGCGTGGATGGAGAACGTCGACGGCTGGGGGAAGGTGCACGTGCGCGATCTCGAGCGCGACGTCGACCTGCCCGAGCCGAAGCTCCCGCCCGGCACGGCGTCCATGCTCGGGTCCGCTCTGTCGCTCTCCCGCGACGGCTCTCGCCTCGCGCTCGTCTGGGACCAGCCGAGCCGACCGGCAGAGGTGTTCGTCGTCGACACCGCGACCGGCGACGCGCTGCCCGTCACGGAGATGCGCGCGGCCGGTCTCTCGGCGCTCGATCTGCGCGAGCCCGAGCTCATCCGCTACGAGAGCTTCGACGGCCGGCAGATCCCGGCGTGGCTGTACAAGCCGGACGGCGGCGGTCCGTCGCCGTTCGCGGTGCTGATCCACGGCGGGCCGGAGGCGCAGGAACGGCCGGTCTACCGGCCGTACGTCCAGTACCTCCTGTCGCGCGGCATCGGCGTGCTCGCGACGAACGTCCGCGGCTCCACCGGCTACGGCAAGACGTACCAGAAGCTCATCCACCACGACTGGGGCGGCGGCGACCTCGAGGACTGGCGCCACGCGGCCGAGTGGCTCAAGGCGCAGCCGTTCGTCGACGGCGACCGGCTCGCGGTCCTCGGCGGCTCCTACGGAGGCTTCGCGACGCTCACCTGTATCGCGCGTCTTCCCGAGTACTGGCGTGCTGCCGTCAGCATCGTCGGCCCGGGGAACCTCCTCACGTTCGTGCGCGCCGTCCCGCCGCAATGGCTCCGCTTCATGGCGGAGTGGGTCGGCGACCCGGACACCGAGGAGGAGTTCCTGCGCGAGCGCTCTCCGATCACGTACGTCGACCAGGTGCAGGCGGCGCTCCTCGTGCTCCAGGGCGCGAAGGATCCGCGTGTCGTCAAATCCGAGTCCGATCAGATGGTCGAGCGGCTCCGAGAGCTCGGCCGTGAGGTCGAGTACGTCGTCTTCGAGGACGAGGGCCACGGCTTCACGCGCTACGCGAACGAGGTCCACGCGTACCGTTTGACGTGCGAGTGGCTCGAATCGCACCTCACCTAGCAGCGCTTCGCCGGTACGCGCAGGCGCATCCACGGCTCATGGTCGCCGCGCAGCTCGCGCTGCTCGCGATCTTCCTCGGCTCGGTCGGGTGGGCCATCCGCGGCTCGTTCCACGCCGCCGGACAGGACCTGCGCGACGCCGACCCCGTGTACTTCATCCTCGGATGCGTCGCCGTCGCCGCGTACTACCTCGTATTCGTCATCGGGTGGATGCGCATCCTCGACGACTGGGGCGTTCACGTCTCGTACCCGATCTCGTTGCGCGCCGAGATGGTGTCGATGCTCGCGAAGTACGTGCCGGGCGGCGTGTGGACGCCGGCCGCGCGCGTCGTCGCGATGCGGCGTGCCGGCGTCACCGACGGCGCGCTCGTGACGTCGGCGATGCTCGTCGAGGCGGGGCTCTCGGCCGTCGCCGGCGTGCTCGTGTTCGCGGTGTCGCTCGCATGGGTGCACGGCGTCAACGGCCCGATCGTGCCGATCGCCGTCTTCGGCGTCGTCATCGCGGTGCTCCTGCACCCGCGGATCTTCCGGCCGCTCGCGTCGCGGTTCCTCCGCCGGCTCGGCTATCAGGAGCTGCCGCCCATCCGCGTGTCGACACTCGTGACGCTGCTCTTCTTCTACGCGGGCACGTGGGTGATCGGCGGCCTCGGCCTCTGGCTCCTGCTCCGCTCCGTGGGCGCGCACCCGGCGGTGAGCACGATCGTCTTCCTCGGGGGTGTGTCGGCCGTCGGCGCGATCGTCGCGGTGCTCGCGTTCTTCGCGCCGTCCGGTCTCGGCGCGCGCGAGGGATCGATGTACGGGCTCATGCTCGCCGTGTCGTCGTCCGGCGCGGCACTCGGTGCCACGGTGCTCAACCGCGTTGCGATCACGCTCGTCGAGGTGCTCCTGCTCGTCATCGGCGGGTTCGTCCTCCGCCGCGGCCAGGACGATCAGGCGAGCGTGAGGGCGACGGCGTCGCGCCAGCCCGCGACGAGCGCCGACACGTCGGCCTCCGGCTCGTAGCGCGCCGCCGTCCGTCGCGGCGCGGGGCGTCTCGCGGCGAGCGCCGCGGCGCCGAGCGCGGTCATCTCGGCCTCCGCCGACGCTTCGACCGGCAGGCGCAGCACGTCGGCGAGGAGCTGCCCGAGGAACACGTTCGCGGACGCGCCGCCGTCGACGCGCAGGATCGCCGGTCGCTCCGGAAGCGCGTCGACCACGTCGAGCACCTGGAACGCGATCGCCTCGAGCGCGGCGCGGACGAGATGCGCCCGCGTCGTCGTCCGCGACAGTCCGGTGACGACCGCGCGCGCATCGGGCGCCCAGTGCGGCGATCCGAGCCCGGTGAGCGCCGGGACGAAGTACACGCCCTCCGTCGACTCGACCGTGACGGTGAAGGGATCGACCCCGGTGATCGCGCGCAGCCATTCGAGCGCGGCGGTCGCGACGAACACCGAGCCCTCGAGCGCGTAGCCGCCGCCGGCGGCGGCGGTGCGGACGAGACCGTGCGGCGGCGTGGAACAGTCGCCGCCGGTCGGTACGAGCACGAACGCGCCCGTTCCGAGCGTCGCCTTCGCCGCGCCGTGCGCGTAGAGCGATGCCTGCTGGTCGCCGGCGAGGGCGGCGACGCGGACGGGGGAGCCGAGCAGGACGCCGTCGGCGTCGATCTCCGTCCGCACGTCCGGGAGCACGTCGCGCGGAATGCCGAACAGCTCGAGCAGCTCGTCGTCCCACGCGAGCGACGCGAGCCCGAGGAGCATCGTCCGTGAGGCGTTCGACGGATCCGTCGCGTGCACGATGCCGCCGGTGAGCTTCCACAGGAGCCACGTGTCGACGGTCCCGAAGGCGATGCCGTCGCGGCGTTCGCGGAGGATCCACTCGAGCTTCGTCGCCGAGAAGTACGGGTCGGGCGTGAGCCCGGTGCGCTCGCGGATGAGATCCGCCGGCAGCTCGCGGCAGCGATCGGCCGTCCGCCGGTCCTGCCAGACGATCGCGGGATGGACGGGCTCGCCGGTCCGCCGGTCCCAGACGATCGTCGTCTCGCGCTGGTTCGCGATCCCGACGGTGTCGACGTCGCGCATCGACGCGCCGCACGAGTCGAGAGCCGCCTGCGCGGCGGCTTCGACGCTCGCCCACAGCTCGAGCGGATCCTGCTCGACCCAGCCGGGCCGCGGCGTCGCGATCGCCACGGGGGCGTAGCCGCGGCCGAGCACCTCGAGCTCGTCGTCGACGACAAGGCACGTCGTTCCCGTCGTGCCCTGGTCGACGGCGAGGATCATTCCTCGATATTGACCCGAATCGCTTCGAGCGTGCGTGCGAGGGCGGCGAGATCGCGCTCGGGGATACCGGAAAGCGTCCGCTCCGCGAGACCATTGACCGCGGCCAGGAGCTTCTTGTGCAGGCGGATGCCTGCGGGCGTGAGCCTGAGCCGCTTGACTCGGCGGTCGGACGGGTCGACCGCGCGCAGGACGAGCCCGAGCTCCTCGGCCCGGTCGACGTGGTACGTGATCGTCGCGCCGTCGACGTGGGCACGGCTCGCGAGGATACGGTGGCTGATGAAGCCCTCGTCGCTGATCGCGTTCAGGACGATCCAGATGCCGAGCGAGCCGCCGGCCCGCTCGAGCGTCGCCTCGAAGGCGCTCCGGACGTCCTTCGCGGTGAAGACGAGCTGCCGCAGCGCGGGTTGTGCGGCATGTTTCATTTCGTTAGATCATCAATGATTTGACATCCTACCATTCGGCTCGCTACCGTCCAGGTGGATGCTCGCCGGGCTCGCGCACCTGATCGTCCGCCGCCGCCGGCTCGTGATCGGCGTCTGGGTCGTGCTGACGCTCTTCGGCGCGTTCTCGGCCGGCCAGGTGTCGAAGCGCTGGTACCAGAGCTTCTCGATCCCGGGCTACTCCGCGCTACGAGGCGAACCAGCGCACGCTCGACACGTCTTCGGCACGCGGCGAGCAGGCGCCGCTCGTCGCCGTCTTCCACAGCGAGGGCGACGTCACGAAGGCGACCGGCATCGACGAACGCGATCGACGCGGCCGCGCGGTCGAACCCGGGCTCGCGCGTCTCGTCGTACTGGTCGACCGGCAGCCGCGCGTACGTCTCGAAGGACGGGCACACGACGTTCGCGGAGATCTACCCGCCGGGCAACCCGGACTTCAGCTCCGTCGACGCACATCAAGCAGACGCGCGCCGCGCTGAAGAGCGGCCGCGCCCGCCGGGCGTGCCGGCGATCCTCACGGGCCGCGACGCGCTCGAGGCGGCCTCGTCGGGCGGCGGCAGCGGCCCGAGCGTCCTCACCGAGGCGCTGATCGGCGGCCTCGGCGCGCTCGTGATCCTCTTCTTCGTCTTCGGGACGCTGCCGGCGGTGCTGATGCCGATCGTCGTCGCGATCGCCGTCGATCCTGAACACGTTCACGCTCGTCTGGTCGCTCACCTACGTCACGAACGTCTCGATCATCGTGCAGTTCCTGATCGCGCTCGTCGGGCTCGGCGTCGCGATCGACTACGCGCTGCTGATGATCTTCCGCTTCCGCGACGAGCTGCGCGAAGGCGAGGACGTCGAGACCGCGCTCGTCGAGACGATGACGCACGCGGGCCGCTCGGTGATCGTCTCCGGCTCGACCGTCGCCGTCGGCCTGCTCTCGATGGTCATCCTGCCGCTGCCGTTCATCCGCTCGATCGGCATCGGCGGCATGCTGATCCCCGCCGTCTCGGTGCATCGCCGCGATCACGCTGCTGCCCGCGCTGCTCGCGATGCTCGGCACGCGGATCAACAGCGTGCGCGCTGCTGCCGAAGCGCTTCGTCGACAGCGGCCATCCCGAGGACGGCGCTCTGGGGCCGCTGGGCGAACCTCGTCATGCGCCGGCCGGTCGCCGGTCGCGGTCGTCGGCCTCGCCATCGTCGGCGTCGCTCGTCTTCTCCGGCGCTCCAGCTGAACCCGAGCGAGGCGCAGGCGAAGGACCTGCCCGGGCAGCGGCGACGCGATCGTCGGCCGCGACGCGCTCGCGGCCGCCGGCATCTCGCCCGGCGTGCATGAAGCCGTTCGACGTGCTCGTCGAGCACGGCGGCGAGCCGCGCGCCGATCGTCGGCGAAGCTGCGCGCGACGCCGGGCATCGGCGGCGCCGTCGCGCCGCCGGCGCGTGGCGCAAGGGCGGCGACGCGTGTCGAGGCGTTCCCGACCGTCGACGGCGTCGAGCGAAGCACGATGCGCACGATCATCAGTCACGCGCGCGCACCGCACGCTCGACGGGCACCGACGCGACGCTCGGCGGCGTCGCCGCCGAGGACCGCGACTTCGTCCACGCCGTCTACTCGAACTTCCCGTACGTGCTCGGCTTCGTCGTGCTGCTGACGTATCATCCTGCTCGCGCGCGCGTTCCGCTCGCTCGTGCTGCCGCTCAAGGCGGCGATCCTGAACCTCGTCTCGCTCGGCGCGGCCTACGGGATCATCGTCTTCATCTTCCAGCAGGGCCACGGCTCGGAGGCGATCTGGAACGTGCCACGCGACGCAGTCGATCATCCCGTGGATCCCGCTGATGATCTTCGCGTTCCTGTTCGGGCTCTCGATGGACTACGAGGTCTTCATGCTCACGCGCATGCGCGAGGCCTACGACGAGACCGGCGACACGCCGCAGGCGATCTCGCTCGGCCTCGCGCGCACCGGCAAGCTCGTCACGAGCGCGGCGCTCGTCCTGATGTTCGCGTTCTTCGTGCTCGTCGATCGAGCCCGGGCGTCGACATCAAGCAGTTCGGGATCGGGCTCGCGGCGGGGATCATCTTCGACGCGACCGTGATCCGCGCGCTGCTCGTGCCGTCGCTGATGCGGCTGCTCGGCACGTGGAACTGGTGGCTGCCGAGCTCGTTCGCGCGCCTGCTGCGCGTCAGCGGCGAGCAGTACGACCAAGCCACCGAGACCGTCTAGCCTCTCGCCATGGAGCCGTCGCGGCTCGTGGCGGGCATTGCCGCCCTCGCGGCCGGCATCGCTGCGGTCGCGATCTCCGCCGACCTTCTCCACCGGACGCCCGGCCCGGTGGCGACGATCTCGAGCGCGCCTGCGGCCGCGGCGGCGCCGTCACCGGACGCATCGCCACGCTTCCCGGCGCCGCCGCCGGGCGCAGTCGTGTTCAGTCGCGAGGACGGGGCCGACGCGCTCGCGCTCGCCGTCGTCCCGCAGGGAAGCGGCCTCCTCGTCCAGGCGTCGGTCGTCGGGCAGCAGGGTGCCGGCGTGCGCGGCCTGTCGGTCGACGTCGGCGGAACGCGCGCGCTCCCGTGCGGAGCGGGCTGCTACCGCGCGACCGTTCCGCGCAGCGCCGCGATCGACCTCCGCGTGCAGGGTCGCGCCGCGGCGACGCACTGGACGGTCGCGCTGCCGTCGCCGTGGCCGCCGGCCGACGCGACGGCGCTCGTGACGCGCGCGGGCCGCGTGTGGCGCTCGCTTCATTCGCTCGCGTTCACCGACGAGCTCGCCTCGGACGCGTCCCACGCCGTCGTCAGCACGTGGCGCGCGGTCGCGCCCGACCGGCTCGCCTACCGCATCCGGAACGGCTGGTCCGCCGTCATCATCGGCGGCCGCCGCTGGGACAAGTCTCCCACCGGGCGCTGGATCGAGTCGCCGCAGACCGCAACGCTCCGCCAGCCGGTGCCGCTCTGGCAGGCGGCGACCGACGCCCACGTGATCGGAAGCACACGCACGGCGTGGCGGATCTCGTTCTTCGATCCGCGCACGCCGGCGTGGTTCCAGATCACGGTCGACATGCGCACGCTCCACACGACCGAGTTGCGCATGACGACGACCGCGCACTTCATGCACGAGACCTACCGCGCGTTCGATGCGGCAGGCTCGATCGCGCCGCCTACTTCACGGTGAGCGTGCCCTTCATGCCGGCGGCGGCGTGGCCGGGCACCGTGCACGAATAGGGGTACTTCCCGGGCTTCAGCGTCACAGTGAGCTTCGCGGTCTTGCCGGCCCCGATGACCGGCGTCTTCTTGCCGGCGATCTGGAAGTCGTGGCCGATCGTGCCTTTGTTCACGAGCACGAACGTGACCGCCCCGTGCTTCACCGACGAGGCCGAGAGCTTGAAGTGGAACTCGGTCGCCGTGACGGTGACCTTCGTGGCCGTCCCTGCCGCGACGGCGGGCGCCGCGACGACCGCGGCGGCGATGCAGAGCAATGCGAGTTTCTTCGTCATGCCTCGACGATACCCACGATCCGTACTTCCACCGGATGATTAACCGTCGGCGGAATTGGCAGCCTCCGGGGGATGAACGCGCTCGACCTCGCGCGCTGGCAGTTCGCGGTCACGACGCTGTACCACTTCCTGTTCGTCCCGGTGACGATCGGGCTCGCCTGGTTCCTCGTCGGGATGCAGACGGCCTGGTACCGCACCGGGGACGAGCGCTGGCTGCGGCTGACGCGCTTCTTCGGGAAGCTCTTCCTGATCAACTTCGCGCTCGGCGTCGTCACCGGCATCGTGCAGGAGTTCCAGTTCGGGATGAACTGGTCGGCGTACTCGCGCTACGTCGGCGACATCTTCGGCGCACCGCTCGCGATCGAGGGCCTCGCAGCGTTCTTCATCGAGTCGACGTTCCTCGGCCTGTGGATCTTCGGCTGGGAGCACCTGAAGCCGAAGGTGCACCTCGCGACGATCTGGCTCGTCGCGATCGGCACGACGGCGTCGGCCTACTTCATCCTCGCCGCGAACTCGTGGATGCAGCACCCGGTCGGCTACAAGCTGAACCCGGTCACCCACCGCGCCGAGATGACGTCGATCTTCAAGGTCCTCACCAACTCGACGCTGATCCGCGCGTTCGGCCACACGATCGCCGCCGCGCGTGCTCACGGCCGCGATGCTCGTGCTCGGCGTCGCCGCCTGGCACCTGCTGCGCGCGGGACGCGGCCGAGCTGTTCGCGCCGGTCGCGCGCATCGCGCTCTGGGCGACGCTCGCCGCGCGGCGTCGCGACCGTCCTGCTCGGTCACACCCAGGCCCAGCTGATGACGAAGCAGCAGCCGATGAAGATGGCCGCCGCGGAGGCGCTCTACCAGACGAGAACGGGCGCGCCCTTCTCGCTGTTCGACATCGGCCCGTGGGCGAAGCACCCGAACAAGAGCCTCGTCAACATCGCCATCCCGCACGGGCTCTCGATCCTCGCCGACAACTCCTGGAACGGGACCGTGCAGGGAATCAACGACATCCAGGCGGCAGTACGTGCAGAAGTACGGCGCCCGGCAACTACGAGCCGATCGTCGGCGTCACGTACTGGACGTTCCGGATCATGACCGGGCTCGGCTTCCTCGCCGATCCTGTTCGCCGCCGCCGGGCTGTGGCTCGCGCGCGTCCCCGGCCGGCTCGAGCGCAGCGACCGCTTCCAGCGGCTCGCGATCGTCGGCGATCGCGCTGCCGTTCGTCGCGAACCTCGCGGGCTGGCTCTTCACCGAGATGGGCCGCCAGCCCTGGGTCGTGCAGGGACTGCTGCTGACGAAGGACGCCGTCTCGCCGACCGTCGGCGCCGTGGTCGGTCGGGCTCACGCTCGTCGGCTTCACGCTGCTCTACGGCGTGCTCGCGGCCGTCGAGGCGAAGCTGATGATCCGCGCCGCCAAGGCCGGCCCCGACGCCGGACGGCACCTACGCCGCCGACGAGGCCGGACGCGCGTCCACCGATCCCCGCCCTCACCTACTGATGCTCGCTCGCCGCCTCCGCCCACGGCTACTGGAACCTCGCAGACGCTCTGGTTCTTCCTGATCGTCGTGCTCTGGATCGGCTACTTCGTCCTCGAGGGCTTCGACTTCGGCGTCGGCATGCTGCTGCCGTTCGTCGGCCGCGACGTGCGCGAGCGCGGGACGCTCATCCGCACGATCGGCCCGGTCTGGGACGGCAACGAGGTGTGGCTGCTCGTCGCCGGCGGCGCGACGTTCGCCGCGTTCCCCGGCTGGTACGCGACGCTCTTCTCCGGCTTCTACCTCGCGCTGTTCCTCGTGCTCGTCGGCCTCATCGTGCGCGGCGTCGCGATCGAGTACCGCAACAAGCGCCCGGACGAGCGCTGGCGCGCGCCGCTGGGACATGGATCGCTCGCCGTCTCGAGCGCCGTGCCCGCGCTGCTCTGGGGCGTCGCGTTCGCGGACGTCGTCCACGGCGTGCCGATCGATGCGCAGGGCGACTTCACCGGCAACCTGCTCGACCTGCTCGATCCGTACGCGCTGTTCGGCGGCGTGACGACGCTCGTCGCTCTTCGCCTTCCACGGCGCGCTCTTCCTCGGCGCTGCGCACGACCGGCGAGCTCGAGCGCCGCGCGCGCGACGACCGCGATGCGGCTCGCGCTGCCCGCGTCGGCGCTCGTGCTCGGCTTCCTCATCTGGACGTGGGCGAACGCAGCGAGCGCGCACGACAAGGGGCTCGTCCCGGGGATCGTCCCGCATCACCGCGATCTGCCTGCCGTTCGCCGCCGCGGCGCATTCGTCCGCGCGGGCCAGCCGGGCTTCGCGTTCACGTCGACCGCCGTGCTCGATCGCGCTGATCACGCTCACGCTCTTCCTCAACCTCTATCCGCGCGTGATCGTGTCGAGCACGAGCAACGCGTTCAGCCCGACGATCTTCACGACGAGCTCGTCGCACTACACGCTCACCGTCATGTCGATCGTCGCGCTGCTGCTTCACGCCGATCGTGCTGCTCTACCAGACCTGGACGTACTGGGTCTTCCGCGCCCGCCTCGGAGACCGGGACGCGGCCGACGTGCGCTCGCCGCTCGAGCTCCTCGGGCGCTCGCCGCTGGGCAAGCAGCAGCAACGCTGAGCTCCGTGCGACCCGTCGATCCTCGGCTGCTGCGCGAGGCACCGGCCGCCCGCCGCTTCCTCGTCGCGCCGCCGTTCTCGGCCTCGTCGCCGCCGCCTGCATCGTCACGCAGGCGGTCGTGCTCGGCCGGATCGTCGCAGCCGTGTTCCTGCACCGGCAGAAGCTCTCGGCGCGTCACGGACGACCTTGTCGCGCTCGTCGCAGCCACCGCCGTGCGCGCGGCGATCGCGTGGGCGCTCGAGAGCGGCGGCCGGGTCACGTCGCTGCGCCGTCGCAGCGGAGCTGCGCGCGAAGCTGCTCGCACATCTGCTCGTTGCGCGGCCGGGCGGCGTGCCGGAGATGCCCGCCGGCGAGCTCGCCGCCGCGGCGGTCGGCGGGCTCGACGCGCTCGACCCGTACTTCGCGCGCTTCCTGCCCCAGCTCGTGCTCTCGGTCGTCGTCCCGGCGTCGATCTTCGCGTGGGTGGTGTGGCACGACGTCACCTCCGCGGTCGTGATGGCGCTGACCCTGCCGCTCATCCCGGTCTTCGGCGTGCTCGTCGGCAAGGTGACCGAGGCGCGGACGATGAAGCGGTTCGCGACGCTGTCACACCTGTCGGCGTACTTCCTCGACGTCGTCCGCGGCCTGCCGACGCTGCGCGCGTTCGGCCGCGGCGAAGTCGCAGTCGACGACGATCGCCGCCGTCTCCGACGCGTACCGCGTCGAGACGATGGGCACGCTGCGGATCGCGTTCCTGTCCGCCCTCGTTCTCGAGCTCGCCGCGACGATGAGCACCGCGGTCATCGCCGTCGAGATCGGCATCCGCCTCGTCGACGGCGGGATCGCGCTTGCACCGGCCCTCGCGATCCTCGTGCTCGCGCCCGAGTACTACGGCCCGCTGCGGAACGCCGCCGCGCAGTTCCACGCGAGCGCGGACGGGCTCGCCGCGGCGGCGCGCGTGTTCTCGCTTCTCGACCTGCCGCCGGCCGTGCGAACGCCGGAGGACCCGCTCCCGGCGCCGGACCTCCGCGAGGCGGCGATCCGGCTCGAGCGCGTGACGCTGCGCTACCCCGGGCGCGACGCACCCGCCGTCCTCGGGATCTCCGCGGTCGTCGAGCCCGGCGAGCGCGTCGCCGTCGCCGGCCCGAGCGGTGCCGGCAAGACGAGCCTCCTCGCGCTCCTGCTCCGCCTGCTCGAGCCGAGCGCCGGCCGCATCGTCGCCGGCGGCATCGACCTCGCACGTGTCGACCCGGATGCGTGGCGCACCGGCGTCGCGTGGCTGCCGCAGCGGCCGCGACTCGCGACCGGGACCGTTCGCACTGCGCTGGGCGATCGCGCGGACGCGGAGCTCTGGCACGCGCTCGAGCTGCGCCGCGGTGGCCTCCGTCGTCGCGGCGCTCCCCGACGGGCTCGATACCGTTCTCGGCGAGCGCACGCCGCTCTCGGCGGGCGAGATCCGCCGGCTCGCGCTCGCGCGCGCGCTCGCGACCGGCAGGCCGCTCCTGCTGCTCGACGAGCCGACGACGCACCTGGACGCGACGAGCGCCGCGCTCGTGACGCGCGCGATCGCGGACGCTCCCGCGCGACACGACGGTCGTCGTTCGCGACGCACGACCCGCGGCTCGTCGAGATCGCGGATCGCGTGATCGACCTCGGCGTGCGCGGCGTCCTCGAGGCGGTCGCATGAGCGGCGCGCTCGTCCGCGTCCTCGCGACCGCGCGCCCGCTCCGGCGGCGTCTCGCGTACGGCGTCGCCCTCGGCGCGCTCGCCGTCGGAGCCGGCGTCGCGCTCATGAGCACGTCCGGCTATCTCATCTCCCGGGCCGCACTCCGGCCGCCCGTCCTCTCGCTCGCGGTCGCGATCGTCGGCGTGCAGTTCTTCGGCCTGTCGCGCGGCATCCTGCGGTACTTCGAGCGGCTCGCGTCGCACGACGCCGCCCTGCGGCTCCTCGACCGGATGCGCGCCGCCTTCTTCGAGCGCCTCGAACCGCTCGTGCCCGACGGTCTGCCGCTCGGGGCGCGGACCGGCGACCTGCTCGGACGGTTCGTCGACGACGTCGACGAGCTCCAGCACCTGTTCGTCCGTGCGCTCGGGCCGCCGGTCGTCGCGGTCGTCGTCGGCCTCGGAGCCGTCGTTGCGGCGCTGCTCGTCGATCCGCGTGCGGCGGGCGTGCTCGCGCTTGCGCTGCTCGTCGGCGGCGTGCTCGTGCCGCTCGTCGCCGCGCGCGTCGTTCGCTCGACCGGCCGCCGCGAGGCGCCCGCGCGCGCGGCGCTCCTCACCGACGTGCTGGAGACGCTCGAGTCGGCGCCGGAGCTCGCGGTCGACGGACGCCGCGCCGAGGCGCTCGCGTCGGTCGCCGCCCGCGAGTCCTCGTTGACGCGGATCCGCCGGCGCACGGCACTCGCGGAGGGGCTCGGCGAGGGGATGGTGACGCTGCTCGCGGGGCTCGCGCTCGCCGGCGTCGTCGTAGTCACGACCGTCCACGGCGTCCTCCTCGGCATGCTCGCCCTGCTCGCGCTCGCGTCGTTCGAGGCGATCAGGCCGCTGCCGGTCGCCGCCGAGCATCTCGGGGCGACGGACGCGTCGGCCGAGCGGCTGTTCGAGCTCGTCGACCGCGAGCCGCCCGTGCGCGACCCGGATCCGTCTGCGCCGGCGCCTGCGGGGCTCGTGCTGCGCGCGGAGTCGCTCGCCGTCGACGGCGTCTTCGCGGGCGTCGACCTCGAGCTGCGCGGCGGCCGGGCCGTCGCGCTCACAGGACCGAGCGGTGCGGGCAAGACGACGCTCGCACACTGCCTCGTCCGCTTCCGCGATCCCGACGGCGGCGCCGTGCTTCTCGACGGGCGCGACCTCCGCGAGTACCGGCAGGAGGACGTGCGCGCGACGGTCCTCCTCTCCGGCCAGGACGCGCACCTGTTCGCGACGTCGATCCGCGAGAATCTCCGCATTGCGCGTCAGGACGCCGACGACGCGGCCCTGCGCGACGCGCTCGGACGAGCCGGCGTCCTCGACTGGGTGGACACGCTTCCGGACGGCCTCGACACGTTCGTCGGCGAGCAGGGCCTCCTCGTCTCCGGTGGGCAGCGCCAGCGGATCGCGCTCGCGCGCGCGTTCCTCTCGCCGGCGCGCTTCCTCGTGTTCGACGAGCCGGCCGCCCACCTCGACGCGCCGACGGCGGCGGCGCTCGTCGACACGATCCTCGAGCTTGCGGCCGAGGGGCGCGGCGTCCTCCTCGTCAGCCACTCGAGCTACGGGCTCGAGCGCTGCGACGAGATCGTCAGCCTGCCGTGAACCGCGGGCGTCCTCATCCCGTACTTACCTCGACCTGGAACAATCCCGCCTTACCGAGGGGAGAGGAGGCAGCCGTGTCGGAGGAGCGGTTGGAGCAGGCGCTCTTCGAGATCCGTCGCGTCATCGCGGGGCAGGACGCGATGCTGGAACGCGTGCTCGTGTGCCTGCTCGCGCAGGGGCACCTGCTCATCGAGGGTGTCCCGGGTCTTGCGAAGACGCTGACGGTCAAGACGACCGCCGCCGTGCTCGGCGGCTCGTTCGCGCGCATCCAGTTCACACCGGACCTCGTTCCCGCCGACCTCGTCGGCACGCGCGTGTACCGGCCCGACACGGGGACGTTCGACACGGAGCTCGGTCCCGTCTTCTGCAACTTCCTCCTGGCGGACGAGATCAACCGCGCGCCGGCGAAGGTTCAGAGCGCGCTGCTCGAGGTGATGCAGGAGCGGCAGGTGACGATCGCGCACACGTCGTACCCGGTTCCGTCTCCGTTCCTCGTGCTCGCCACGCAGAACCCGATCGAGTCCGAGGGCACGTACCCGCTGCCCGAGGCGCAGGTCGACCGGTTCATGCTGAAGATCCTCATCGACTACCCGGAGCACGACGAGGAGCTCACGATCGTGCAGCGCCAGCTCGCGGCGCAGCCCGAGCTGCGGGAGATGCTCAGCCTCGACGCGCTGCGGGAGCTCCAGGCCGCCGTCTTCGAGGTCTACGTCGACCCGGCGCTCGTCAGCTACGCCGTCGCGCTCGCGGCCGCGACGCGCGTCCCCGAGAACGCGGGTCTGCCCGAGCTCGCGGGCTACGTCTCGTACGGCGCGAGCCCGCGCGGACCGATCAGCGTCACGCAGGCCGCCCGCGCGCTCGCCCTCCTGCGCGGACGCGACTACGCGACGGCCGACGACGTCCGCACGCTCGCGAAGGACGCGCTTCGCCACCGGCTCGTGCTGAGCTACCAGGCGCTCGCCGAGGGGGTGACGCCGGACTCGGTCCTCGACCGTGTGCTGGAGGTCGTGCCGATACCCGAAGTCGAGCTCGCGCGCCGCCCCGCGACGTGAACGTCGCCGGCCTGCTCGGCGAGGCGACGCCCGAGCGGCCGGGCCCGGGTGCGCTCCCGCCCCAGCTGCTGCGCGCTCTGCAGATGGACATCGCGCGGCGGCTCGAGGGGATGCTCGCGGGCGACTACCGCTCGTCGCGCCACGGCCCCGGGACGGAGCTCGCGCAGATCCGGCCGTACGCGCCCGGCGACGACGTCCGGCTCATCGAGTGGAACGTGACCGCACGCACCGGCGAGCCGCACGTGCGCGTCCAGCTCGCCGAGCGGGTGCTCGTGACGTGGCTCGTGCTCGACACGTCGCCGTCGATGCAGTTCGGCACCGCCGAGAGGCGCAAGGCGGACGTCGCCGCCGGCGTCGCGATCGCGGTCGGGCATATCGCGACGCGCCGCGGGAACCGCCTCGGCGTGATCACGTTCGGCGACGGAACGCCGGCGACGCTGCCGCCGACGCAGGGACGCCACGGCCTGCTCGGGCTGCTCACGGCGCTGGGACGCGAGCCGGAGGACGGCGCCGTCGGCGCCACCTCGCTCGGCGCCGCGCTCGGCCGCGCCGGGGCGATCGCGCGGCAGCGCGGCATCGTCGTCGTGGTCTCCGACTTCCGCGGGCCGCTCGACTGGCGGACGCCGCTCCTGCAGCTGCTCGACCGCCACGACGTCCTCGCCGTCGAGATCCGCGACCCGCGCGAGCAGGAGCTCCCCGACGTCGGCGAGCTGTGGCTCGTCGATCCCGAGACGGGCAGGCAGGTGCGCGTCGACACGCGCAGCGCGGCGTTGCGCGAGCGGTTCGCCGCCGCCGCCGCCGAGGAGCGGAGCGGCGTCGCGCGCATGCTCACCGCGCTCGGCGTTCCGCATCTCGTCCTCTCGACCTCGGGCGAGTGGCTGCGGCCGTTCGCCGTCTTCCTCGGTAGGCGCCGGTGAGCTTCGGCCATCCGCTGGCGCTCGCTGCTCTCGCACTCGTGCCGGTCGCCGCACTTGTGTGGGTGGTCAACGATCGCCGGCGGCGGAACGGCGCGAGCGCATTCACGAGCCTCGCGCTCCTCCCGAACCTCGTCGACCGTGCGCCGGGCCGGCTGCGCCTCGTGCCGCCGGTGCTCTTCCTCGTCGCGCTGACCGCGCTCATCGTCGGCTTCGCACGGCCGCACGCGACCATCACCGTCCCGCGGCACGAGGCGACGGTGGTGCTTGCGATCGACGTGTCGCGTTCGATGCAGGCGCACGACATCGCTCCGTCGCGCATGGTCGCCGCGCAGCGGGCGGCGGGCGCGTTCCTCGACGAGATCCCCGCGACGTACTCCGTCGCGGTCGTCGGGTTCGGCAGCCGCGCGTTCGTGGCGGTGCCGCCTACGCTCGACCGAGGGCTCGTCCGTCAGGCGCTCGCGGACCTCAACCCGGGCGAGGGCACCGCAATCGGCGACGCGGTCTCGCTCGCCGCGAGCCTCGGCAAGCGCCAGCGCGCGACCGACGGCACCGTGGCGCCCGAGTCGGTCCTGCTCCTCTCCGACGGCGCGCGCGACGGCGGCCGCGTGAGCACCGCCCAGGCCGAGAAGCGCGCGAAGACGCTCGGCGTCCCCGTCTCGACGGTGCTGCTCGGGACGGCGAACGGCGTCGTCCAGGAGCAGCTCACCGGCGGCTACACCGCGCAGATCCGTGTGCCGCCCAGCCCGGGCACGCTCCAGCAGATCGCGCACGCGACCGGCGGCGAGTTCTTCCGCGCCGGGTCGGCGAAGGCGCTCGCGGCCGTCTACCGGCACCTCGCGACGCGCATCGGCCACAAGACGGAGAGCCGCGAGGTGACCGACCTCTTCGCCGGCGGCGCGCTCGTGCTGCTGCTCGCCGGCGGCGCGCTGTCGGCGCTGCGGCTCAGGACAGTGCCGTGAGGAGGCCCGCGGTGGTCCTCGCGGCAGCATGTGCGGTCGCGGCGGCGACGGCCGCCGGCGCGGGTGCGACGAACGAGTGCCGCGGGCTGCAGATCTGCATTCCGGTTGCCGGTCCTTGGGTCGTCGCCGCCGGCGCGGAGGTCCGCTACCAGCTCGCGTGCCCGAAGCGGTACGTCGTCGCCGGGCTCGACGCGGAGCTGAGCAGCAGAGACGTCGACGTCGCGTTTCGCGGCGCTCTCGGCAGCCCGGTGAACCCCGGCATCACCACTTCGACGTCCGCCGTCTTCCTCGCGCGCGTCCTCACGGCCACCGGCCCCGCCGCGTTCCGTCCGCACATCGGCTGCATCCCGGCATCGGGCGGCGGTCAGCGCTTCCCGACCGCGCATCGTCCGGTCGCACCCGGCCCGCCGCTTGCGCCGACGGCCGTGCAGCTCACGGTCCGGCCCGGCGTGCACCGGTTCGTCGAGCGCTGCCCGGCCGGCAGGCGCCTGGCCGGCGCGAGCCACGCGGTCGGCTTCTACACGAGCGCGGTTCCCGGGCCGGCGCAGCTGCGGAGCGTCGTCGTGACGCAGCGCATCGCCGGCGACCGCGTGTTCGTCACCGTCAGCGCAGCTCCGGCGGCCGTGCACGCCGTCGTCCAGGTCGACCTCGACTGCGCGGTGGCGGCATGAGCTTCTCGCAGCCGCTGCTCCTGCTCTCGCTGCTCGCAGTGCCGCTCGCGGTCGGCGTGTATCTGCTCTCCGAGCGGCGGCGCATGCGCTACGCCGTGCGGTACACGAACGTCGACCTGCTCGCATCCGTCGCGGGCGGCCGGCAGTGGCGCCGTCTCGTGCCGGCGGTCGTGTTCCTCCTCGCGGTCGTGACGCTCTGCGTCGCCGTCGCCCGGCCAGACGTGCGCACGACGGCGCCGGACGAGCGCGCGACGATCGTCCTCGTCCTCGACGTCTCCGGCTCCATGCAGGCGAACGACGTCAAGCCGTCGCGCCTCGCCGCCGCGCAGCAGGCGCTCCGCATCTTCCTGAAGAAGGTGCCGTCGCGCGTCCGGCTCGCCCTCGTCCTCTTCGCGGGCGAGGCGGAGGTCGCGGCGCCGCCGACGAGGGACCACGCCCTCGTGCTCCAGGCCGTCGACGACGCGGGCGTCCAGATCGGCGGCGGCGGGGGGACGGCGATCGGCGACGCGCTCGCCGCCGCGGTGCGGCTCGGGCTCAGCTCGGCCGGTGTCGCGAACAGCCGGGGGCTCGCCGCGTTCCATCCCGTGGCCGCGCCGCCGTCTCCGTCGAGCACTCTCGTCACGATCCTCTTCCTCTCCGACGGCCACCAGACGCGCGGCGAGCTGCAGCCGCTCCAGGGAGCGGACGTCGCGCGCCGTGCCGGCATCCCTGTCTACACGGTCGCGCTCGGAACGAAGGGCGCGAAGATCACGAACTTCCCGTTCTTCGGCGGCGGCGGCGCGTTCGGAAACAACCAGGGCCTTCGCAACGCACTCGCGCCCGACCCGGTGACGCTGCACGCGATCGCGCGCCTCACGGGTGGGACGTTCTACCCGGCGCGCACCGCGGGCGCGGCGAAGGACGCGTACTCGAAGCTCGGCTCGAGCCTCGGCCGCGTGCCGGCGCACAACGAGGTGACGAACGACTTCGTCGCGGGTGCGGCCGTCCTGCTCCTCCTCGCCGTCGGGCTCGGCGCGTTCTGGGCGCCGCGCCTTCCCTAGACGGACGCCATCTCGTAGCAGCCGTCGGCCTGGAGGCACTCGCGCGTCGCGCGGTCGGCGAGCGTGAGCATGAACGAGCGCACGGGCGCTTCGTCGTACCGGCCGAGCACGGCGTCGGCGCACGTGCGGATCTCCTCCGGCGAGCGCCGCCCCTCGAACTCCTCCACGAGCGTCGGGAGGAGCTGCGCGAGGCGGCGGTTGTGCGCGCTGCGGTCGCCGCGGATGGCGTCGAGGCGGTTCTCGACGAGGTCGCGGACGCGCCGCTCGAGCTCGTCGCGGATCTCGCGTACTTCCGCGAGCGGGCGGCCGGCCGGGTCCGGGATGTCCCAGTCCTCGACGATTCCGGGCACGTACGGGCACGTTCCGCCGCAGGCGAGCGTGATCGCCCAGTCGGCGTGCAGCTGCATCTCCAGGTCGATCTTCTTCGGCCGCTTGCTCGACAGGTCGATGCCGACCTCGCGCATCGCCTCGACCACCTCGGGCCAGATCGCGTTCGCGGGCTCCTGCCCGGCGGACTCCGCGCGGACGTCCTCGGGCGCGTAGCGCTCGAAGAACGCCTGTGCGATCTGGGATCGTCCGGCGTTGTGAGTGCAGACGAACAGCACGTACTTCATCGGTTCTCCTCCCCACGTGAGTCGAGGTGCTCGGTCCAGGGCATCGTGCCGCGCAGGTTTGCGGCGATCAGCGTGCGGTTGTCCGGGTCCCACACGAGCACGGTGTCGGCCTCGGCGAGTGCGACGAGTGCTGTCATCGCGACGGGGCTCGGCTGGAGAATGTGACGCTCGTCGTCGCCCGTCACGACCATCACCTCGAAGCGGCCGTCGTCTCCGTCCGCACCGGCCTTCCAGTTCGCGTTCATGATCGTGACCGGACGTGCGTTCTCGCTTGCTCCCGGCATGGCGACTCTCCTCAGGTCGTAGTGCCGGCTTCGTCGAGCTGATGCACGAGTTGCTCGACGCGCCCCTTGATCTCGTCCCGAATCTCGCGCACGCGCTCGATCGGCTCGTGCTTCGGATCGGGCAGCTGCCAGGCGACGTAGCGCTTGCCCGGGGACGACCGGACAGGCGTCGTCGCACGTCGCGACGACGACGTCGGCCCACGCGATCGCCTCGGCGTCGAGCTTGCGCGGCACGTGGTCGGACGCGTCGATGCCGAGCTCGGCGAGCGCCTCGAGCACCTGAGGGTGCGCGGCCGTGCCGGGACTGCTGCCGGCGGAGCGCGCGTCGTGCCGCCCGGCTGCCTCGCGGCGGAACAGCCGCTCCGCCATGACGCTCCTGCCACCGTTCGCGGTGCAGACGAAGAGGACGTTCACGCGGTCGGCTCTCCGCGGACGAACTGGTACGCGAGGCCGCCGAGCGGAGGCGCCCGCGACCGGCGCGACGACGTAGAGCCAGAGCGCGTGCAGGTCGCCCGACACGAGCGCGGGGCCGAGCGAGCGCATCGGGTTCATCGACGCGCCGGAGATCGGGCCTCCGAACATCGCGTCGAGGGCGATCGTCCCGCCGATCGCGATGGCCGCGGCCTCGCCGACGGCGCGCGTGTCGGTGGCGACAGCGAGGATCACGAACATGAGGAACGCGCTCATGACGAGCTCCCAGACGAACGACTGCCCCTGCGATCCCGACGGGAGCGTCGCGCCGACGTGTGCGACGTTCCCGAGCGATGCGCGCAGAAGCGCCGCCGCGGCGACGGCGCCGACGAGCTGGGCGCACCAGTACGCGACCGCGCGCGGCCATGGGAAGTGCCGGGTGAGCGGCGAACGCGAACGTCACCGCGGCGTTGAAGTGCGCGCCGCTGATGTGACCGACGGCGTAGATCCCGAACATGATCACGAGCCCGAACGTGATCGCCACGCCGACGTGGCCGAGCTCGTGCGTCTTCGCGTCGACCATCATCGCGCCGCAGCCGGCGAAGACGAGCGCGAACGTCCCGATCGCCTCCGCGGTGAGGACTCGGACGAGCGAGCGGCTCACTCGGGCTTGCGTGCCTTCACGATTGCGCCGTGCATCCCGTCCGCGACCTCGTGCGTGAAGTCGATGGTCACGTCCTCGAGGCCCGCGGCCTCGAGCCCGGCGACGTACTCGCTCCGACGAGAGCGCGCCCGCGATGCACCCGACGAACGATCCGCGCTCCGCGCGCTCGTCCGGCGTGAGGTGATCCTCGGCGACGACGTCGCTGACCCCGACACGGCCGCCCGGCTTGAGCACCCGCGCGATCTCCGCCAGCACCGCCGCCTTGTCGCGCCGACAGGTTGATGACGCAGTTCGAGATGACGACGTCGACCGAGCCCGCCGGCAGCGGGATCTGCTCGATGACGCCCTTCAGGAAGTGGACGTTCGTCACGCCGGCGTCGCGCGCGTTCTGCTGCGCGAGCGCGAGCATCTCGTCCGTCATGTCGAGCCCGTACGCGACGCCGGTCGGGCCGACGCGCTTCGCGGACAGGATCACGTCGATGCCGCCGCCGGAGCCGAGGTCGAGCACCGTCTCGCCCTCGTGCAGGTCGGCGACGGCGATCGGGTTCCCGCAGCCGAGCGACGCGAGCACTGCCGCGTCCGGAAGCTCGCCGCGCTGTTCGGCGTCGTAGAGCGCCTCTCCGAAGACCGCCTGCGTCGCGCCGCTCGCGCTCGTCGCCCGAGCAGCAGCTGCACCCCGACGACGACGGCTGGATGACCGCCAGCGCCGACTCGGCGTAGCGGCGGCGTACTTCCTCTCGCAGCTCCTCGGCGGTGGCGGTCATCAGCAGCACGCTCCCTTCGGTAGGTCGGCGAGCGCGGAGACGCGCTCGAATGCCGCGGCGTCGAGCGAGAAGTAGCTCCACTTGCCGCGCTCCTCGCGCAGCACGAGGCCCGCCTCGACGAGGCGCTTCAGATGCTCGGAGACGGTCGCCTGCGCGAGCCCGAGCGGCTCCACGAGATTGCAGAGACAGACCGGTTCGCCGCTTCCGGCGAGCAGGTTGACGAGCCGGACACGGGCCGGGTTGCCGAGCGCGGCGAAGAGCGCCGCAGTCGCGGCGGCCTCCTCCGCGGTGAGCACGCTCGCCGCGAGGGGCGCGCAGCACGAGACCGGGTCGGAGGTGGCGACTGCCATATCAAATCGGACTATACCGATTTGAGTCAGGAGGTCAAGCGGCGGCTCACGAAGACGTTCTCGAGGGCGGAGCGGAGGCCGACCGAGATCGCGCCCGTGAGCACGGCGCCGTCGCCGAGGCTCGAGATCTCGACGCGCGGCGGGTACGGCGAGCCAGCCGGCGAGGAGCGAGCGCACCGTGGGGAGCAGCTCCGCGTTCGCGCCGATGCCGCCGCCGAGGACGACGAGGCCGATGTCGGTGACGGCAGCGATCGGGACGATGTGCAGCGCGATGCGCCGTGCCTCCTCGGCGACGACCGCGCGGGCGACGGTGTCGCCGCCGCGGGCGGCGGCGAACACGGCACGTGCGTCGTACGGGGCGCGCAGCGTCGTGCGCGCGCCGTCTGCGCGCGCGAGCTGCTTCGCGACCCGGGTCAGCGCGGCTGCGCACGGGTCGAGATCCTGCTCGAGGCCGGCGCGCACGTAGTCGAGCTCGCCCGCGGCGCCGTGGTGACCGCGCTGCAGCTCGCCGCGGAGGACGAGCCCCGCGCCGAGGCCGGTGCCGACCGAGAGGAAGACGTAGTCCTCGACGCCGTGGGCGACGCCGAGCCGTCCTTCGCCGAGCGCGGCGAGGTTCACGTCGTTCTCGATCGTGACGGCAACGTGCGAGCCGCTCCTGCAGCTCGGCGCCGAAGCGGCGCCCGTCGAGGCCGGCGACGTTCAAGGCGAGCCGGATCGCGCCGCTGTCCTGCTCGACGACGCCCGGCACGCCGACGACGACCTCGTCGACGGCGTCGGCCGGAGTCCGGACGCGTCGGCGAGACCGTCGCGGAGCTGGACGATGGCGTCGAGTGCGCGATCCGCGTCGGCGCCGTTCAGCTCGACGTCCTGCCGCGCGCGAACATGCCCGGCGAGGTCGGCGAGCACGCCCCGGAGGAAGCGGGCGCCGAGGTCGATGCCGAGGACGAGCGCCGCCTCGTCGACCGGCTCGAAGTAGACGGCGCCGTAGCGCGGGCCGCCCGGCGGCGTCGCCTCGCGGACGAGCCCGGCGTCGAGGAGCGACTGGAGCGCGAGCGAGACGGTCGGCTTCGAGATGCCGGCCCGGCGCGAGATCTCGCGCGCGCGAGATCGGGGCGCCTGCCCGGATCGTCTGCGAGGACGGCCTCCTCGTTCAGCCGCTTCAGGAGGGGCGGCGTCGCGATTGGACCGATCTTCGTCGAAGAAGTCTCGTACCAATGCAAGGCCCATTGACACGCGGAGAGTGCGGCCGTAGGCTCGCCTCGTAAAGGTGTCTAACAAGCACCTCGGAGGGAGGAATCGCGATGAAACGCGTGGCCATGGGCGGCGGCGCTGCTCGCGCTCACGCTCGGGCTCGCCGCGTCGGCTCCGGCACGCCGGGCGAGCACCGCTCCGGCGCGGCTGCGACGAAACTCACCGTCTGGGTCGGCTGGAGCGCACGTGAGCTCGAGCGCGTTCAGGAAGCGTCGTCGCCGAGTACGAGAAGGCGAATCCCGACGTGGCGCTGAACGTCGTCGGGAGCATCAACGACGACAAGATCGTCGCGGCCATCCGCGCCGGAACCGCGCCGGACGTCGTCAGCTCGTTCAACTCCTACAACGTCGGGATCTACTGCGCGACGGGCGGCTGGATCGATCTGTCGTCCCTCATGAAGCAGTCCGGGATCAGCACGTCGATGTTCCCGGCGACGACGAACTACTACACGCAGTACGGCGGCAAGAAGTGCGCGTTGCCGCTGCTGGCCGACACGTACGGCCTGTACTACAACAAGACGCTCTTCAAGCAGGCCGGCATAGCCGGCCCCCCGAAGACGATCGCGGAGCTGACCGCCGACGCGAAGAAGCTCACCGTCCGCAATCCGGACGGCTCGCTGAAGCAGGTCGGCATCGATCCGTTCATCGGCTTCTACGAGAACGTCCCCGAGCGCTGGATCCTGCCGTGGGGCGGGACGTACACCGACTCGAGTGGGAAGGCGCATCTCGCGACCGACTCCGCGTGGTCGAAGTGGCTCACGTGGCAGAAGCAGATGATCGACTGGTACGGGTACAAGAACCTCGTGAAGTTCCAGGCGGGGCTCGGTGACGAGTTCTCCGCCTCGAACGCGTTCGAGGTCGGCAAGGTCGCGATGAACCTCGACGGAGAATGGCGCGTCGCCTTCATCAAGGCCGAGCACCCGACGCTCGACTACGGCACGGCACCGATGCCGTCCGCGACGCCGAGCCTCTACGGCTCCGGCTACATCAACGGCACGATCATCGGCATCCCGAAGAACGGCAAGCACACGCAGCAGGCGTGGGACTTCGTCAAGTGGCTGACGACGAACACGCACGCGCTCGCCGAGTTCTCCAACGCGATCAAGAACGTCCCGTCGACGACTGCGTCGACGCACTCGAAGGAGCTCGTCCCCGACGTGCACTTCGCGACGTTCCTGAAGATCTTCGCGAACCCGAAGTCGGGCACGTCGCCGATCATGGCGTCGGGCTCCTCGTATACGAACGCCGTCCAGAACTTCGTCACGAAGTGGCAGGCCGGCACGGTGAAGAACCTGGCGAGCGGGCTCTCGTCGCTCGACAAGCAGCTCGACGCACAGGTCGCACAGGCAAAGGGCGGCGGAGGCGTTCCGTAGAGACCCTCGCCGTACCGATGGAGCGCCGACGGGCCAGGAGACGGGCGGTGTGGCGCCGCCGCCGCCTCGTGCTCCTCCTCATGAGCCCCTGGCTCGTCGGCTTCTCCATCTTCTTCGGGTACCCGCTCGTGATGAGCGCGTACCTGTCCCTCAACCACTACGACCTGCTCTCCGCTCCGCGGTGGGTCGGGCTCGCGAACTACCGCTACCTCTTCAGCGTCGACCCGCAGATGTGGACGGCGGTGAAGAACACCGGCTGGATGATCGGCGTGCTCGTGCCGCTCCAGGTGCTGTTCGGCGTTCGGGCTCGCGCTCATGCTGGCGCGGGCGCGGGCCGGCGTCGGCATCTTCCGGACGATCTTCTATCTCCCCGCGCTGGCGCCGCCCGTGGCGGCGACGCTCGGCTTCGTCTTCATCCTCAACCCCGCCACGGGGCCGGTGAACACGATCCTGTCGCACCTCGGCATCTCCGGGCCGCTGTGGTTCCAGGATCCGTCGTGGTCGAAGCCGTCGCTCGTGATGCTCGGCATCTGGGGCGTCGGCAACACGATGATCATCTTCCTCGCCGCGGTGCTCGACGTCCCGCGCACGCTGTACGAGTCCGCGCAGCTCGACGGCGCCGGGCCGATGCAGCGGCTGCGGTACGTCACGCTGCCGTCGATCAGCCCGGTGCTCCTCTTCGCCGCCGTCCTCGGCGTCATCCAGGGGCTCCAGTACTTCACGCAGGCGTACGTCGCCGCCGGCGTCGCGTCGGGGCAGGCGTCCCAGGCGGCGGACGTGACGGCGGTGAGCCTCGGCTACCCGCTCGACTCGACGCTCATGTACCCCGTGCTCCTCTACCAGCACGGCTTCACCGACTTCCAGATGGGCTACGCGTCCGCGATGGCGATGTTCCTCTTCGCCGTCTCCTTCGCGGTGACGCTGGCGATCGTCCTCAACTCGCGCCGCTGGGTGCACTCGGGAGCGAGATGAGCACCGTCGACGCTGTCGCCCCGCTCGTCCGCCGCCGGCCGCCGGCGCGCGTCCGTCGCAAGCGGCTGCTCGTCACGGTCGCGAACCACAGCGTGCTCGTCGCGGCGTCGCTCGCATTTCTCCTGCCGTTCGTCTTCATCACGCTCACCGCGCTCATGACGAACGACCAGGCGCTGTCGTCGCACCTCTGGCCGCATCCGTTCGCCTGGCACAACTTCGTCAGCGTCTTCACGAAGGCGCCGCTCTGGCGGTGGACGTTCAATACGTTCGAGTACTCCGTGCTCGCGACGCTGGGCGTCGTCCTGTCGAGCGTCCCCGTCGCCTACGCCCTCGCGCGCCTGCGCTGGCGTGGCCGCGACTTCGCCTTCATCGTCGTGCTCATCGCGCTCATGCTCCCGCCGCAGGTCACGGTCGTGCCGCTGTACGTCATGTGGGCGAAGTTCCACCCGTTCGGGTTCAACTTCATCGGGACGCTCTGGCCCGTGATCATCCCGAACTGGTTCGGCGACGCGTTCTCGATCTTCCTGCTCCGGCAGTTCTTCCTGACGATCCCCGAGGAGTACATGGATGCCGCGCGCGTCGACGGCTGCGGCGAGCTGCGCATCCTCATGACCGTCGTCTCGCGGCTCGCGAAGCCGGCGATCGCCGCCGTCGCGCTCTTCTCGTTCCTCTACACGTTCAACGACTTCTTCCTGCCGCTCCTGTACTCCGGCGAGGCGCCGCACCACTGGGTGCTGTCGATCGGCCTGTCCGAGTTCCGCTCGCTCCACCAGGTGCAGTGGAACCTGACGATGGCGGCGACGCTGCTCGTCATGGCGCCGGTGATCGTCCTCTTCTTCCTCGCGCAGCGCGCATTCGTCGAAGGCGTCACGCTTACGGGAGTCAAGGGATGAAGCTCGCCGTCATCGGTGCAGGCTCGACGTACACGCCCGAGCTCGTCTCGCACCTCACGCGTCTTCCCGTGGACGAGTTCGCGCTGCACGACGTCGACGCCGAGCGGCTCGACGTCGTCGGCGGGCTCGCGGAGCGCATGCTCGCGCGCCAGGACTACGGCGGCGAGCTCGTGCGCACCGGCGATCTCGACCGGGCGATCGACGGAGCCGACTTCGTCCTCTTCCAGATCCGCGTCGGCGGCCAGGCCGCGCGCCTGCGCGACGAGACGATTCCGCTTCCGTGCGGCTGCATCGGCCAGGAGACGACGGGCGCCGGCGGCTTCGCCAAGGCGATGCGAACGGTTCCCGTCGTCCTCGAGATCGCGGAGCAGGTCGCCGAGCGCGCCGCGCCGGGTGCGTGGATCGTCGACTTCACGAATCCCGTCGGCATCGTCACGCGCGCGCTCCTCGACGCCGGCCACCGCGCGGTCGGCCTGTGCAACGTCGCGATCGGCTTCCAGCGCGCGATCGCCGGCATGCTCGGGCTCGATCCCGGCAGCGTCGCCGTCGACCAGGTCGGCCTCAACCACCTGACGTGGATCCGCGCGGTCCACGTCGACGGCCGCGACGTGCTGCCGGAGCTCCTCGCAGCGCACGGCGACGAGATCGCAGAGGACATCGGCCTCCCGCGCCGCCTCCTCGACGAGCTCGGCGCGATCCCGTCGTACTACCTCCACTACTTCTACGCGCACGACCGCGTCCTCGCCGAGCAGCGCGACGGCATCCCGCGCGCGCAGGAGGTGGCGGAGATCGAGCGCGAGCTGCTCGCGATGTACCGCGACCCCGCGCTCGCCGAGAAGCCGGCGTTGCTCGACCAGCGCGGCGGCGCGTACTACAGCGAGGCGGCGGTCGGGCTCGTCGCGTCGCTCCACTCCGGCGACGGCGCGGTGCACGTCGTCGACACGCGCAACGGCTCGACGCTCGCCGGCCTCCAGCCTGACGACGTCGTCGAGGTGCCCGCGCGGGTCGGCACCGACGGGCCGCAGCCGCTGCCGCAGGCGCCGCTCGCGCCGGAGCTGCTCGGGCTCGTCCAGCACGTCGCGGCGTACGAGCGGCTCGCATGCGAGGCGGCGGTGACGCGCGACCCGGTGACCGCCCGGAAGGCGCTGCTCGCGCATCCGCTCATCGGCCAGGTCGACCGCGTCGACGGTCTCGTCGAGTCCCTGCTGCTCGAGGCGGCGCGATGAGGCACGCGATCGCCGTCGACGGCGGCAACTCGAAGACCGACGTCGCGATCGTGCGCGAGGACGGCGAGGTCGCGGCGATCGCGCGCGGCGGCGGCAGCTCCCCGCACCACCTCGGCCTCGAGGGCGCGCTCGCCGTCATCGAGGGGCTGCTCGAGCAGGCGCGCGGGGATGCCCGGCTCGATCTCCCGGCCGACGTGGCCGAGCTCCTGCTCGCCGGCGTCGACTTCCCCGTCGAGGAGGAGGCTGCGCAGCGTGCGATCGAGGAGCGCGGCTGGGCTGCGCGGGTCGTCCGTCGACAACGACACGTTCGCGGTCCTGCGCGCGGGCACCGACGCCCGCTGGGGCGTCGCCGTCGTCTGCGGCGCGGGGATCAACTGCGTCGGCGTCGCGCCGGACGGCCGCCGCGCGCGCTTCGCGGCGCTCGGCTGGACGAGCGGCGACTGGGGCGGCGGCGCGGACGTCGGCCGCGAGGCGGTCTCCGCCGCCGCGCGCAGCGAGGACGGCCGCGGCCCGAAGACCGTTCTCGAGCGCGACGTGCCGGCGCACTTCGGCGTCTCGACGCCGAGCGAGCTCGCCGAGGCCATGCATTTCGGCCGCATCGACGAATCGCGCGCGATGGAGCTCGCGCCCGTCGTCTTCGCAGCGGCTGCCGACGATCCCGTGGCGCAGTCGATCGTCGACCGTCTCGTCGACGAGGTCGTGGCGCTCGCCCGCGTCGCCGTCACCCGTCTCGGCCTCGAGCGCGAGCCGGTGGACGTCGTGCTCGGCGGCGGGCTGCTGCGACACGCCGATCCTCGCCTCATCGCGGCGATCGCGCGCGGGCTCGCGCCGGTCGGGCCTGCGATCGCCGTGCGCGCGACGGCGGCGCCGCCGATCCTCGGAGCCGCGCTGCTCGCGCTCGACGCGCTCGCAGCCGCGCCCGAGGCGTACGTTCGTGTCCGCACCAGCCTGGCGGCCGCGGCCGCCGAGCCCGTCGTCGTCGGAGGAGGAGAGGATGGCTGACGTCCGCTTCGACCATGCGTCCTGCATCTATCCCGGAACGCAGGCGCCGGCCGTCGACGACCTGGACCTGCACGTCGAGGACGGCGAGTTCGTCGTGCTCGTCGGGCCGTCGGGGTCCGGCAAGACGACGGCGCTGCGCATGCTCGCCGGCCTCGAGGAGGTGGCGGCGGGCGCGGTGATGATCGGCGGGAAGGACGTCACCGACGACGCGCCGAAGGAGCGCGACGTCGCGATGGTGTTCCAGAACTACGCGCTCTACCCGTATCTGACCGTCGCCGCGAACATCGGCTTCCCGCTGAAGATCGCGCGCGTGAAGAAGGCGGAGCGCGACCGGCGCGTGAACGAGGCGGCGGAGATGCTCGGCCTCACCGAGTACCTCGAGCGCAAGCCGGGGCAGCTCTCCGGCGGCCAGCGCCAGCGTGTCGCGATGGGCCGCGCGATCGTCCGTGCCGCGAGCGTGTTCCTCATGGACGAGCCGCTCTCGAATCTCGACGCGAAGCTCCGGGTGCAGATGCGCGCCGACATCGCCGCGCTCCAGGCGCGGCTCGGCGTCACGACGGTGTACGTCACGCACGACCAGGCAGAGGCGATGACGCTCGGCAACCGCGTCGCCGTGATGAACCACGGCCGGCTGCAGCAGTGCGACGCGCCGCGCGTCCTCTACGAGCAGCCGGTGAACACGTTCGTCGCCGGCTTCATCGGCTCGCCGGCGATGAACCTCATCACGGTGCCCGTCGGGTCGAACGGGACGCTCACGCTCGGCGGCGCTGCCATTCCCGTTCCGCCCGCCGCCCGCACCGGCTTCGGCACGCTCGTCGTCGGCGTCCGGCCGGAGGCGCTCGAGCTCGCCGCCGACGGGATTCCCGCGCGCGTCGAGGTCGTGGAAGAGGTCGGCGCCGACGCGTGGGTCTTCTGCGCCGCCGAGATCGGCGGCGAGGAGACGAAGCTCGTCGCCCGCGCGGGTGCGAAGGCGGCGCCGGAACGGGGCGCGCGCGTGAGCCTCCGGCCGGTGGTCGCGGAAGCGCACGTGTTCGACCCGGTCGCCGGTACGCGCCTCGGCTGAGCTTCATCCTTTCGGAGGAGGACGGTTCGTCCTCCGGTCGGAGGCGCAGTGGCAGGGGCGTGGCTACGGTGGGAAGCGTGATCGAAGCCCGCGCACTCATCAAGGACTACGGCGACAAGCGCGCCGTCGACGACCTCAGCTTCACGGTGAAGCCCGGCCACGTGACCGGCTTCCTCGGCCCGAACGGGTCGGGCAAGTCGACGACGATGCGGCTCATCCTCGGGCTCGACCGCGCGACGAGCGGCGACGTCACCGTCAACGGCAAGCACTACCGCGAGCACAAGGCGCCCCTGCACGAGGTCGGCGCGCTGCTCGAGGCGCGCTCCGTGCACACCGGCCGCTCCGCCTACTACCACCTGCTCGCGCTCGCGCAGACGCACGGGATCGGCCGCAAGCGCGTCGAGGAGCTCGTCGACCTCGTCGGCCTGCACGAGGTCGCGCGCAAGCGCGCGGGTCAGTTCTCGCTCGGCATGGGCCAGCGCCTCGGCATCGCGACGGCGCTGCTCGGCGACCCGCACACGCTCCTGCTCGACGAGCCGGTGAACGGGCTCGACCCCGAAGGCATCCACTGGATCCGCAACCTCCTCAAGGCGCTCGCGGCCGAGGGCCGCGCCGTCTTCGTCTCGTCCCACCTCATGAGCGAGATGGCGCAGACCGCAGATCACCTCATCGTCATCGGCCGCGGCAAGCTCATCGCCGACACGAGCGTCGAGGAGTTCGTGCGCCGCGCCTCCGGCGCTGTCGTCCGTGTCCGCTCGCCGCAGGCGGACCAGCTGCGTCAGCTGGTCGCAGGTCCTGCGATCACGGTCACGAGCGAGGAGCCTGGCGTCTTCGAGGTTGCCGGCCTCACGAGCGACAGGGTCGGCGAGATCGCAGCCGCGAACGGCATCGTGCTGCACGAGCTCACGCTGTTGCAGGCATCGCTCGAGGAAGCGTTCATGGAGCTCACGCGCGACGACGTCGAGTTCAAGGCCGCGGAGGCGGCGTGAACAGCGTTGCCGCACCGGCCATCCCGCGGCTCGAGCAGACCGGCCGCGTCACGCAGCTCCGCGTGATCCTCTCCGAGTGGACGAAGCTCCACTCGCTCCGCTCGACGCGCTGGTCGCTCTTCGCCGCGGTCGTCCTCACGATCGGCCTGCCCGCGATCTTCGCCGCCGTCACGTCGTCCCACTGGGGACACATGAGCCTGCGCGAGCGCGCCGACCGGCAGCCGCTCGACATCGCGCTCGCGGGCGTCAACCTCTCGCAGCTCGCGATCGGCGTGCTCGGCGTGCTCGTCATCACCGGCGAATACTCGACCGGGATGATCCGCGCGAGCTTCACCGCCGTACCGAAGCGGCTGCCGGTGCTCTGGGCGAAGATCGCCGTCTTCGGCGTCGTCTCGTTCCTCCTCATGCTGCCGTCCGTCCTCGCGGCGTTCTGGGTGAGCCAGGCGATCCTGTCGAAGCACGACATCCTCCAGACGTCGCTCTCCGCCAACGGCGTCCTGCGCTCGGTCGCCGGCGCCGCCCTCTTCACGACGCTGTTCGGCATCTTCTGCCTCGCGCTCGGCGCGATCGTCCGAAACACCGCAGGCGGCATCGCGACGTTCGTCGGCGTGTTCTTCGTCATTCCGCCGCTCCTGAACGTGTTCCCGGTGAGCTGGCAGAACGCGATCAACCCGTGGATCCCGAACAGCGCCGGCCGCTCGATCTTCCAGCTCACCCACGGCCCGCACAGCCTGTCGCCGGCCGGCGGCCTGGCGATCTTCGTCGCCTACATCGCGGCCGCGGTTGCAGTCGCCGCCGTCCTACTCGTTCGGCGCGACACGTAGCCCTCGCGGGCTGGGGGCGCGGTTGCGCCTGACCAGCGCCGCGGAGAGGATCGCGCCGAGGAGCGCGATTGCCGCGCCCGTGAGCAGCGCGTCGTGGAATCCGTGGATGAACTGCGCGGCGAAACGCGGGTCCGCGGGCGGCACGGACTCGCGCGCGGCCACGATCGCGCCCATGACGGCGATCCCGAGCGTGCCGCCGACCTGGCGTGAGGTCGTTCACGACGCCCGCAGACGACGCCGGCCTCGTCGACGCGTCGCGGCGCTGAGCGCCGCGGTCGTCATCGGCCCCATCGCGATGCCCATGCCCGACGCCGCCGACGAGCATGCCCGGGCAGCAGGTCGTAGAAGCCCGCGTGCAGGCCGAGCCGCGAGAAGCATGGTCAGTGCGATCGCGAGCAGCAGCATCCCCGACGCTGATCGGCCAGCGCGGCCCGAAGAGGTCCGTGGCCTTTCCGGCGAGCGGCGCCGAGATGACGATGAGCACCGTCATCGGCAGGAAGATCACGCCGGTGTGCACCGGGCTGTAGCCGAGGATGTTCTGCATGTAGAGCGAGACGAAGAAGAAGATCCCGAACATCGCGAGCGAGACGAGGAGCGCGGCGATGTTCGCGCCGGCGAACGTGCGCTTGCCGAAGAGGCCGAGGTCGAGCATCGGCTGCCGGCTGCGGCGCTCGACCAGCGACGAACGCCGCGAGGAGCAGCACGGCCGCGGCGAACAGCGAGAGGATCGTCACCGACGACCAGCCGTAGCTTGTTCGCCTCGATCAGCGCGTAGACGAGCGCGAGGAGGCCGCCGCCCGACGTGACGAGCCCGGTGAGGTCGAGACGCTGCCCCGCGTCCGGGCGCGCGACTCGTCGATGAGGACGAACGACGCGACGAGCGCGACGGCGCCGACGGGCACGTTGACGAAGAAGATCCAGCTCCAGCCGACGTGCTCGGTGAGCAGGCCGCCGACGAGCGGCCCGATCGCGAGCGCGCTGCCCGGACACGCCCGCCCAGATCCCGATCGCCGTCCCGCGCTCCTCCGCCGGGAACGCCGCGGTGATGATCGAGAGGGTCGCCGGCATCATCAGCGCGCCGCCGGCGCCCTGGAAGCTCCGCGCCGCGATCAGCATCGCGGCGTTCGGCGCGAGCCCGCAGGCGAGCGAGGAGAGCGTGAAGAGCGCGAGGCCCGACGCGAACACGAGCCGGCGCCCGTACAGGTCGGCGATGCCGGCCGCCGGTGAGCATGAGGACGGCGAACGTGAGCGTGTACGCGTTCACGACCCACTCGAGCTGCGACACGCCGATCTTCAGCCCGCGCCCGATCGACGGCAGCGCGACGTTCACGATCGTGTTGTCGAGCATGATCATGAACAGCGAGAACGAGACGGCGCCGAGCGTCCACCACCGGCGGTTCCCGTCGTGGATGCGAAGCATGAGGCAACGCTAGGCGGCTCTTCCGGGACCGCCATCCGCAGACCTCCGCAGGCTCAGTGCGGGAGCTTCCCGCCCGCGAGCGCGATCGCGACGCCGGCGACACCGGCGAGCAGGAGCGTCGGAACGACGCCGCGGCGCAGCGCGAGCAGGACGACGGCCGCACCCGCGAGCACGCCGTACTGCCACGTCTCCGACAGCGCCCGCGCGAGCGGGACGGCGACGCCGAGAATCGCGCCGATCGCCGCCGGTCCTGCACCGGCGAGGAACGCCGTCGCGTCCCGGTTCTCGCGCAGCCGGCCGAACCGCTCGGCGCCGACGAGGACGAAGAGGAACGACGGCGAGAACGCGACGAGCGCCGCGAGCAGGCCGCCGCCGATCCCTGCGGCCGCGTAGCCGACGGCCGCGACCGTCTGCACGACCGGCCCCGGTGTCACCTGCCCGAGCGCTACCGCGTTGAGGAACTGGCCGCTCGTCAGCCAGTGGTAGTGCGTCACGGAGTCGGACTGCATCAACGGGATGATCACGAAGCCTCCGCCGTACGAGAGCGCGCCGACCTTGAACGCGACCCATACGAGCGGGCCGACGCCGACGAGCCCGGTGCGCGCGTGCCGGAGCGCGAGCTCGAAAGTGCCGCACGCGACGAGCACGAGCACGAGCCACGGCCCGATCGTCGCCGCGGCGACGCCGCCTGCGACGAGGTAGACGAGCCAGCGCAAGAGGCTCTTCGCCCGCCGGCGGCTGTCCGGAAGGAGGCTCAGCGCCGCCTGCACCGCGACCGCCGCCACCGCGGCGCCCGCTCCCGCGCCGGCGCCGCGCACCCAGCGCGGCGGCGAGCCCGCGAGGAAGAGCGCGGACAGCGCGAGGATGAGCACGAGCCCGGGGAGGATGAACGCCGCGCCGCCCGCGAGCGCGCCCGCGCGTCCGCGCACGCGCCGGGCGCAGAAGATCGCGAGCTGCGTCGACGCGGGGCCGGGGAGGAGGTTGCACGCTGCGATCGCGTCCTCGAACTCGGACGCCTCGATCCACCGCCGCCGGTCGACGCACAGGCGGCGCAGGAGCGCGATGTGCGCCGGCGGGCCGCCGAAGCCGATGCAGCCGATCCGGCCCCACTCGCGTACGACGGTCGCGAGCGAGGGCCGGTCGTCCACGGGTGGAGTCTGACTACTGGAGATTCGGCAGGTGCCGGCGTGCGACGAGGCGCAGGAGCGCGTGCAGCTCGGAGCGCTGCCCGTCGTCGAGGTCCGCGAAGAACTCGGTCTCGAGCCGCTCGGTGAGCGCGCGGAGCTTCGCGTGCATGCGCTTGCCCTCGGGCGTGATGCGCACGGTGTGGCGGCGGCGGTCGTTCGGGTCGCGGCGCCGCTCGACGAGCCCCTGTTCCTCGAGCTCGTCGAGGATGCCGACGAGCTGTCCCCGGTCGTACCCGAGCGTGTCGGCGATCCCGCCCTGCGTCTCGGGCGGGCTCTCGGCGAGCAGGGCGAGAACGGCGTGGTGGTGCGGCCCGAGACCGGTTGCCTCGTACGCCTCGAGCCATTGCTCCTTTGCAGCGGCCCCGAGCCGCTTGAGGAGGAACGCGGTGGAGTTGACGAGCTCCTCCGGCAGCCGCGGCGCGGCGGAATGCTCGATCGTCACGGGGAATAGCGTAACTCGGGCAACCGTTGATACCTCATAATGTTGCCAAGCTCAACGATTTGGGGGATCTACTAGTGAGTCTTGCCACCAAGCCCGGTCGCGGGCGCTGGAGTGCGCTCGCCCTCATCGTCACCGCCCAGTTCATGGTCGTTCTCGACATCGCGATCGTGAACGTCGCCCTGCCGTCGATCAAGTCGGATCTCGGCTTCTCGCAGACGAGCCTGCAGTGGGTCATCTCCGCCTACGCGCTCCTCTTCGGCGGCACGCTGCTCCTCGGCGGGCGCCTCGCCGACGTGCTGGGGCGGCGGCGCCTGTTCATGGCCGGCCTCGCAGTCTTCGCCGCCAGCTCCCTCCTCTGCGGGCTCGCGTGGTCGGAGGCGTCGCTCATCGCGTTCCGCGCCGTCCAGGGGCTCGGCGGCGCGCTCCTCGCGCCGGCCGCACTGTCGCTTCTCATGACGCGGTTCGCCGAGGGGCGCGAGCGCAATATCGCGCTCGGCATCTACGCGTCGGCGTCGGGCAGCGGCGCTGCCGCAGGCGTCCTGCTCGGCGGCGTGCTGACCTCGTACCTCAGCTGGTCGTGGATCTTCTTCATCAACGTCCCCGTCGGCGCCGCTGCCATCGCGCTCGCGCCGGTGCTGCTGCACGAGAGCCGCGCGGACCTCGTGCACCGGCACTTCGACGTCGCCGGGGCGGCCACGATCACGGCCGGCCTGATGCTCCTCGTGTACGCGATGACGCGCGCGACGAGCGACGGCTGGGGATCCGCCACGACGCTCCTCCTGCTCGCCGGGTCGGCCGCGCTCGTGGCGACGTTCGTCGCCGTCGAGCTGCGCTCGCGCTCGCCGCTCCTCCCGATGCGGATGTTCCGCCTGCGAACGCTCGCGGCCGCGAACACGATGATGGCGATCGTCAGCGCAGTCGCGTTCTCGGAGTTCTTCCTGCTGACGCTCTACCTCCAGGACGTCCTCGGGTACTCGGCCGTGCAGACCGGTGCGGCCTTCGCCGCGTTCGCGCTCACCGTCGTCGTCGCGTCGAACTTCGCGCAGGCGCTCGTCGGCCGGATCGGCGTGCGCGGAACGCTCACGGCAGGCGTCGCGGCATCGGCGCTTTCGGTCGCATTCCTCACGCGCCTGCCGGTGCACGGGCACTACTTCTGGGACGTCTTCCCGGGCTTCGTGCTCGGCGGCGCCGGTCTGGGGTTCGCCTTCGTGCCGATCACGATCGCCAGCCTCGCGGGCGTCGAGCGCGCCGACGCCGGCGTTGCCTCCGGCCTCATCAACACGAGCCGCCAGATCGGCGGCGCGATCGGCCTCGCCGCGGCGAGCGCGATCGTCGCGAGCTCGTCATCCACGTACCTCCACGCGCATCCGGCCGCCGTCGCCACCGCGGGCGCCGGGCTCGACCACGGCCTCCAGACGGGGCTCTACGCGCTCACCGGCCTGCTGATCCTCGGCGTGCTCGTCGCCGCGTCGCTCGTCCGGCCGGCGCCCTCCGCCGTTCCGGCGGCGGACGTCGAGGACTTCGTCGTCCTCGAAGACGCCGCCTGATCCGCAACCTCCCCGATGCACGGGAGCATCGAGAAGCTCGATGCTCCCGTGCGCAGGCCTTTTCGAAGGGAGGAGCCGATGCAGGCGGCCATACGCGAAGGGCAGGCGCCGGTCGTCGTCGTCTCGCTCGAGCCGGGCGAGACGCTGCGGAGCGAGGCGGGCGCGATGATGTTCGTCTCCGGCGACGTGACGATGGACGTCGAGATGCCCGGCGGCCTCGCCGGCGGCCTCAAGAGGAAGCTGCTCGCCGGAGAGAGCCTCTTCCTCACGACGTACACGGCGCGCGGCGCGGGCGCGGTCGGCATCTGCGGGCCGTTCCCCGGCTCCATCCGCCAGGTCGAGCTCGACGGCGAGCTCATCTGCGAGAAGCACGCGTACCTCGGCCACGTCGGCGAGGTCGAGATCGAGGCGGTCACCGCGCGCTCGATCGGCGCGGGCTTCACCGGCGGAGGCGAGGGGTTTTTCCTTCAGCGGTTGCGCGGAAAGGGAACGCTGTGGATCCACGGCGGCGGCGACTTCCTCGACTTCGACCTCGCAGAGGGCCAGACGATGCAGGTGGACACGGGCTGCATGGTCGCGGTCGAGCCGAGCGTTCGCTACGAGGTGAAGATGCAGGGCGGTGTCACGAAGAGCTCTGTTCGGCGGCGAGGGCTTGTTCCTCGTCCACTTCACAGGCCCGGGAAAGGTGACGCTGCAGACGCTCCCGTTCACGCGCACGGCGCGACGCGTGCTCGCGGCGGCTGGGCGGGGCGGTTCGGACGAGAAGGGCGGGCTCCTGGGCTCGCTCCTGACATGAAGGAGAGACGATGAAGCTGCTCGACAAGGCCAAGGCGGCGGCGGAGCAGGCGGCCGTCAAGGCGAAGGAAGGCGTCGAGGAAGTCCAGACGAAGCGCGAGCTGCACGCGACCTACGGAGAGCTTGGAGAGAAGGCATTCGAGCTCGTCGAGTCGGGTGAGCTGGAGCGCGCGGAGTTCGCGGCGCTCGTCCAGAAGATCAAGGACCTGAAGGCGAAGCTCGCCGAAGAGGCGCCGGCATCCGACTCCGGAGCCGATACGTCGTCGCAGCCTCCGGCGATGCCGACGTAGTCGTCAGTCCGAGGCGAAAGACACGTGACACGAGCTCGGCGCGGTTGCGCGCGCCGAGCTTGCGCCGCAGGCTGCGCACGTGGGTGCGCACGGTGGCGTCGCTGATGACGAGCCGCTGAGAGACCTCCGGGTTCGTCGCGCCCTCGGCGACGAGCGCCATCACCTGACGCTCGCGCGGCGTGATGTGCTCGAGGGCGTCGTTGTCGGCCGTCCCATCGTCGAGGAGCTCGCGCAGGACGGCCCGCTCCACGACCGCATGCCCGGCGGCCACGACGCGCACGGCGCCGGCGAGCGCCGCCGGCGTTGCACTCTTCGCGCAGAGCCCGGCCGCGCCGGCGCGGATCGCATCGAGCGCAAGTCCCTGAGCGGACGGGTCGGCGAGTGCGAGCACCGAGGGCGGCCGCTCGCGGTGCGTTACTTCCCGCGTCGCGTGCAGCGCATCGACGCGCGGCAGGCCGAGATCCATGACGACGACGTCGGGCGCGGTGTGCACGACGAGCTCGATTGCGCCGCGTGCGTCGCCCGTCGCACCGACGACGTCGATGTCCGGCTCACGCGCGAGGGCGTGCGCGAGCCGCTCGCGATCGCTGTGCGCCGCGTCGACGACAGCGACGCCGATCGAGTCCCCCGGTGACCACACGCAAGCGCGCTACCCGCGCGCGGCGGCGATCCAAACCTCGGGACGAATGTGACGATCCGAAGATCATCGTTTCGGCCGATGCGCGGCCGATGCGCGCGTTTCTAGCGTGCTCCCTGCTCAGTCATCGAACAAGGAGGCACGCACACGTGATCACCGCAATCGTGTCTGCAGCGCTCGACGTCCAGGGCCTCATCACGAGCGTCCTGAACACGGTCACCGGTCTTCTCGGCGGCCTGACGGGCTCTCTCTAGCTCCGGGAGAGGCGCGCTTGCCGGCTCCGGCGTCTCGTGCATCGACGCCGGGGCCGGCCGTACCCACGAGCGGATCGCGCTCGTTCCGCCTGGGATGAGCGCGCGTGTCGAAGGAGAGCGAGTCGCGCGGAGCAGCGGCTTCGAATGGCTGTCGCGGGCAGGCTTCGTCGCCCGCGGCGTCATCTACGTCGTCGTCGGCGTCCTCGCGGTGAAGGTCGCCGGTGGCTCGAGCGAGGCGAATCCGAGCCAGCAGGGCGCGCTGCAGGCGATCGCGCGCCAGCCCTTCGGCAAGGTTCTCCTCGTCGCGGTCGCGACTGGTCTTGCCGGGTACTCCATCTGGCGTCTCGTCCGCGCGCTGCTCGGGCACGGACCGGAGGACTCGGACTCGACGTTCGAGCGCGTCGCGGCGCTCGCGAGCGGCCTCGTGTACGCGGGACTGTGCGCGCTCGCAGTCGAGATCCTCGTCGGCGCCGGAAGCAGCGGCTCCGGCAAGGCCGCCGGCGTGCTCGGCTGGACGGGCGGAACGTGGCTCGTCGGGATCGCGGGCGTCGCCCTCTTCGGCGTCGGCCTGTACCAGGGCTACCGCGCCGTCAGCCGGGATTTCCTCGAGGACTCGAAGACGGAGGAGATGAGCCCCGCCGGTCGCACCGCGATGGCGTGGGTCGGAACGATCGGCTTCCTCTCGCGCGCGGTCGTCTTCTCTCTCGTCGGCGTCTTCCTCGTCAAGGCGGCGGTCGAGTTCGATCCGAGCAACGCCGTCGGCCTCGACGGCGCGCTGCGGAAGCTCGCGCAGGCGTCCTACGGGCCGTTCCTCCTCGGCCTCGTCGCAGCCGGATTCATCGCGTTCGGCTTGTACTCGCTCGCCGACGCACGTTACCGTCGGATCTAGTCGGCCCGTCCCGGCGCTCCGTCTTCGCAGCAGGAACAGGAGGTCAACGGATGCACAGTGTCATCGTCGAGTTCCAGTACGGGGAAGAGTTCGACCGTGCGCGCATCGCAGGGATCGCGCGCGAGGCACGCGGGCGTTTCGAGGGCCTGCCCCGCCTCCGCCAAAAGGTCTTCACGATCGACGAGGAGAACCGCCGCGCGACCAACGTCTACCTCTGGGAGTCCGAGGACGCTGCGCGCGGGTTCTTCGACGACGAGCTGGTCGACCGGGTCACGCGCCTCTACGGTGTGCGCCCGACCGTCAGCTTCGTCGAGGTCGCCGAGCTCGTCGACAACGGGTAGGAGCGCGCGGCTCTAGATCTCGCGGAACGAGATCGCCTGCGCGCCCTGCCAGAGCGTGAGGCGGCCGAGCTCGCGCAGCTGCTCCTGCCCCTCGACGAGCGTCGCGAAATGGTTCGCGGAGAGCTGGCCCGCCTTGCTCGCGAAGTTGCAGTAGCCGTACGGGAAGAGCAGCTCGGTCTCGCTCACGCCGCCGGGATAGAGCGCGAGCTCGCCCGGGTGCGGGTAGCTCGTCGCGTTCTCGGCGCCGATGCCGAGGTCGCGGTCGCCCCACGGGATCCAGTTCGACTCACCGCTCCAGCGGCAGTGGATGATCCGGTCCTCGAGCGGGAGGATGGCGCGGAACGCGGCGACCGTCTGCGGCGCCAGCTCCTCCTCGAAGCGGGCGACGAACGTCATGCCGGCGGCGACGATCTCGAGCATCAGGTGGAGACCTTAACGAGCCTGCCGCGCTGCTCGCCGACCGGCCGGCCGCGCAGCCACGCGCGGACGACGCGGCCGCGCGTACGGCGACCGACGTACGGGCTGTGCTTGTGGCGGTAGCGCAGGTCGTCCGCGCGCAGCTCCCACTCGACGGGAGCCACGAGCACGACGTCGGCATCGGCGCCCGGCTCGAGGCGGCCCTTGCCTGCGAGGCGGAAGCGCTCGGCGGGCCGCTCGCTCACGAGCGCGTGGGGGAAGCCCTCTCCGAGCGTCAGCGCGACGAGCGACTGGCAGCCGGAGATGCCGCCCCAGACGGCGAACGGGTCGTCTCCGCCCTTCATCGACGCCGGCGCCGGCGAATGGTCGCTCGCGACGAGGTCGACGGCGCCGGCCGCGAGCTCGGCACGGAGATCGTCCACGTCGGCGCGCGTACGGAGCGGCGGCGCGCACTTCGCAACCGCGCCGAGCGCCACGAGGTCGTCCTCGTCGAGCACGAAGTAGTGCGGACACGTCTCGCAGGTGACGTCGACGCCGCGCGAACGAGCCTCGGTGACGACGCGCACGCCGCGGCCCGTGGACACGTGCACGACGTGGAGCGAGCAGCGCGCGGCCTCCGCGAGGCGGATCGCGCGCGCGATCGCTTCGAGCTCCGCCTCGGGCGGCCGACTGGCGGCGTAGTCGCGCCAGCCACGGCCGGCGGAGCCCCGCAGCAGCGCGGGATCCTCCGCATGGACGGCGACGGGCAGTCCGAGCCGCGCGGCCTCGGCCATGCCGGCCGCGAGCGTGTCGTCATCCGCGGCCTCGAAGTCGTCGATGCCGCTCGGCGCCATGAATGCCTTGAAGCCGACGACGCCGAGCTCCGCGAGCTCAGCCAGCCGCTCGACGTTTCCCGGCACGAGCCCGCCCCAGAACGCGAAGTCGGCGACGGCCGCGGCGTTCGCCGCGTCGAGCTTCGCGTGAAACGCAGCCGCGTCGACCGTCGGCGGGTGCGCGTTGAGCGGCATGTCGATCACGCACGTCGTCCCGCCCGCGGTGGCCGCGGCCGTCCCGCTCGCCCAGCCCTCCCAGTCGGCGCGGCCCGGATCGTTGAAGTGCACGTGTGCGTCGACTGCGCCCGGGAGGACCTGCAATCCCGTCGCGTCGACCGTCTCGCGCGCCGTGACGTCGAGCTCGGTGCCGACCGCAACGACACGCCCGTCGTCGACGGCGAGCTCCGGCTCGGCGCCGCGGATATGGAGGTCGACGTCGGGCACGGGACTATTCTCTCTCGCGTGAGCCGGGTCCAAGAGCGCCTCGATGCGCTGTACGCGCTCGGCGACAAGATCGGCTACTCCGCGGAGGAGGACGAGGCGCACCGCCTCGCGCGCGGGTGGATGGAGGATGCGGGCCTCACGGTCGAGGTCGACGACGCGGGCAATCTCGTCGGCCGCAGCGGTGTCGACGACGACGTGTGGACCGGATCGCACCTCGACTCGGTGCCGGGCGGCGGCAAGTACGACGGCATGCTCGGCGTCGTCGCCGGGATCGAAGCGGTCGAGCGCGCGAGGCGCGGCGCCGCCGTCGTGTTCCGCGACGAGGAGCGCGGGTGCGCCGGATCGCGTGCGCGCGTCGCATCCGGCCGGCTGCCGCGACGCTACGTCGAGCTGCACATCGAGCAGGGCCCCGTCCTGCTCGAGCGCGGCGACCCGCTCGCCGTCGTCACCGCCATCGCCGGCATCGCGCGCGGCGAGCTCCTCACGCTCGGGCGTGCGGGCCACGCCGGCACGGTGCCGATGCGCGGCCGGGCCGACGCGCTCGTCGATGCCGCCGAGCTCGTCCTCCGCATCCGCGACTCGGCGTCACGGATCGACGGCGCCGTCGCGACCGTCGGCCGCATCGCGGTCGAGCCCGGTGCGCTCAACGTCATTCCCGATCGCGTCACGGTCTCCGTCGACGCGCGCGCCCCCGACGCCGCGCGGTTCGAGGAGCTCATCGCCGCGATCGGCCTCGAGCCGAGCTACCGCGTCGAGCCGGTGGCGATGGCGTCGTCGGTGCAGGAAGCGTTGCGCACGGCGATCGCGCGGCGCGGGCTGCCGCTCGTCGACCTCGCTTCGGGCGCCGGCCACGACGCGGGCGTCCTCGCGGCCGCCGGGGTCGAGAGCGGGATGCTCTTCGTCCGGAGCCAGAACGGCGGCATCTCGCATCACGCCGACGAGCGTACGAGCGACGAGGACGTCGCGCTCGCCGTCGACGTGCTCGCGGACGCGCTGAAGCTTCTCTAGCGCGACTTTGCGCCCTGCGCGATCCACTGGCCGAGCAGCGTGCGCTCGGCGGTCGTCATGTGCGTCGCGTTCCCGAACGGCATCACCGTCGAGTCGACGGCGACCGTCTTGATGAGCTGGGCCTGCGACGCGATCTCGTGCGGGGTGTCGAAGAGCACGCCCTTCGGCGCCGACGTGAACTGCGTCGAGCGTGGCTGCATCGAGTGGCAGAACGCGCAGCGCTGCTCGACGATCGGGAAGATGCGCGCGAACGTCACGGGCGCCGTTGCCGCGGGCGTCGCCGGCGGCCGCATCCAGACCGCGAGGCCGGCGACCGCCGCTGCCGCAGTCAACGGGATCCACCAGAGCGTCCGCCCCGCGTGCCGGAAGTTGAAGTACACGCGGATGTACGCACCGATGACCATGAGGCACACGAGGATGAGCCAGCTGTGCGCGTGCCCGTACGTGAACGGGAAGTGGTCGGCGAGCATCGCGAACAGGACCGGCAGCGTGAAGTAGTTGTTGTGCACGGAGCGGCGCTTGCCCCGCGCGTTCGCCGCGGGATCGGGTTCGCGGCCGGCCTTCTTCGCGGCGATGAGCTCGTGATGCGCGGGGATGATCACGATGAAGACGTTTGCCACCATGATCGTGCCGAGCATGGCGCCGACCTGGAGATACGCGGCCCGCGGAGCGAGCAGGTGCGACGCTCCGTAGGCGGTGGCCGCGACGCCGCCGAGCATCAGCACGCCGACCACGAGATCGCTCCTGATCGCACGGCAGAGGACGTCGTACACGACCCATGCGAGCGCGAGCCCACCGAGCGAGATCGCGATCGCCTCCCAGGGAGCGAGGTTCGAGACGGTCGGGTCGATGAGGTACGTGCGCGGCTGGAGGTAGTAGATGACGACGAAGAGCGTGAAGCCGGAGAGCCACGTCCAGTACGCCTCCCACTTGAACCAGTGCAGGGGCTCGGGCAGCCGCGGCGGCGCGACGCGGTACTTCTCGACGCGGTAGAAGCCGCCCCCGTGGATCTCCCACACGTCGCCGCCGACGCCGCGGTCGCGATCCGCCTGCGCCGGCTCCTCGAGATGGTTGTCGAGCGCGACGAAGTAGAACGACGTGCCGATCCAGACGATCCCCGCGGCGACGTGGAACCAGCGGAAGACGAGGTCGAGCCAGTCGACGAGATACGGATCTACCGCGAGCACCAGCGGTCCTCCGCGATCGCGACGAGCTCGCCGAGCGCCGTCTCCCGCTCCATGTCGGTCGGGTTCGGTAGCCGCGCGCGCAGCACCTCGAGGATCTCCGTCTTCGGCCGCCGGTTGACGAAGACGACGAAGCGGAAGCCGTGCCGGGATTCGTACTCCGCGTTCAGCCGCGCGAGCTCGGCGAGGACGGCGGGGTCGTCGTCGGATCCCTGCTCCGCGGCGCTCCGCGCGGAGAGGCCGGTGCGCTGCCCGATCGCCGGATGCGCGTCGAGGATCTCCTTCTTCTCCGCGAGCGGGAGCTCGTGCACGAGCGTGCGCGCGCGCGTGAGCGGGTCGGCCTGCTCCGCGAGCAGCTCGACGAAGCGCGTACGCCCTTCGAACAGCCCGGCCAGCTCGTCTGCGGTCAGCTGCCGCGGTAGCTCGCGCATCCGTACGGACTGATGAGGAGCGGGACGTGGTAGTGGCCGTCGGCGAGCACGATCTCGAGCTCGACGCGCGTGAAGAACGGCGACGGCGGCGCAAACGCGAGCCGGTACGTGCCGGCGGCGAGGTCGTCGGCGAGGCGCGCGCGGCCGTCCGCATCCGTCTCGGCCGAGGCGACCGGCTCGCCGCCGCGCGTCAGCTCCACGCGGACGCCCGCCGCAGGACGGCCGAGCGCGGTGTCGAGCACGTGGGTGGAAAGAGATGGCAAAGGTCGGATCCCGCCGGATTATCGTCCTTGACCCGGCGAGAAAGCCGTGGTTAGGGTCGCGCATGGGCGGGCGGTGCGCTTGGGCGGCCGCGGTCGCGCTCGCACGCGCGGCATGACCCCCGCTGCGCCGCCGGGCGCGCGCGGCTCGATCGTGTCCCGCCCCAGGCTCGAGCAGCGGCTGAACGGCGCCCTCGAGCGCCGGCTCACGGCTGTCGTCGCCACCGCCGGCTTCGGCAAGTCGACGCTTCTCTCCGCCTGGGCTGCGGGAGTCCGCGCGTGCTGGTACACGCTCACGCCGGAGGACGCGACGCTCGGCGGCCTCGCGCGCGGCGTCCTCGATGCGCTTCGTGTCCGGGCGCCGGGCCTTCCACCGGAGGTCGACGCGGCCGTCCGCGGCCGGCAGGGGCCCATCGGCGACAGCGACGAGATCGCGCGCGCCCGCGCGCACGCAGCTGCGCTGTGCGACGCGCTCGGCCGGCGGCTGCGACGCGACCTCGTGCTCGTGCTCGACGACCTGCACGAGATCGGCGACGCGCCTGCGTGCATCCGCTTCATCGAGGAGCTGTGCCGGCACGCGCCGCGCTCGCTGCACCTCGTCGTCGCGTCGCGGGACGACATTCCGTTCGCAATCGAACGGCTGCGCGGCGCCGGCGAGGTCCTCGAGCTGGGTGCGGCCGACCTCGCATTCACATTGGAGGAGACCCGGGACGTCGTCGCGACCGTCCTCGGCGAGAACGCGGAGGCGACGGCGGACCTGCTGCACGCGGTCACCGCCGGATGGCCGGTCGCCACGCGGCTCGCGACCGAGACGCTCGCAGGCGTCGCCGAGTCGGAGCGGCACGTCGCGCTCGAGCGGCTGCGCAGGCCCGGCGGCGCGCTGTACTCGTACCTCACGGCCGAGGTCTTCCAGCGCGAGCCGCCGTCGACGGCCGCGCTCGTGCGCGTCGCCGCGCCGCTCGAGGGCTTCACGCCCGAGCTGTGCGAGACGCTCGGCGTTCCGGACGCAGCGCAGGTGATCGCCTCGCTCGGCCGGCGGGGCCTCTTCCTCGAGCCGCAGCAGCAGGTCGCCGGCTGGTACTCGCTCATCGCGCTCGTCCGCGAGTTCGCGGCGGTGCATCTGCCGCTCGCGGAGAACGAGCGCCGCGACATTCATCTGCGCTCGGCCGAGTGGTACGAGCGCGAAGGACATGCGGAGGCGGCGGTCCGCTCGCTCATCGCCGCGGGAGACCGGCCCGCGCTCGCCGCCGCGCTCCGCCGGCTCGGATCGGGGCTTCTCCAGGCCGGGGCTGCGGACGGCGTCATCGCCGCGGTCGAAGCCCTGCCGCCCGCGGAGCGCGATCGCGACGTCGAGCGTCTGTTCGGCGAGGCGCTGCAGATGCGGGGCGACTGGGACGCCGCCCTCGTCTCCTTCGCGCGCGCGAGCGACGGCCTGCCGGCGACGCCGGCGGGCATCGCGTGGCGGGCCGGGCTCATCCATCACCTTCGTGGGCACATCGACGACGCGCTCGCCGCGTACGGCTCGGCCGTGCTCGACGGAACCGATCCGGCCGAGGAGGCGATCCTGCTCTCCTGGAGCGCGAGCGCCCACTGGCTGCGCGGCGACGGAGAGATGTGCCGGGAGCAGGCGCAGGCGGCATTCCGTCTCGCCTCTGCGAGCGGCGACTCGCGCGCGCTCGCCGCGGCGCACACGGCGCTCGCGCTGCTCGCGGCGCTCGAGGGCGACCGGAGCGGGAACGACGTCCACTACCTGCGTGCACTCGACCATGCCCGCCGCTGCGGTGACGTGCTCCAGGCGATCCGCATCCACGCGAACCGCGGCTCGCACTTCGCCGAGGAGGGCGACTACGACGCCGCGCTGGCGGAGCTCGACCTCGCGATCGGCCTCGGCGACCTCGGAGGATTCGCAACGCTCCGCGCGCTCGCGCTCAGCAATCGCGGCGATGTGAAGTTCCGCATGGGCGACCTCGACGAGGCGATCGCCGATCTCGAGTTCTCGAAGACCCTCTACCAGAGCACCGGATCGCACATGGTCGCCTACCCCGTGGCGCTGCTCGGCGAGGTGCATCGCGAGCGCGGCGACTATGGCCTCGCCCGGCTCGCGTGCGAGGAGGCGGTCGCGCTGTCGGAGGCCTCGCACGACGTGCAGGGGCTCGTGCAGGGGCTCGCAGCGCTCGCGCGGCTCGTCGCCGACGACGAGCCGGAGCGGGCGGACGAGCTGGCACGGCGCGCGGTCGGCTTCGGTCCCGGGATGGGCTACGTCGTCGCTCTCGTCGCACGTGGCTGGATCGCGCTCGAGCAGGGCGACCGGGCTGCCGCCGCCGCGGACGCCGAAGCAGCCGCGGAGTTCGCCCGCTCGCGCCGTGACGCGCCCGGACTCGCCGAGGCGCTCGAGCTCGCCGGGTCGGCTGCCGGAGATCGCGAGCGTCTCGAGGAAGCCCTCGCGATCTGGCGGTCGGTCGGCGGCTCGCTCGGCGTCGCGTGGACCGAGCTCCGCCTCGCGGAGGCGTCGGACGAGGCCGACGCCCGCGAGCTCTGCGAGCGGGTCGGCAGGCGCTTCCGGGAGCTCGGCGCGCGCCGCGGGGCGGCCGCCGCCGAGCGGCTCCTCGCCGAGATCGACCGTCGGGCGGAGCCGGCGGTCGAGATCAGGACGCTCGGGACGTTCGCGGTGCTCCGCGCCGACGGGCCCGTGCCCGTCGCCGACTGGCAGTCGAAGAAAGCCCGGACGCTGCTGAAGATCCTCGTCGCGCGGCGCGGGCATCCGGCTCCGCGCGAGGCGCTCATGGAGGCGCTCTGGCCGGAGCAGAGCCCGGACAAGCTGAGCGGGCGCCTGTCGGTGGCCCTCACGACGCTGCGAACGGTGCTCGACCCCGACCGCGCGTACGACCGCGAGCAATTCGTCGTCGGCGACAAGGAGACGATCCGCCTCGATCTCGAGCACGTCGTCGTCGACGTCGAGCGGTTCCTCGCCGCGGCCGGCTCGGCCGACGACCGCGACGGCCTCGAGCTCGCCGAGTCGCTGTACATGGGCGACTTCCTCGAGGAGGACGCGTACGAGGAGTGGGCCGCGCCACTGCGCGAGAGCGCACGGGCGGCGTACATCGACGTCGTGCGGACGCTTGCCGAGCAGGGCCGGCGCGACGGCGACGCCGCCGCCGCGACGAAGTTCTTCCTTCGCGTCCTCGAGCGCGACGCGTACGACGAGCATGCGCACCTCGGGCTCGTCTCGGCGCTCGCGGCCGCCGGGCGTCACGGCGAGGCTCAGCGCTTCTACCGCGCCTACGTCGACGCGATGGAGCGGATCGGCGTCGAGGCCGCGCCGTTCCCGGTACCGCAGCCGTCCTAAGCCGACCTTAAGGCCACCGAAATCGCCCCGCGGATGATGGGCGCCGTGAAGACGTTCGTCGTTCGCCTCTTCGTTCCGGCGGAGAACGGCCATGACCCGGCCGGCGACGCACTGCACGGCATCGTCGAGGACGTGGCTAACGGCAGCAGCGTGCGGTTCGCGAGCGGCCGCGAACTGCTTGCGTTCCTCGTCGCGACCGAGGCGGAGCGCCCCGCGAGGCCGGTAGAGAGGGCCGCGCGATGAGACTGCGCAGCGGCGTGGTACTCGTCGTCGCGGCCCTCATCCTCGGCCTGGTCGAGGCCGGGGCCGGTGCGCAGGCGAAGCCGAGGCCGAGGCCGGCGGCGACCGGCCTCTGCGGGAGCCCGCCCTGCTACACCGCCTTCACGGTCAACGGCGGCCCGCCGCCGGGCACGGTGAGCCTCACGGTGACGAACATCGGCGGCAACCAGCTCCAGATCCAGCTCGCGAACTCGGGCAACATCGATCTCAGCGGTGCGATCGGCACGAACGACGCGATCCACCTCGTGCTCGACATCGGCAGCTTCGACCCCGTCGTGTTCGGCACCACGGGGTTCGTCACGGGCTTCTCCGAGTCGATCGACAACGTCGACAACACGCTCACGCTCGACATGAAGCCGTCGGCGTCGTCGTGGAGCATGGCCGGCTGCACGGTCATCAGCTGCGGCAGCGACGTCAGTCCCGTGACGGCGACGAACGACTTCGGCAGCGTCGTGCTCGGCTTCGTCAGCAACATGAACACGGCCACGCAAGCGGTGCGGGACGCGATGCGCGGCACATGGTTCTCGACGAACGCGCAGTCGATGACGCTTCCGACCTTCAGCGCGACGACCGGCGCGGCGAGCTTCACGGTCGCGGCGCCGCACTTCAAGACCGACGGCGCGACCCTGAACACCGGCTTCTTCGAGTTCTATGCACCGGATGCGCTCGTCGAGGCCATGGGTGTCGTCGACCCGGGCACGGTGACGAACGGGAGCTTCACGGTCACGAGCTCGAACGCGACGTCGACCGTCTTCGGAGTCACCCACGAGGCCTCGCCGCCCGGCGTGCTCATCCAGGCCGGCACGAATCTCCTCAACCTACCGCCGTTCAACTACTCGTCGCCGACGTTCACGGTCGCGAAGTCGAATGCGCCGGCGAGAACGCTGACGGTGACGCGGGCAGGGGCCGGTTCGGGGAACGTCAGCTCGAGCCCGGACGGGATTGCGTGCGGATCGACGTGCTCGCACGCCTTCGACGACGGCACGGCAGTGACGCTCACCGCGGGGGCAGCGGTCGGCTCGAGCTTCACCGGCTGGTCGGGTGCGTGCTCGGGTGCGGGTCAGTGCCACCTGACGATGGACGCGAGCAAATCCGTGACGGCGACGTTCACGGCGACGCCGACGATCGCGTCCTTCTCGCCGGGGAGCGCGGCGGTCCACGGCACCGTGACCGTCAACGGCACGAACTTCGACACGACCACCCAGGTGCGGGTGGGGGGTGTGAGCGCGCCGTTCGCCGTCGTCTCGGCGACGCGGCTCACGTTCACCGTGCCGGCCGGAGCGGCCGACGGCCCGATCGCCGTCGTCAATCCGGCCGGCACGGCGACGAGCGTCACGAACTTGGACGTGCTGCCGCCGCCGGCGATCACGAGCTTCGGTCCCGGCAGCGGCCCGATCGGCACCGCGGTGACGATCACGGGCACGAATCTCGGCGGCACGGTCGGCGTGCTCGTCGGCTCGGTCGTGACCGTCCCGACGAGCGTCAGCGCGACGCAGGTCGTGTTCGCCGTCCCGCCGGGCGCCGTCACCGGGCACATCGTCCTCCTGACGACGAGCGGCGCCGCCACGAGCGCCGGCACGTTCACCGTCACGCCGTAGCGGTCGACCGCCGGCCGCTCGTAGGTTGCTCGACGGTCGCGACCTTGGTAGACATCGCCCCAGATGGCGAGCGAGATCTCCGCCGCGCAGCAGCCTCCGAGGACGGCGCAGTCCGCGCTCCTCGCGGCCCTCGTTCTCGTCGCGGGAGTGATCGTGCTGCTCTGGTACGCGCCCGACTCGTACGCGATCTACAAGGCGTTCCACGTGATCTCGGCCGTCATCTGGGTCGGCGGCGACGTCACCTTGACCACGCTCGGCATCGTCTTCGAGCGGCGCCGCGACGCCGAGACGCTCGCGGCACTCGGCAAGCTCGGCGCGTGGATCGGCACCCGCGTGTACACACCGGCGTTGTTCGCCGTCTTCGGGTTCGGCGTCGCGGTCGTCCAGAAAGGCGGCTGGGGCTGGGGACAGGTCTGGATCGATCTCGCGCTCGGCGGCTGGGCGATCGCGTCGGGCGTCGGCGTCGGGTTCGTCGGCCCCGAGCTCGGGAGGATCGACAAGGCTGCGATGGAGTTCGGGCCGCAGTCCGAGCAGGTTGCGCGGCGCGTGCAGCGTCTGTTCACGGTGTTCCGTTTCGACACCGTGCTCCTGATCCTCATCGTCCTCGACATGACGCTCAAGCCCACGTTCTGAGCCTCGCGGGGGACGTCTCCCTCGCCAGCCGGCCCCGGATCGGGGAGACTTCGGCCATGGCGACGACGACGACGCCGGGCGTCGGACGTTCCACGCGCCCCGATCCGGCCGCGGAGTCGTTCTGCGTCGACGTCGGGTCGAGCGCGTTCTTTGCCGCCGGCATCCCGATCGCGGTCGCGCGCGCGCCGGGCAGGCTGGACATCCTCGGCGGGATCTCCGATTACTCCGGCGGGCTCGTGCTCGAGCTCCCGTTGCGCGTCTGCGGCGCTCGCCGCCGTGCAGCCGACGGAGGACGGGCGCGTCGTCGCCGTCAGCGGCGGCCGGCGCATCGCAGTCGACGCCGACGCGCTCGCGCATGCCTCGCTCGACGAGCTCGCCGCGACGTTCACCGGCCGGGACGCGTGGGGCGCGTACGTGCTCGGGCCCGTGGCGCTCTTCGTCCGCGAGCAGGGCCTGCGGCTCACCGGGCTGCGCGTGCTCATCTCGTCCTCGATCCCGGAGGCGAAGGGGCTCGGCTCCTCGGCCGCGGTGGAGGTCGCGGTCCTCCATGCCGTCGACGGCGTGCCTCGGTGCGGCGCGCGGCTCGCGCGATCTCGCGCTGCTCGCGCAGCGCGCCGAGCAGATCTTCGCGCGCGCTCCGTGCGGCGCGATGGACCAGATGGCGGTCATGCACGGCGAAGAAGGCGAGCTGCTCGCGCTCCTCTGCCGCCCTGCGGAGATCGTCGCGTCCGTTCCGCTGCCGCGCAGCCTCGCCGCGTGGGCGATCGACTCGGGTCTGCCGCACGCCGTCTCCGGAGACGCCTACCGGCGTGTTCGCTGCGCGGCGTTCATGGGGTACGCGCTGCTCGAGTGCGCAGCCGGCCATCTCGCGGAGCTCGAACGCGACGACGTCAACGAGCGGCTGCTGCCGGAGCGCATGCTCGGCGCGGACTTCCTCCGGCTGCGCGGCGGCATCACCGATCCGGTGAGCGCGGTCGAGCCGGCGGTCGAATACGCGCGTGCGCGCCGCAACGCTCTTCCCGCTCGAGGAGCATGCGCGCGCGTGCGAGTTCCTCGCTCTCCTCGGCGAGACGCCGGACGACGACGCCTTCCGCCGGATCGGCGAGCTCATGTACGAATCGCATGCCGGGTACTCGCGCTGCGGGCTCGGCGTGCCGCGGACGGACGAGATCGTCGACGCCGTGCGCGAAGCCGGCATGCGCGAGGGGCTGATCGGAGCGCGCGTCAGCGGCGGGGGCAGCGGCGGCGCCGTCGTCGTCCTCGGGCGGCCGGAAGCGGAGCCGCGCGTGCGCGCGATCGCCGAGTCACTCGGAGCAGGTCTCGTCGGCGGGTCGTCGCCGGGCGCCGCGCGCTTCGGCGTCCGTGTCGTGCCCGGGCGCTAGCCGACGACGAGAACGTCGCAGCCGCGTTCCCGCAGCGCCTCGACGACCGCCGGATCGGCCGACTGGCCGGTGATGATCAGATCGAGCTCGGACACGTCGCACAGACGCGCCACCTCGACACGGCCGAGCTTGCTCCCGTCGGCGAGAACGACCTTGCGCGTCGCCACGCCCAGCATCCGCTGCTTCAGCGCGGCCTCGGGGAGGTTGATGTTCGTGAGGCCGCCGATCGGATCGACGCCGTTGCAGCCGAGCAGCGCCGTCTTGACGGAGATCTGGTCGAGGATGAGCGTCGCGAGCGGATCGACGAGCGAATGCTGCAACGGCCGCAGCGTTCCTCCGAGCACGACCACCGTGATCCGCGGCGTCGCCGGCTCGAGCTCGAGTGCGGTCTTCAGCCCGTTCGTGAAGACGACGACGTCGCTGAGCTCCGTCCGCGCCGCGATCGCGCGTGCTGCCGCCGCCGCCGTCGTGCCGACGTCGACGAGCACGGTCTCGCCGTCCTGGAGCAGCGCCGCCGCGGCCTGCCCGATCGCCACCTTCTCCGCCGCGAAGCTCGCGATGCTGTCCTCGAACGGCTGCTCGCGGCGCGGGGTCAAGCGCGGGATCGCACCGCCGCGAACGCGATGCACCTTGCCCGTGGCGGCGAGGGAGTCCAGGTCGCCGCGCACCGTCACCTCGGATACCCCGAACCGGCTGCTCAGCTCGCCGACGCGCACGAACTCGCGCTCCTTGATCTCCGCGAGCATGCGCTCGCGCCGAAGCGTGGCTGGGACGGGCGGCTCTGTCGCCTCCGTGCTCATGCGACCGTCGCCGGCTCCGGCCGGGCGGCCGCGAAGAGCGAGTCGAGCTCGATCGGCTCGGCGGGAACGTCCAGGCCGGCGAGCCGCTGCGCGGCGGCCTCCGGCGCGACGTCGTTGAGGAAGAGTCCGAGCCCCGTCTCCACGCTTGCGCGGATCTTCGTCGCTTCGGGCGCGCGGTGCAGCGGGTACAGCTCGAACGCGAGGTGCCAGTCGGGCTGATCGTGCGGGGCCTCCTGCGCGACCATCATGTACGGCAGCGGGAAGCCGAAGAGCGCGTCGTACCGGCGCGCGACGTCGCGCAGGGCGACGGCCAGGTCGCGCTGCTCCTCGGGGACGAGGTCGGCCAGCCGCCGGAGCCCGTGCCGGCGCGCCCGGACGGCGACCTCGAACGGCCACCTCGCCGCGAACGGCACGGCGACGACGAAGCTCTCGTTCGCGGCCACGACGCGGTCGGAGCGATCGCCGGCGCGCATCGCGTCGCACGAAAGGCAGCGTGCCTCGCGCCGGCGGTGGCGGCGGTGGGCCTCGGACTTCGCCGCCACGACCGGCGGGACGTGATCGAGCGCATAGATCTGCCCGTGCGGATGCGCGATGGTGGCGCCGACCTCGGCGCCCCGGTTCTCGAAGACGCACACGTACGCGTGCGCGGGATCCGCCCAGAGCTCGTTTGCGCGGTCGATCCAGATGGCGAGGACGCGGGTGAGCTCGGCCGGCGACAGCTCGCCGAACGACGCGTCGTGCCGGTCCGTGTAGAGAACGACCTCGCAGCGCCCCTGCGCCGGCCCGGTCCGGCCGTCGAGGAGCGGCGGCGTCGGCGGATCGGGGCGGAACGACGGGAAGCGGTTGTCGAAGACGGCCGCCTCGTACGAGAACGGAACCTCGATCCCGCCCGGACAGAACGGGCACTCCTCGGGGGCCGCGCTCTCCGCCGGCGAGTCGAGCGGGCGCGTGTTCCTCGCCGGCGCGATCCCGACCCACGCCTCGGTGAACACGTCGAAGCGCTTGTGGATCTCGGAGCCGTCGTTCGCCGGGCCCGGCGCCTCTCCGTCGAGCGAGCCGCGCAGCTCCCCGTACACGAACAACCGTCTCCCGTCGGAATGGAGGAGCACATGCCTGGGCAGCGGTCTCATGGTTTCGAAATCGTGCGTAGTATCGTCGTTTCCGACAGTAATTGAAAGGGCCAGAGATGAATACGAGAAGGCTCGGGAAGACGGGATACGAGGTCTCCGAGGTCGGCTTCGGGGCCTGGGGCATCGGTGCCGACTGGGGCGCCGTCGACGATCGCGAGTCGCTTGCGGCGCTGCACGCCGCCGTCGATGCCGGCGTGACCTTCGTCGACACCGCCGACGTCTACGGCGACGGCCGCTCGGAGCGGCTCGTCGGGCAGCTCCTGCGCGAGCGGCCGGAGCCGCTCGTCGTGGCGACGAAGTTCGGACGCCGCGTGCCGCTCGACGTCTCCCTGTACACGTACGAGAACTTCCGCAGCTGGATCGAGCGGTCGCGCGAGAACCTCGGCGTCGAGACCGTCGACCTCGTGCAGCTCCACTGCCTCCCGTGGGAGACGTACTACATGCCGTCCGTGTTCGACGCCTGCGACCGTCTCGTCGACGAAGGGCTCGTCCGCGCCTACGGGGTCAGCGTCGAGAAGGTGGAGGAGGCGCTGAAGGCGATCGAGTTCCCGGGCGTCGCCACGGTCCAGATCATCTTCAACATGTTCCGGCAGCGGCCCGCGGAGCTGTTCTTCCGGCAGGCGGCGGAGCGTGACGTCGGCGTGATCGTGCGCGTCCCGCTCGCATCCGGCCTGCTGACCGGGAAGTTCGGGCGCGACACGCACTTCGGCGGCGACGACCACCGCGCCTACAACCGCCACGGCGAGAGCTTCGACGTCGGCGAGACGTTCTCGGGCGTGGACTTCGAGACCGGGCTCGAGGCGGTGGAGGAGATTCGCCCGCTCGTGCCGGGCGACGCGACGCTTGCACAGGCCGCCCTGCGCTGGATCCTCGACTTCGACGCCGTCTCGACGACGATCCCGGGAGCGAAGACGCCGGACCAGGCGCGCGCGAATGCCGCCGCGGCCGATCTGCCGCCCCTGTCGCCGGCGACGCACGAGGCGATCGCCGACGTCTATCGGCGGCGCATCGCGCCGCAGGTGCACCAACGCTGGTAGGCCGTCACCCGGCCGCGTCGGCCGTCGCGCAGACGTAGCCCGCTCCGTCGAGCCCGGTGCGCTCGACGTATGCCGCAGTCACGGCGGCGGCGAACGCCTCTGCGCCGGCGGCGTCGGCGAGTACGACGACCGATCCCCCGAAGCCGCCGCCCGTCATCCGTGCGGCGACCGCGCCGTGGTCGCAGGCGAGCTCGACGAGCAGGTCGAGCTCGGGGGTCGAGACCTCGAAGTCGTCGCGGAGGCTCGCGTGTCCGTCGCGGAAGAGCGCACCCAGGGCGTCCCGGTCCGGTTCGCCGGGTGCGTCGAGCAGGCGAACGCACGCGCGCACGCGCTCGTTCTCGGAGACGACGTGGCGCAGCCGGCGGCGCGCGACCTCGTCGACGCCCGCGGCCAGCGCCGCGGCCTCCGCCTCCTCCACCGTGCTCTCCGACGGGCGCGCGCCTCCGAGGGCCGGCAGCGCGCGCTCCAGCTCGGCGCGCCGTGTGGCGTAACCCGAATGCTCGAGCCGGTGGCGGACGCCCGAGTCGAGAACGACGACGGCGATGTCCTCGGGCAGGGGGATGAGCCGGTGCTCCTCGGTGGCGCAGTCGAGCAGGAGCGCGTGGCCGCGGCGCGCGAGGAGGCACACCGCCGGATCCATGAGGCCGACGGGCACGCCCACCGCGCGGTGCTCCGCTTCGCGTGCGATCTGCGCGAGCGCGAGTCGCGGAAGCGTGAACTCCGCGGCCCGGCAGAGTGCGAGCCCGACGGCGACCGTCAGCGCCGCCGAGGACGACAGCCCGGCGCCGATCGGCAGCGTCGACGACACCGATCCGTCGAGGCCGACTGCGGGTCGCCCCCGCTCGTCGAGGAGTGCGGCGACGGCCGCGGCATACCGGCCCCAGCCGTCGAGTCCGGGCGACGCCGTTCCGTCGGCCGCGAGCTCCACTACGGCCTCCGGGAAGGCGGTCGACCGGAGCCGGATCGCGGTCGCGTCGGGCTGCCAGCGCACGGTCACCCCGCGATCGACGGCGACCGGCAGGACGAGCCCGCCGGAGTAATCGGTGTGCTCCCCGATGAGGTTGACGCGGCCGGGGGCCAGGATCGGCGGGGCTTCGGGGATCAACGCTTGTGAAATCTATCGAGAGTTGTTATATACGAATATTGAACTGACGCTTTGGAAAGTGCCCGATCGACACGCCGTCGCTCGAGGGGATAGCACGCCGGCTCGATCGGGACGACAGCAGGGCGAGAAGGAGGACCGATGGCAGCAGACGGGCACGACGAGGTAAGCAAGGAGCAACGCGAGTTTTCGCGGCGGCGCTTCTTGCGCCGGGCAGGCGTAGCGGCAGCAGTTGTACCGCTTTACGGCGGCCTGGCCGAGATCCTCGGCGAGCAGGGCGCGAGTGCGGCGACGTACAAGCGCAACAGCGACAACGCGTTCTTCGCCAGCCATCCGAAGTACAAGTTCGTGATGGTCAACCACGTGACGACGAACTCGTTCTTCACCGCGACGATCTACGGCATCCAGGACGCATGCGCTCTGACCGGCTGCACGTACCAGTGGACCGGCTCGGCGAGCTCGATCGTCTCCCAGATGGTGGCGTCGTTCAACACCGCCATCGCCGGCAAGGCGAACGGCATCGGGTGCTGCCTCATCGACAACACGGCCTTCAACGCCCCCGTCGACAGTGCGCTGAGCCACGGCATCCCCGTGCTTGCGTACAACGCCGACGTCTCGGCTGGAACGCCGAACAACCGCCTGGCCTACGTGGGCCAGAACAACCTGACCGCGGGTGCGGCGGTCGCACAGCAGATCCTCAAGACCGGGGTCAAGAAGGGCGACCTCGTCGCCGGGATCATCGCGACTCCGGGAACGGGGAACATCCAGCCCCGCATCGACGGTGCGAAGCCCGTCCTCGTGAAGGCGGGCGTCCAGTTCGTCGAGGTCGGGACATCGGCGACCGAAGGCGCACCGGAGTACAACAAGATCTCCGCGTGGTACGCCGGCCACAAGAACGTCAAGTTCATGTTCGGCGTGGACAGCGGAGACAGTGACGCGATCGCGCAGTTCATCCAGAAGAACAACCTGAAGGGGAAGGTCGGTGGCGCGGGTTGGGACGTCGGTACGCCTGTCGTGCAGGGCGTCAACGCCGGCAACCTGACGTTCACGATCGACCAGCAGGCCTACCTGCAGGGCTTCGACACGATCATGCAGATGTACCTGTTCAACGTCTCGGGCGGCCTGATGAAGCCGACCAACACGGACACGGGTCTCGGCATCGTCGTGAAGGGGACCGTCGCGCCGTACCTCGCGCAGAACCGGTTCGAGGGAACGAACGCGAAGCAGAAGACCCTGAAGCCGCCGGCTGTAATCCCGCACTAAGTAGTCGCGGGCGTGCATTCCGGCGCTCCAACGAGCAGTGCTCCTGCCCCGGCGGTTGAACCGCCGGGGCAGGAGCGTCGTGCCCCGGCGATCGGGACTCGTGTCCTGCGCTTGTTCCTCTACCAGCGCGAGCTCACGCCGGTCCTGATCACGGTCGGGCTGTTCGCGTACTTCACGATCAGGGCCGGGTCGACGTTCACCGGCTCTCTCAGCCTCAGCTCGGCCTCCGGCTACGCGGGGCCGATCGGAGCGATCGCCGTCGGCGAGGTGCTGCTGCTCGTGCTCGCCGAGATCGACCTGTCGGCCGGCCAGGTCTTCCTGTTCGCACCGTGGGTCGAGTACTGGCTGCACAACCTCGGCGTGCCGCTCGTGCTCTCGATCCTGCTCGCGCTCCTCGTCGTCTGCGGCGTCGGCGCGATCAACGGGCTGATCACCGTGCTCCTGAACGTGCCGTCCTTCGTCACGACGCTCGCGATGAACTTCGTCCTCTTCGGGCTCGTGCTCATCTACTCGAACATGACGCAGGGGACGCCGATTCCGCTGTCGGCGTCGAACGGGTCGCCCGGCTTCTCGAGCCAGATGATGGGGTCCTGGCTCTGGTCGGAGATCATCTGGGTGGCGATCATCGCGATGCTCGTGACGGTGCTGCTCCGGCGCACGCGCTTCGGCGTCCGCATCGTCGCCACCGGCGGGAACCTGCTCGGCGCAGCCGAGGCGGGCGTGCCGGTGAAGCGCGTCAAGGTGTGGAGCTTCGTGCTCTGCTCCTTCCTCGCCGGCCTCGTCGGCATCGTCGACGCGGTGAAGTACGGGAGTCTCGACCCCGGTAACTTCGGCGTCGACTACATCCTGTACGCGGTCGGCGCCTGTGTGATCGGCGGCACCGCGCTGACCGGCGGGCGCGGGACCGTGATCGGCGCATTCATCGGCGCGATCCTCATCGGCATCCTCGAGGACGGGCTCACGCTCATCGGCGTCAGCACGAACGACTTCTACGTCTGGGTCGGCGTCGTCATCATCTTCGCGATGGCGCTGAACGCGCAGTTCGACCGGTTGATCGCGCGCTCGAGGGCGGCATGAGCGTCCAGCCCGCACAGCCGGCGCTCGAGGTGCGCGGCGTGACGAAGCGCTTCGGCGCGCTCGTCGTCCTCCGTGGCATCGACCTCGTCCTGCGCCCGGGCGAAGTGCTCGGGCTCGTCGGCGACAACGGCGCCGGGAAGAGCACGCTCGTCAAGATCCTCAGCGGCTTCTACACGCAGGACGCGGGCGACCTGCTGCTCGAGGGGAAGCGCGTCCAGTTCCATTCGGTGACAGCGGCTCGCGGCCACGGAATCGAGACCGTGTACCAGGATCTCGCGCTCATCCCGCAGCTCCCCGTCTACCAGAACCTGTTCCTCGGTCACGAGCTGACGACGATGGGTCCGCTGCGCCTTCTCGACAAGCGGGCGATGAAGAAGCTCGCACGCCAGTACCTCGACGAGATCAACGTGCACGTTCCGAGCATCGACGCCGAGGCCGAGCAGCTCTCGGGCGGCCAGAGACAGGCGATCGCCGTCGCCCGGTCCGTGCGCGCGGCGACGAAGATCCTGCTGCTCGACGAGCCGCTCGCCGCAATGGGTGCACGCGAGTCGAGGCTCATCATCGACCTCGTCAAGGACCTCGCGAGGAGCGGCCGGATCTCGATCATCGTGATCGACCACAACTACGCCCATCTCTTCGAGCTCTGCGATCGCATCAACGTCATGCAGGGCGGACGCATCACGATCGACCAGCAGGTGCACGAGACGTCGCTCGAGAAGCTCACCGAGCTGATGATCTCGAGCTACCGCAGCGCGCTCGAAGACGTCTCGAGCGCAGGCGCCTGACGTGCTCGGACAGCTCGAGGTCTGGCTCGTCACCGGCAGCCAGGAGATGTACGGCGAGGCGACGCTGCGCCAGGTCGAGGCGCACGCACGTGAGGTCGCAGCCGGTCTCGACGCGGAGCCGGAGATCCCGGTCCGCGTCGTGCACAAGGCGGTTGCGACGAGCGCGGGCTCGATCCGGAGCATCGCGCTCGAGGCGAACGCCTCGGACACGTGCATCGGCGTCATCGCGTGGATGCACACGTTCTCGCCGGCGAAGATGTGGATCGCCGGTCTGGGCGCGCTGCAGAAGCCGCTGCTCCATCTCCACACGCAGTTCAGTCGCGACCTGCCGTGGGCGGAGATCGACATGGACTTCATGAACCTCAACCAGTCCGCGCACGGCGACCGCGAGTTCGCGTTTCTCGAGACGCGAATGCGTCTGCGCCGCAAGACGGTCGTCGGCCACTGGCACGATCCGGCCGTCGTGTCGCGCGTGGGAACGTGGACGCGCGCGGCCGCCGGCTGGAACGAGGCGCAGTCGCTGCAGGTCGCGCGCTTCGGCGACAACATGCGCGACGTCGCGGTCACCGAAGGGGACAAGGTCGAAGCGCAGATCCGGCTGGGCGTGTCGGTCAACGGCTACGGCGTCGGCGACCTCGTGGCCGCGATCGCCGAAGTCCCGGAGGCGGACGTGGACGGACTCGTCGCCGTGTACGAGGAGGCGTACGACCTCGCTCCGGTGCTCCGTGCCGGCGGCGAACGCCGCGAGTCCCTTCGCGACGCCGCCCGGATCGAGGCAGGGCTGCGCGGCTTCCTCGACGCGGGCGGGTTCCGCGCGTTCACCGACACGTTCGAAGACCTCGTCGGCCTCACGCAGCTGCCCGGCCTCGCCGTGCAGCGGCTCATGGCCGACGGCTACGGCTTCGGCGGCGAGGGCGACTGGAAGACGGCCGCTCTCGTCCGCATCGCGAAGGTCATGAGCACCGGCCTCGACGGCGGAACGTCCTTCATGGAGGACTACACGTACGACCTCGCGCCCGACGGCGCGGCCGTGCTCGGCGCGCACATGCTCGAGGTCTGCCCGTCGATCGCCGCTGCGCGGCCCTCGTGCGAGATCCACCCGCTCTCGATCGGCGGCAAGGCCGACCCGGTGCGGCTCGTCTTCACCGCGGCGACCGGCCCGGCTGTCGTCGCCGCGATGCTCGACCTCGGCGACCGCTTCCGGCTCGTGCTGAACGAGATCGAGATCGTGGAGCCGAAGGAGAAGCTCCCACGGCTGCCGGTGGCGCGAGCGCTGTGGAAGCCCAAGCCCGACTTCGCCACCGCCACGGAGGCATGGCTTCGCGCCGGCGGCCCGCACCACAGCGTCCTGTGCCGGGCGATCGGCACCGAGGCGTTCGCCGACCTCGCGGAGATCACCGGCATCGAGCTGCTCGTCATCGACGACACCACCCGGATTCGCGACGTCGCGAACGAGCTCCGCTGGAACCAGGCGTACTACCGGCTCGCCGGAGGGATCTAGTGCTGCACGCAGCGTTGCGCGAGAGCGTCCTCGAGGCGAATCTCGCGCTCGGCCGCGCCGGGCTCGTCGTCCTCACATTCGGAAACGCGAGCGCCGTCGACCGCGACTCCGGTGTGGTCGCGATCAAGCCGAGCGGCGTCTCCTACGACCGGCTGACGCCGGAGGCGATCGCCGTCGTCGACGTCGAGAGCGGTGCCATCGTGGACGGCGGGACGCGACCCTCGTCGGACACGCCGACCCACCTTTTCCTCTACCGCGCCTGGCCCGACCTCGGAGGCATCGTGCACACGCACTCGTCGTTCGCCACCGCGTGGGCGCAGGCCGGCGAGGAGATCCCGTGCTATGGGACAACGCACGCGGACCACTTCGACGGCGCCGTTCCCGTCACGCGCCCGCTCACGTCTGCGGAGATCGAAGGCGAGTACGAGCGGGCGACCGGCGACGTGATCGTGGAGACGTTCGCCCGCCTCGAGCTCGCGCCGCTCGCACGGCCGGCGGTGCTCGTCGCCTCGCACGGACCGTTCGTGTGGGGTGCCTCGGTCGAGGAGGCGGTCGAGAACGCGATCGCGCTCGAGGAGGTCGCGGCCTGCGCGCTGCGCACGAGGCAGGTGCGCGCCGACGTCTCTCCGATCGGCGACGACCTGCGCCGGCGGCATTTCGGCCGCAAGCACGGGCCGGACGCCTACTACGGACAGACCCGTTGAGGGCGCTCCGTCTGCACGGCCCCAACGAGCTGCGACTGCACGACGAGCCGGATCCGTCGCCCGGGCCGGGCGAGGTGCTCGTCCGCGTCTCCGCCGTGGGGCTCTGCGGCTCGGACCGTCATTGGCTGCTCGAGGGCTCCATCGGCGACGCCGAGCTCGACCGGCCGCTCGTGCTCGGGCACGAGTTCGCGGGCGTCGTCGCCGAGGGTGCGCGCGCGGGCGAGCGCGTGGCGGTCGATCCCGCGATCCCGTGCGGCGTGTGTGAGGTCTGCACGGATGGGCTCGAGCATGTCTGTCCGGCCGTGCGCTTCGCCGGCCACGGCTCGACCGACGGCGCGCTGCGCACACTCGTCCCGTGGCCCGAGCGTCTCGTGCACCCGGTGCCGGAGAGGCTCACCGACGTGGAGGCCGCGCTCGCGGAACCGCTCGGCGTCGCGCTGCACGCGCTCGATCTCGGGCGCGTTCGTCCCGGCGCGGGCGCGGGCGTCTTCGGCTGCGGCCCGCTCGGTCTCCTGCTCGTGCAGCTCCTGCGCATGGTCGGCGCGTCGCCGATCGTCGCCACCGACGTGCTCGCGCACCGCGTCGCTGCGGCCGAGGAGCTCGGCGCGACCCACGCCGTCCTCGCCGGCGAGCGATCCTTCGACGAGGGCCTCGAGGTCGCCTTCGAAGTGGCGGGCGACGACGGCGCCGTCGACGACGCGGTCGCATCGCTCCGGCCGGGCGGTCGACTCGTCCTCGTCGGCATCCCCGACGGCGATCGCACGTCGTTTCGCGCGTCGGCGGCGCGGCGCAAGGGCCTGACGCTGCTCCTGTCGCGGCGGATGCGGGCGGCCGACCTCCCGCGCGCGCTCCGGCTGGCGGCGGACGGGCGCGTCGATCTGTCGCGGCTCGTCACCGGCCGGCATGCGTTCGACGAATGGCCGGACGCGTTCGCGGCGCTGCGCGAGCGCCGCGGCCTGAAGGTCGTGATCGAGCTGTGAGCGGCATGTACGCGCTCGGGATCGACTTCGGCACCGAGTCCGGCCGCGCCGTCCTCGTCGACTGCGCCGACGGCTCGGAGGTCGCGGCCTCCGTCTATCCGTACGCAAACGGCGTCATCGACGAGCGGCTGCCGGACTCCGACGTCGAGCTCGGGCCCGAGTGGGCGTTGCAGGATCCCGCCGACTACGTGCGCACGCTGCAGCACGCGGTGCCCGACGTTCTCGCCGGCATCCGGCCGGAGGACGTCGTCGGCGTGGGCATCGACTTCACGTCGTGCACGATGCTCCCGACGACGGCCGACGGGACGCCATTGTGCGAGCTGCCCGAACTCCGTCTCCGTCCGCACGCGTGGGTGAAGCTCTGGAAGCACCACGCCGCGCAGCCGGAGGCGGACGAGGTCAACGCCGTTGCGCGGAGCCGCGGCGAGCCGTGGCTGTCGACGTACGGCGGCAAGATCTCCTCCGAGTGGTTCTTCCCGAAGGCGCTGCAGATCCTCCACGAGGATCCGGAGGCGTACGCGCGCGCGGGACGCCTGATCGAGGCGGCCGACTGGATCGTGTGGCAGCTCACCGGCGTCGAGACGCGCAACACCACCACCGCCGGGCACAAGGCGATCTGGTCGAAGACCGAGGGCTTCCCGTCGCCGGACTACTTCGCCGCGCTCGACCCGCGCTTCGCGAACGTCGTGGACGAGAAGATGTCGCGCCGCATCGACGCGATCGGCGGGCGTGCAGGCGGCATCGACGAGCGTGCCGCGGCGTGGACGGGGCTACTGCCGGGCACGCCGGTGGCGATCGCGAACGTCGACGCGCACGTGTCCGCTCCCGCCGTCGGCTGCATCGCGCCGGGCGAGCTCGTCGTGATCATGGGGACGAGCAACTGCCACATACTCCTGGGCGACCGTCTCGCCGAGGTGGAGGGGATGTGCGGCGTCGTCGAGGACGGCGTCGTGCCGGGGCTGTTCGGCTACGAAGCGGGCCAGTCGGCCGTCGGCGACATCTTCGCGTGGTTCATCGAGAACGCCGTGCCGCCGCAGATCCACGAGCTCGCGCGGACGCGCGGTGTGAGCGTGCATCACCTGCTCGAGGAGCAGGCGGCGGCGCTTGCGGTGGGCGAGAGCGGTCTGCTCGCGCTCGACTGGTGGAACGGCAACCGCTCCGTGCTCGTCGACGCCGATCTCGCGGGTCTCGTCGTCGGGCTCTCGCTGTCGACGCGTCCGCACGAGATCTACCGCGCGCTGCTCGAGGCGACCGCGTTCGGCACGAGAGTGATCGTCGACGCGTTCGAGCGCGGCGGTGTGCCCGTCGACCGGATCGTCGCGTGCGGCGGCCTGCCCCATCGCAACCGGCTGCTGATCCAGACGTACGCGGACGTGCTCGGCCGTCCGATCGATGTCTCCGCGTCGCAGAACGCACCGGCGCGCGGCGCGGCGATGTTCGGCGCCGTCGCCGGCGGCGCGTTCGGCTCGATCGTCGAGGCGACGGAGCGCCTGGCGGCGCCGGTCGCCGAGACGTATCGCCCGGACGGGCGGAGCCGGCACGGCTACGACGCGCTCTATGCGGAGTACGTGCGCCTCCACGATCTCTTCGGCCGCGGCGGCGACGACGTGATGAAGACCCTGAAGCGCGTTCGCGACGAGGCGAAGCGCAGCTAGTCGCCCTGGATCTCCGGCGCGGAATCTGAGAACGTTGCGCCGGATGGATGTCGCGGTCGCGATCGACGAGGGTGCGCTCGACAAGGGGCTGAAGGCGGGCGCGCTCGGGTTCCTCTCGAGCGTCGTGATCGGCGTCGCCTCGACGGCACCCGCCTACAGCCTCGCCGCGACGCTCGGCGCGATCACCGCGGTGGCCGGAATCGGCTTCCAGGCGCCGATCATCATGGTGCTCGCCTTCGTGCCGATGCTGTTCGTCGCGCTCGGCTTCAAGTACCTGAATCAGGCCGACCCGGACTGCGGGACGACGTTCACGTGGTGCGCGCGGGCGTTCGGGCCGATCACGGGCTGGCTCGGCGGCTGGGGGCTGATCTTCGCGGACGTCCTCGTGATGGCGAGCCTGTCGCAGATCGCCGGGAGCTACACGTTCCAGCTCTTCGGCGCGACGAGCGCCGCGAACAGCAAGCTGTGGGTCGGCGTCGCCGGCGTGATCTGGATCGTGCTGATGGGACTCGATCTGCTACGTCGGCATCGAGGCTTCCGCACGCACCCAGTGGGGGCTGCTGGCCGCGGAGATCGTCATCCTCGTGCTCTTCTCGGTCGTCGCGCTCGTCAAGGTCTGGACCGGGCACCCGACGGGGAGCGTGCACCCGTCGCTCAGCTGGTTCAACCCGTTCGACATCAAGTCGTTCGGCGCGATGAGCAGCGGCCTCCTGCTCGCGATCTTCATCTACTGGGGCTGGGACACCGCCGTCTCGGTCAACGAGGAGACGGAGGATGCAACGGAGACGCCGGGCCGCGCGGCGGTCGTGAGCACGTTCCTGCTGCTCGCGATCTACGTCGTCGTCACGTTCGCGGCCCAGGCCTTCCACGGTGTCGGCTTCCTGAGCAACAACTCGGGCGACGTGCTCGGCGCGCTCGCCAAGGGCGTGCTCGGATCGCCGTGGGACAAGCTGCTGATCATCGCCGTGCTCACCTCCGCGTCCGCATCGACGCAGACCACGATCCTGCCGACGACGCGCGCGACGCTCTCGATGGCGAGCCACGGCGCTCTGGCGAAGCCGTTCGCGAAGATCCATCCCCGCTTCCTCACCCCGAGCGACTCGACGATCTGGATGTGCGCCGTCTCGATCGCGGTGTTCGTCGTGCTCAACACCGTCTCGAGCAACATCCTCGCCGACTCGGTCACCGCGACCGGGTTCGGAATCGCGTTCTACTACGGGTTGACCGGCCTCGCCTGCCCGTGGTTCTTCCGGCACGAGCTCTTCAAGAGCGCGCGCAACGCCATCCTCGTCGGCCTGCTGCCGCTGCTCGGCGGCGCAAGCCTCTTCGCGATTCTCGGTGACAGCGCATACGAGGCCTGGAATCCCGCCAACTCGTCGACGGGAGGGACGTGGCTCGGCGTGGCGCCGCCGCTCGCGATGGCGATCCTCGGGCTCCTGATCGGAATCGTCATCCTCATCACCCAGAGGATCGTTCAGCCCGAGCCGTTCTTCCGCTGGAAGACGGAAGTCGCAAACCCGGCAGTCCTGGAGGGCACCCATGGCTAGAACGCTCGTGGTCGGATACGACGGGTCCCACGGTGCGGAAGCGGCGCTCGTGAAGGCGATCGAGCTGGCGAAGCTCGAGAGCGCCCGAATCGTCGTCGTCTTCGCCTTCGAGATCCCGGCCGCATACGGCGGCGAGACCGGCGACTACCGCCGCGCGGTGCGCGAGCTCGCCGAGGGGGCCACGGCGAAGGCCGCCGCGACGCTCGAGGAGGCAGGCGTCGAGTACACCGTCGAGCTCGTGCCCGAACGGCCGGTCCACGGACTCGTCGGCGTCGCCGAGCGGTCCGGCGCGAGCATGATCGTCGTCGGCACGAACGGCGAGCATCCGATCAAGGGAGTCGTGCTCGGCTCCGTCCCGCACAAGCTGCTCCACATCTCGCACGTACCGGTGCTCGTCGTCCCGAGCCCCGAGTGACGTAGCTCAGGGCGAGGGCGATTGATCGCTGGGCTGCTCACCCTTTGCCGGCGCTGAGGCCGCCGTCCACGGTGAGGGACGCCCCGAGCACGAAGCGCGACTCGTCCGATGCGAGGTAGAGAGCCGCGGCCGCCACGTCGCCGGCCGTCCCCAGCTCGCCGGTGAGCTGCCTGCCGCGGATGGAGTCGATCGCGGCGTCGCGATCGGTGTACGACTCCGCGAGGTAGCGCTCGACGAACGGCGTCATGATCGTCCCGGGCAGGATCGCGTTGACGCGCACGCCGCACGGGGCCAGGTCGACCTGCATCGACTTGGTGAGGGCGAGGACGGCTCCCTTCGACGCGGCGTACGAGACCCGACGCGCGAGGCCGGTCTCGACGATCGCGGACGCCATGTTCACGATCGATCCCGATCGCTGCGCGATCATGGCCGGAACCACGGCTCGGGACATGAGGAACACGCCCGTCGCGTTGATTCGCATCACGCGCTCCCATTGTTCGAGCGTCGTCTCCTCGAGGTCGCCGACGCCTCCGATTCCCGCGTTGTTGAACAGGACGTCGATCCGGCCATGCTCGGCGACCACGGCCTCGGCGAGCGCTTCCGTCTGGTCCCTGTCCGAGACGTCGGCGACGTGCGTGACGCCTTCACCCGACGAATCGATGTCGGCGGCGACGACCCTCGCTCCTTCGGCGGCGAACAGCACGGCAGTCGCACGCCCGATGCCCGAGCCGGCACCGGTGACGATGCAGACCTTGCCCTCGAGCCTCACGCCGAGACCACGGGATTCGTGATCGCGCCGACGGTGTCGATCTCGATCGTGATCTCGTCTCCCGGCTGGAGCCAGACCGGCGGCTGCCGAAACGCACCGACTCCCGCGGGCGTGCCCGTGATGACGAGATCGCCGGGCTCGAGCGTGATCGCCGCCGAGACGAACGCGATGATCTCGGCGACGCCGAAGACCATGTTGGCGGTGCTCGAGTCCTGCATCACGTTCCCGTTGAGCACCGCCCTGATCCGGAGATCCTGCGGATCACGGACGTGCTCCGCAGGCACGAGCTCGCCCACGGGAAGGAACGTGTCGAGCGACTTGCCGCGGATCCACTGCCCGTCGGAGAACTGGAGGTCGCGCGCCGAGACGTCGTTGACCGTGACGTAGCCGCGGACGACGTCGAGGGCATCGGCGACGGAAACGCCGGACGCACGCCGCCCGATGACGACGCCCAGCTCGGCCTCGTAGTCGACCTGCCGCGTGATCGACGGGATCCGGATCGGCTCGCCGCCGGCGATGATCGTGTTCGGCCATTTCGCGAACAGGATCGGCCGCTCGGGAAGCGCCACACCCTGTTCCGCAGCGTGGTCGCGGTAGTTCATCCCGACGCAGACGATCTTCTGCGGCCTGTCGATCATCCCGCAGATGAGGCGACACTCTCGCCGACGAAGGTTCGAAGCCATTCCTCGGCGATGGCGAGGTGCATGACGTCCGAGGCCGCCGCCATGTCTGCGTCGCGGGCCACGAGCGCGTTGTAGATGTTTCGGTGCGCGACGAGCGTCGCCTCGGTCGCGCCGCGCGCGACCACCGACTGCCACAGGCGCGCGCGCAGCGTCTCGCTCGAGAGGTTGAGGATGAGCGACGCGAGGGCGGTGTTGCCGCAGGCGTCGAGGATGACGCGATGGAAGGCGGTGTCGGCCTCGAAGAACGCCGGCACCGTGTCCGCCGTCTCCATCCGGTCGAGGCATTCGCGGAGGCGCTGGAAGTCCTCGTCGGTCAAACGGGGCGTCGCGAGCCGCGTCGCCGCGGGCTCGAGGATGCGCCGCACCTGGTGGATCTCGAGCAGCGATCCCGCCTCGACGAGGTCGCTGACGAAGCCGATGCCCGTGAGCAGCAGCTCCGGCTCGAGCGTCGTGACATACGTGCCGTCGCCGACGCGGGACTCGAGCACGCCGACGAGGGCCAGCGCGCGAACCGCTTCGCGCAGCGAGCTCCGGGACACGCCGAAGCGCTGCGTCAGCTCGCGTTCCGTCGGAAGCCGGGCACCGGCCGTGAACTCGCCGGAGCTGATCAGCTCCTTGATCTTCGCGATCGCCTGATCGGTGGCGCGGCCGGTCGTTTCGGTGCTCATGCGAGGTCCCGGGTCACGGTACAGGTCGGTGTCCCGCGATGCATGCGGGCCCCGCGCGGGGAGGGTCGTGCGCGCGGGGCCCGCAAGCCGCCTGCTACTTGGCGTTCGCTGCGGTGATGAGGGAAGTGCCGGTGTCGACGTTCTTCGACACCTTCTTCCCTTGGACGGCCGCGTACAGCGTGGCGATCCCGAGCGAGCCGATCTTCGACGGATGCTGCGCGACGCTGGCAGTCTCCGTCCCGGCCTTGATCGCCGTGACCTCGTCCGGAAGGCCGTCGAATCCGACGAGGATGATGCCGCCGGTCTTGATGCCGGCGTTCTTGATGGACTGGATCGCGCCGAGGGCCGGCGGCCCGCACGCGGAGTAGATGGCCGTGAGGTTGGGGTTCGCGGTCAGCATCGTCTGCGCCGCCGCGGCGCCCTTCGTCTGGTCGCAGTCGGTCTCGAGCTTCGAGACGACCTTGATCTGGCTCGCGACCGAGCCGAGGCCCTTCAGCATCCCGTTGACCCGATCGTCGAGCGCGGGCACGCCGGGAACGCCTTCGAGGATCCCGAGGGAGTCGCCGGCCTTGAGCTTCCCGGCGAGGAATGCGCCGGCGAGCTCGCCGCCCTTCAGGTTGTTCGTGGCCACGACCGCCGACTTCAACTTCCACGTCGGCAGGTCGTTGTCCATGAGGACCACCTTGACACCTGCCTTCACCGCCTTGGTGAGCGCCGGGATCACGGCCGCGCTCGTCGGCGTGATGGCGATGCCCTTCACACCGGCGGCGACCATGTCCTGGATCGCCGCGATCTCGCCGGCGTCATCGGTCGCGGACTTGCCCTGCGCGTACTGCACGGTGACGTTCTTGTGGGACTTCTGCCACGACTTCGAGCCGCCGACGAGCGTGAAGTAGAAGTCGACGGGGAACTTCGTGATGAAGCCGAGCTTGACGGAGCGTCTGAGCCCGCGCGGGGCGCGCGCTCGCTGTGACCGACGCGACTGCAGCTGCGCTCGCCACTACCAGCACGAGAGCGGTCACTGCAGCCAGCCTCTTCTTCGACATTCTCATCGTCCTTTCGACTTGGATGACGCGGCCCTCGTCGGCCGCGGCTGGCGCTCGATCCGGGATCGGCGTCTCACCCTCTGCAGTAGCGCGAGACGCCGAATCCCCTCCACGTGTGCTCGATCGCTAGCCACCACCTCCCACGATCAGCGACACGATCTCCGTGTAGGTCTCTGCGCTCGGGACGAGCTCGCCGACCTTCCGGCCGCGGCGCATGACGACGGCCCGGTCGGCGACCTCCATCACATGGTCCATCGCGTGGGAGACGACGATCACCGCCTTCCCTTCTTCGCGCAGGCGGAGGATCAGGTCGAGAACGCGCCGCGACTCGCGGACTCCGAGCGCCGCAGTCGGCTCGTCGAGGATGACGACGCGGGAGGCGAACGCCGCCGCACGGCTGACCGCGACCGCCTGCCGCTGACCGCCGGAGAGCAGCCCGACGGCGCCGTGGTCGTCGAGGTTCACCTGGAGGCGCTGCAGCGTGCTGCGCGTCGTATCCGCCATCTCGCGCCGCTTCAGGACGCGGATCGAGCGCGGAAGCCAGTGCGGAGCTGCGAGCTCGCGGCCGGCGTAGAAGTTGTCCGCGGGACGGAGGTTGTCGAAGAGCGCGAGATCCTGGTAGACGGTCTCGATCCCGAGGTTGCGAGCAGCTGCGGGGGAGTGAATCGACACCGCCCGGCCGTCCATCTCGATCGTCCCGCGGTCGAGCGCGAGCGCACCGCTGACGCACTTGATCAGCGTGGACTTGCCGGCGCCGTTGTCGCCGAGGAGGGCGAGCACCTCGCCGCCGGAGACCTCGAGGTCGACGTCGTCCAGGCCGACGACCGCGCCGAAGCGCTTCGTCGCTCCCCGCACGGCGAGCGCGGGCGTCATCCGTGCCTCATCGCGCGCGCGAGGCGGACACGCCGTTCGACGTAGCCGCGGATGACGTCACCCTCGACCGCTAGGAGGACGACGACGCCGATCGCCATCAGCTGGTAGAAGGCGTTCACGTTGTTGAGATTCATCGCGTTGCGGATCACGCCGATCGTGAACGCGCCGACGAGAGCGTTGCCGACGTTTCCGCGCCCGCCCGCGAATGCGGCGCCGCCGATGATCACGGCTGCGATCGAGTCGAGCTCGGCCAGGTCTCCGGCCGTCGGCGAGCCGGCGTCGATCAGGCCGGCCGTCAGCAATCCGCCGACGCCTGCTGCGAGCCCGCTGAGCGCGTAGACGGAGATGAGCACACGACCGACGGGGATGCCGGTGCGGCGGGCGGCGTCGGGGTTCCCGCCGACCGCGTACAGCCACCGGCCCCACACGAGATACGTCGTCCCGATCACGGCGACGATGGCAAGCCCGAGGACGACGAAGAAGGAGTACGGAAGCCAGTGGATGCTGCCGCCGCCGACGACGTCGACGGCGTTGGGCATGCTCGGGATCAAGGTGCCGTGGGCAGCCCAGAGCGCCAGGCCGCGCGCGATGCTCAGGCTCGCGAGCGTGACGATGAACGGATGCGGGATGCGCCCGAGCACGAAGACGAGCCCGTTCGCAAGCCCCACCGCCAGCCCCGTCGCGAGGATGACGAGCACGACGAGCACGGTCGAGTGCACGTGCATGAAGACGATCGCGCCGACGACGCCCGACAGGGCCACCGTCGATCCGACGGACAGGTCGATGCCGCGGCTGACGATGACGAGCAGCTGGCCGAGCGCGAGGACGGCGATCACCGCCGTCTGCGAGAAGACGTTGCCGATGTTCCGGCTCGTGAAGAAGACCGGCGTCGTCAGGCTGATGACGACGACGAGGATGAGCAGGATGAGCGCCGGACCGGCGCGCAGGCTGAGCAGCGCACCCTGCAGAAGGCGGTAGCGGCCGTCGGCACCTGTGGTCGTCGGCTTGGGATCCACCTGATCCATGGAACGCGCCGCCTCTGCCATCTCAGTCGACCAACGCCGCTGCATTCGACCAGACCGGGCCGCTCGGATACGCGTACTCGGCGAGCGACGACGGCAGCATCTCGATGCTGTAGCCGGGGGCTCGGGGGACGCGGTAGCGGCCGTGCTCGAGGACGGCCGGATCGCGGAAGTGCTCATGCAGGTGGTCGACCCATTCGACGACGCGGTTCTCCATCGTGCCGCTGACGCTGATGAAGTCGAAGGCGGCGAGATGCTGCACGTACTCGCACAGGCCGACGCCGCCCGCATGCGGGCAGACCGGGATGCCGAACTTCGCTGCCATCAGCACGATCGCGAGCACTTCGTTCACGCCGGCGACGCGGCACGCGTCGATCTGGCAGACGTCGATCGCCTCGGCCTGGAACAGCTGCTTGAAGACGACCCGGTTCGCGACGTGCTCCCCGGTCGCGATGCGGATCGGCGCGACCTCGCGGCGAATGCGCGCGTGGCCGAGGACGTCGTCGGGGCTCGTCGGCTCCTCCATCCACCACGGCTCGAACTCGGCGAGCGCCTTCGTCCACGCGATCGCCTCGCCGACGCTCCAGATCTGGTTCGCGTCCATCATCAGGACGCCCTCCGTGCCGAGGGCGTCGCGGATGAGTGCGGCGCGGCGCGCGTCGGACTCGAGGTCCTGCCCGACCTTCATCTTGATGTGCCGGAAGCCGTCGTCGAGCGCGCGGCGCACGAGCGCCGTCATCTTCTCGTCGTCGTAGCCGAGCCAACCCGGCGACGTCGTGTACGCCGGGTAGCCCTCTGCGACGATCCGGAGCTCGCGCTCGGCCTTCCCCCGGGACGCCGAGCGGAGCATGTCGACGCGCCTCCTCCGGCGAGAGGACGTCGTCGATGTACCGGAAGTCGATGGCGGCGACGAGCTCCTCCGGGGAGAGGTGCGAGAGCAGCTGCCAGAGTGGCACGCCGACGTCTTTCGCCCACAGATCCCAGACCGCGTTCACGACGGCGCCGGCGGCGAGGTGGATGACGCCCTTCTCGGGGCCGAGCCAGCGCAGCTGGTCGTCCGAGACGAGCGAGCGCCAGAAGCTGCGCATGTCGCCGGTGATCCCGTCGAGCGTCCGGCCGGCGACGAGGGGCTCGAGAGCGCGGATCGCTGCGACGCAGACCTCGGTGCCCCGGCCGTTCGTGAAGGTGAGCCCGTGGCCGCTGAGGTCGTCGTCCGTGTGGAGGACGACGTAGGCGGCCGAGTAGTCCGGGCTCGTGTGCATCGCGTCCGAGCCGTCGAGGGAGCGGGACGTCGGGAACCGGACGTCGTGCACGGTGAGGCCGCGGATCTTCATCCAGCCGGCCTAGAGGTAGGATCAATCAGCGGTTTTCTCCGAGCAGCCACCGACATCCGCGCGACCATACGCCCATTGGTCTGATCTTTCAAGTCCCGCTCTGGTAGGTTCCGCACCTTGCCATGGCGCCGGTGAGCGAAAGTCATATGATCGTCCTATGACCGCTGTCTACTATCACGGAAGCGGCAGGTTCACGGTCGACGAGGGGCGCATCGAGAAGCCTGGTCCGGACGAGGTGCGGCTCGAGGTCGCCTATTGCGGCGTCTGCGGGACCGACATCCACATCGCCCACGGAGCCATGGACGCCCGCGTGCACACGCCGCAGGTGATCGGCCACGAGATGTCGGGCACGGTCGCCGAGGTCGGCGAAGGAGTCGCCGGATTCCGCGTCGGCGACCCGGTGGTCGTCCGCCCGCTCGACACGCGCGGCGAGACGCCTGCCGATCGCGGATTCAGCCACATCGGCCGCAACCTGAAGTTCCTCGGCATCGACGCCCCCGGCGCCCTGCAGGCCTCGTGGACCGTCCCCGCCTTCACGCTGCACCGCCTTCCGCCCGGGGTCGACCTGCGCCTCGGGGCGCTCGCCGAGCCGCTCGCCGTCGCGTGCCACGACGTCCGGCGCGGCGAGGTCGCACCCGGTGTCACGGCCGTCGTCATCGGCGGCGGCCCGATCGGGCTGCTCATCGCGCTCGTCGCCCGCGCCCGCGGGGCGCGCGTCCTCGTCGTCGAGCCCGACGACGGGCGGCGCACGCTCGCACAGCAGCTCGGGCTCGACGCCTTCGATCCGGAGCAGGACCTGGCGGACGCGATCGGCGAGGGGGGCGCCGACGTGGTGTTCGAGGTGTCCGGTTCCGCGAGCGGGATCCTCGCCGCGACGAAGCACGCATCGATTCGAGGCCGCGTCGTCGTCGTCGCGATCTTCCCCGAGCCGAGGCCGGTGGCGCTGTTCGACGTCTTCTGGAAGGAGCTCGAGATTCGCGGCGCGCGCGTGTACGAGCCCGAGGACTTCGAGGCCGCGATCGACATCATCGCCGCCGGGACGCTCGAGCTCGAGCGCGTGATCACGGGCGTCGAGCCCCTGGCACGCGTGCCGGCGCTCTTCGACGAGTTCCGCGCAGGCCGCTCGGCGATGAAGATCCTGGTCGACTGCCGCACGTGAACGGTCCGTTCGACCTCTCGGGCCGCACCGCGCTCGTCACCGGGTGCCGGCGCGGCATCGGGAAGGCGGCGGCGGTCGCGCTCGCCGCGGCCGGCGCAGACGTCGTCGGCGTCAGCGCGTCGCTCGAGCCCGAGAGCGACGTCGCCGCGGAGGTCGAGGCACTCGGCCGCAGCTTCCGCGGATACCGGTGCGACTTCGCCGACCGCAAGGCGGTCTACGAGCTCGTCGCCGCAGTCCGCCGCGACGCCGGCGCCGTCGACATCCTCGTGAACAACGCCGGCACGATCGCGCGCGCCCCGGCCGCCGAGCATCCGGACGAGATGTGGGATCGCGTGCTCGAGGTGAACCTCACCGCGCAGTTCGTGCTTTCGCGGGAGCTCGGGCAGGACATGCTCGCGCGCGGCAGCGGCAAGATCGTGTTCATCGCGTCGCTGCTGTCGTTCCAGGGCGGCATCACGGTCCCGGGATACGCGGCGAGCAAGTCCGGTATCGCCGGATTGACGAGGGCGCTCGCGAACGAGTGGGCCGGAGCGGGCGTCAACGTCAACGCGGTCGCCCCCGGATACGTGGCGACCGACAACACGCAGGCGCTGCGCGACGACGCAGCGCGGAGCGAGCAGATCGCCGTGCGCATCCCGGCGGGCCGGTGGGCCGAACCGGAGGACATCGCCGGCGCGATCGTCTTCCTCAGCTCGCGCGCGGCCGACTACGTGCACGGCGTGGTGCTGCCGGTCGACGGCGGGTGGCTCGGCCGTTGAGCGTCGTCGAGGACGCCCTCGGCCGGTCGCGCGTGCTGCCGGTGGTCGCGGTCGAGGATGCCGACGTCGTGGGCGATCTGTGCGCGGCACTGCTCGCCGGTGGCATCTCCTGCATCGAGATCACGTTTCGCACCGACGCGGCGCTCGCTTCGATCGAGCGCGCGACCCAGACGGACGGAATGCTCGTCGGCGCCGGAACGGTGCTGACCACCGAGCAGGCGCGCGCCGCGGCGCACGCGGGCGCGAGCTTCGCGGTCGCACCCGGGACGGACGACGACGTCGTCGCCGCCTGCACCGACGCGGGGATGCCGTTCTTCCCCGGGATCGCGACGCCGTCGGAGCTCGGACATGCGACGCGGCTCGGATGCCCGACGGTGAAGGTCTTCCCTGCTTCGACGCTCGGCGGGCCGGCGTTCCTCCGGGCGGTCTCCGCGACCTTTCCTACTACGCGCTTCATCCCGACCGGCGGTGTCGACGCAGACTCGCTGCCTGCATACCTCGCGGTGCCGTCCGTGCTCGCGTGCGGCGGCAGCTGGATCTGCGAGCCCGCGCTCCTGCGCGCCGGACGGTTCGACGAGATAACGCGACGCGCACGTGCGGCGGTCGAGACGGCGGCGTGATGGAGCTTCGCCCGAGAGAGGAGTGCCGCTACGACCTCGTCGCGCTCGGCGAGGTGATGCTGCGTCTCGATCCGGGCGAGGGGCGCATCGCGACCACGCGGACGTTTCGCGCCTGGGAAGGCGGCGGCGAGTACAACGTCGCCCGCGGGCTGCGCCGTTGCTTCGGCCTGCGCACGGGCGTCGTGACGGCGCTGGCGGACAATCCCGTCGGCCGGCTCATCGAGGACCTCATGCTGCAGGGCGGCGTTCAGCCGGTGCACCTGCTGTGGCGCGCATACGACGGCATCGGGCGCGAGGTGCGCAACGGGCTGAACTTCACCGAGCGGGGCTTCGGCGTACGCGGTGCGGTCGGATGCTCCGATCGCGCGAACTCCGCCGCGTCGCAGCTGAAGTCCGGCGACGTCGACTGGGACGCGATCTTCGGCGTCGAGGGCGTCCGCTGGTTCCACACCGGCGGCGTCTTCGCCGCGCTCTCGGACACAACCGCGGAGCTCGCGCTCGAGGCAGCTCGGGCAGCCAGGCGACATGGCACGGTCGTCTCGTACGACCTCAACTACCGGCCGTCGCTCTGGAAGGCGCGAGGCGGCACGGCCGCGGCGGCCGGCGGTCAACCGGGAGCTCGTGCAGAGCGTCGACGTGCTGTTCGGCAACGAGGAGGACTTCACGGCTGCGCTCGGCTACCACGTCGAGGGGATCGAGGACGGGCTGCTGGAGCTCGAGGTCGCCCACTACGAGCGTCTGCTGCAGCGTGTGCTCGACGAGCTGCCGCAGCTCGCGCTCGTCGCCTCGACGCTGCGGCAGGCGCGGACCGCGACGATCAACGACTGGACGGCGGTCTGTCGGACGCGAACGGGCTTCCACGTCGGCCCGTCGCTCGGCGGCCTCGAGATCCTCGACCGCGTCGGCGGCGGGGACTCGTTCGCCTCCGGGCTCGTCTACGGCATCCTCGAAGGACTCGACGTCGACCGGGCGCTCGCGTACGGCGTCGCGCACGGAGCGCTCGCGATGACGACGCCGGGCGACACGTCGATGGCGACGCTGGCCGAGGTCGAGCGCGTCGTCGCCGGCGGTGCCGCGCGCGTGATCCGGTGATCGTCGACGCGCACCAGCACTTCTGGGACCCGGCGCGGGCGGAGTACGCGTGGATGACGGATGACGTCGTGCCGCTCCGTCGGCGCTTCGGACCGGACGATCTCGAGCCGCTCTTGCGCCGGCACGGCGTCACGGGCACGGTCGTCGTCCAGGCGCGCGAGTCGCTCGACGAGACGCGCGAGCTGCTCGCGATCGCGGCGTCGACGCCGTTCGTGCTCGGCGTCGTCGGCTGGGTGGATCTCACCGGCGACGTCGCCGCGCAGCTTGTGGAGTTCGCAGGCGCGCCGCTCGTCGGCATCCGGCATCTCGTGCACGACGAGGCCGACCCCGAGTGGCTGCTGCGCGACGACGTGCAGCGAGGGCTCGCCGCCGTCGGGGCGGCCGGGCTCGCCTACGACCTGCTCGTGCGCGTACGCGAGCTGCCGGCGGCGACGGAGACGGCGCGCCGGCACGGCGACGTGCGCTTCGTGCTCGACCACGTCGCGAAGCCGCCGGCCGACGCGGTCGCACACCGTCTGTGGGAACGCAGCGTCGCCGCGCTCGCCGAGCTGCCGAACGTCGTGTGCAAGCTCTCCGGGCTCTTCACCGAGGCCGACCCGCCCGGCACCGTCGAGCGTGCGCTGCGGTGGTTCGGGCCGGAGCGCTGCATGTGGGGCTCCGACTGGCCGGTGACGCTCCTCGCCGCCGGATACGGCGACGGCCTCGCGCTCGTCGGAGACGACCCCCGCGTCCTCGCCGGCACCGCGATCGCGACCTACGGTCTGCGGCTTCGCTAGAAGGCGTCTATCTCCGACCAGAGGGCGGCGGGCACCGGCAGGCCGAGCAGGCGCGCATCCTCCTCGATCTCGGCCGCCGATCGCGCGCCGACGACGACCGACGCGACCGCGGGATGGCGCAGCGGGAACTGGAGCGCGGCGGCGGCGAGCGGGATGCCGTGCCGCGCGCACATCGACTCGAGCGCGCTCCGCCGCGCGAGGATCTCTTCGGGTGCCCGCTCGTAGTCGAAGTTCGCCCCGCCCGCCAGGACGCCGCTGTTGAACACGCCGGCCGCGAGCACGGGCACTCCCCGCTCGGCGCACAGCGGCAGCAGCTCGTCGGCGGCCGAACGGTCGAGCAGCGTGTAGCGGCCGGCGAGCAGCACGGCGTCGACCTCGCCCCGCGCGACGAGCTCCGCCGCCGTCGCGACGACGTTCGTGCCGACGCCGACCCGGTCCGCGAGCCCGCGCAGGGCCTCGACGGCGCTCCGCGTCGCGCCCATGTGCTGCTCCGGATCGTGCAGGAGCACGAGGTCGACGCGGTCGAGCCCCAGGCGGTCGAGGCTGCCGGCGAGCGAACGGCGGATCCCGTCGGGGGTGTAGTCGAAGACCGCCTCGAGCGGCGGGGCGCCGACGAAGTGCGGGCTGGGGGCACCGGGGACGAGCACACGGCCGACCTTCGTCGACACCGTGTATTCGCCGCGCGGCCGCGCCGCGAGCGCCGCCCCGAGTCGCTCCTCGGCGAGCCCTGACCCGTAGAGCGGAGCCGTGTCGAAGTGGCGGATCCCCACCTCCCACGCCCGGTCGACCGTCGCGCGGGCCGCATCTGCGGTCACGGCCTCGAAGAGCCCCGCGAGCGCGCTCGTGCCGAGCCCGAGCCTCGAAGGGACGACGGTCGTGGTCATATGATGGTCGTACGTTACTCTGCGAGCTGTGTCGACTTCGTCCGACCATAGGATGACCGGCATGGAGGGCAGTCACCGAGCACGAACGGCCGTCGCCGACGGCAGACCGCCCTGGCGCCCGGCGCGATTCGCCTCGTTCGTCGTCGAGGAGCTGGCGGAGTCGATCGTCAGCGGCGCGCTCGCCGAGGGCGACGTCCTGCCGACCGAGCCCGTGCTCTGCGAGCGGTTCGGCTTCAGCCGGACCGTCGTCCGCGAGGGGCTGAAGATGCTCGAGGAACGAGGCCTCGTCCGCGTCGAGCAGGGCCGTGGGACGACCGTCCAGCCCCGGAGCGCCTGGAACCTGCTCGACCCGGTCGTGCTCCGGATCGCCCTCGCCCACGATCACGACATGTCCCTCCTCGACGACCTGATCGCCGTCCGCGTCGTGCTCGAGCGGGAGATGGCCAAGGCCGCGGCCGGCCGCCTGACGGCGGGCGAGCTGGCGGAGCTGGCCGAGAACCTCGCCCAGATGGAGGAGTCGTACGGCAACTACGAGCGGTTCCGGTCGTTCGACCTCGCCTTCCACGCCATCGTCATGAAGGCATCCGGGAACGAGGTCGGGCTGACGATCGTGCGCGCGATCCACCGGCACGGCGGCATCACGCCCCTCCTCTCCGCCGGCTCGCCCCGGGAGGCGCTCGAGCAGACGGCGAACGAGCACCGCGGCATCTACGACGCGCTCGTCGCAGGCGACGGGTCGCTCGCCGGCGATCGGATCGCAGAGCACATCGAATCTGCCTGGGCGGAGAGGAAGCTCAAAGGTAGGTCTTGACAGCGGGTGATCATTCGTATGATGATCACCCGCGATGCACATCGCGGCGGTCGACGTTGACCTGATCCCCCTCCCGGCGGTCTCGCCCGCATTCGCATGGCGGCGAGGTCTCCGCGGGTCCGCTCCGGCCCGGACGACGGCTGTCCTCCGGATCACCACCGACGACGGCGCAGTGGGCGAGGCCTACCACGAGTGGAGTGGGCCGATGCTCGGCGACATCGTCGACCGTGTCCTGCGCGAGGAGCTCGTCGGGGAGCGCGCCGACCGCCGCGAATGGCTCTGGCACCGGCTGTGGGAGCTCGACCGGACGGAGGAGTTCCCGATCTGGCTCTTCGGCATCGTCGACGTCGCGCTCTGGGATCTCGAAGGGCGTGTCCTCGGAGTGCCGGTGCATCGACTGCTCGGCACGTACCGGGACGCGATCCCGGCGTACGCGTCGACGACGACGTTCTCGACGATCGAGGAGTACCTCGACGTCGCGGACCAGTGCCTCGAGCTCGGCTACCCGGCGATCAAGCTGCACGCCTGGGGCGACGAGCGGGCCGACGCGGTGCTCTGCCAGCGGCTCCGTGACCACGTCGGGCCGGACATCGACCTCATGTACGACGGCTCGGCCGCGTTCGACCTGCCGAGTGCCGTCTATCTCGGCCGGGCTTTGAGCGAGGCGAACTACCTCTGGTACGAGGAGCCGATGCGCGAGTTCAACGTGACGGCCTATCGCTGGCTGTCGGAGCGCGTCGACGTCCCGCTGCTCGTCGGCGAGACATCCGACGGAAGCCATCTCAACACGGCGGACTTCATCGCGTCCGGTTGTGCCAGCTACGTGCGGACGAGTGCGAACCACCGCGGCGGCATGACGGGTGCGATGCGCATCGCCCATCTCGCCGATTCGTTCCGGCTCCGGGCCGAGGTACACGGCCCGACCGAGACCGCCGTGCACCTGTGCATGGCGATTCCCAACTGCACCTACTACGAGTCCCTCGTCATCTCCAACCCGGCGACCCGAGAGCCTCGGGTGGGGCCGGACGGTCTCGTGCACGCTCCGACGGAGCCCGGAATCGCGCTCCCCGACTTCGTGCACGAGCGTCGAGCCGGATCGCTCGGCTGACATGCATGGTTGGCTCAACCGAAGGAGGAGCGCACACATGAAGATCAACCGTCGGGCGTTCGCATTCGTGGCGCTCGTGGCTGCGGTCGCGGCCTCGCTGACAGCGGCGGCGACGAGCGGCGCGAGCCGCCAGGCCGGCGCCGCCGGCTCCATCACCGTCTGGGTGGACGCCGTCCGCCTGCCGGTCGCGAAGCTCTACGCCAAGACGCATCCGAAGGTGCACGTGAACATCGTCACCTTCGACGGTGACGGCAACGGCGCGACGACGATGCAGACGAAGATCCAGCTGTGGAACCGAACCGGACACGGCTGGCCGGACGTCATCTTCTCCGAGCAGGCGAACGACCCGGTGTGGATGGGGCAGAAGCCGTTCGACTTCGCGCTGGATCTGAACGGCGTCTTCCCGAAGAGCCTCCTCAAGGGCTGGCCGGCGCCGTCGATCGCACAGTGCACCGTCAACGGCCACCTCGTGTGCCTGCAGGACAACCTGGCGCAGGAGGTCCTGTACGTCAACCAGAAGCTCATGAAGCAGTTCGGCTACACGGTGCCGAAGACGTGGCAGCAGTGGGCGGCGCTCGGCCAGAAGGTCGCCACCGAGCACCCCGGCTACATCATCGGGAACATCGGCGACTCGTACGGCGCGTGGCTCTACCTCTGGGCGGACCAGTGCCCGCTCTCACAGATCGTCGCGCCGAACACCGTCCGGATCAACTCGGCCGACGTGCACTGCACGCGCATGGCGAGCCTGCTCGATCCGCTCATCAAGAGCGGCGTCGTTCCGCCGGAGAGCGTCTTCACCGCGGACTTCGCCACGAAGTGGGGCGGTGACGCCGACAAGATCCTGCTCATGCCGGGTCCCGTGTGGTACGCGAAGGACATCTTCAGCGGCACGCTGCACGTGCCGGCTGGTGAGATGACGGCGGCGCTGCCGCTGCAGTGGAACAGCGAGCCCCTCGTCACCGGCCAGGTCGGCGGCGGCCCATGGATCGTCTCCAAGCACACGAAGAACGTGGCCGCGGCCATCGACTTCGTGAAGTACGCCACGACGTCGCCGGCGGTCAAGTCGAAGGTCGGGGCGCTCTCACCGGGCTACCCGTCGTACGGGCCTGCCGCCGTCAAGTGGCTGAGCTCGCTCAGCAAGGACCCGTACTTCGCAGCTCCCGAAAGCGCTGCGATGAAGGCGGCCGCCAACCTGATCTGGAAGGGTTGGAGCATGGTCACCTATCCGGATCAGCCGGTCTGGTCGAACGCCGTCGTCACACAGCTCGTCGCAGGCAAGTCGCTGAGCTCGCTGCTGCCGGCGCTCGGTGACGGGCTCGCGCAGAACGCGCAGGCGGCGGGTTACAAGGTCGTCCGGAAGTAACGCTTGACGTCGTCGGTCCTGACGTCGGAGCACGCGGGGGCCACGCGCAAGCGTGGCCCCCGCGCACTTCAGGGGCTGCCGTTCGTGCTGCCGTACCTGCCGCTCCTGCTCGTCTTCGGCGTCGCCCCGACGATCTACGCGCTCGACCTCGCCTTCACGAACGTCGGTGGCGGATGGGTCGGTTTCCACAACTTCGTGCGGACGTACCACGACTTCCGCTTCGCCTCCGCGTTCAAGCACGTTCTCGTCTACACGTTCGTCTGGCTCGCGGCGCTCATGGTCTTCGTCGTCGGCCTGGCGCTTCTCCTCCACGGCCGCGCGAACCGCGTCTCGGCGACGTTCCGCTTCCTCTTCTACATGCCCGGCGCGCTCGCCGGCTCGGCCGCGGTCCTCGTCTGGCTCTTCATGCTCGATCCGAGCGTCAGCCCCGGCTCCTTCTTCCTGCACCACCTGCTCGGAGCGGACATCTTCGCCCAGTCGATCGCCCCGGGGAACCTGCCGTACATCTTCGCGATGATCGCGTTCTGGACCGGCGCCGGCGGATGGATCGTCGTCATGTACGGCGCCCTCAACACGATCCCGCACGATCTCGAGGAGGCCGCGCGCATCGACGGCGCGGGGCCGATCACCATCGCGCTGCGGCTGAAGCTGCCGCTCATCCGCAAGTGGATCGCCTACATGCTCATTCTCTCGTTCGCGACGGGGACGCAGCTCTTCGTCGAGCCGCAGATCGTGCAGACCGCGAGCTTCGGGCTCGTTCCCGACACGTGGTCGGCCAATCAGCTCGCGTACCAGCTGGCCTTCCGCTACGCGGACTTCAACGGCGCCGCCGCGATCGCCGTCGACCTGCTCGTGATCGGGCTCGTCGGCGCCGTGCTCATCGTCACGCGCAGCGGCCTCTTCCGAGCGGAGGACTGATGCGGATCCGCGTGCTCGGGCTCGGCGTGCGGCTGTCGATCCTCGCGGCGTTCGCCGTCTTCTTCATCGCTCCCGTCGTCTGGCTCGTCCTCGCGCCGACGAAGAGCGACAAGGCGCTCATCACGAGCAGCCCGTTCTCGTTCGGCGACTTCCACCACATCGCGCTCGCCTGGAAGCACCTGAACGCGTTCAGCAGCCACGTCTACCAACGGTGGCTCGGCAACACGCTCTTCTATGCGTTGAGCGCGACCGCGATCACGCTCGTCGCGGGAGTGCCTGCCGGATACGGCCTCGCGATCGGAAGGTTCCCCGGGCGCAGGCTCGTTCTCTCGCTCACGCTCGTCGTGATGATCGTCCCTGCCGCCGCGCTCGTACTCCCGATCTTCCTCGAGCTGAATGCCGTGCATCTGATCGGGAGCACGCTCTCGGTGATCCTGCCGTTCTCCTTCTTTCCCTTCGGGGTCTACCTCGCGTACATCTACTACGCGACCGCCCTCCCGCCGGGGCTGCTCGACGCGGCCCGGGTGGACGGCGCCGGCGAGCTGCAGACGTTCCTCCGCGTCGCGCTCCCGCTCGCGAAGCCGGTGGTCGCACTCGTGTTCTTCTTCAGCTTCGTCGCCGACTGGAACAACTTCTTCCTTCCGTACGTCGTTCTCGCGGACTCGAACCAGTACCCGATCACCGTCGGCCTCTGGGACCTGCTCTCGTCGACGCCGTCCTTCAATCCCGCCGTCGGTGGCGGCGGCCAGTCGGTCAAGATCTTCAAACCCGAGCTCGCGCTCGCGACGCTGATCGCCGTCGTGCCGGTGGCGATCGTCTTCCTCTTCTCGCAGCGCGCGCTCGTCAGGGGCCTCGTCGGCGGAGCGGTGAAGGAGTGACCAATGGCTAGCGTCACGTTCGAAGGAGTCTCGAAGTCGTACGGCGACGGTCCGCGGGCGGTCGACGATCTCGACCTCGGGATCGAGGACGGCGAGTTCATGGTTCTCGTCGGCCCCTCCGGCTGCGGCAAGACCACCGCGCTCAGGATGGTCGCGGGGCTCGAGGACATCACCGACGGCGTCGTGCGGATCGGCGACCGCGTCGTCAACGATCTGACGCCGAAGCGGCGCGACATCGCGATGGTCTTCCAGAGCTATGCGCTCTACCCGCACCTGAGCGTGCGCGACAACATCGCGTTCCCGCTCAAGATCGCGAAGGTGCCGAAGGACGAGATTCGCAGGCGGGTCGACGAGGCCGCGCGGATCCTCGACCTCGAGCCGTATCTCAAGAGGAAGCCGCGCTCCCTGTCCGGCGGGCAGCGCCAGCGCGTCGCGATGGGTCGTGCGATCGTCCGCCAGCCCGCGGTGTTCCTCATGGACGAGCCGTTGTCGAACCTCGATGCGAAGCTGCGCGTCCAGATGCGCGGAGACATCAAGAAGATCCAGGGGAACCTCGGCGTGACGGCGATCTACGTCACGCACGACCAGGTCGAGGCGATGACGATGGGCGATCGCGTCGCGGTCATGCGCAAGGGCCAGCTGCAGCAGGTCGCACCGCCACAGGAGTTGTACGACCGTCCCGTCAACCTCTTCGTCGCCGGGTTCATCGGAAGCCCTGCGATGAACATGCTCGAGGCGCGCATCGAGAGGCGGGACGGTGGCCTGGCCGCCGTCCTCGGCGACGAAGCACGCCTCGATCTCGACGGGCACCCGTGGCTCGCCGACCGCGAGGGAGGGTCGGTCGTGCTCGGCATCCGCCCCGAGGATCTCGAGGATGCGGCGATCGCCGGCGGCGACGAGGGTGCGCATCTCCGTGGCCGGGTCGAGCTGCGCGAGGCGCTCGGAGCCGAGGTGCTGGTCCACTTCACGGTTGCCGCGCGCCAGGCGGCCACGGAGGACATGCGCGAGCTCGCCGAGGACGTCGGCGACGACCGCGCCGTCGGGCAGCTCGCCGGAGAGCAGCCGGCGTCGGCGACGCTCGTCGGCCGGTTCAGCCCGCGGACGCGGGTCGTCGAAGGCGACGCCGTCGATGTCCGGGTCGACCGGAGCGCGCTGCACTTCTTCGACCCAGAAACCGGGCTCGCGATACGCGGCGCCTGAGATGACCGACCGCCACGACGCCCGGCGCCGCGCAGCGGTGGGGGTCCGCGCGGCGGTGTTGCTCGCGTTCGCGGTCTTCTTCGTCGTCCCGCTCGCCTGGCTCGTCCTCGCTCCGACGAAGACGGACTACGAGCTCCTCACGCGGAGCCCGCTCGCGATCGGCAGCTTCCACAACGTCCGGTTCGCCTGGCAGCAGCTGGACGGGTTCGCCGGCCACATCTTCAGGCGCTGGATGGGGAACTCGCTCCTCTACTCGCTGAGCGCGACGGCGATCACCCTGGCCACCGCGATTCCGGCCGGCTACGGGCTTGCCTTCGGCAGGTTCCGGGGGCGCACGGTGATCCTCAAGGTCACGCTCATCTCGATGCTCGTGCCGGCGTCTGCGTTCGTGCTCCCGATCTTCTTGGAGCTGAACGCCGCCGGGCTAATCGGCACCGTCTTCTCGATCATCCTGCCGTTCGCGTTCTTCCCCTTCGGGGTCTATCTCGCCTACGTCTACTACTCCACGGCGGTCCCGCCGGGCCTCCTCGATGCGGCGCGAATCGACGGCTGCGGCGAATGGGCCGCCTTCCGCCGCGTCGGGGTCCCGCTTGCGAAGCCCGTCGTCGCCCTCGTCTTCTTCTTCAGCTTCGTCGCCGACTGGACGAACTTCTACCTCCCGTACGCGATCCTGGCGGACGACAGGCAGTTCCCGGTCCAGGTGGGGCTCTCGGACATCTTCCGATCGACGCGACCGGCAGTTGCGCTCGCAGCCCTCGTCGCGGCGCTTCCGGTCGCAATCGTGTTCGTCATCGCTCAGCGGACCCTCGTGCGAGGACTCGTCGACGGCGCGACCAGCGGGTGAGCCCTGTGTGGATAGGGAGATGTGGACGGTGAGCCGGCGTCAGCCCGTGACGGTGAAGCTTCCCGGGCTCGTCGCCGAGCCGGCCGGGTTGAGGATCACGATCCGCCCCGTCACAGCTCCCGGCGGGACGGTGAAGTCGACCTCGGTGGCGGTGACGCTCGTCGGGACGGCGATGATCGAGCCGATCTTCACACCGACGGTTCCCAAGAGGTGTGTCCCCGTGATCGCAACCGGCGTTCCGATCGGGCCGCTGCCCGGGCTCACCGACGTGATCGCGGGCGGCGGCGTCACGGTGAACGAGGACACGCTCGTCGCAACGCCGCCGGGCGTCGTCACCGTGAAGGTGCCGTTTGCCGCCCCCGACGGGACGGTGAGCGTCAGCGACGTCAGCGAGGTCGCCGCGAACGGGCAACTGGTTGCGCCGAGGGTCACCGAGGTGGCGCCGGTCAGATTCGTCCCGCTGAGCGTGACCGTCGCGCGCGTGGCACCCGACGAGGGTGTGAAGCCGGCGATCGACGGCGGCCCGTAGAAGGGCGTCGCGCTCGTGGTCGTGCCGGCCGGGCCGACGACGGAGATCGTGCCGGTGTTCGTCCCGACGGCCGTCGTCGCGGTGATCTGCGTGTCCGAGTCGACGTGGAAGCTCGCTGCGTTCGTCGCGCCGAACTTCACCGCGGTCGCGCCGGTGAACGCGGTGCCGGTGATCACCACCGACGTGCCCGCGCCGCCTCCCTTCGGCGTGAACGACGTGATCGTCGCCGTCGCCGGCGTGAACGACGTCGACGTCTGGGACGAGCCGTTGGCGCCGATGAGCAGCAGCTTGCCTGCCGCGGCGCCCGCCGGGACGGTGACGCTGAGCTGCGTCGCCGAGTGCGCCGTGATCGCGCCGTCGACACTCCCGAACTGGACGAAGGCGACCGTGTTCAGGTTCGTGCCGGTGACCGTCACGGTGGAACCGGAAGGACCTGACGCCGGCGAGACGGTGCCGGACGGGAGCGCGCCGCCCTGGCCGAGGAGGACGTCGACGGCTCCGGGCGCGTCGTTGATCCCGAGGAGGTCGGCCTTGTGGTCGCCGCTGACGTCGCCGGCCTGCATCCAGAGGAACTGCGGCGCGGTGCCGGCGTCGATCGCGAACGGCCCGCCCGGCTCCGCGGCGAGGTTGCCGTGACCGTCGCCGAGCACGATGTCGACCGCTCCGTCGGCGACGGCATTGTCGATCGCCGCGACGTCGGGCAGTCCGTCCCCGTTGAAGTCGCCGACGACGACGTCACCGGGGTCGGGCGTGCTGACCGGCGTCTGAGCAGAGAAGGTCCCGTCGCCGTTGCCGAGGTATGCCTGCACCTCGTCGGGGCCGGGCAACGAGACGACGATGTCGAGCTTCCCGTCGCCGTTGAGGTCGCATTCGGCGAACCAGCCCGGAACGTCGGGCAGATTCACGGTCGTCTCGAGCGAGACTCCGCCGCTGCCGTTGCCCTTGAACAGCATCAGCGTGCCGTGCGTCTGGTCGGCCGAGTTGTACTGGTTGAGGACCAAGACGTCCCGAGCGGCGTCGGCGTCGAAGTGGCCGACGACGGCACCGATGGGGCCGTCGGCGAAGTCGCTGAGGGAGATCGAGCTGCTGTAGCTGTACGGCGAGCCTGGGAACGCGCTGAAGCCGCCGCTCCCGTCGCCCTCGAGGAGGTCGATGCCGGCGACGAACTGGTTCGGCACGACGAGGTCGGGCTTCCCGTCGCCGTTGAGGTCTGCGACCGACGCCTCGGTCGGCTGGCTTCCGGACTGCATGTTGATGTCCGAGCCGTGCTGAGTGAAGTGGCCCGTCCCGTCGCCGAGGAAGGTCGAGATCGTGTCCGCCGTGTAGTTCGTCACGACAGCGTCGAGGTGGTTGTCGCCGTTGACGTTGGCAAGCGCGAAGTCCCCTGCCCCACCCGTCGGATTGAGCGCAGTGACCGGGCCCGTGGTGAAGTGAGCGCTCGCGGCTCCGAAGAACACGGCGAGTTGGGGGTGGCTGCTGTTGTCGAGGTCGAGGACCACGAGGTCCGGCTTCCCGTCCCCGTTGACGTCACCGACCTGGATCATCGTGGGCTCCGCGTTCGTCCCGAGGTGAATCGGCGCGCCCGAGGCCTGGTTGAAGCCGGCCGATGCCGCGCTCGCGACCACGACGAGTGCGACCGCCACCACGGCAGGGGCGACCAAGCGCCAACGCGCTCCGCCCTGCCGGCCGCGAGCCGACTCTCTGCGCCGCATGCGCTCCACCTTCGCCCGGTAGATAACACGATGAGCGCCGGAATTGGAAGGGCCTTCGGCGTATTCCGGAGCGCCGCTCGTGTCAGCCGAGCCGGTGCGTGAAGTCGGCGAGCTGTCGTTCCGCATGGCTCGTCGGCAGCGAGTGGCCCGAGTACGGGTAGACGGCGATCTCCTTCGAAGCCTCGATCGCGTTGAACGCCGCGAAGACCGTCGACGGCGGGGTGATCGTGTCGCGGAGCCCGACGGCGACGAGCGCATGAGCGCGGATGCGGGACGCCAGCAGCGCGTTGTCGACATGGCGGATCGTGTTTCGCACGGCGGCGTCGAGCTCCGGATGCAGCGCGAGATACGACACGAGCTCGAGGTAGGGGTGGTCGATCGCGATGTCGATCGCGCGTTCGATGTCGCAGAGGAACGGCACGTCGGCATGGCAGAGGCGGACGAGATCCGGTGCCAGAGCCGCGGCTGCAAGCGCGAGCGCGCCGCCCTGGCTCGTGCCGGCCACTGCGATGCGCTCGGGGTCGACGCCGGGTAGGCTCGCGGCCGTTTCGACTGCGCGCACGGCGTCGACGTAGAGGCGGCGGTAGTAGTAGGTCTGCGGCGCCGAGACGCCGCGCGTCATCACGCCGGGATGCTCCGCGCCCGACGTGCCGGCGCCGCGGTCCGGCGTGTCGCCGGTCGACCAGGTGCCGCCCTGCGCGCGCGTGTCCATCACGAACGTCGCGTAGCCGCACGCGGGGTAGAGCGCGTGCGCCGCGGGAAGGTCGCGCCCACCGCCGTAGCCGACGAAGACCACGCGGCAGGGCAAGCGGTCGTCCTCCCGCCCGGCGGGTCGCAGGTACCACGCCCTGATCGGATCGCCGTCGGCACCGCTGAACGTGACGTCGAACGCCGCCAGCCGCCCGTACGTGCCCGGCTCGAACGGCGCGATGCGAGGCTCGTCTGCGGCCGCACGGGCCGACGCGATTGCCTCGGCCCAGAAGGCGAGGAGCCCCGGCGGCTCGGTGGCGGCCGTGCGGTGCCGCTCGAGCTCGGCGAGCGGGAGGTCGTAGAGCGGGAACGGCTTCGTCACGACGCCGCGGCGCCGGCGGAACGCACGGTGCGAGCGCCGGGCACGATCACGTCTCCCGTCTGCGGATCGAAGAAGTGCGCCCGCTCGACGTGGACTGCGAGCTCGATCTCCGCGCCGCTCGGGATCGACGTCACGGTCGCGATCCGAGCGGTGAACTCGGCACGCTCGTCGTCTGCGAAGAGCGTCTGGTCCTCGGCCTGCGCGTCCGCGGCGGCGCGGACCGCGTCCGTCTGCACGCGCGGGGCGTCCAGGTGGAAGATGACGTGGCTCTCGGCTCCGAGCGCCTCGACCACCGCTGCCCGCACGCGCATGCGCGGCAGCGCCGGGTCCGCACCTTCGCCGCTCTCGAAGTCCGTCGGCCGGATGCCGACGAGCATGCGTCCCGGGGGCGGGGCGTATCCGTCGGGGAGGGCGAGCACGTGGCCGGCGAAGCGAATCGCGCCGTCGCTGACGTCTGCTTCGACGAGATTCATCGACGGCGATCCGATGAACGCGGCGACGAACAGGTTGGTCGGCGAGTCGAAGAGCTTCTGGGGCACGTCGACCTGCTGCACGCGTCCGTCGCGCATCACGGCGACGCGCTGTCCGAGCGTCATCGCCTCGACCTGGTCGTGCGTGACGTACACGGTCGTCACACCGAGCTGCGCATGGAGGCGGGCGAGCGAGGCGCGCATCGAAACGCGCAGCTTCGCATCGAGGTTCGACAGCGGCTCGTCCATGAGGAAGGCGACCGGTTCGCGAACCATCGCGCGGCCGATCGCCACGCGCTGCCGCTGGCCGCCCGAGAGAGCGGCCGGCTTGCGGTCGAGGAGGTCGAGCAGCCCGAGCGTGCGAGCCGCGTCGCGCACGCGCCGCTTGCGCTCCTCCGAGGGGATCTTGCGGATGCGCAGTCCGAACGCGAGGTTCTGCTCCACCGTCATGTGCGGGTACAGCGCGTAGTTCTGAAAGACCATCGCGATGTCGCGTTGCTGCGGCGGTACCTGTGTCACGTCGTCGCCGGCGAGGACGATCGCCCCTTCGGTCGCCTCTTCGAGCCCGGCGATCAGCCGGAGAAGGGTCGACTTGCCGCAGCCCGACGGACCGACGAGCACCATGAACTCGCCTTCCTCGATCTCGAGGTCGATCGCGTCGACTGCGAGAACGCCGCCCGTGTACACCTTCGTCAGGTTCCGCAGGGAGATGCCGCCCGTGCCCATGAGTGCCTCCGCGCCTCCTTGTTCAGTCGATCGAGACGACGCCGTCGAACGCCTTCTCCGGCGGTGCGCCTGCAGGTTCAGCGAGCACCGTCGCCGATCCGGCAGGGAGGAGGTCGTCAGACGACGTGCCGACGAAGAGATCGAAGATGCCAGGCTCGACCGCATAGGCGAGCGAGCGGTCGTGGAATCCCAGCTGGCCGACGGGAACGCGGAACGTCACGGTCTTCGACTCGCCCGCTGCGAGCTCGAGACGGACGAAGCTCTTCAGCTCGAGCACCGGGCGCGTGATGGTCGCGACCGGGTCGCGGACGTACAGCTGCACGACCTCCTCGCCTGTGCGCTCGCCCGTGTTGCGCACCTGCGTCCGCACGGCGATCGAGTCGTTCCACCCCACCGTCGGAGTCTCGACGTGCGCGTCCGAGAGGGCGAACGTCGTGTAGGCGAGGCCGTGGCCGAACGGGTAGAGCGGCCGGACGGGAGCGTCGACGTAGTCGCCCTTCCAGTGCGAGCGGCCGCCGGAGATCTTGTGCGCGTAGTACGTCGGGATCTGCCCGGCGCTGCGCGGAAACGTGATCGGGAGCTTCCCGCCCGGCGACGATGCGCCGACGAGGGCGTCGGCGATCGCATCCGCTCCGGCCTGGCCCGGCAGCCACGCCAACAGAACGGCGGCGCTGTGCTCGTGGAGCCAGGCGCTGCCGCACGGGCGTCCCGCGACGAGCACGAGCACGACCGGCGTGCCGGTCGCGACCACGGCGCGCGCGAGATCTTCCTGAACACCCGGTAGGTCGAGCGACGCGCGATCGCGGCTCTCGCCACTCGTGCAGTCGTCGGTTAGGCCCGCCTTGTCTCCCAGTACGAGAACGGCGACGTCCGCGGCTGCTGCGAGCGCGACCGCCTCGTCGAACCCCGAGCGCGACGTGCCGATCACCTCGCATCCCGACGCGAATCCGACGCGATCGCCGAGCCGGGCGCGAAGGGCGTCGAGGACCGTCGGCGCAATCGGCATCGGGTCGCCGAAGTCGAGCCCGGCGGGCAGGCCGATCGAGAAGACGTCCCCGTCCGACCGGGCCATCTCGTTCAGCGACTCGACGTGAGCGGGGTAGCTGTAGTCGCCGAGCAGGTTGCGCAGGTCATTCGCGTTCGGTCCGATGACCGCGACGGTGTGCGCCGCGTCGGCGAGCGGCAGCGCGCCGTCGTTCTTGAGCAGGACGAGGCTCTTCGCCGCGATCGTCCGCGCGAGCCCCCGTTGAGCGTCGGTGTTCGCTGCTCCACCGGCCGCTTCTGCATCGACATAGGGCTGCTCGAAGAGGCCGAGCGAGAACTTCGTCGCCAGCACGCGCCCGACAGCGACGTCGACGTCGCTCTCGGCGAGAAGGCCGCGCTCGATCGCCGCTCGCAGCGGCGCTCCGTAGCAGTCGGTGCTCGGCAGCTCGACGTCGATGCCGGCGGTGAGCGCAGTCGCGGCCGCCTCCGACGCGTCGCCGACGAGCCGGTGGTAGCGCTCGAGCTGTCGCACGGAGAAGTAGTCGGAGACGATGCAACCGTCGAAGCCCCACGCTCCGCGAAGCAGCTCCGTCAGAAGCTCGTGCGATGCACCGCAGGGAACGCCGTCGAGCTCGTTGTAGGCGTTCATCACCGAGCGGAGGCCGCCTTCACGCACGGCCGCTTCGAAGGGGTGAAGGTAGACGTCGTGCAGCTCCCTCGTCCCGACGTGCATCGGCGCCCAGTTCAGTCCGCCCTCCGAGGCGCCGTAGCCGATGAAGTGCTTTCCCGTCGCGACGACGCCGGCCCGGAGGTCGCCCCCCTGCAGGCCGCGGACGAACGCGACGCCCATGCGTGCGACGAGATACGGGTCCTCGCCGAACGTCTCCTCCGTGCGCCCCCAGCGCGGATCGCGGGAGACGTCGAGAACGGGGGACAGGCCTTGATGGGCCCCGACCGCGCGCATCTGCACTCTGAGCGTGTCGGCGAGCGCTTCGGAGAGATCGGGCTCCCACGTGCTCGCGAGGCCGATCGCCTGCGGGAAGATCATCGATCCGCTCGCAAGCAGGCCCGAGCAGATCTCCTCGTGGACGATGGCGGGAATGCCGAGCCGTGTCTCCTCGACGAGGTAGCGCTGGACGGCGTTCGCAAACCGGGCCGCTTCGTCGCTGCGGTAGCTGCTCGCCCCGCCGACGCGCGTGACCTGGCCGAAGCCGTCCCGGGCGAGCCGCTCGGCGTGCTCGAGCGAGAACGCGCCGCTTTCCGCCAGCTCGAAGCTCCATGCGCTTCCGAGCTGGCCGAGCTTCTCGTCGAGCGTCATCCGGGCGAGCAGGTCGTCGACCCGCTCGTTCACCGACCTGCCGGGATCGAGGTAGTTCGCCGACTCGCTCGCTGCGGTGGTCAAGCTGTCTCCGCGACCGGCCCGCACGACTGACGGAGGACGAGGCGCGTCGGCAGGATGACCTGGCCGGCGGGCCGCGTCGGGTCCTCGATCAGCTCGAGCAGCAGCCGGACCGCCTCGCGCCCCATCTCCTGGATGGGCTGCTCGACCGTGGTGAGTGGGGGATCGCCGAGCGCCGACTCGGGCACGTTGTCGAAGCCGACGACCGACAGATCGTCCGGGATGCGGAGGCCGAGCGAGCGGGCGACCGCCATCGTCTCGAGGGCGGTCACGTCGTTCGCGGCGAAGATCGCGGTCGGACGCGGGTCGAGCTCGAGCAGCCGGCGTGCCGGCTCGGCCGCGGTTGCCGCGTCATAGCCGCCCACCTGGACGAGGCTCTCGTCGACCGGCACCCGCGCCGTGGCGAGCGCCTGCCGGTACCCGCGCTCACGCAGGCGAGCCGACTCGAGGTCGTGGCGGCCGGCGAGGAAGCCGATGCGGCGATGCCCGAGCCCGAGCAGGTACTCCGTCGCAGCGACCGCGCCCTTCAGGTTCTCCGAGTCGACGGTCGGCAGCGTCGACGACCGGACGTTGTGGTCGATCGCGACGACGGGGCTGCCGAACGTCTCGTCGATGCTGCCCGGGGTGACGAGGATCGCGCCGTCGGCGAGCGTGCCGCTGATGCGCGAGAGGTAGCGCCTCTCCCAGCCGGCCTGGTCGGACGCCTGCCCGCAGCCGGAGAAGACGACGAGCTCGTAGCCGGTGTCGCGGATTCCGCGAGCGACTCCCTTGAGCAGCTCCGCGCTGAAGGGCTCGAGGTCGCGGACGAGCACGCCGATCACCTTGGTGCGGCGGCTGCGCAGGCTCTGGCCGACGAGGCTCGCGTGGTAGCCGAGGGCGTCGATCACGGCGCGCACCCGGGCGGAGGTGTCCTCGGCGACGCCGTAGCGGTCGTTGATCACCTTCGAGACGGTCGCGACCGAGACGCCCGCCTGCGCGGCGACGTCGCCGATGGTTACGCGGCCGTGCTTCTTGCGCTCGTTCACGGATCGAGACTATACACCGGTATCTAAAACGATATCGATAACGGTTGACGAACCCTTCAACTGTTGCCATACTCTCGCGCCGAGAGCCGCGCTTTCGATTTCAGAACTGAACCATTCCGAGGATTCGGAGAGGAGAGTTCCAAGATGTCAGCTTCCCGCAACTGGTTGCGGCGTGGTGCCGCTGACCGCCACGCTCGCTCTGGTGGCCGGCGGCTCGATCGCTGCCTTCGGCGCCGGCAGCGGTGGCGCCGCGAACGCCACGGCGAGCAGTCGGCCGGCCAACAAGATCGTCGTCCTCGTCTACGGCGACGCGCAGAACACGGCAGAGCAGTGGGCCGTGGACACGTACAACAAGACCGCCGAGGGGAAGAAGGTCAAGGCAGTCCTGCAGACGATCCCTGGCGCCAACTACCAGACCAAGCTGCAGACGCTCATGAGCAGCAGCAACGCTCCCGACGTCTTCTTCAACTGGGGCGGCGGCTCGATCACGCAGTTCCAGAAGGCCGGGCTGCTGATGCCGTTGAACGGCTTCATGAAGGCGAACCCGAAGCTCAAGTCGAGCTTCCTGCCGTCGATCCTGAGCGCCGCCAAGATCGGCAGCAACTACTACGGCATTCCGATGCGCGGCACTCAGCCGGTCATGCTGTTCTACAACAAGACCGTGCTCTCGGCGCATCACCTGACCCCGCCGAAGACCTGGGCGAACCTGCTCGCGACGTGGCCGACGTTGAAGAGCGGCGGCGTGCAGGTGCCGATCGCTCTCGGCGGCGCCGACCAGTGGCCGACCCTGATGTGGTTCGAGTATCTGTACGACCGCGTCGCCGGCCCGAGCCTCATCACCGATGCGCTCGCCGGGAAAGCATCGCTCTGGAAGACGGCCGCCAGCAACAAGGCGCTCGCCGACCTCGCGCAGCTGATCAACGCCGGAGGGTTCGGACCGTCGAAGAGCTGGGACTCGGTCTACTTCACGAAGAACCAGACCGCCCAGCTGATGATCGGCGGCAAGGCCGCGTTCGAGCTGATGGGCTCGTGGGACTACTCGACGCGTCAACTCCCAGTCGACGTCGTTCGCCGCCGGCGAGCTGGGCTACACGGCATTCCCGTCGATCCCGGGCGGGAAGGGCAACCTCAACGACCTCGCCGGCAACACCGAGAACTACTACTCGGTGCTGACGAAGACGCGGTACCCGGAGGCGGTGGCCGCGTTCCTGAAGGTGATGTACACGCCGGCCTTCGTCAAGAAGGAGCTGGCGCTCGGCAACCTGACGACGACCACGAACACGCCGGGCCTGATCACGCGGCACGACGGCGCCGTACCTGAAGTACCAGTTCGGGCTGATCAAGAAGGCCCCGGCCTTCCAGCTCTCGTGGGACCAGGCGTGGCCGCAGACGAACACGAACACGATTCACACCGCGGTTGCGAACTACTTCGACAATCTCGACGCGAACGCGTTCGAGTCAACGATGGCGGGATTGAAGCCCGCAGGCTAGCCACACGGACAGCCGAATCGACATGACCCCGCTCGCTGCTCGAGGCGGGCGGACAAAGGGCTCGGGCGGCTTGAAGGTAGGCCGCCCGAGCTTCCTTTGGTCCCTCCCCGCGATCACGTTCTTCGCGGTCTGCGCGATCGTGCCGCTCGGCGTCGTCGTGTGGCTCTCGTTCACGTCCTGGGACGCCATCGGCTCGCCCCAGTGGGTCGGCGCCGCGAACTGGACGGCGCTGTTTCATGACCCGACGCTGATCAACAGCTTCAAGGTCACCGCGATCCTGACCGGGCTCGGGAATCCTCACGCAGACGCCGGTGAGCCTCCTGCTCGGCGTCTGGGCGGCCGGCCACCAGAGGAACCGGGCGATCCTGTCGGCGCTCTACTTCATCCCGCTGCTGATGTCGGCGGCCGCGATCTCGATCGTCTGGCTGTCGCTGCTCGATCCGTACTACGGGTTGCCGCACGAGCTGCACTGGCTGTTCGGAAACTCGCTGTTCGGCCACGGCTTCCTCTTCAGCTATCCGCGTACCGCGATCGGCGTGCTGACGTTCGTCGGCATGTGGCAGTGGACGCCGTTTCACACGCTGATCTACCAGGGAGGAGCGCGCGCGATACCGGAGGTGCTGTATCAGGCCGCCGCGATCGACGGAGCCGGGCGGATCCGGCAGTTCTTCAGCATCACGCTGCCTCAGCTTCGCAACACGATCATCACCTCGGTCGTGCTGATGCTGGTCGGCAGCTTCACGTCCTTCGACACGATCCTCATCCTGACGTCGGGCCGCCCGGGGATCTCGACGACGTCGACCTCGTACTACATGTACATCAAGGGGTTCCAGGCGTTCCAGTTCGGCGGTGCGAGCGTGATCGGCGTACTCCTCGTCGTCGTGACGACGATCATCTCCCTGATCATCGTCCGCGTCTCCGGGTGGGACAAGATGCGCAGCACCCAGGAGGGCGTGTGACCGCGCGGCGCCCCAACTACGTCGCGGGCGCGCTCACGACCTTCTGGCTCGTGATCGTGCTCGCGCCCGTGTACGTCCTGGTGAAGGCGTCCCTGCAGACGCAGCCCGACTACGACTCGTCCGGGCCGCTGTCGATTCCGACGCGCATCACCAGCTCGAACTTCTCGCGCGTGATCCACAGCGGCTTCCTGAAGTTCTTCGTGAACACGGGGATCATCACCGCCGCGATCGTGCTGATCGTCGTGGTGCTCGTGCCACCGGTCGCGTTCGCGATCGTCCGCAACCGCAGCCGCACCGTGACGTTCGTGTTCCGGGTGTTCCTCCTGGGATTGGCGGTTCCGATCCAGGCGGTGATCGTCCCGCTCTACTTCCTCATCAGCAAGGCGGGGTTCTACGACTCGCTGCGTCGCCGTGATCCTTCCGACGGCGGCGTTCTCGCTGCCGATCTGCACGATCATCATGACCGGCAGCATGCGCGACATCACCGAGCGAGCTGTACGAGGCGATGGCGTTGGACGGCGCCTCGAGCTGGCGCACGTTCCGTCATCTCGTGTTGCCGCTGGCCCGGGGCGGCCTCGCGACGATCATCGTCTTCTCCGCGCTCAACGCGTGGAACGGATTCCTGCTCCCGCTGATCCTGACGCAGTCGGCCCACGTGCGCGTCTTCACGCTCGGCCTGTACGACTTCCAGACCGTCAGCTCGATCGACGCTCCGGCGATCTGTGCAGCGGTCGTTCTTTCGATCATCCCGATTCTGCGTCGTGTACCTGTTCGCGCGACGTGCGCTGATCCGGGGCCTGATGGGCGTCGGTGGGAAGTGATGCGGCGCAGAAGGGTGTGACAATTCGGCCAAGGGGGGTCATCGTGAGACACCGTCTACTGATCGCGCTCGCAGGCGCGGTCGCCTTGATCGCTCTTGCGAGCGGAGTGGCGCTCGGCTCGCATGCAGGGCGCAACGCGTCGCAGCCTCCATCCGATTCGCTGCGCGACCTCGCCGCGAAGATCGGGCTGCGCATCGGCACCGCCGTCATCCCGTTCGACCTCGACACACGCGGCCTACGCGCAGATCACCGGCCGACCAGTTCTCCGCGGTCACGCCCGGCAACGAGATGAAGTGGCAGGTCGTCGAGCCGACCCGCGGGCACCTACGACTGGTCCGGCGGCGACCGGCTCGTCGCGTTCGCCCAGCAGCACGACCAGCTCGTCCGCGGCCACACGCTCGCTCTGGCACAACCAGCTGCCGGACTGGCTGACCGACCGGGGTGGCCAACGGGACGATCAGCAACGCGCAGCTGCGCGGCCTGCTGCACAAGCACATCACCGACGAGGTGACGCACTTCAAGGGCAAGATCTGGCAGTGGGACGTCGCCAACGAGTTCTTCACCGACACGCAACCCGTCGGGCATCAACCCGAACGACTTCTGGATCTCGCACCTCGGCACCGGCGTCATCGCCGACGCCTTCCGCTGGGCGCACGCGGCCGACCCGCACGCGCTGCTCTTCTACAACGACTACAACATCGCCGGCGAGGACGGGTCGAACGCCAAGAGCGACGCGGTCGTACGCCTGGGTGAAGTCCATGCTCGCCCAGGGCGTCCCGATCGACGGCGATCGGCGACCAGGGACACCTCGACACGCAGTACGGCTTCCCGACGCAGATGACCGCCGACCTGCAGCGCTACGCCGACCTCGGCCTCAAGGTCGCGATCACCGAGGCCGACGTCCGCACCTTCGTCGACAACGCCGACCGACCAGGTACCCGACCGACCACCTGGCGCTCGTTCGCGCAGCCGTACGAGTTCTCCCAGATGCTGCAAGGCCTGCCTGGCCGTGCCGAGCTGCATCTCGTTCACCGTCTGGGGCTTCGGCGACGCCGACTCGTGGGTTCCCGGCTTCTTCACCGGTGAGGGCTACGCCACGCTCTACGACGTCGACCTCAACCCGAAGCCGGCGTACACGGATCTCCAACAGGATCTGAAGCTCGCCGGCTCCGGCGCTCAGCGCCGGCCGCCGACGGGTGACAACCACTAGCTGCTTCGGCGGGCGCGGCGGGCGAAGTCCCTCCTCTTCGGACGTCGCGAGAAGCTCGTTCTGCTATCCGACCGAGGTCACGCCAGGCTCAGGCGAGCGCGACGCTCGGCCAGAAGCGCGAGATAGCGCTGCAGTACGCCGGCAGCTGCGAGGGAGGTGATGTCGGCGTGGTCGTAGGCGGGAGCTACTTCGACCACGTCGGCGCCGATTAGGTTCAGCTCGCCGAGCCGGCTGACGATTGCGAGCGCTTCTCTGGATGTCAGTCCGCCCGGCACGGGGGCTCCGGTACCGGGGCCGAACGCGGGATCGAGCGCGTCGATGTCGAAGGTGACGTACATCTTGGCGTCGCCGACGCGCGCTTTGATGCGGGCGACGACCTCGTCGATGCCGAGGGTGTCGATGTCGTCGCTGTAGAGGATCTCGATGCCGCAGGTATCAGGCGCGTGCGTCCGGATTCCGATCTGAATCGACCGTTCCGGACTCACGATTCCTGCGGCGATCGCACGTGCGACTGTCGAGCCGTGATCGATGTGCTGATCGGTCTTGAACCAGGTGTCTTGGTGTGCATCGAACTGAACCAGCGCCAGCGGTCCGTGCATCGCGGCGTGGGCCTGGAGCAGCGGCCACGTGACGAAGTGATCGCCGCCGATCGATAGCAAGACGACCCCGGCTTCGACCACCACACGTGCCTGCGATTGGATCTGGCCGGGTGCATCGGCGTGACGGCCGTAGTCCAACCAGCAGTCGCCGTAATCGATCACCGATAGAGACTCCAGCGGGTCGGTCCTGAATGGGTGCAGCGGATCACCAGTGAGCATGGCGGAGGCGCGCCGGACGCCCTGTGGGCCGAACCGCGCGCCCGGCCGGTTCGAGACGGCGGCGTCGAAGGGAACGCCCCAGACGGCGACGTCGGCGTCGGTCAGATCGCGGGTGAGGCGGCGCCGCATGAACGACAGTACGCCGCTGTAGGTGGGCTCACCCGAGCCCGCGAGGAGGCTGTCCCCGAAGACTGCGTTGTCGATTTGGCGTCGTTGGGGTTCCGGCATGGGCGGCGGGTCAGCGGCGGATCGCGCATTCGTCGGGTCGTTCATCGAGGCCCCTTCGGCTTGGGTGTGTGGGTGGATCGATCGTGCGTGTGAGGGTCCGCGCGGCCGCGGCGGCTATCGCCGTTGACGGCGGCGTTCGGGTCCGCTCAGAAGGAGACTGGCGTCATCGCCGTGTACCAGCGCTCGCGCCCCGGCTTCGGCTTCCCACACACACTCAGTGCTGCGCCCGACATCACTGCGAGCTTACCGACCGACCTGATTGTTGGAGCCTCGCTCTGGCCGGCGCCTGGTCGGCGCGGGACCGTTAGGCTGCACACGCACGGGAGCCCTCGGGCTGAGAGGCGGCTTTGGCCGCGACCGTCGAACCTGATCTGGGTCATGCCAGCGAAGGGAGATCGAAGATGCAGGACGTTGAGTCGCTTGTGATCGCGGGCCGGCGTTTCGGTTCTCGGCTGATGGTGGGTACAGGGAAGTACGAGAGCTTCCCCGTGATGGCGGAGGCCGTTGCTGCGTCGGGTGCCGAGTTGGTGACCGTGGCGGTCAGGCTCGTCGACTTCGACGATCGCGTCGGCGATTTGACGAGCTTCCTGCCCGAGGATGTGCTGCTGCTCCCGAACACGGCGGGGGCGAAGACGGCGGAGGACGCTGTCCGCGTCGCCCGCTTGGCGCGTGCGGGCGGGTTGCCGGACTGGGTCAAGCTGGAGGTGATCCCGGACGCGCGCAACCTGCTGCCGGATCCGATCGGGACGCTCGAGGCCGCCGAGATATTGGTCGGCGAGGGCTTCACCGTCCTGCCGTACATGTTTCCCGACCCGTTGCTGGCGCGACGGCTGGAGGAGGTTGGTTGCGCGACCGTGATGCCGCTGGCAGCGCCGATCGGTTCGGGACGCGGCCTGAAGCTGCGCGAGTCGATCGCGATCATGATCGAGACGGTGGGCGTGCCGGTCGTGGTCGACGCGGGTCTCGGTGCGCCGTCGGACGCGGCCGCGGCAATGGAGTTGGGAGCGGACGCGGTTCTCGTGAACACCGCGATCGCACGCGCGGGCGATCCGGTGGCGATGGCGGGCGCGTTCCGGCTCGCCGTCGAGGCGGGTCGTCGCGGGTATCTGGCCGGGGTGATGGAGCTGCAGTCCGCGGAGTCGTCGAGTCCAGTTGCCGGCGTCGTCGGCGCGTCGTGAGCTCCTGCAGCGTCAACGGCCGCGTGCACGATCTCGAGGAGCGAGAGACGGTCGCGCGATTGCTCGAGCGGCTCGGGATCAGCGGGCCGTATGCGCTCGTCGAACGCAACGGCGAGCCGGTCGAGCGTGCGAGCTATCCGGACGTGGCGCTCGAGCACGACGACAGGATCCTCGTTGCGCGACCTGTTGCGGGTGGATAGCCGTCTCTACCTGATCACCTCGGCGCGACCTGACCTGATCGAGCTGCTCGAGGGTGCGATCCGCGGCGGCGTTGACCTCGTCCAGATTCGCGAGAAGACCTTGCCGGACCGCGAGCTACTCGACGCTCTCGCTCGCGCCCGCGATGTGACCGCTCGGTTCGGGGTCCCGCTCGTCGTGAACGACAGGCCCGATCTGGCCATCCTCGTGAGCGCCGACTACGTCCATGTCGGCCAAGAGGACATGCCGGTTTCAGCGGCTCGTCGCTTCGGTCTTCCGGTCGGGCTCTCGACCCACAGCCCTACGCAGATCGCGCAGGCCGACGCCGACTACATAGGCGTCGGCCCGGTCTACGCCACCCCCACGAAGCCTGGCGCGAGACCGGTCGGGCTCGAGCTCGTCCGCCACGCCGTCCGACATGCGACAAGGCCGTGGTTCGCGCTCGGCGGCATCGACGTCGGCAACGCGGCGGAGGTCGTTGCAGCCGGCGCCAAGCGGATCGCGGTCGTCCGTGCGATCGCCGACGCACCCGATCCCGAACGCGCTGCCTGCACCCTCCGCTCGGTCCTGGACTGACCAGACGTCTTACGAGGCCGCGGCTTGTCTCCAGGGCAGGGTTGCTTGGACTCTGGTCCCGGTGGTGGGGCTGGATTGGATGTGGAGCTCGCCTGTGAGGCTTTCGGCGCGTTCGCGCATCGATTCGAGGCCGATGTGGTTTGAGCCCCCGTTGGGGGCCTGGGGGTCGAAGCCGACGCCGTCGTCGGTGATCGTCAGTTGCAGGTGGTCGCCGACTCGGTCGAGCTCGATGTCGACGTGGGTTGCGCGCGCGTGCTTCTGCACGTTGATGAGTGCCTCTCGCGCGATCCGGTGGGCGGCGGTCTCGACGTCGTGCGCGAAGCGGACGGCACCGGTGCGGTCGTGCACGGAGAAGGTCTCGGGTGGGAGTAGCTCGGCGGCGCCGGCGGAGATCGCCGCCCCGACGCCGCGCTCGTCGAGGATCGGCGGTAGGAGCTCGGAGAACATCCGGCGCAGCGACGTGAGCTCGGACGCGAGCTCGTCTCGCACTTTCCGTGCGAGATCCTCGACGTCGCGCTCGCCGCGGGCGAGGCGGTTTGCGAGCAGGTCGAGGGTGTAGGCGGTGGCGGTGATCTTCTGGACGGGGCCGTCGTGCAGGTCGGCGGCGATCCGGCGACGCTCCTGTTCCGAGACCTCCACCGTCCGCGCCAGCAGCCTGAGTCGCTCCCCCTGAGCGAGGTTCAGCTCGCTCAACGCGGTCTGCAGCTTCTGCCGCGCTTTCTCGGCGTCGGTGAGCGCTTGCCGAAGGAGGTAGGCCTGGCGTTGGATCTCGTCCCGCTGCGCCTTCTCGACGGTGATGTCGCGAGAGATGCCGAACGTGCCGATGATTGCGCCGCTCTCGTCTCGGAGCGGCATCTTGGTCGTCGAGACCCAGGCTTCGCGGCCGTTCTCCCAGGTTTCCCGCTCCTCGATTCCGACGATGGGCGGGCCGCCTCCGACGATGCGCTGCTCGTCCTCGAACGCGGGTCGTGCGTGGGCTTCCGAGAAGAAGTCGAAGTCGGTCTTGCCGACGGCCTCATCCGGGCTGCCCAGGCCGACCTTCGCGGCCAGCGCGCTCGAGATTCTGATGAAACGGCTGTCGCGGTCCTTGAAGTAGATCTGATCGGCCGTGTGATCGAGCAAGGCGCTGAGGAGGAAGCGGCCGTGTTCCGCGTCGGCGGAGTTGCGGGCGCTCTCGAACGCGGTCTGGGTCTGATAGGCGATCTCGGTGCACGAGGCGACGTCGTCGCTTGCGAGCGCGATGAAGCCGAACTCCTCGTCGAGGCGCAGCGGGGTGACGATCAGCTGGAACGGCTCCTGCACTCCCAGCGCGGGAGGCGGGAAGGCGCGGCTCGCGAACCGTACGGCGTGCTCGCCGTCGGTGAGTTGGACGAGCGTTCGTGCGACCGGGTCGTCGTCGTCCCGCTCGTAGACCCCGAGTAGCGGGTTCGGCACCGACGCGTGGGCGAACGTCTCGGCGAGGATGCGGCCGAGCTCGGTCATGTCGAGCCGACGCGCCGCCAGCAGTCGGTTCGAGAAGGCGCTCGCTGCGCGTGTCACCTCGGAGCGTACGACGAGCCTGCGCGCGAGCGATCGGCGATTTCGCTCCGCATCGGCGCCGTCGTAGCTCGGTGTGCAGCCGCACGACTCGCGCGCGACGAGGTGCGTGGCGACAGAGGTGATCGCCGGCGGCATGCGCCCCTGCTCCACCCAATCGAGCAGGCTATCCACCGTGGCTCGTGCTGCTTCCTCCACGGGGAAGTGCACCGATGTCATCGCGGGCTCTGTCGCGAGAGCCTCGAGGAAGTCGTCGAACGCGACCACCGCGACGTCACCGGGGACGTCGAGTCCGCGCTTGCGCAGCTGCTCGAGCGCGCCGCAGCCAGAGCTGCCGTTGCTCGCCACGAGCGCCGTGAACTCGACGCGGTCGTCGAGCAGGCCGTCGACGGCGCGCATGGCCGCGAACCGCTCGTGCGACCCGTCCGCGACGAGCGCCGGATCGACGTCCAGGCCGAGCCGCCGCACCGTCGCTTCGTACGCCGTCTTCCTGGCCGGGCCGTCGCCGTGGTCGCAGGAGAAGAAGGCGATGCGGCGGTGGCCGTGCTCGGCGAGGTGCTCGACGGCGAGCACGATCCCACCCTCGTTGTCGGGCACGACTGCCGGCCCGTACGGCCCGCTGGTGAGATACACGATGGGATGACCCTCGGTCTGGAAGCGCCGGATGTCTGCGACCGTCTCCGGCGCCGGCAGCGGGTTGATCACGATCAGCCCGTCGGTGTTCCAGGAGCCGACCGGCGCGAAGACGCGATTGGGCCCCGCGCGCGGCCACGCCGGGCAGGCGACCCGCGCCCGCGCTCCCACCGCGAGCGCGGTGAGCAGGTTCGCCTCCCTGTCGCGCGCGGCCGCGGTCAGACTCTTGACGAGCGCCTCGAGATAGAGATCGGTGTCGCCGCCGTAGACCTGCCAGCCGTACAGGACGCCGAGTGTCGGCCGCTCCCGCCGGAGGACCGTCCGGGGCACCGCCGGGGCGGCGCCGCGTGAAAGCCGCATGTGCCGATCCTCGGCACCGAGAGAGGCCGCTCCGAGCGTACTTCCCCGCAGGTTCCCGCGTGAATAGAAAAGTGCCCGCGTGCGGGCACTCGTCGAACGGGAGCGACGGGACTCGAACCCGCGACCTCCGGCGTGACAGGCCGGCGTTCTAACCAGCTGAACTACGCCCCCGGGGACGCTCGATTGTAGCCGGGCCCCGTCCCACCCGTCCGCGAGACTGGCTCGGTGCACCCGAACGCCGTCGACTGGATCGCGCTCGGCTTCGTCGTCGTGAGCGCGCTCGGCGGGATGCGGCGCGGTCTCGTCGTGAGCGCGCTCTCGCTCGCGGGGATGGCGGCCGGCGCGTACGCCGGCTCCCGCGTCGCCCCGCACGTCCTGAGCGGCGGCTCGAGCTCGCCGTGGACGGCGGTCGCCGGGCTCGTCGGCGCCGTCCTCGGCGCCGTGCTCCTCCAGGCCCTCGCCTCCGTCGCGGGCTCGGTCGTCCGCGGCGGTCTGCGGCTGACGCCGTTTCGCCTCTTCGACTCGCTCGGGGGTCTCGTGCTCGGCGCTGCGACCGGCGTCGTCCTCGTCTGGGTCGTCGGCGCGGCGGCGCTCCTCGTGCCGGGCCAGTCGCGCCTGCGCCGCGAGGTCCAGCGCTCGGCGGTCGTCCACCGACTCGACGAGGCGGTGCCGCCGAAGCACCTGCTCCACCTGCTCGCCCGCATCGATCCGTTCCCGTCCATCGCCGGGCCCGCGCCGCCGAGCGAGCCGCCGACGCCGCAGATCGTCGGCGACGCCGCCGTGCGCCGCGCCGCCGGCTCGGTCGTGCGCGTCCTCGGCACCGCCTGCGGCGTCGGCGTCGAGGGAAGCGGCTGGTTCGCGCGGAGCGACCTCGTCGTCACGGCCGCGCACGTCGTCGCCGGGGAGAGCGACACCGGCGTCGAGATCCCGGGCAACCCGCGCGCTCCATCTCGTCGACGTCGTCGCGTACGACCCGCACGACGACGTCGCCGTCCTCCGCGTGCACGGCGTCACCGCGCCGCCGCTGCCGCTCGCCGATCCGCAGTCCGGCGCGTCGGTCGCGCTCGTCGGCTATCCCGGAGAACGGGCCGCTCGTCGGCGTCCCCGGGCGCGTCGGACATACCGCGGTCGCGCTCACACAGGACGCGTACGGCAACGGGCCGGTCGAACGCACGATCACGTCGCTCGCGGGGACGGTCCGGCACGGCGACTCGGGCGGCGCGGCGATCGATGCGAACGGGGCGGTGCAGGCGACGATCTTCGCGGCGCGCATCGGCGCGCCCGGGGGCTACGGCGTGCCGTCGTCCCTCGTGCGCCGCGTGCTCGACTCCGCAGGCACGGCAGCGGTCTCGACCGGCGCCTGCGCGCCCGGCTGATCGAGGACAGGCAGGAAGTCGACGACGTTCATCGGCGTGCGGAACGGCGCCATGACGTACACGCCCTGCGCGACGTCGCGCGCCGCGTCGAGCAGCTCGAGCCCGAGCTCGCCGCCGACCTCGCGTGCATTCGCTCCCGCCCGCCGGTAGCGCTCCTGCACGTGCTCGGGGACGACGATGCCCGGCGTCTCGTTGTGCACGCGGATGAGCGTCTCGATCGTGCGGATCGGCCAGAGCCCGACGAGGATCGGGATCGGCCAGCCGCCGACACGATCGCGGAACGCCTCCAGCGGCTCGAGGTCGAAGAGGATCTGCGTCATCGCGAAGCGCGCGCCGGCGGCGATCTTCTGGTGGAATCGCTCCACCTCGAGGCCGAGGTCGTCCGCGGTGGGATTGACGGCGATGCCGGGGTAGAACGACGTGGGTGCGTCGATCGCGCGGCCGAAGTGGTCCTCGCCGCGGTTCATGCGCCCGAGCAGCTCCACGAGCCCGATCGAGTCGACCTCGTACACGCCGCCGCGCCCCGGGTAGTCGCCGGACACGGGCGGGTCGCCCGTGACGGCGAGGATGTTCCGCACGCCCTCCGCGTGCGCGCCGAGCAGGATCGACTCGAGACCGATGAGCGTCATGTCGCGCGGCGTGAGGTGCGGGATCGTCTCGACGCCCGTGAAGCGCTCGATCGCGACCGACGCCATGATCCCGCTCATGCGCGCGCGGGCGCGCGGGTTGTCGTTCACGTCGACGAACTGCGCCTTGTTCGTGTCGCGGACGGCGCGCGCCGTCGCGATGCAGCGCCTCCGGGTTCGCGCCGAGCGGCGGGTCGAGCTGCACGGAGACGACGAACGTCCCCTCGTCGAACAGCCGCGCGAGCTGCGTGCGCTCGCCCGTCGGCGCCGGCTGCGTCGCCTGCGCGCGCTCGCGGACGAGCAGCGTCCCGGCGGGCGCGACGTTGTCGTCGACCGCCGCGCGGATCGCCGCGATCTGCGCCGGCGTCGTGCCGCAGCAGCCGCCGATGATCCCCGCGCCGAGGGCGCGCGCCTGCGCCGCGAACTCGCCGAAGTACGCCGGCGATGCATGCGGGAAGACGATGCGCTGGCCGGACATGCTCGCGAGGCCGACGTTCGGGAGCGCCGCGAGCACGGAGCCGTCCGAGCCCATCTGGCGCAGCGCATTCAGCGCTGCCGCCGGGCCTGCGCCGTGATTCGCGCCGAACGCCGCGACGTCGAGCGCGCGCAGCCGCTCGGCGGCGGTGCTCGCCGAGACGCCGGCCAGTGTCTCGCCGTCGGCGTCGAAGGACATGAGCGCGACGATCGGCAGGCTCGACACGGAACGGACGGCGGCGATCGCCGCCTCGAGATCGTCGAGGTCGAAGAACGTCTCGACCGTGAACAGGTCGGCGCCCCGGCCCTCGAGGATCTGCGCCTGCTCCGCGTACGCCCGCGACGGGTCCGGGCCGATCGCGCCGGCGATGAAGACCTCGCGGCCGGACACCTCGCGCGCCTCGCGCGCGAGCCGGACGCCCTCGGCGTTGATCCGCTCGAAGTCGTCGTCGAGGAAGGCCGGCGCAAGCTTCGGCCGGTTGGCGCCGAACGTGTTCGTCTCGATGAGGTCGGCGCCGGCGCGGATGTAGCCGAGGTGGACGTCGACGACGGTCTCCGCGGCGCGGATGTTCGCCTCCTCCGGGCAGCGGAGGCGCGGGACGGCGCTCGCGATGAGCGCGCCCATGCCACCGTCGGCGACGATCGGCGGCCCGGACGCGAGCCGCTCGAGGAACCTGCTCATCGCGGCCAGTCTAGGGGCTCAAGTCCGGCGGCCCGGTTGCCGATGAGTCCCCCAACTCCTTCCGGGGACTGACGGCAATCATCCTGCGGCAGGGGGCTTGGAGCGGCGGCGCCGAGTGGATCGGCGCCGCCTCTTCGTGGTCGGCGCCGCTTTCGCGTCTCTACGGGTGGACGGTGCGGCCTTCCATGCCGCCGGCCACGGTGACGAGCTCGCCCGTGACGTGGCCGGACAGCTCGTCCGAGGCGAGGACGACGACGGCCCGCGCGACGTCGTCGGCGAGCGCGACCTTGCGGAGCGCCATCGTGCGCGTGAGCCGGTCGACGAACTCGTCCTCGAGCGCGCCCCGCGTCATCGGCGAGTACGTCCACCCGGGCGCGACCGCGTTCACGCGGCCGCCGGGCGCGATGCGGACGATCTCGTTCTTCAGGCTGAGCAGGAGGCCGACCTGGATCGCCGCCTTCGCCGCGGCGTAGTCGGCGTGGCCCGCCTCGCCGAAGCGCCCGGCAGTCGAGCCGACGAGAACGAGATTGCCGCGCCCGTTGCGCTGCACCTCGCGGAGGAAGCCGCGCGCGGTGAGGAACGTCGCCGTGAGGTTCGCGCGCAGCACCTCCTCCCAGCGGGCGAGGGACAGCCGCCACACCGGCTCGTCGTCGCGCGGCCAGACGCCGGCGACCGCGGCGCAGACGTCGACGCTGCCGAGCTCCTCGCGCGCGCGCGTGAACAGAACATCGACGGCGGCCTCGTCGGTGAGGTCGGCGCCGATCGCCGGCACGCCGAGCTCGGCGGCGAGCGCCTCGGCCCGCTCGCGGCTCGTGTGGAAGTGGATCGCGACGCGCGCGCCCTCGGCGGCGAAGGCACGGACACACGCCGAGCCGATGCCGCCGGCACCGCCGGTGACGAGGACGCCCTTGCCCGCGAGGCCCGTGTCCACAGAGGGAGGTTAATCTCCTGCGATGCGCGTCCACGTCATCAGCGACATCGAGGGCGTCGCCGGCATCGTCAAGTGGGGCCAGGCCGGCGGCGACCTGACCGCTGTACCAGGAGGCGCGCCGGCTGTACACGGAGGAGATCAACGCCGCCGTCCGCGGCGCGAAGGCCGCCGGTGCGACGGAGATCGTCGTCATGGACTGCCACGGCGCCGGCGGCGACTACACGTTCAACTCGCTCCTGCCGGACCTCCTCGATCCCGCGTGCGAGTTCGTCGTGCAATCGGAGTGGACCGAATACACGGAGTTCCTCGAACAGGGCTGCGACGCCGCCCTCTTCGTCGGCATGCACGCGATGGCGGGGACGCCCGACGGCGTCCTCTCGCACACCGTCTCCGGCCAGGCGTGGCAGGCGCTGCGCTTCAACGGAACGCTCGTCGGCGAGACGGGGATCAATGCGGCGCTGTGCGGCCAGTGGGGCTGCCCCGTGCTGCTCGTCACCGGCGACCGCGCCGTGTGCCGCGAGGCGGCCGCGCTGCTCGGCGGCGGGCTCACGACGGTCGAGGTGAAGCAGGGCCTCGGGCGGTTCAGCGCGCGCAGCCTCACGGCTACGCGGGCGCGCGAGCTCATCGAGGAGGGCGCGAGGCAGGCGCTGCTCGACCTGACCGCGGTGTCGCCGTACGACCCGGGACGGCCGTGCGAGATCCAGGTCGACTTCACCACCCCGGACCGGCTCGAGGAATACCGCCACCGGCGCGGCGTCGAGGTGATCGGCCCCATGTCGATCGTCTCGCGTGGCGACGACTGGTGGCAGGCCTGGTCCAACTTTTACTTTTAGCCCGCGGCCGCAGCGGATACCGGCTCCTCGTGAGGCGGGTCGTCATCGTTCTCGTGGCAGTCGCGTGTCTCGGCGCGGGACAGGCGCGCGCCGACACGGGCGCCGTTGCGAAGGCGCGCATGATCGGCGAGGTCGATCAGGGCCTCGCCGCCGTCAACCGGCAATGGGCGTGGAAGGGCTGGTACCAGGACATCCACGGCGTCGGCGGCTGGTCGAGCATCTGGGACACCGAGCACCTCTTCCAGGCGTATGTCGCGATCGAGAAGGCGGCGCCGAGCACGCGCCACCGGAACCAGCTCATCTGGTTCGCGGCGAAGAGCGAGGAGGGCTACTACAACCCGTCGCTCGGCGACGGCATCGGCGGCTTCTCCACGGGGTTCGGCCATCACGGCGAGCAGGGGCAGCAGTGGTTCGACGACAACGGCTGGCTCGGCCTCTCGTTCGCGGACGCGTACCGCGCGACGCACCAGAAACGGTTCCTGAAGGACGCGAAGATCGCGTTCCGCTACCTGTTCCAGGTCGGCTGGGACCCGGTCGGCGGCGGAATCTGGTGGAACACGCAGCACACCGTGAAGTCGGCCGAGTCGGTGAACACCGCCGCGCTTCTCGCCGTCGAGCTGTACGAGCTGCACGCGGGCGCCGTGTACCTCGCCGACGCGCAGCAGCTCGTCGACTGGGCGGACCGCTACCTGTTCGACGCCCACACGGGCCTGTACGTGAACCATCCGGGCGGCGGCGGCGTCCCGATCAGCTACCTCGAGTCGCCGATGCTGTCCGCGTTCATCCGGCTCTGCAACGACCGCAAGCTCTACTGCGACCGCGTCGAGCCGCTCACGCGCGCGATGCTCGCCGCGTACGGCGGCAACCTGCACCAGCCGCCGCAGTTCGACGCGATGTACGTGCGCTACCTCCTCGACGCGTACGAGCTCTCGGGCGACACGCGGCTCTATCCCGTCGCGCTGGCGAATGCGCTCCGCATCGAGCACAACGCCGTCGACGCGAAGGGCTTCTACTCGAAGGCCTGGGACGGGACGATGACGGGCGTCCGTCCCGGTCTCATCTCCGTCGACGGCGCCGCGCTCGAAGAGCTTGCGTGGACCGCGGCGGAGATGCCGCCGTCCTGACAGGTACGCTCGCGCCGTGGATGCCCGGGTCGTCCGGATTTCGATCGCGCCCGTGAAGTCGCTCGGCCTCGTCCATCCGGACGAGGTCGTGCTCGAGCGCGACGGCGTCGTCGGCAACCGCCGCTTCTGGCTGCGCGACGAGAGCAGTGCGCTGTACGCGGGGAAGCGCGACGGCTCGATGATGCGCATCCGCCCGGAATGGGACGAGGCGACGCGGCGGCTCGCGCTCACGTTCCCCGGCGGCGAACGCGTCGACGGCGTGGTCGAGCTCGGCGAGCCCGTGGACGCGGAGCTCTACCGGCTGCCGCGCGCGTCGCGCCGCGTCGTCGGGCCGTGGCAGGACGCGATCTCGCGCTACGTCGGCCGGCCGCTCGAGCTCCTCTGGGCGGACGACGGCGCCGTCGACCGCCTGCCGCAGGGCGGCTCGGTCTCGCTCGTCTCCCGCGCCTCGCTCGAGCGCCTGCGCGAGGAGATGGGCGTCGACGACGCGATCGACGGCCGGCGCTTCCGGATGCTCTTCGAGATCGAGGGCACGGCCGCGCACGAGGAGGACGAATGGCTCGGCCGGCAGGTGCGCATCGGCGGGGCGACGGTCGTCTTCAACGGCGACATCGGCCGGTGCGTCGTCACCTCGCGCGATCCCGACAGCGGCGTCGTCGACCTGCCCACGCTCGTGACGCTCGCCGGCTACCGCCGTGAGGGCCGGGAGGAGGACCTGCCGTTCGGCGTCTACGGCGCCGTCGTCGTCCCGGGCCGCGTTCGCATCGGTGACATAGCAAGTCCGGGGGATTATCCCCTTCACACAGGCGGATGATCCTTCACCAGGCGTAGACTCGCCATCATGTTTACGTCAATCTCAGGCATTTCGCGCACCCTCATCTTCGGGTCAGGCGGCATGCTCGTCCAAGACAAGTTCCACGGACTGAGCCTGGGGCGCTGGGTGTATCCGGACATCGCACTCCTAGTGCTCGCGGTACTTGTCGCCCTGGTCACGTGGAAGCCCTTCGGGGACAAGTTCTTCTGGTGGCGTAAGCCGAAGCTGGAAGTCGTCGGCATCGGCAACTTCCGGCGAATGGCGAAGGCAAGCCGGGAGGAGAACGACCTCCAGGTCGTCTACGCCCGGCTGCGGAACGTCCGAAACGGCGGGGGCGACCGGGCCACGCTCAAGGACGCCGAGGCGTGGATGACGGTAGTCGACACCGAAGGGCGCACGATCAGCCACGGCAACAAGGGGAACTGGCTCAACGTCAAAGCAGGGACGCCTGATCCACACACATTCGATCAGACAACCTTTCGACCGAACGGAGAGCAATTCGCCCTTGAGATCGCCGCGAAATTCGTTTGGGGGCGGCAGGCCTGGGTTGCCGGTGCGCTGAACGAGCAACTGCCGCCTGGGCGGCATCGGATCCGCGCTTCGATCAGCGACGGCGTCCACAAGGCGACCGTCGTTGAGTGGGAGATCGTGAATCCCGGTGACGGGGGCGACATCTGGACGGAAGGACTAGGGGAAGAACCGCCAGCGACGTCCGCTGCACCAACTTACGTCGGACCGAGTTACGCGCAGACCGAAGTGATTTCTTCGCTTACTAGCGGTTCCGTCTCGAGCGCCACAGCCATCCCCGTCGGGGATCTCTTCGATCGAAATCCGCAAGCGGAGTGGGAAGCAAACGCGCTCGCGCTCTTCCAGGTCAAGCACGATCAAGCGGTGCTCAGCTCCTACCGCGACATCCTGAACAAAGGAAGCGTGCTTCGGGATGACCTATCAGCCAAGTTGCAGGGCACTCGTAACGATGATGCAAGTGAGCTCTATGACAGGGCGGGGCTATGGTGCGATCGGTGTGTGCTCTGGACGTCCGACGTTCAGCTCGTCGGTGACGAGCGCGGGCGAATAGCAGGCCGGCCGCTCGGCGCTCTCTCTGATGCCGAATGGTTTACGCGCGTCGAGGACAACCTTGCGACTCTGAGAGCGGTCGGCGCGAGGTTGGGGCTGTGACGCTGCAAGTGCGGCCCCGGCAGGATTCGAACCTGCGACCGTCCCCTGAGTCCAACAGGGCGCTCTATCCGCTGAGCTACGGGGCCGCGCAGGACAGAACGCTACGGGCGTCATCGGATGGTGGGCTTCTACGCAAAGGACCCGCAAATGCGCCCAATCACGAGGACCTATCACCCGAGCTAGTGACGCACCGTCCGCCTGGAGGACCTACACTCTCCATGCCTGAGTCCAACGTAGGCGCTGAGCTGCGGGGTCAGTCCCGCCGCGCAGGTGCGGAGCGGCCTGGGAACAGGCCGCTCCCTCTACTTCGCGGCGGTGAGTTCCTTCATCGGCATCGCGTCGCCTTCGATCAGCGCCAGCACGGTGTCGCGGAACAAGAACGGGTTGTGCCGGTTGTTGTAGCGCCACTCCAACTCGTCAAGGTATGCGGGCAAGTGCTTCACGGACAGCTGGTGGTAGCTGCCGACGATGCTGCGCTTGAACAGCGACCATACGTTTTCGATCGTCTGCGTATGCACTTCGCCGCGCACCCATTCCTCGCGGTAGTGGTTCACGGTTTCGTGGCGCGTGTCCTCGTCACCGATGCCGTTGTACGCCTTCCAGGAGTCAGTGAAGATCGCTTCGGCTTCGTCTGCGACGACTTCGTTCAGGAAGCCGTGGAGAGTTACGCGGTCGGCGGCGCGGCCAACGCGGAGTCGAACGCTCCCGTCACGCTGCACAGCGCCCATGACCATCTGCCGCTGCTTCTGCCCCTGGCCCGCGCCGCGATGTTTCCCGCCGATCCACGTTTCGTCGGCCTCCACGATCCCGACAAGCAGTTGCTCGCCGTCGTTGGTCGCCATAGCCGCACGGATGCGGTGACAGAGGTACCAGGCGGTCTTGTACGACTTCGTGCCGAGGATGCGCTGCATCTGCTTCGCGCTGATCCCCTTCTTCGATTCGGTGACGAGGTAGATCGCGAGGAACCATTTCCACAGCGGCAGGTGCGAGTCGTGGAAGAGCGTTCCCGCCGTCACCGAATACTGGTAGCCGCAATCGCCGCACTCCCACTGGTTGCGCTCGACGATGCGCGAAGCCTTCTCCGACTCGCAGCGCGGGCACTCAGGGCCGTTCGGCCAGCGCAGTTCCTCCAAGTAGTCGCGGCACTCGTCGTCGGTCCCGAACCGCCTAATCAGGTCGGGCAGATTCATCTCTTGAAGCGTGGTCTTGCTCATGCCTAGACCTCGCAGAAAGAAGCCAGCTCACGAGCTGACGAATGACGAAGCGATGCGGCGGCTGTTCCCAAAGCCGGTTGCAGATCAGGCGAAGAGAGAAGGCGAAGAGTCACGGAAAAGGCCACCTAAACGATGACTCTACGCGCGTCTTCCACCTGTGTCAAGGGGATAATCCCCCAAGTCCGCTATCATCACCGGAGTGGCAGCCCGCAGCCGCACCGAGCTGAAGCGTCCTCTCGAGCGTCTCCACGAGCGCATCGCGACCAAGGACCGCGGCTGGTTCTTCGCCGCGATCGCGGACAAGGTCATCGAGCGCCGCCTGGCGATGAACATGTCGCAGCGCGAGCTCGCGGAGCTGTGCGGCACGACGCAGTCGGCGATCGCACGGCTCGAGCGCGGTGGACGCCCACCGCGCATCGACACGCTGCTGCGCATTGCCGAGGCGCTGGACTGCGAGCTCGTCGTCGAGCTCCTTCCGCACAGCTGAGCCGTGGCCGAGCGCATCGTCGTCGCAGTCGTCGGCGACTCGATCAGCGCCGGCTCCCCGCTCTGGGACCCGGACCCGGCCGTTCGCGTGCGCATCGACCGCGCCGACGAGCACAGCCAATGGCAGTGGTGGGCGGCCGCCCAGGACTCCCGGCTCGAGTTCCGGACGCGCGCGGTGTACGGGAAGCGCACCGACGAGATCGCCGCGTACCTCGACGACGTCGTCGACGGTGCCGACGTCCTCGTCGTGCAGGGAGGCATCAACGACGTCGTGCAGGGGCGATCGGTCGTCGACGCGGCGCGCGATCTCGCGGGCATCGTCGAACGCGGTCGCGGTGCGGGCCTGCCGGTCGCGCTCGCCGACGTGCTCCCGTGGCCGAACGGTGACGTCCGGGCGGCCACCGACATTGCGCGCTTGAACGAGCTGATCCACGCGATCGACGGCGTGACGCATCTCCCGTTCCACGACACGCTCGCGCACGTGCCGAACTGGAGCGACGACGGCGATCACCCGTCGGTCGAAGGCCATCGCCTGCTCGGCGAGCGCGCCTTCAGACTTCCGTTGTAAGGCCGTCGTGCGCGAGCTCGAGCCCGGAGTCGAGCGGGAGCTCCTCGGGGCGGTGGATCACGAGCATGCGCCGCGCGCCGGAGAGGTGGAACGCGTCCGCGGCCTCGCCTGCGGTGAGGTGGCCGCGCTCCGCCGGCTCCGGATCGTCGAGCGTCGCCTCGCAGAGGAAGAGATCGGCGCCGTGCGCGAGCTCGGCGAGCCGCGGCGTCGGGCCGGTGTCGCCCGAGTACGCGAGCGTCCGCTCGCCGTCGCTGACGCGCAGCCCGAACGTGAGCTCGTCGTAGTGCGCGAGCTGCGTCGCCGTCACCTCGAAGCCGGCAGCGACGAACGTCATCTCGCCGTGGTACTCCTGCAGGTGGAATGCGTCCTCGAGCTGGCCGGCGAAGCCGAGCTGCGCGCCGAGCGATCGGATCCGACCGGAGCCGCCCGGCGGCAGCCAGAGCTCGGGCGGCGCGACCTCGTGGCCGGGGCCGAACGCCGCCCCGAAGATCCACGGGACGAGATCGCCCCAGTGGTCGAGGTGGAAGTGCGTGATCGCGATCGCGTCGACGTGGGGCCAGCCGTCGCCGTTGCGCAGCCGCGCGAGCACGCCGGGCCCGCAGTCGAGGAGGAGCCGGCCGGGACCTTCGACGAGATATCCCGACTGCGCGCCGCCGGAGTTCGGCCACGCCGGGGAGCACCCGATGACGGTCACCTTCACGCCCACATCCTCACTGATCGCGCCGGCTCTGGGCCGCGGTGTATAACTGGGACGTGGCCAAGGCGACCGCAGAGATGCTGAAGAAGGTCCCGCTCTTCGCCGGTCTCGACGACCGCGAGCTGGGCGAGATCGCCTCCTCGATGCAGGAGCGACGGGTGTCCGCCGGCGAGACGGTGCTCGAGCAGGGCGCGGCGGGCGCCGGCTTCTTCGTCGTCGAAGAGGGCGAAGCGGAGGTCACCGTGGACGGCGAGCCGCGCGGGACGGTCGGGCCGGGCGGCTATTTCGGCGAGATCGCCCTCCTCACCGGCTCCGACCGGACGGCGACCGTGACCGCCCGCACCGAGATGGTCTGCTACGGGCTGACCCCGTGGAACTTCAAGCCGCTTGTCGAGAGCAACTCCGGCATCGCCTGGAAGCTGCTCACGGCGATGGCGCAGAAGCTCCACTGAGTAACTAACCGCTGTCGGGCCGTTGGTAGTGTCGCCGGCGTGGAGCCGGTCGACGCCATCCCGTACCTGCTCGAACGGCCGCCGGCCCCGGGCCGGCTCCGGCTCGTCCAGCGGTTCGTGAACACCGTCGACTACGAGCACGGCCGCGAGATGCTGCACAGCCCCGAACGGCTGCAGGCGCTGCTCGTCGACGTCGGCCTTCTCCAGGCGGGCACGCGCGTCACCGCCTCCGACCTCCGCGACGCGCGCGAGCTCCGCGAGGCGCTGCGCGCGCTCGCGCTCGCGAACATCGGCGGGAGCGGCCGCTTCCCCGGCGACGCACTCGCCGTCCTCGAGCGCGCGGCTGCGAGCGGGCTCGTCGTGCGGTTCGACGCGCGGGGGGCGGCGGCGCTGGAGCCTGCCGCCGCCGGCGTCCACGGCGCCTTCGCGGCCCTCGTCGGCATCGTCCACACGGCCTCCGCCGACGGCACGTGGCCGCGGCTCAAGGCGTGCGGCCGCGACGTGTGCGGCTGGCTCTTCTACGACCGCTCGCGGAACCGGTCGGCGCGGTGGTGTCAGATGGCGGTGTGCGGCAACCGCACGAAGACCCGGGCGTACCGGGCCCGCCGGACCGTCTAGTCGTCGGCCTCGGGCTGCGTCCGGGGGACGGTGATCGTCAGGACGCCGTCGCGGAGGCGCGCGGCAAGCTGCGGCATCGCCACATCGGCCGGGACGTCTACCTCGACGACGAGCTCCGATTCGGTCTCACGCAGGCGCACCGACGACAGCTCGGGAAGCAAAGCGGTCACGGCAAGGCCGAGTCTCGTTTTCCCTCCCGGCGGCTGCATCGGGGTTCTCGCGGAGACAATCGCGCCGCTGCGTACTACAGTCAGCTGCAAAGGGGTCTGAGCCGAAGGGAGAAGGTTTCGATGAGGAAGGTGCTTCTGGCCGCAGCGCTGCTGGCGCTCGCTGCCGTCCCCGCCGCGTTCGCGGGCCCGACGAGGACGAACGACAACACGCAGACGTTCCTCGACTCGACGGGCGAGATTGCGAACGCGCCGGACATCACGAGCGTCGTCGTCTCGAACGACGCCTCGGGCCTCGTCACCTTCAAGCTCAACATCTCGAACCGTCCGGCGCTGACGGGCGACATGGAAGTCGACCTCTACATCGACACGGACGCGAACAAGGCGACCGGCGACTCCCAGTCGGACGGCGCGGAGTACGCGATCGTCCTCGTGCAGGGCTCGGTCGGCCTGTTCAAGTGGAACGGGACCGACTACACCGACGCGCCGTCGCAGTCGTCGCTCATCTACTCGTACGACACGAGCGGCGCGACGATCAAGATCAAGACGACGGATCTCGACGGGACGAAGAACTTCAACTTCTCGGCGCTCGCCGGCTCCGGCATCGTCGTCGACTCGAGCGGGAATCCGGACTACTCGAACGCGGTCGCCGACTTCGCTCCCGACCTCGGGCACGGGACGTACGCCTACCAGGTGCTGACGCAGCTCAAGCTGAGCGTCTCGACGTTCCAGACCGTCCCGGCCGCGCCGAAGGCAGGCGGAACGCTCGCCGCCTCCATGGCCGCGACCGAGAACGACACCGGCGGCCCGATCGGCGACGGCGCCGCAGTCGCCTGCCGGGCGACGGTCGGTGGCGCGACGGTCGCCGTCAAGTCGCACGCGATCGCGAACGGCGTCGCCACGTGCGTCTGGAAGCTGCCGAAGTCCGCGAAGGGCAAGAAGCTCACCGGAACGGTGACCGTGACCGTCCGCGACGCGAAGGCCACGAAGAGCTTCTCCGTGAAAGTGCGGTAGGGCTAACCGACCTGCTTGCCGCCGAGCGTCCCCTTCAGGCTCGATTTGACGAGCCCGAGGACGCCCGCGGACGCGGATGCGCCGCGCACCGTGATCGTGCCGTCGTACGTGAGCGGCAGGTCGCTGTCCTTCGAGATGCGAACCGACCCGTTGATCGTCACGCCCGGCGCGATGCCGTACGCGACGAGCTTGAACCCGGACTCGCCGGCGGGCACGAGCTTGCCGCTCGAGAGCCCGGCGACGGAGCGGAAGGGCGGAGCGCCGTCGACGAGGAGCCAGCTCGCCTCGGCGTCCCGCAGCGTCTTCGACGCGATCGCGTACGTCGCCGCCGGGCCAAGGTGCCGCGGCGTCGCCGCCGGCGGATAGGCCGCGAGCGGTGCGACGATGAACTTCGGCCGCGGGCACGTCGCGGCCGGGACGGTCGCGCTCAAGATCCAGTTGCGCACGGCGAGGAGGGCGCAGCCGGACGGATCGGCCGTGACGACGCTGTGGCCGACGCCGGGGACGACGACGAGGTGGCCCTGCGGGAACTGCGTGACGACGGACGCCGCGCCGGCGGTCGGCGTGCGCATGTCGAAGCCGCCGCTGAGCGCGAGCATCGGCACGTCGGGGTACGGGGTCGACTGCAGCGCGGAGTTCCCCGACGGCGTCGGCCAGTTGATGCAGAGGTCGGCGTTGCCGAGCTTCGCCGCGTAGCTCCCGAACGGCCCGAACGATCCCGCCGGCAGCGCGGCGAGTGCCTGCGCGAGCAGCGCGGCCCGGACGGACGGCGACGAGTCGGACGGCCACGGGAACGGGCCGTCGCGGCACACGGTGGCGGCGAAGAGCGCCGCGCTGAGGTCGACCGCGGTGAGCGTCGACGCCTCCGTGTCGAGGGCGTAGAGCCGCAGCAGCGGCTTCGTGTTGCCGGCACGCGCGGCGTGCATCGCCGCCGGCAGCTCGGCCGCGAGCGCGGGGTTCAGGTCGGAGTCGATGACGACGGACAGGACCCCGACGCCGTCGAGGCGTTCGTTCTTCGTCTTGCCGCTCGTCTGGAGCACCGCACCCTGCACCGGCTTCAGGGCGAGGCGGTTCGCCACGGTCGTGACGTCGCCGGCGAAGTCGTGCGTCGCCAAATCGCACATGCCGTTGCAGAAGGCCGCGAGTGTCGCCGGCATCGACTGGGCGACGTTCGCGCTGAACGGATCCGGCAGGCTCGGCGGCAGCACCGAGTCGAGCACGAGGCGCTCGACGTGATCCGGATGCGCAGACGCGTAGGCCAGCGCGAGCTTCGTCCCGTACGACACGCCGTACAGCGCGACGCGGTCGACGCCGAGCGACGCGCGGACGGCCTCGAGATCCTCGACGTGATCCGCCGTCCCGTAGAACTGCGCCTGCGTCCCGAGCGACGTGGCGCACGTGGCCGCGAGCGCGTCCTCGCCGTCGGGCGTCGTCGCGGTCTGGAGGCCCGGGCAGTTCAGCAGCCCGGACGCGCCGGTGCCGCGGTCGTCGTACGCGACGAGCGTGTACCCGGGGAAGAGGAAGCGGAAGAGCTGGGCGCTGTCGGGCGAGCCGAGGTCGAACACGTGCGCGGAGCCCTGACCGGGGCCGCCGGCGATGAGGAAGACGGCCCCGCGCGGCGTTCCCGACGGCGCGAGCGTCTCGACGTGCAGCGTAACGCTCCCGGCGATTGCTCCCGTTCGGTCGAGGGGCACGACGACGTCGGAGCAGACGAGACCACTCGTCGTGCCGCACGGCGTCGCGGCGCGGCCCGGTGCGGCTGTCGCGCCGAGAAGGAGCGCGAGGCCGAGCGCGGCGCCGAGCGCCCGCAGGCTGACAGTCCGACCCACGGCCCCAGCGTAGCCCGGATTTACGAGTTGGCCAGGCGGCGTGCGCCGTCGAAGCGGCTCGCGTACCAGCCGGCCATCGTCGAGATGCGGACGACGGTCCCCGAGTGGGGGGCGTGGATGAAGCGGCCGTGGCCGACGTAGATCCCGACGTGGCCCTCGCCGTCGAAGAACACGAGGTCGCCGGGCTTCATCGCCCAGCGCCCGACGCGGCGGCCGCGGAGGTAGTCGGAGAAGCTCGAATGCGCGAGCGAGACGCCGAAGTGGCCGTAGACGTAGCGGACGAAGCCGGAGCAGTCGAAGCCGCTCCGCGGCGAGCTGCCGCCCCACGAGTACGGCGTGCCGATGAGGTGCTTCGCATAGCTCACGACGCGCTCGCCGAGCGGGAGCGCCTCGCGCTTCGCCTTCGCCCGTGCCCGTGCCTTCGCCCGGAAGTGCTTGGTGACCGCCTGCGGCGTCCGGAAGAGCACGACGTCGGAGCCGCCCTTGCGGCTCGGCGCCGGGTCGGGCTTCTTCGCCGTCTTCTCGCTACCGCCGGCGCGGCTCTGGACGGGCCAGACGAACGCGACCGCTAGCGCGAGCGTGACGACGAGCAACAGGGGTAGGAGGCGTAGTGTCCGCAGTTTGGGGTTCCCTTCGGCACGGGAACAGCCGCTCACCCGGCGGCCGTCTGTCGTTGGGCGCGCCCATTGAACCCCGGGCCGACGGGTCGGGGCATCCCCCTTACGGGGGGTTCGGCGAACAACTTCCGAACAGTGCTGGATCCGAGATCAGTCCTGTCTCGCGGCTTTGAGCGACACTAGGCACATCTGGGATCCAAGAAGTCTGCCGAAGGGTGGCGAAACCTCCCCGAGGGTGGCGGTCCGTACCCAAATCGCGATCTTTGACGTTTCCGTGGGGTCGTTACCACCGAAACGGGGGGAACCCACCACATGAACGGAGTTCGGTCGTTCCTGCGGCACGCAGCCGTGCTCGCGCTTCTCGTCGTCTTCGCCGTCGCGCTCGGAGCGTCGCCGGCGTCGTCCCGCACCTCCGACGTGACGAACCCGAAGCACTTCTTCTGGGCGCCGGGGCAGAACCCGAGCGGCACCGTCGCCGACTCGACGGCGAACGATCTCATCTACCACGGCGGCAACGCCGGCGCCGGCGCGATCGGCGTCGAGACGACGCCGGCCGTCTACCTCGTCTACTGGGGCCCGCGAGTGGGCGGCGGGCTTCACGACCGCCGACACCGACGGAAAGCTCTTCTCGAGCAAGACGCTCCAGACGTATCTCAACTCGTTCTTCGCCGGCGTCGGCGGGAGCGCGTGGGCGGGCGTCCAGACGCAGTACTGCCGGAACGTGCTCCCCGGCTCGACGAGCTGCGTCGGCGGCTCGGGCTTCGTCACGAACCCGACGGCACCAGCTGAAGGGCGTCTGGACCGATCCGACGCCGGTGCCCGGCGACATCGTCGCGCTCGGCCTCGCCGAGAACCTCGTCGACGACCCGATCGCGGCGGAGGCGCAGCGCGCGGCGGCGCACTTCGGCTACGACCCGCAGGCGACGTACATCATCCTGACGCCGCCCGAGACGATCGCGACCGGCCAGCCGGTGTACTGCGGCTACCACACGCAGACGACGAGCGTCGACGGGCTCGGCAACCCGTTCCGCATCCAGTACGCGTTCATCCCGTGGCTGAACACGAACTGGCCGGGCGTCGGCACCGGCGGCTGCGGCATGCACAACGTCAACGCGACGAGCGACGCGTTCGGCAACGGCATCTTCGACGGCTACAGCATCGTCACCGGCCACGAGTACGCGGAGGCGGTCACCGATCCGGACAACTTCCTCCCGACCAGGACGGCTGGAACGACGTCCAGGGCAGCGAGAACGGCGACAAGTGCGCGTGGACCGACACGCAGAACATCAAGCTCGGCGCCCACCAGTTCGCGGTGCAGCCGATGTGGAGCAACGAGGCCTTCGACGCGACCGGCAACGGCTGCGTCGTCTCGCGCTAGCGCTTCGCCGGAGAGGGCTCCTTTCGGGGAGCCCTCTCCGTTCAGTGGGCCCGGTAGCCGAGCCGCGCGGAGATGTCGGCGGCCGCGCCCTTGATGATCGGACCGAGCTTCGTGCCGATCTCCGCGCTCGAGACCATGGAGCTGTGCACCGCGAGGTTGATCGCTCCGGCCGCCGTGCCGTCGTGCGTCAGGACGGGTGCGGCGATGGAGCGGAGACCGTACGCGAGCTCCTCGTTGTTGATCGCGTAGCCCTGGACGAGGACGCGCTCGAGCTCCGCTTCGAGCGACTCGCGCGAGGTGATCGTGTTCGGCCCGCGGCGCGCGAAGTCGATCCGGTCGAGGTGCTCCGTCCGCTCCTCGGGGGGCAGGTGCGCGAGCAGCACCTTGCCGAGAGACGTGCAGTACGCGGGCAGACGCGCGCCGACGTGGAGGTTGAGGTCGATCTCGCGCTGGCCGGCGCGCGCGCTGCGGCAGCGGTCGACGTAGACGATGTCGAGGTCGTCGAGGATCGCCATGTTGACCGTGTAGCCGGTGGCGTCCGATAGCTCGCGCAGGTGCGGCCCGGCGACTTCGCGGAGCTCCATCGAGTTGATGGCGGAGAAGCCGAGATCGAGGACGCGCGGCCCGAGGCGGTACTTCTTCGTGTCGGGGTCCTGCTGGAGGTAGCCGAGTGCGCAGAGGGTGGCGACGTAGCGATGGGTCGTCGAGCGGCTGAGGCCGACATCGCGGCCGAGCTCGCTCACCCCGATCAGCGGCCGGCCGGTGCGAAACGCCGACAGGAGAGCGAGGCCGCGCTCGAGGGACTGGGAATAGGAGCCGTTCAGCGACGTCATGCCACCTATTAGAACAGCGTCTCGCTATCCGGGCAACGAGGCCCGGCTCCGGGCTCGCTAGAGGCGCTCGAGGGCGCGGCGGACGAGCACCTCCGCGATGTGGGCCCGGTACTCGGCGGTACCGCTCACGTCGCTCGGCGGCGAGGTTCCCTCGGCGGCCCGCGCGGCGGCCTCGGCTGCCGATGCGCCGCCGGCGAGCGCCTCCTCGGCGCCGTGCGCCCGGAGCGGGGTGGCCCCCATGCTCGTCAGGCCGATCTGCACCCGGTCGCCGACGCGGGCGGCTGCGACGCCGACCGTCGCCCAGTCCTGCGATCGGCGCACGAACTTGACGTACGTGCCGGCCGGGACGACGGGCACCCGGATCTCGGTCAGCATCTCCGCGTGGCCGAGCGCGGTCTCGAACATGCCGGCGAAGAAGTGCGCCGCGGGGATCGTCCGCTCGCCGGCCGGCCCGCGCGTGACGAGGTCGGCGTCGAGCGCGAGCAGGATGGTGGGAAGGTCGGAAGCCGGGTCGCCGTGGGCGACGGAGCCGCCGATGGTGCCGCGGTGGCGGACCTGGGGGTCGCCGATCTGCGCGGCGGCATCCGCGAGGAGCGTGCAGTGCTCGATGAGCACCGTGCTCCGCGCGAGCTCGGAGTGGCGCGTGAGCGCGCCGATCGCGATCACGTCGCCGTCCGCGCGCACATAGCGCAGGTGGTCGATCCGTCCGACGTCGACGAGGAGCGACGGCCGCGCGAAGCGCAGGCGCATGAGCGGGATGCAGCGAGTGGCCGCCGGCGAGGAGCTTCGCGTCCTCGTCTCCGCCGAGCAGCTCGACGGCCTCGTCGACGGAGCCGGCGCGACGGTACTCGAAGCCGGCGGGAATCATGCGCTCGCCTCGCGCTGCGGCCTGCACCGCTTTGACGATGTTGTGGTAGCCGGTGCAGCGGCAGAGGTTGCCCTCGAGCCCGTGGCGGATCTCCTCCTCGGACGGGTTCGGGTTCTCCTGCAGCAGCGACACGGTCGCCAGCACGAAGCCCGGCGTGCAGTAGCCGCACTGCAGCGCGTGCTGCTCGTGGAACGCCTGCTGCACAGGGTGCAGCTCGCCGTTCGTGCGCGAGCCCCTCGATCGTCGTCACCTCGCACCCGTCGGCCTGCACGGCGAGCACCGTGCAGGACTTGACGGACACGCCGTCGAGCAAGCACCGTGCACGCGCCGCACGACGACGTGTCGCACCCGACGTTCGTTCCCTTCAGCCCGAGCGTCTCGCGCAGGAAGTAGGCGAGCAGCTGGCGCGGCTCGACGTCGGCCTCGTGCCGGTCGCCGTTGACCGTGACCGCGATCTTCGTCATGCCTTGGCCTCCTGGAGTGCGCGCCACACGTTCTCGCCGTTGACGGGCATGTCGACGTGACGGACGCCGTACGGGGCGAGCGCGTCGATGACGGCGCTCTGCACGGCCGGCGTCGCACCCATGGTTCCGGACTCGCCGATCCCCTTCGCGCCGAGTGGGTTGTGCGGCGTCGGCGTCTCCATCTCGACGACCTCGAACGACGGCATGTCGGCGGCGGAGGGAACGCGTAGCCGACGAACGTGCGTCGTGAGCGGCGTGCCGTCCTCGTCGTAGACGTACGGACTCGTACAGCGCCTGCGCGATGCCGGTCGCGACGCCGCCGTGCACCTGGCCCTCGACGATGACGGGATTGACGATCGTGCCGCCGTCGTCGACGGCGACGAGCCGCTGCAGCTCGACCCGTCCCGTCTCGACGTCGACCTCGACGACGGCGACGTGCGCGCCGAACGGGAACGTCGGCGGCGACTGGAACTCGTGCGCGGCCTTCAGCTCGCCGAGCCTGCCGGCGGCCGCCGCGCGCCCGGCGAGATCGGCCCAGCCGGCGGGGTCGAGCGTCGACGTCGCAGCCGAGGTCGCGGCCGCGAGCGTCCTCGCCTGCTCGACGACCTCGTCGGCGGCGAGCCGCACGGCCGCTGCCGCCGATCTGCGTCGACTTCGATCCGTACGTGCCCGTCCCCTTCGGCGATCTCGTCGGTGTCGCCCTCGAGGACGCTGATCTTCTCGATCGGCAGGCCGAGCCGGTCGGAGACGATCTGCGCGAACGTCGTCTCGTGGCCCTGGCCGTGCGCGACGATCCGCTGCGGGCGATCGCGCTGCCGTCGGCGAGGATCTCCACCTCGCCGTACTCCGTCTCGGCGACCGGGTTCGTGATCTCGATGTAGCCGCTGACGCCGATGCCGAGCTGCGAGCGGACCGCCGTGCGCGCGCCGGCGGCGCCTGCTCCGCGCGCAGCTCGTCGAGCCCGCCGCGTCGAGCACGAGGTCGAGCGCGCGCTCGTAGTCGCCGGAGTCGTACGTCGCGCCGGACGCGGTCGTGTACGGGAAGGCGTCGTTCGGGATGAGGTTCCGGCGCCGCGACCTCGACCGGGTCCATGCCGATCTCGGCGGCGAACAGGTCGACCGCGCGCTCGATCGTCTGCGTCGCCTCCGGCCGGCCCGCGCCGCGGAACGACGTGATCGGCGTCGTGTTCGTCACGACCGAGCACCCCTCGACCTCGATCCGCGGGATGGCGTACACGGCGCTCGACATCAGCGCCGTCAGGTGCGGCAGGAACGCAGCCGAGCACGGGGTATGCGCCGCCGTCCGGCGAGGATGTCCGAGCTTGTAGGCGAGCAGCTTGCCGTCGCGCGTGCCGCCGAGCGTGAAGTCGAGCTGCTGCGCGCGGCCGTGGTGGAGGGCGACCATGCTCTCGCTCCGCGTCTCGGTCCAGCGGACGGGGCGGCCGAGGCGGCAGCGCCAGCCACGCGATGAGGATCTCCTCCGACGCTCAGCAGCTTCGCGCCGAAGCCGCCGCCGACGTCGCGGGCTGACGACGCGGATCTGGTCGGGCTCGAGGCCGAGCGTGCCGGCGATCCCGAGCCGGTCCTGGTGCGGCGTCTGCGTCGACAGCCACGCGGTGAGCCGTCCGTCCGCGCCGCGCACCGCCGCCGCCGAGCGCGGCTCGAGCGGGCACGGCGCCATGCGCTGGCTGACGAGCGTGCCCGAGACGACGACGTCGCACCCGTCGAAGAGCTTCTCGTCGTGCTCGGGCGAGCCGCAGCGGCCGGCGACGTTCGTCCCGACCTCGGGGAAGAGCGAGGCGTCTCGTCCTTCACGGCTTCGGTCGCGGACGCGACCACCGGCAGCGGGTCGTAGTCGACCATGACGAGCTCGGCCGCGTCGACGCCCGACGTGCGGTCCGGCTGACGACGATCGCGACGATCTCGCCGACGAAGCGCGACGACGTCCTTCGCTACGAGCGGCCGCGCCATGCCGCGCTCGAGGCCGGGGAGCGGCGGCGGCCCGAACGGGCCGACGTCGACGTCGGCGGCGGTCAGCACCTGCACGTTGGGCAGGTCGGTGGCGGCCGAGGCGTCGATGCCCGAGATCCGCGCGTGCGCGAACGGGGAGCGGACGAACGTGACGTTGAGCGCGTCCTCGAGCGGCAGGTTCTCGACGTACAGCCCCTTGCCGGTGAGGAACCGCGTGTCCTCCTTGCGTAGGACGCGATTGCCGAGCGCACTCACGGGCGCGAGCCTATCGCTTCGGTGCGGGTGCGAACAACGTCCACCGCGTGCATAAGATCCCGCGGATGACGCCCGAGCTCGCCGACCGTCTGGCCATCCGGGAGCTCGTCGAGAACTGGGTCCTCTATAGAGACGCGCGCGTGTGGGACCGCTTCCGGACCGTCTGGCACCCGCCCGGCCGGATGAACGCGACGTGGACGCAGGGGACGGTGGAGGAGTTCATCGCGGCGAGCATCGCCGGCTTCGAGCGCGGCGTCCGGATCCTGCACTTCCTCGGCGGCCATACGGTCGACGTCGCCGGCGACCGGGCGGTATCCCAGGTGAAGATGACGATCTCCCAGCGCGCCCCGGTCGAGGGCGTGGAGTGCGACGTCGTGTGCACCGGCCGCTTCTACGACTTCGTCGAGCGCCGGGACGGCCGTTGGGGCATCGTCGAGCGGCAGCCGATCTACGAGCAGGACCGGATCGACCCGGTCGCCCCGGGCAGCGTGCCGGAGCTCGACCGCGAGCTCCTCGACCGCTTCCCGGTGGGATACCGGCACCTCGCCTACCTCCAGACGCGCATCGGATACACGGTCAAGCCGGATATGCCCGGCCTGACCGGACCGGAGGTCGAGGATCTCTACCGGCGCGGAGCCGCGTGGCTCGCCGGCAGCGCCGCTCCCTGAACGCCTGAACGCGATCACCCGTGGTTCCTCCTCGCGTTGTGGTCGCGGCCGAGGAACGCGTTCGCCCAGGCGCTCGTCGCGCGGAGCGCGTTGTCCTTGACCACCGTCGGGCCGGCGAGCATCGACTCCTCCTCGCCGTAGGCCTTGAGCCGCTCGTACGCCTGCGACCAGATGCACTCCGTGTCGTAGACCTCGCACAGGCCGTCGCGCGTCCCGCCGCACGGGCCGTTGCGCTGGTTCTTCGCGCACATCGACTCGGGGCACACGTACGCGATGTCGGGGAGCGAGCAGTCTCCGCAGTCGCTGGCAGTGGAACATCGGCACCTTCACCGCCTGCTCGAGGAGGTGCAGCGAGCTCGACACCGGCCGTGACCGCTCGGCGGCGCCGTAGACCGCGCGCGCGGCCGGGAAGAGCGGCGCGTGCGGGTCGAAGACCGCACCGTGGATCTTCCGGCTGACGCGATACGTGAGCGGGACGCGGAGGTCGGTGCGCCGCCGCCGCTTCGACTCGACGTACGCGGGGTTCAGAGTCTCCGTCGCGAGCCCGGTGTCCGCATCCTGCTCGAAGAGGTAGAACTCGCCGTCGACGCCGAAGCAGATCTCGCGGCCGAGCGCGCGCCAGTCGTCTCCTGCGTACGTCGCCGCGGTGTCGAGGATCTCGGCGAACGTCGCCGCCGGCATGTGGCCGCCGAGGTAGACGCCGTCGTAGCCGAGCCCGCGCGCGACGGCGACGTGCTTCGCCGCGAGCTCGACGAAGAACGCGCGCCCCTTGTCCTCGCCCGCGCCGTAGCGCTCGACGAGCTCGAGCAGTGCGTCGCTGACGACGACGCCGGGAATGCCGCCGCGGTGGAAGTGCCGCGCTGCCGAGCGCGAGAGGAGGTAGACGTTCGCGAGCGCCTTCAGCGGCAGCTCCTCGCGCCGGATCCAGCGCACGAGCTCGTCGTCCTTGCGCACGTTCCAGCCGATCTGCTTCACGACGAAGCGCGCGCCGGCCTCGACCTTCTTCCGCAGCTTGAACAGCTGCGGCATCACCTCCCGCTCGTGCAGCTTGTGGTTCGTGACGACGCAGCCGAGGAAGAAGTCCGTCCGGTCGAGGCGCCGGCCCGCCGCATGCTCGTCCGGCAGGCCGTCGTTCATCGCCGAGAACAGGCTCAGCAGCCCGACCGAGTCGATGTCGAACACCGGCGCGGCGAGGCCCTCGTGGCCGGTCACGGGATAGTCGCCCGAGAGCGCGAGGACGTTGTGGAAGCCGCCGGAGCTGAGCTGCCACCCGCGGCTCTCGAGCGCGTTGCGATTCCAGTCCTTGCAGGAGAGGTGGATGATCACCTCCTGGCCGCGACCGACGAGGTCGGTGCCGAGCACGTCGGGCGCGAGCATCGCGTGCCCGCCGGGGTTGTCCGTGATCGAGAGGACGTCGATCCGCGGATCGGCCGCCAGCTCGCGGCCGATCTCCAGCACCGCTCGACCGCTCGCGGCGGTGAGCAGGCCCCGGCTGGTGACGAGCTCCGCCGCGACGACGAAGGAGCCGGGGCCTGCGAAGCTGCTCGCGCAGCGTGGTCAGACCGCGGCCTTGGTGCGCCAGCCCTCCGCGTACGTCGTGCGCGCCACGTCGCTGTACGGGCACGGGCTGACGATCGCCCGGATCTCCACCTGGACGTGCGGCTCGACGACGGGCTTCGTCGGATGCGCGCCGTTCTCCTCGCCCCAGACGAGCGTCATCTCGTTGCCGATCTCGACGTCGTTGTCGACGACGCCGAGCGAGAGGTACGACCGCTCGTTGTAGCTGTAGCCGGAGAACGTCGACACGCCGACCTCGTGGTCGCCGTGCATCAGCCGGTCGTTCGGCCACGTCGAGTAGTTCGACAGCGGGATGTCGATGTACTTCGCCGCCGGGTCGTCCTTCTGGAAGAGCGTGCCGATCGCCTCGGCGACGTCCTCGCCGTTCCACGCGAGCGTCACCTTGCGCCGTGTCGGCTCGTCGATCGCCTCGAGCGCGTCGCGCCCGATGAAGTCGTGGTCGTAGCTGACGAAGCCGCCGTACCCGAGATCCCACGGCGTCAGGTAGTAGTCCTCGATGTCGTCGGAGGTGAGGCTGCCGCCGAGCGAGCCCGTCGCCTCGTAGCCGTTCGCGGGCAGCCACTCGCGGTACGCCTTCATGTCGTCGCCGGTGAACACGGCCGGGAGCGGGCACGGGATCCAGCCCGACTCGAGCGTGTTCGTCGCGTACACGCGCGCGCCGACCTGGCGCAGGCCGAACTCCCGGCCCGCCTCGACGATGCGCGGCCTCGACCTCGTCGCGCTCGTCCCACGGCCCGAACAGCTCCATGCCGGGAGCGCCGGACATGCCGTGATGCAGCGCGCGCACGGTGCGGCCGCCGATCGTCAGCTCGCCCATGTTGAAGAACTTGATCTCGGGCAGCTCGCTGCCGTGCGCCGCCTTCGAGCACGTCGAGCGCGGTCGGGCCCTGCACCTGGAAGCGATACAGCTTCCGTCCGCCGGTCGGGTTGACCGCGGTGCGCTCGTCGCGGAAGAGCTCGACGTCGTAGTCGCCGGTCTCGGCGTGGAACTGCACCCAGTTGTGCGCGGACGGACGGCCGACGAGCGAGACCGGTTCTCGTCGAGGAAGAAGAGGATCGCGTCGCCGATGACGTAGCCGTCGTAGTTGCACGCGACGAACTGCTTCGCCTTGTTCGACGGCGAAGTTCGTTGAACGTGTTGACGCCGATGTCGGAGAGCAGCTGATCACGTCCGGCCCCTCGATGTAGAGGTCGGTCATGTGGTGCGACTGGTCGAACAGCGCGGACGTCTCGCGCCACGCGACCTGCTCCTCGCGCCAGTTGCTGAACTCGCGCGGGAACGGCCGGGTAGACGTACGGCCCGATCTGCGAGTTACGGGCGAGCTCGACGGGGCTGCCGGCCGCGTCGATCTTGTCCTCGAGGTTCATTCCTCTGGCTGCCTCCTGATTGCTAGACGACTCTGCGAAGAAGTGGCGCGCCGTGCAGCGCGCGAGCGCGTCGTGGTTCTCGAGCACGAGCTCGAGGTTGAGCTTGGCGAGGCGCGCGTGCTCGCGCGCGATCTCCTCCGCGCGAGCGCCGTGCCCCTCGCGGATGCGCCTCGATCAGCACGCGGTGCTGATGCTGCGCGACGACGAGGATCTCGCGCGAGCGCGGCAGCACGCGCCTGCGACGAGAGCAGGGCGCTCGGCTGCGCGAACGGCAGCGCGACGACGTGTCGCGATCGCGCGCGCGAGCGTGCCGCTCTTCGCGAGCTCGACCAGCGTGTCTGATGGAAGACGTCGTTGAGCTGCACGTAGCGCGGGAACGACTCGGGCGAGAGCTCGGCCATCGACGTCGTCGAGCTTGGCCGTCGTCTCGACGAGGCCGTCGAGCTCCTCGGGCGACTGGAGCCGCTCGGCGGCGAAGCGCGCGGCGGTGCCCTCGAGGACGCCGCGCAGCTCGATCGCGTCGGCGATGTCCTCGCGCGTGAAGGAGCGGACGACGAACCCGCCGCTCTTCGAGCGGCTCGAGCAGGCCCTTCGTGCGCGAGCGTCGAGAGCGCGATCCGAAGCGGCGTCCGCGAGACGCCGAGGCGCTCGGCGAGGCCGATCTCCGGGACGCGCTCGCCCGGCGTGAGCACGCCTTCGAGCACGAGCTCGCGGACGCCGAGCGTGGCCTTCGCCGTCTGCGAGCTCCGGTGACTCCGTCGCCATGGACTTCGCATCTTTGCATGCAATTTGAGCGATCGTCTACGGCAGCGACCCCGGTTCCCTGCGGCGAAACCAGCGCTTCCGATTGCATGCACTACGCCCACGTCGGGCGTGCCGTACTTGTGGAAGCTCTCGATCGTCTTGACGCCCCAGAACTGGCCGCGGGCGCGCTCCTCGGCCGTCCAGGTGATCGGCTCGAAGTCGGGATCGAAGACGAAGTAGCCGCCCGTCGTGACCTCGATCCGGTTCCCGCCCGGCTCGAGCGCGTAGAGGAAGAAGCCGGCTGCGATCGCGTGCTTCGAGGGCGCAGCCTCGATATAGACGCCGTTGTCGACGAACAGGTCGGCGGCCCGCAGGCACTCCTCACGGGTGTCGACCCAGAAGGCGAGGTGATGGAGCCGGCCGTGCGCGCCGTAGAAGTCGCTCGTGTAGATGAGCTCGTGGGCGGCGATCGAGAGGCTCATCCAGGCGCCGGTCTCCGTCCCGTCGTCGAGCTCGATCCGCTCGTGCAGGCGGTAGCCGAGCGTGTCGACGCAGAACTCGCGGTTCGCCCGAACGTTCGCGGCGAGCAGATTCACGTGGTCGAGACGCTTCACACCCGCCGCCGCGGCCGGTGTAGCTCTGCGGCTGGTTGCGCCAGGCCGGCTTCAGATGGTCGGGCGCGACATAGCGCTCGGCCTCGTAGTAGAGCTCGAAGACGTGACCGTCAGGGTCGTGGAAGCGGTACGCCGGGCCGTGTCCGACGTCGCCGTCCGTCCAGCCGATGCCGTGGCCCGTCGCCTCGACGGTGCCGACCGTCCGCTCGAGCGCGTCCTGGCTCGAGGCGCGAAACGCCAGGTGACCCATCCCCGCCTGCGGCGACTCGGTCAGCTTCAGGCTGTAGCGGAGGTAGTCGCCCCAGCCGCGCAGGTAGACGGACTGGCCCTCGCGCGCCTCGATCTCCATGCCGAGGACGTCGACGAAGAACGCGAGGCTCTCCTCCGGCTTCGGCGTCAGCAGCTCCGCGTGCCCGATGCGAGCGAGGTCGTTCACTGCTCGACGAGCGCGCGCAGGTTGTCGAGGTCGTACGAGAGCGCGCCCGCCTCGAGCTTCTCGCGCTTCACCCGCTCGCGTTCGAGCCGCTCGCGCGCCGCCTCGAGCACCTCGTCGACGCGCTCGTGCGGCACGACGGTCGCGCCGTCGGTGTCCAGCACGACGACGTCGCCCTGACGGATGGTCGCGCCGCCGACGACGACCGGCTCGCCGATCGTCCCCGGCACCTTCTTCTCGGCGCCGGTCACGCGGACCCAGTGCGCCCACACCGGCAGCCCGAGCTCGCGCAACTCCTCGACGTCGCGCACCGACGCGTCGACGAGGATCGCAGCGATGCCGCGTCCCTTCGCCTGCGTCGCAAGCAGCTCGCCGATCAAGCGCGCACCGGCGCCGGCTCGGGCATCGTCAGCACGAGCACCTCCCCCGGCTCGAGCTTCGGCGATCGCCGCGTGCACCATCAGGTTGTCGCCCTGGCCGCAGCGCACCGTGCGCGCCGGGCCGGCCGCGCGCGAGCCGGGGATCACCTGGACCAGATCCAGGTCGATCACCGGGCAGCGCGCGCCCGCCTCGTGCACGGTCGCGCTTCCCAGCTCGGCCAGCTCGTTCACAGCTCGCTCCGCGTCTCGGGCGTATGGCGCTGGAACGCCTCGGCGAACTTCACGGCGTCGTTGCCCGACGAGCGCCGCGCGTGATTGCCGCGCTGCTCAGCGCGCTGTCCGTAGTACTTCCGGAGGTACGACTGCGCCTTCATCTCGGCCATCGCCGCCTCCTTCTGCTCGATCACGGGCGTGATGTCGACGAACGTCGTCGGCATGAAGTTGCACAGCTCCGGCTGGTGCGGCTCGAAGTGTAGAGCGCAGGCGGCGTGATCGTCTCGAACGCGCTCGCCACGCCCGCGCCCTGCGGCGAGACCGCGCGCCCGCTCGACCGCAAAGTACGCGACGCGCGTGATCGGGATTGAACGGATCCTTGTCGGTGTGCGTCACGACCACGTCCGGCTTGAAGTCGCGGATCTGCTCGACGATGCGGTCGAGACCCGCGCGATCGACGTCGAGCGGGTAGTCGCCGAGATCGAGCGCCGACGAACTCCGCGCCGAGATGCCCGGCGGCGCGCTCGGCCTCGCCGTGGCGGATCTCCTTCACGCGCTCTTCGGTCTGGCCCGGCTCCTTCCAGAGCTCGCCCGACTCGCCGCGCTCGCCGTACGAGAGCGCGACGACACGTGCGGCGCCGCCGTTCGCGGTCGTCACCGCGATCGCGCCGCCGGCGCGCCACACGAAGTCGGCGGAGTGCGCGCCGATGACGAGCAGCCTCATCCCGCCACCTTTCTCGATCCCTCGACGATCATCAGCTGTACCTCGTCCTCCTCGAAGCCCGCCTCGAGGAGCTTGTCCGCCCAGAGCGCGAGCCCGTCCTCGACGGCGGGGTAGTCGGGATTGCCGAAATCGCTCGAGAAGAAGTTGTGCTCGAGACCGACCGCTCGGACGCCCTCGAAGACGTGCTCGAACGTCGTCTTGTTGCTCCACGGCGTGCTCAGGCACCGCTCGATCAGGCACCCCTTCTCGACGAACGCGACCTGCTCTTCGATCGAGAAACTGCTGCGAGGTGAACTCGGGATGCGTGATCACGACGGTCTTCACGCCTTCCGCGAAGGCGGCGTCGACGACCGCGACCGCGTCGTCGTGCGACAGGTGCGCGGTCGCGAGCACGAGGTCGTGCCGCGCGATCGTGCGCAACACGTCACGCGTCGCGGGCAGGAACGGCGCCTTCGGCATCGGTCACCTCGACCGTTTCGACGCCGAGACCGAGCGCGCGCAGCTCGTGCTGGAACTTCGCCCACTGCGGCACGTGTCGCCGGGCTTCGGCTCGGTGCGGCCGGCCGTCTCGGCGCTTCGAGTCGAACGTCGGCATCCAGACGATGCGCGCGCCCTCGCGCGCGGCGATCTCGACCGCGAGCGGGTTCAGCCCGCCGACGCCTGGTTCAGCGTCATCGCTCCCGAGCGACGCGCACGTCCGGGGCACGACCTTCGAGACGACCGGGCGCGTTCGGCGGTCGAGGTGTAGTGCGACTTCAGCGCGAAGCCGGCGAGGCCGAGCTCGCGGCAGCGGATGCGAGCGACAGGTCGTCGATGACGCGCTTCGGCAGGTCGGGACCGATGTGCACGTGCAGGTCGTACGCGCCGCGGACGAGTCGCGCGCCTTATCGCTCGGTGCGTCGTGCCTCCCGGCCTACTCTAAGATCCGCAGAATCTCGCGGCTCGCCGTGGCGACGCGCGGGTCGACGCCGAGCTCGACGCAGCAGCTCGCAGGCCGCGTCCATCTCCTCGACGCGCCGCACCGCATGCGTGCGGCTCCCCTCGACGAGGCGCTCGAGGAGCGGCGCGGCCGATCACGCCGGCGATCTCGTCGTCGAGCCAGTCGCGCTCGCCGAGCGCCTCCGCCGCGTCCGCGCTCTCGAGGAGCGGCGGCCGCGACCCCCTTCATGAACACCGAGCGCACGAGCTTGAGCGCCGCGGCGTCGCCGGGCCGGTCCGAGACGACCTGCGACCGGCATCCCGAGCGGGGTGAGCATCGTCCGCGAACGCCTGGCCGAGGGCCCGACGCGAGCGCCGGAGTGGCGAGGCCGCGCGCGGGCACGGGGCCGAGGAGCGCGACGTCCGCGAAGCGCGCGCCGACGATCGCGGCCAGCTCGCGCTTGAGCGCCGGCCCCGCCGTGTTCACGTCCGCGTACACGGCGTCCGCGCGCAGCGCCGGGAGTGCGCTCGACAGCGCCGCCGCAGCCGCCGCGGCCGACGTGAACGAGAGCACGACGTCGCGGTCGAACACGGCGTCGCGCGCGTCGGCGACGCCGTTCGCGACCGCGGGGTCGAAGCCGCGCACGTCGACGCCCGCCGCCTCGAGGTCGCGCCGCGAGCCTCCCGCCTGCCTCACCCAGCCCGAGCACCGCGAACGTCGTCAATAGACTCTCCCGCCATGGCGACCATCTCGTTCCTCGGCAACACGCTCCACCTCGTCGGCGAGCCGCCGGCTCCGGGCGAGCAGGCGCGCGACTTCGTCGTGCACGGCTACGCGTCCGACCGCGGGATGTTCCCGGTGACGTGGCCCGACCTGCCGCTGAAGCCGCGGCTCATCAGCGCCGTCCCGTCGCTCGACACACCCGTGTGCTCGCGCGAGACGAAGACGCTCAACGAACGCATCGGCGGGCTGGGCGACGCCGTCGCGGCGTACACGATCAGCGTCGACCTGCCGTTCGCGCAGGCGCGCTGGTGCGGGGTGGAGGGCGTCGCGAACATGCACTCGCTCTCCGACTACAAGTCGCGCTCGTTCGGCAACAGCTGGGGGCTGCTCGTGCAGGAGACGCAGCTGCTCGCGCGCGCGGTGTTCGTCGTCGACGCGAGCGACGTCGTCACGTACGCGCAGGTCGTGAGCGAGATCACGCACGAGCCCGATTACGAACCGCTCCTCGCGGCGCTCGAAGCGCTCATCACGAGCACCGACCGCACGGCTGCGACGACGTCCGCCCGGCCGGGGAGGTACGCGTCCTCGAGCGGCGGGCTGAACGGGATCGGCGTGAACGGCGCGCCCACCCGCGCGACGGGCGCGTCGAGCTCGTCGAATGCCGCGGCCTGCACGAGCGCGGCGATCTCGGCGCCGAAGCCGCCGTGCTCGACGGCCTCGTGCGCGACGACGAGCCGGTGCGTGCGAGCGACCGAGTCGACGATCGTTTCGAGGTCGAGCGGGACGAGCGTGCGCGGGTCGATCACCTCGACGTCGATTCCGTCTGCGGCGAGCTCGTCCGCGGCGGCGAGCGCCTCGGGCACGAGCCGCGAGAGCGCGACGACGGTCACGTCGCGGCCGGCCTTCGCCACGCGCGCGCGGCCGAGCGGCACCGGCTCGCGCTTCGCCGGCAGCTCCTCGCGGCGGAAGTAGAGCGTCTTGTTCTCGACGACGACGACCGGGTTCGGGTCGGCGATCGCGCTCGCGAGGAGGCCTGCCACGTCGGCCGCCGTGCTCGGCATCGCGACCTTCAGCCCCGGCACGTGCGTGAGCCACGCCTCGAGGCTCTGCGAGTGCTGCGCGCCTCCGCGCTGGCCGGCGCCGCCCTGCGTGCGCAGGACCATCGGCACGGTGCAGCTGGCCGCCCGACATGAAGTGCGCCTTCGCCGCCTGGTTCACGAGCTGGTCGAGCGCGAGCGTGACGAAGTCGATGAACATGATCTCGATCACCGGCCGCAGCCCCGACTGCGCCGCGCCGATCGCGACCCCGGCGATCGCCGCCTCGCTGATCGGCGTGTTGCGCACGCGCTCGGCGCCGAACTCCTCGGCGAGCCCGGCGGTCGCGCCCCACGGCCCGCCCTCGGCGACGTCCTCGCCGATGACGAGCACGCGCGGGTCGTCGCGCATCGCGCGCGGCGAGCGTCGACGTGATCGCCTCGAGATACGTCGTGCATCGCGCGTACACCAGCTCCGTCGTGAGCGACGGCGGCGGGATACGGGCTCTCGCGCGCGGCTCGCTACGGCGGCGTCGACCTCGGCCCGCGCTTCCGCCTCGAGCTCCGCGCCGTCGACCCCGAGCAGCCGCTGCAGGCGCAGGATCGGGTCGAGCTCCTGCCACTCCTCGGCGGCGAGCGCCTGCCGGTAGTGCTGCGGGTCGCCTTCGTAGTGGCCGCGCAGGCGATGCGTGAGGCACTCGAGCAGGAACGGTCCGCCGCCGTCGCGCGCCGCGTGCGAGGAAGCGCGTCGAACGTCGTCGCGCACGGCGACGACGTCGTTGCCGTCCACCGTCTCGCGCTCGAGGCCGTACGGCGCGACGACGTCGCTGACGCGCTCGACGTTCGTGTGCGCCGAGCGCGGCGTGAACTCCGCGAAGCCGTTGTTCTCGCAGACGAGGATCACCGGCAGCTGCCACAGCGTCGCGAGGTTCACCGACTCGACGAAGATGCCGCTCTGGACGGCGCCGTCGCCGAAGAAGACGACCGCGACCTGGTCGCCGCCGGCGAGCCGCGCCGCGAGCGCGCTGCCGAGCGCGAGCGGGACGTTGCCGCCGACGACGCCCGTCGCGCCGAGGAATCCGTGCTCGACGTCGACGAGGTGCATCGAGCCGCCCGAGCCCGCGGCACAGGCCGCCGTCGCGGCCCATCAGCTCGGCCATCACGCGCTCGAGCGGCGCGCCCTTCGCGATCGCGTGGCCGTGCGCGCGATGGTTGCAGTACACGGCGTCGTCGTCGCGCAGCGCGCCGCACACGCCGGCGGCGACGCCCTCCTGCCCGATGCTGAGGTGCACGAGCCCGTGCACCTCGTTCGCGCGCGTCGAGCGCACCCACGCGCTCCTCGAACACGCGGATGCGCCACATCGTGCGGAGGAGGCCGAGGCCCTCCTCGTCTCACTAGCCGGCACGGGCGCGCGCCGAGCACCTGCTGCACCGCGTCGACGATCTTCGCCTCGTTCGGCATGAGGTACTCCTCCATCGGCTGCGCTGTACGGCACCGTCGCGTCGAGCGCGGTCACGAGCTTGACGGGCGCCTTCAGCGAGCCGAACGCCTCCGACGCGACCTCGGCCGCGATCACCGCGGCGGCCGAGCCGTGCCGCGTCGACTGGTCGACGACGACGAGCCGGCCGGTCTTCGCCACCGAGCGCAGGATCGTGTCCGTGTCGAGCGGCGCGAGCGTGCGCGGGTCGATCACCTCGGCCTCGATCCCGCTCGCGGCGAGCTGCTCGGCCGCCGCGAGCGCGCGGTCGACCATCCAGCCGATCGCGACGATCGTGACGTCGCCGCCCTCGCGGCGGACGTCGGCCTTCGCCGAACGGCACCGCGTACTCGCCGTCGGGCACGTCGCCGTGCTCGAGCGTCAGCAGGTAGTGGTGGAAGTACGCGACGGGGTTGTCGTCGCGGATCGCCGTCGTCATCAGGCCCTTCGCGTCGGCGGCGGTCGACGGCACGGCGACCTTGAGCCCGGGGACGCCCATGAACATCGCCGTAGATCGTCCCGGTGTGCTGGCCCGCCCAGCCGGCGGTGAAGCCGTAGCCGGCCTTGAGCACGAGCGGCACCTTCACCTGGCCCTTGCTCATGTAGTGGAAGCGGTTCGCCTCGTTCACGACCTGGTCCATCGCGACGAGCATGAACTCGGCCATGTAGAGCTCGACGACCGGCCGGTAGCCGGCGAGCGCCGCGCCCGATCGCCATGCCGATCTCGGCCGTCTCGGAGATCGGCGTGACGCGCACGCGGTCGGCGCCGAACTGCTTGAGGAACGGGTCGTTCTCGTGCGTCGCGATGTTCTGCCCGAAGTAGAGGACCGATCTCGTCGCGCTCCATCTCCTCGCGGATCGCCTCTTCGATTGCGGCGATGTACGGAAGCTCGTGCGTTGCCATAGTCGCCGCCCTCCTTAGGCGTAGACGTACTTGACGGCTTCCTCGGCCGCCGGGAAGCGGGCTCGCGAGCCCGAAGTCGACCGCTGCCTGCATCTCCGCCTTCACCGACGCCGCGATCTCGTCGGCCTGCTCCGGCGGTGAGCGTGCCGTCGGTGACGAGCCGTCGCGCGGAAGCGCGGCACGGGATCGCCGCGCAGCGCCGCCTCGTACTCCTCCTTGTTCCCGAAGACGGTGACCGCCTCGTGCTCGGGGTAGTGGAGCGGCACGCCGGGCGGCGCGATGATGTTGCCGTGCGCGCTCAGCCGGTAGACGAGCGACTCGACGAGCGTCGGGCCTTCGCCGGAGCGCGCGCGGTCGACCGCCTCCGCACCGTCGTCGTAGACGGCGAGCGGATCGCCGCCGTCGACGGTGACGCCCGGCATCGAGTAACGCCTTCGCCTTCACCGCGAGCGGCTCGCCGGCCGCTGCGTTCGCGTCCTCCTGCTCGACGCGCGTGACGACGTTGTAGTTGTTGTTCTCCATGATGAAGACGATGGGCAGCTTCCACAGCGACGCGATGTTCAGCGACTCGTGGAACGCGCCCTGCTTCGACGCGCCGTCGCCGAAGAAGCTGAGAGCACGACCTGGCCCTTGCCGGCGGATCTGCGCGGCGTAGGCCGCGCCGGTCGCGTGCGGGATGCCCTGCGCCGACGATGCCCGACGTGCCGAGGAAGCCGCGCGACACGTCGACGAGGTGCATCGAGCCGCCGTAGCCGCCGCAGAGCCCGTCCTTCGCGGCCGTAGATCTCGGCCATCATCGCCTTCGTGTCGGTGCCGAGCGCGATCGGGTAGCCGTGGCAGCGGTACGTCGCCAGGATCTGGTCGTCGGGGCCGAGCGCGGCGAGCGCCCCGACGATCGACGCCTCGGCGCCGTCGGCGAGGTGCGTGTGCCCGCGGATCACGCCGGGATGCTCCTCGAACGTTCCCTTCACGCGCTCCTCGAACTCGCGGATCCGCAGCATCTGCGTGAGCATCCAGATCAGGCGCTCGTTGCTCAGTCCGTGCTCGGACACGCGTGCTCCTTTCAGTCGACGGCGAGCTGCGCGCTCGTCGCGTCGTAGGCACGGTCGAAGATCTCGTCGATCGGGCAGGTTGCGCGAGCTCCTCGGAGAGGACCTCGACGCCCCACGGCCCGTCGTAGCCGAGCTCGCGGAGGACGCGGATGTAGTCGCGGATGCGGGAAGTCGCCCTCGCCCGGCAGCTTCCGGCGGTTGATCACCTCGTCGAGCCATTCCTCGGCGATGCCGAACGGGCCGTCGCTCAGCTCGACCCACGAGATCCAGCGCGGCGGGATGCGGCGCAGGTCGTCGGGCTCGAGGTTGAGCTTGCCGAGGTGCCAGCGTGTCGATCGCGAGCCCGCCGTTCGGCGCGTTCGCGCCCTCGACGAGCTGCGAGCGCGATGTCGAGCGTGTTCACGACCGCGTCGTACGGCATGAACTCGTAGACGATCTTCGCGTCCGTGTGCGTCGCCGCGTCCGCGCAGAGCTCGCCGTACGCCTCGATCGAGCCGCGGCAGCTCGCACGGCGTGCCGGCGAGGTTGCCGACCTTGATGTGGTGCACGGGGAGGACCTCCGCGGCCGCGAACACGAGCTGCGCGCGTCTTGTCGGCGGCCACGCGGCGCTCGTCGCCCGGGTCGAGGAACCAGTCGCCGAGGAACTCGAGCTCGAGGTCGCGCAGGCCGTACTCGTCGAAGACGGCGCGCGATGTCGGCGAGCGATGCGGGTCCTCGAGCATGTGCTCGAGATCGGCGTGCCAGATCCCGATCCCGGCGAAGCCCGACCCGGGCCGCGTGCGCGCAGCGGTCGCGCAGGTCGAAGAGGCTCCACTCGCGCCCGACGTGGACCTCGACCGGGCCGGAGATCGTCCAGTACAGGCCGATCACGTCTTCATGACCCATAGGTCAGGAGAACCTAACGCTTGCATGCATTTCGCGTCTAGGGGAGTCGGTCACCCTTGGAAATGCGGGCATCGCCCGAGTAGGCTGCATGCAACTCGACGGAGGTGCGCGATGGCGGCTGACTACGTCATCGTCGGAGCGGGATCGGCGGGCTCGCGTGCTCGCCGCGCGGCTGACCGAGGATCCCGACGTCGACGTCCTCGTGCTGGAGGCCGGCGGCCCCGACACGGCGCCGGAGATCCATGTGCCGGCGATGTTCCCGATCATGTTCAAGTCGGGCCTCGACTGGGATCTGACCGGCGACGAGGAGCCCGGCCTCGACGAGCCGCCGGCTGTACCTGCCGCGCGGCCGCATGATCGGCGGCTGCAGCTCGATCAACGCGATGATCTACCTCCGCGGCAACCGGCTCGACTACGACGACTGGGCCGCGGGCGGCGCGGACGGGCTGGAGCTACGACGAGGTCCTCCCGTACTTCAAGCGCGGCGAGGACAACGAGCGCGGCGAGGACGCGTACCACGGCGTCGGCGGCCCGCAGACCGTCTCCGACAGCCGCTCGATGCACCCGCTCGTCGACCTGATGCTCGACGCGGCCGTCCAGGCCGGCCACCCGGCGAACCCCGACCTGAACGGCGCGGTGCAGGACGGCGTCGGCCGGTTCCAGCTCACGCAGCGCGGCGGCTTCCGCTGCAGCACGGCGGACGCGTACCTCCAGCCGGCGCTCGAGCGGCCGAACCTCGAGGTGCGCGACAGCGTCTACGTCGAGCGCATCGTCTTCGACGGCGACCGCGCCGTCGGCGTCGATCTCGTGCACCGCGGCGTGCGCGAGACCGTCCGCGCCGAGCGCGAGGTGATCCTCTCGGCGGGCGCGTACCAGTCGCCGGTGCTCCTGATGCTCTCGGGCATCGGCCTGCGAGGAGGAGCTCGCGCCGTTCGGCATCCCGGTGCGCGAGGCAGCTCCCGGTGGGCCGCAACCTCCAGGACCACGCGATGGCGAACCTCAACTACATCAGCACCGTGCCCGCGCTCTTCGGCCATCTTCACGCCCGAGAACTTCGAGCTCCTGCACGCCGAGGGCCGCGGGCCGCTCAGCTCGAACCTGCCCGGAGGCGGGCGGCTTCTTCCGCACGCGGCCCGATCTGCCGGCGCCGGACGTCGAGTTCCACTTCTCCCCGTCGCTCTTCTACGACGAGGGCCTCACGGCGCCGCACGACCACGGCTACGTGTTCGGGCCGGTGCTCGTGAAGCCGACCGCGCGCGGCACGCGTCATGCTCCGCACGCCGATGGCGGACTCGAAGCCGCGCGTGCTCTGCAACTTCCTCACGACCGAGGAGGACCGCGCGACGTTCGTCGCCGGCACGCGCCTCGCGCTCGAGGTGGCGGGCGCAGCCCGTGCTCCAGGCGGTCATGAAGGAGCCGTTCAGCGTGCCGGCCTCCGACTCCGACGCAGGACATCCTCGCCTGGGGCCGGAAGAACGGGCAGCCCGTCTACCACCCGACGTCGACGTGCGCGATCGGCGACAGTGGTCGACCCCGAGCTCCGCGTCTACGGGATCGAGGGCCTGCGCGTCGTCGACGCGTCCGTCATGCCGACGATCACGCGCTCGAACACGCACGCGCCGACGATGATGATCGCCGAGAAGGCCGCGGACATGATCCTCGGCAAGGCGCCGCTCGCGGCGGCGGAGCTGCGCCGTCTAGGCCGCGGACATATCCACCGCGTGGATCCTCACCGGCTCGACGGTGACGACCACGCGCGACTCGCCCGGACGGTCGTGCGCGCGCAGGTCGGCGCCGCCGTACTTCGCGCCGACCTTGTCCGCGAACGCGTAGTCGTCGTCCCGCTCGATCCGCGCCCGGCCGCGCACCTCGAGGTACCGGTGCGGCCCCGCGAGGTCGAGGATGAGGAGGCTGCACTCCTGCCGGGCCGCGAGGTTCCGCGTCTTGTGCCGCGACGTGTTGAGCGAGAGCTTGACCTCGCCGTCGTCGTGGAGGAACCACACCTCCGTCAGCTGCGGGAGGCCCGCGCGGTCGATCGTCGCGAGCGTCGCGACCTGGGCATCGAGCAGGTCGCGGTGGGAGTCGGGGAAGGCGGTCATGCGCTCACTGCCCGCCAGCCGCCCGGCGCGTACTCGCTGCCGCACCGTCTCGACGTACGGCACCGGACTGACGATCGCGCGGAGCTCGATCTGCTCGTGCCGCTCGACGGTCGGCTTCGCCGTGCCGCCGTTCTCCTCGCCCCACACGAACGTCACCTCGGTGCCGGGCTCGGCGTACTCCGCGTCGAGCACCGCGAGCGTGAGCATCTTCCCCTCGTTGGCGCTGTAGCCGATCCACGTCGAGACGCCGACCGTCTCGCCGTCGACGGTGACGCGGTCGAACGGATGCATCGAGTAGACCGCCGACGGCCAGTCGACGAACTTCGCGCGGCCCGTCTTGCTGGAACATCGTGCCGATCGACGCGCGTGACGTCCTCGTCGTCGAGCGCGAGCGTGACCTTCTTGCGGTGGTCGCCGTCCGCCATCTGCTCGAGCGCGTCGCGGCCGATGAAGTCGTGGTCGAACTTCACGAAGTTCCCGTAGCCGAGATCCCAGGGCGTGAAGTAGTAGTCCTCGATCTCGGCGGAGACGAAGCTGCCGCCGATCGACGCCGCGCCTCGTAGCCGGCTGCCGGCAGCCATTCGCGGTACGCCTTCAGGCTGTCGCCCGAGTACACCGCCGGCAGCGGCGACGGGATCCAGCCGGACTCGAGCGTGTTCGACGAGTACGCGCGTCCGCCGACCTGGCGCAGCCCGAACTCCTCGCCGGCGCTCGACGAGCGCCTCGCGCACCGGCCGCCTCGTCGTCCCACGGGCCGAAGAGCTCCCAGCCCGGCTGGCCGGCCATGCCGTGACGGAGCGCGCGCACGGTCTTGCCCGCGATCGTCACCGTCGTCATGCGGAAGAACTTCAGCTCCGGCGGCGTCGCGCCGAGCGCCTTCTCGATCACCTTCATCGCGTTCGGGCCCTGCACCTGGAAGCGGTACGACTTGCGCCGCCCGTCGGTGCGCAGCGCGGTGCGCTGGTCGAGCTCGACCTTCACGTCGTAGCCGCCCGTCTCCGCGTGGTACGTGATCCAGTTCAGCGCCGGCGCGCGGCCGACGAGGTTGAACGAGCGCTCCGCGAGCGCGAAGAGGATCACGTCGCCGATCACGTAGCCCGTCGGGCGTGCACGGCACGAAGTGCTTCGCCTTGTCGACGCCGAAGCCGTCGAAGCTGTTCACGCGCGAGATGCGACAGCAGCTTGACCGCGTCGGGGCCTTCGACCGCGAGATCGGCCATGTGGTACGACTGGTTGAAGAGGACGCAGGTGCGCTGCCAGGCCTGCTGCTCGTCGCGCCAGTTCGTGAACTCCGCCGGCACGCCGGGATAGACGTTCGGGCCGGCCTGCGAGTTGCGCAGCAGCTCGACCGGGCTCTGCGCCGCCGCGAGCACGTCTTCGAGACTCCGATGGCTCACCTTCATCCTCCCTTGTCCGGTTCGCTGTCGATCTGGGCTCGTTCACCGAGGTAGCTCGCGACGAGCAGCTGCCGGTCCGCGCGCAGCTTCGCCGCCACGTCGTGCGAGGACGATCTCGCCGTGCGAGAGCACGTAGCCGCGGTCGGCGACCTCGAGCGCGAGGTGCACGTGCTGCTCGACGAGCAGCACGGCGCAGTCGCGCTCCTGCGCGAACTGCGCGCACGACCGGCAGCAGCCACTCGACGATCACCGGCGCGAGCCCGAGGCTCAGCTCGTCGAGGAGCAGGAGGCGCGGCCGCCGTGCGAGCGCGCGCGCGACCGCGAGCATCTGCTGCTCGCCGCCCGAGAGGAGGCCGGCGCGCCGCCCGCGGAGGTCGCGCAGCTTCGGGAAGTACTCGTACGCGAGCGCCTCGTCGATCCGCTCGCTGCGGTGGCTGAGGCGGAAGTGCTCGGCGACCGTGAGGCCGAAGAAGAGGCCGCGCCCCTCGGGCACGTGGGCGATCCCGCGCCGGGCGCGCGCGCTCGGCGACGATGCGCGCGAGGTCGTCGCCGTCGAAGACGACGCGGCCGGCCATCGGCTTCACGATCCCGGAGATCGCGCGCAGCGTCGTCGTCTTGCCCGCGCCGTTCGGCCCGAGCAGCGCGACGACCTCGCCCGCGGCCGACGGTGAGGCCGAGGTCGCGGATCACCGGCGCCTCGTCGTAGCCGGCCGTCAGCCCCTCGAGCGCGAGGACGGTCAGCCATGCTCCGCCTCCGTCGAGCCGCGGCCGGCCGCACTGCCGAGGTACGCGGCGATCACGCGCGGGTTGCGGCGGACGACGTCCGGCTCGCCGCGCGCGATCACCTCGCCGAACTCGAGCACGACGATCTCGTCGCAGATCCCGAGCACGAGGCCCATGTCGTGGTCGACGAGCAGCATCGACTGGCCGCCGTCGACGAGCCGCCGCAGCCGCCGGCCGAGCTCCTCGCTCTCGTTCGTGTCGAGCCCGGCCGCGGGCTCGTCGAGGCAGACGAGCCGCGGCTTCGCGACGAGCGCGCGCGCGATCCCGACGAGCTTGCGCTGCGCCCTGCGAGAGCTCGTGCGGCAGCTCGTCCGCGACCGGCTCGAGCCCGAGCAGCTCGAGCGCGGCGGCGATCTCGCCCGTCGCCGCGGTCCGGCGGCGTGACCGTCTCCCGGATGAGCTCCCACACGGACGGGCGGTGCGCGGCGACGAGGAGGTTCTCGCGCACGGTGAGGTCGTCGAACAGCTCGATCGACTGCCACGTGCGCGCGAGCCCGAGCTGCGCGCGCCGGTGCGGCGGGCAGCCCGGTGAGGTCGGTGCCGTCGAGCTCGACGCGCCCGCTCGAGCGGACGAAGCCGGTGATCGCGTCGATGAACGTCGTCTTGCCGGCTCCGTTCGGGCCGATGAGCCCGACGAGGCGGCCCTCGCCGACCTCGAGGTCGACGTCGACGACGGCGTGCACGCCGCCGAAGCTGACCGAGACGCCGGAGGCGCACAGCACGGCGCTCACGCCGCCGCTCCCGTTCCGGGATCAGGTGCCGGCAGCGGCGCGGCGGACGTCGCTCGGCGAGCACCCGTACGCGGACCGGAACAGGCGGCTGAAGTGCTGCGGGCCGGGAATGCCCCAGCGCGTGGCGATCGAGATGATCGACTGGTGCACGAGCGCGGGATCGAGCAGGTCGCGCCGGCAGCGCTCGAGGCGGGAGGTGCGGATCCAGGTGCACACGCTCGTGCCCTCGGCCTCGAAGAGCTTGTGCAGGTAGCGCGTGGAGATGAAGCTCGCGCGCGCGATCCGCACGGGGTCGAGGTCGGGATCGCCGAGGTTGGCCTCGATGTACGACTGCACGTTGAGGAGGATCTCGGCGCGCGAGCGGAGGCGGCTTGGGATCGGGCTGTCCGTGCCGGGCCGGAGTAGAGCCCGCGGACGAGGTCGAGCACGGCGTCGACGATGTTCGGCGCGTCGCCGGCGCTGATGCGTGCCGTCCTCGAGACGCGCCCGCGAGCGAGCGGAAGAACGCGACCGCTGCACGCGGGAATCCGTCGTTGCCGGAGATCCCGAGCGCGGTCGAGTTGGCGATCTGCGCCGCGTGCTTGCCGAGCATCTTCCGCGGCACGCGGACGACGAGCGACTCGAACGGCTGGTCCGCGCGGAAGATGACCGGGTGCGACGTCTCGTAGCTGATGACGTCTCCCGCGCGCGCGACGCCGGTCCGTCCCTCCTGCGCCGCGTTCAGCTGCCCGCGCAGGACGACGGAGAGGTGGACGCACTCGGGATCCGCCGACGCGATCGCCCGCGACGTCCGGATCATCGTGTTCGCCTCGGCGGCGATCCGGAAGAGGCTGAGCGAGCCCGAGGTCGTAGCCCCACATGCGGGCTTCGAACTCCTCGCTTCGCGCTCCGGACCTGCACCGGCAGGTACGCGTCGACGGACGATTCCAGCCAGAAGCCCAGCCGCTCGGCGGCCGGCACCGTCGCCGTGTCGATCAGCAGCGTCATACGCCGTACAACAGGGATGGAACGCTACGGCCGCCCGGGCCGCGGTGTCAAGGAGGCGCCTCACGGTTCCCGCCCGCCGAGAAGGACGACGCGGCGGCGCGGCCCGCGCCGCTCCTTCCGCGCGACCCGTTTCCGGTGCATCGCCCCCGCGATGCCGTCGGGGTTCTGGATGAGCGTCGCGATCAGCGCGATGCCGCCGAAGAGGAGCGCCCAGTTGCCCGAGATCCCGAACCACTTCTCGAGCGCGTACGGGAAGAGGCCCTCGACCGAGATGAGGCCCGCGAAGAGCGTCCCGGCGACCATGGTGATCCCGCCGACGTACGCGAACGCGATGAGGCTGAGGGCGGTCAGCGCCGAGAAGCGCGTCACCGTGACCGAGCTGAAGTTGTAGCCGTACAGCGCGCCCGCGACTCCCGCGATGAACGCGCTGATGCCGAACGCGGCGAGCTTGACGTTGCGGACGTTGATGCCCGCGGCTGCGGCCGCGCGCTCGTTCGAGCGGACGGCGAGCATGCGCTGCCCGAGCGTCGAGCGGCGCGCGTTCGCGACGAACAGCCCGAGGAGCACGAGCATCGCGAGGACGAAGAAGCCGAAGACGGGGCTCGGCACCTTCCCGTCCACGCCCTTGAAGGGGCCGTACGGGCCGAGGTCGAGGCCGAAGATCTTCGGCTCGGGCACGGGCGAGCTCGAGCTGCCGCCGCCCCACGTCGTACTGAGGAAGACGAACTGCTCGATCGCGACGGCGCCGGCGAGCGTGACGACGGCGAGACTGACGCCGCGCACGCGCAGCGCGGAGACGGCGATGCCCAGGCCGAACACCGTCGCGCCGCATGCGCCGATCAGCATCCCCCACGGGAAGCCGACGCCGTGGTCGACGGCGAGGTGCGAGATGAGGAAGCCGGAGATACCGGCGAGTGCGAGCTGAACGATCGAGATCTGGCCGACGAAGCCCGTGATGACCACGAGCGAGAGGCACATGATCGCGGCGAGGAGCGACGTGATCAACGCCTGGCGGAAGTCGTACGGGAGCACGATGAGCGCAACGACGGCGGCGGCGACGCCGATCCCGGCCGTGCGCAGCAGATGCTCCGCGCGCGGCGCGAGCGGGAGGCGCCGGTCGACGAGCTCGCCGCGCGTCGGCAGGCTCGTGCCGCGCACGAACATCGCGACGATCATGAGGACGAAGACGAGGAGCGGCTGGATCCCCGGCATCGCGACACCGTTGTCGGTCGGGAACCAGCTGAACGTCTGGAGGTAGTAGAGGATGTTCTCGAGCATCCCGATCCCGAGGCCGACGAGCGCCGCCACCCAGAACGACGTGAAGCGTGCGAAGAGCGCGGCCGTCAGCGCCGGCACGACCTGGAGTGGGAGCGCGGTCGGGTCGAGCTCCGTGATCGACGCCGCAAGCACGCCGAGGCCGCCCGCGGTGACGGTCGCGAGCAGTGTGTTCACGAGGGCGAGCTGGTTCGGCGAGAGGCCGATGAGCATCGCGCCGACCTCGTTCTCGGACGCCGCCCGCGTCGCGAGCCCGAAGCGGCTCACCTTGAAGAAGATCGACAGGGCGAGCGTCGCGAACAGGACGATGCCCGGAAGGATGAAGCGGTCGATCGGCACGACGGAGCCGAACACGTGCACCGTGCCGCCCGGGAGCACCGGCGGCTGCGTCTCGGTCTGGATGCCGAACGCGAGCGAGACCGACGCCTGCGCGACGAGGAGCAGGCCGAGCGACGCGGCGAGCTTCGCGAGCGGCGACGCCGTTCGCAGCGGACGGTAGACGACGAACTCGATGAGGACGCCGACGACGACGAGCACGACGAGCGTGATGAAGAGCGCGACCGCCGTCGGTGCGTGCCAGCCGTGGTACTCGCCGCTCTTCAGCGACCAGTACGAGTAGCCGCCGAGCATCGCCACGGCGCCGGTGGCGAGATTGATGATCCCCGAGCCCCGGTACGTCAGGACGACGCCGATGGCGATGCCGGAGATGAGCGATCCGGCCCCGAGGCCGAGAATCGCGAAGAGCAAGATCTGGTGCCAGTCCATGCGTCGGGCGGGGCGGAGCCTACGCTCCGCCCCGCTGGGAGGGACTCCTGGCTATCAGCCCTCGGGCGTGAAGTTGCTCGGCGGACGGAGCCAGCCGGTCAACCGCTTGAAGACGCCCTTGCCTTCGTACTGGAAGAACTGCGTCTGGTCGTTGCAGGCTGCGGGCTCGGTCTTGTACTTCCCGCACTGGAGGCTCGGAGCTCCGAGCGCCTGCGGGCCCTTGAAGCCGCGGAACGCCGCCGTCAGCTTCGCCGACGTGAGGTTCTTGACGCCGACCTGATTCATCATCTTGACGGTCGTGAGGATCTGGCCCCACGACACGATCACCCATGCGTCCTGCGCGAGCGCGGTCTGGCCGAGCTTGGCCATCGCCTTGTTGTACGGGACGGCGCCGGGGTCGGTCTTGTCGCCGGCCAGCGTCGACGCGATGCCGTACACCCACGGCGCGAGGTCGCCGCCGAGGCCCTGCGCCACGACGCCGCTCAGGCAGAGCGGGTTCGAGACGATCTTCGAGCCGGGCACGCCGAGCGTCTGGAGCGTCTTCGCGACGTTGACGCAGTCCGCCGCGTCGGCCTGCGGCACGACGATGTCCGCCGACTGCGCGCCGGCCGCGGTCAGCGGGCCGGTCAGGTCGGTGGAGTTCGCGTCGAAGCCGACGAGCTTCGTCGAGATGCCGGCATCCTCGAGGCTCGTCTTCTCGACCTTCGCGCCGACGTCGATGCCGGGGATCTGCGGGTAGATGACCGCAGCGGTCTTCGCGTGGAGCTGGGTCTTCGCGAACGTGCCCCACGGCCCGAGCACCGAGTCGTTCGTCCCGAACAGTGCGAACTCGTTCTTCTGCGTCGCGTCGACGGGCAGGAGTGCGACGCCGCTGACGACCGGCTTCTTCCCGCCGAGCGCCGCGTAGAACGACTGGTTGCCGACCGCGACCGCGCCGAACACGACGACGGAGATCTTCTTGTTGTTCGCGAACTTCTGGCCGCACTTCGTCCCGTCCTCCTCCGCGGACGTCGTGAAGCACTCGCTGAGGACGACCGGATGCCCCTGGACGCCGCCGAGATACGTGTTCACGTACTTGACGGCGAGCTCAGCGCCCTTCGTCCAGTTCGGGCCGACCAGCACCTGGCCGCCCTGCGTGTTGATGGCGCCGATGACGACCGGCGACAGCTTGGGGTTGGCCTTGCCGGCCTTGCCGCCGACGTACGTCTGGTAGTTCGTGACCGAGCCGCCACCCGCCGAGCCGCGTCCCAGGGCACCCGGGACGAGCACGCTGGCGAGGGCCGCCATCAGGACCAGGGCGGTCGCGAGGCGACCGAGCGGCCTGCGCTTTGAGGGCCTCATGCGCGTTCCAGCCTCCTTCCTTCAGATCTCACAGTGAGCAGGAAGACCGAGCCCGCGAGCCGCCCGCGGCACCGACGACGGTCCGTCGCAGAACAAGCCCTGGCGACCCACGGGGGAATTGTCCCGCCGCCGCTGCGGGGCCTCTTCGCAATCAGCGAACAGTCGCCACGTGGCCGTTAACCATCCGTGCACACTTCGACGTTCAGCTCGATGCGGACGCCGTTCGGGTCGGTGACGAAGAGCTGGCGGAACGCGCCGGGAACCTCGTTCCGGACGGCTTCGACACCCGCGGCCTCGAGCCGCGCGACCAGACGATCGTGGTCGGTGCGGCGGAACGCGAGGTGATCGAGGTTCCCCTCGGCCGGGCGGAGCCCCATCGTCGCGATGAAGGCGTCGTACTCGCGCCGGTCGGCGACGTGGACGCAGGCGTCGCCGCCGAGCGTGAGCCAGAAGCCGCTGAACGGGAGCGCCGGCCGGTCGGCGTCCTCCGTGAAGCCGAGCGCATCGACGTAGAACGCCCGCGTCCCCTCGAGATCGTCGGTGAGGACGAGCGCGTGGTGCAGCTGCTCCATCAGCCGACGATCTTCAACCGCGCGAAGCCGTACGCGTCGAGCGCCGCGAGCAGCTCGCGGTGTCCGAACGCGGAGCACGGCGACGCGAAGCCGACGGCGTGCGGCGGCTGGAACACGAGGTGGTGCGCCGCGAACGCCTGGATGAGCCCGGTCTGCAGATACGCGCCCTGGCCGTGCACGACGACCTGGATCGAGTCGAGGCTGCCGCGCGCCGAGACGACGTCGATCGTGCGCTGCTGTCTGCGGTTCTCGCGCGGCGGCGTCCCGGCCTGCAGCGAGTCGGCGATCTCGGCGAGGACCGCCTTCTGCTGCTCGGCGGGCAGCGGCCGGATCTTCTCCTGGTAGTCGCGCTGCCCTGCGACGACGTTCTCCATGAGCGAGCGGTCGAGCAGCCCGCCGAACGCCATCACGTTGTTGATGTGCGGGTCGTCCTTGAACCAGACCGGGTGCGGGAACCCGCCCCACGGCAGCGCGAGGCGCGTGCGGAACTCGCCGGGGATGAGCGCCTCGATCGTCGTCACGGGCGGCCACTCGACGTACTCGTTCTCGTGCAGGTAGATCGACTCCCACTGGAGCTGCCCGAAGATCGTCTGTGTGGAGGCGTACGTCGGCATGCCCATGAACATCGAGAGCACCTCGATCGTGTCGATGCCGGGCGCGTGCTCCTGGGCGACGCGCACCGCCGCCTCCGCCGTCGCCGACATGTACGCGGTCGCGGGTGCGACGAGCAGGCCCGCGGCGGTGAAGCGCTCGTGCCACGTCTCCCGCGCGTGCTTCACCCATGGCGTCTCGCCGCCCGTGTCGATGTAGTGGCAGCCAGCTGCGAGCGCCGCCTCGACGACAGTGTCGCCGTAGTAGATGCACGGGCCGACGGTGTTGCAGACGACCTTCGATCCCTTCAGCAGCTTCGTCAGCTCGTCGACCGAGTGGCCGACCTGCACGACGTCGTAGTTCGCGGTGGAGATGCCAGGAACACGCTCGAGCACTTCCTCGAGCCGCGCCTTGTCGCGGCCGGCGGCGACGAACGGCACGTTGTACTCGCGCAGAAACTCGACGATGAGGCGGCCCGAGAAGCCGCTCGCGCCGTAGACGACGACGGGCTTGTCAGCCATTGCCGTTCTCCTTGGTCTGGTGGGCCGCACGCTCTCGCGCGTAGGCGGCGAAGGGTTCGATCGCGGTCGGGTCGACGAGGGCGTCGCGGCTGACGACGTCCTCCACGGGCGTGCCGGTGAGGATGCGCTTGACCGGGAGCTCGAGCTTCTTGCCGGTCATCGTCCGCGGAATGGCCGCGACGGCGACGATCGCATCCGGCCGGTGCCGGGGCGACAATCCGTTGCGGAGTGCGTCGGAGATCCGCGTGCGGAGGTCGTCGCCGAGATCGACGCCGTCGCGCAGGACGACGAAGAGCAGGAGCTCGTCCGTCGCCTGCAGGTGGACGACGAGGCTGTCGAGCACCTCGTCGAACTCCTCGACGACGCCGTACAGCTCGCTCGTGCCCATGCGCACGCCGCCGCGGTTCAGCGTCGCGTCCGAGCGTCCGGTGATGACCGAGCTGCCGCGCTCGGTGAAGAGGATCCAGTCTCCGTGGCGCCATACGCCGGGGTAGTGCTCGAAGTACGCGGCGTGGTAGCGGGAGCCGTCCGTGTCGTTCCAGAAGCCCACGGGCATCGACGGCATCGGCCGCCGGATGACGAGCTCGCCGAGCTCGCCGACGACGGGGTGCCCGTCGAGATCGAACGCCGCCGTGTCGACGCCGAGGCAGCGTCCGGACATCTCTCCGGCGTAGACGGGCAGCAGCGGGTAGCCCTGCACCATGCCGGTGCACACGTCGGTGCCGCCGCTGCCGACGTTGAGGAACAGCTCGCTGCCGAACTGCTCGTAGAGCCACTCGTATCCTTCCGTCGGCAGCGGCGAGCCGGCCTCGCAGACGGTGCGGACCGAGGAGAGGTCGAAGCGCCGCCCCGGGTCGGGCAGGTCTTTCCGGCAGGCCATCGTGAACGCCGGGCTGAGGCCGAAGAACGTCGCGCGCGTCTCCTCGACGAGCCGCCACTGGAAGGAGAGATCGGGGTACGCCGGGTTACCGTCGATCATCACGATCGACGCGCGCAGGAGCAGCGTCGAGACGAGCGCGTTCCACATCATCCACGCGGTCGTCGTGAACCAGAGCAGGCGGTCGCCCGGCCCGAGATCCCAGCTGAACCCGTGGTTCTTCAGATGCTCGACGAGGATGCCGCCGTGCCCGTGGACGATCGGCTTCGGCAGGCCGGTCGTGCCGGACGAGAAGAGGATGCACAGCGGGTGCGCGAACGGCACCGGGTCGAACACGAGCGGCCCGGGCTCGGCGACGAGCTCGGCCCACGGGACCGTGTCGGGAAGCGCCTCGCCGACGTACGGCACGTCGACGACCGCCCGCAGCGTCGGCAGGCCGGCGCGGATCGCGGCCACCTGGGCGTGGCGGTCGACGAGCTTGTCGCCGTAGCGGTAGCCGGCGACGGCGAGGAGGACGGTCGGCTCGAGCTGGCCGAGGCGGTCGAGGACGCTGCGCTCGCCGAACTCGGGCGGCGAGATCGCCCACACGGCGCCGAGGCTCGCGGCGGCGAGGAACGCGACGAGCGCCTCCGGGATGTTCGGCAGGTACGCGACGACGCGGTCGCCCGGCCCGACGCCGAGACGCTGGAGCCCGGCGCGTGCGCGCGCAACCTGGTCGCGGAGATCGCCGAAGGTCAGCTCGCGCGGCTCGCGCGACTGCGAGTACGCGACGACCGCGACGGAGTCGACGTCCTCGTCCTTGCCGACGAGGTGCGCGGCATAGTTGAGGCGCGCGCCGGTGAACCATTCCGCGCCAGGCATCCGATCGGATGCGAGCACCCGCTCGTACGGCGTGTCCGCCTGGATCTCGAAGAAGTCCCAGATCGAACCCCAGAACGCCTCGAGGTCCGAGACGGACCAGCGGTGGAGCGACTCGTAGTCGTCGAAGGCGAGTCCGCGCTCGGCCTCGAGCCACGTCATGTAGCGGCCGAGGTTGGACCGCTCGCGCACGTCCGCGGGCGGCGTCCACATCACGTCGCCGGTGCTAGCCCGCCGGATGGTCATCGCATAGGCTCGCGCCGTGCGCGTCGGCGTCTATCGCGGCATACGACAGATCGCGGTGGAAGAAGCCCCCGAGCCCGTCGCGGGCTCGGGCGACGTCGTGCTCGAGGTGAAGGCGTGCGGCATCTGCGGGTCGGACCTGCACACGTACCTCGAGGGTGCGCTCGTCGAGGTCGGCCAAGTGCTCGGGCACGAGTTCGCGGGCGAGGTCGTGGCCGTCGGCGATCACGTCACGGGCGTCGCCGTCGGCGATCGCGTCACCGGCATCCCGATCCAGCCGTGCGGCGCGTGCCGCCGCTGCCGCGAGGGTCTCGGTCATCTCTGCGAGCATATGCACGAGACGGGGATCGGGTTCGGCATCCCCGGCGCGTTCGCCGACCGCGTCCGCATCCCGAACGCGACCGTCGGCGTGAACACGCACGTGCTTCCCGACGAGCTGTCGTTCGAGGACGGCGCATCCGTCGAGCCGCTCGCGGTCGCGGTGCACTGCGTCCGCCGCTCGGGCGCGCACGCGGGGCAGACCGCGTTCGTCTTCGGGCTCGGCACGATCGGACTCCACGTCGCACAGGTGCTGCGTGCGAAGGGCGTCGATCCGGTGATCGGGATCGACCTCGCGGAGCTCCGCCGCCGCAAGGCGGACGAGCTCGGCGTCGTCACGCTCGACAGCGTCGGCGAGCTCGGCGAGATCCTCGGCGGCCGCGAGCTCGACCACGTCTTCGAGTGCACGGGGGTGCCGGCGCTCATCCAGGGCTCGATCGACCTCGTCCGGCCGCGCGGGACGGTCACGATCGTCGCGCTGTACGACGAGAAGGCGACGATCGACCCGATGGTGCTCGTTCACAAGGAGGCCCATGTCGTCGCGGGCGCGATGGTCACGCCGGAGGACTTCGCCGACTCGCTCGCGCTCCTGCGATCGGGCAAGGCGGTGGGCGAGGAGCTCGTCACGCATCGCGCCGCGCTCGCCGACCTGCCGGACGCGTTCGCGCTCCAGTGCGACAAGGACACGACGATCAAGGTCATGGTCTCCCCCTAACCAACTGTCGCGAGCCAGGCGAGGGAGCCGGCGTCGACGGGCATCGGCACGCCCGTCACGAACGACGCCTCGTCGGAACAGAGCCACGCCACCGCCGCGGCGACCTCCTCCGGGCGGCCGAAGCGCTTCAACGCCTGCGGGAACATGATCTGCTGCCGCCGCTCCTCGGAGATCCCCTGCGCGAGCGCGGTCTCGATGGCGGCGGGGCAGACGGCGTTCACGCGGATGCCGTCGTTCGCGTACTCGACGGCGGCGTTCTTCGTCAGTCCGACGATGCCGTGCTTGCTCGCCGTGTATGCGCTGAGGTACTTGACCGCCTGCACGCCGGCGTTCGACGCCGTGTTCACGATCGCGCCGCCGCCGTTCGCGAGCATCTGCCGGATCTGGTGCTTCATCCCGAGGAACGTCCCGCGCAGGTTGACGGCGATCACGCGGTCGAAGTCCTCGGTGGGGGTGTCCGCAAAGAGTGCATGGAAGCCGATGCCCGCGTTGTTCACCGCGAAGTCGAGCCTGCCGTGCCGCTCGACGACGCGTGCGACGAGGGTCTCGTGCTGTTCCTCGACGGCGACGTCGCACGGGAAGAACTCCGCCGTGCCGCCCTCGCCGGCGATCGCCGCGACGGTCTCCTCGCCGCCGGCGCGCGCACTCTCGAGGTCGGAGACGACGACGGCGCCGCCCTCCTGCGCGAGCCGGATCGCGCACGCGCGGCCGATCCCGCTCGCTGCCCCGGTGACGAGACCGGCCTTGCCTTCGACGAGGCTCACGGCACGAGGACGGCGCGGCCGGTCACCTCTCCCTCGCGCAGGCTCGCGAGCACGTCGTTCACCTCCTCGAGCGGATGCGTCTCCGTGCGGAGCGTCACGTCTCCGCGCGCGTGGAGCTGGAGGATCTCCCAGAGGTCGATCCACGTGCCGACGAGGTTGCCGGCGATCTGCCGCTCGTTCGTCACGAGCTCGACCGAGGGAACGTCGATCGTGCCGCCGTAGCCGACGAGCGAGAGCATGCCGTGGCGCGCGAGCATCGCGAGGCCGAGCTCGTGCGTCCCCTGGGTGCCGACGACGTCGAGCACGACGTCCGCACCGGCGCCGTTCGTCGCCTCGCGGACTGCGCCGGCGAGGTCATCCTGCTCGCCGAGCACCTCGTGCGCGCCGAGCTCGCGCGCGAGCCGGCGCCGGCGCTCGTCCGTGTCGATCGCGATCACGGTGCCTGCACCGAGGACGCGGAGGAGCTGGAGCGCGATGTGACCGACGCCGCCGACGCCGATGAGAGCGGTCGTCGTGCCCGGCGTGAGCAGCGGGACGAGCTTCTTGACGGCGTGGTACGCGGTGACGCCCGCGTCGGCGTGCGGTGCGACCTCCGCCGGCGTCACGCCGGCAGGCAGCGCGAGCAGCGACCGCTCGTCGACGAGCACGTACTCGGCGAATCCTCCGTCGCGCGTGAGACCGGTGAAGCCGTGCCGGACGCAGTGCATGTCGTCGCCGCGACGGCACGCGACGCAGAGCCCGCACGTGTACGGCGGGTAGACGAGCACGGCGTCGCCGACGGCTGCGCTCGTGACGCCGTCTCCGACGGCGTGGACCCAGCCCGCGTTCTCGTGCCCGAGCACGACCGGCGGCCTGAGGCCGGCCGGCTCCATGAGGCCGTCGATGGCGTGCAGGTCGGTCGCGCAGACGCCTGCGCCGCCGACCCGGACGACGACGTCGCGGAAGCCGTGCGGCTCGGGAACGGGCCGTTCCACCAGCTCGAGCGGCCGGTGGTATGCGCCGAGCAGCGCCGCCTTCATGCGGCGAGGTATCCGCTCGGGTCCGAGTCGAGGTGCTCCGCCAGGCGTGTGGCGAGCGCCATGATCGTCAGCGACGGGTTCACCGACAGCGTCCGCGGGACGAGCGACGCGTCGCCGACGAAGAGCCGCCGCACCTCGTGCGACTCGCCGTTGCGGTCGACCGCCGAACGCGCGGGATCGTCGCCCATCCGGCAGCTCCCCTGGACGTGAGTCGACGCGAGCCCCGTCCAGCACACCCGGGTCGCGCCCGCCGCCTCCAGCACCTTCCGGCTGAAGTCGAGGGCGGCGTCGAGCCGCTCGTGCTCGACCGGCTGGAAGTCGACGTCGAAGCGCTCGCCGCCGTTCTCGTCGACGACGACGGCTGCGTTGTTCTCGTCGCTCACCATCGCGAGCACGCCGGACCAGTGGCGGAACGAACGCACGGCGTCGACGAGCCGCTGGCCCCAGAGCGGGCCGCGCTCGTCGCGAAGCGTCGTCGCGAAGGCGATCGGATCCTGGATCGTCGTCGCCTCGATGACGAAGCCGCCGTCCTCGTCATGCTGGTGCGCCATCGAGTGAGCGGTGATCGGATAGACCATGTGCGCGTCCTGCGGCTCGTCGAAGAGCCCGTAGACGAGACGCACGGGATGCAGGCCGAGATGACGGCCGATCGACGGGTTGCCGAGGCCGGAGCGGTGGAGCAGCTGCGGCGTGTTGAGCGCGCCGGCCGCGACGACGACGACGCCCGCGCGCACGGTGTGCCGGTCGCCGTTCGCGTCGACGTACTCGACGCCGGCCGCCTGTGAGTTCTCGACGAGGACGCGCTCGACCGAGGCATTCGCGCGCAGCTCGAGGATCCCGCGCGCGAGCGCGTCGGCGATGTACGTGTTCATCGTCGACTTGCCGGCGTTCGTCGCGCAGCCCTGGAGGCACGAGCCGCACTTCTGGCAGTTCGCATCCGTGTACGCGTGCACCGCCTCGAGCGGCGCGCCGAGCGCGCGGAACGCCGGCTCGACCGTACGCACGCTCTTCGGCCAGTCGGTCCGCTCGCGCACGCCCAGAACCTGCTCGACGCGGGCGTAGTACGGCGCGAGATCCGCAGCCGCGAACGGCGTGCCGTCGCCGTTCGTGAGGCCAGTGGCTGCGTGCCACTTCGCGACGTCGCGGTCGTCCGCGCGTAGGGCGACCTTCGTGTTGATCGTCGTCGTGCCGCCGACGCAGCGCCCGCCGAGGAACGTGACGACGTCGCCGTCCGGGAGGTGCCCGAACCGAAGCGGCCAGAAGAGGTCGTGATTCGCCTTCGCCTCCCAACGGGTGAAGCTCGCGGCGGTGTGGTGGCTGCCGACCTCGAGGAGGAGGACGTCGCGGCCGCGCTGCGCGAGCTCGCCGGCGACGACGCCTCCGCCGGCGCCCGAGCCGACGACGACGACGTCGAACTCGCTCTTCACGCGATCCCCATGAACGACCAGTCCTTGCGGATGCGCGTGGCGAGCGGTGTGTTGAAGTCGATGTCGGCGTACGCGCCGGGCGCGTCGCGGCCCGGCGCGACGAAGTCGCTGTAGTACGCCTCGATCGCGAGCGCGCGGACGAGCGCGAACTCCGGCGTGCGCTCGTGTGCGGCGAGCGCGTCCGCGCCGCCGGCTGCGGCCGGCGCGAGCGTGTCGAAGGCGTGGAGCGCGTACTCCCGGACCTCGGGCGGCATGCCCGTCAGCGCGGCGTCGATGTAGACGGCGGGGCCTATCCGGCTCGAGCCGGGAACGACCAGCTCGCAGAGCGCCTCGACGGCCTCGGCGCGAGCCGGATCGAGCGTCGTCATTCGCCGCTCTCCGTGAGCGCGTCGACGTCGACGCGCTGTCCGCGGAGGAGGTAGGCGGAATGGAGGCGCTCCGGGTGCGCACGGAGATCCGCGGCGGTGCCGTGATGGACGATCCGCCCGCCCTCGATGACGTACGCGGTCTCCGCGAGCCCGAGCGCGACGTGGACGAACTGCTCGATGAGGAGCACGCCGACGCCCTCCTTCGCCGCCGTCTCGAGCGCGGGAATGAGGCGCTGGACGATCACGGGCGCGAGCCCGAGCGAGAGCTCGTCGACGAGGACGAACTTCGGCCGCGAGGCGAGAGCCTGCGCGAGGACGACCATCTGCTGCTCCCCGCCCGAGAGCGTGCGCGCGACGGCCTTCCATCGCGTCTCCAGATGCGGGAAGAGATTGCACGCGTATTCGATGCCGGTCTTCGCATCGGCATTGCTGAGCGCATACGTGGCGACGCGCAGGTTCTCCTCGACCGTCAGGTCGGGGAGAAGGCGCCGGCCCTCGGGCACGATCGCGACGCCGGCCTGGCGGATCTGCTCCGGCCGCATCCGGCCGAGGCTCGTCCCGTTCAGGCTCACGCCGCCGCCGGACGTGCGGAGAACGCCGCCGACCGCGAGCACCATCGTCGACTTGCCCGCGCCGTTCGGGCCGAGCAGCGTCGTCACCTCGCCGGCCGGGATCTCGAGCGAGATGCCGTGCAGCACGGGATGCCCGCCGCGCGAGACGCGCAGGTCCTCGATCTTGAGCGAGGCGGCCGCCATGTCGCTCACAGGTTCGTCTCGGTTCCGAGGTACGCCCGCATGACGTGCTCGTCGCGGAGGATGTCCGCGGTCGGCCCCGAGGCGATGAGCTTGCCGAAGTCGACGACCGCGGTCGTCTGGCAGCACGCCTGGACGAGGCTCATGTCGTGGTCGACGAGGATGACGAGCGCGCCGAACGTGTCCGGAATCTTCTGGATCACCGCGCTGAGATGGCCCGTCTCCTCGTCGGGAAGTCCGGCGGCCGGCTCGTCGAGCAGGATGACGCGCGGCCGGCCGACGACTGCCCGTGCGACCTCGACGAGGCGGCGTTCCCGGGCGCCGAGGCCTCCCACCTTCGCGCGCGGCGAGGCGGTCAGCCCGACGAACTCGATCGCGGACTCCACGTCCGCGCGGCGCGAGGAGCGCTTCGCGCCCGAATGCTCGTGGATCATCGCGACGTTGTCGAAGATGGAGAGCTTCTCGATCGCCATCTCCGTCTGGAACGTGCGCCGCAGGCCCCAGCGCGCGCGGCGGAAGTCGGCCATCTTGAGCAGGTCTTCGCCGAACGCCGCGATCGAGCCGGCGGCCGGCTTGACGAATCCGCTCAGGACGTTGAAGAACGTCGTCTTGCCGGCGCCGTTCGGGCCGATGAGCCCGCATGTTCCGCCCGGGAAGACGACGCTCATGTCGTCGATCGGGGTGACGCCCGCGAAGCGAACGGTGAGGCCGCTGACCTCGATCACGCCGCCGCCTTCCCGCCGGTCAGCGACCGGACGCGGCGGACGATCATCCGTCCGAGCTTCGCCATGTCCTTGGGGAACTGCTCGGCGAGCCCGCCCGGCGCGGTGAGGAGCACCTGGAGCAGTCCGATGCCGAAGATGATGAGGAGGAAGTTCGAGTTGATCTTCCACTGCGCCTGGAAGAGGAAGGGCAGGAGCTGGTTGAAGACGCCGGCGACGATTGCGCCCCACAGGCTGAAGATGCCGCCGATGAGCGCCGTCGCCGCCAGCGTGAGCGAGTCCTGCGTCTGGAACGTGATCGCACGCGGCGTCCCCACCTGGGATGCGAGCAGGCAGCCCGCGACGCCGGTCATGAACGACGCGAGCGCGAACGCCCACATCTTGTACAGCGTGATGTTCACGCCTGCGGCGAGCGCCGCCGGCTCGCTCTCGCGGATCGACGCCCACGCGCGGCCCGGCTTCGCGGCGACGTGGACGAGCGCGAGCAGGAACATGAGCGCGGCGACGACGACGATGTATCGGTAGAAGGCGGTGTCGCCGACCGCCATCGAGGGACGCCGCACCGGCGGGTTGCTCGTCGTGAGCGTGTTGGAGACGGACGTCCCCTTGAACCCGCCGCCGCCGTTCGGGAAGTCGATGACCCCCAGCACGACCGTCACCGCACCCGCGAACATGAGCGTGATGAGTGCGAGGTAGAGGCCGGAGAGCCGCAGCGACGGGAGTCCGACGAGGACGCCGATCGCGCACGTGATCGCGCCGGTGACGAGGAGCAGGACCGGGAAGGGAAGCGACGTCGCATACGCGAGCCGCGCGCCGATCCAGCAGCCGACGGAGAGCAGCGCCACCTGGCCGAGCGAGATCATGCCGACGCGGCCGTAGAGGATGCCGAAGCCGAGGGCGACGATCGAGTAGATCGAGACGCTCGCGAAGGTCGTCACCCAGTCGGAGCCGAACAGCGCGGGCAGGGCGAGCACGGCGAAGAGGAAGAGACCGAGGATCACCGCAACGCGGACGGCGGTGGAGGGCTCCAGCCGGAGCCGCGCGCGCGCTGCCGCTGCAGTGGTGCTCCGTGCGTCCGTCGCGTTCACGAGCTCAGTTCGCGGTTCGCGCGATCGAGACGACGCGCTTTCTCGACATGATCAGCAACGCGACGATGGCGAGGACGAACGGCGCCGACGAACGGTACGCGGAGATCGACGCGTACGGGCTCGCGACCGCCTGCGCCAGGCCGACCGCCATCCCGCCGACGAGCGTCATCCAGAGCGAGCGCAGCCGCCCGATGAGCGCTGCGGCCAGGGCCGAGATGACGAGGAACGTGAGCGCGGAGTAGTCGAGCGACGTGAGGAGATCGGGCAGCACGAGCCCCGCCGCTCCGCAGACGAGCCCGGAGCCGAACCACGCCGCCGCCTCGACGCGCCGGATGGGCACGCCGAGCGTCGCGGTGATCTCGCGGTCGTTCGCGAGCGCCCGCATCGCGGTGCCGAGCTTCGTCACGCGCAGGAAGATCGTCACCGCCGCGGTGATGACGATCGCGACTCCGATCGAGATGATCTGCGTGAGGTTCACGTTCGTGCCGAACACGTCGTAGGAATGCTGCGTGCTCGGCAGCGGCAGGAAGCGCGCGAACGCGCCGCCGATCGGGGCCCGCCAGGCCATGATGCCGAGCAGGATGAGTGCGAGGCCGAGCGTCCCCATCATCTTCACGAGCGGGTCGCGACGCGCGAAGGCGGGGCCGAAGACCATCCCGTAGGCGAGGTTCACGACGCCGCCGAAGAGGACGCAGACGGTGAAGGCGAGCCACTGGGGGCAGCCCGTGTGATTCAGGAGGTAGTAGGCGATCAGGGCGCCCGCGGCGCCGATGGCGCCGAACGCGAGGTTCAGCACGCCGGTGGCCCGATACAGCACGACCAGCCCCACGCCGGAGAGCGCGTACACGCCTCCGAAGGCGAGACCGATCACGATGAACGGCTTCAGGAACAGCCAGTCCACGCCGAAGATGCTCAGCGCGAGCAGGTCAGTCATCGAAGCCTCGGGACGCCCTGATCGTCATTCGGTTCTCTCTTCTCTAGCCGTTCAGGTGGTACTTCTTCTCCCAGATACGCGTCTGGGAGATCGACTTGTCGACTGCGCCGAACGCGGTGCAGCCGGACCGAACGACGACGTTGCCGTTCTTGTAGTCGACGATGATGTTCGTGTTGTTCGGGATGTGGTACGCGAGGTTGCCGACGTACCACGGCTTGCAGAGGATGTCCGTCTTCTGGTCCTTCAACGCCTTGACCGCCGCGTTGTACGACTTCGCGGTGATCGGCCCCTTGATGCTGAGCAGGGCGTGCGTCGCGAACTCACCGTCGAGGAAGCCCATCTGCGCGAACGCCTGCGGGGCGATCGACGGTGCGTACTTCTTCAGCACCGAGAACATCAGCGCCGAGTCCGGACCGACGGTCGGGTCGACGTTGCTGAACTCGTTGTCGATCCAGAGGTGCCCGTCGAATGCGGGCGAGAACTGGCTCGACATGAACGTGTTCGCGATCGGGGTGGACGAGCCCCACATCACCTTGTCGACGATGCCCGCCGCCTCGGCGGCCTTCATGAAGGCCGGCGCGGTGTCGGGGGTGAAGTCGAGCAGGATGGCGCCGCCGTCACCGGCGAACTGGTACATCTGGAGCAGCTGCGACGCAGCGTCCGTGACGGGCAGGTGGGTCGGGAAGATCTTGGACGGGATGCCGGCCTTCTGCGCCACCAGGGCAGGGCCACCGTCCGCGTACGCCGAGATGGTGTCCGGCGATGCGATCGCCAGCTTCTTCGCGCCGGCCTTGACGAGCGCCTGCGCCGCGCCGACGTTGCTGTAGCGCGGGCCCGAGTTCACCTCGGCGTAGGACGGCGTGCTGTAGCACTCCGCCTGAACGCCTGCGCCGATGACGATGTAGCCCTTGCTCTTGTAGTACCGCCAGTTCGTCCCGCACTCGGCGAAGCTCGTGTTGCCGACGATGCCGACGGCCTTGTCGCCCTCGATCATCTTCTTGGCGAGCGCCTTCTCCTGGTTGGGGTCGAGCGCCTCCGTGTAGAGCGTGTACTTGACCGGGCGGCCGTTGATGCCGCCGTTGTCGTTGACGCACGCGAAGTAGGCGGCTGCCACCTTGCCGATCGTCGTGAAGTCGACACCCGGAATGAGCATGTCGAGCCCGTCGATCTTGATCGGCGTTCCGGTCGCCTTCTTGCCGTTGCCGAGGCCGCACACGCTCTTCGTGGCCGACGCCGTGCCGGATCCGACATTGCCTGTCGCGCTTGCGCCACCGCTCATGACGAGCACGACGGACGCCGTGATGGCGACGCCGAGCGCCGATGCGGTGAGTGCCCTCCGAAACTTCATCCGCTCCTCCCTTTCTGTCGCACCGCGTTGTGCCGAGGGTGGGGTCATGCAAAGCATCCGCAGGTCGACTCCGGATGCCGGAGATGGGAACAACGCGCCGACGCTACGGGGCGGAGTACCACCTGTCAAGACACCATTCCATTTATTAGAACAACGTCCAGATCCGGCGCCGGCCCATGCAGGCCGCGGGAGCTCAGTAGTCGTACGTCGACGTCGGCGAGATCTCGACGTCGAGGAGGAGCGGCTCCGTGCGGGTGCGCAGGGTCGGGACGATCTCGTCGAGGGCCCCGGCGAGCTCGTCCTGGGACGCGATCCGCCGCGCCGGACAGCCGAACGACCGCGCGACGGCCGAGAGCTCGAGCTCTCCGAAGCTCGGCCAGGGCCAGGAGCCGCCGCCGTGCGCCTCGGCGATGCGGTCCATGATCCGGTAGCCGCCGTTCGCGAGGACGACGTAGACGGCGCCGATCTTGTACTGGACCGCGGTCCAGAGCGCCTGGACGCAGTAGAGGGCGGCTCCGTCCCCGGTGACGGCGACGATCGGCCGGTCGGGGAGCGCCATCCGCAGGCCCGCCGCGCCGGGAAAGGCGAAGCCGAGCCCGCCCTGCGCCGCACTCAGGTAGCCGAGCGGCTCGCGTGCTCGCAGCCGCGCGTTCAGCTCGGGCCGGTCGACGGGCGCTTCCTCGAGCACGATCGCATCCCGCGGCAGGCGCTCGGCGAGCGCGGCCAGCACGTGGCTCGCGGTGAGGGGCTCGCCCGGGCCGGGCGGGGCCGGGGCGGCCGGCCACTCCCGCGCCTGCGGCGGCGGCCCGGAGCGGGCGGCGACCCGGTTCGCGAGCTCGCGGCAGGCGGCGGGCAGCGGTGCGATGACGGCGAGCTCGGCGGCGCTGCGGTGGACCTCCTCCGGGTCGTCGCCGAGGACGGCGACGCGGGTCGCTTCCTCCGTGAGCCGGCCCGGCGCGTAGGTGGCCTGCCGGAAGGCGGGCGCGCCGACGACGAGCACGGCGTCGTACGGGGCGAGGCGCTCGCGCAGGCTCGGCCGCTCCGCGGGGAGGACGCCCATGAAGAACGGGTGCTCGCCGGGGAAGCCCTGCCGGCCGCCGAACGGTTCCTGGAACACCGGCGCGTTCAGCCGCTCCGCCAGGTCGACGAGCGCGGCCCACGTCTCCGGATGGTCGGCGCCCGCGCCGACCACGAGCGCCGGCGCCTCGGCTGCGTCGAGGAACTCGACGAGCGGCGCGACGTCCTCGGGGGCGACCCCGGTCGCACGCAGGACGGGGCCCGTGACCGCGGCGGGCTCTCGCGCGTCGTCGGCCTCGGCCTCCCAGTCGTCCATCGGCACGATGACGATCGCCGGCCCCCGGCTCGTCTCGGCGGCGTGGTACGCGCGCTCGATCGCGCCCGGGACGTCCTGCCCGCGGACCGGCTGCTCGACGCGCACGGGATACTCGCCCGCGAGCCCGGCGAGCTTCCCGGCGAGGAACGGCTCGTACGCGAGATGGCGCCGATCCTGCTGGCCGACCGTGACGACGATCGGTGCGCGGTTCACGCGCGCCGTCGCGAGCGCGGCGACCGCGTTGCCGAGTCCCGCAGTCGTGTGCAGAAGGGCGAGCGCCGGCCGGCCGGTTCCGATCGCGTACCCCGTCGCGAGGCCGATCACCGAGCCTTCGTGCAGGCCGAGCACGAAGCGGAGGTCGTCCGGAAGGCCGACGAGGAACGGCACCTCCGTGGATCCCGGGTTGGCGAAGAGCGTCGTCAGGCCGCGCCGGCGGAACAAGTCGAAGGTGGCGTCGCGCACCGTTGCCTCGACGGACACCGCCATCTCAGCTTCGGATCTCCCTCGCGATCTCCACCGTCGGGTGTATACCACGCGCCGTGAGCGAGCCGGCCGATCTCGGCGTGGTGGACGCGGCGGACCTCCTCGCACGCCGTGCGCTGTCGTCGCGCGAGCTCACCGAGTCGTGCCTCGCACGCATCGGCGAACGCGACGGAACGCACAGTCACGACGGCGATCCGCAGTCGGTAAACGCCTGGGTGCGCGTCTACGCGGACGACGCGCGTGCTGCCGCGGCGCGCGCGGACGAACGGCTCGAGCGCGGCGACGCGCCGCGTCTCTGCGGGATCCCGATCGGGCTCAAGGATCTGTATGCGGTCGCCGGCCGGCCGCTGACGGCGTCGAGCCGCCTGCTCGACGAGGTTCCCGCGCGCGACTGCGATGCCTGGTCGCGTCTCGCAGCGGAGGGGATGGTCCTCCTCGGTCATCTGCACACGCACGAGTTTGCGGCCGGCGGGACGACCGACCAGGTCGGCAACCCGTGGGACCTCGCGCGCTCGCCGGGCGGCTCGAGCGGCGGCTCGGCCGCGGCGCTCGCCGCACGCACGACGCCGGCCGCGACGGGGACGGATACCGCGGGCTCGCTGCGGATCCCGTCGGCGATGTGCGGCACGTCGACGATCAAGCCGACGCGCGGCCTCGTCTCGATCCGCGGCATCGTCCCGCTCGCGCCGTCGCTCGACCACGCCGGGCCGATGGCGCGAACCGTGGCCGACTGCGAGCCGCTGCTCGCCGGGCTCGCCGGCGCGCGTCCGCCGGCGGAACGGCGGCCGCTGCGGCGCGTGGCGGTCTCGCCGCGGATCGGCGACCTCGATCCTGACGTCGCCGAGGGGTTCGAGCGCGCGCTCGCGTTGCTTCCGGTCGTCGACGAGCCGCCGCCGGCGGTCGAGCTCGACGTCGGTGGCGAGTTCCTCGATACGACGTGCGCCGAGATGCTCGCGTGGCACCGCCGGTTCGACGACCGTCGCGATCTCTACCGGCCGTCGATCCGGGGCTTTCTCGAGCATGGCGAGGCCCGCGCGATGGCGGCGGCCGAGTACGTCGCGATCCAGGAGCGCCGCAGCGAGCTGACGGCCGCCTGGATCGAGTGGTTCTCGGAGCACGACGTCGATGCGATCGCGGAGCCGACGCTGCCGATCGTCGCGCACGCACGCGGCACGGGCTACGACGCGCCGTTCACGGACGTCGCGGAGATATCGCTCACGCACTACTGGAACTGGCTCGGCTTTCCGGTGGTCGCGCTCCCGTCCGGCATCGGCGCGCGCAGCGGCATGCCGACGAGCGTGTCGCTCATCGGAGCGCCGGGCGCGGACTGGGATCTCCTCGCCGCCGGCGCGGCGCTGCAAGACGGGCTGGGGACGTGGGAGTATCCCGTCCGGTGACGACCGTCGTCCTCGTCCACGGTGCGTGGGGTGGGAGCTGGGTGTGGGAGCGCGTGGTCCCGCTCCTCGAGGAGCGCGGCGTCCATGCGGTGACCGTCGACCTTCCGACCGTCGACTGCGATCCGGCAAGTCCCGTCGGCCTCGCGGCCGATGTGGCCGCCGTCGAGGCGGTGCTCGACGGCGCGGCCGGCCCGTTCGTCGTGTGCGGCCACTCGTACGGCGGCATGGTGATCACGCAGGCCGCGGCGGGGCGCTCCGACGTCGTTCACCTCGTCTACGTCTGCGCGTTCATGCCCGAGGAAGGCGAGTCGCTCTTCATGCTCACCGGCGGCCCTGCGCCGTGGATCACGGTGCTCGAGGACGGCCGCACGTTGCCCGATCCCGAGCACGCGGCGCGCGTGAGCTATGCCGACTGTGATCCGGATACGCGTACAGAGGCGATCCGCCGCCGGCGCGCGCAGGTGCGCGACCCCTTCGTCGAGCCGGTGTCCGCGGCCGCGTGGCGCGAGATCCCGTCGACGTACGTCGTGTGCACCGAGGACGAGTCGATGCCGGTCGAGGTCCAGCGCGGCGTGTTCGCGCCGCGCGCTCAGCACGTCGTCGAGCTCGCGTCGAGCCATGCGCCCTTCTTCTCCCAGCCGGAGAAGCTCGCCGAGCTGCTCGCCGGGGTCACGTCACGAGAGGAGATCGTGGGATGAGCGTCACCGTTTCGGCAAACGCCCTCGCGTCGGCGCTCCGCGACTTCGAGTCGCTCCTCGGCGCCGAGCGCGTGCTCACCTCGCCGGATGACCTGGAGGAGTATCGCGACCCGTTCGAATACGCGTCGTGGGACGAGTACACCGGCTCCGCGGTCGTCCTGCCGACGACGGTGGAGGAGGTGCAGGAGGTCGTCCGCATCGCCGGTCGGCACGGCGTGCCTCTCTGGACGCACTCGGCGGGCCGCAACAACGGGTACGGCGGCCCCGCGCCGCGCGTGAAGGGATCCGTGCTCGTGAGCCTGCGGCAGATGAACCGGGTGCTCGAGATCGACGAGGAGCTCGGGTTCGCCGTCGTCGAGCCCGGTGTGCGGTGGTTCGACCTGTACGAGGCGATCCAGGCCGGCGGCCACAAGCTCATGCTCTCGGTGGCGGACGTCGGCTGGGGGAGCGTCATCGGCAACACGCTCGAGCACGGCGCCACGTACCTGCCGTACGGCGTCGACATGAGCGCGCAGTGCGGCATGGAGGTCGTGCTCGCAAACGGCGAGGTCATGCGCACGGGCATGGGCGCGCTTCCCGGCAGCCGCGCGTGGAACGTGTACAAGCGCGGTCTCGGCCCGACGCCGGATCAGCTCTTCATGCAGTCCAACTTCGGCATCGTCACGAAGATGGGCGTGTGGCTCATGCCGCAGCCCGAGGTCTACATGCCCCTTTGGCTCCGTGTCTGGCGGGACGACGACCTCGCCGCCGTCGTCGACACGCTGCGGCGGCTCTCGCTCGACGGGACGATCAGGATGGTTCCGCAGATCATCAACGCGACGCTGTTCGCGGCGGTGCTCTCGAAGCGGAGCCTCTGGTACGACGGGGACGGCCCGATGCCGGACGACGCGATCGACCGGATGGCGCGCGAGCTCGAGGTTGGTCGCTGGATGATGCGCTTCGCCCTCTACGGCGACGAGGCCGTCGTCGACCACCGGTTCGCGAAGATCAAGAACGCGTTCGAGCGGATCCCCGACGCCGAGGTCTGGGGGACGAAGTACGCGCCCGAGGACTTCGGCCGCATCGAGAACCCGATCGAGCAGGTCGAGGCCGGCGATCCCGAACCTCGAGCTGAACAAGATGACCGGCTGGTACAGCGGCGAGAAGGGAGGACACATCGGCTTCTCGCCGGTCGCGCCGCTCATCGGCACGGACGCGGTCGCGCTACGCGACCTCCTGCGCGGGATGATCGAGGAGCGCGCGGGGCTCGACTACATGGCGGCGCTGATCCCGACGAACGCGCGCAGCTTCGTCCACGTCACGCTCGTCATCTTCGACACGGAGAACGAGGCGCAGGTGCGCGGCGCGTACGACACGTGCAAGCTCCTCGTCCGGGAGGCGGCGAAGCAGGGATACGGCGAGTACCGCGCGCATCTCGACTTCATGGATCTCGCGTCTGACGCAGTACTCGTTCGGCGACCACGTCTATCGCCGCTTCTGCGAGACGATCAAGGACGCGCTCGATCCGACCGGCATCCTCGCGCCCGGGAAGCAGGGCATCTGGCCCGCGTCGATGCGCGACGGCGGAGGGCTCTCCTTCCGATGACGAACGTGAGCTGGCTCACCGGCGTGAACCACGTCGGCGTGACCGTTGCGAACCTCGACAGCGCGCTCGCGTTCTACAAGGACGCGTTCGGGCTCGAGCCCGCTCTCGTCACGGAGGCGAGCGGCGCCGACGTCGCCGCGACGTTCCAGGTGCCGGGCGCGGACTTCAAGGTCGCGTTCCTGCCCGTCGGGAACACGGTCTGGGAGCTCGTCGAGTACCGGACGCCCGGCCGCGCGACGACGCCCCGGCACGACGAGATCGGCGGGATGCACGCATGCCTCGAGGTCTCGGACATGGACGCCGCGCTCGAGCGGCTCGCCGCGCTCGGCGTCGAGGTGCCCGCTGCTCCGCTCGAGATCGTGGACGGTCCGACCGCGGGCGCGCGGATCGCCTACGTGCGCGACCCGAACGGCGTCCAGATCGAGCTGCTGCAGCCGCCTGCGTAGTTTTCGCCTTGCAGTCGGCGGGGCTTCCCGGATCCCGTCCGGCGCCGCGCCGGGGATGCTGACCGCACCAGGAGTCGACCGTTGGGATTGGAGGTTCCACGATGACACGTCCGAAAGTGACGGCAGACCTGAGCCTTGCGCCGGTCGCCGCGAACATCGACCTGAACCTGCAGCGGCTGCGCGCCTTCGGCACGAGCGAGCGAGATCTTCGGCGAGCTCGCGCTCGAGCTGAACCTCGGCAGCCCGGGGCACACGCGCGACGAGCGTGCGGAGCAGGTCCTCCGATTCGCGCTGCGGGACGTCGACATGCACGGCTGGGAGGCCGTCGTGAGCGACGACGCGACGCGGATCCACGTGCACGGCGGCTCCGTCAGCCTCGACCTGGGGCTGAGCGCCGCGCTCGCGGACTACATCTCGGGCTGACGCGTCAACACGACGACGGGGATCTCCCGCGTGGTGCGCGTCGCGTACTTCGTGTAGCCGGCGTAACGCGACGTGAACTCCGGCCACAGGCGCGCACGCTCGTCCGGCGATGCCTTGCGCGCAGTCATCGCCGTCTTCGTCCGGCCGATCTCGACCTCGACGGCAGGATCGCTGCAGATGTTGAGCCACCAGGCCGGGTGGCGGTCGCTGCCGCCGTTCGAGGCGACGACCACGACGTTCTCGTCGTCCCGGACGAAGAGGAGCGGCGTGACGCGCCGCTTGCCGGACTTGCGCCCCTTCGTCGTGAGGAGGAGCACCGGTACGCCCTGGATGCTCCCGGCGAGGCGACCGCCGCTCGTGCGATAGACGGCGCGGTGGACGGCGCCGACCGTCTTGAGGAACGTGCGTCGACCATTGGGCGGCGGCTCTCACTGGTGATCACCCACGCTTCCGTAGAGGCGCCAGCCCGACTTCGTCTGGACGATGAATGCAGCGAGCCGGCTTCCGCTGGCAGCTGTACGAGCGGGAACTGGACAAGTATCCCCCAAGAGCGTCGGCAATCGGTGCGCCGCAGCGTCGCGTCGCAGCATTCCGCCACCTTGCGGCCTGGTCGCTTGCGACTCGCAGCGGCATACTCCGACGATGTTTGTGTTGGTGCGGGTCACCGGCGGATTCCGCCTTGGAAGCGTCGATCCCCGCGATCACCTGCGGTATCCGCGCTCGGGCCGCTGAACCACCTCTTCGATCGTGACGAATTGGTTGGCCAATGCCTTCGACGACGGGCAAGGGTCGTAGTGAAACGAAGACGTCGCGGCGCGCCCGTCGTGGCCGGTGCCGCGAGCATGACCGCAGTCACGGCAACCGCGCCAACGGCAGCGAATCGGCTTTCGCGTTCATGGGTGGTCTCCCGCGGTTTGCGCAACGCCAAGTTGAGTGGGCCGGGCAGGGATCGAACCTGCGACCTTGGGATTAAAAGTCCCCTGCTCTACCAACTGAGCTACCGGCCCGTGCGGCCGAGTGTACGTTCCCACGCGTCGAGCAGCTGGTCCACGTTCCGGCGCTGCTCGTCCGAGAACTCGAACCGCGCGACGCAGCGCCGCGCCTCCGCCGGGTCGTCGTTCTCGACCGCGGCCTCGAGGTGCTCGCGGAGCGGCGTCGGCTGGCGGAGCTGCCGGCGCAGCCAGCGGAGCAGGCTGACCTGGGACGCTTCCACATGGGCGGTGACGGGATCGAACCGCCGACCCCCTGCTTGTAAGGCAGGTGCTCTCCCAGCTGAGCTAACCGCCCGGTGACCTTCGTACATGCTAGGGAAGAACCGTGAACAGGCACCGATGAGTTGCGGCCGAGCGAGCCGTCAGAGCGGGTAGACGTCCCGCTCGACCGGAGGAGCATGCATGCGCAAGGTGGTGTTGTACGAGCTGGTGTCCCTCGACGGCGTAGCCGAGGCCCCGGACACGTTCTTCAGCGACTGGGATGAGGCGATGGACGCCAACCTCGCCGCCGTCATCGCCACCCAGGACGCGGTCATTCTCGGCCGTCGCAGCTACGAGGAGTGGTCTGCGTTTTGGCCAGGCAGCGAGATCGAGCCGTTCGCGACGTTCATCAACGACGTACCGAAGTACGTCGCGTCTTCCACACCGCTGGGACGGCAGTGGCGCAATGCGACGGCGATCGAAGGCGGGTTGGTCCCGTTCGTGCAGAACCTCAAGAATTCGTCCGGCGGTGACATCGGCGTCCACGCCAGCATCTCGGTCGCCCAAGCGCTGCTCGCAGCGGATGCCATCGACGAAGTACGACTCGTCGTCGCACCGGCGATCGTCGGCCGCGGGCGACGGCTCTGGGACGGACTGCCGCCGATTCGCCTCGAGGCGCTCCGCAGCGCGATGTCGCCCACGGGTTACCTGCTCGCCGACTATCGGACTCACGCCCTGAGCTGACGGTCGTAGGCGTACGGATGGTGGAACGCGTCGAGCGCGTCGACCGCCCGCACGTCGATGCGGAGCTCCTCGTGCGCGTCTGCGTTGACGACCTCGACGAACACGCGGTTCGTGCTCGTGTCCCACAGCAGGCGGACCTCGATGCCGTCGCGGCGCCTGTAGTCCAGCTCGCGGATGCGCCTCCATCACGCCGCCCGCGCGAGCTCGAGCTCGTGTTCGGGGGCTTCCTGCGCCAGCGGTGCCCGGCGCAGCGCCATCGCGACGTGCACGGCGGCTGCCGCGACGATCGCGACCGCGGCTCCGGCCGCCGCGTCGGCGAAGAAGTGGTTGCCCGTGGCGACGATGACGAGGAGGACGAACAGCGGATAGGCAACGCCGGCGGCGCGCCAGAGCGGACGGCGCGCGAGGCGCCAGATCGCGGCGCCGACGATGAGCGCGAAGCCGATGTGCATGCTCGGGAACGCCGCGTACGGGTTGTAGAAGCTCGAGACGACTGAGGACGAGAGGTCGATCGACGTCGCGCCACTCACAGTGTCGGCGACGCCGACGCCGGCCAGCCGCGGAGGCGCGGTCGGGAAGGCGACGTAGCCGACGACGCCGATCGCGTTCGCGAGCACGAGCGTGTTCCGGAGTCGCGTGTACGCGTGGCGGTGGCGGCGGTACACCCACACGAGGACGGCGGCGGTCAGCGCGACGTGCGCCGTCAGATACGCGTAGCCGAGGAACGTCGGCAGGCCGGCGACGTGGTGGACCGCGCGCTGGACGTCCGCCTCGCCGAACATGTGCAGTCGGCGCTCGACGCGCTCGATCGCATCCGCGTGGCGGATCGCCGTCGCGGTGCCGCCGTCGGCGAGCCCGCGGAACAGCTCGCCGCCGAAGTACGCGACCGCGATGAGGCCGACCTCCCGCGCAACTCTCCACTGGCGTTCTCCGGGCATCCCACTCAGCGTCGCTCCCGCCGCGCCGGCTGCGCCGTACGGGGGCCATGCGTCCGAAGGTGCGGGTATCCGAACTACGAGCCGAGGAAGCGCAGCACCGCGAGCACGCGACGGTGGTCCTCGGGCGCGGCCGGGAGCCGGAGCTTCGGTGAAGATGCTCGTCACGTGCTTCTCGACCGCGCGAGGCGAGATGAAGAGCCGCTGGCCGATCGCCTGGTTCGTGCGGCCCTCGGCCATCAGCTCGAGCACCTCGCGCTCGCGCGGCGAGAGCCGCTCGATCGGGTCGTCGCCGCGGTTGCGGCCGACGAGCTCGGCGACGACGAGCGGGTCGAGCGCGGAGCCGCCGTCGGCGACACGGCGGACGGCGGCGGTGAACTCGTCGACGTCGGCGACGCGGTCCTTCAGCAGGTAGCCGAGCCCCTCCGCGCTGTCGCCGAGCAGCTCGACCGCGTAGGTGTGCGCGACGTGCTGGGAGAGCACGAGCACGCCCGTCTCCGGGTGCTCGCGCGCGGATCTCGCGCGCGGCCCGGATGCCCTCGTCGGTCTGCGTCGGCGGCATGCGGATGTCGACGATCGCGACGTCGGGGTGGTAGCTGCGCACCTTGAGCAGCAGCTCGTCGGCGTCCCGCGCCTGCCCGACGACATCGATGCCCGCCTCCTCGAGCAGCCGCGCCAGCCCCTCCCGCAGCAGCGCGGAGTCGTCGGCGATCACCGCCCGCAGGGCGTCGATCGTGCTCGCGCACGTTGCGCAGCGGCGGGAACTCGGCCGGCAAGGTCGTCGGCGACGAGCTGGAAGATCCGCTCCGGCTCGCGCAGCCCTTGAACTCGAACTCGCCGAGCTCGCGCGCCGCCGACCGCAGCGGACCGACCGCCTCCGCCGAGACGAGGACCTGGCCGCCGTGGGCCGGCCTGGCAGATCCGCGCCGCGCGGTGGACGTCGATGCCGACGTAGCCGTCGTCGCGCGCCCTCGGCGTCGCCGCTGTGCAGGCCGATCCGGACGCGCACACGGCTCTCCGGCCGGCCACGCGTGCAGCCGCGAACGCCCGCTGGATCGCGAGCGCCGCGCGCCGCGGCCGGCTCGGCGACGGTCGAAGACGCAGAAGATCTCGTCGCCGCGGCAGTCGACCTCGCGTGCCGCCCGCGTCGGCGACGGCGCGGCGCTGCAGCTCGCGCGGCGTCGGTGAGCACGGCCGCGTAGCCGCCGCCGAGACGGTCGAGCAGACCGCGTCGAGTCCTCGAGGTCGCTGAAGAAGAAGGTGAGGGTCATCGCAGACGGGCAGCGTCCGCGAGCACCGAGCGTGCCCTGACCGCGGCCGGCTCGTCGCACCTCGAGCCGGCCCGTCGAGCGTCTCGACGCGGTCGCGCAGGCCCGCAGAGCCCCGAGCCCGCGTCGAGGATCGGCGCCGCCGACGCCGTCGTCCACGACCTCGACCACTGCGCGACCGTCGATCGCTGCGCGACGCGCACGGCCGACGGGCGGCACCGGCGTGCTTGACGACGTTCGCGAGCGCCTCGGAGACGACGTAGTAGGCGGCTGCCTCCACCGGCTCGCGGCAGGCGCTCGGGCAGGCGCACGTCGAGCGCGACCGGCAGCGGCGTCCGCGCGGCGAGCACCTCGAGCGCGGCTGCGAGGCCACGCTCCGTCGAGCACCGCCGGGTGGATCCCCTGCGCGAGCTCGCGCAGCTCGGTCAGCGCCTCGGCGAGCGTCCTCGGCCGCGCATGCGCGAGCAGCTCCTCCGCCTCCTCCGGGGCGCTCCGCAGCTTCGCCTGGGCGAGCCGCAGCCCGACCGAGAGCGCGACGAGCCGCTGCTGCGCGCCGTCGTGGAGGTTCCGCTCGATCCGCCGCCGCTCCGCGTCGCTCGCCTCGACGATGCGCAGCCGCGACGCGGCGAGCTCGTCGCGCGCGTGCGCGCTCGCGACGCGCGAGGCCGACGAGCTCGGCGAACGCCTGCAGCCGGCGCTCGGTCTCGGGCGGAGCGGCTCTCCTGCTCGCGCAGCGCGACGACCAGGGCGCCCCAGGTCAGCAGCCGGCGACCTGATCGGGACGCCGATGCTGCGCGGAACCCGAGCTCCGCGCATCCTGCGCGCGAGGCCGCCTCGAGCGCGTCGTAGCTCGACCGGGCGGGCGCCCCGTCCGCAGCACGCGCGAGCGCGGCGCCCTCCTCGAGCTCGAGGCTCGTTGCCGAGCAGGAAGTCGCCCGGTCGGCTCGCCGAACTTGCCGACGATCGTCGCGTCGTCGCCCTCCTCGAAGCGAAGGAGCACGGCGGACCGGAGGCCGAGCAGCCGGCAGACCTCCTCGGTCACGGTCTGGAACACCTGCTCGGGCGGCGCGTCGCCCGCGACGAGGGTCGCGACGCGCCGCAGCGCCGCCTGCTCGGCCGCGAGCCGCTGCTGCTCCGCCTCGGCGCGCCGCTGCTCGGTGAAGTCGCGGACGATCGTCACGACCTCTCCGTCGCCGCTCGGAACCATCCGCGACTCCTTCCAGTGCGCGCGACGCCGCCGATCTCGAGCTCGTACTCGATGGCGTTCACTCTCGCCGCGTCGTCGAGCGTCCGCTCGATGCACGACGAGGACGCCGTCCGCGAGCTCGTGCGGGAGGACCTCGCGGACGTTGCGGCCGATCAGCTCCTCCGGCGGCCGAGCAGCCCCGCGTGCTCGTCGGCCGGACGTCGAGGTAGGTGCCGTCGCGCGGCGACGCGGATCATCGGGTCGGGGATCGCGTCGAGCAGGGCGCGGTTTCGCTGCTCGACGAGCTGGACGTCGTCGAGCGCACGCTCGTTCGCGAGCGCGAAGCCGGCGGCGGCGGTGACGGCGTCGAGCAGCTCCGGACGCAGTCTCAGCGAGCGGTCGTGGACGAGCACGCCGATCGACTCGCCCTGGTGGCGGATCGGCGTCGTGACCGCGACGTCGCCCGGGCGCGGAAGGGCGAGCGGTCTGCCGGCGCGTCGACGTAGAGGTCCGCCTCGGCCGCAGCGGCGAGCGCAGCGTGGATCGCCGAGCGCCCGCCGCAGCGCGTCCTCGAGGTCGCGGGCCCGACCCGGCTCGCGCAGCTCGAGGAGCAGCTCGCCGACGGCGGCCCGCGAGAGCCGTCCCTGCACGAGCAGGTGCCGAGGAACGCGACCGGCAGCGCGAGCGCCGCGAGCAGCCCGAGCCGATCCCGACGACGGCCGGCGCGCGACGAGAGCGGGGCGAGCGACGAGCCCGACGGAGAAGAGACGCAGCGCGATCGTGCCGCCGACGAGCACCGGGCACCAGCTGACGCCGCGCCGCGGGCGTCGCCGCACGCGCGCGCCGGAAGAGCACGAGCGCCGACGGCCAGCGCGATGCGCGATCGCGATCGCCGCCTCCAGCTCCTCGAGGCCGGTCGCGAGCGACGCCGTGCGATCGACGAGGGCGAGGTTGCGCGGGTGGTCGCTGTGCCAGCGCGTCAGCGGATCGAAGAGCGACCGCGAGCGCCTGCAGGGCGAGCACGTCGACATACGCGGCGAGCGACGAGCAGCGCGCCGCGCCGTCGAGCCGAGACGGCCGCTGGGGAACGCGAGCAACGCGTGCACGAGCACGGCGAAGACGAGGTTCGACGTCGAGCACGCCGACCGTGTACGCGAACGGCGCCGTTCGCCTCGTGGAGCGACGCCGATCAGCGACGTGAAGCCGACCGCGCAGAGCAGCAGCCCGAAGCGGACGTACGGCTGCAGCCGCAACGCGACGACGCCCGCCCGACGAACGACAGGCACACGATGACCGTGAGCAGCGCCTGACCGACCGGATGCGGCGAGATGCCGGCTGACGGCGATCACGAAGACGGCCCCGCCGGTGGCGAGCAGGGCCGCAGACGAGCAGCAGGGCTGGCAAGCCGGCCCATGCTCGGAGCGGGCCACCCTGGTGTGCGCGGCTGGCACCGGCGGGCCACGGTGCGGTGACGAGCTCGGCTGGAACGCTTCGCCGTTCAGTCCAGCAGCCTTTCGAGCGCCGCGCCCGGAGAGGTCGCCCTTCGAGACGAAGCCGCGCAGCGCCGCTCGCCGTCGATCAGCGGGCCGTACTGGCTCGAGTCGCCTGCTCGAGACGAGCACGATCTGGAGCTCGGGTTCGGCTCGAGCAGTCGCCTCGCGACCTCGAACCCGTCGATGTCGGGGAGCTGGATGTCGAGCAGGACGAGCTCCGGCGCAAGCTCGTCGACGAGCGCAAGCGCGGACGCGCCGTCCACCGCCTCGCCGACGACGTCGAACCCCTCCGCCGTCAGCAGCGCCTTGCGCAGAGCGGCGGAAGCTCGGATGGTCGTCGACGACGATGACTCTCGCGCGCCGGCGGCAATTGCTCGACCAAGCTCCACGTTCATCGGGAACCCCCTGTCCCGGAACACTACTTGTAATCCAGGGCCGGAGCGGTGTCGTGCGGCCGCTCGCGTCCATGGCTGCGGGAGCCGCGCTGTGACTCGACATCGAGCCGCGGGAGCCACTCGAGCCAGCGCGGGAGGTACCAGTTCCAGTCGCCGAGCAGCTTCATCGTCGCCGGCAGCAGGACCGCGCGGACGAGGGTCGCGTCGATCAGGATCGCGGCCGCGAGCCCGAAGCCCATCTGCTTGATGTCGAGCGTGCGCAGCGTGGCGAAGATCGCGAACACGGCGACCATCACGACCGCGGCGCTCGTGACCGTGCCGGCGGTGCGCTTGATGCCGTCGGCGACCGCCTCCTCGGTCGGCATGCCGCCGTCGACGAGCTCCTTCACGCGGCTGAGGATGAAGACGTGGTAGTCCATCGACAGCCCGAAGAGGATCACGAACAGGAACAGCGGCAGCCACGAGGTGATGGCGCCGTTCGAGTGGAAGCCGAGGATCCCCTCCGCCCAGCGGTGCTGGAAGACGAGCACGAGCAGGCCGTAGGCAGCGCCGACCGAGAGCAGGTTCAGGACGACCGCCTTGATCGGGATGACGATCGACCGGAAGGTCACGAGCAGCAGCAGGAAGCAGAGCGCGAGCACGAACGCGAAGACGAGCGGCGCGTGACTCTTCATCTGCTGGTTGAAGTCGTGCGTCCCCGCGGTCTCGCCCGGTGACCGCGGCATCGACGCCTGGCAGACCGTCCCGAGACGTCGACGGGAGCACGTCGTTGCGCAGCGTCTCGAGCGCGGCGACCGACCGTCCGTTCGTCAGCCGTTGCCCTGCAGCGGGATCGAGACGGTCTCGACCGTGTGCGCGGGATTCACCTCGGTGACGATCGGCTCGAACATCTGACCGGTCGCGAGCGCCTGCTGCTTCAGCGCGCCGATCGCGTGCTGGACCTGCGGAGCGTCGACGTTGCTCGCCGAGACGACGACCTCCGCCGGCGTCTGCGCTCCCGGGAACGCCTGCTGGATCGACTCGTACGTGCGGACGATCGGCAGCGACTTCGGCAGGTCGGTGAAGCTCGGCAGCTGCGTGTGCAGCGTCAGCGTCGGGATTGCGAGCGCGAGAGAGCGCCGCGGCCGAGAGCCCGGCCGAGAGCGCCGGCCGGCGCAGCACGCGGTCGAGCACGAAGCCCCAGACCCGCGGCTCCGCGGTCGTGTCGCGCCGCCCGATGAGCGGGATCCTGCCCCTTGTCGACGCCGTGGCCGAGCTTCGCCAGCAGCGCCGGCAGGATCGACAGCGAGCCGATCAGCGCGACCGCGACCATGAGCATCGCGCCGACCGCGATCGAGGTGAAGATCGCGTTGCCGGTGAAGAGCATTCCGGCCATCGCGATCAGCACGGTCAGGCCGGAGATGAAGACGGCATGCCCGACGTCCGGGCGGTGTTGAGCAGCGCCTCCTTCGGCGACGCGACCGCGCGCACGCTCCTCGCGCTCACGTCGGAGGTAGAAGAGCGAGTAGTCGACGCCCGACCGCCATCCCGATCAGCAGGATCACCGACTTCGTCGCGTCGCCCGCGGCGACGACGTGGCTCGCGAGCGGCCGAGAGGCCGATCGTCGCGAGGACGCCGGAGAAGGCGAGCAGCACCGGCAGCCCGGCCGCGACGAGCGCACCGAACGCGACGAGCAGGATCGACGAGCGTCACCGGCAGCGAGGAGTACTCGGCGCGCTGGAAGTCCTTCGTCAGCGTGTTGTTCAGCTCGTGCGTCGCGCTGGCGAAGCCGAACTCGGCGACGGTGAAGCCCGGCGTGCCGCGTCTGGACGCCGCGACGGCGTCGAGGATCGGCTGCACCTTCTTGTCCGCCTTGTCGACGTCGCCCTGGATCTCGAACTCGACGAGCGCGGAGTGCCGGTCGTGCGACACCTGGCCGCTGTTCCCGGCGGCGAACGGCGAGCGGACGCGCTCGACCTGCGGCAGCGCCGAGATGGCGCGGAGCACGTCGTCCACGGTCGCGCGGAAGGCGGGAGCGCTCAGCGTGCTGAGGTCGACTGGACGAGCACGCTCTCGCCGGCCTGGTCGGGGAAGCCGGCCTGTTGAGCATCTGCTCGGCCTTCTTCGACCCGCCGGCCGCGGTGTCGGACTGCTTGAGCAGCTTCGTTCCGGCGACCGAGCCGAGCGCGATCGCGACGACGCAGAACGCGAGCCACGCGCTCACCGCGGTCTTCCAATGGGCGGCGCTCCATCGTCCCGCACGGCCCGCCACGTTGAAGTTCATGTCGTCTCCTGATCTCTCGTGATCGTTCTCTTCGTGAACGCTCGAAAGTCAGGCTGCATGCCCGCGCCGCGCCGGCCAATGGTGCGGGCCGACGTTCGGGGGTGGGGCTACCCGCACCCCTATGTGCGCTGCTTCTCCGTCCGCTCGTGCATGAGTGCGCGCACGTCGGCGAGCGGGCCGAGATGGCGGAGCTTGTCCGGGTTGATGATCGAGCGGACGGTCTGGACGGCGCCGTCGGCCACGTCGACGGTCATGACGTGCGTGAGGCGGCCGTCGGACGTAGAGGAACATCGCGCCCGGCTGCCCGTTGATCTCCGTCAGCTCGAGCGAGCCGTCGCGCCTCGTGCATGTGCCGGGCCATCCCGAGCATGCAGCCGCGCGACGCGATCGCGGCCGAAGATGGGGTTCCGGCAACGACGGGCTCGTGCCGCCGCCGTCGCCGTAGACGACGACGTCGGCGGCGAGGAGATCCACGAGGCTCTCGATGTCGCCGTCGCTCGACCGCGTCGAAGAAGCGCGCCGCGAGCTCGTCCCGGCGCTGCCGCGACGCCTCGAAGCGCGGCTTGTGCTCGTCCACGTGCCGGCGCGCCCGCACGGCGAGCTGCCGGCAGTTGTCCTGCGCTCTTGCCGACGATCGCGGCGACCTCGTCGTAGCCGTAGTCGAACACGTCGTGCAGCAGGAACACGGCCCGCTCGACGGGGGAGAGCCGCTCGAGCAGCAGGAGGAACGCCATCGAGAGCGAGTCGGCGTCCTCCGCATGACGCGCTCCATCGGGCGCGTCGGCGTCGGTGAGCAGCGGTTCCGGCAGCCACTCGCCGATGTACGTCTCCTTGCGCACGCGGGCGGAGCGGAGGTGGTCGATCGCGAGCCTCGTCGTCACCGCGGAGAGATACGCCTTCGGTGACTCGATCTGCGCGTCCTGCTCGCGCAGCACGCGGTGGTAGCGGAGGAACGCGTCCTGAACGATGTCCTCGGCCTCGGCGACGCTCCCGAGCATCCGGTAGGCGATGGAGAAGAGCAGCGGGCGGAGCTCGGCGTACGGATCCATCTAGGCCGCCGAGGGGAGCGCGCGGTCGACGAGCCCGTCGCGGAAGCCGTCGCGCCACGTCGTCCACTCGGGCTCCCACCCGAGCTCGCGCCTGGCCTTCGCATTCGACGAGCCGCGGACCTGCGTCATGAGCGAGATCCCCACGTCGCCGACCGCGAGGCGTGCGAGCCACACGGGCAGCCGGCGTGGAGCCGGCGCTCCGAGGCATTGCGCCAGGTAGGGCAGCCATTCCGCGACGGGCGCGGGCTCGTCGTCGACGACGTTGTAGAGGCCGGGCTGCTCGCGCTCGATCGCGAGCGCGGTGGCGGCGGCGGCATCGTCGGCGTGGACGAACGACCAGACGCCGGTCCCGCCGCCGACGACCGGAAACTTCCGCTTGCGGATGAGCGCGGCGTACTCGTTCGCCATCGACGTGCCGGGGCCGTAGAGAGCGCCGTAGCGCAGGACCGTCCCTGCGATCGGCCCCGCGTCGAGCACGGTCTCCTCGAGGTAGCGGATCGCCGCGATCGTGCGCTGCTGCTCCGCCGGCGGGTGCGGGTCGATGGGATCGTCCTCGGACTTGACGGGGCCGCCGCTGCGCTCGTTCGGCCAGCCCGCGTAGCTCTGGGCGACGAAGCGGCGCACGCCGACGGCCTCGGCGGCGCCGAGCAGGTAGTCGGTTCCGCGCGTGCGCAGCTCGCTCGTGACCGCGAACTCGTCGTCGAAGTGACGGAGGTCGCCGGCGACGCCCGCGAGTGCGGTCATCTGCTGGACGACGACGTCGGGCTCCGCGCGCGCGACCGCCTCTCCGACGGAGGCTGCGTCGAGGCCGTCCATGACGACGGCGTCCGCCCCGAGTGCACGGAGTATCTCCTGCTTCTCGGGGCGGCGCGTCGTGCCGACGACCTCGTGGCCGTCGGCAACGAGCCTGCGGACGAGCCGGCTGCCGATCACACCGGCGGCACCTGCGACGAACACGCGCATCTCGATCTCCTCTCGTCTTGTCCTATCCCCAAGACGAGAAAGCACACCTGTCCGTGACAGCTCGCGCAGTTCGGTTTCCCGCACCTCTGGAGACCTGCGCGCCGTAGTCCGCAGCGCAGGCGGCGGAGGCATTGTCACAGCAGGCCGTGAAGCCTCGTCTGTGGGGGAAACGGCCTACGACGAAGGGGATGCGATGAGTCGTCAGTGGTGGACGCACACAGCGGTACCGACAGGCCGGCGGGTCGTCGTCGTGGGCGGCGGCTTCGCCGGTCTTCGCGTCGTGCGGGGGCTCCGCGGGCCCCAGTCGAGGTGACGCTCGTCGACCGGCAGAACTTCATGCTCTTCCAGCCGCTCGTGTACCAGGTCGCGACCGGCGCGCTGTCGCCGTCGGAGATCGCCGCGCCGCTGCGCGCGATCGTCAACCGCCAGCGCAACGCACGCGTCCTCCTCGCCGAGGTCGTCGGCTTCGACTTCGAGCGCCGCGAGGTCGAGCTCGACGGGCTGCCGAATCTCGGCTACGACACGCTCGTCGTCGCCGGCGGCTCGCGCTACTCGTACTTCGGCCACGACGAGTGGCAGGACGACGCGCCGGAGCTCAAGTCGCTCGCCGGAGCGCTCGACATCCGTAGCCGCATCCTCGGCGCGTTCGAGGCTGCCGAGCTCGAGCGCGACGCCGAGCGCAGGCAGCAGTGGCTCACCTTCGTCGTGGTCGGCGGCGGCCCGACGGGCGTCGAGATGGCGGGACAGATCGCCGAGCTCGCGCGCGACACGCTCCGCCGCGACTTCCGCTCCGTCGACACGGGCACCGCGCGCGTACTCCTCGTCGAGGCGGGCGACCGCATGTTGCGCACATTCCCCGAGTCGCTCTCGCGCAAGGCGACGCGGGCGCTGGAGCAGCTCGGCGTGACGCCCCTCCTCGGCCACACTGTCGTCGGGGTCACCTCCGACGCGGTTGCGATCCGCACGCCCGACGGCGTCGTCGAGCGGGTGCCGGCGCGCACGGCAGTCTGGGCGGCCGGGGTCACGGCCTCCGAGCTCGCCGCGAAGCTCGCGCGCGAGGCGGGGCTCGACGTCGACCGGGCCGGACGGATCGACGTGAACGCGGACCTCACCGTGCCCGGCCATCCGGAGGTATTCGCGCTCGGCGACATGACGACGGTCGCCGGCGCGGCGCTTCCCGGACTGGCGCCGGTGGCGATGCAGCAGGGCCGGTACGTCGCGCGCGCGATCCGCGGACAGGCCGGCGGCGCCGTTCCGCTACGTCGACAAGGGCAACCTCGCGACGATCGGCCGCTCGAAGGCCGTGGCGGACGTGAAGGGCATCCGCGTCGCCGGCTTCTTCGCGTGGGCGCTCTGGCTCTCCGTCCACATCGTCTACCTCATCGGCTTCGAGAACCGGCTGCTCGTCCTGCTCCGGTGGACGATCAGCTTCGCGACGAGAGGGCGGGGCGCACGGCTCATCGTCCCGACGCACGAGCTTGCACCGACGAACACCGCTGTCGAGGAACGCCGCGCAGCGTGATGGACACGCACACTCGAACGAAGGAGATGGCATCGTGATGAAGGGATTGAGATTCGTACCGGCGGTGCTCACCGCACTCGCGGTGACGGCACCGGCCTCGGCTGCGACGCCGTCGAAGACGATCGCCACGGCCGCGAGCACCGACTTCCGTGCCGTACTCGTCGCGCAGCGGTCCGGCGGCGGCAGCGCGCCGACCGCGATCGTCACGTTGACGACGTACCGGCACGCCGCGGGCGGCTGGCAGCGGATCGGCAGCTCGCGCGTCGCCGGCACGTACTTCTGGAACACGGTTACCGGCCCGCGCGCCGTCTGCCGGTTCGAGCTCGCGAGCGCGGGTCATCCGCACGTCGCGGTGCAGCTGCTCGTCAGTCCGTCGGTCGGCTGCGGAAGGGCGGTCAGCGTCGGGCTACCGGCGCGCTGAGCGCTGGCCGATGCCCCCAGCGGGATTCGAACCCGCGCTACGGCCTTGAAAGGGCCGCGACCTGGACCGCTAGTCGATGGGGGCGGACTGCCCTCAGACTAAATGAACATCTTCCAGCGGGCGGTCGCGCCGCAGGCGCAGTCCTTGTGCTTCGCCGAGCAGTGACGGCAGCTCCAGTGCTCCCACCAGATCCACTTCAGGTGGTTGACCTCGAGCACGAACAGCGCGGCGATCCACAGGAGAATGACGGTGCGCGACACGCCTTCCACGGTAGATCCGGACGGCTGGACCGACAATGGGCCGGGCGGCCCAAAGGCGCCGCCCGGCGGACCCAGCCGGCTACCAGCGGCGCCAGCCGGGGCGCCCCATGCCGCCGGCGAACAGGCTGATCAGCCAGACGAGCGCGATGACGGCCGCTACGACGAAGAGCCAGTGGATGACGAATCCGGCGCCGAAGGCGACGATCGCGAGGATGGCGAGTGCGACGAGTAGCAGCATCGGGCGTTGTCCTCCCGTTGAGGGACGGTCTCAGGGGGAACGCGGGACGCGGAGCGGCGGTTACGCCGGTAGCGGCTTCAGGATGAGCACGACATCGCCCTGCTGCGTCTGCTGGAGCCCGAAGGTGTACACGCGCGAGTTCGTCGTCGCGTCGATGAGCTGCACCTCGCGAGCCGGAATCGCCGCCGGGAGCGGCGTCCTCGCGCTGATCGTCTGCGCGAGCGGCGTCTTCAGCTCGGACGAGAGATCGGACTTCTGCAGGAGAACGATGAACGTCTTGCCGTTCGCCGGCGGGATGAACGCGACGACGCTCTTGATCCCGCTGACGTACTTGAACGTGTAGAGCGCCATCTCGAGGATCTCGCGACGCACGAGCCTCCCGCGCGCCGCCGACGGCTTGCCGGTGGCGATCGCGCACCGTTGCCCGAGACCGCAGAGCGTGTACATGATGCTGTCGGACGACGACACCGGGATGACCCGGTCGGTGCCGGTCGAGCCGTGGATGAGGACGTAGTGGATCGGCGCCGCGCCGCCGCTCGGGGCCGTCACCGACGGCGCGGTCGCGATGACGTCGACGAGCTGGTTGCCGTCGGGAAGGCGGTACGCCTTGCCGACGTGCGTCGGCGATCTGCTTCGCCGCGCCGAGGCCGCCGCCGCTCGGATGCCATGAGGACCACTTCGGCCCCGGGTTGACCGACCGGCCCGCGAAGACGACGATGCCCGCGATCGCCACCGCGAGGACGCCGCCGAGCAGGCCGTAGATGAAGAGGAAGCGCTGCCAGTGCGGCGGCCGCCCCTCGCGGGCGGTCGCCGCCGCCGGTGCAGGCGCGGCTTCGGTGGTCGGGGTCAGATCTGCGGCCATGACTCTTCCTTCGTCCAGTCGATCTCCGGCTTCTTGAGATTCTGCGCGTCGAGGAGGCGGATGAGCTCGTCGCCGTAGATCTCCTGCTTCTCGATCACCGCGTTCGCGATGCGCTCGACGGCCTCTTTGTTCTCCTGGATGAAGCACACGGCGGTGGCGAACGCCTGCCCGACGAACTGCGAGGCGAGCGGACGCTTTGCGCGATCGCTGAGGATCGCGCCCACCGGATTCGGGTCGAAGCCGCCGCCCTGCGTGCGGTTCAGCAGCCGGTCGCCGAGCTTCTCGAATCGCTTCTCGATGCGTGCGCGCGTCTCGTCCTCCGTCTCGCCTTCCGGCCGGTTGCCGTTCAGCTTGATCGGCATCGGCGCCATGCCGGATGCGCCGACCATCATCGAGGCGATCCACGTCACCGACTGCAGGTCGCCGCCGACGCCGACGGAGTTCTCGCCGTAGAAGACGATCTCCGCGGCCATCGCGCCGAGGACGTGCACGAGCGAGCCGAACTGCTCGCTCTGCCACGCACTGAAGCGCTCCTCCTTCTCGAACGCCTGGTGATGGCCGAGCGAGCCGCCGCGCATCTTGATCGAGATGCGGCTCGACTCGAGGTCCGGGCGGTACACATGCGCGGCGGCCGCGTGCCCGGCCTCGTGGATCGCGACGGCGCGCGTCTCGTGCTCGACGTAGTGGACGCCGACGGCCGTGCCCGACTCGACCGCCGTCATCGCGTCGACCAGGTGCGTCCACGTGAACGCGAGCAGCCCCTCGTGGTGCGCGTTCGTCAGCGCCATCGAGCAGATCTGCTCGATCATCGCCGGCGAGTAGCCGTTCGTGATCCGCGCGATCTCGTCGCGGCGCTCCGGCGAGTCGAGCTCGGGCTCGTGCGAGACCTTGCCGAGGTAGAGGTCGAAGATGTCCTTGCGGTCGTCCTTCGTCGGCGTGCGGAACCAGACGTGGCGGCCCATGCGGCCCGGGCGCGTGAGCGCCGGGATCGAGGCGGTCCATGGGGACGTTGGTCGCGCCGATGAAGTAGATCTGCGCGCCGAGCGGGCGAGGCGGGCGGAGCCGCATGCTCACGCGTCCGAGCCGGCGCGGGACGATGTAGATCGCGTCGAGGAACGAGTTGATCCTGTTCGTCCAGAAGCGGCGGAAGAACGGCGGGTTGTCGATGCCGTCCATCGTCACGAGCAGCTGGTTCAGCGCGAGCTGACCCTGGCCCATCCCGCCCATCCCGGGGAAGATCCCCTGGTTGACGAGATTGCCGATCTTGTGCGCCCACGCCGGGTACGGCGACCGGCGTTCCGGCGCGCGCTGCCAGAACATGTAGTCGCGCCACGCGCGGTTCTCGATGATGAGGTCGCCGCTCGGGTTGATCGCGCCCTGCGGCCCGTGGAAGAGGCTCTCGGGCTGCGTCATGCTCGAGCCCTGCAGCGCCTGCCGGCGCATGCCGACGGCGTCGATCTCGTCGATGAAGACGATGCACTGGCCGCCCCACTTGCGCGCGAGCTTCTTCGCCTTGCGCGCGAGGAAGCGCACGATGACCGCGTCGATGCCGATGAAGGTGGCCGCGAAGCCCGAGCCCGGGATGGAGACGAACGGCGAGTTGAACCCGGTGGCGATGCCCTTCGCGAGCATCGTCTTGCCGGTGCCCGGCGCGCCGAGGAACAGCAGGCCGCGCTCGCGCTTGCCGCCGGCTTTCTCGAACGCCTCACCCGACTGCCAGAGCGTGACGATCCGGCGGACCTCCTCCTTCGCCTCGGCCTGGCCGCGGACGTCCTCGAGCTTCACGCCCCACTCGGCGTCGCCGGGCTCGTAGCCGCGGATCTGCGAGATGCCCATCGCGAGCAGCGGGCCCATGAAGATGAGGAAGTTCGCGCCGAAGAGGCCGACGAGCAGGAACATCTGGAGCCACAGGCTCGGCGTGCTCAGGATGTGATTGATGAAGTGCGCTGCACGGCCGGCGGCGTTGGGCCACGTCGCGTTCGGCTTGTGCTTGAGCAGCCGGGCGACCCAGATGAGCGTGATGATCCCGGTGAACCAGATGCCGAAGCGGAAGTAGAAGCGCCACGTCCAGGCGCGCCGCCGGTTGACGACGTCCTCTTCGCGCAGCCGCGTCTCCTCGGTGCCGAAGAGGCTCGGCCAGGGGATGAGGCGGCGGATGACGAGGTCGACGAACCCGCGGAAGGCGATCACGACGCCCGCGGTCGCGAGCAGCGCCTTGATGACGCGAGAGGTGGTCGTCGTGCCGGAACCAGAAGTACGCCGCCGGGCTCGTCAGCACTGCGATGAGCGTCGCGACGCGCGCAAGCCTGCGCAGCTGCGACGCGAGCGCAACCGACTCTTCGCTCGAACGAAGGGTTCCCGTTACTTCGGCGACTGCCACCGGCTCGTCAGTGTAGAGATCAAATCCGTACTCTCCTACGCGCTTGTGAACTCCTTAGATTTCTCTCAGGAAGACACGGACCGGGCTGCCCGATACCACCGTCCCCTGTATGCCGCGACCGCGGCCCGCTTACTCATCGTCGTCGTGGTGTATTCGCTTCTGACGACGGTTCGGATGCGAAGGTTGGGGCTGGGCCGGAGATTCCGCCGTCTGGGCCGCGGTCTGCCTCGTCGCCGCCGACGCGGCGTGCCTTCCCCTCGATGTCTGGCGTGGACTTCTCCGGGAGCGCCGTTTCGGTCTCTCGACGCAATCGGCCGGCGGCTGGCTCGCCGATCGCGCGAAGGGGGAGGCGCTCGGAATCGCGCTCGCCGCGGCGGCGTGGGTGGCCGCCGTCGGCCTCGCCCGCGCCTGGCCCTCGTGGTGGCCGCTCCCTGCCGCCGCCGGCCTCGCGCTCGCCGTCCTCGCGCTCACGTTCGTCGCGCCCGTCGTCCTCGAGCCGCTCTTCAACCGCTTCCGCCCGCTCGAGGACGAGCGCCTCGCCGGTGCGCTGCGCGCGCTCGCCGACCGGGCCGGCGTTCCCGTCCGCGACGTCCTCGTCGCCGACGCGAGCCGCCGGACGACGCGGGCGAACGCGTACGTCTCCGGGCTCGGGCCGACACGGCGCGTCGTCGTCTGGGACACGCTGCTCGCGAGCTGCCGCCGAGCCTGAGCTGCATGCTCGTCGTCGCGCACGAGCTCGGCCACCGCCGCGACCGCCACGTCCTCGAAGGGGACGCTCATCGCGATGGCGGGCGCCGTCGTCGCCGTCCTCACGCTGTGGGCAGTCTCGGCGCGCGTTGCGTCCGAGCGACTTCCCGGCTGCCGCACTGCTCGTCACCGGCCTGGAGCTCGCCGGCTTGCCGGCGATCTCATGGATGTCGCGGGGCTGGGAGCGGGCCGCCGACCGCTGCTCGCTCGAGCTGACCGGCGACCGCGAGGCGTTCGCAGCGCGCTCACGTCGCGCTCGCGCGGAAGAATCTCAGTGACTTGGATCCGCCGCGCCTCGCCTATCTGCTGCTGTTCAGCCACCCGACGCCGCCGGAGCGCCTCGACCGCTTGCACGCGCACACGCTGCACGCACGACGTCGACCGCCGCCGCGCGCTCGCGATCGCGCTCGTCCTCATCGTCGCGCTTCATGGCCGGCGAGGTCGTCGCGGGACTGCTCGCGCACTCGCTCGCGCTCCTCGCCGACGCCGGCCACATGCTCACGGACGCCGCCGCGCTCGCGGCCGCGCTCGTCGCCGCCGCGGCTCGCCGTCGCGGCCCGCGCGCGGCCGCTGGACGTTCGGGCTCGGCCGCGCGGAGATCCTCGCCGCGCAGGGGAACGGCGTCACGCTCCTCCTCGTCGCGGTGCTGGATCGTGTACTCCGGCGTGCGCCGCCTCGTCTCGCCGCCGTCCGTGCACGGCGGCATCGTGCTCGGCGTCGCGCTCGCCGGCATCGCCGTCAACCTCGCCGCGACGTTCGTCCTCGCGCGCGCCGACCGGACGAGCCTCAACGTGCGCGGCGCGTTCCTCCACGTCGCCACCGACCTCGCCGCCTTCGCCGGGACGGCCGTCGCCGGCGCGCTCGTCCTCGCCACCGGCTGGAACCGCTTCGACCCGATCGCCGGCCTGCTCGTCGCGGCGCTCATGATCCGCTCGAGCTGGTCGCTCCTGCGCGAGTCGGGCCGCATCTTCCTCGAGGCGCGCCCCGGCGGGATCGATCCCGACGCGTCGCCCGTGCGCTCGCCGAGGACCGCGACGTCGTCGAGGTGCACGACCTCCACGTCTGGACGGTGACGAGCGGCTTCCCGTCGCTCGCCGCGCACGTCCTCGTCGCGCCCGGCGTCGACTGCCACGCTGCGCGACGCCGGCTCGCAGCACCTGCTCGAGGAGCGCTTCGGCCTCCGCCACACGACGCTCCAGGTCGACCACGTCGCCGCGCGCAGGATGTCCGCTGCAGTGCCGGTTAGCATCGGACGTGCCCCGTGGACCTCGACGGTAAGACCGCGATCGTCACCGGCGCCTCGTCCGGCTTCGGCCGGTCGACCGCGCGGATGCTCGCCGCGGCGGGCGTCCGCGTCGCCGGCGGCGCGCGCCGGGTCGAGCGGCTCGAGACGGAGTCGCGCTCGCGCTCGACGTCACCGACCCCGACGAGCTGCGCGCGCTTCGTCGCCGCCGCCGTCGAGCGCGCTCGGCGGCATCGACATCCTCGTCAACAACGCCGGCCTCGCCCTCGGCCGCGCGCCGTTCGACGAGTCGACCGAGGAGGACGAGCGAGACGCGTCTTCGAGACGAACGTGAACGGGCTCGTGCGCATGACGCGGCTCTGCCTGCCGCACCTTCGCGACGACGGCCACATCGTCAACCTCGGCTCGGTCGCCGGCCGCCAGGCGTACGAGGGCGCCGCGAGCTACGTCGCGTCGAAGTTCGCCGTGCGCGGCTTCACGTACGCGCTGCGCGAGGACCTGCTCGGCCGCCCGATCCGCATCACGACCGTCGACGCCGGCCTCGTCGAGACGGAGTTCTCGATCGTCCGCTTCAAGGGCGACACCGAGAAGGCGGCCGCCGTCTACAAGGGCGTCGACCCGCTCGACGCCCGACGACGTCGCCGACTGCGTCATGTTCGCGCTCACGCGCCCGTGGCACGTGAACGTCGACGAGATCGTCGTCAAGGCGCGCAACCAGGCGTCCGGCGGGCCGCGATCGTCCGCGAGGCGTGAGCCGAGCCCGTGGCGCGTCGTCATCGTGACGCGGATCCTGCCGGTCGTCGCTCGGGCTTCGACGCCGTGATCCGCGACGCCGGCCACGAGCCCGTCGCGCTGCTGACGATCCTCGACTCCGACGGCCGCTACGGCCTCGACATCACGCCGATGCTGACGGGCGTGCCGCGCCGAGCTCGACGTCGCTCATGCCGGCGCAGCGCGCGTCGATCGCGCCGCTGCTGCGTCGGTCGAGCCGGACCTCGTCGTCTGCATGGGCTTCCCGTGGAAGATCCCGCCCGACGCACTCGCGGTGCCGCGGCTCGGCTGGCTCAACGGCCATCCGTCGCTCCTGCCGCGCCACCGCGGCCCGGTCCCCGTCGCGTGGGCGATCCGCGAACGGCGACGAGGAGTATCGGCATCACGTTCCACCGCATGGACGCCGAGCTCGACACCGGCCCGATCCTCGCGCAGCGCGCGCTTCCGATCGGCGAGCTCGTCGAGCCGGACGAGTTCTACGGGCGCACGGGGCAGGCGGTGATGGACGTATTCCGCGAGGCGCTCGACGCGCTCGCCGCCGGCGAGGAGGGCCGGCCGCAGGAGGAGGGCGGCGAGTACGAGAGCTTCTTCACCGACGACGACGCGTGGCTCGATCCGGCAGCGACTGCCGCCGAGGTGCACCGGCTCGTCTGGGCGTGGCGCTTCACGATTCCCGCGGTGAGCTGCACGGCGCGCTCGTCGAGCTCGACGGCGAGACGGTGCGCGTGCTCGCGTCGTCGCTCGCCGAGGTCGAGGGCGCACGCCGGCTCGAGTGCGCCGACGGGCCGCTCTGGCTCGTCGAGACGGAGCCGGCTCAGGCGGGCGCGACGGCCGGCGCCGATTCGGCCGCCTCGGCCTCGTAGCTGAAGTCGCGCACCGCCGGGATCCGGTAGACGACGAGCGTGCTCGCCACGAGCCAGACGGCACCGAAGAGGAGATAGCCGCGCATGCCGACGACGCTCGCGATCGGACCGGCGAGCGCGTAGCCCGCGGGCAGGAAGACCATCGCCGACATCCAGCCATAGGCGCCGACGCGCGCGAGCTTGTCCGGCGGGATCGTCCGCTGCATCGCCGTGTCCCACACGACCGAGCCGCACGCGAACCCGAAGCCGGCGAACGCTGCGGCCGGCGCGAGCGCATACACCGACGCGTGGAAGGCGAGCAGCACGCTCTGGATCGCCGTCGGCAGGAAGATGTAGCCGATGGCGACGAGCGGTCGGCGCGGCCGCAGCCGCAGGCCGGCGATGCTGCCGAGCAGCGCGCCCGTCCCCTCGCCGGTGACGACCACCGCCCACGTGCGCGCGCCGCCCATCGAGTGCGCTGCGATGTACGGGCCGAGCACGAAGAACGGCGCGTACGTGATCACGAAGTAGAGCGAGATCCAGAGCGTCAGCAGCCAGATCCACGTCGTCTCGACGAAGGCCGCCCATCCGTCGCGCAGCTCGCGCAGGACGCTCGAACCGGCGCGCGCGATCGAATCGACGTGGATGAGCGAGAGGAGCAGGGCGCTCGCCGCGTACGTACCGCCGTCGAGGAGAAGCGCCGTGCCCGAGCCGACCGTCGCGACGATCGTGCCGCCGGTCGCCGCGCCGAGCGGGAAGGCTGCGTAGCGGGCGATCGCGAGATAGCTGTTCGCCTTCTGGAGGCCCTCGGTCGGCACGATCTCGCGCACGAGGCCGTAGAACGCCGGGTTGTAGAAGGCGACCGAGGCGCCGCCGCAGCCCTGGAGCGCGATCAGCTCCCACACGTGCGCGTGACCGGTGACGAGGAGCACGCCCATCGCCGTGCGAACGGCCGTGCTCGCCGTGTCGGAGCCGATCATCACCATCCGCCGCGGGAAGCGGTCGCCGAGCACGCCGCCGACCGCCAGCATCGAGACCTGGCGCGAGCGTCCACGCTGCGAACGAGAGGCCGACGGCGGTCGCGCTGCCGTGCAGCCCGAGGATCGCGAACGCGACGGCGATCGGCGCGAGGTACGTGCCGACGTACGAGATCGTCCTGCCTGCGAAGAGCAGACGGAAGTTCCGGTCGCCCACCGGACCGGAAGACTACGCCGCAGGCGGGAGGTCGTCTGCCTGCTTCTCGGCCCACCGGTCGAGGCCGCGGTACGACTGCCAGAGCGGCATCGCCAGGTCGTACGCCGAGACGTCCTCGCCGGCGTTGTCGAGCTCGGCGCGCACGTACGCGATGAACTCCTCCTCGCTCGCGCCGCCGCGCACGAACTCTGCCCAGTCGTACAGCTCGAGCCGCAGGTCCGCGAGGTGGCGGCTCGGGTCGTCCGCGACGCCGAAGTGGATGAGCGCGAGGCGTGTCGGGTCGCGCCGGTCGATCTCGTCGATCGTCCGCTGCCACAGCTCGACGTCGATCTCGGGCGGTGGGGTCGGCGGCAGCACGTAGCGGCCGGGCTGGATGCGAACGCCCGCGGCGTCGCCCGCGTAGAGCGTGCCGTCGCGGTCGAGGTAGCGAGACGTGATGCGACGCGTGACCCGGGGTCGGGAAGCACTCGAGCCCGAGGACGCTGGTGCCGACGACGTGCACGTTCGCCTCGCGGCACCGGCGCCAGCTCGCCCCAGAGGCGAGTCGAACGCGTCGCCGTACAGCCGGCGCGCGCTCCGCTCGAGGCGCGACGGGTCGACGAGGTGCGGCGCACCGATCTCCGAGACGTGCACCTGGAGCGCGGGTGCTCGCGCACGAGCACGCCCGCCGCGCCCGCGTGATCGAGGTGGATGTGGCTGAGCAGCAGGTGGCGGATGTCGGTGAGCTGCTAGCCCTTCCCGCGTCGAGGCCGGCCTCGAGGGCGTCGACGGTCGCGCCGGGCCGCAGTCGAAGAGCGCCGGGCCGTCGTCGGTGTCGAGCAGGTAGATGCCGATGACGCGCTCGGCGCCCCTGGTGGAGGAGGTCGATCGGGTCGGGAACGGCACTATCTTCGCGGATGCCCTTGCTCTTCGACGGGGAGTGCCGCTTTTGCACCGGTGCGATCGCGTGGCTGCGGCGCCGGTTCGACCCGGCGGCGGAGAGCGTGCCGTGGCAGGAGGCGGATCTCGGTGCGCTCGGGGTGAGCGCCGACGCGTGCCGGCAGGCGGTGCAATGGGTGGGAGACGGAACGCGGACGTCCGGGGCCGACGCGATCGCCGCCTGGCTCCGCACCGCGCGGCGGCTCCGGCCGGTCGTACGGATCATCCCGCTCGGGCTGCCGCTCGGACGGCTCCTCTACCCGGTAGTGGCGCGGAACCGGAGCAGGCTCGGCACTATGGTCTGCGATGACCCTCCGCGGCGGGATCGATCTCGGCGGGACGAAGATCGAGGCGATCGTCGTCGACGACGCGAACGAGATCCGCGGCCAGCGCAAGCCGGGCCACGCCGACCGAGGGCGGCCCGCCGCGTCGTTCGCGAGCTCGCGGCCGCAGCTGAGCGAGGCTGCTGCCGCGGCCGGCGTCGAGCCGGGCTCCTCGCCGGCGTCGGCGTCGGCTCGCCCGGCGAGGTGGACGCGAAGGCGGGCACGTCGCGCGGCCGGCAACCTGCCCGAACTGGGACGGCGTCGTATCCCGGTGGTGGACGAGCTCGGCGCGAGCTCGGCGTCGGCGTCGTCCTCGGCAATGACGTCCGCGTCGCCGTCGAGGCGGAGCGCGTTCTCGGCGCGGGCCGGAGCCACCCGCTCGTTCCTCGGCGTCTGGTGGGGCACCGGCGTCGGCGGCGCGCTCGTGCTCGACGGGAAGCTGTGGCTCGGCCGCGGCTCCGCCGGAGAGCTCGGGCACGTCGTCGTGCGGCTCGGCGGCGCGCCGCTGCCAGTGCGGCCGCCGCGGCTGCCTCGAGGCCTACGCCGGGCCGCGGCGCGATGGAGACGCGCGCGCCGCAAGGCAGAAGCGACGGCGAGAAGACGAAGCTCTTCGAGATCATGCGCAAGCACGGCCGCACGCGGTCTGACGAGCGGCGTCTGGGCGACCGCGCTCGTTCGCGGCGACAAGCTCGCGCAGACGCTGATCGACGGGGCGGTAGACGCCCTCGGAGCGGGCGATCGGCTCCGTCGTGAACGTGCTCGACGTCGACGCCGTCGTGATCGGCGGCGGGCTCGGCACGCGGTTCGGGCAGCCGTACGTCGAGCGCATCGCGGAGGCGGCGCAGCCGCATCTCTTCGTCCCCGACCGGCCGCCGGCGTTCGTGCTCACCGAGCTCGGCGACGTCGGCGGCGGGCTCGGCGCCGCGCTGCTCGTCGCCTGTCAGCGCTGGCACGCGCCAGCGTCAGGCGCGCGGCGGCGGCACGATCGCCTCCGCCTCCGCGCGGTTGCCCCAGCCGCGCGTCTCGGTCTTCTTCGACGGCTCGAGGTCCTTGTACCGCTGGAAGAAGTGCTCGATCTCGTCGCGCAGCTCGGCGTTCACGTCGTGGATGTCGTGCACGCGCTCGAACGACGGGTCGCCGAGCGGCACGCACAGCACCTTCTCGTCCGGGCCCTTCTCGTCGCTCATGTGGAAGACGCCGATCGTGCGGACGCGGATGCGGCAGCCCGGGAACGTCGGCTCGGCGACGAGCACGAGCGCGTCGAGCGGGTCGCCGTCGTCGGCGAGCGTCCCTTCGACGAAGCCGTAGTCCGCGGGATACGTCATCGACGTGAAGAGGCGGCGGTCGAGCACGATGCCGCCGAGCTCCTCGTCGTACTCGTACTTGTTGCGCGACCCCGTCGGGATCTCGACGAAGACGACTGCGTGTTCCGCGGACTTCACGCGCGAACGGCGACGGCACGAGCGCCAGCTCGAGATCGACGATGAGATCCTCGGGCGACTCGATCCCGACCGACAGCCGTATGAGGTTCGGCGGCGCGGCGAACGGCGCGTTCGCGGTGGCGGCGTGCGTCATCCGCGCCGGCACCTCGATCAGGCTCTCGACGCCGCCGAGCGACTCGGCGAGCTGGAAGAGCTTCGTGCGCGCGACGAGCGCGACCGCCTCCTCCGCCGACTCGGCGAGGAACGAGACCATGCCGCCGAAGTCGCGCATCTGCCGCGCGGCGATCGCGTGCCCGGGATGCGTGGGGAGCCCGGGGTAGTAGCACGTGCTCGACGTCCGCCGCGCCGTTCGAGCCAGACGGCGACGGCCATCGCGTTCTCGCAGTGCTTCCGCATGCGCAGGGCGAGCGTCTTGATGCCGCGCAGGACGAGCCAGCAGTCGAACGGGCCCGGCACGGCGCCGAGCGACTTCTGCAGGAAGTAGAGGCGCTCCGCGATCGTCGGGTCGTTCGTCGCCGCGAAGCCGCCGATCACGTCCGAGTGGCCGCCGAGGTACTTCGTCGTCGAGTGGACGACGACGTCGGCGCCGAGCTCGAGCGGCCGCTGGAGGTACGGCGTCGCGAACGTGTTGTCGACGACGAGGAGCGCGCCGACCTCGTGCGCTGCGTCGGCCGCGGCGCGGATGTCGACGATGTTGAGCAGCGGGTTCGACGGCGTCTCGATCCAGACCATCCGCGTGTTGTCGTCGAGATGCGTCGCGCGAGGTTCGCGAACTCCGCCGCCGGGAGGTAGTCGAACACGTAGCCCTTCGGCTCGTACACCTGCGACGTCATCCGGTAGACGCCGCCGTACACGTCGGCGATGAGGACGACGCGCTGGCCCGGGTCGACGAGGTGCATGAGCGTCGTCGTCGCGCCGAGGCCGGACGAGAACGCGATGCCGTGCTCGGCCGACTCGAGCGACGCGAGGCAGCGCTGGAGCGCCGTCCGCGTCGGGTTGTTCACGCGCGCGTAGTCGTACCCCTTGTGCACGCCGACGGCGTCCTGCACGAACGTCGACGTCTGGTAGATCGGCGTGATGATCGCGCCGGTCGCCGGATCCGGCTCCTGGCCCTCGTGGATCGCGCGCGTCTCGAAGTCCATCAGGACGATGCTAACCAGCCGGCGAGCTCGCGCAGCGGCTTCGTGAGCGAGACCGGCTTCACTCCGGGCTCCCACCACGTGCCGTTGACCTTCAGCTCGCGTGCCTTCTTGTCCCACACGGGCTCGATCCGGCCGACGAGGCGGTCGCCGCGGAGGATGGGGAGGACGTAGTACCCGTACTCGCGCTTCGCCTTCGGCACGTACATCTCGAGCCGGTAGTGGAAGCTCCAGAGCGTCTCGGTGCGCGCGCGGTCGTGGACGAGGCGGTCGAACGGGGAGAGGAACGTCGTGCGCGCCGGCACGGGGCCGGCGGTCGCGTCGGGGTGCGCGACGAGCTTCCCGCGCTCGAGCTTCACGCCGAGCGAGCGGAAGCGCTTCTCGGCGATGAGCCGCTCCGCCTCGCGCACCGGCAGCAGCTCCGTCTCCGGGTACCAGCGCTCCGCGAGGTCCCACACGCGCTGTGTGCCACGGCGGCCGACGACGGCGACCTCGCCCTTCGCGGCGAGGATCTCGAGCATGAGCCCCATCTTCCGCGCGCCCCACCAGTTGTGGTCCTCGCGCTTGTGGTCCTTGTGGTCCTCGATCTCGCGGCCGAGCAGCGGGCCGCGGCGATCGAGCTCGCGCAGCACGTGGCGGCGGAACGCCTTGTTCTCCGCGAGCCACGCCTTCGCGTTTCCGTTCAGCATCGACGTGTCGACCATGCGCGAGCGCAGCAGCGGCAGGTCCTCGATCGGATAGAGAAACGCGCGCCACTCGACGAGCTTGCGCTCCGTCCAGAGCAGTCGGTCGAGCTCGGCGCGGTCGTATCGGCCGAGCCGGCTCCAGAGCACGAGGTGCTGCGGCGGCGCGACTGCCGAGATGGGGTCGAGCTGGAGAAAGCCGAGCCGGCGGACGGTGTCGAGCACGGTCGTCGCCGAGCCGTCGAGGAGCTGCGACCGCACCGCGATGCGGCGGGCATCTGCGAGGCTGACCTCGGTGGACTTCACGGCTTTCGTTCTACACGAGCTGCCGCCGGCTCCGGCGCGGGTGCTCGAGATCGGGTGCGGCGACGCCGGCGGCGTCGTTTCCGCGCTCGTCGACGCCGGCTACGACGCGTTCGGCGTCGATCCGCGCGCGCCGGCGGGGCCGCGCTTCCGGCAGGTCGACTTCCGCGAGGTCGACGGCGAATACGACGCCGTCGTCGCGGGGCGCGTCGTCCACCATCTGCAGCCGCTCGACGCGGCGGTCGACAAGCTCGCCTCGCTCGCGCCGCTCCTCGTCGTCGACGAGTTCGCCTGGGATCTCATCGATCCCGAGCTGCAGGCCTGGTACGAAGCGCACCACGGGCCCGACTCGCCCGGCCCGGAGTCGCTCGACCAGTGGCGCTGGCGGCACGCCGACCTGCACCCGCACGACGTCCTGCTCGCCGCGCTTCGCGCGCGCTACGACGAGCGCACGCTCGAGTGGGTGCCGTACTTCCACCGCTGGCTCGGCGACGGGGTCGCCTCGCCCGACCGGATCGGCTATCTCTGGGCGGGTTCGAGAACCGAGACGACGCGCTCTTCGGCGCCGTCGCGGTAGCCCGCGCCGAGCTTCGCTTCGAGGATCCGCGTCAGCTCGCCCGTCTCGGCCAGCTCCTGCACGATGTCGGCGCCGCCGACGAGCTCGCCGCCGACGAAGACCTGCGGGATCGTCGGCCAGCCGTACGCGGCCGAGAGCTCCTGCCGGATGGCGGGGTCGGGAAGGATGTCGACGGCGGTCACCGGCGCGCCGGCCTCGCGGAGCGCGCGCAGCGCGCGGTCCGAGTTGCCGCACATGACGAACTGCGGCGTTCCCTTCATGAAGAGCGTGACCGGCTCCCGCTCGACCACGTCCTTGATCCGCTCCGACAGCTCGCTCATGCCTGTGCCTCCCTCGTCTTGATCCGAAGCTCGTGGATGGTGCCGTCGCGCAGCGGCTCCGCGAGCGCCTCGTTGACGAGGCGGTGCTGCTCGAGGAGCGGCAGGCCGGCGAAGCGCGGCGTCGCGACGGTCACCTGGAAGTGGTCGCCGCCGCCGGTCCGGTCCTCGACGCCGATCTCGGCCGCCTCCGGGAAGGCGGTGCGCAAGAGGGACTCGAGACGTCCGGCGGCCACCTCGCCATGGTACGTACCCTGTGGCGATCCATGGAGGAGCTCGGTCTCTTCCCTCTCGGCATCGTCCTTCTGCCGACCGAGCGGGTGCCGCTGCACATCTTCGAGCCGCGCTACCGCGAGCTCATCGGCGAATGCATCGACGGCGAGCACGAGTTCGGTCTCGTCTACGCGGACGAGGACGGCGTGCGGGAGCTCGGCACGCGTGCGCGCGTCGACGAGGTGCTCGAGCAGTTCGACGACGGGCGTATGAACATCGTCGTCGAGGGCGGCGAGCGCTTCAGCGTCGAGCGGCTCACGCAAGGCCGCGCGTTCATGACCGCGGTCGTGGCGCCGGTCGAGGACGACGGTGTCGAGGCCGACGCGGATGCGGTCGCGCGCGCGGCGGCGTCGTTCCGCGCGCTCGCCGTCGCCGCGGAGGCGGAGGCCGGCGACGTGGACGAGCAGGCGGAGCAGCTGTCCTTCGCGCTGGCCGCCCAGGTCGAGCTGGCGCCGGAGATGAAGCAGGAGCTGCTCGAGCTCCGCTCGGAGCAGAAGCGCCTCGAGCTCGTCGCCGAGATGCTCGACGGCGTGCGGGCTGTGCTCATCGCCACCCGCGAGCTCGGCGAGCGGGCGAAGAACGGCTCCCGCCTTACGTAGGAAGTGCTGCGCACTTCCTACGTGTTGAGGTTCCCCCTTCGGGGGAGCGCGCGTCGGCAAAGCCGACGCGCTCTTGGGCTTCGAGCGGCTGGTCGTGCTGCGCGTGCGCTCGTGCCTACGGCAGGACCGCACGCTTCGTCCGGCCGTCACTAACGCTTCGCGTTAGCGCCGGCCCTTGACGACAGGCGCGGGCCGAGGCTTAAGGCGGGCTGGGCCCGGTGCCGGGCGGCCTAGTTGAGGACGGCTTGCTGCTCGAGCTGGAGCAGCTCGTGAATCTGGCGATGGGCCAAGAGCGGGACGAAGTCGTCGAAGTGCGCCCGGTCGAGGAGGTCGGCGGTCACGGTGCGGAAGTGAATCTCGACGTGCTCGGGCGGAATATCGGCGAATCGCCGTTTCAGCTCGGTCTGGAGGTTCTCGAGCTTCCGGGCAGTTCCGGGCGTCGGCTGCATCACCGTCATCGGATCGGGTCCGCCGGTCGACAGCATCGGCACCGGCGCGGAGGAAGGATCGGGGAGAAAACGGATGGGCGGCCGGCTAGCGCCTGTGCGCGAGGAACTCGAGCAGGTCGCTGCGCGTGAGCACGCCGACGGGCTTCCCGTCGCGGGCGACGACGATCGCGTTCGTCCCGCCCGTCAGGGTGGCGAAGACCTCGTCGAGCGTCGCCGACGCGTCGACGGCGGCGAGCGGCGGCTGCATCGCCGACGCGACGTCCTCGTGCAGGACGTCCGGATTGACGAACACGCGCTCGAGCAGCGCGCGGTCCTGGAGCGAGCCGATGACGTCGGCGAGAGACTCGCATGCGCCGTCGCGCACGACGGGAAGCTGCGAGATGCTGTAGCGCTGCATCGTGTCGATTCCCTCGCCGACCTTCTGGTGGGAGGAGATCGTGATCAGGTCGGGAAGCTCGCCGCCGTGCTTCGCGAGCAGCACCTCTTCGACCTTCGGCAGCGGCGCCTGCCGTTCGAGGAAGCCGTGCTCGAGCATCCAGTTGTCGTCGTAGAACTTCGACAGGTAGTTGCGCCCCGAGTCGGGGATCATCATGAGCACGCGCTTGCCGGGGCCGAGGCGCCGCGCGACCTGGTCGGCCGCGTACAGCACCGTGCCGGCGGAGCCGCCGGCGAGGATGCCCTCCTCGCGCGCGAGGCGGCGCGCCCACACGAACGACTCGCGGTCGCCGACGCGGATCCACTCGTCGACGACGTCGGGGTCCATCGTCTCGGGCCACGTGTCCTTGCCGATCCCCTCGACGAGATACGGATGGACGTCGCGCTCGTTCTTCGCCGTGTACACCGACCCCTCCGGGTCCGCTCCGATGATGAGGACGTCGGGCTTGTGCTCCTTGAAGTACCGGCCGACGCCGCTGATCGTGCCGCCGGTGCCGACGGAGATGACGAGCGCGTCGATCTCGCCGCCTGTCTGCTCGAGGATCTCGGGTCCGGTGACGCGATAGTGCGCGTCGGGGTTGTTCATGTTCGAGTACTGGTCGGGCTTGAAGCCGCCGGGGATCTCCTCGGCGAGCCGGTCGGAGACGGAGTAGTAGCTCTCCGGCGAGTCGTGCTCGACCGCGGTCGGCGTGATCACGACCTCGGCGCCGTACGCGCGCAGGAGCGCGATCTTCTCCTGGCTCATCTTGTCGGGCATGACGAAGATGCAGCGGTAGCCCTTGATCGAGGCCGCGATCGCGAGGCCGGCGCCCGTGTTCCCCGAGGTCGGCTCGACGATCGTCCCGCCGGGCCGGAGCTTCCCCTCCCGCTCGGCCGCCTCGATCATCGGCAGGCCGATGCGGTCCTTCACCGAGCCGCCCGGATTCAGGTACTCGAGCTTCGCGAGCAGCTGTGCGCCGCCGCGCGGGGAGAGCTTGTCGAGCCGGACGATCGGCGTCGCGCCGACGAGGTCGAGAATGGTTGGATACCGGTCGGCCACCGACGAAAGGGTATCGATGAACATCACGGTCATCGGCAGGGGGAACGTGGGCGGCGGACTGGCGAAGCGCTGGCGCGCCGCAGGCCACGAGGTGCAGGAGCTCGGCCGCGACGGCGGCGACGCGTCCGGAGCCGACGCGATCCTCGTCGCCGTGCCGTCGGGTCAGATCGCCGAGGCTCTCGGGAAGGTGACCGGGATCGACGGCAAGTTGACGATCGACGCGACGAACGCGTTCCGCGGCCGTAACGAGGCGTTTCCGTCGCTCGCGCACGAGGTCAAGTCGATCGTCGGCGGCCCGACCGCGAAGTCGTTCAACCTGAACTTCGCCGCCGCCTACGACGAGATCGACGCGCAGCGCGTTCCCCCGAGCAACCTGTACGCGGCCGAGGACGGCGCGCGCGAGACGGTCGAGCAACTCATCCGCGACGCGGGCTACGACCCGGTCTCCGTCGGCGACCTGGACCAGGCGCGCATGCTCGAGGACGCGCTCGGCCTTCTCTTCGCCGCGAGCCAGCAGGGACTCGGCTCGTTCTTCTACCGCTTCGCGAAACCGGGCGAGCTCTAACCGGGCGTCTACGCCGTGGGCAGCTTCTCGTCGGGCGCGGTTCGGAGGATCTGCTCGACGTAGGCGTCGATCGCCTTCTTCAGGCCGACGTCGCGGCCCGCACGCTCGGAGAGGAACCACCGGTGCTCGAGGATCTCGTGGAAGATCTCGGCCGCGGCCCGCTTGCCGCGCAGCTCCGCAGGGATCGCCGCGATCGTCGGCTCGAAGACCTCGCTCAGCCAGCGGCCGGCCGCGGCGGCGTCCGAGACCGGCGCGTCGCCCGTGCGCTCGAGATAGGCCTTGTAGCGCGTGAGGTCGTTGAGCAGCCGGCGCGCCTGGTTCTCCTGCGCGTCGAGGCCGGTGAGCCGCAACAGGCGACGCCGGTGGTGGCCGGGCTCGACGACCTTCGAGTGCAGGCGCAGGCGGACGACGTCGCCGTGGCGGAGGAGCTCGGTCTCCTCGACGTCGAAGCCGAGCTCGTTGAGCCGGCGCAGGCGCTCCTCGAGCTTCTGTCCCTCGCCGGGCGCGAACACCTCGTCGAGTGTGAGCTCCGCCCAGAGCCGCTCGTAGCGCTCGGCGACGTCGGCCGCGAACGCGTACGGGTCGTCGACGACGTCGCGCTCGAGCTCCGCAGACAGGTCGTACAGCTCGCCGGCGAGGTTCTCCTCCGCGATCGCGAGGTCGTGGCCGCGCTGTCCGTCCGAGAGCCGTTCGTGCAGCTCGCCGGTCTCGGCGTCGACGAGGTACGCGGAGAGCGCGCCGGCGTCGCGGCGAAAGAGGGCGTTCGAGAGCGAGCAGTCGCCCCAGAAGAACCCGGCGAGATGGATGCGCACGAGGAGCTCCGCGAGCGCGGCGCGCATCGTGGCCTCCGGGGCGGGCAGCACCCGGCGGCCGAGGATGAGGCGGTACGGGAGCGCGAACTCGAGAACGCGCGTGATGACGATCGAGTCGAGCTCCTCGCCGTCGAGCGCGAGCCGGTCCGACACGGTGCCGACGGACTCGACGACGGGCACGTTCTGCGCGTCGAGCTCGCTCAGCAGCCGGTACTCGCGCGCCGCGGGCCTCGGCGGGAGCTCCTTCAGCGCGTAGTACGACCCGTTCAGCGCGACGAAGCGGACGACGTGCCGGCCGATGCCGCGCTCGATCTCGACGAGCAGCTCCGCAGGCCAGTCTTCGAGGGGGAGCCCCCATGGCAGCCCGAGGAACGCGCGCTGGTCGGCGCGGGCGACGAGACGGAAGTGGCTAGTGGCGGAAATGGCGGCGACCCGTGAACACCATCGCGGCGCCGGCTGCCGCAACGGCCGCGATCACGTCCTCGTCGCGGCGCGAGCCGCCCGGCTGCACGATCGCGTTCACGCCGCGATCGAGGGCAAGCTGCGGCCCGTCGGCGAACGGGAAGAAGGCGTCGGACGCGAGCACGGCGCCGGCGGCGTCGTGACCGTGCTCGACCGCCTTCTCGAGCGCGATCTTCACGGCGTCGACACGGCTCATCTGGCCGGCGCCGACGCCGATCGTGGCGAGATCCTTCACGAGGACGATCGCGTTCGACGTGACGTGCTTGCACACGCGCCACGCGAAGACGAGGTCGCCCCACTGCCGCTCGTCCGGCGCGCCGCACACCGCCTGCCAGCCGTCCCGCTCCTCGATCTCGGAGTCGGCGTCCTGGACGAGGATGCCGCCGAGGACGCGCTTCATTCCGCGGCCTTCCGCCAGGGCGCGACGCCGCTCGCGGTCGACGAGGATGCGCGTGTTCTGCTTGCGGCGCAGCGCCTCGAGCGCCGCGTCGTCGTATCCCGGCGCGAACAGGACCTCGACGAACTGCTCCGCGATCTTGTCGCCGAGCGCGCCCTCGACGTCGCGGTTGAGGACGACGATCCCGCCGTACGCGGACACCGGATCGGACGCAAGCGCCTTGTCGTATGCCTCCTCGATCGTCGCGCCGACGGCGACACCGCACGGATTCGCGTGCTTGACGATCACGCACGCGGGCAACGCGAACTCCCGCGCGACGAGCCGTGCCGCCGAGAGGTCGTTGAGGTTGTTGAACGAGAGCGCCTTGCCGTGCAGCTGCTCGACGCGCGAGAGCAGATGCGAGCGGGCGCCGCGCTCGGCGTAATACGCGGCGCGCTGGTGCGGGTTCTCGCCGTAGGAGAGGTCGAGCACCTTCTCGAGCGCGACGGCGATCGTGTCCGGGAACGGCTCGCGCTCCGCGAACCACGTCGCGATCGCCGCTTCGTACGCCGCCGTCGTCGCGAACGCCTCGGCCGCGAGCTCTCTCCTCGTGTCGATCGAGAGCGTCACCGTCTCGCCGGAGCTCGTCGAGCACGAACCCGTAGCGCTCCGGCCGGCAGATCGGGATGCAGTGCGGGAAGTTCTTCGCCGCGCCGCGCAGCATGGACGGGCCGCCGACGTCGATCATCTCCACCGCCTCCGCCTCGGTGACGCCCTGGCGCGCGGCGACCTGCTCGAAGGGGTAGAGATTGACGCACACGAGGTCGAACGGCTCGATCCCGTGCTCGGCGAGCGTCGCCACGTCTTCGGGGTCGTCTCGGCGCGCGAGGATGCCGGCGTGGATCCGCGGGTGCAGCGTCTTCACGCGCCCGCCGAGCATCTCCGGCGACTCGGTGAGCGAGTCGACGTGCACGACCGCGAGGCCGAGCTCCTCGATCGCCGTCGGCCGTGCCGCCGCTCGCGACGAGCTGCCAGCCGAGCTCGGCGAGGCCGCGTGCGAAGACGTCGAGCCCGGTCTTGTCGTACGTCGAGATCAGCGCGCGCACAGCTCGCCCACCACCCTCGGGAGCAGCCGGTGCTCGACCGACTTGATGCGCTCGTGCAGCGTCTCGGCCGTGTCGCCGGGGAGGACGGGGACGCGCTCCTGCGCGAGGATCGGGCCGGTGTCGACGCCTTCGTCGACGAGGTGCACCGTCGCCCCGGTCTCCGAGACGCCGGCGGCGAGCTGGTCCTCGACCGCGTGCGCGCCGGGGAAGCTCGGCAGCAGCGACGGGTGCACGTTCACGACGGCGTCCGGGAACGCGTCGAGGAACGCGGGCGTGAGCACGTGCATGTAGCCCGCGAGGACGACGAGCTCCACGCCGTGCTCCCCGAGCCACGCCGCCATCGCCGCGTCGCGCTCGCCGCGGCTCTCGAAGTCGGCGAGCTCGAAGGACGCCGCCGGCACGGCGACGCGTGCGAGCGCACGCGCGTCCCGCCGGTTGCTCGCAACCGCGGCGATCGGCAGGCCGGCGTCGACGAGCGCCTGGAGGTTCGTCCCTTCGCCGGAGACGAGCACGCCGATCATTCGAGCGCTCCGATGACGAGCGAGCCCGCGGGAGCTTCGGGGACGACCGCGCACATGCCGATGCCGAGGTTGAAGACGCGGCGCGCCTCCTCCTCGTCGACGCCGCGGTCGGCGAGCCACGCGAACACGGGCGGCCGCTCCCACGAGCCCCAGTCGATGCGCGCGTGCACGCTGTCGGGCAGCACGCGCGAGAGGTTGCCGAGGATGCCGCCGCCGGTGACGTGCGCGAGCGCCTTCACGTCCGCCTCGGCGCGGAGCCGGCGAACGTCGTCGAGATAGAGGCGGTGCGGCGCAAGGAGCAGGTCGGCGTCGAAGTCGTCGTCGCCGACGAGCGCGCGGACGAGCGAGAAGCCGTTCGTGTGCAGTCCGTTCGACGGGAAGCCGACGACGACGTCGCCGGGCGCGCAGCGCGAGCCGTCGATCACGCGATCGCGCTCGACGATCCCGACGCACGTCCCCGCGAAGTCGAGCTCGTCCTCGCGGTAGACGCCCGGCAGCTCCGCCGTCTCCCCGCCGATGAGCGCGCAGCCGGCGGCACGGCAGACCTCGGCCGCGCCCTCGACGAGCTCGGCGACCTGCTCGAGGTCGATCGTGCTCGCGGCGACGTAGTCGAGGAAGAAGAGCGGCTCCGCGCCGCTGCAGAGGACGTCGTCGATGCAGTGGGCGGCGAGGTCCATGCCGCCCCAGCGGAGCCTGCCCGCGCGGCGCTCGAGCATGAGCTTCGAGCCGACGCTGTCGGTCGACGCGGCAAGCAGCCGTTGGTCGTCGAGCGGGAAGAGCCCGGCGAAGCGGCCGAATCCGGCCGCGCCGGTCGACTCGACCGCCGCGCGCAGCCGCTCGACCACCGCGTCCGCGGTGGCGAGCGAGACGCCGGCGGCCTCGTAGGTGCGCGCGTTCTTCCCCAAGGAGACGAGTCTAGGCCCGCGCGAGGACGTGCTCAGACGAACATCTCCGCTTCGAGCTCCGGCCGGCCCTGCGGGCCGCCCGGGTTGAAGCGGACGAGCGTGTCGCCGACCTCGACGTCGGCTCCGATGCGCCGGCAGTCGAGGAGCTCCGCCAGTGCGCCCGCCTTCGCCTCCGGGTCGTCCGCCTTCAGGTGGAGCTCGGAGAGGCGGAGCCGCTCGGTCTGGGCGAGCAGCTCGTCGATCCAGTCGCGCGGCGGGTGCAGCTCGAGCCGGTAGCCGGCGTTCGTCGACACGAACGTCCGCCGCCCGCCGTGCTCCTGCACGCGCAGCGACGCGTCCTCGGCGCGGCTGAGCGTGCGGTCGAACTCCTCCTCGTCGAGCGCGAGGCCGAGGTGGTCGACGCGCGGGAGCGGCCACTGGCCCGGCTGCACGACGACGTTCACCGCTCCGAGCTCGAGCTCGGACAGGCGGAGCTTGAAGCCGATCGCGTCGAGCTCCGTCCAGGAGATCCCCGGCTCGTACGAGCGCAGGTCCTCGCCGATCCGGCCGTGCCGCGCGACGAGGTCGAAGCCGAGCTTGCCGATGTAGCGCGCCTCGACCTCGCGCACCTTGCTCGTGACGAGGTGGTAGTGGAAGAGCTGCACGCCGTCGATGGTACGAGGACTCCGGGGTTCCGGGACGAAGTTCGGTCGGATGCGCTCCGACGGCGTCCATCACGTCGATCTCGTCGTCTCCTCGATCGAGCGGAGCCTGCCGTTCTACCGCGACCTCCTCGGCCCTCTCGGGTGGCACACGATCGGCGAGGTGGAGGGCGAGCGCGGCGAGACGATCTGGTACCTCAGCGGCCGCGGGACGACGATCGGGCTCCGGCAGGCGCAGAGCGAGTCGCCGGGCCCCGTCGACCGGTACGCGGTCGGCCTGCACCATCTCGCGTTCGAGGCGTCGTCGCGCGCCGTCGTCGACGAGCGGGCCGACTGGCTGCGGGAGAACGGCGCGGAGATCGAGAGCGAGCCGCAGGAGTACACGTACGTGCCCGGCTACTACGCGGTCTTCTTCTACGACCCGGACGGGCTGAAGCTCGAGATCATGACCGTGTCGCTTTACGCGGCGTGACTCAGGCGCGCGCTTCTTCGAACCGGAGCTTCGCGTACTCGGCCGGCACCTCGGTCGGGTAGCGGCGCGTGAGGCACGCGCTGCAGAGCTCCGACTCCGGGCGGCGCGTCGCCTCGACGAGTCCCTCGTGCGACAGGTACGCGAGCGACGTGGCGCCGATCTGCTCACGCACCTCCTCGACCGTCCTCCCCGCGGCGACCATCTCGTCGGGATCGGCGAGGTCGATGCCGTAGAAGCACTGCCCGATGACGGGCGGCGACGAGATGCGCACGTGCACCTCGGCGGCGCCCGCGTCGAAGAGCATCTGGACGATCGCGCGCGTCGTGTTCCCGCGCACGATGGAGTCGTCGACGACGACGATGCGCTTGCCGGCCACCTCCGCGAGCGGGTTGAACTTGAGGCGCACGCCTTGGCGCCGCAGCTCCTGGTCGGGCTGGATGAACGTGCGGCCGATGTAGCGGTTCTTGATCAGCCCCTCGCTGAACGGGATGCCGAGCGCGCGCGAGAACCCGATCGCGGCGGGCGTGCCGGAGTCGGGGATCGGCAGCACGAGCTCCGCATCGACCGGCGCCTCCTGTGCGAGCCGTTCGCCCATCCGCAGACGCGCACCGTGCACCTCGATGCCGTCGAGCCGCGTGTCCGGCCGTGCGAGGTAGAAGAACTCGAAGATGCAGAGCGCGCCCGCGGCCGGCGGGTCGACCGCCCGCACGGCGCGCATCCCGTCGCCGTCGACGAGCACGACCTCGCCGCGCTCGACCTCGCGCACGAACTCCGCGCCGACGAGGTCGAGCGCGCACGTCTCGGACGCGACGACCCAGTCGTCGTTGATGCGGCCGAGCACGAGCGGGCGGAAGCCGTGCGGGTCGCGGAAGGCGACGAGCGTCCCTTCCGAGAGCGCGACGATCGAGTACGCGCCCTCGAGCTTGGCCATCGCATTCGCGACTGCCTCGTCGAGCGGCATCTCCGCGTTCGCGATGAGCGCGGCGATGACCTCGCTGTCGGACGTGCCGTGCAGCGTGACGCCGTCCGCGCGCAGCTCGTCGCGGAGCACGTCTGCGTTCACGAGGTTCCCGTTGTGGCCGAGCGCGACCGTGCGCGCGCTGCCGTGCTGCACGAGCGGCTGCGCGTTCGACCACTGCGACGATCCCGTGGTCGAGTAACGCGTGTGCCCGATCGCGATCTGCCCCGGCAGCGCGTGGAGCTTCTGCTCGTCGAAGACCTGCGTGACGAGGCCGAGGTCGCGGAGCGCCGTGAGCCGTCCCTGCTCGGAGACGGCGATGCCCGCCGACTCCTGTCCCCGGTGCTGGAGCGAGAAGAGGCCGAAGTACGTGAGGCGTGCGACGTCGCGCTCGGCCGCGTATACGCCGAATACGCCGCACATCAGCGCACCCTCCCGATCTCGACGTAGCCCTTCGCACCGAGCCGGTCGACGTCGTCGGGCGCGCACGCGAGGATCGCCGCGCCCGCGTGCGGCTCGTCCGGGAGCTCGACGTCCGCGGGCCGGCCGCTCCAGTGCGTCGCCTCGGCGATCGCGGCTTCGAGGCCGCCCGAGCCGACGTCGTGGCAGAGCGACAGGAGCGGGGCGGCCTTCCAGAGGAAGCGGATGAGCGCGGCTTCGGCGGCGAGGCTCTCCTCCGGCGCGGTCGCGAGCAGCACGGCGTCGCCGCGCTGCCAGCCGGACGGGACGAAGCGGACGTCCTCGACGATCCCGACGCAGCCGACGACCGGTGTCGGCGGGATCGGGCGCCCGTCGGTCTCGTTGTAGAGCGAGACGTTGCCGGAGACGACCGGGATGCCGAGGGCGTCTGCGGCCTGCGCGATGCCCTCGATCGCCTGCGCGAGCTGGTAGCCGATCTCCGGCTTCTCCGGGTTGCCGAAGTTGAGGCAGTCGGTGAGGCCGATCGGCTCGCCGCCCGTGCACGCGACGTTGCGCGCCGCTCCGAGCACCGCCTGCACGCCGGCCGCGAACGGATCCGCCTCGCCGGGCCGCGGCCCCTGGAGCGAGACGGCGAGGCCGCGCAGCGAGGGGCGCAGACGCAGCACCGCCGCGTCGAGTCCGGGCCGGCGCACCGTGCGCGAGCCGACGAGCTGGTCGTACTGCTCGACCACCTCCGCCGCCGGAGCCTTCGACCGCCTCGCCCTCGGCGCGGGCCAGTCCCACGAGTCCGGCTTGCGCTGCTCGACCTCGTAGCGCGGGCACTCGTCCGTGAGCAGGCGCGCCGGAATGTCGCCGACGGCGGCGCCGTCATGGAAGGCGCGCAGCGCGCCGCTGTCGGTCACGTCGCCGATCGCCGCGCAGTGCAGCTCCCACTTCGCGCACAGCGCCTGCACCGCGGCGAGCATCTGCGGCCGCACGACCGCGACCATCCGCTCCTGCGACTCGGAGATCATGATCTCCCACGGCTCCATGCCGGTCTCGCGTTGGGGGACGCGGTCGAGGTGCACGTCGATGCCGGCGCCGTCGCCCGCCATCTCCGAGAGCGAGGACGCGAGCCCGGCGGCGCCGCAGTCCTGGAGCGACTCGACGAGCCCCGACTCGACGAGCTCGATCGACACTTCGATGAGCTTCTTGCCCGTGAACGGGTCGCCGACCTGGACGGACGGGCGCTTGTCGGGATCGTCCTCGCCGAGCTCCTGGCTCGCGAGCACGGACGCGCCGCCGATGCCGTCGCGGCCGGTCGTCGCGCCGTAGAGGACGACGACGTTCCCGGGGCCCTGCGCCTTCGCGGACTGGAGCCGCGCCGAGTCGAGGAGGCCGACGCACATCGCGTTGACGAGGCAGTTGCCGGCGTACGCCTCGTCCCACACGGTCTCGCCGCCGGCGTTCGCGACGCCGACGCAGTTGCCGTAGTGGCCGATGCCGGCGACGGCGCGGTCGAAGTCGTGCCCGCCGGAGCCGAACCACAGCCCGTCGAGCAGCGCGATCGGCCGCGCGCCCATCGCGGAGATGTCGCGGAGGATCCCGCCGATGCCGGTCGCCGCCCCCTGGAACGGCTCGACCGCGGACGGATGGTTGTGCGACTCGACCTTGAAGGCGACCGCGAGGCCGTCGCCGAGGTCGAGGACACCGGCGTTCTCGCCGGGGCCCTGCAGCACGCGCTCGCCGCTCGAGGGCAGCCGGCGCAGGAGCGGGGCGGAGTGCTTGTAGCCGCAGTGCTCCGACCAGAGGACGGAGAAGACGGCGAGCTCGAAGTGGTTCGGGTCGCGGCCGAGAAGCTCCCGGATTCGATCGGCCTCCCAGTCGGTGAGACCGAGGGCGCGATGGAGCGGCTGTTCCGCGACCTGCGTCAGGCGATTCAGTGTAACCGTGGAAACAGACGAGGCCCGTAGTGCGTTAATAGGAGCCGTGCGGCAACGGCATCTGGCCATGCTGATCGGCCTCGCGCTCATCTGGGGCGCGTCCTTCATGTTCATCAAGGTGGCCGACCGGCAGCTCGCGCCGTCGACGCTGATCATGGGCCGCCTCGGTCTCGCGGCCCTCACGCTCGCGATCGTCGTCCCCGTGCTCATCGGGGCGAAGGAGACCGTGGCGGAGCTCCGCGCGAACTCAGGCTGGCTCGTCGTCGTCGCGCTCGTGAACACGGCGCTGCCGTTCTGGCTGCTCTCGTGGGGCGAGACGCGGATCGACTCCGGGCTCGCCTCGATCATCCAGGCGGCCGTCCCGATCTTCAACGCAGTCCTCGCATTCGCGTTCTTCCACGAGGCGCGCGTCACCGGCCTCCGCCTCGCCGGCATCGCGCTCGGGTTCGTCGGCGTCGCGCTGCTCGTGAGCGCGCAGCCGTCCGGGAAGGTCCTCGGCGCGCTCGCCGTCGTCGGGATGGCGCTCTGCTACGCGACCGGCGGCCTCCTCGCCGGACGGCATCTGCGGACGGTGCGGCCGATGGTGATCGCGCTCGCGTCGACCGCCGTGGCGACCGTCGTCGCCCTGCCCGCGGGGATCGCGCAGGCGCCGCACACGATGCCGGGGTGGAAGGAGATCGGCTCGGTCGTCGCGCTCGGCGTGCCCGGGACCGCGCTCGCGTACCTCCTCTTCTTCGGGATGATCACCGGCGCCGGCGCGTCGTACGCCTCCCTCGTCACGTATCTCATCCCGCCGATCGCGCTCGCGTACGGCGCCATCTTCCTCGGCGAGCGGTTCGGCGCCGCCGCGTTCGGCGGGCTCGCGCTCGTCCTCGCCGGCGTCGCGCTCGGGACGGGCGCGGTCGGCGTCCGCGCGCTTCGCCGGATAGCCTCGGCGATGTGAGCCGCACATACGCGCTCCTCCTGTTCGTCCTCGGGGCGATCTGGGGGTCGTCGTATCTCTTCATCAAGGTCGGCGTCCGCGATCTCTCGCCGGCAGCGCTCATCGACCTGCGCCTTCTCTTCGCCGCGCCGCCGCTCGTCGTGTTCGCGTGGCGCCGCTACGGCGCGGCGGCGCTCGTCCGCGGCTGGCGCGAGGGGCTCGTGCTGGCCGTGATCAACGCGGCGGTGCCGTTCACGCTCATCGCGTACGGCGAGAAGTGGGTCGACTCGGGGACGGCTGCGGTCGCGAACTCGTCCGTGCCGATCTTCGTCGCGCTGCTCGCGTTCTTCTTCGTCCCCAGCGAGCGGTCGACCGGGGTTCGGCTCGTCGGCGTGCTGCTCGGGCTCGTCGGCGTCTCGATCCTCGCCGGCGTCCATCCGCAGGGCGGCATGGCACGGCACCGTCGGGATCGCCGCGATCGTCCTCGCCTCCGTCTCGTACGCGGCCGCGAACCTCTACGCGGGCAGGCGCATGGGCGTCGGCGGGCCCGTGCTCGCCGCCGTCTCGATGGTGGGGGCGTTCTTCCTCCTGCTGCCGCTCGCGCTCGCGACGTTCCCGGCGCACGTGCCGGGGTGGAAGTCGGCGGGCTCGGCGGTCGCGCTCGGCCTGCTCGGGACGGCGCTCGCCCAGATCCTGTCGTACCGGATGATCCGGCTCTACGGCTCCTCGCGCTCCGTCCTCGTCGCGTACATGCTCCCTGCCTTCGCGCTCTTCTACGGCGCGATCTTCCTGAGCGAGGGGCTCACGCTGCAGAAGCTCGCGGGACTGCTGCTCATCGGGGCCGGCGTCGCGCTCGGCAGCGGAGCGCTTCGGGTAGCGTCGCGGCGTGTCCGTCGAGCTCCGGCGCGCCAGCCGCTCTGACGCGGAGTTCCTCCTCGAGCTCGTCACCGGGGAGGACACGGAGCCGTTCCTCGGCGGCGCGGGCAGCACGCTCGAGGACGTGCTCGCCGACATCGACCGGTCGGAGCGCGAGCCGGAGGCGTTCGGCTGGCTCGTGGCCGAGGTCGACGGCGAGCCGGCCGGGTGCGTCGCGTACAACGTCGCGAGCGAGCGGATGCGCATCGTCGACGGCCGCCGCCTCGCCGTCCACCCACGCTTCCGCGGCCGGCACCTCGGTGACGAGATCGCGCGCGCCTTCCAGCGCGTCGTGCTCGGCGAGCTCGGCTTCCACCGGCTCGAGATCCAGGTCTACGGCTTCAACGAGCGCGCGCTCGCCCAAGCGGAGCGGGTCGGCTACGTGCGCGAGGGCGTGAAGCGCAAGGCGTACCTCAAGTTCGGGGAGTGGCAGGACGCCGTCGTCTTCTCGATGCTTCAGGAAGAGCTGCCCGGCTGAGGATGCTCGCCGGAACGAACGTCTCCAGACGTTCGGACCAGCGGACTCGTACGACCTCCGTGCCCGGCGGGCCGAGGACGGCGACGACGGTTCCGCGCTCGGTCGAGCCGGCCGAATGGCCACTGCGGGTCAACCGAATCGCGTCGCCGACGTGCGGCAGCGTGTGCGACGGCATCGGAGCCTCCCTGGGAGCTTTCGATGTTGAGCCTTCGTGGTCGCTCGCGCATCGGCGGATCCACCGATTCCGTTCGAGGTAGCCTCCCGGGCATGGCCGACTTCCTCCACACGATGGTGCGGATCACGGATCCCGCCCGCAGCCGCAGCTTCTACGAAGCGCTCGGCTTCGCGTTCGAGCGCGACATGGACATCGTCCGCAACGGCGAGCTCGAAGCGACGAACTACTTCTTCTCCATGGGCGACCACAAGTCCGTCCTCGAGCTGACGTACAACCACGACGGGCGCACGTACGACCTCGGCACCGGGTACGGCCACATCGCCGTCGGCGTCGACGACCTCGCCGCGACGCTCGAGCAGCTCCAGGCGCAGGGAATCGCGCCGGAGCGCGAGCCGTACCGCATCCGCGAGGGCGGGTCGCTCCTCTGCTTCGTCCACGACCCGGACGGCTACCGGATCGAGCTGATCGACCGCAGCGGGAAGTAGTCAGTCCCCGTCGAGCACGCCGTTGTCGATCGCGTAGCGGACGAGCTCGGCGCGCGTCGTGAGGCTGAGCTTCTGCATGATGTGCGCCCGGTGCGTCTCGGCGGTGCGAACCGAGATGTAGAGCATCTCGGCGATCTCCTGGTTCGTGTTCCCGAGCGCGAGCAGGTGGAGCACCTCGCGTTCGCGGTCTGAGAGCGGATCGGTGTCCTTCACGGCCGTCGAGTCGTCGACGGATGCGAACTGGGCACCGAGAGCGGGGTGGAGATAGCGGCGCCCGGCGGCGACCTCTCGCACCGCCGTGACGAGATCCGCGTCGGCCACATCCTTGAGCAGGTAGCCGCCCGCGCCTACCGCGAACGCTTCGCGGATGTAGCTGACGTCGTCCTGCATCGAGAGGACGAGGATCTTCGCGTTGGGCGCCGCGGTGCGGATCCTCGGCATCGCCTCCAAACCGCCGATCCCGGGCATCATCAGGTCGAGCAGCACGAGGTCGGGCTTCTCCAGCCGCGCCATCCGCACCACCTCCGCGGCACTTCCGGCCTCCTCGACCACGTCGATGTCCGCCTCTGCTTCGAGCAAGAGGCGCAGCCCCGACCGCACGAGGCCGTGGTCGTCGCAGATGAGGACGCGTATCGCGACCTCCTGCTCGAGCTGCTCAGGCCGGCTGTGGCTCTGCGTTTTCAAGGAAGCCGTTTCGAAGGGCGTAGCGGACGAGGTCGGAGCGGGTCGAGATCTTGAGCTTGCGCATGATGTGGGCGCGGTGGCTCTCGGTCGTGCGCACGGAGATGAAGAGCATCGTCGAGATCTCCCGGTTCGTGTGACCGAGTGCGAGCAGCCGCGCGACTTCCCGTTCGCGCTCCGAGAGCGGGTTCGCCGCCGCGCGTTCGGCGGCACTCGCCGCGGCGTAGGCGAGGCGGGCCCCGAGCAGCGGGTGGAGATACGCGCGGCCCGCGACCACCTCGTGAATGGCCGTCACGAGGTCGGTTGCGACGGCCTCCTTGAGGAGATAGCCGCTCGCCCCGGCGGCGAATGCATCGCGCACGTGCGACTCGTCGTCGCGCGTCGAGAGCACGAGGATCGCAGCTCGCGGCGCGGCCTTCTTGATCGCGCGCACGGTGTCGAAGCCGTCCTGCTCGGGCATCGCGACGTCGAGCACGACGATGTCCGGCTTGTGCAGGCGCGTCATGCGTGCGCCTGCCTCGGCTCCCAACGCGACGCCGTCGACTGCGAAGTCGTCGTTCGCATCGAGCAGCAGGCGCAGAGCCGACCCGACGAGCGCTTGGTCGTCGACGATCACCACGTGAAGCACGAGACTGGGAGCGGCCGCGACGCCGCGCACGGGTCTGTGCGCCATGGCCGTGCTGTCGGTTGTCAGCTCAGCCCCCGCCGGCGCATCGGCCGCAGACGGAACGCTCGAGCAGACGGCCGCACGACGGACACCGCCGGCGCGCCTTACGCGGCATGAGCAACCCGCGGCCGAGGCCGACGCGGACCATCACTGCACCAACGCTCATCGCGACGGCCAGGCCCACCGACCCGTTCATGACAGACACCATCGTGTCCTCCGGGTTAGAGCTTCGACGCCGACCGCGACGCATGCGATCAGCCGACACACTGCTCCAACCCACGCTGCTTGCAGGTGGACTAATGCGGCGCCGATGGCTGAGGCGCGCTACGCGGAACGTACCACAGCGCACGAGCATCGACCCTTGCGGTGCAAGGCAAATCGCGCTACCGTGTGACGCATGGCAGTTGGCGAGAGCCGGCAGACCCAGTTCCTCCGTGGCGTGCTCGACCTGTGCCTCCTCGCGGTGATGGAGGACGGGCCCGCGTACGGCTATGAGATGACGAAGCGGCTGCGCGACCGCGGTCTCGCCATCGTCGGCGAGGGGTCGATCTACCCGCTGCTCGGGAGGCTCGAGCGCGAGGGCCTCGTCGAGACGTATCGCGCCGCGAGCAACGGCGGACCGCCGCGGAAGTACTACCGCGCGTCGCCGGAGGGCAGGCGTGCGCTCATTGCCGGAGTATCCGAGTGGCGGGCGGCGCGCGACGCCGTCGACGCCGTGCTCGGTCTCGTCGAGACGGAGGCAGCCGCATGAACGATTTCGTCGAGCAGTGCCGCCGCGAGTGGAAGCGGCTGCGCGTGCCGGATCCGATCGCGAACGAGATGGCCGCGGACCTGCAGGCCGACCTCGACGAGGCTGCCGCCGAAGGCGCCTCCCCCGAGGCCGTGCTCGGAAGCGGAGCGTTCGACGCGCCGGCGTTCGCTGCGTCGTGGGCGGCAGAGCGGGGCTTCGTGGCGCCCGAGCCGCAGCCACGGGTCCGGTCGCCCCTGCTCGTCGGCATCGCCGTCTCCGTGCTCGTCGCGGTCGTCGGCTTCGCGCTCGTCTCCGTGCACGCGAGCACGTCGGTGGCGCGGGCGCCGGCGACCGACAGGCCGGTCGTGCTCCATCCGGCCGGCACCACCCTCCCCGAGATCGGCGCGATCCTCGCCCTCGTCGGCATCGTCGGCGTCCTTCTCGCGCTCGTGTACTGGTCGCCCTGGGTCGTCCGGATCCAGCCGCGCCACCGCGATCGCTAGATTCGGCGCGTGCCCGGAGCCGACGAGCGGCTCGCCGCCTTCTACGAGCAACGCGCGGCCGAGGAGCCGGCGAGCGACCCCGAGGCGCTGCTCCGCTTCGACAAGGCGATCGCGGCGGCGGCGCTGCGACGCGGCGAGCGCGTCCTCGACGTCGGCGCGAAGTGGGGCGGGCTCGCGTCGCGCCTGCCCGCCGGCGTCGCGTACACCGGCCTCGATCTGAGCGAGGAGAACGTCCGCAGGGCGGCCGCGGCCGGCGTCGACATCCGCCACGCCGACGTCACGAAGCCCCTACCGGTCGAGGACGGCGCGTTCGGCTGCGTCTTCTGCCTCGAGCTCATCGAGCACCTCACCGTCCCGCTCGCGCTGCTCGAGGAGCTGCGGCGCGTGCTCGCTCCGGACGGGCGCGCGGTCGTCTCCGTGCCGAGTCCGTACAGCTGGGTCGAGGTCTACCGCGAGCTCTTCGGCCGGCACGACCCCGAGGGCCATCTCAACGCGTTCACGACGCCGGTGATGACGAACCTCGCGGCGCTCGCCGGCTTCCGGATCGAGCGGCGGCTCGGCACGTCCGTCCGCATTCCCATGACGATGCGGCTCGTCCCGACCGACTCGATCCTCGCGCGGTCGCGGATCTACGTCCTCCGGCCGGCCGATCGCGTCGTGTTCGCGGGGCGCGCGCTGGACTAGAAGAGGCCGACCGTGCGTGTGGTCGGGCGCGATGTCGATGTCGAACGCGGCGGGATGCTTGCCGAGGCCCGGCATCGTCTGCATGTCGCCGCAGAGCGCGACGAGCCAGCCGGCGCCCGTGTACGGGCGGATGTCGCGCACCGGCACCGTGAAGCCGGTCGGCGCGTTCTTCAGCTTCGGGTCGTGCGAGAGCGAGAGGTGCGTCTTCGCCATGCAGATCGGGAGCTTGTCGAGGCCGAGCTCCGTGTAGCGCGCGATCTTCGCGCGGGCGGCCGGCATGAGGTCGACGCCGTCGGCGCCGTAGATCTTCACGGCGATCGCCTCGATCTTCTCCGCGATCGACGCGTCGAGCGGATAGACCGGCTCGAAGTGCGACGGGTGCTTCGTCGCCTCGATGACCGTCTCCGCGAGCCGGGCCGCGCCCGGGCCGCCGAGCTCGAAGCCTTCGTTGATCTCCGCCGCCCAGGCGCCGCGCTCGAGCGCGAGCTGCCGGACGCGGTCGAGCTTCGCCTTCGAGTCGCCGGGGAAGCCGTTGACCGCGACGACGGCGTTCAGGCCGAACGCCTGCGCGATCTTCAGGTGCCGCTCGAGGTTGTCGACGCCGAGCTCGAGATCGCCGTCGCCGTGATGCTCGAGCGCGCGGAGGCTCGCCACGAGGACGACGGCGCTCGGCGTGAGGCCGCCGGCGCGGCAGACGATGTCGAGGAACTTCTCCATCCCGAGGTCGGACGCGAAGCCGCCCTCGGTGACGACGTAGTCGCCGACCTTGAGCCCGATGCGTGCGGCCGAGAGGGAGCTGTTGCCGTGCGCGATGTTCGCGAACGGGCCCGCGTGCACGAACGCCGGCTCGCCCTCGAGCGTCTGGACGAGGTTCGGCTTGATCGCTTCCTTGAGAAGGACGGCCATCGCGCCCGCGGCGCGGATCTGCTCGGCCGTCACCGGCTCGCCGTCGCGCGTGGAGCCGATCGTGATCGCGCCGAGGCGTGCGCGGAGGTCGTCGACGTCGCGCGCCATCGCGAGGATCGCCATGACCTCCGACGCGGCGGTGATGTCGAAGCCGGTCTCGCGCGGGAAGCCGTTGATGTGGCCGCCGAGCCCGACGACGATCTGGCGCAGCGAGCGGTCGTTCATGTCGAGGCAGCGCCGCCACGTGATCGAGTGGCGGGTCGATGCCGAGCTCGTTCCCCTGGAGGAGATGCGACTCGATCATCGCCGCGAGAAGGTTGTTGGCCGCGGTGATCGCGTGCAGGTCGCCGGTGAAGTGGAGGTTCAGGTCCTCCATCGGCACGACCTGGGCGTAGCCGCCGCCCGCCGCGCCGCCTTTGATCCCGAAGACCGGGCCGAGCGACGGCTCGCGGAGGCAGAGGACGGGCTTCTCGCCGAGAAGGCCGAGGCCCTCGGCGAGGGAGATCGCCGTCGTCGTCTTGCCTTCGCCGGCCGGGGTCGGCGTGATCGCCGTCACGGCGACGAGCGCGCCGTCCGGCTCTGCGGCGAGCCGGTCGATCACGCTGTGCGACACCTTGGCCTTGTAGCGGCCGTAGAGCTCGAGCTCGTCCTCGGCGATGCCGGCCTGCGCGGCTATGTCGACGATCGGCTGCAGCTGTGCAGCCTGGGCGATCTCGAGACTCGATGCCATCGCCATCGGCACCAAGTCTCGTTTGGGTCCGCGGCCGCTGCGTCGGGCTCCACCCGCAGGAATGTTGCGGCTTTTTCGGGAAGCTGTGACACCTCCGTTACACCATCCGCCTTATGTTCTTCTCCATGGCGGGAAGAACTGCGACACCGTGGGGCAACGCGGAGCTCGTGGAACAGGTCACGCTGAAGCAGCAGGCCGGCGAGCGGCGATTCGCCTCGCTCGTGCAGCTGCTCGAGACGCCGAGCGGCGAGCGCCTCGTCCGGTTCGCGTACTCGAGCGGCGGGCCCGCACGCCGCGGGCCGGTCACGCTCCGTGCACGCGACGTCGCCCGTCTGCGCACGCAGCTCGCGCAGCACCCCGCGCTCGCGGAGGCGCTCGGCCTCTAGGTCAGCCCGCGAGGACGGCTTCGAGCGCTTCGACGACCCGCGGGTCGAACTGGCTTCCCGCGCACGAGCGCAGCTCCGCCGCGGCCTCGGCCCGGCTTCGCGCCCGCCGGTAGGAGCGGTCGGTCGTCATCGCACTCCATGCGTCGCACGCGGAGATGATCCGCGCCGCGAGCGGGATGCGCTCGCCGGCGAGACCGTCCGGATAGCCGCGCCCGTCCCAGTGCTCGTGGCACGAGCGGACGATGTGGCCGACCTCGCCGAGCAGGCCGCCAACCTTGTCGAGCATCTGCTCGCCGACGATCGTGTGCGTCTTCATGAGCGCGCGCTCCGCGTCGTCGAGCGCGCCGGGCTTGTTGATCAGGTCGGACGGCATCTTCACCTTGCCGACGTCGTGGAGGAGCGCAGCGAGCTCGATGTGCGGCCGAGCGCGCGGCTCGAGCCCGAGCCGCTCCGCGACCGCCACGACGAGCTCGACGACATCGCGGCTGTGGCTGCCCGTGTACGCGTCGTCGGCCTCGATCACTTCGCCCAGGAGGATCGCCGTGCCCCGGTATGCCTGCGAGAGCTCGAGCGCGTGGTCGAGGCGGCGCTGCCGTTCCTGGGCGAACACGTGCAGGAGCGCGACGAGCGGGACGACGGCGAAGAGGCCCCATACGCGCCCACGTGCGGCGATTGCGACCGCGAGCCCGACAGGGGCGAGGGCGACGTCGACGAACAGCGACATGCGCATCGCGCGCGCCTGCTCGAGCGGCATCACGCCCCACGCGACGCGCGACCAAATCCCATTCGGCACGAAGTCGGCGGCGAACTGCGCCGCGAAGGCTCCGGCGTAGACGGGCGCATCGCGCCAGTGCGGCGTGCGGGCTCCCGCGAGCGACAGGACGAGTGCAGGCGCGAGCGAATACGACGCGTTGAAGACATAGATCGGCCACTGGTCGACATGCACGCGCCTGCGCGCAAACGAAGGCGCCTCGCCGAGCAGGTAGCCGGCGGCGACGAGGAGCGGCACGTCGCGGGCCGGCAGCGTGAACAGCATCGGGATTGTCACGAGCTGCGTCGCGAAGACCCAGCCGTTACCGACCTCGAAGCTGACGCGCGAGACGATCGCAAACGCGGCGAGGGCGACTAGGGCCGAGATCGGCGAGAACCCGCGGAGCGCCGGCGCGAAGGCCGCCGTCGCAGCCGATGCGACGAGAAACGTTCCCGCCAGCGCGTACGCGGTGGCACGGTTCGAGAGCGCGTTGCTCGCGCTCCCGCGCGCATGCGCGACAAGATCAGTGCCGGGAAGATCGAGCGAGATCGAGCCGGCCGCAACGGCTTCCGCACCCACAGCGACATCCTCGGTCGAGGCAGCGCTCACAAAATCCCTCCGACGGGGGATACCTGGTCATCGGGGTTCGACGAAGGTGCGCCTGTCTCATCCTTGCGGCAACTGCGGAGGTGGTCGGGGTGGCGGCCAGAGTGCGCCTGATCCTTGGTTTGGCTGCGGCTACGGCTGCGGCCGTCGTCGTGGCGCCGGCCGGCAACGCCGGCCTGCTCACGTGTCCGGCGAACGGCACGCCGTTCGCACAGTTCGGCGACTACAGCAGCTACTTCGGCTTCTCGAACAACGGCTTCGAGAGCGGCGCGAACGGTTGGAGCCTCCGCGGCGCCGCGGTCGGCGCAGGCAACGAGCCGTGGTACGTGAACGGTCCGGGCAGCGATTCCCTGTCCATCGGCCCCGGCGGGACGGCGTCGAGCCCGCGCGTCTGCACGGCGCTCCTCGCTCCCGACTGGCGGATGTTCGCGCACGCGAACGGCGCGAACGGCGCGCTCCGCGCGCAGATCGTCTTCTACGGCCTGCTCGGGAACGTGACCGGCATCCTCAACGTGACGGACTTCGGTCCGTCCGACTATGCGAGCTGGGCGCCGTCGGCCCACGTGCCGTCGCTTCTCTCGCTCCCGCTCGCGACCGTGTCCGCGCAGCTGCGGCTCACGTCGACGGCGACGAGCGGCACCTGGCAGGTCGACGACGTGTTCGTCGATCCGTGGGGCAGCCGGAACGCAGGCTAGACGCCGGCGAGCGCGCGCTCGCGCGCCGCGTCGACAAGTGAGGCAAGGACGAATGCGCCGTCGGCCGACCCGAGGAGAGGGTCGACGGCGTGTTCGGGATGCGGCATGAGCCCGAGCACGGTGCCGGTCTCGTTGCAGACGCCGGCGATGTCGTCGACGGAGCCGTTCGGGTTGTCCCGGTAGCGGAAGACGACCTGCGCGGGGTCGAGGTCCGGCGGCGGGACGTAGCGCCCGTCGCCGTGCTTCACCGGGATGACGAGCGTCTGGCCGTCGGAGCAGCGGGCGGTGAACGGCGTGTCGGCGCGCTCGACGCGCAGCCCGACGTCGCGGCAGACGAAGCGGAGCGACTCGTTCCGCAGGAGCGCGCCCGGGAGGAGGCCGGCCTCGCACAGCACCTGGAAGCCGTTGCAGATGCCGAGCACGAGCCCGCCGGCCTCCGCGAACGCGCACACAGCCGCCGTCGCGGGCGAGAAGCGCGCGATCGCGCCGCAGCGGAGGTAGTCGCCGTACGAGAAGCCGCCCGGGAGGACGACCGCGTCGAGCGACGGCAGCTCCGGCTCCTCGTGCCACACCGGCACCGCCTCGGCGTCGAGCGCGGCGAGCGCCCACAGCGCGTCCCGGTCGTCCTGCGACCCGGGATAGGTGACGACGCCGATCCTTGGCTGTGGGCTAGCCATTCAGCTCGATCTCGTACGACTCGATGAGCGGGTTCGCCAGCAGCTGCTCGCACATTCGCTCCACCTGCGCGCGCGCCGTCGCTTCATCCTCCGCCTCGACGTCGAGATCGACGACCTTCCCGACGCGCGCGCCGGAGACGGAGAAGCCGAGATGCCCGAGCGCGCGCTCGACCGCGTCCCCCTGCGCGTCGAGGATCCCCGCCTTCGGGCGTACGAGCACCGTCGCTCTCATGCGAGCACCACGGACGGGTCGGCGACGTATGCGTCGAACGCGATCCCGGTGATCTTCTCGAACGCCTCGACGTACTTCGCGCGTGTGCGGGTCACGACGTCCGCGGGCAGCTCCGGGCCGGGATACGTCTTGTCCCAGCCGCTCGTCTCGCAGAAGTCGCGCACGTACTGCTTGTCGTAGCTGTCCTGTGCGCGGCCCGGCTCGTACGTGTCAGCGGGCCAGAAGCGCGAGGAGTCGGGCGTGAGCGCCTCGTCGCCGAGCACGAGCGCGCCGCCGGCGTCGAGGCCGAGCTCGAATTTCGTGTCGGCGATGATGATGCCCCGCTCGAGCGCGTAGTCGGCGGCGGTCGAGTAGAGCGCGAGCGCCACCTGCTCGACCTCGCGCAGGCGCTCGGCGCCGACGAGCTCGGCCGCCTGCTCGCGATCGATGTTCTCGTCGTGCCCTGTCTGCGCCTTCGTCGCCGGCGTGAAGATCGGCGCGGGCAGCCGGTCGGACTCGCGCAGCCCTTCCGGCAGCGCGTGCCCGGACGTCGACCCGGTGGCCTTGTAGTCCTTCCAGCCGGAGCCGGCGAGATAGCCGCGCACGACGCACTCGATCGGGAGCATCTCGAGCCGCCGGCATTCCATCGAGCGCGCGTCGTCGCGGATGGCGAGCATGTGATTCGGGACGACGTCGCGCAACAGCGTGAACCAGAACCCGCTGAGCCCGGTGAGGACGCGTCCCTTGTCCGGGATGTCGGTCGGGAGCACGACGTCGAAGGTGGAGATGCGGTCGCTCGCGACGAGCAGCAGGCGCTCGTCGTCGAGGGCGTAGAGCTCGCGGACCTTTCCGGATCCGACGTGTGTGGCCTCAGACATGAACCGGTTCCTCCTTGCCGGTGAGTGCGTGCAGACGGTCGAAGACGGTGTCGACGTGGCGTGTGTACGCGTCGAGATCGAAGACGGCGTCGAGGTCGACGCGCTGGGCGATCTCGTCGTCGGCGCGCGCGAGCTCGCGAAAGTCGAGCTCCTCGTCCCAGGCGCGCATCGCGTTGCGCTGCGTGAGCTGGTACGCGTCGTCGCGCCCGAGACCCGACTGGACGAGCGCGAGGAGCACGCGCTGGCTGAAGAAGAGGAAGTGGCTCGCCTCGAGGTTGCGCAGCATGCGCTCGGGCCGGACGACGAGGCCGTCGACGAGCCAGACGAAGCGGTCGAGCATGTAGTCGAGGGCGAGGAACGCGTCGGGGATCACGACCCGCTCGGCGGACGAGTGCGAGATGTCGCGCTCGTGCCACAGCGCGACGTTCTCGAAGCCGACGACCGCCGCGCCGCGGACGACGCGCGCGAGGCCGCAGATCCGCTCGGCCACGACCGGGTTGCGCTTGTGCGGCATCGCCGACGAGCCCTTCTGCCCGCGGCCGAACGGCTCCTGCACCTCGGCCACCTCCGTCCGCGCGAGGTGCCGGATCTCGAGCGCGAACGTCTCGAGCGAGGCGGCGGCGACGGCGAGCGCGGCGAGGAGCTCCGCGTGCCGGTCGCGCTGGAGGATCTGCGTCGACGTCGGCGCCGGCTCCAGGCCGAGCCGCTCGCACGCGATCCGCTCGACCTCCGGGTCGGTGGCGGCATACGTCCCGACCGCTCCGGACAGCTTCCCGACGCGCATGCCCTCGAGCGCGCGCGCGACGCGCTGCCGCGCGCGGTCGAGCTCGAACGCCCAGCCGGCGAGCTTGAGCCCGAACGTCGTCGGCTCCGCGTGGATGCCGTGGGTTCGGCCGATCTGCAGTGTCAGCCGGTGCTCCTCGGCGCGCGCGACGACGGAGGCGAACGCCCGGTCGAGCCCGGCGAGCACGAGGCGGCCCGCCTCCCGGATCTGGAGCGAGAGCGCCGTGTCGACGACGTCCGAGGAGGTGAGGCCGTAGTGGAACCAGCGGCCCTCCGGCCCGAGCCGCTCGGCGACCGCGTCGACGAAGGCGGCGGTGTCGTGGTGGAGCGTCGCCTCGAGCTCCGCGACGCGCTCGGGCGTGGGAGCGGAGGCATTCGTGCGGATGGCGTCGGCCGCCTCCGCCGGGACGACGCCGAGCTCGGCCCAGGCGGCCGTAGCCGCCAGCTCCACCTCGAGCCAGGCCGCCAGCTTGCCCTCGTCCGACCAGATCGCGGTCATGGCCGGGCGGGAGTAGCGGGCGATCACCTGCCGCAGTCTAGAGCCGGGTCCCGACGGCCGCGGTTCCCTCGTTCGAGGGACACGATCGTCCGGTATCGAGGCTAGCTTGCGGCGGAATGCTGCCCGAAAGTTGTAAGAACCTGCTTTTGAAAACGGCTGCAATCCTCGTTGGGTCCGCTGCCCTCGCCGGCATGCTCATGCTCGTTCTCGCCGTCGGCGGGCGCGGCCCGCTCGGCACACCCCGCGTCGCGACGGTCGCGGCGCCGCAGCCGTTCCTCCCGTCCCTCGGCTCCCTCGTTCGCACCGTCGACGCGGTTCGCGCCCACACCGTCCGCGCACACGTCCGCGCCGTGCGTCGCCGGCACGACCCGGAGCCGCGCACGCCGTCGGCCGCGACGATCTCGCTCTACGAGCGGACGACGAGCGCGGCCGTCTTCCGGCGGCAGGGCTGCCGCGCCGCGAAGCGCGGCGCAACCGGCGTCGTCGTCCTCGACTTCGGCAAGCCGTCGTACAACGGCCACACGTACGGGACGATCCTGTTCTCGGGCATCTTCGCCGGCAACCGCGAGATCACCCGCGCCATGGCCGGGTACGCGCACGGCTACGTCCGCTGCCTCCCGCGCGGCTCGGAGGACCGGATCGCGCTCGCCCGCGGCACGAGCAACTACCACCCGAGCGTCCCGAGCGTCTATCGCGCCGGGCGCAAGTGGGCACGCGAGACGATGGCCCTCCAGCGCGTGCTGCGCGCGCGCGACCTGGACGAGCACGTCGTATCGGCAGCGGCCGACGACGTCGAGCCCGCCTGGGATCCGTCGTTCTGGCGGACGCGCGACTTCTACCGGGGCTACGCCGACTCGCGTGTCGGCCACGCGCTCTACAACTACGGCTCGCTCGACGGCGGCATCGTCAGCGGCGTGTGGAACGCGCACCAGGCGTTCTTCGTCACCGGCGGCATGCGCTACGCGCACGCCATCCCGGAGATCTACAACCGCGCGATGGCGCGGGAATGGGCCGCGCTCGCGCAGGTGGCGAAGGATCGCTACCACCGTCCCGTCCGGTTCGCCGGCGTCATGACGGAGCGCACCGCCGGCAACCACGGGGTGAAGCCGCGCGACGCCCACCGGATGCTCGTGCGCGAGCTCGCCGCGCAGGGACGCGGGGTCGCCGCGACCGACGTGCCGGCGAGCTACACGAACATCAAGGCTTATTGAGGATCCGCAGCGCGAGCGCGGCCGCGTTGCGGGCGTTGTCGACGCCGACGGCGGCGACGGGGACGCCCGGCGGCATCTGCGCGATCGCGAGCAGCGCGTCGAGCCCGTCGAGGACGCTGAGGCTCGAGCGGAACGGCACGCCGATCACGGGTAGGTCGGTAGTGCGCGGCGACGACGCCGGGCAGCGCGGCCGAGAGGCCCGCGCCGCAGATGAGCACCTTCAGCCCGCGTGCGCGCGCGCTGCGCGCGTACTCCGCCACCGCGTCGGGCGTGCGGTGCGCGGAGCGCACCTCGAACTCGTAGCCGACGCCGTGCTCGTCGAGCACGTCGAGCGCGGGCTGCATCCGCTCGCGGTCGGACTCCGAGCCGACGAGGATGCCGACCTCAGCCACCGATGTCCGTCGCGGAAGTGCATGCCGGCGAAATCTATGTGCGCGAGGCCCGCGTACGCGGCGGCACGTGCTTCGGCGACCGAGTCGCCGAGTTCCGACGACGTCGAGGATCGCGGCCCGCCGTTCGTGACGAGCCGGCCGTCCTGGAGCGCGGTGCCGGCGTGGAAGACGAGCGCGCCCGCCGCCTCCGCCGCCGCGAGCCCGTCGATCGGGGTGCCCGACGTCGCCCGCGCTCCGGATAGTCGCGCGACGCGACGACGACGGCGACTGCGGCGCCGCCGGCCGTCGGAGCCTCGACGCCGGCGAGCTCCGCCGGCGCCGCGGCCGCGAGCGCTTCGAGGAGGTCGCCGTCGAGACGCGGCAGGAGCGACTGCGTCTCGGGATCGCCGAAGCGGCAGTTGAACTCGATGCACGCGCGGGCCGTCGGTCGGTGAGCATCAGGCCGGCGTACAAGAGCACGCCGGTGAACGGCGTGCCGCGGCGCGCGAGCTCGCGCAGCACCGGGCGATGGATCGTCGCGACGATCTCTTCGACGTCGGGCGCGTCGCGGCACCGGGCGAGAACGAGCCCATGCCGCCCGTGTTCGGGCCCGTGTCGCCGTCGCCGATGCGCTTGTAGTCCCGCGCAGCCGGGCAGCGCGACCGCGCTCTCGCCGGTCGCGATCGCGAACACCGAGACCTCGTCGCCCTCGAGCAGCTCCTCGACGTGGAACGGCTGGCCGAGCGCCTCGGCCGCGCGGAGGCCTGCGTCGAGCTCGTCCTGCGTCGCGGCAGACCCACACGCCCTTGCCTGCCGCGAGGCCGTCGGCCTTGACGACGCACGGCGGCCGTGCGACCGCGAGCGTCTGCGCCGTCGGCACGCCGGCCGCGTCCATCATCTCCTTCGCGAACGCCTTCGAGCCCTCGATGCGCGCGGCCTCGGCGCCCGGCCCGAACACGGCGATGCCGCGCGCGGCGCAGCTCGTCGGCGAGGCCGGCGACGAGCGGCGCCTCGGGCCCGACGACGACGAGGTCGACGCCGAGCTCGGCGGCGAGCGGCACGAGCGACGCCGGGTCGTCCGCGCGGAGCGGGATGGCAGCTCGCGAGCGCGGCGATGCCGGGGTTGCCGGGCGCCGCGTGCAGCTCGCGCCGTCGCGCGCTGCGGGCGAGCGCCCACGCGAGCGCGTGCTCGCGACCGCCCGATCCGACGACGAGCACCTTCACGGCGGCGATCGTATCCTGGGCCCGGTGGACGCACCGCCGTACTCTGCGGCCGAGGTCGAGGTCGTCCGGCTGCCGGCCGGCACGCACGCGAGCGCGACCACGTCGCCGTCGAGGAGCCGCTCGAGATCCGGATCGGCGGCCTCCCCGTCGCGGTGACGATGCGGACGCCCGGGCACGACGAGGAGCTCGCGCTCGGGTTCTGCCTCTCGGAAGGGCTTCGCCCGGCGGCGGCGCGCCTGCCGGACGATCTCGCCGCGAACACGGTCGAGGTCGATGCGCCCGGCTTCGACCCGACGCGGCTGCAGCGGAGCTTCTACACGTCGTCGTCGTGCGGCGTCTGCGGCAAGGGTGCGCTCGAGGCGGTCGCGCGTCGAGGCGCCGCGCGTCGAGTCGGAGCTGCGCGTGCCGCTCGCGCGTCGTCGTCGGCGCTGCCGGACCGGCTGCGCGAGGCGCAGGCCGACGTTCGCGGCCACGGGCGGCCTGCACGCGACCGGGCTCTTCGACGCCGGACGGCGAGCTCGCTCTGCGCGCGCGAGGACGTCGGCCGGCACAACGCGCTCGACAAGGTCGTCGGCTGGGCGTTCGGCGACGGGCGGCTTCCGCTCGCCGAGTCGGTCGCTCTGCGTGAGCGGCCGGCTCTCGTTCGAGCTCGTGCAGAAGGCGGCGGTCGCCGGCTGCCCGGTCGTCGTCGCCGTCGGCGCGCCGTCGAGCCTCGCGGTCGAGCTCGCCGCGGATCGCGGCATCACGCTGTGCGGGTTCGTCCGCGACGGCGCGGCCAACGTCTACACCGAGCCGTGGCGCATCGCGCCTGACGGGCGTCCTGCTCGTCGGCGGCGCGAGCACGCGGTTCGGCTCGCCGAAGGCGCTCGCGCGCGCTCGACGGCGAGACGCTCGCGGAGCGCGCCTGGCGCGCTGCTCGGCGAGGCGTGCGACGAGCGCATCGCCGTCGGCAAGGCGACGACGGGCTCGAGCTGCCGTTCCCGCGTGCTCGACGACGGCGACCGACGTGCGTGCGCCGATCGCCGGCCTCGTCGCCGGACTGCGCGCGGCGCGGCACGAGGTCGCGTCGTGCTTCCCGTCGACTGCCGCTGCTGACCGCGGCCGCGCTCGCACGCGCTCGCCGACGCGTGCCGCGACGCCGCCGTCCCGCAGACCGGCCCGCTCCCGGGCGCGTACCGCAAGACCGCGCTGCCGGCGCTCGAGCGGGCGCTGGCGGCGGGCTGACTGATCGTGCGCGACGCGCTCGCGGGCCTCGACGTCGCCGTCGTCGACGCTCGACCGACGACTCCTGCTCAACGTGAATACTCCCGGCGATGTTCGACTCTCTGACACCGCGTACGACAGCTTCATGGGCCGCTTCTCGACGCGGCTCGCGCCGCTGTTCGCGGACTTCGCGGGGGTCGCGTCGCGGCGACGCGCGTCGCTCGACGTCGGCGCCGGCACGGGCGCGCTCGACGGACGAGCTCGCTCGGCCGCGGGGCACACGTGGCCGCGGCGGAACCGTCGCCGCGTTCGTCGCCTCTCTCCATCGCCGCTTCCCCGGCATCGACGTGCGCGAGGCCGGCGCGGAAGAGCTCCCATGGCCCGACGCGTCGTTCGACGCGGCGCTGGCGCAGCTCGTGATCGCGTTCATGCACGACGCGCCCGCCGGGCGTGCGCGGAGATGCGGCGCGTCGTCCGGCCCGGCGGCACGGTCGCCGTGTGCATGTGGGACCGCGACGGGATGGAGATGCTCGCCGCCGTCAATCGCACACGGCGACGCGCTCGGCCATCGCGCGCGAGGAGCGGGGCGTATCGCACGCGCGACTCCGATCGCAGGAGCTCGTCGGCGACGGCGCCGACGACGGAGCTGCTCGAGGTCGAGGCGCTCTACACCGACTTCGAGGACTTCTGGCGTGCGCTCGTCGGAGGTGCGGGCCCGGCAGGCGCGTGGGCGGCGTCCCTGGACGACGCCGGCCGTGAGGCTGCGCGATTCGAGCTCCACCGGCAGCTCGGCGAGCCCCCGGGGCCGTTCGCGCTGACCGGGCGCGCCTGGGCGGCGCGGGCTACGCGCGTGTGAGGACGCTCTCGCGCTCGGCGCCGGTGCCGATCAGCGTCGACCTCGACGTCGAGCTCCCGCTCGACGAACTCGACGTAGCGCGCGCGGCCGCGTCGGCAGGTCGTCGACGGACGACGCACGTCGTCGAGCGGCTCCTGCCAGCCGGGCAGCGTCTCGTACACCGGCTGCGCTGCGTGGAAGTCGCTCTGGTGCGCCGGGAAGTCCTCGCTCTCGGTGCCGTCGGGCAGCCGCGTAGCGCACGCACACGGGCAGCTCGGCGAAGTGCGAGAGGACGTCGAGCTTCGTGAGCGCGAGCCGGTCGATGCCGTTGACGCGCACCGCGTAGCGGAGCGCGACGAGGTCGAGCCAGCCGCAGCGCCGGTTCCGCCCCGTCACCGTGCCGTACTCGCCGCCGAGCTCGCGCACGCGCGTCCTGGTCCGGCCCGTCGATCTCCGACGGGAACGGCCCTTCGCCGACGCGCGTGACGTACGCCTTGGCGACGCCGATGACGCGGTCGATGCGCGTTCGGGCCGATGCCCGACGCCGATCGCCGCGCCCGCCGCGACCGGGTTCGACGACGTGACGAACGGATACGTGCCGTGGTCGAGGTCGAGCAGCGTCGCCTGCGCGCCCTCGAACAGCACCTCGCTGGCCGTCGCGCAGCGCCTCGGTCGACGATGCAGCGACGTGTCGGCGACGTACGGCCGCAGCCGCTGCGCGTACTCCTCGTACCGGCTCGCGACGTCTTCGAGCTCGAACGGCTCGACTCTCGTAGACGCGCTCGAGCCACAGGTTCTTCTCGGCGAGCGCGACCTCGATCTTCTGGCGGAGGATCTTCGGGTCGAGCACGTCCTGCACGCGGATCCCGATGCGCGAGCGCCTTGTCGGCGTAGCACGGCCCGATGCCGCGCCGCGTCGTGCCGATCTGCAGCCGGCCGAGCCGGCGCTCGCTCGCCTGGTCGATCGCGACGTGCCACGGCATGATCAGGTGCGCGTTGCCCGGAGACGTACACCTCGTCGTCGGGTAGCCGCGCGCCTCGAAGCGCGTCGAGCTCCTCGATGAGCACCTCCGGGTCGATGACGCAGCCGTTGCCGATGACGCACGGCTTGCCGGTGATGATCCCCGTCGGGATCTGCCGGATCTTGAACGTCTCGTCGCCGACCACGATCGTGTGTCCCGCGTTCGGGCCGCCCTGGTAGCGGCACACGAGATCCGACTGCTGCGCGAGCAGGTCGACGATCTTGCCCTTGCCTTCGTCGCCCCACTGCGCACCGACGATGACGGTGGCAGGCACGAGGGGAAGTCTGCCCTATGTCGCGGCTGACCCCGCGATGAGCGTGTACATGCCCCAGGCGGCGAGGCCGGAGGCGACCGCCGCGAGGGCGAGCGCGAGGGCGCCGCGCCGGAAGCGCGGGAACACGGCGAACACGACGAACTGCGAGACGAACAGCGCTCCGAGGGACGGCTTGATCAGGTCGTCGTAGAAGCGGTCCGGGCTCAGGAGCGAGATCGCGTCGAGGGCGAGGAACGGGATCGCGATCCACGCGTACGACGTGCGCAGCGGGATGCCGTGCAGCCAGCGCAGCAGGCGTGCGAGCGCGAGGTACTCGGCGACGACGAGCGCGAGCGTTCCCCCGGCCGTGAGCAGCCCGACGGTGACGGCGAGGGCGCGGCCCGAGTACGCCTGCGCGATCGCGGCGCCGGGCACGGCCGCCTCGCGCAGCTGGTCGGGAACGGCCGCGAGCGGGATGGCCGCGACGAGCAGCGCTCCGCCGACGACGCAGCATGGAGGCGACGAGCACGCGCCGCATCGCCTTCCCGCCGCCGCGGATCTCGCCGCCGAAGTACAGCGGGAGGCTCGCGCAGACGAAGAGGAGCGCCGCGCCGCCCGTCCCGCGGCCGGTCGCGTCGACGGTCGGGTGGCCGGCGAACTTCGCGCCGGCGTGCGAAGCTCGAAGCCGCCGAGGACGAGCAGCACGACGACCTGGGCGGCTCCGAGCACGCCGAGCCCGGCGAGGACGAGCCGGACGGAAGGAAGACGAGGGCGACGATCGCGGCCGGGATGAGCAGCTCGAGCGCCGCGCGGTACGCGTGCACGCCGGGGAAGACGGGCGGGAGCAGGTCGTAGACGACGAAGGTGATCGTGTACGGCAGGTAGAGGAAGTACGCGAACGACCAGATCCACGCGTGCGCGGTGGCGGCGGGCCGGCCGGCGACGGCGTCGACGAACGCGCTCAGCCCGCCCCGGAGGCCGTTCGGCGGCAGAAGGCGACCCAGATCGCGAGCGGCGCGGCGAAGACGACGAGCGAGAGGAGGACGACGAGGCCCGCAGAGTCCGTGCCCTCGCCGGCCACGCCGGGAAGGAACGAGAGGAGCGCGAGCGGCCCGCCGATGGAGGCGAGCGCGAAGCCGAGGAGTAAGAGAGCCGGGAGGCCTGCGGCGGCATCTCCCGGCTCCGTGGGGCGCGACCCCGCTATCGGCTCGGTCGCCGACGTGGTTGCACGTCGTCTCCTACGAGACGGCGACCCCACCGGTTTTCAGGCGGCTGCGGTTTCGGTCGCCGCCGCGGGCGGCTCCGCGACCCGGACGACCCCGACCCGGTGGCCGCGCCGGCAGAGGAAGACGCCTTCGTCGAGGTCGGCGTCGAGGCGGCCGGCGAACGTCGAGGCCGACAGGCCGACGGCGCGGTCGATGCCGAGGCAGATCTCGCAGACGGCGGTGAAGGCGGTCGCGGTGCGCGAGATCGACAGCACCTGGACCGGCTCGTTCATGCTGCGGCGAGGTCGGAGAACTTCGCGTACCGCTTGAGGAACGAGAGCTTGATCGAGTCGGTCGGGCCGTTGCGGTGCTTCGCGAGGATCACCTCCGCGAGCCCCTGCTGGTCCGAGTCCTCGTTGTAGTACTCGTCGCGGTAGACGAAGGCGACGAGGTCGGCGTCCTGCTCGATCGAGTCCGCACTCGCGCAGGTCGGAGAGGATCGGCCGCTTGTCGGTGCGCTGCTCGACCGCGCGCGAGAGCTGGGAGAGCGCGACGATCGGGACGTCGAGGTCGCGCGCCAAGATCTTCAGGGATCGCGAGATCTGCGAGACCTCCTGCACGCGGTTCTCGCTGTCGCCCGCGCGACGGTCATCAGCTGGAGGTAGTCGACGATGATCAGCCCGAGATCCGGATGGCGCGACTTCAGCCGCCGCGCCTTCGACCGGATCTCCATCATGTTGATCGAGCCCGTGTCGTCGACGTAGATCGGCGCCTTCGCGAGCTTGTCGCACGCGGCGGTCAGCCGCGGCCAGTCGTCCGGGCGCGAGCTTGCCGTTGCGGAGCCGCTGCGACTCGACCTTCGCCTCGCTGCACATGAGGCGCTGCGTCACCTCGGACTTCGACATCTCGAGCGTGAACATCCCGACGGGGATGCCGTGGCGCACGGCGATGTTCGCGGCCATGCAGAGCGCGAGCGCCGACTTCCCCATCGACGGGCGCGCCGCGACGATGATCAGGTTGCCCGGCTGGAAGCCGGAGGTGAGCCGGTCGAGGTCGCGGTAGCCGGACGGCGTGCCGGTCACGTCGACGCCGGCCTCGTACAGCTGCGGTGATCCGCTCGAAGCTCTCCTTCAGCAGCTGGTCGATGTGCGTGAACTCGCCGGTGACGCGCTGCTGCGAGAGGTCGAAGATGATCTGCTCGGCCTGGTCGACGAGGTCGCCGGTCTCGCCGGGCCGCTCCCAGCCGAGGCGGGAGATCTCGCCGCCGGCGCGGATGAGGCCGCGGAGCGTCGCCGTCTCGTGGACGATGCGCGCGTAGTGGGCGGCGTTCGCGCTCGCCGGGACGAGCGCCGCGAGCTCGTGCAGCCGGACGCGGCCGCCGACGTCCTCGAGCTCGCCCCGCTCCTCGAGCTGGTCGGTGAGCGTGATCGCGTCGACCGGCTCGCCCTTCGCGTACAGCGCGAGCGCGGCGCGGTAGATCTTCGCGTGCGACTCGCGGTAGAAGTCGCCCGCGTCGACGATCTCGCTGACGGCCCCGATCGCGCCGGGCGAGATCATCATCGCCCCGAGAACGGACTCCTCGGCCTCGAGGTTCTGGGGCGGGACGGGGGCCGCCGAGGCGACTGGGGCGAGCTGCGCCATGCGACTCGATTCCAGCACGGACACGGTGGCCGTCGCCACCTGTTGAAGGGTCCGTTGTGAACATGTCTTTTCTGCGCCATTTGCAGGGGAATCCCCCATCCTTGCACCGGCGTCGGACGGCGCGGCTGTGGACGGATCCCCCGCTAGCGTGCGGGAACTTCCGCGACAGATCCACACGCACGCGTCAACTGAGGACGTGTGCGAGGCCGGATGCGCGGAGGCGCGTCGTAGAGCTCGTCGTTCTCGGCGGCGGCGTTCGCACGGCCTCTCCGGTCGAAGTCGTCCGAGCGCTGATTCGGCCGCGACGTCCTGTCGTCGGCAGAGGCGTCGAGCTTCGTCGGCGCCGCCGAGCTCGATCGCTCCTCGGCCGGCTCGCACTCGACGTCCACCGCGCGGCGCGGCGGCCTGCTGCTCCGCGAGCTCGGCGGCCTCCATCGCCTCGAGCTCCTCGTCGGAGGGGAGCTCGCCGCCTTCGGGGACGACGAGCGTCTTCACCTCGACGCGCACGTCCTGGAAGACGTCGATCGGCACGTCGTAGCGGCCGATGCGCTTGATGTTGTCGATGTCGATCTTGCGCCGGTCGACGCGGATCTTGCGCGTGCGCCAGATCTCGTCGGCGATGTTCGTCGGCGTGACCGAGCCGAAGAGCGCGCCCGGTCGGGCCCGGCCTTCACCTCGAAGCGGAGCACCGTCTTGCGCGAGCGTGTCCGCGATCGCCTCCGCCTGGTCGGCGGTCGACGCCTCGTGCCGGGCACGCTGCGAGTCGCGCTTCCGCAGCTCCGCGACGCGCGCCGTCGTCGCCTCCTCGGCGAGCCCGCGCGGGAAGCAGGAAGTTGCGCGCGTACCCGCGCGCGACGGAGACGACCTCGCCGCGGAGCCCGATCTTGTCGACGTCCTCGAGGAGGATGACGTCCATCAGCGGTCCCGCGTCCCTGTCGCCGCGGTCGCGGCGACCGCCGCTGCGCTCCTCGACGCCCTCGGCGACGTACGGCAGCAGCGCCATCTCGCGCGCCCGCTTCACGGCCTGCGCGACCTGCACCTGATGGCGCCGGCAGGCGCCGGTGATGCGGCGGCTGCGGATCTTGCCCTTCTCGGAGATGTACCGGCGGAGCTGGTTGACGTTCTTGTAGTCGATCTCCGCGATCTTGTCCTTGCAGAAGAAGCAGTTGCGGCGCTTGATCGCCGCCCGCCGCGCACCCTGCGGACGCTTCCGTTGCGTCTGCGTTCTCTCGCGTGCCACGTCGTGCTCCTAGAAGGGGATGTCGTCGTCGGCGGCCGCGGGAAGTCGGCCGTCTCCGCGGCCGCGCCCGTGGGCACGAACTGGTTGCCGCCGCCGCCGCCGCCCTCGGCCGCGTCGCCGCGCGCCGCCGAGGAACTGGACGCTCTCGGCGATGATCGAGACCGCCTGCCGCTTCGGACCCGTCCTGCGCGTCCCACTCGCGCCAGTCGAGGCGGCCGTCGATCCCGACGGGGCGGCCCTTGCTCAGGTACTGCGCGCTCGACTCGGCCTGGTTGCCGAAGATCGAGACGTCGAAGTAGTTCGGCTTGTCGACCCAGTTGCCCGTCTCGTCGCGCCGGCGGCTGTTCACCGCGATGCGCAGGCTGCAGACGGCCGTGCCGCTCGGCGTGTGCCGAAGCTCGGGATCCTTGGTCAGGTTCCCGACGAGCACGACCCGGTTGATGTTCGCCATGGGGCTCCTCCTACTCCTCGTCCGAACGTGTGTTCGCGTCAGGGTACTCGGCGGCGGGGACGGCGGCCGGGGCCTCAGGCTCCGGTGCCGGAGCAGGTGCCGCTGCCGCCGCAGGTGCCGCTGCCGGCGCCGACGGCGCGGGCAGCGCGTCGTCGCGCGGAGCGCTCGTGCGCGACCCCTCGATGTGATGCGTCGCCATCTGGCGGAGCACCGCGTCGTCGATCTTCAGGACGCGGACGATCTCGTCGAGCGTCTCGGCGCCGCTGTCGAACACGACGAGGTGGTACACGCCCTCGCTCTTCTTCGCGATCTCGTAGGCGAGCCGGCGCCTGCCCCAGGCGTCGTGGCTGCGCCACGTACCGCCGGCGCTCTCGACGAGCGCGCGCACGCGCGCGATCAGCTCTTCCTGCCGCGGCCTCGGCGGTCTCGGGGTCGAGCAGCAGCAGAATCTCGTACGTCTTCACAGTCCCGATCAACTCCTTCCCACGGTCTTAGTCGGCCCCGACTGCCTGTGCCGCTCGGGACGGAACGGCACGCTGACGGAGCAGGAAGCGGCGCCCACTGTAGCATCGCCTCGTGCGACGGCTGCTCACGTGGCTCGCCGGCGTGGTGGGAGGGCTCGCCGCGTACCGCGCCCTGACCCGGCGGCGCCGGCCGGCGGCGGCGACGGCGCCCGAGGCAGCGGATGCGCGCGCAGACGAGCTGCGGGAGAAGCTTGCGCAGACCCGACGCGCCCGAGGAGGAGCCCACGCCCGAGCCGGTCGAGCCGGCCGATCCCGCCGAGCGCCGGCGCGCCGTGCACGAGCAGGCCAGAGCCGCGCTCGACGAGATGCACCGGGACTGAGCGGCTCGCTACTCTCGACCCCGGGGGAATCCGGGGATGTGGCGTGGGGGCCGCAGCCCGTGCCTGCCTCGGCCCCCCTTCTTACTGCGGTGGGCCGCTCGCGAGCGTGACCGTGCCGGTGTGCGCGCCGGCGAGCTGGTCGACCCAGCGGAGCGTCACCCGGTCGCCCGGATGCTTGCGCAGGAGGATCGCGACGAGGGCGCCCTGGGCGTCGACGCGGCGGCCGGCCACCTGCGTGATGACGTCGCCGGCGACGATCCCCGCGTGCGCGACCGGCGAGCCGGGGACGACGGCGGTGATCATCTGGCCCGCGGCGAACTGCTGTCCGCGGAAGTAGCCCGACGGCTGCAGCTGCACGCCGAGGAACGCCGTGCCGCCGATGTGCACCTGCGCGGACGCGGTTCCGTCGACGATCTGCTTCGCGATGGCGAGCGCCCGGTCGATCGGGATCGCATAGCCCTCGCTGCTGCCGCCGCTCTGGAAGGTGAAGCCGGCCGACGCGGCGGTGTCCATGCCGATGACGCGCTGCGCGCTGTCGAGCAGCGGCCCGCCGGAGTCTCCCGGCTGCAGCGACGCGTCGGTCTGGATGAGGCCGCGTAGCTGCTCCGACCCGCCCTGGTCGTCGCTGACGGTGATGTTCCGCCCGAGCGCGGTGATGGCGCCGGTCGTCGTCGTGAGCGTCTTCGTCCCGCCTGCGTTGCCGACCGCGCTCGCCGGCTGGCCGACCTTCACCGCCGACGACGTGCCCGTCGTCACCGTCGCGAGACCGGACGCGCCCTTGAGCTGGAGGACGGCGACGTCGGCCGCGACGTCGTAGCCGACGACCGTCGCAGCGTACGAGCGCTTCGTCGAGGGGACGATCACACGGATCGTGCTCGCGCCGCGGATCACGTGGTTGTTCGTGAGCACCTCGCCGGACGAGGTCAGCACCATGCCGGTGCCGGCGGCCGCGCCGTTCTCGTACGCGAGGTTCGTCTCGATGTCGACGACGCCGGTCGTGAGCGCCGCCCGTGACGGGTGCGCGGCGGCGAGGTGGGCGCCCGCGACGACGAGCGCGGCGGCGACGAGGACGAGGGTGAAGGTGCGGCTCACACTCCCGGTATACCCGGATCCGCTGAGAGCGCGGTAAGAACGGAGCGGCGCAGGAGTCGAACCTACCCAGCGACGGGTTACGCCGCCTCACCGGTTTTGAAGACCGGCTGGGCCACCGGGCCCGGCCGCTCCGCCGCGAACGGTAGTCGACTACCCCTCGAGGTAGCCGGTGTCCCAGCCGCCCTCGTACCCTCCGCCCGGCTTGTTGCCGAGCGAGAGGACGACGGTGTTCGGCTCCTGCGCGACTGCGATGCGCTCGAGGCCCGCGTCCTTGATGCACACGCACATGCCCGCCGGCGCGTCCACGTCGTCGCCGCCGACGGTGAAGGTCGCGCGGCCGCTGAGGACGATGTACAGCTCCTCGTGGCCGCTGTCGCTCTCGTCGTGGCGCTTGATCACCTCGTCGCCGGGGCCGCCGCGCCACGCGTTGACACCGAACGCCTGCATGCCGAAGTGATGGCGGATCGGAGCCCAGTACGGCCACTGCTCCGACGAGATGTCGTCCATGTGCGTCGCCTGCCAGCCGTCCACGGCGGGATCCTCTCCTACGCGAAGCGCGCGAGCAACTCCGCCGGCGGCAGCTCGGCGAGCGAGTGGAGCAGGAGGTCGGCGTGGTCGAGCCCCATGTCCCGCGTCACCTCGTTCGGGATCGCGACGCAGAAGATGCCCGCGGCCTGTGCGGCGCGCACGCCGTTGAGCGAGTCCTCGAACGCGACCGCCTCGTTCGCCGCGACGCCGAGCAGGTCGAGCGCCTCGAGGTAGAGATCGGGACGCGGCTTCGCCCGCTCGACGTCGTGGTCGGCGGCGACGATCGCGTCCCAGCCGACCGAGCGCTCGAGCCGGGCCAGGTGCATGTCGATCCAGCTCCGCGTCGAGCTCGAGACGATCGCGCGCTTCAATCCGCGGCGCTTCGCCTCGGCGAGGTAGTCGGCGATCCCGGGTCGGAGCTCCTCCGCCTCGATGAGCGAGAGCTCGTGCGCGTAGCGCCGCTCGTTCAGCTCCTCGCGCGCGAGCGGCCGGCCGGCGAGCTCCTCGAGGTGCGCCATCGGATCGAACTGCGCGCCGATCGTGCCCACGACAGTCGCCCAGTCCTCGTTCGGGAGCTCGAACCCGTGCTGCCGGTAGAGCCACTGCCAGCCGGCGCGCGACGCCGTCTCCGTGTCGATGATGAGCCCGTCGAAGTCGAAGAGAAAGGCGCGGATCGGCACGGCGATGCAGAGTACGTGCGTGGCGATCCTGGGCGTCGATGTGGGCGGCACGTTCACCGATGCCGTCCTCCTCGACGGCGGAACGGTGCGGACGGCGAAGGTGCCGACCGCGGCGCGGCAGGAGGAGTCGGTGCTCGCCGCGGCCCGCGCCGTCGGCGCGGAGGACGTCGAGCGCTTTGCGCACGGGACGACGGCTGCGACGAACGCGCTGCTCGAACGGCGCGGCGCGCGGACGGCGTTCGTCGGCACGGCCGGCTTCGAGCACCTGCTCCATCTCCGCCGCCAGACGCGCGCGCACCTGTACCGGCTGTGCGCGCAGCACCCGGAGCCGCTCGTCCCGCTCGACCGCTGTCACGCAGTGCGCGGCCGCATCGGGCCGGACGGCGAGCTCGAGCCGCTCGACCTCGAGACGCTGCCGGACGTCGGCGACGCGGAGGCGGTCGCGGTGTGCCTCCTCTTCGCGTTCCGCGACGCGCGGCACGAGCAGGCGGTCGCCGACGAGCTGCGCCGCCGCCATCCCGGCGTCCACGTCGTCGCGTCGCACGAGCTCGCGCCGGAGTTCCGCGAGTACGAGCGCGCGTCCACCGTCGCCGCCGACGCGTACCTCGCACCGGTCGTCTCGCGCTACCTGCACGGGCTCGCGGCGGGTGCGCGCGAGGCGGGCCTGCCCGAGCCGCTCGTGATGCTCTCCTCCGGCGGCGTCGCGAACCTCGCCGACGCGGCAGAGCATCCGGCGACGATCCTCGTCTCCGGCCCCGCAGCCGGCGTCGTCGGCGCCGGGCTCGTCGCGCGGCGCGCCGGCTTCGAGCACGCGATCGCGTTCGACATGGGCGGGACCTCGACCGACGTGTGCCTCCTGCCCGGCGGCCGCGCAGCCCGCGTGCACGAGCGCGACGTCGGCGGGCTTCCAGTCCGGCTGCCGACCGTCGATCTGCACACCGTCGGCGCGGGCGGCGGCTCGCTCGTTCGCGTCGACGCCGGCGGTGCGATCCGCGTCGGTCCGGAAAGCGCCGGCGCGCATCCCGGCCCCGCCTGCTACGGCGCGGGCGGCGACGCGACCGTCACCGACGCGAACCTCCTCCTCGGCCGGCTCCCCGCCGAGCTGCCGGGCGGTCTCGTCCTCGACCGCGACGCGGCGGTGGCGGCGCTCGCCGGCATCGATCCCGCGGCCGTCGTCGAGGTCGTGAACGCGGAGATGCTCCGCGCGCTCCGCGTCGTGTCCGTCGAGCGCGGACACGATCCCCGCGAGTTCGCGCTCGTCGCGTTCGGCGGCGCCGGACCGTTGCACGCGTGCGCGCTCGCGGAGGATCTCGGCATCGAGACGGTGCTCGTGCCCGCGGCGGCGGGCGTGCTCTCCGCGCTCGGGCTCGTCGCGAGCGACGAGCGGCGCGATCGTGTCGTGTCGTACGTCCGCCCGCTCGCAGACGTGACGGATCTTCCGGCGGTGGGCGAGGCGGATCTCCGCTACCGCGGACAGTCGTTCGAGCTGACCGTGCCGCTGCAGCCCGATCTCGCGGCGGCGTTCCACCGCGCGCATGAGGAGCGGTACGGCTACGCCGACGATGCGCGCGCGATCGAGCTCGTCGCCGTGCGCACCGCGGACGTGCGGCCCGGGCCGGACGTGTCGCTCGCCGGCGGGACCCGGCGCGCTACGCGCGGCCCCGAGCTCGTCGAGCTCGAGGGCGCAACGTGCTGGGTTCCCGACGGCTGGAGCGGCGAGACGAACGGCGACGGAACGTTGGTGCTGTGCAGATGAGGCCGTTCGCCATCCAGGGCGCGGAGCTCCAGCTCGGGCTCGCCGACGTCCCGGCGCAGCTCGAGCCGGCCGTCGTGCAGCTCGGCTTCGAGCCAGACGGGACGGTGTTCGTCCGCCGCTTCCCGGGCGACGCGCCGTACGCCGCAATCGCCGCGGAGCGGTTCGCGGCATGCGCCGAGCGCATGGTGCACCAGGCCGCACGCGTCGAGCCGGTGCCGTGGCGGGCCGCCCTCGAGGCGGTGCTCGCACGCGTCGAGCCCGACGGGTGGTGGCTCGCCGGCAGCACGGCGCTCGCCGTTCGCGGCGTGCCCGTCTCGCCGCGCGACATCGACCTCATCTCGGACGCGGACGGGTGCGCCCGCCTCGCGGACGCGCTCGCCGACGACCTCGTCGAGCCCCTCGTCGACGGCGGCTGGCTCGGCGAGCGCTGGTTCCGCGCATTCGTCGGAGGCGCACGCGTCGAGTGCGTCGGAGGCGTGCACGCGAGTCACGACCATCCGGTGCCGAGCGACTTCGGCCCGATGGCCGCGTCGCGTCTCGCAACGGTTCACTGGCGCGGGTGGACGCTCCGCGTCCCGCCGCTCGAGATGCAGCTCGCGTCGAGACAGCGCCGGGGTCTCACGTGAACGTCGAGCTGCAGGTGATCGGCAGCGCGCTCCGCGCGGTCGCGGAGGAGATGGGCGCCGTCCTCGTCCGTTCCGCGTTCTCCGCGAACATCAAGGAGCGGCGCGACTGCTCGACGGCGCTCTTCGACGAGGCGGGCCGCATGGTCGTGCAGGCGGAGCACATCCCCGTCCATCTCGGCGCGATGCCGGACGCGGTCGCGGCGGTCATGGGGCTTCCCGGCGACCTCTGGATCCTCAACGATCCGTATACGGGCGGCACGCACCTGCCCGACGTCACGCTCGTCTCGCGCACCGCGCTCGGCTACGCGGTCTCGCGCGCGCATCACGCCGACGTCGGCGGCATGGAGCCCGCGAGCCTGCCCGCGTTCTCGCGCGAGCTCTACCAGGAGGGACTGATCATCCCGCCGACGCGACTCACCGACGAGGTCGTGGAGCTGTTCGTCGCCAATGCGCGCAACCCGGACGAGCGGCGCGGCGACCTGCGCGCGCAGATCGCGTCGCACCGCCTCGCCGAGCGGCGTGTCGACGAGCTGTGTGCGCGGCGCGGGCGCGACGGCGTCGAGGCGGCGATGGGCGAGCTGTATGCGTACTCGGAGCGCATGGTGCGCGCGGCGATCGCGCGTCTGCCGGATGGGCGCCGCTCGGCGGAGGACGTCGTCGAGGCGGTCGGCGGCGACCTGACGATCCGCGCGACCGTCGAGGTGGACGGCGACGAGATCCGCATCGACTTCGACGGCACCGACGCGCAGGACGCGTACAACCTCAACTGCCCGCTGTCGGTGACGAAGTCGGCGTGCTACTTCGTCGTCCGCTGTCTCACCGAGCCCGACCTCCCGGCTTCGGGCGGTGCCTTCGCGCCTGTGACCGTCACCGCACCGGCCGGCTGCCTCGTCAACGCGCAACCGCCGGCTGCGGTGGTCGCAGGCAACACGGAGACGTCGTCGCGCATCGTCGACGTCGTGTTCGCGGCGTTCGGCGAGTACGCGCAGGGCCAGGGGACGATGAACAACGTCGCGCTCGGCAACGAGCGCTTCACGTACTACGAGACGATCGGCGGCGGGCAGGGAGCATGCGCGGACGGCGACGGGCCGAGCGGCGTGCACGTCGCGATGTCGAACACGCTCATCACGCCGGTCGAGGCGCTCGAGCTGTCGTATCCGCTGCGCGTCGAGCGGTGGGAGCTGCGCGAGGGCTCGGGCGGCGCGGGCGCGCACCGCGGCGGCGACGGTGTCGTGCGCGAGCTGCGCGTCCTCGAGGACTGCCGGCTCTCCGTGCTCGCCGAGCGCCGCGGGCATGCGCCGCGCGGCGCGGCCGGCGGCGGCGACGGCGCGCCGGGCCGCACGCTCGTCAACGGGGAGGAGCAGCCGGCGAAGGTGACGACGGCGCTACGGGCGGGAGATCTCGTCCGGATCGAGACGCCCGGCGGAGGAGGATGGGGCGAAGCGACGCCGCCTGCACCGTGAGCGCGGCGGCGACGGCCCCGGCGAACGCGCCGCCCGTGCCGGCGTGCCGCAGCAGGATTGCGAGCGTCGAGTAGAAGGCGGTGAACGAGAAGAGGCCGACGAGCAGGCCGCGCAGGAGCCCGACCGCTGCGGCCCGTCCCTCGAGCCGGTGCGCGAACGCGGCGAGCACGGCGGAGTAGAGCGGGTACACCGCGAGCAGGCCGGTGAGGCGCGCGCCGATCGTCGTCGCGACGGCCGCGAGCAGCAGCACGACGGCCGCGGCCGCGGCGGCGCGTGCCGCGAGATCCCACCGCGGCGGGCGCACGGACTCCACCGTCCGCTCCGGGAACGGCGGCAGGAACGCGAGCGCGCCGGTAAGCGCGATCAGCACCGCGACGACGAGCGGGAGGATCGCGATGCCCGGCGAGAGCGGCAGCGCCTGCACGACGACGGCGACCGCCGCGAACCCCGCCGACGCGCAGGCGAGGGCGACGCGCCATCCGTGCCGCGCGCCGATCGCGTAGCCGGCGCAGAACGCCGCCTCCGCGATCGCGCCCGACAGCGAGCCGGTCGCCGTGCGCGCCGCGAACGGCCGGCCGTGCTCGAGCGCGAGGACGAGCACGAGCGGTCCGGACGTGAGCGGCAGCCCGATGAGCCAGCCGGAGACGGCGCCGCCCCAGCGCCGGCCGGCGAGCGTCGCGCCGATCATCACCGCGGGCGTGAGCACGAGCTTCAGCGCGAGCACCATTAGGCTCCCAGTATGGATCGCGCCGTGACGGTCGCCTGCGTCCAGGCGGAGCCGGTCATCCTCGATCGCGAGCGGACCCTCGACAAGCTCGAGCAGCTCGCAGCGGAGGCCGCGGGCAAGGGCGCCGGCATCGTCGTCTTCCCCGAGACGTTCGTGCCGGTCTATCCGTCGTCGCGGTGGGCGAAGGCGTTTGCCGGCTGGCAGAACGCCGGCGCGAAGGAGACGTTCGCGCGCATCGCGCAGAGCTCGGTTGCGATCGGCTCACCGGCCGAGCGGCGCCTCGGCGCGTGCGCGCGCGAGCTCGGGATCTGGCTCGTCACCGGCGTGAACGAGGTCGAGGCCGAGCGATCGGGGACGATCTACAACGCGCTCCTCTACCACGCGCCCGACGGCTCGCTCGCGCTCCATCACCGCAAGCTCGTGCCGACGAACCACGAGCGGCTCGTGTGGGGCCAGGGCGACGGCCGTGGACTCACCGCGATCGAGACCGGCTTCGGCCGGATCGGCGGCCTCATCTGCTGGGAGAACTACATGCCGCTCGCGCGGTTCGCGCTGTACGAGGCCGGCGTCGAGATCTACGTCGCGTCCACCGCAGACGACGGCGACGCGTGGCAGGCGACGCTCGTGCACATCGCGCGCGAGAGCCGCGCGTACGTCGTCTCGCCGTGTCACTTCCAGCGCGCCGAGTCGTATCCCGACGACTTCCCCCTCCGCGCGGAGCTCGACGGCGCCGGCCTGCTCGGCCGCGGCGGCAGTGCGATCCTCGCGCCCGACGGCTCGTACCTCGCCGGCCCGCTCTACGACGAGGAGGGGATCCTGTACGCGGAGCTCGACCCGGCGACGCTGCTCGCGGAGCGGCAGCGCTTCGACCCGGTCGGCCACTACCACCGCCCGGACGTGCTCCGGCTCGGTGTCAGCCCTTCGGCTCGCGCGGCCGATGGGACGCCGAGTACACGTCCTTCCGGCTGATCAGATCTCCGTTTCCTCCACGGTGAGCGCGCCGCCGGCGTCGCCCGTGTTGACGGTTCCCCTCGGCTCGATGAGCAGGACGTGCGCCTCCTCGTCGGCCTTCGGGCAGTGCTCGACGCCGCGCGGCACGACGAACAGCTCGCCTTCGTTCAACACGACGTCGCGGTCGCGCAGCTGGATCGTCATGCGGCCCTTCAGCACGAGGAAGAAGTCATCGGTGTCGTCGTGCGAGTGCCAGACGAACTCGCCCTTCACCTTGACGACGACGAGCTTGTAGTCGTTGAGGTAGCCGACGATGCCGGGCGTGTACGGGCGGTCGAGGAGCGAAAGCTTCGCGGCGAGGTCGATCGCGTCGTCCATGTCGGCAGCCTAGAGACCGGTACCAGGTACCCGCACGATTCTGTGACGAGATCCTCCGCTCAGGAGGCGGGTCGGTGCGAGAGTCGTGCGTCTCTCGTACCGGTACGTGTTACCGGCCGCGGCGGCGGAGGACACGTTCGTCGCCGACGCGTCGTGTGAGGCCGTCGGCGTCGAAGCGTTCGAGGAGGAGCTGCGCGGTGCGCCGGCCGACTCCGAGGAGGTCGCGGCAGCGTGCGAGGGCGATCCGGCCCGCGGCCTCGCACTCGGCGACGACGGCGTCGCGCGCCTGTTCGTACGCCGCGGGCGAGATCGCGTAGCCGTCGCCGACGCGGACGAGCCGGCCCTGCTCCTCGAGGAAGCGCGCGAGCGCCGCGTCGTCGACCTTGACCGGCTCGAGCCCGAGCTGCGCCTCGAGCACGGCGGCGGCCTCGCCGCGCGCGCCGAGCTCGGCGGCCGCGCCGGGCCGGTAGAGCTTCGCGCCGCGCCGCTCGAGGCCGAGATGGGGCACGACTGCCTTCGCCCACGGCTCCGTCGGCACCGGCACTCCGGGGTCGAGGGGATCGGCTCCGTCGATCCCGAGCTCGAGCTGCGCGCGCAGCTCGTCGAGCCACTCCTGCGACCAGATCCACTCTCCGTCCGCGAGCACGGGCGCGTGGACGATCGAGTCTCCGCGTTCGACTGCTTCCATCCGCTCCGCGCTTGCGTGCCGCGGCGGCACCGGGTCGATGACGACTCCGCCGCCGACCGTCGTCGCCGCGCGGAGCACCACCCGGTCGCCGCGCGCCGCGACGACGGGCTCCGCGAGCCGGAGCTGCGCGAAGCGGCCGCCGACGCGCACGACGCGCGCGAGCACGTCGGCCGTGCCGTGATGGACGTGCACGCGTGCCGGAATCGTCGGCGAGCTCCTCGAGCACGACGTCGAGGCGATAGCTCGACGGGTACGCGCCGGCAGCGACGAGCGCGTCGCCGCGGCGGAGCTCGCGCCGCTCGACGCCGGGGAGCGCGACGGCGACGCGCTGGCCGGCCTCCGCCCGCTCGACGGGCTCGTCGTGCACCTGGACGCTCCGTACGCGCACGCTGCGTCCGCGTGGCTCGACGCGGAGCTCGTCGCCCTCGCCGATCGAGCCGGACCACAGCGTTCCCGTCGCGATCGTGCCGATCCCGTGCAGCGTGAACGAGCGGTCTATGTACAGCCGCGTCGGCGCGTCGCGGCGATCGCGCTCGCTCGCGACCTCGGCGAGCGCGGCCCGCAGCTCGTCGAGCCCCGCGCCGGTGCGCCCGCTGACCGCGACGACGGGCGCGCCGGGGACGAGTCTCCTCCGCTTCCGCGCGCGCGAGCTCGAGCGTCTCCTCGTCGACGACGTCCGTCTTCGTGAGCGCGACGACGCCGCGCTCGACGCCGAGCAGCCGGAGGACTGCGAGGTGCTCGTGCGTCTGCGGCCGCGCGCCCTCGTTCGCGTCGATGACGAGCAGGAAGAGGTCGACTCCGGTCGCGCCGGCGACCATCGTGCGGACGAAGCGCTCGTGGCCGGGGACGTCGACGACGGACAACCGGCGCCCGTCGGGCAGCTCGAGCGGCGCGTACCCGAGGTCGATCGAGATGCCGCGCGCCTTCTCTTCGGGCAGCCGGTCGGTGTTCTTGCCCGTCAACGCCTCGACGAGCGTCGTCTTGCCATGGTCGATGTGACCGGCGGTGGCGACCGTCAGAGGCATGCGCGAACGGCCGCCGCGACCTCGCCGAGCGTCGTCGTCGGCGAGCGTGCGGCAGTCGAGCAGGAGCTTCCCGTCGCGGACGATCCCGACGACGGACGGCTCGCCGACGCGAAGCGGCGCCGCGAGCGACTCGTCGACCGCGCACGCGAAGCTCGGCAGCTCGGCGAGCGGGAGCGCGCCGCCGCCGACGCGCGCGACCGTCTCCTCGACCGTGCCGCCGACGAGCTCTGCGAGTCGCTCGGCGCGCGCGCGGACGACGCTCGCGTCCTCGTGGAGCATGCGCAGGACCGGGATGCGCTCCGGCGCCTCGAGGTGGAGGCGGAGCGTTCCCTCGAGCGCGGCGATCGTGAGCTTGTCGGCGCGCAGCGCCCGCTGGAGTGGATGCCGGCGCAGCCGCTCGACGAGGTCGCGGCGCCCGACGACGATGCCCGCCTGCGGGCCGCCGAGGAGCTTGTCGCCCGAGAAGCAGACGAGGTCGGCGCCGGCGCTCAGCGCGCCGCCGACGGACGGCTCCCCCGGGATGTCGCCGAGCGCGCCCGAGCCGAGGTCGTCGACGAGCGGGAGGCCGTGCGCGCGTGCGACGGCGACGACCTCTTCGAGGGCCGGCAGCTCGGTGAAGCCGACGACGCGGAAGTTCGACTGGTGCACGCGGAGCAGGAGCGCGGTGTCGGGGCCGATCGCCCGCTCGTAGTCGGCGGCGCGCGTGCGGTTCGTCGTCCCGACCTCGACGAGCCGCGCACCGGACCGCGCGAGGACGTCGGGGATGCGGAAGCCGTCGCCGATCTCGAGCAGCTCGCCGCGCGAGACGACGACCTCGCGTCCCTGCGGCGAGCGCCGCGAGCGCGAGCAGCACCGCGGCTGCGTTGTTGTTGACGACGAGTGCCGACTCGGCGCCGGTCAGCGCGGCGCACGAGCGCGTCGACATGCGTCTGGCGCGAGCCGCGCGCGCCGGAGTCGAGGTCGAGCTCGAGGTTCGAGTAGCCGCCGGCGGCGGCCTTGACGCGCGCGATCGCCTCCGCCGCGAGCGGTGCGCGTCCGAGGTTCGTGTGCACGACGACGCCGGTCGCGTTCAGCACGCGGCGCAGGCTCGGCGCGCGCGTGGCGTCGAGCTCCGCGAGCAGACGGGTCGGCAGGTCGCCCGGGTCGGCGCCGCGTCGTATCTCTTCACGCGCGCGTGAGAGCACCGCGCGGGCGGCGCCGACGGCGAGCGGGTCGTCGACTCCGCGTGCCAGCTCGTCCACCGACGGAAGGTCGCGCAGCTCCACGACCGGATTACAGCACTTCGTCGAGCCAGCGCCGGGCTTCGAGGACGAGCGTCGGATTGTTCTCCATCGTGTAGTACGGGAGCGCGTGCGCCGCCTGGAGGACGATCCAGCCCTTCGCGCGCGCCGCCGTTGCGTCGTCGACGTGCAGCGCCGCGAGGAACGACTCGCGCGCGATCGGAGCGAGTACGCGCCATGCCGCGCCGACGTCGTACGCCGGGTCGCCGATGCCGGCGCCGCTGAAGTCGATCAGCCCGGAGAGGCGGCCGTGGTCGACGAGCAGGTTGCGGCGGTCGAGGTCGCCGTGGATCCAGACCGGCGGCCGGTCCCACGGGGGAGCCGCGAGTGCCTCCTCCCACACCGCGAGCGCGGCGTCCACATCGAGGATTCCCGCGACACGCCTCGATCGCCTCGCGCGTCCCCCGCATCTCCGCGAGCGGCCGCCCGCGGCCTGCCGGCGGCGCACCGGCGGTGTCGATCTGCTGCAGCGCGACCACGAGGTCGATGAGCTCGGACGCGTCCGGCGCCCCTTCGAGGTCGATCGCGCCCGGCAGCCACGAGTGCACCGCCCAGTTGAACGGATAGCCCTCGCCCGGCTCGCCGAGCGCAAGCGGCTCCGGGATGGGCAACGGCAGGTGCGGCGCGAGCCGGGGCAGCCACGTGTGTTCGAACTGCGGCTGCCCGGCCGCCCAGTGGATGCGCGGCAGCCGCGCCGACATCGCGTCGCCGAGCCGGTAGATGGCGTTGTCGGTTCCCGAGGGCTCGACGCGGACGAGCTCGAGCTCGGCCCACTGCGGGAACTGCGTCTCGAGGAGTCTGCGGACGAGATCGGCGTCGACGTCGATCTCGTCGTCGTGCATGCGCGCGCCTACTGCGCGTCCGCCTTGCGGGCGGTGTGCGGGCTCTCCTCGCCGCTCGCCTCGCGCTCGGCGTAGCGGTCGAGGACGGTCCGCACCGCCTCGGCGGGATCGTCCGTGACGAGGAGCAGCTCGAGGTCCTCGAGCGACACCATCCCGTCCGGCAGCGCCCGGTCGCCGACCCACTTGAGCAGCGGCGCCCAGTACGCCGAGTCGAACAGGATCACCGGGAAGTGCAGCACCTTGCCGGTCTGGATGAGCGTGAGCGACTCGAACAGCTCGTCCGCCGTGCCGAAGCCGCCGGGGAACACGACGAATCCCTCCGCCGCCTTCACGAACATCGTCTTGCGTGCGTAGAAGTGGTCGAACGTGAGCGAGACGTCGAGGTACGGGTTCGCGCCCTGCTCGTGCGGGAGCTCGATGTTGAACCCGACGGAGAGCCCGCCGCCCTCCTTGCAGCCGCGGTTCGCCGCCTCCATCACGCCGGGGCCGCCGCCGGTGACGACCGCCCAGCCGGCTTCGGCGAAGAGCTTCCCCGTCGCGCGCGCCGACGCGTACGCGGGCGAGCTCTCGTGCACGCGCGCGGAGCCGAAGATCGACACCGCGGGCCGGTCGAGCCGGTCGACCGCCTCGAAGCCGACGAAGAACTCGTGCCCGATCGCCTCCGCGTGCCGGCGAAGGTCCTCGGCCGGCTCGTGCGCCTCGAGCATGCGCCGGTCGCTGCTCACAGCATCCCGTTCGGCCGCGTCGCGAGGAGCCCGAGCACGATCGCGCCTGCGAGCCCGGCGTAGAGGCTGAAGAGCTGGACGGCCCGCGCGCGGTCCGGCGCGAACGCCTGCATCGGGACGCCGCCCTCGAACCGGATCACCGGCATGCGCCACGCCTCGCGGATCGAGCCCGCGACGTGGCCGCCGTCGAGGAAGCCGACCGGCAGCAGGTTGAACGCGTTCAGGAGGAAGCCGATGTTCGCGAGCACCTCGAGCACGTCGGAGCCGCGCATCGCCCCGATCGCCCACACGACCGCCGCGCCCAGTGAGCCGACGAACGGGCCGGCGAGCGAGATGAGACCGGAACGCAGCGGCGTCAGCCCCGCCTTGTTGATGGTCACGTACGCCCCGATGAACGGGATGAACATCGGCCACGACACGTTCAACCCCTGCCGTCGCGCCTCGAGGACGTGGCCGAGCTCGTGGATGAGGATCATGAGCGCGAGGCCGACGCCGAACGTCCAGCTGTGGAACCAGAACGAGTACGCGGCGGCCGAGATGAAGAAGCCGAAGAACTTCGCGAAGACGAAGCCCCACTTCAGCGCGGTGCCGCCGATGAGGACGGCGGTGCCGCCGATCCGCTCGAGACTCTTCTTCACGAGCCCATCCCGATCCATTCCTCGCCGCCCGCGTAGATCTCTTTCTTCCAGAGCGGGACCGTCTCCTTCAACGTGTCGATCGCCTCGCGGCACGCGTCGAGCGCGGCGGCGCGATGAGGAGCGGACACGGCGATGACGACGCTCGGCTCGCCGATCTCGACGACGCCGACGCGGTGGTGGATCGCGACCGCGCACAGGCCGTGCTTCTCCGTGAGGTCGGCGGCGAGCGCGGCGAGCATCGGCTCGGCCATCTCGGGGAACGCCTCGTACTCGAGCCGCACGACCTCGCGCCCGCGGGACTGCCGCCGCACCGTCCCGACGAACGTGGCCACCGCGCCCGCGTCGTCGCTCGCCGCCTCGGCGACGACCGCGGCGACGTCGAGCGGATCCGCGCTCAGGAGGAGCGCCCCGCCTGACACGGGCGGGATCACCGCCACCTCGTCACCGTCGGCGAGCGGGTGCTCGCGTTCGACGTACGCGCGGTTCACCGCGTAGAGGAGGCCGCCGGGCTCGTCGCCGAGGCCGAGCTTCGGCCAGACGTCGGAGACGCGCTCGACGCCGTCGAGCTCGAGTCGTCCCGTGCCGGCGCGCTCCCGCAGGCCGGCGAAGAGTCGAACGGAGACGCGCACGCGTCGATCATGCCCGACGACGTACCCTGACCCGAGATGGGGATGTTCTTCCATTCGTCGGATGCGCCGGCCGAGCGCCCGTCCGACCCGGCCGTCCGCCGGGCGAACCTCCGCCGGATCGGCGGCCTCTTCAAGCCGTACAAGCTGCGGCTCTCCGGCCTGCTCGGCCTGATCGTCGTCACCTCGGTGCTCGGCGTCATCCCGGCGTTCCTGCTCCGGCGCGTCCTCGCCGGGATCTACGCCCACGACACGCGCGGTCGTCTCGTGGAGCGCCGGCGGGATGATCGCGCTCGCCGTCGTGACGGGAGCGCTGAACGTCGTGCAGACGCTCATGTCGAACCAGGTCGGGCAGCGCGTCATGCACGACCTGCGGGCGTCGGTCTTCCGCCATCTGCAGCGGCTGTCGCTCGCGTTCTTCACGCGGACGAGAACGGGCGAGGTGCAGTCGCGGATCTCGAACGACATCGGCGGCGTGCAGAACGTCGTCACGAACACGGCGACGAACATCACGTCGAGCCTCACGACCGTGGCCGCGACGATGGTCGGCATGCTCCTGCTCAGCTGGGAGCTGGCGCTCTTCGCGTTTGCGCTCATCCCGATCTTCGCCCTCCTGACGCGCCGCGTCGGCAACGAGCGGCGGAAGATCGCGAAGACGACGCAGGAGACCCTCGCCGACCTCTCGAGCCAGGTGCAGGAGTCGCTCTCGGTGAGCGGGATCATGCTCGGCAAGACGATGGGCCGGACCGGGGAGCTCGCCGACCGCTTCGAGTCGGACTCGCTGCGGCTCGCCGACCTCGAGGTGCGCCAGCGCATGGCCGGCCGCTGGGTGATGGCGTCGATCCAGACGAGCTTCTCCGTCATGCCGGCGGCCGTCTACTGGCTCGGCGGCACCGCGTTCTCACACGACATCTCGATCCCGACGATCGTCGCGTTCACGACGCTGCAGACGCGTCTGTTCTTCCCCGTCGGCTCGCTCCTCGGTGTGAGCCTCGACATCCAGACGTCGCTCGCGCTGTTCGACCGCATCTTCGAGTACCTCGAGTTCCCGATCGACATCGAGGAGAAGGCGGACGCGGTCGCCGTCGCGCGGGCGGGCGACGTCGTGTTACGACAACGTGTCGTTCAGCTACGGCGCGAGCGACAGGACGCTCGAGGAGGTCTCCTTCGTCGTTCCGGCGGGTACGACGACGGCGATCGTCGGCGAGACCGGCTCCGGGAAGACGACGCTCGGCGTATCTCGCCGCGCGGCTGTACGACGTCGGCGCGGGGCGCGTGACGATCGGCGGCATCGACGTGCGCGACCTCAGCTTCCAGGCGCTCTCCGACCTCGTCGGCGTCGTCTCGCAGGAGACGTATCTCTTCCACGCGTCCGTCCGCGAGAACCTCCGCTTCGCGAAGCCGGAGGCGACGGACGAGGAGATCGAGGCCGCCGCGGACGCGGCGCGCATCCACGATCGTCATCGCGTGCGCTGCCCGACGGCTACGACACGATGGTCGGCGAGCGCGGCTACCGCTTCTCCGGCGGCGAGAAGCAGCGGATGGCGATCGCGCGGACGATCCTGCGCAACCCGCCGATCCTCGTCCTCGACGAGGCGACGAGCTCGCTCGACACCGAGACGGAGCGACTCGTGCAGGACGCGCTCGACCGCCTCGTCGCAGGGGCGGACGACGATCGCGATCGCGCACCGGCTGTCGACGATCCGCGATGCCGACCAGATCGTCGTGCTCGACGGCGGCCGCGTCGTCGAGATCGGCCGGCACGACGAGCTCGTCCGCGCGGGCGGCCGGTACGCGTCGCTCGTCTCGCGCGACGCGGAGCTCGAGCTCAGCGCGTGACGGTGTACGGCCACGCCTGGTGGCCGTAGTACCCGAGCGAGTAGCCGAGTGAGAGCAGCGGGCCGACGAGCTTCCCGTTCCGCAGCGCGTACAGCTCCCCGTTCCCCTTCGTCGAGCGGACGAAGTAGACGATGCCGCCGGCGATGTGCGGCGACTCGTCGGCGTAGCCCTTCGGAGGGCTCGTGAGGCGCGCCACCGACCCGTCGAGACCGACGCGGAGGAGGCCCCAGTGCGTGTGGAAGAAGTTCGCGTCGACGGCCGACGGCTGCTCCTGGACGACGACGCCGGCGCCGTCGCAGACGAGCGATCCGAACGACATGCCGGGATCGGGGACGAGCCGGTGCGGCTTCCAACCCGGCGGGCCCGCGACGACGAGCTGTTTCGCATCCACCGCGATGCGGTCGCCGCCCGCGGTCAGGACGAGCTTGCCGCCGCACCACGTGCGGTAGTTGTCGTACAGAAGGCCGAAGGCGACCGCATGCGTCTTCCCGCCGGCGACGGGTGCGGCGCGAAGCTGCAGACCGTCCGCGGCGAGCGAGGCGGAGCCTTGCGGGTCGATCGCGTACAGAACCCACTTCCGGTCCGGCGACGTCCCGAAGAGCTCGATCGGTCCGGGGACGCCCTGCGGCGTGTCCTTGCCGTAGCGCTCGTGGATCGTGAGCACGACCTTGCCCTTGAAGAGGATCGTCTGGCTGCCGTGCCGCGCGCGGACGGTGACGTCGTCCTTGCGGCGCAGCACGACTGCGATCCCCGCCTTGCAGGTGGCCAGGTCGACCGATTGGTGCCGGTAGACGACCGTTCCGAGCCCAGGATGCGGCGTGCACGCGAGCACGGGCCTACGATTACCACGTGGCCGCCACCGACGACCGGGAGACCGAGTCCGGCATCCCGGTGAAGCCGGTCTACACCGCCGACGACGCGCCGGGCGCGCTCGAGCCGCCGGGCGAGTACCCGTTCACGCGCGGGCCGTACGCGCGACATGTACCGCGGCCGGCCGTGGACGATCCGCCAGTACGCGGGCTTCGCGTCGGCGGAGGAGTCGAACGCGCGCTACCGCTACCTCCTCGAGCGCGGCCAGACCGGGCTCTCGATCGCGTTCGACCTGCCGACGCAGCTCGGCTACGACTCGGACGACGCGCGCGCGCTCGGCGAGGTCGGCCGCACGGGTGTCGCGATCGACTCGCTCGCCGACATGGAGATCCTCCTCGACGGGATCCCGCTCGGCGAGGTGTCGACGTCGATGACGATCAACGCGCCGGCGTCGCTGCTGCTCCTGCTGTACGAGCTCGTCGCCGAGGAGCAGGGCGTCGCCGCCGACCGCGCTGCGCGGCACGGTGCAGAACGACATCCTCAAGGAGTACGTCGCGCGCGGGAACTACATCTTCCCGCCGCGCCCGTCGATGCGGCTGACGACCGACCTCTTCGCGTACTGCGCGGAGCGCATCCCGCACTGGAACACGATCTCGATCTCGGGGTACCACATCCGCGAGGCGGGATCGACCGCGGTGCAGGAGCTCGCGTTCACGCTCGCGAACGGGATCGCGTACTGCCAGGCCGCCGTCGACGCGGGGCTCTCGCCCGACGACGTTCGGCGAGCGGCTCTCGTTCTTCTTCAACGCGCACAACGACTTCTTCCAGGAGGTGGCGAAGTTCCGCGCGGCGCGCCGCCTGTGGGCGCGGATCATGAAGGAGCGCTTCGGCGCGACGAACCCGAAGGCGATGGCGCTGCGCTTCCACGCGCAGACGGGCGGCTCGACGCTCACCGCGCAGCAGCCGGAGAACAACATCGTCCGCGTCGCGATCCAGGCGCTCGTCGGCGGTCGCCGGCGGCGCGCAGTCGCTGCACACGAACTCGTTCGACGAGGCGCTCGCGCTGCCGACCGAGCACGCGGCGCGCATCGCGCTGCGGACGCAGCAGGTCATCGCGGCGGAGGGTGGGACGACCGACACCGCCGATCCGCTCGGCGGCTCGTACTACGTCGAGGCGCTCACGGACGAGCTCGAGGCGCGCGCGTGGGAGCTCATCGAGCGCGTCGACGAGCTCGGCGGCGCCGTCGAGGCGGTCGAGCAGGGCTTCGTCCAGGGCGAGATCGAGCAGTCCGCGTACGCATGGCAGCAGCAGGTCGAGCACGGCGAGCGCGTCATCGTCGGCGTCAACCGCTTCGAGGAGGACGAGCCGGGGCGCGTCGAGCTCCAGCGCATCGACCCGGAGACCGAGCGGCGGCAGCTCGAGCGCACCGCGCGCGTCCGCGCGGAGCGGAACGCGGAGGAGGCCGCGCGCGCGCTCGCCGCCGTCCGCGAGGCCGCGCGCGGCGACGCGAACCTTCTCCCGCCGATGCGCGAAGCGCTCCGGGCGCGCACGCACGGTCGGCGAGATCTGCGAGGCGCTGCGCGAGGAGTGGGGGATGTACGACGCGGTTCAACGGCCGGTCTAGCCGGGTAAGCCTCCCGGTCGAACTCGACCAGGGAGGCTGAATGAAGAACGTCCTGCGCGGGGCGCTGGCCGTCGCCGCGATTCTCCTGATCGCCGCATCGGCGGCGGGCGCGAAACCGAAGCCGAAGCACAAGCCGAAGCCGAAGCCGCCGGCTCCTCCGGCGGCGCACATCTTCGTGATCATGCTCGAGAACCACTCGAAATCGAGCGTGCTCGGCGACGTCAACGCGCCGTACATCAACTCGCTCACGCAGCAGTACGCAGTCGCCGCGAACTACTTCGGCGTGACGCACCCGAGCGAGCCGAACTACGTCGCTGCGATCTCCGGCTCGAACTGGTTCGTCAACGACGACAATCCGGCGAACCGGTTCAACCACACGAACATCGTCGACCAGCTCGAGGCGAAGAAGCTGACCTGGGGCGCGTACATGGAGTCGATGCCGTCCACGGGGTACACGGGCGACTTCTACCCGGGTACGAGCCAGCAGCTGTATGCCTCGAAGCACAATCCGTTCGTCCTGTTCGACGACATCCGGGCGAACCCGGCGCGACTCGCGCACATCAAGCCGTACACGTCGCTTGCCACCGACCTGCAGAGGGTGTCGACGACGCCGAACTTCGTGTGGATCACGCCGAACCAGTGCCACGACATGCACGGCGGCGTCTTCACCGCGGTCGCGTCCGACGGCTCCGACGGAACGCCGTGCCCGTTCGGCTCGACGAAGGACGACGCGAACGACGCCGCGCTCAAGCAGAAGGCCGACGACGTTCGTGAAGGGCGCCGTCGGCGCGATCACCGGCAGCCCCGTGTGGAAGGCCGGACTCGCGGCGATCTTCATCCTCACCGACGAGAACGACTTCACCGGCAACACGGCGACCGACGGCTGGGAGACCGCCGACGGCTGCTGCGACTCGCCGATCCTGCCTGCCGGGTACCAGTTCCTCGGATCGAGCTGGCGCCGCCCGACGGGCACACGTGGGCCGGCGGCATGTACGGCGGCGGGCTCATTCCGGCGATCGTCGTCACGAACAAGGGGAAGACGGGCGGATTCGCGAGCCAGGCCCCGTACAACCACTACTCGCTGCTCGCGACCGATCGAGCAGGAGTTCGGGCTCCCGTTACCTCGCCAACGCCTCCGACCGGCAGCAGGTGCAGCCGATGACGGAGTTCCTCACGAAGTAGGAAGACCGCGCTCCGGCGACTGCGAGATGGAGGCGTCGAGTAGATCGGCGCCTCCATCTACGTCGGCGTCGCGAGCGACGCCTCAGCGTTATGCGGAGGCGCCGGAGTAGCGCCGCAGCCCGAAGCGCCAGAACCAGCGGGCGAAGACCGCCGCCGCGACGGCGAACCCGAGCGCGACCGCCGCTGTCGTCCAGTGCAGCCGGTGCGTCAGCGCCTGCGCCGGCACCGTGACGGCGAAGCCGACCGGGACGAGGTACGTCATCGAGTAGCGCAGCCAGCCGGGATAGACGCCGATCGGCCAGCGCCCCGTCTGGTACATGCCCTCGAACAGCTCGGACAGGAACCACATGTTCACGACCCAGAACGCGCCCGTCGCGAGGACGAGCCAGAAGCAGTAGAGGAGCAGGGCTCCGATCCCGAGGAGCGCGACGAACGCGAGCGTCCGGCCGAGGTCGAAGCTCGTGTGCAGGCGCGACACGCCGACGCCGACGATGATCGCGCCGGAGATCACGTCGACGCCCTGCCAGATGTTGAGCTGGCGGACGGAGACGATGAGCTGCGAGTCCTGCGGCTTCGTCAGCGCGAAGTCGAGCTTCCCGTCGCGCACCTCGTCGGCGATGCGCTCCATGTTCGGCTGGATGCCCGCGTGCACGACGCCGCCGAGGAGGATCTGCACGCCGAGGATGACGAGCAGCTCCGACTCGGTCCAGCCGTTCAGCGTCGTCGTGTGCGAGTAGACGAGCGCGAGGACGGCGATGCCGACGCCGACGGCGAGCAGCGACTGGAACGCGGCGATGAAGAAGTTCGCGCGGTACTGCATCTCGTTCATCACGCCGAGGCGGAAGTAGACGGCGGCGAGCCTGAGCATCAGTTGCCGACCGCCGTGTACTGGCGCAGCGCGACGCGCCACATCGCCGCCACCACCGAGCCCATGACCGCCGTCCACAGCAGCTGCATCCCGAGCCCGCCGACGAGGGAGGCGGACGACATGTGCCCGACGAGCGCCTCGATCGGGAAGTAGAACGTCCACTTGAACGGCAGCCAGGCCGCGGCCGTCTGGGCCCACTGCGGCATGAGCGGCAGCGGCAGCAGACGCCCGGAGAGGAGCAGCTCGGCGAGGAACCAGACCTGGAAGATCGCGCCGACCCGAGTCGTCCAGAAGGTCACCATCCCGAGCGCGAACGCGTTCATCGAGCGGATGACGTACGCGCCCCAGATGGCGACGAGGAACACGACGACCTGGAACGGGTTCGGGTGGATCGCCGGATGGAACACGAGCGAGAGCGCCACCGCGATCGGCAGGTACAGGATGAGCCACGGGATCTTCTGTCCGGCGAACGACGCGAGGTCGTAGTGGATGGGATGGATCGGCTTCAGCAGCCAGCCGGAGAACTGGCCCTCGCGGATCCGCCACTCCCAGCCGAACGGCGTGAAGACGATGTTCATCACGCGCACGAGCGTCCAGACGATGTAGTACGCCGCGAACGCGCCCACGCCGACGCCGTCCACCGAGCCGCCGTGCGTGCTTCGCGATCGTCGTCCAGACGACGAGGTAGATGGTCGGCTCGGCGACCATCCCGAGCGTGTACATGTACATCGCCGCGCGGTACTGGAACTGCGTCTGCACCTGCGTCCGGACGGTGGTCGCGTAGAAGTCGAGCATCGACCGCACGCGCGGTGCCTGCGCGGTGACGGCGCTCACGACGCGAAGACCTGCTCGATCACGTCCTCGATCGGCGGATCCTCGACCGTGAGGTCGTGCACCTCGTGCTCCGCGAGCAGTGCGGCGGTCGCGCGCGATACCTCCTCGCGCGGCACCTGCTGCGAGATGCGCTCGCCGTCGGCGAGCACGGCCTCGATCGTCTTCGTCCCGCCGAACCGCTGCGTCAGCTCCGCGAGCTGTCCGTCGAACAGGATCCGGCCGTGGTGGATGACGATGACGCGCTTGCACAGCGCCTCGACGTCGGCCATGTAGTGGCTCGTGAGCAGGACGGTGGCGCCGTACCTGCGGTTGTACTCGGCGATGAACGTGCGGATGCGCTTCTGCATCGTCACGTCGAGCCCGATCGTCGGCTCGTCGAGGAAGAGCACCTGCGGCAGGTGGAGGAGCGAGCCGACGACCTCGACCTTCATCCGCTCGCCGAGCGAGAGCTGGCGCACGGGCTTGCGAACGAGATCGCCGACGTCGAGCAGCTCGACGAGCTCGTCGCGCGTCTCCGTGAACTGCTCGCGCGGGAGGCGGTAGATCGCGCGGTTCAGCTCGAAGGAGTCGAGCGCGGGCAGATCCCACTGGAGCTGGTTGCGATTCCCCATCACGAGCGTCATGCGCCGCAGGTAGTCGCGCTCGCGCCGCGCCGGCACGTGGCCGAGCACGGAGAGCTCGCCGCCGCTCGGATAGAGGAGCCCGGAGAGCATCTTCAGCGTCGTCGTCTTGCCCGCGCCGTTCGGGCCGAGGAAGCCGACCACCTCGCCGGCGCCGATTTCGAACGAGACGCCGTCGACCGCGCGCACGTCGCGCCACTGGCGCCGGACGAGGCTGTGCAGGGACGCGCGCAGGCCGGCCTCGCGCTCGGGCACGCGAAAGACCTTCGTCAGCCCGTTGACCTCGACGACCGCCGGCACCGCGCGTGAGCATACGCTCCGCCCGTGCGCATCCTTCTCGTCTCGCAGATGTATCCGGGGCCGGACGATCCCGATCTCGGGACGTTCGTCGCGCAGCTCGAGCGCGAGCTCGCGTCGCGCGGCAACGAGGTCGACCGCGCCGTGCTCGACACGCGCAGCGGCGGGAAGCTCCGCTATCTCGACGCTCGCGCGGCGGACGCTGCGTGCGCGCAGCCCGGACGTCGTCTACGCGCACTTCCTCGTGCCGAGCGGTCTCATCGCGGCGCTCGGGACGCGCGCGCCGCTCGTCGTGACCGCGCACGGCCGCGACGTGCGGAACGTCGGCGCGATTCCCGGCATCGCGCGCGCGACGCGCCTCGTCGTGCGCCGTGCCGCCGCGGTCGTGTGCGTCTCGGAGTACCTGCGCCGCGAGCTCGAGGCGAAGGTGCCGGAGGCGCGCGGCAAGACGGAGGTCGTGTCGAGCGGCGTCGACCTCGAGCGCTTCGCGGTGACGACGCCGCCGGACGGGCCGCCGCGCTTCCTCTGCGTCGGCGCGCTCACCGAGCGGAAGAACGTCGTGCGGCTCGCCGACGCATTCGCGCTCCTCGGCGAGGGGACGCTGACGTTCGCCGGCGACGGACCGCTGCGCGCGTCGCTCTCCGGCCGTCCGGGCGTGACGCTCACGGGACGCGTCGCGCACGACGAGGTCCCGCGCCTGCTCGCCGACGCGCACGTCCTCTGCCAGCCGAGCCTGCTCGAGCCGCTCGGCCAGGCGCTGCTCGAGGGGATGGCGTGCGGCCGCTCCGTCGTCGCGACGCGGATCGGCGGCCCGCCCGAGTTCGTCCCGCCGGAGGCCGGCGTCCTCGTCGACCCGCTCGACGTCGACGCGATCGCGGCGGGGATGCGCGAGGCGGCGGCGATGCCGCGGCCGAACGACGCCGCGCGTGCCGCCGCGGCCGAGCACGACGTCCGCCGCCAGGCAGAGCGGATCGAGGCGATCCTCAGCCGCGCGGCGGCAGGTCGGCGAGCCTGATCTCGACGAGGGGCCGGACGGTCTCCTCGAGGCCGGCCTCCCGCGCGACGGCGAGCGCCTGCTCCCAGCTCTCCCGCGCTTTTTCCGGGTCGACGCCCTGCTTGAGCCGGTTGTCTCCCGTCACGAGGAGCTTCTGGATCCGCGCACGTGCCTCTTCCGGCTTCACAACCCGACCGTAACAAGCTAAGAGTGTGTGGCCATGGCTATCCGCGTCCTCATCGCCGACGACCATCGCCTCTTCGCCGAGGCGCTCGAGGCGATCCTCAGCGGGGACAAGCGCATCGAGCTCGTCGGGCTCGCTGCGGACGGGAGCGAGGCCGTGCGGCTCGCGGCCGAGAAGAAGCCCGACGTCGTCCTGATGGACATCAGCATGCCGCGGATGGACGGGATCGACGCCGCGCGGGCCATCCACGCCGACGACGGGAGCGTCCGGATCCTCATGCTCACGGGCTCGAACGCGCGGGACGACGTCGACCGGGCCCGCAAGGCCGGCGCGGCGGGGTACGTGACGAAGGACCGGATCGCCGCCGAGCTCGTCGAGGCGATCCTCGAAGTCGCCGACCGGTAGTTCGCTACCCTCCAGGCGTGACCAGCTTCCTCGCCGTCGTCCAGGTCCTGCTCGTGTTCCTCCTCATCTCGCTCGTGCTCATGCACAGCGGGCGTGAGGCCGGCATGGGCGGAATGGGCTTCACGCCGGCCTCGCAGGGCGGCACACACATCGTCGAGCGCAACCTCACGCGGCTCACACTCGTGGTCGGCCTGCTGTTCTTCGTGAACAGCATCGCCCTCTTCCACTACCTGCACTGAGCCCGGCGGCTCCGGTTCACGATGCTGCGCCTGTCCGGTGACGTGCAGGCCCGGCTACAATGCCCCGTCCCTCGCGCTGGTGGCGGAATTGGTAGACGCGCTAGGTTGAGGGCCTAGTGGCCGTATAGGCCGTGGAGGTTCAAGTCCTCTCCAGCGCATGTGAAGCCCGGCAGTCCATCGGACTCCGGGCTTTTCTTGTCGAGGAGCCGCACGCGTGAGATCGTTCCGCCGTGGTGGTGCGCCTGACCGGCGCGACGGCCGTGGTGGCGGCCGTCGTCGCCATGTCGTCTTCGGCGGGGGCGAGCACGTCGGCGGGCTGGCTCATCACGAAGTGGACGGGGAACACGTTCGCCGGGACGTTCACGAACGAGACGGCGTCGCCGATCAACGGGATCGCGGTCGGCACCGCCGACAAGGCGAAGAACCCGATCACCGCATTCGAGATCAACAACATCGTCTGCCAGCTGTACGCGAACTACGGCAGCGCGTACTGCTACACCGCGCTCCTCATCCAGCCGGGCGCGACGGTGCTCTTCCACGGCGCCTCGATGCACGCGCTCACTCCCGCCGGCCTGCAGATGTGCAGCTCGGCCGACAAGGGCATGGACAACACGTGCACCGATGTGGCGCTGAAGGCGTCGACCACCATTGCGGTGTCCTCCAAGGCTCGGAAACAGCAGGCTGCGCTCGCCTTCGAAGAGGTGCTCGTGGCGATCCGGTCGGAGCGCAACGCGTTGGACGCCATCGACAAGGGCGACCTCGTCGACGCGCGCAATCAGCTCGTGCTCGGTATGGGGGACCTCGACCACGCGCGCGGCCGTAAGTTCGATGCCGCGGACATCGCCGGCGATCTGAGGTCTGCGCGCCAGGACGATCTCGACGCGTGGCACGACCTCAAGAAGGTGCCGCCCGAGAAAGGCCCTGCGAAGAAGCTGATCGACAAGGCGCTCGGCGACAAGCACATCGCGGCGCTCGACCTGAACCACATTTCCCACAGCTGAATCTGCGGAAATCTCCCCATGTTGGGCCGCCTGGGCGTCCCTACGCTCGACGGCATGGGATACGCAATCGAAGGACAGCCGACGCAGGGGCCGCTCGCCGACCTCGTCGCCGCGCTCGGCGCGAGGCTCGAGCAGCAGGGCATTCCGACCGCCGACTCCGCCGAGGACGCGCAGCTCGTCCTCAACGTCGTCGACCGCGCGCGGCCGCGGCCGTTCCGGCGCAAGTCGCGCGGAACGTTCGTCGCGGCGCTGCACATGCTCGACGCGTCGCCGCCCGACCCGCTGCGCGAGGGCTACCCCGTCCTCGTGCGCGCACTCGCCAACCTCTCGCTCGCGTACGTGCCCGGCGTCGGCGTGTGGTTCACGACGCTCGAGCGCGGCAGCTACCTCGTTCCGGCGGGCGCGAGCGTCGACGAGCTCGCCGCCGCCGTCGTCACGCGGCTCGAGCCGCTCGCGAGCTCGCGTCTCGTCATCGACAACGAGTTCCGCACCGATCTCGAGCCCGAGCTCTGGGACGGCGACGAGATCTGCACGTCCGTCATCGAGGCCGGCCGCCGGCTCGACACGCTCGGCCTGCTTCCGGCGCCGTTCCCGGTCGAGGATCTCGTCGACGAGCAGGACCTCCGCCACATCAAGCGCCTGTACGGCATCGGCGGCCTCTCGTACGGGAACCTCTCCGCCCGCAAGGACGAGACGCGCTTCTGGATGAGCGCGAGCGGCGTCGACAAGGCGAAGCTCGAGATCCCCGGCCGCGACATCCTCCTCGTCTCCGGCTACGACGCCGAGGCGGGCCGCATCGTCCTGAGCGTGCCGCCGGGCATCGAGCCGCGCCGCGTCTCCGTCGACGCGATCGAGCACTGGCGGATCTACCAGGAGCATCCCGACGTGGACGCGATCCTCCACGTGCACGCGTGGCTCGAGGGCATCCCCGCCACCGAGGTGAACTACCCGTGCGGCACCGAGGAGCTCGCCGCGAACGTCGCCGAGCTGCTCGCCGCCGAGCCCGACCCCGCGCACGCGGTCATCGGCCTGCGGAACCACGGCATCACGGCCACGGGCGCGAGCCTCGAGGAGATCCTCGACCGCGTCGCCCCGCGGCTTCTCGTGCAAGTGCCGATGAGCTGAGTCATAGGATCACGACGTGGCCGTGATCGCGTTCCGCGACGCAACGAGGCCGATCCCCGAGCGGGTCGAGGATCTGCTCGCGCAGATGACCCTCGAGGAGAAGGCGGGGCTCATGTTCCACCCGCCGATCTCGATGACGCCGCAGGGCGAGCTCATCGAAGAGGGCGAGGCCCTGTCGCGCGGCGGCACGACCGAGCTCGTGACCGGCCGGCACCTGAACCACTTCAACATCTACTACGCGCCGGAGCCGCGCCTCCACGCCGAGTGGCACAACCGGCTCCAGGAGGTCGCGGCGGGAACGCGTCTCGGCATCCCCGTGACGATCTCGTCCGACCCGCGCCACAGCTTCGAGGCGCTCGGCGCGAGCTGGTCGGCGGGCGGCTTCTCGCACTGGCCCGAGCCGATCGGGCTCGGCGCGACCGCGGACCCGGAGCTCGTGCGCCGCTTCGCGGACATCGCGCGGCAGGAGTACCGCGCGGTCGGGATCCACGTCGCGCTCCACCCGATGGCCGATCTCGCCACCGAGCCGCGCTGGGCACGCTCGATGCACACGTTCGGCGAGGACGCGGAGCTCGTCGTCGCGCTTCGTCGCTGCGTACATCCGCGGCTTCCAGGGCGACGAGCTCGGGCCGCACTCGGTCGCGTGCATGACGAAGCACTTCCCCGGCGGCGGTCCGCAGCGCGACGGCGAGGACCCGCACTTCCACTACGGCAAGGACCAGGTCTATCCCGGCGGGAACTTCGAGTACCACCTGAAGCCGTTCGAGGCGGCGTTCGCGGCCGGGACGGCGCAGATCATGCCGTACTACGGACGGCCCGTCGGCATCGGGCTCGAAGAGGTCGGCTTCGGCTTCAACCGCGACGTCGTCACCGGGATCCTGCGCGAGCGGTACGGCTTCGACGGCGTCGTCTGCACCGACTGGGGCCTCGTCACCGACTACGACTTCGGCGGCGGCGACACGTTCCCGGCGAAGGCGTGGGGCGTCGAGGACCTCTCCACCGAGGAGCGGCTGCTGAAGATCGTCGACGCCGGCTGCGACCAGCTCGGCGGCGAGGCGCTGCCGGAGCTCCTCGTCGAGCTCGTCCGCTCGGGACGCATTCCGGAGGCGCGGATCGACGCTTCGTGCAGGCGGCTGCTGCGCGACAAGTTCCGGCTCGGGCTCTTCGACGAGCCGTTCGTCGATCCCGACGAGGCGGAGCGCATCTGCGGCTGCGACGCGTTCCGCGCCGCCGGCGAGGAAGCGCAGCGGCGCGCGATCGTGCTGCTCCGCAACGACGGGCGGCTGCCGCTCCAGGGCCGGCCGCGTCTCTATGTCGACGGGCTCTCCGCGGACGCGGCTGCGCGCTACGGCGAGGTCGTCGGAGCGCCGGAGGATGCCGACGTCGCGATCGCGCTCCGGAACGCGCCGTTCGAGCCGCGCACGAGCGGTTACATCGAGAGCCGCTTCCACGCGGGCGACCTCGACTTCAAGGGCGAGGAGCTCGCGCAGCTGCTCGACCTCGCGCGGCGCGTCCCGACGATCCTCGTCGTCCACCTCGAGCGGCCGGCGGTCATGCCCGAGCTCGCGGCCGCGTGCGCCGGGCTGCTCGGGAGCTTCGGCGCCGCCGACGAGGCGATCCTCGACGTCGTCTTCGGCCGCTTCGCCCCGACGGGGAAGCTCCCGTTCGAGCTCCCCTCCTCGATGGACGCCGTCCGCCGGCAGCTGCCGGACGTCCCGTACGACTCGGATTCGCCGCTCTTCCCGGTCGGATTCGGGCTTTCGTACGAGGCTTGACGCCGTCCGGAGGAGTCTCTACCCTCCTGTCGAACACACGTTCGACCCCCAACGCCCGCCAGGAGGACGAAACCAGTGGAGCTCACCGGACGCCAGCAGGAGATCTGGACCTTTCTCGTCGACTACGTCGACCTGCACGGCTACCCGCCGACCGTCCGCGAGATCGGCGAGGCCGTCGGGCTCGCCTCCCCGTCGACGGTGCACGCGCACCTCGCGAACCTCGAGCGGGCCGGGCTCCTGAAGCGCGACCCGACGAAGCCGCGCGCGCTCGAGCTCGTCGGCCGCGTCCAGGAGGTCGCGGTGCTCCCGAAGCTCCCGCTCGTCGGCCAGGTCGCCGCCGGCGGCCCGCTGCTCGCGGAGGAGAACATCGAGGAGGAGATCGCCGTCCCGGAGACGCTGCACGGCGACTTCCTGCTCCGCATCAAGGGCGAGTCGATGATCGAGGCGGGCATCCTCGACGGCGACCTCGTCGTCGTGAAGCGCGCGCAGGACGCGCGCAACGGCGAGATCGTCGTCGCGCTCGCCGGCGACGACGAGTCGGCCGACGAGGCGACCGTCAAGACGTTCTACAAGGAGCGCGGCCGCGTGCGGCTGCAGCCGGAGAACAGCTCGATGGAGCCGATCTACGCCGACCACGTCCAGGTGCTCGGCAAGGTCGTGGGGGTGTTCCGGCAGCTATGAGCGTCGCCCCGCTGCACCGGACGCTCGAGCAGGAGCTCTTCGCGCTGCTGCGCGGGGCCTCGCTCGAGTGCCCGGTGTGCGGGGAGTTCGTCCTCCACGACGGGCGCGACGGTCCGGTGCCCCGAATGCGAGACGGTCCTCCACGGGCGGGTCGATTCGACCGGTTGTCCAGCTAGAATTCGGCTCGCAGGCCGGGTGACCGCGGGCCTTTCGGGGCTCGAGGAAAGTCCGGACACCGCAGGGCAGGACGCTCCCTAGAGGGAGGCGGCGAAAGCCGACGGAAAGTGGCACAGAAAACAGACCGCCGGCTGCGGATTCTCCGGAGACGCAGCCGGTAAGGGTGAAACGGTGGGGTAAGAGCCCACCAGCGGCGGTGGCGACATCGCCGGCTCGCCAAACCCCGTCCGGTGCAAGGTGAACAGGCTCCGCCGAGGCGGCCCGCCGAGGAGCCGGGTAACCGCATAGATGGATGGTCACCCTCGACAGAATCCGGCTTACAGGCCTGCTACGGAAGAAGCCCCGGCAACGGGGCTTCTTCTATGAAGGCACCGCGCGGTGGCCGGTGACCAGGCGCTCGCGGTCGAAGAGGCGGGAGACGACGCGCCAGGCGGCGATGTCGGCGGCGAGCAGGGCGAGCGCGAGCCCGATCGCGAGCGGGACGGACGGCTTGATGAGCTGGAAGGAGATGAGGGAGGTGAAGCCGAGCAGCGGCAGGCCGGCGAGGGTGGCGAGCTGCTGGGCGACGCGGACGTCGCTGGCGCGGGTGGAGATGCCGATGCCGACCCAGATCGACCAGAGCGCGAGGAGCGGGGTGAAGAGGATCTGGGCGAGCAGCTGCGGCGGGTGGAAGACGACGCTGCTGACGACGTGGGCGGCGCCGAAGCGGACGCTGATCAGGACGATGAGGTAGATCGCGTAGGCGATCGCCGACCGACGGCAGGAACGCGGCCACGGCTTTCCCGAGCAGCAGCTCGGATGCGCGGACCGGCGTCGGTGAGGACCGGCTCGAGCGTTCCCTGATCGCGTTCGCCGACGACCGAGTAGGCCGCGATCACGGGCGGGATGACGATCGGGATGATCAGCATCAGGAGCGAGATCACGCCGACGGCGGCCTTGACCTGGGGGCCGGAGGCGGAGTCGGGGATCCTGAAGATGGTGACCATCGGCGTGATCAGGAAGACGAACGGCAGCACGCGCCATCGTCACGATCACGAAGCGGTTGCGCCGGAACTCGCGCACCTCCTTGCGCACGACCGCGCGCGATCCGCTTGCAGGCTCACGGTGCCGCCTCGACGTCGTCGTCGATGAGCTCGAGGTAGACGTCCTCGAGCGAGTGCTGCGCCTCGGCGAGCGAGAGCAGGTCCGCGCCGGCGGCGACGAGCGCCCGCGTCACCGCCGGTGCCGCGACGCGCGCGTCGCTGACGGTCGAGCACGTAGCGGGCTGTCGTCGTCGGCGCGCCAGCCGTCGACGCCGGCGACGGCGAACACGGCGTCCGGCGACGGCGAGCGGCGCCACCGTGCGCACGACGAGCGTCTTCGTGAAGAGCCGGTCGCGGAGCTCGTCCGGGCGGCCGATCGTGCGCAGCGCTCGTGTTGAGGATGGCGACGCGGTCGCAGAGACGCTCGGCTTCCTCGAGCCGGTGCGTCGTGAGAAAGACGGTGACGCCTCGTTCGCGCAGGCCGTCGATCAGCTCGTGCACCTCGCGGATGCGACCGGATCGAGACCGGAGGTCGGCTCGTCGAGGAAGACGATCGCCGGATCGCTGAGCAGCGTCGCGCGCGAGCGCGACGCGCTGGCGGAGCCCCTTCGAGAGGCTGCCGCACGGATCGTTCGCGCGGCCGGCTGAGGTTGACCGCCGCGAGCGCCTGCCCGATCCGCGCGCTTCGGCTCGGCGAGCTCGTACGAGACCGGCGAAGAACTCGAGGTTCTCGGCCACGGTCAGACGCAGGTAGAGGCCGGGGTTCTCGGTCATCACCGCGATCCGCTTGCGGATCTCGACGCCGTTCGCCGGCTCGAGCGGCAGGCCCGCGACGCGCGCCGTGCCGGAGGTCGGCGCGATCAGCGTGGCGAGCATGCGGACGGTCGTCGTCTTGCCGGCGCCGTTCGGGCCGAGGAAGCCGAACACCTCGCCGGCGGCGACGCTGAACGAGACGTCGTCGACCGCGACCCGCTCGCCGAACCGCTTCGTCAGATGCTCGACGACGAGCACCGGTGCGCCCGAGGGAACCGGCCGCTCCCGCCGTCGCGCAACCGCGGGCGGCGACGCGGGTGCGTGATCGTCTGCGTCGTCGATCGTCTCCGGCTCGCTCGCCGTCTGCGCGTGTGCGCCTCCGGTGCGGAGGGCGATGGCGCTGTAGACGGCGAGGATCACGATGACGACGGGAATCCGCGCGGACGACCCGCGCAGCAGTGCGACCACGCCGACCACGCTGCCGACGGCGACCGCAGTCACGACCCAGCCCTGCCACGTGACCGGCTGCCACCCCAGGCCGGTGCGGCGCCGGCGGAACCACGGCGTGCCGGTCATCCGCTCCATCTCGACCCACGATATGCGCTCCCGCATGTCACACCGGAGGCTCCCTGCTCGTCTTGGAGGCATGGGAGCACAACGACATGAACGCTGAGATCTGGGCGTCGATCGGGACCGCCGTCGCAACGGTCGTCTTCCTCGTCGTGCCGGTTCTCGTCTACGCCTGGTACGCGCTCGACGAGTGGATCGGCGACCGTGACAGCTACGAGAACGTCGTCGCGGTCGTCGAGCACCGCTGACCGGCGCTTGACGACGCAAGTATCTGCTTGAATCCAGGCCGTGGCGTACGGGCTGCTGCTGCTTCGCGTCGTCGTCGGCGTCATCTTCGCCGCGCACGGGACGCAGAAGCTCTTCGGGTGGTGGGGCGGCGGCGGGCTGCGCGGAACCGCCGACTGGCTCGGGAAGTCGGGCTTCCGCCCGCCTCGCGTCATGGCGTTCCTCGTCGCCGTCTCGGAGACGTCGGGGGTCGTGTTCGCTCTCGGCCTCGCCACCCCGCTCGTCGCCCTCGCGCTCGCGTCGACGATGGTGGTCGCCGTCGGCGCCGTCCACTGGAAGAACGGATTCTTCTCGGGGAAGGGCGGCTACGAGTTCAACCTCGCGCTGTGGACGGCGGCAGTCGCGATCGCGGCGACGGGGCCCGGCCGCTTCTCGCTCGACCGCGCGTTCGGCTGGGACGACAACCTCTCCGGCGTGTGGTGGGGCGTCGGCGTGCTCGCGGTCTCGCTCGCAGCTGCGGGCGCCGTGCTCGCCTCTCGAAAGAAGCCCGACTAGCTTTCGCGGTTCTGCACGTGCTGGAAACCGAAGCGGCCCTTGATGCAGAGGTTGCCGCGCGTGACGTCGTGGTCGTCGGGTGACGTGACCTTCACGATGTCGCCGTCCTGGACGTGGAGCTCGAGATTGCAGCCGACGCCGCAGTACGGGCAAACCGTCCGTACCTCGGTCTGCCGCGATTCGTCCCAGGCGCCGGCCTGCCGCAGGTCGTACTCGCTCTTGAACATGAGCGCGCCCGTGGGACACACCGCGATGCAGTTGCCGCAGTAGACGCACGCCGACTCGGGCAGCGGCACGTCGAGCTCGGTGGAGATGTGCGCGCCGAACCCGCGGCCGGCGACGTGGATCGCGAACGTGTTCTGGTGGTCGACGCCGCACGCCTCGACGCACCGATAGCAGAGGATGCACTTCGAGTAGTCGCGCACGTACAGGTCGTTGTCGATCTTCACGTCCTGCGCGACCGTCGCCGCGTCCGGGCCGAAGCGCTCCGGATGCGCGTCGTAGTCAGCTGCATAGCGCTGCGCGTCGTCGGCGAGCGACAGGTCGACCGACGACGCGAGCAGCTCGAGCACGAGCTTCCGGCTCGTGCGCACGCGCTCCGAGTCGGTGTGCACGACCATCCCGTCCTCGACCTTGCGCGAGCACGACGGGACGAGCGTGCGCGCTCCCTCGAGCTCGACGACGCACACGCGGCAGACGTTCACCGGCGTCAGCGTGTCGCCGTAGCAGAGCGTCGGCGTCTCGATACCGGCCCGCTTGCACGCATCGAGGATCGTCGAGCCCTCGGTGACACGCACCGGCGTGCCGTCGACCGTGAGCTCGACGACACGGCGCGGAGCGGAGACGGAGACGGCGGTCACGGCGTGAGCACCTCGAGGTTGACGAGCGCCGACTGGACGGCGCTCGCTGCCGTCTGGCCGAGCCCACAGATGGATGCGTCGCGCATGACCTGCGCGAGGTCGGCGAGCGTCTCGATCTCGTTTCCGAGCGTCGCGCCGGAGGCGAGCCGGTGCAGCGCCTCTTCCTGGCGGACCGTGCCGACGCGGCACGGCACGCACTGGCCGCACGACTCGTCGCGGAAGAACTCGGCGATGCGGAGGACTGCCGCGGTGAGGTCGGCGTCCTCGCCGAAGACGAGCACGACGCCGGACCCGAGCGTGGCGCCCGCGTCGCGCGTCCCCTCGAATGAGAGCGGCACGTCCAGCTGGTCGGGCCGGAGGAACGAGCCGGCGGCGCCGCCGAGCAGCACCGTCTTCACCGGTTCCGCGCCGGCGAGCTCGAGGAGCGCGCGCAGCGGCGTGCCCATCTCCAGCTCGTACACCCCTGGGCGGGCGACGTTGCCCGACACGCAGAAGAGCCGCGTCTCGCGCTCGTCGCCGAGGAGGATGAGCGGCACGTTCGCGAGCGTCTCGACGTTGTTCACGACGGTGGGCTTGCCGAACAGTCCGACCTCGACGGGGTACGGCGGCTTGTTCCGCGGCTCGCCACGGTAGCCCTCGATCGACTGGAAGAGCGCGGTCTCCTCGCCGCACACGTAGGCGCCTGCGCCGATGCGGAGCTCGATGTCGAAGCCGCTCGTATCGATCGCGTGTTGCATCCGCTCGTGCGCAAGCGGGTACTCGGCGCGGATGTAGACGAAGCCCTTCTCGCAGCCGGTCGCGTACATCGCGATCGCCATGGCTTCGACGAGGGCGAACGGGTCGCCCTCCATCACCACGCGATCCTTGAACGTCCCGGGCTCCGACTCGTCGGCGTTGCACACGAGGTAATGCGGCTGCGCGGGCTGGCGCGCGACCGCGTCCCACTTCGCACCGGTCGGGAACGCCGCCCCGCCGCGGCCGAGCAGGCCCGATGCGCCGACGATGCGCCGCACTTCGTCAGGCCCGAGCTCGTGCGCGCGGGCGAGCGCCTCAAAGCCGCCGTACGCCTCGAGCGACGTGGGATCGACGCCGGCGGCGATCCGCTTCAGCAGGCGATCGCCGTGAACGGGCAGGCGCTCCTCGGGGAGCTGGATCTCGCGCGGCTCCTCACCGGCGATCGTGCGAAGCGACGCCGGCGCGAGCTCGCACAGGCCGAGGCACGGCGACGGATGCGCGCCGGGCGGGACGGTCGCGCCCTTGAGCGCGCAGGCGAGGTCGGTGCACACGTGCAGCACATCCGCCGGGCGCTCCTCGAGTGCGAGCAGCGCGTAGAAGCTCGCGACGCCGTACGCGTCTGCGGGCGGCACGTCGAGCCGGCGCGACGCATAGCCGAGTGCGCCTTCGCTCACCCAGCCGACGCGCCGCTGCGCGGCGCGCAGCGCCGGCAGCAGGAGGTGCCGCCGGTGGCGGTCGCCGCGGACGACGCGCCCGTCACCGACCGTGGCCGCGCCGACGACGGCGTCGACGGCCGTGCGCTCGGCATCCGTCGGCTCGGCGTCGAGGAGCCGCAGGTCCACTCAGACCGCTTCCACGCGGATCGCCGTCGCCTTGAACTCCGCCGTGCCCGACTTCGGGTCGGTCGCGTCGATCGTGAGGATGTTCGTCTCCACCTCGTCCGGGAAGTGGAGGTTCATGAACGCGAGCCCGGGCCGCAGCGTCGTGTCGTAGACGACGCCGGTCTCGACGGCGCCGCGCCGCGAGACGACGCGGGCCCGGCTGCCGTCCGCGACGCCGTAGCGGGCGCCGTCCTCCGGCGCGAGCCGGAGCGCCGAGCCGTTCACGTGGAGCGGGGAGGAAAAGCCGCCCGTCTGGACGCCGGTGTTGAACGACTCGAGCCGGCGGCCGGTCGTGAGCCGGATCGGGAAGTCGGCGTCGAGCAGGTCGACCGGCGGATCGTCCTCGACGGCCATGAACGGCGCGCGGTCCTCGACGACCGGCTCCCACAGGCGTGCGTGCAGGAACTGGTCGCCCGGATGCGTCTCGTCCCAGCACGGCCACTGGATGCCGCCGAGCTCCTCGAGCCGCGCGTACGTCATGCCGTTGTGCGCGGGCGAGAGCGACCGGAGCTCGTCCCACACGTCCTCCGCGCGCGGGCTGCCGAGGTCGTGACCGAGCCGCTGCGCGAGCGCGTACACGATCTCGACGTCGTCGCGCGCGTCGCCCGGCGGGTCGAGCGCCTTGCGCACGCGCTGGACGCGACGCTCGCTCGAGGTCACGGTGCCCTCGGCCTCGCACCACGTCGCCGACGCGGGCAGCACGACGTCGGCCATCTGCGCGGTCTTCGTCAGGAAGATGTCCTGCACGACGAGGTGATCGAGCCCGGAGAGCAGCTCCTTCGCGCGCGTCTGGTCGGCCTCCGACTGCGCGGGGTTCTCGCCGATGACGTAGAGCGCACGGAGCTCGCCGTGCTCCATCGCCTCGAACATCTGCGTCAGGTTGAGCCCGTTCTTCGGCGGGATCGACGCGCCCCAGACACGCTCGTAGCGCGCGCGGGCCTCGTCGTCCTCGACGTTCGCGAAACCGGGAAGCTTGTTCGGCAGCCCGCCCATGTCGCCGCCGCCCTGGACGTTGTTCTGCCCGCGCAGCGGCTGGAGGCCGGAGCCGTAGCGGCCGACGTGGCCGGTGAGGAGCGCGAGGTCGATGAGCGCGAACACGTTGTCGACGGCGTTGTGGTGCTCGGTGATGCCGAGCGTCCAGCAGAGCTGCGCATGCTCGGCCGTTGCATAGTCGTGCGCGAGCTCGCGGATCGCCTCGGCCGGGACACCGGTCACGCGCTCCGCCTCCTCGAGCGTCCACGGCTCGACGGACTCGCGGTACGCCTCGTAGCCCGTCGTCGCGCGCTCGATGAAATCCTCGTTCGCGAGGCCGGCGTGGATGATCTCGCGCCCGACGGCGTTCGCGAGCGCGATGTCGGTGCCGACGTCGAGCCCGAGCCAGAGATCGGCCCACTGCGCCGAAGCCGAGCGGCGCGGATCGACGACGACGAGCTTCGCGCCGCGGTGCACAGCCTTGAGCGCGTGGTGGAACCAGATCGGGTGCGCTTCACGGGCGTTCGAGCCCCAGAGCACGATGAGGTCCGCGACTTCTCGCACCTCCTGGTAGGAGCTGGTCCCACCGCCCGCACCCAACACCGTCGTCAGACCGACGACGCTCGGAGCGTGTCAGGTTCGGTTACAGCTGTCGACGTTGTTGCTGTGGAAGGCGACCCGAGCGAGCTTCTGGGCGGCGTAGTTGAGCTCGTTCGTGGCCTTCGAGCAGCTGAAGAGGCCCACCTCCGCGCCGTCGGCGGTCGCTTGCGCGAATCCGGCCGCTGCGCGGTCGAGGGCCTCGTCCCAGCTCGCGGGCCTGAGCTCGCCGTCCGTGCGGACGAGCGGAGTCGTCAACCGCGTGTATCGGTTAGGCATGTCCTTCGAGTCTAGACGGACGATCGGGCCGCTACCGTGTCGTTTGCCGTCGTGCGCGCAGGGGCATTGATGGGGTCGCAGGGGTCAATCTGAGTCGGGAGACGTGCATGCTGCGAGTTGCGCTCGTGGTGGCGATCGTGGGCCTTGCCCTACCGGGGGCGGCGCGCGCCTACGGCTGGCCGGTCAAGCCGTTCGACGAGATGCACCCCATCCGCGGGACGTTCGACGACCCGCGCTTCCATCTCCGCCCCGACCTGACGACGAGCGCGTCGTTCCACTTCGGCGTCGACATCTCGGTGCCGGACGGCACGCCGGTCTACGCCGTCGAGCCGGGCGTCGTCGTCCGCGGGCCCGACTCCGTCAGCCTGCGCCGGCCGAACCGGCGCGACTTCGGGTACTGGCACGTGCGCCCGGTCGTCCGATCCGGGCAGCACGTGCGGCTGCATCAGCTCCTCGGCTACGTCATCCCCGGTTGGGGGCACGTGCACTTCGCCGAGACCGTCGCCGGCCGCTACCGGAATCCGCTCCGGCACGGCGCGCTCCACGCCGTACCGCGAGCCGAATGCCCCGGTCGTCGCCGCCATCTCGGTGGCGCGGCTCGACGGGCATACGCTTGCGGCGGTTGCGCCGACGTCGGTCAGCGGCACCGTCGGGCTCATCGCCGACGCGTACGAGCTCCCGTCGATCGCCCCGCCGGCGCCGTGGAACCGCGCGCGGCTCGTGCCGAGCCTCGTGCGCTGGCGGCTCATCCCGGCGAACGGCGATCCGCCGAGCGCGTGGCGCACCGCCGCCGACTTCCGGTATCGCCTCGAGCCGCAGCCGGCGTTCTCGCGCATCTATGCGCCGGGCACGTACCAGAACAAGCCGAACCGGCCCGGCGACTACCGCTTCTGGCTCGCTCCGGCGCTCGACACGACCGCACTGCCGAACGGGCTCTACTGGGTGGACGTCCAGGCGCTCGGCATGACCGGCAAGGTCGGAGACAGCTCGATGCAGATCACGATCGCGAACGGCCTGGATCAATAGGCCCTCGCTAGCATCCGCGCGATGAGCGACGCGATCGACGAGCTGCGCCGCCTCGCAGCGGCCGCGGGTCCCGCTCCGGCAGCGATGGATGCCTACCTCGCGAAGGTGCACGAGCGCGCGTACACCGTCACCGACGGCGACGTCGAGGCGCTGAAGCGCGACGGCGTCGGCGAGGACGAGATCTTCGAGCAGACCGTGAGCGCCGCGCTCGCCGAAGGGCTGCGCCGGCTCGACCGCGCCGAGGACGTGATCAGGTGAGGCTCGCTGTCATCGACGGCGGACACGCGCCGGCCGAAGCCGAGGTCCTCGCGACCATCCGCGAGCGCACCGGCAACGAGCCGCTCGGGGTCGTGAAGACGCTGCTCTACCGGCCGGAGCTGTTCGGGTATCCGTTCTCGGCAGCGCTCGACCGCGTCATGCGCGGGCCGTCCGACTGGAGCGCCGGCGAGCGCGAGCTGTTCGCGGGCTTCACGTCGCTCCTGAACCAATGTCCCTTCTGAACGGGTTCCCACGGCGCGGTCGCGTCGTATGCGCTCGGTGAGGAAGTCTGGGACGCGGTCGTCGCCGACTGGCGCAGCGCGCCGCTGCGGCCGGAGCTCGCCGCGACGCTCGCGTTCCTCGAGACGCTGACGCTGCGCCCCGACGAGCTCATCGCGGCCGACGCGGAAGCGGTCTACGCCGCCGGCGTCTCGAAGCAGGCGCTCCTCGACGCGGCGACGGTCTGCGCGCTCTTCAGCATGATCGTGCGCCTCGCCGACTCATTCGGCTGGGACGTCCCCGAGTGGGAGCGCCTCACCGCGCGCGCACCCGCGATGCTCGAGGGCGGCTATACGCTCAACGCCACTGCGCGGCGTTGAGCTCGGGTGGAAGTGCTGCGCACTTCCACCCGCTGAAGGTTCCCGCTTCGCGGGAGCGCTCGCGGGCCGAGCCCGCGAGCTCTTAGGAGTGTCGGCAACGGTTTGGTTCTGCGCGTGCGGCGGCGGGCTTCGCCCGTCCCCGCTCGCTCGTTCGGCCTCCGCTAACGCTTCGCGTTAGCTGCGGCCTGGATTGGACGCACCAGTGAGAGGTCTCAGGCGCTATCCCCAGGAGCTCTCGGTCGCCGGTCGCAGTGCCGTCTCGAGGATCCGCAGGTGGCGCGGCCGCTCGAGCACGAACATGACCACCTCGGCGACGTCGTCCGCGGTCATCATCCCGGGGAGCACCTCCGTCGAGCGGCCGCGTCCGTCGTCGAGCGCGAAATCGGTCGCGACGCCGCCCGGGCAGACGTTCGTGCAGCGGATGCCGTGCTCGCGCAGCTCGTGGTCGAGCGCGCGGGTGAGGCCGACCTGGCCGAACTTCGACGCGCAGTAGACGGCTTCGTACGGCAGTCCGCGGCGGCCGGCTTCGGAGGCGAGCGTGACGACGTCCCCTTCGCGGCCGAGCATGTGCGGAAGCGCGGCACGGATGGCGTAGACGGTGCCCTTGAGGTTCACGTCGAGCATCTCGTCGAGGTGCTCGCGCGAGAGGTCGAGGAACGCGCCGTACGCGCCGACGCCGGCGTTCGCGACGACGATGTCGATCCCGCCGAACCGCCCGGCGGTCGCGGCGGAGAGCGCGATGAGCGCGTCGAGGTCGCGCACGTCGCACGGCTGCGCCACGGTGCGGTCGAGGCCGAGGTCGTCGCCGCTGCGCGAGGCGAGGCCGAGGTTGCAGCCGCGCTCGTGCAGCATCCGGGCGACGGAGGCGCCGATGCCGCGGCTGGCGCCGGTGATCAGTGCGGTCTTGCCATTGAGGCTCATGGAGCGACCCTATAGCCTTCCGCTGTGATCGAGTTCCACCTCGACCCGCGCTCCGGCGTCGCCACGTACCTCCAGATCGTCCAGCAGGTCAAGGAGGCGCTGCGCCTACGCACGATCGAGGTCGGGGACCAGCTGCCGACCGTGCGCGAGGTCGTCGCCGACCTGGCGATCAACCCGAACACGGTCGCGAAGGCGTACCGCGAGCTCGAGCGCGAAGGGCTCGTCGTCGCGCGCCAGGGGCGGGGGACGTTCGTCTCGAGCACGCTGACGCCCAAGGCCTCGCTCCCGCATTACGACCGCCTTCGCGTCGAGCTCGAGCGCTGGCTCGCCGGCGCGGACGAGGCGGGGCTCGACGAGGAGAGCATCCGCGCGTTGATCTCCGCCACGTTGCGCGAACGGCTCGCCCGCCGGGTGGCATGACTTCGGCCCCGCTCGACGCGCGCGGCCTCGGCAAGCGCTTCCGTCGCGAGTGGGGGCTGCGCGACTGCACGCTCACGATCCCGCACGGAGCGGTCGTGGGCCTCGCCGGTCCGAACGCGGCGGGGAAGTCGACGCTCCTCTCGCTCGCCGCGGGGCTGCTCGCGCCGAGCGAGGGATCGATCTCGGTGCTCGGGCGCGATCCGCTGCGCGAGCCGGCGGTGCTCGCGGACGTCGGGTACGTCGCGCAGTCGGCGCCGCTCTACCGCTCGTTCACCGTCGCCGAGACGATCGAGTTCTCGCGCCGGACGAACTCGCGCTGGGACGACGAGGTCGTCCACGACGTGCTCACGCACATGTCGGCGGACACGAAGATCGGCTCGCTGTCGGCCGGCGACCGCGCGCGGCTCGCCCTCGCGCTCGCGCTCGGCAAGAAGCCGCAGCTCGTCCTCCTCGACGAGCCGTTCGCACGGCTCGATCCGCTCGCCGGCCGCGAGTTCCTCCAGGTGCTGATGGACGGCGTCGCCGAGACCGGGGCGACCGTCGTCATCGCGTCGCACGTCATCGCCGACATCGAACGGGTCTGCGATCACATCGTCCTGCTCACGGGCGGCGGCGTCAGGCTCGAGGGCAACGTCGAGGAGCTGCTCGAGTCGCACCGGATCCTCATGGGCCCGCGCCGGCCGCTCGGCTCGATCCGCGGCGTGAGCTCGATCGTCCGCGAGCGCCACGGCGACCGCCAGCTGACGCTGCTCGTCCGCAGCGACGGGCCGATCGTCGACCAGTCGTGGCGCGTCGAGCGCGTCGGCCTCGAAGAGCTTCTGCTCGCCTACATGGCGCCCGAGCGCCTGCCCGCCCCCGTTCCACCGGAGAAGGTTCCGCTCCGATGGCATGGGTGACGTGGCGTCAGCACCGCGCGCAGCTCGTCGCCGCGTTCGGACTGCTCGTCGCCCTCGCGGTCGGCGCGTTCGCGACGCGTCTCCCGATCCAGGCCGAATACCACCGGGACGCGCTCTCGGGCTGCCTGCCGCCGGCGTCGCGCTCCGGCTGCGACATCATCGTCCGGCACTTCGAGAGCCAGTTCGACAGCTGGGTCGCCGCCCTGCGCGGGCTCGCCGTGCTCCCGGCGCTCGCCGGCGTCTTCGTCGGCGCGCCGCTCCTCGCGCGCGAGCTCGAGCACGACACGCATCGCTTCGCGTGGACGCAGGGCGTTACGCGCCGGCGCTGGCTCCTCTGGAAGACGACGCTGCTGGCGGCGGGCACGATCGTGATCGCCGCAGCGTCGAGCGCGCGTCGTCATGTGGTGGCGGAGCCCCTTCGACACGCTCGAAGGACGGCTCTCGCCGAGCGGCTTCGACGTCGAAGGCGTCGTCGTGCCCTCGTACGCGTTCTTCGCGCTCGCCGTCGGCGTGCTCGCCGGGCTTCTGTTCCGGCGCAGGGTCGCCGCGATGACCGCGACGCTCGTCACGTTCGCGTCCGCACGGCTGATCGTGCATGTACCTCGTGCGGCCGTATCTTCTCGCACCGCTCCATCGCACCGTCATCGGCACCGACACGATCCCGCAGACGGGCGGATGGGTGCTGAACGACACGCTCGTGGACACGGCGGGCCGGCAGATCACGGCGGGGAGGGAGGACCTGGCTGTGCTGCACGCCCAGCACGCCGGCATCGATCCGCAGACGTATCTCGTCACGCTCGGCTGGAGGCGCGTCATCGCCTACCAGCCGGCGGGCCGCTTCTGGACGCTCCAGTTCATCGAGGCGGGGATCTTCGTCACGCTCGCCGCTGCGGTCATCCTGGCGACGCTCTGGCTCGTCCGCCGGACGCCGACATGAGCGCCGGGCTCGACCGGGCCGGCATGCTCCGGCTCGCCGCCGCAGCCGCGACGGGCCTCGCGATTCCCGACGTGGCGAAGGCGGCGCGACTCGACTTCCCGCAGCCGCACCCGAACTGGCGCTTCGTCTTCGTCAACCACGCGCTCACGAACCCCTTCTTCGTGCCGGCCAAGAACGGCAGCGAGGACGCGGCGGCCATCGTCGGCGCGACCGTCGAGTGGACCGGCTCCGTCAGCAGCAACGTCGGCGAGATGGTGAAGGCGATGCGGCACGCGATCGAGACGAAGGCCGACGGGATCGCCGTCTCGATCATCGACCCGAACGCATTCAACGGCCCGACGGCGCTGGCGCTGAGCCACGGGATCCCGGTCGTCGGCTACAACGCCGACGGCGGGAAGGGCAACGGACGGCTTGCCTACATCGGGCAGGACAACTACCAGTCCGGGCTCGAGCTCGGCGCCCGCGTCGTCAGCCTCTGCAAGACCGGCGACGTCTTCCTCTTCATCGCCACGCCGGGGCAGCAGAACATCCAGCCCCGCGTCGACGGCGCGCTCGATGCGATCCGCGACTCCGGCAGCCCGATCCGCGCGCACGTGGTCGCGAGCGGCGTCGACGATCGGCGACGAGCTCAAGAAGATCGAGGCGACCGTCAAAACGCACAACGACCTGCACGGGCTGTTCGCGGTCGACGCCGGCTCGACCGCGGGCGTCGCCGAGGTCATGCGGAAGTACCGGCTCCACGAGCGGGGCGTGTGCGCCGGCGGCTACGACCTGCTGCCCTCGACGCTGCGGGCGATCCACGACCGGGATCTCGACTTCACGATCGACCAGCAGCCGTACTTGCAGGGATTCCTGCCCGTGCTCCAGCTCTTCTTCGACCGCTACAGCGGCGGCCTCGTCGTCCCGGCCGACACGAACACGGGGCTCAACTTCGTCACCCGGAAGAACGTCGCCCGGTACCTGACGACGAAGACCCGCTTCGAGGGCAGCTCGGCGCGCGAGCAGTACCCGATCAGCTGATCGGTTCCCGGGACTTTGAACTATTGCCCTAGGGGAGTAGTATGGGCGCGCGCCGGAGGCCTATGGAGGGCTGCGGTGCTGTTCTCGATGTCGAGAGGCTCGAAGGAGGCACCAAGGGTGAAGAAGCTTGTGGTCAGGGCGGCTCCGGTCCTCGCGCTCGTTGGCGGGATTGCGGCCGTGCTCGTGTCGGGCGCTACGGCGAAGCCGACGAAGAGCATCCAGGTCTGCGTCCTGCTGCCGGACACGAAGTCGTCGGTTCGCTGGGTGCAGTTCGATGCGCCCGACTTCGCGAAGGCTCTCAAGGCCGCGGGCGTGACGTACTCGATCACGAACGCGCTCAACGACCCGCTGAAGCAGAAGGCGCAGGCACAGGCGTGCCTGGCGGCCGGCGCGACGGTGGTCGTCGAGACCGCGCTCGACAACGGCTCGGCTGCGTCGATCGAGAAGCTGTTCACGTCGAAGGGCGGCAAGGCCATCGACTACGACCGCCAGGTCAGTGGTGGTAGCGCTTCCGTCTACGTCACGTTCGACGGCAAGGCCGTCGGCGCGGCGCAGGCCCACGGCGTCATCTCCGCGATGAAGGCCAACGGCACCTACAGCAAGACCGCGACGGTTGCGGAGCTGTGGGGCGGTCAGACCGACCAGAACGCGTTCTGGTTCAAGAGCGGCAACGACGCCGTCCTGAACCCGCTCTTCAAGAGCGGCGCGATCAAGAAGGGTCCGCAGCAGTTCGTGCCCGACTGGGATGCGAACAACGCGGCGACCATCTTCAACCAGATGCTCGTCAAGACGAGCAACAACATCCAGGGCATCATCGCGGCGAACGACAACATCGCCGGCGCGGTGATCGCCGACCTGAAGGCGAAGGGTCTCAAGCCGCTCCCGATCAGCGGCCAGGACGCGACGCCGCAGGGCATCCAGTACATCATCTCCGGTTGGCAGTCGGGCACGGTCTACAAGTACGTGCCGGACGAGGCGAAGGCGGCTGCTGCCGCTGCCGTCGCTCTGCTGAAGGGCCAGACCCCGAAGACGAACGGGTTCCGGCTGAACGGCAAGGCGAAGGAGCCCACGCTTGCCCTTCCGGTCGTCTGGATCACGAAGGCGAACTACAAGCGCCTCTTCACGGACAAGTTCCTGAAGAAGAGCGACGTCTGCGTCGGGACGTTCGCGCAGTACTGCAAGTAGGAATGTCGTAGCGATGGAGGCGCCCGCCACGGGCGCCTCCATCGTCCTCCTGTGGTAAGAACGCTCAAGTGACAGACACGCCACTTCTCGAACTACGCAACATCACCAAGTCGTTCGGCTCGGTGCAGGCGCTCGACGGCGTCGACTTCGAGGTCCGCCGCGGCGAGATCATGGCGCTCGTCGGCGACAACGGCGCGGGCAAGTCGACGCTCATCAAGTGCGTCGCCGGGACGCACGCGTTCGACAGCGGGCAGATCTTCTTCGAGGGCCGCGAGGTGAACATTCACGGGCCGAAGGACGCCGCCCGGCTCGGCATCGAGGTCGTGTACCAGGATCTCGCCCTGTGCCGACAATCTCGACGTCGTCCAGAACATGTACCTCGGCCGCGAGCTCAACCGCTTCCAGATCCTCAACGAGGCGGCGATGGAGCAGAACACGACTGCGACGCTCAAGTCGCTCGCCGTCACGACGATCAAGTCGGTTCGCCAGCCCGTCGCGACGCTCTCCGGCGGCCAGCGGCAGTCGGTCGCGGTCGCGAAGGCCGTGCAGTGGAACTCGAAGCTCGTGATCCTCGACGAGCCGACGGCGGCTCTCGGCGTGGCGCAGACCGAGCAGGTGCTGGCGCTCGTGCGCCGGCTCGGCGAGCAGGGGCTCGCCGTCGTGCTCATCTCGCACAACCTCCACGACGTCTTCGAGACCGCGGACCGGATCACCGTTCTGCGCCTCGGGCGCAGCGTCGGCGTGTTCGAGCGCCGCGCGACGACGCAGCAGCAGGTCGTCGAGGCGATCACCGCCGGCATGCCCACGAAGGTGGCCGGCATTCCGTCGACGGCGGCCGAGGAATGACGAGCGCCGACGTCGTCGGGCAGGACCGCGGGAAGGCCGTCGAGCCGGAGGAGGAGTTCCCCGGCGGTTTCGCGGGCCTGTGGGCGCGCGCCTGGCTGAACCTGCGGACGGGCAACCTCGGGCCTGCCCCGATCATCGTCGGCCTGATCGTGACGGTCGCGATCTTCGGCCTCACGGCGAACAACTTCTTCACGTCGACGAACTTCGTGAACCTCGTCACGGAGATGGCGGGCACGGCGATGCTCGCGTACGGCGTCGTCTTCGTGCTGCTGCTCGGTGAGATCGATCTCTCGATCGGCTACCTCGCCGGCATCGGCGCGCTGATCGTCGCCGAGCTGACGCTGCCCGGGGAGCAGCTGGCAGATGAACGGCATCCCCGCGATGATCATCGCGATCATCGCCTGCGCGATCATCGGCGGCGTCCAGGGCTCGATCGTCGCCTACGTCGGGGTGCCGTCCTTCGTCGTCACGCTCGCCGGGTTCCTCATCTGGCAGGGCGTGATCCTCAACAAGCTCGAGCAGCGCGGGACGATCATCATCCAGGACCGCTGGATCAACTACACCGACAGCTACTTCTTCTCGCACTGGCTCGGGTGGACGATCGCGGCGATCATCACGGCGCTCTATCCGCTGAGCGTCCTGTACAAGCGAATCACGGCGCGCGGCACGCACATCGCGCAGGTGAACCCGGTCATCTTCGGCATCCGCGCGGTCGGCCTCGCGATCGTCGCGTTCGGCGTCGTCGCGGTGTCGAATAACGCCAAGGTGATCACGACGAAGCTCGGCCTGCCGCTCGCGGGCGTGATCGTCGTCGTCTTCCTCATCCTGCTGACGTTCCTCGCGCGGTGGACGACGTTCGGCCGGCACGTCTACGCGGTCGGCGGCAACGCCGAGGCGGCGCGCAGGGCAGGTATCAACGTCCCGCGCATCCGCGTGCTCGTCTTCATGATCTCGGGCGCGACCGCTGCGATGGGCGGCATCATCTTCGCCGCGCAGGTGAACTCGGTCGCGCTCACGTTCCCGCCGGGCAACCTGCTGCTGAACGCGATCGCGGCGGCGGTCATCGGCGGCGTCAGCCTCTTCGGCGGCCGCGGCGAGGTGCGCGGCGCGCTCCTCGGCGCCGTCCTGATCGGCACGCTCCAGAACGGCCTGAACACGCTGAACGTGTCGAACGGCTGGATCTACATGATCACGGGCTTCGTCCTTCTCGGCGCCGTGACGCTCGACACGTTCGCCGTCCGCCTCCAGGCCCGCTCCGGCCGCTAGCCGGCAGGAGGGCCGGCGAGACGGCGATCCCGTTGCCGATCGAGACCGAGCGGCTGGTCATCCGCGCGTTCCATCCCGAGCTTGACAGCACGGAGATGGCGGCGGTCTACACCGACCCGGAGGTCATGCGCTACATCCCCGGCGGCGCGCTCGCCGGCGTCGACGAGGTGAAGGCTCTGCTCGAGTCGTACGCGGATGCGCAAATCGCGCGCGGATTCAGCTCGTGGGGCGTCGTCGACCGCGCGACGAGGCAGCTCATCGGCGATGTCGGCTTCGGCGTCTTCGAGCCGACCGGCGACATCGAGCTCGGCTACACGCTCGCGCGCTCGGCGTGGGGCGTTGGTTACGCGACCGAGGCGGCGCGTGCATGTCTCGTCGCGGGGCTGGAGCACCTCGCTCCCCGTAGAATCGTCGCAGCGATCGACGTGGACAACGACGCATCCATTCGCGTCGCCGAGCGTCTCAGGATGACGCGGGGAGAGACGGTGGAGGCGCACGGCCGTCCCCACGTTCTCTTCGTCGCTCAGCCGTTGTAGTTGCGCACCCGCGCGAGCGCGAGCTGCCCGACCTGCTCGCCGAGTGTGCGACCCGCGGCGACGCCGGCCGGGACGTCGATGCCGTCCGTGAGCGCGGCTGTGCTCGCCCGGTCGGCCTCTGTGCGGAACGACCGTCCCGTGAGCGCGGTGAGGACCTCGTTCGCCGCGTACGCGAACGCGCTGTCCTCGGACATCCAGCCCGGTGAGGCAGGCGTCGCGACCGGCGGCGACCACTGCGCGCCGAGGACCCAGCGGCCGCCCGACAGCACCTGCACCTGGCCGTCGACGAGCTTGGTGAGGCCCGGCGACGAGCGGCAGCCCGTCCTTGTTGTACGAGGGAGCCTTCGGGTCGCTCGACTGGCCGGAGAAGGCGAGGTAGCGGATCATCGAGATCGGCCGCGGCGCCTGGTAGGCGCGCTTCGCGCGCCACGCGACGACGGCGGCGTCGTTCAGCGCGCCGTTGAGCGCGAGGTAGAGATGGACGTCGCGCGCGAGGTCGCCGGGCGGCTGCGGCGGCCGCGATGCGGTTCCAGCCGAGCGGCGACGTCCCGCGCACGCGCGTGTGCGTGCTCGCCGTCGCGCGGAGGACGGCGATCGCCGCCTGCTTGTAGACGCGCCCCGACGGGATGCCGAGCTTCGGCGGCCGGGCGTGGAGCGCCGCCGCCTCGGGCGCGAACGTGTGCACGTTCCCCCACTCGGCACCGACGAAGCTCTGCACCTTCGCGGGCACTGCGGAGACGCCCTGCGGCGTGATCTGGCCGAGCGCGAGCGGCTGCCAGAACGTCGCGTCGTGGACGGTCGAGCCGGATACGCCGACGATGAGCGGCTGGTTCCGCGGGACGTAGCTCGGGTCGGCGTAGTGGAGCACCTCGTTCGAGCCGTCGCTCCGGCCGGCGGCGATCGCGGTCGCCGCGATGCGGTTGCCTGCGGCGGCGGGCGTAGCGTCCGTCGTGGTCGCGTAGTCGGGGGAGAGGCAGAGCGAGCGCAGCGCGCCGTGAGCAGCCCGAACGTCTGGCCGAGATTCGCGTCGAAGGACGCGCGCCAGAGGAGGAGACGGTACGCGGCGTAGCTGACGGCGACGGGCGAGTGCGTCGCGGCGTATGCGCTCGCCATCGCGGTCGACATGTCGAAGAGGTTGCGCGCCTGCACCGGCTCGGATGCGTTCCCAGCGGCGAGCACCGCAACTGCCGTGCGATCCCACAGCGTCGCCACAGAGCCCGCGGGCGCGGCCGGCGTGCAGCCGGCGACGAGGAACGACGACGCCTGCGGCGTGCGCACCGGCCGGGGCGCCGGCGCGGCGACGGAGACGACGCGATCGGCTGCGACGTTCCGGAGGACGCTCTCGCCGCCCCACGGATAGCGGACGGTGAGCCGGGCGACGCGCGTCGCCGAGCCGAGCCCGAGGTGGACGCGCGGATCCTCCGACGAGAGGTAGCTGCTGCCCGCCTGGACCGTGCGCGAGAGCGTCCGTCCGTCCGCGAGCGTGGCGGTGACGACGGCGCCCGGCGAGAAGCGCGACAGGCGCGACGTCGAGCCAGTGCCCGCCGGCCCGCTCGGGCGGAGGAGGACGAGCTTGCCGCCGATCGTGTTGATCGCGATCTCCATCCGGCCGTCGTTGCCGACGTCCGCGGCGGCGAGGCCGCGCCCGTTCAAGCGCAGGGCCGGCGACGCACTCGTCGTCGCCGTACGCCGATCCTGCAGGCGCGGTGCGAGCACCCGCACCGGCTCGGCGTCGCGGGCGAGGCTCGTCACCGGGATCGCGCCGGCCGTGAGCACGAGGTCGGGCGTGCCCGAGTTCGCGAGGTCGACCAACGACGCGCCCCAGCCGGCGAAGGCGTGCCGAGCGCCGGGTCGAACGCTCGGCCGCGCGTTCGCGAACGTCGCGCCGACCCGTCCGGCGGAACGCGGCCGACGGCTCGCCGCGCGAGTTGGTGACGAAGAGGAGTCCGGCCCGAGCTCGGCGATGCCCATGCCCGCGATACGGGTCGGCGACTCCCGCCGCGTCGGCGCGCTCCTCGAAGCGGAAGCCGAGGCCGGCCGGATCCGCCTTCGCGCCGCCGGGCCACGGGACGTTGACGTAGAGCTGGTTCGGATCCTCGTCGTTCGCGACGTAGAGGTCCGGGCGGCCGTCGCCGTTGACGTCGACGAACGACGCGCCGAGCCCGTGCCGGAAGTCTGCCGCCTCGAGCCCCGCCTCTGACGCCGACCTCGCGGAAGCGTCCGTCGCCCGTCGTTGAGGAAGAGCAGGTCGCGGACGCCGGCGAGGTTCGTCGGGAAGCCGGCGAGCGAGTCCGGCACCGGGTCGTTCGGGTCGGAGTAGCCGGCGACGAAGAGGTCGGGCCGGCCGTCGCCGTTCACGTCGGCGACCGCCGCGCCGGTGTACCAGCCGCGGTCGGCCGGCAGCGCCGCTCTCGGCGAACGTGCCGTCGCCCTTGTTCCAGAGCACGTCGACGCCGGTCGTCGTCGTGACGACGAGGTCGGTACGGCCGTCGCCGTTCAGGTCGGCGGCGACGCAGCCGTCGCCCTGCACGGCGAGGCCGGCGTGCGCGCTGCGAGCTGACGTTCCGGAAGCGTCCGTGGACGTTCTCGAACAGCGCCGTGCGCGGCAGACCGCCGTGCGCTGCGCAGCTGCGTGTCGCGCTCGCGTACGAGTTGACGACGAACAGGTCCTGCCAGCCGTCGCCGTTGTAGTCGAGCCAGCAGACGCCGCCGCCCATCATCGCCGCGTGTCGTTCGAGACGCCGAAGCGGAACGAGCCCTGCCGGAAGTCGAGCCCGACCGACGGCGCGACGTTCGTCAGGCGCTCGTCCGCGAGCTCGTGGCTGACCGGCGCGGCCGCCACCTGCTTCGCGACCGCCGCCGACGGCAGCGTCCAGTGGCCGGTCCCGGCCTGGTGGAGGCTGGTACGTCCCGCCGGCGAGCTGCGCGACCGCCGTCGGCGGGCCCTGGCCCTTGCCCTGCTCGAGCCAGATGCGCAGCGACGTCGCTCGCGCTCGCGGGCGCGACCGCGAGCAGGTCGTGTGCGATCAGCTCGGCCGTGTGCCGGTCGAGCTGCGTCTGGACGCCGCGGCGACGGGAGGATCGTGATCGGCGGCAGCGCACCCGGCGGCAGCGGCCGGAACGCGGTCGCGCCGGCGGGCGCGTTCGCGAGGACGATCGCCGCGGTCGACGGCCGCGACCGCGGCCGGCAGCGAGGACGAGCGCGCGCCGCCGGTCGACGCGGCAGCGGGACGAGCCGGAGCAGCGGCATCGCGACGCAGACGATCGCGAGCGCGCCGAGCAGCGCGACCTTCGCCGCGAACTCCGTCGTCGTCGGCGCGATCAGCACGACGGCGAGCAGCCCGAGCGAGATCGCGTAGACGAGCCGCGCCGCACGGCGAGCGCGGCGCCGTCTTCGGGTCGGTGATCATGAAGAAGAGGAAGACGAGCACCTCCGGCGAGGTGATGAGCACCCACCAGAGGTGGAAGCCGGTGATCGGGCCGAGGTGCCAGCGCGCCGTCATCGCGTGCCCGGCGAGCGCGAGCACGCCGATGCCGACGGCGAACGACGACCCAGAACGCCGAGCGCGACGCGCAGCAGGTGCAGCCGCCGCGAGGATCGCGAAGCCGCCGGTGACGATGACGACGAGCGCGAGGACGAGCCACCACGACATCGGCCCCCACCAGAAGTCGAGCGGCGCCGCGCGGTTCCGCCCGAGGACGAGGAAGCAGATGACGAGGCCGATGTTCGACGGGTTGAAGATGTGCTCGCCGCGCCACTTGATCACGTACTTCGAGAGCAGCGAGACCGCCGCCGTCCCGACGAAGATCCACCAGCCGCGCAGCGCTCCACCAGTCGCCGTGCGCCGTGCCGGGGACGCGCAGGACGAAGGCGACGCCGTTGCCGGTCAGCATCGCGCTCGCCGGCCACATGAACACGCGCTGGCTGCCGGAAGGCGATCGCGATCTCGAGCACCGCGCACGTGCCGAGCGCCAGCAGGATCTGCGCGATCGAGAGCCTGGAAGTGGAAGCCGACCTGCCCGATCACCTGCAGCGACGTGATCGTCGCCGCGAGGTGCAGGCGCGGGTCGCGCAGCTTCGGCAGGACGACCGGATACGTCGTGCCGCGGATGACGACCGCCGGGGCGGCTGCTGCGGGCGCATTCACTGCCCACACCATGCTAGTGGGCTAGGGAACTAGGTCAAAATGGCGCAATGAAACTCGATCGCGCCCGCCGCATCGTCGAGCACGTCGTCGCCGCGGCGCCGGCTCCGCTCTCGGTCTTCGTCGCCGACACCCACGGCGAGCTCGTCGCGGCCGCGACGATGGACGGCGCCGCGCCCGACACGCGCCTGAACGCGCAGCGCAAGGCGTACACCGCCGCCCGGAGCGACGCGCGCACGACGCGCGAGCTGGCCGAGAAGGTCGCGCGACGACCCGGTCGAGCGCGCGAGCTTCGACCCGTTCTTCACGTTCTTCCTCGGCGGCGTCGCCGTCTTCGAGAAGGACGTCCGCGTCGGCGCCGTCGGCGTCAGCGGGCTGCCGGGCGAAGACGACGAGCGGCTCGCGCTCGCCGCGATCGACGCGACGCGGCTAGAGCGAGACCGGAGCGCTCGACGTCGCGGACGCGTGCAGCGCCTCGAGCGCGCGCGCCTGGCCGAGCGCGTCGTCGCGCCCGAGCAGCAGCGCGCGCCTCGCCGCGGATCGCGTCGCTGAGGTTCTCGAGCTCGAGCCGGTACGAGTCCTCGCGGTCGATCTCGATCCGCTCGACGCCGTCCGTCGCGGCGAAGCTCGATCACCGGGTCGACGCAGTGCCACGGGTCGTCGAGGAAGAGCGAGCCTTCGCTGCCGATCGCCTCGAGCTCGTCGCGGCCGGTCATCGCCGTGCCGCAGTCGAAGCGTCGCGACGACGTCGCCGGGGAAGCGCATCGTCCCGGCGAAGACCCAGTCGGTGCCCGACGGCCCGTACCACGCCTCGCCCCACACGCGCGTCCGGCTCGCCGGCCGAGCAGCCGCGAGCCGGAGACGTTGTAACAGCCGACGTCCATGAGCGCGCCGCCCTCGACGTCGGTGCTGGAGGCGGATGTTGTCGTGGTCGTAGAGCGAGTACGAGAACGCCGAGCGCACGAGCCGCAGCTCGCCGATCGCTCCGTCGGCGACGAGCTCCGCGAGCCGCTTCGTCTGCGGGTTGTGCCGGTACATGAACGCCTCGCGTCAGCAGCCGGCCGGTGCGGTCGGCGGCGTCGAAGGCCGCGGCGATCTCTTCCGGGTGCCGCGTGAACGGCTTCTCGCAGAGCACGTGCTTGCCGGCCTCGAGCGCCTTGATCGACCACTCGACGTGCATCGTGTTCGGCAGCGAGATGTAGACGGCCTCGACGTCGGGATCGGCGAGCAGGGCCTCGTACGAGCCGTACGCGCGCGGAATCTCCCACTCGCGCGCGTACGCGTCGGCCCGCGCCTGGTCGCGGCTCGCGACCGCGAGCAGATCGACCTTGTCCGACGCGTGCGCTCCCGGAATGACCTTCCGGTTGATGTCGGCGGTCGAGACGATTCCCCATTTCACTATCGAACCCATACGCGTACTATCTCGCATCGTGGCTGCGATCGGCGTCGGCATGCTCGGGTACGCGTTCATGGGCAAGGCCCATTCGAATGCGTTCCGGAAGATCCCGAGCATCACGTGGCCGCCGCCGCTCGAGCCGCAGCTGATCGGGATCGCCGGCCGCAACGAGCGAGGCCGTCGGCGAGGCCGCGCGCCGGTACGGCTGGGAGTACGCGACGACCGACTGGCGCGACCTCGTCGCCGACGAGCGGATCGGGCTGTTCGACAACGGCGGGCCGAACTCGCTCCACGCCGAGCCGACGATCGCGGCCGCCAGGGCCGGGAAGCACGTCGTGTGCGAGAAGCCGCTCGGGCGCGACGCCGGCGAGAGCTACGAGATCTGGAAGCAGGTGGCCGCGACGGGCGTCAAGCACATGTGCGCGTTCAACTACCGCTTCGTCCCGGCCGTCCGGCTCGCGCGGGAGATGGTGGACGCCGGCGAGCTCGGCGAGGTGCGGCACTTCCGCGGCCGCTACCTCCAGGACTGGGGCGACGACCCGTCGCTCGACACGTGGCGCTTCGACGCCGATGCCGCCGGGTCGGGTGCGCTCGGCGACCTCATGACGCACGTCGTCGATCTCGCGCGCTTCCTCAACGGCGAGATCGAGACCGTGTCCGGGCTTCGCGCACACGTTCCTGCCCGGGCGCAAGGTCGACGACGCGGTCGAGGCCGCCGTCCACTTCGCGAACGGCTCGATCGGCACGCTCGAGGCGACGCGCTTCGCGCACGGCCGGCGGAACGCCTTCCAGTGGGAGATCAACGGGACGAAGGGCTCGCTCGCCTTCGACATGGAGCGGCTGAACGAGCTGCAGGTGTTCCGCGCCGACGGCGACCGCGCGCGCGGCTTCAAGACGGTGCTCGTCTCCGAGGGCGACCACCCGTTCTGGCAGCACTGGTGGCCGCCCGGACACATCATCGGCTGGGGCGACACGTTCGTGCACGAGCTCCACCACTTCCTCGTGGCGATCGCCGACGACGGCGACGTCGCGCCGTACGGCGCGGACTTCGAGGACGGCTACCGCGCGTCCGAGATCTGCGACGCGATCGTCCGCTCCGGCGTGAACGGCGCGCCCGAGACGATCGCGTACCGCACGCTCTAGGCGAGCGGCAGCGTGAGGCTTTCGATGTCCGACGGGTAGTCGGTCAGCTTCTCCATCCCGTCCTCGGTCACGACGACCGTGTCGGAGTGGCGGAAGCCCCCGAGAGCCGAGTCGTACAGGCCGGGCTCGACCGTGAACACCATTCCGGGCTCGAGCACCGTCGGATCGCCGAGATCGAGGAACGGGGCCTCGTGGTTACGAAGGCCGATTCCGTGCCCCGTGTGCTGCCGCCAGTACGGGAGCAGATCGTGCTCCTCGAAGTAGCGCATGACCGCGCGGTCGACGTCGGCGCACGTCGCTCCCGGCCGGATCGCGGCGAACGCGGCCTCCTGCGCGGCGACCGTGTGCGCGAACAGCCGCCGCTGCTCGTCGGTCGGCGGCCCGATGACCATGCCGCGCTCGAGCTCGGCGTTGTAGCCCCAGACCGACGCGCTCGTCTCCGTCACGAGCATGTCGCCGGCGCGGAACTCGATCGCGTGCGCGACCGCGTGCGCCCACGCGCTGCGCAGGCCGATCTGGCCGCGATAGCCGGCCGACGCGCCCGCCGAGGACGAGAGCCCTCCGACTTCGCCGCGCTCGGCGAGCATGGCGAGCGTCGTCTCCTGTCCGGCGCGCAGGGACGCCTCCGCTTCGGTCACGCCGGGTCTCGTGTACTCCTGGAGCAGCCGGTGGGCGTGCGCGCACCAGCGGCCGCTCTCGCGGATGAGTGCGATCTCGCTTGCGCTCTTGTGTGCCAGCATCGACTCGATGACGTCACCGAGTGGCGCAACGCTCGCGCCGGTCACTGCGCTCAGCGCGGGGCCCTTGTAGCCGAGGATCCCGGGATACCCGTCGCCGTCGGCGCCGATCGCGCGCTCGATCCCGAGGTCGGCGAGCACGCGCGCGAGCAGGAGCATCGGGTGCTCGAGCCCGGGGTATTCCGGATACGACTCGATCCGCTCGAACGCCGCCTCGGCGCGCGTGCGCTCGACCTCGAACTCGGGCACGAAGATCGCGGACTCGCCGCCGGCGCTCTCCGCGTACACGACCGGCCGCTCGTTCGAGAGGAACTGGAAGCCGGTGAAGTACTGGATGTAGTCGGCGCTGAAGAGGACGTACCCGGTCAGGCCCGCGCGGCGGACGTGCTCGAGCAGCCGGGCTCGCCGGCCGGCGAGCTCGTCAGCGGGAATGCCGGCGCGAACGTCCACCGGCTGGAGCGTATCTACGCGCGTGAGTGCGAATCGCGGAGTGGCATTCGAACGGACACAATGCTGGTGTGACGAGCGTGCGACTCGAGAGTGGTTCAGGGGACGCTTCGGTCTCGCTGGCGTTCTCCGACGCTCATTTCGAAGCCGAGCGCTTCGCAGGCTCCGATGCTTACTGGATGCAATGTCAGGTCAGCCTCCGGGTGGATGGCGACTCCACGGATGTCGGACTGAGCATGATCCAGCCTTATCGCGAGGACACGCTGGATTTCTTCGAAGAGCTGTCCTCAAGACCGGACGGTTGGGTCGGCGGTGCGAACTGGTACTCGGAGGCCAACGAAATCCGCGTCGACGCGCTGGGTCGCGGGAGCGGCCTTGTCGCCCTGCGGGTTGAACTCAGACGGTTTGCCCATTCCGACGCGGCCGGTGTTGGGGAGTTCGTTGTGAGCTACGACGATCTCCGGCAATTCACCTGGTCACTGGCGAGTTTCCTACGCGTTTCGAATCGGCTGGCGGGCTCGTCCAGACCGGCTGCGTCGCCGCTCGGACGATGGTCGTTCACGGACTCGACCGATGCTTCGCGAGGCAGCTGAAGCCGCATGACACGGACGAGACGCTCCCTCCTGCGGTTACTCGTCCACTTCTCCTGCATTCCGGTCGCCTTCGTGGTCGGGATCGTCACCGGCTCGGAACACGCATTCATCGTTGCGTTCGGGGTATGGCTCGTGGCCGGCTGGATCTTCAGCGCGATTGTTCTTCCGCGATCGCACACGCGCTACGCGCGCAGCACGACTTCGAGCGCAGTCCCGCGCCCCGGCGTCGAGCGCAGCGAGAAGCCGCCCTCGATCGACTCCGCTCGCGCGCGCATGTTGCGCAGGCCCTGCCCGGCCGCGCTCAGCTCGCCGTCGAAGCCCTCGCCGTCGTCCTCGATGGTGACGAAGCGATCCTCGTCGCGCATGCCGATCGTGACGTCGGCACGCGTCGCGTGTGCGTGCTTGCGCACGTTCGCGAGGCCCTCCTGGACGATGCGGAAGATCTCGATCTGCTCGTCGGGGGCGAGGCGGATGGACGGGTCGACCTCGAGCTCGACGTCGAGCGCTCCGTCGGCGGTGAGGATCTCGACGTAGCGGCGGAGCGCCGAGTCGAACGGCGCCGTGCCGCTCGCCGACGAGAGCGCGAGGATCGCGAAGCGCGCCTCCTGCTGCGCGAGCAGCGCCGCCTCCTTCAGCCGCGGGAGCGTGACGGCCGGATCCGATCCGGACTCGAGCATCGACGCGTGCGTCGAGACGGCGAACAGGTACTGGGCGAGGCCGTCGTGGATCTCGCGCGCGACGCGCGCGCGCTCCTCCGCGACCGCGCGGCCGAACTCCGCGAAGCGGATCGCGCGCCAGGCGCCGATGAGCACGAGCGTGTACGCGATCATCCGCAGGAAGTCGCCCTGCGTCACCGAGGTGCTTGCGAGCAGCGGCTGGAACACGAGCTGCAGTGCCGCAAACAGCATGAGCGTGAACGCGAGCGCGAGCCAGCGCGCGAGGTCGTCGCCGCGGTGGCGGAAGCGCTCGCCCCAGCCGACGACTGCGACGAGCATGATCAGCGCCTGGAGCGCGAGGACGCCGGTGAGGTAGAAGGGCTGCTGCCCGGGCGGCGGGCTCAGCGACGGCAGCGACGAGCTCGCGTCGCGCAGGATCGACCACGCGACGAAGAGGACGAGGCCGGCGGCCGCGACGGCGTTCGCGATCGCCCAGTCCCGCCGCCTCGTGCGGCCGCGGAGGAACGGCGCGACGGCGACGAGCGCGTTGCCGAGCATGCCGCCGAGGAGGGCCGCCCAGCCTTCCGGCGGGTGCAGCGTCGAGCCGCCGAACTGCGGGCCGATGGCGAACGCGGCCGCCGAGAGCGAGCTGACGAGGAATCCGCTCGAGAGGAGGAGGTCGACCCGCCGGCCCTCGGCCGAGAAGCGTGCAGCGGCCAGAAGGGCGACGAGGAGGCCGCCGAGCGCCATCGTCGTCTGGAGCACGAGGCGCAGCTGGGGCAGGTCGTAGTGCGTCCGGAGGGCCGGATTCGTGAGGAACAGCGCGAGAATGGCGCCCAGCAGCGCCGCGAGCAGGGTCTCGCTCAGGAGCCAGGCCTGAAAGTCGTTGCTGTCCTTCACTTCACCCTTGTCGGCAAATCGGTCCCTGCCGATAAGCCGGGGGATGGCACGCGTGCTGATCGTCGACGACCACCCCCTGACGAGGGAAGCCCTCGCGTCCCTGCTCGGCGCGCACGGCTTCGACGTCTGCGGTTCGGCCTCCGACGGCGAGGAGGCGCTCGTGATGGCGGAGCGGCTCCAGCCGGACGTCGTGCTCCTCGACCTCTCGATGCCGGGCCTCGACGGCCTTTCGGCTCTCCCGCTCCTCCGTCGCACCGCCCCGCGCTGCGAAGTCGTCGTGCTCACGGCGTCCGGCACCGAGGAGAACCTCCTCGGCGCGGTACGCGGCGGCGCGGCCGGCTACCTGCTGAAGACGGAGCCGCCCGAGCGCATCGCCGCCTTCCTCGAAGGCGTCGTGCAGGGCGAGGCCGCGCTGTCGGGTGCGATCGCACGCCGGCTGCTCGACCGCGTCCGCACCGGCTCCGAGCACGGCAGCGGCGTCCCCGACGCGATCGCGTCGATGCTCTCCGCCCGCGAGCTCGAGGTGCTGCTCCTCCTCGACGAGCATCTCGGAACGGACGAGATCGCGAAGCGGCTGTTCATCTCCGAGCACACCGTGCGCTCGCACGTGAAGAGCCTGCTCCGCAAGCTCGGTGTCTCGTCCCGCCGCGAAGCCCTAGAACGTCTTTCGCACGCCCGCGCCGCCTAGCGGCGCCGCGAGCCCTTGCGGAGCGCGTCCAAGCGGCGGCGGTCCTGTTTCGTCGGCCGCGCGCCGAGATCGGCGCCGAGCGGCTGCGCGAGCTTGTGCGCGAGCCGTTGCCGCTCGCGCAGCTCGAGCGACTCCTTCGTCTCCTCGTAGAGCAGCGCCGCTTCGCTCGCGGGGCCGCGGCGCTCGGCGAGCGCGCGCACGCTCACGGTCCAGCTGATCGGCCCGCGGCGGATCTCGATCGTGTCGCCGACACGAACCTCGCGGGCCGGCTTCACGCGCGCGCCGCCGACGTGGACGTGGCCGCCGAGCACGGCCTCCGTCGCGAGGCTGCGCGTCTTGAAGAAGCGCGCGGCCCACAGCCACTTGTCGATCCTCATCGCGTCGTGAAGCCGTCCAGCGCCGCGTCGACGAGCGTGGGCAGCGTGTCGAGCTCGTAGCCGCCTTCGAGGACGGCGGCGACGCGCGGCGCGTACGTGCGGCAGCGGCTCGCCATCTCGCGGAAGCCGTCCGCCGTGACGCGCATTCCGGCGAGCGGGTCCTCCGTGTGCGCGTCGAAGCCCGCCGAGACGAGCACGAGCTCAGGCTCGAAGCGCGCGACCGCCGGACCGACGACGTGGTCGAACGCATGCAGGTACTCGTCGTCGCCGGAGCCGGCGGACATCGGCACGTTCAGCGTCGTGTCGTTCTGCTCGTCGGGCCCGCCGCTGCCCGGATAGAACGGCCACTGGTGCAGCGAGACGAAGAGCACGCTGTCGTCGTCCCAGAACATCTCTTGCGTGCCGTTGCCGTGATGGACGTCGAAGTCGACGATCGCGACGCGCTCGATGCCGAGCTCGCGCTGCGCGACCCGCGCGGCGATCGCGACGTTGTTGAAGATGCAGAATCCCATCGCGCGGTTCGGCATCGCGTGATGCCCGGGCGGCCGCACGAGCGCGAAGGCGCCGCGCAGCGCCGCCTCGACCGCCGTCCCGGCGGCGAGCCGCGCCGCCTCGTACGTCGTGTCGGTCGCGATCGTGTCGCCGTCGAGCCAGGCCGGCTCCTCGACCTCCGCGATCCGCCGGACGTGCTCGGGCGTGTGCACGAGCCGGATCTCCTCCTCCGTCGCCTTGCGCCCCTCGCTCCACACGAGCTGATGCTCGAGGAGGACGGCCAGCCGCTCCGGCCGTTCCGGGTGGTGGCCGGTGGGATGGATGCGCGCGAGCGCGGGGTGCGTCAGGACGTCGATCGGACGATCTCGGCGAGCGCCTGAAGGTCACCGTCCGCGCGGCCGAGCAAGTAGCAGAGAAGCGGTGCATTCGTCCGGTCGCCGCCGGTGTGGGCGGCGATGCGTGCGACGTCGAGCAGGGTCGTCTGCTCCTCGTCGCTGAGCCCGTCCACGCCGAGCGCCTCGGCCTGTCGTGTCAGCCATTCGTTCATGCGAGAGAACCTAGCCGCTTCGCGAGGCCGTCGAGGCCGAGCTGCTTCACGAAGGAGGACGCCCCCGCCCAGGTAGGTGACTGATCTTCGAGGGGAGGTAGGGGGGCGGAGGCGTCCATCGACGCAATTCGCCGGTACAGACGCAAGTCCTCCGCCTCGGCCTCGAACCGGCCGGCGGCGAGCGCGCCCTCGAGCGAGCCGTACTCGCGGATGACGTCGGCCGCCTTCTTCGGCCCGACGCCCCGCGCGCCCGGCAGCTTGTCCGACGGGTCGCCGCGCAGCGCGATGAGGTCCGGCACCTGCTCGGGCTCGACGCCGTAGCGCTCGCGCACCTCGGCCGGCCCGATCCGCGCGAGCTCGCTCACGCCCCGCACCGGCTGGAGGATCGTGACGCGGTCGCTAGACGAGCTGGAACGCGTCGCGGTCGGAGGTGGCGACGAGGACGCTCCCCGGCCAGGCGGCCGCGCCCGCCGCGAGGAAGTCGTCGGCCTCGTAGCCGGCCGCCTTCGCGGCGGCGAAGCCGCACGCGCGGACGACCTCCGGCAGCACCTCGAGCTGCTCGAGCGAGCGACTCCTCGAACACGCGCCCCGACTGGTACGCCTCGAACGCCTCGTGGCGGTACGTCGGCACGCTCAGCGTGTCCCAGCCGACGAGCACGGCCTCCGGGCTCTCCGCCTCCCAGAGGCGGACGAGCATGTTCGTGAAGCCGACGATCGCGTTGAGACGGATCGACTTCGGCAGCGCGTGGTACGCGCGGTGCGCGAACGAGTCGCCGTCGACGACGAGCAGCGTGCTCACAGGCTCGCTTCGAGCTCCTCGATGCGCGCCATCAGCCGGGTCGTCGCCTCGAGCGCGGCTTCGCGCACGTCGCCGCCGCGCAGGTCGTCGATGTCGACGGGCGCGCCGTAGACGACGCGCAGCGGGCCGAGGCGCAGCAGGCGGTCGGTGCCGGAGACGGCCGCCGGCACGAGCGGCACGCCCGCCTCGAGCGCGATCCGCGCCGCGCCCGACCGCGGCCGCGCCTCGAAGCGTTTCACGAGCCCCTTCCGCCGCCGTGTCCCCTCCGGGAACATCGCCACGACGTTTCCGGCGCGCGCGAGCTCGACCGCCGTCTCGATCGCCTCCGTGTCGGCTTGTCCCCGGCGGACGGGGAACGCGCCCGCGCCGTTCAGGATGAGCGTGAGCGGGAACCAGTACAGCTCGGACTTGGCCATGAACCTGAGAAAGCGGCGGGGCCAGATCGGGAGCCCCAGCGGCCACGGGTCGAAGTTCGACACGTGGTTACAGGCGAGCACGAAGCCGCCCTCGCGCGGTATGTTCTCGCGCCCGCGCGCGTGTAGACGGAAGAGCCCGTACAACACCGGCCAGCTGAGAACGGCAACGGTGGAATAGGTGCGAGTCGGTCTCACGCTAATGTGAATCTATGGCCAAGACACTCGTCGTCGCAGAGAAACCATCGGTCGGACGCGACCTCGTCGTCCGCACTTCCCGGCACGTTCGAGAAGTTCGACGAGTACCTCGAGTCGGACGAATACGTCATCACGTGGGCCGTCGGCCACCTCGTCCAGCTCGCCGATCCCGAGGAGTACGACGAGAAGTTCAAGAAGTGGCGGATGGCCGACCTGCCGATCGTCCCGGAGGACTTCCAGCTCGTCCCGCGCGACGCGAAGTCGAAGAAGCAGCTGAACGCGATCCTCAAGCTGCATGAAGCGCGAGGACGTCTCCGACTTCATCAACGCCTGCGACGCCGGCCGCGAGGGCGAGCTGATCTTCGCGTACATCTACGAGACGTACGCCGGCTCGCTGAAGAAGAAGGACGGCGAGCCGAAGCCGGTGCAGCGCCTGTGGATCTCGTCGATGACGAAGCAGGCGATCCGCGAAGGCTTCGAGCGCCTCCGTCCCGGCGAGCAGCTGCAGTCGCTCGAGCAGGCGGCGCGCTCACGCTCCGAGGCGGACTGGATCGTCGGCATGAACGCGACGCGCGCCGCGACCATCCGCGGCCGCGCGTGGGTCGGCGGCGTCGTGTCGCTCGGCCGCGTGCAGACGCCGACGCTCGCGATGCTCGTGAAGCGCGAGCGCGAGATCCAGGCGTTCGTCGCGGAGCCGTACTGGCTCGTGCACGCCGCGTTCCAGCCGCCGTACCAGGGCATCTGGTTCGAGGGCGACGAGACGCGCATCAAGGCGGTCGAGCGCGCGGACGAGATCGTGGAGAAGGTCAGCGGCAAGGACGGCATCGTCGACGAAGGTCGAGCGCAAGGAGCAGTCCGAGCGCGCGCCGCTCCTCTACGACCTCACCTCGCTCCAGCGCGACGCGAACCGCCGCTACGGCTTCAGCGCGCGGCGCACGCTGCAGGCCGCGCAGAAGCTGTACGAGGACAAGAAGGCGATCACGTACCCGCGTACGAGCTCGCGCTACCTCTCCGGCGACATGGTCCCGCAGCTGAAGATCGTCGCGTCGACACGCTCCAGGCGATCGCCGACTACCGCGAGGGCGCGCACGTTCGTCATCGCCTCGACCAGCTCCCGCTCCAGCGCGTGATCAACGACGCGAAGGTCACCGACCACCACGCGATCATCCCGACCGACGTCCCCCACGACGTCGAGAGGTTCACGCCCGACGAGCGCCGCATCTTCGACCTCGTCGCGAAGCGCTTCCTCGCCGTGTTCCATCCGCCCGCGCGCTACGCGCGCACGACCGTCGTCACCGACGTCGAGGAGCGAGAGCTTCCGCACGCGCGGCAAGATCACGCTCGAGGCCGGCTGGCGCGGCGTGTACGGGCTCGAGCCGGACGCGGAGAAGCAGTCCGAGGACGAGGACTCGAGAAGGCGGCGAGCTGCCGACGCTCGAGGAGGGGCAGACGGTGCGCTGCGCTCGCCGCCGAGCGCGAGGACAAGATGACGAAGGCGCCGCCGCGCTACACCGAGGCGACGCTGCTCTCGGCGATGGAGACCGCCGGCAAGCTCATCGACGACGAGGAGCTGCGCGAGGCGATGAAGGAGTCCGGCCTCGGCACGCCGGCGACGCGCGCGGAGATCGATCGAGACGCTCATCCGCCGCGAGTACATCGAGCGCGTCGGCAGCGACCTCCAGCCGACGCCGAAGGGCCTGCAGGTGATCACGATGCTCGAGGAGCACAAGATCACCTCGCCGGAGCTCACGGGCGACTGGGAGAAGAAGCTCTCGGACATCGAGCACGGCACCGGCGACCGCACCGCCTTCATCGACGAGATCGCCAACTTCACGAAGCGAGATCGTCGGGCAGATCGAGGCGCTCGACAAGGAGCAGCTCCGCCCGGAGCGCGTCGAGCTCGGCCTCTGCCCGCGCTGCGGCGCCGAGACGGGAGAGATCATCAGGGAGAACTCGCGCGCGTACGGGTGCACGAGCTGGAAGAGCCGCGAGGAGACCGGCTGCGGCTTCGTCATCTGGAAGCGCGTCGCCGGCCGGACGCTCACGCCGGAGATCGCGCGGCAGCTGCTCGAGGAGGGGAAGACGCGCGAGGTGCTGTCCGGCTTCCGCTCCCGGAACAGACAAACCTTTCCGGGCACGGCTCGTCCTGAACGAGGAAGGCAAGGTCGAGTTCGACTTCCCCGTCCGCACGCAGTCGAAAGAGCAAGAGCCGGCGGCGGCGGAATAACCCGGCCCGGACGCGCGTTTCCAGTCCGAAACGGCCTGGGCCGGACAAAGCCCCTGGCACCGAGAGGACTTCCCTCGTAAAGTGAGAACGATCGCTGACCTCGTCGAAGCCGCACCGAGAGGACTGAGTAGACCCTGAGCCCGAACCAGCTGAACGAGTTGCTCGAGACCGACCAGGCGCGCGCCCTCGTCGAGGGAGCGCAGGAGCGCGGCTACTTGGAGCCCGCCGAGCTGGAGGCCTTCGCCGTCGAGCTCGACCTGAACGACCAGGAGGTCGAGGAGCTGACGACCGAGCTCGAGCGCATCGGGCTCGAGATCGGCGCACCCGCGAGCGCGGCCGAGGCGGCCGCAGCTGCGGACGCCGAGAAGGCCGCCGAGGAAGAGGCCGCCCGCATCGAGGCGACGGCGGAGGTCTCGGGCGCGGCCGACAGCCTCCAGCTCTTCCTCGCCGACGTCGGCCGGCACAAGCTGCTCACGGCGGCCGAGGAGGTCATGCTCGCGAAGCGGATCGAGCGCGGCGACCCGACGGCGAAGCGGCGCATGATCGAGTCGAACCTCCGGCTCGTCGTCTCGATCGCGAAGGGCTACCGCGGGCTCGGCGTCCCGTTCCTCGACCTCATCCAGGAAGGCACGCTCGGCCTGAACCGCGCCGTCGAGAAGTTCGACTGGCGCCGCGGCTACAAGTTCTCGACGTACGCGACGTGGTGGATCCGGCAGTCGGTGCAGCGCGCCGTCGCCAACCACGCGCGCACGATCCGCGTCCCCGTGCACGTCGTCGAGCGCCAGCAGAAGCTCTCGCGCGCCGCGCGCCGGCTCGAGGTCGAGCTCGGCCGCGAGCCGACGAAGGACGAGCTCGCCGAGGCGACCGGGCTGCCGATGCAGCACGTCGACGAGGCGCTCGGCGCCGCGCATGCGTCCGTGTCGCTCAACCAGACGGTCGGCGCGGACGACGAGGGCGAGCTCGGCGACCTCTTCGCCGACCGCGAGGCGGCCGACCCGTTCGACGAGGCGGAGGAATCGCTCCGCCGCCAGGGAGTTCGCCGTGCGCTCGATGCGCTGCCGGAGAGGGAGCGGCGGATCCTCGAGCTGCGGTTCGGATTCGAGGGCGAGCCGTGGACGCTCGAGGCGATCGGGCACGAGCTCGACCTCACGCGCGAGCGCGTGCGGCAGCTCGAGGGCCAGGCCCTCGCGCGGCTCGGCGCGCTGCGCGACCTCATCTCCGTCGCCGCTTGATAGCGGCGCCGCCGCCGCACTCGACGACGTCGATCGACATCTGGGGCCAGCCGTCGCGGGCCGCCGAGGTGGCCGGGCGCCCGCTCGGATCGACGCTCGCGGTCTTCCGCGCCGGCAGGGCGGTCGCGCTCCCGACGATGCCGTTCGGCGACACGCTCGCGCAGGTCGCGGCGCGGATGAAGGGCCGGCCCGGATCGCTCGAGCTCGCGAAGGCGCGGCACGCCGGCGCGGTCTATCTCGTGCCGACCGCCCGGGGCTGGGTCTGTGTGCAAGGCCCGACGTTCCTGACGTGCCATCGCGGCCTGCTGCGCTCGGGCGTCACGTACTCGTTCCGGTCGACGTCGACGGGCATCGCCGTCTTCGGCATCGCGGCCGACGGCGTGGCCCGGGTCTCGCTCGGCTCGCAGACCGCGACCGTCCACGACAACGTCTTCTTCCTCACGAAGCCGATGAAGCTCACGTCGACGGCGCATCTGCCGAAGACGTTCGGGATGCTCGCCGTCTCGTACCGCGACGGCCGCCCGCAGGCGCGCGTGCCGATCCGCTGAGGGACCGAACCGCTCGCCCGCGCCGGACGAAGAGGACGCGACCCCTCTTCGAAAGGAGCAGTGCCATGTCGGTTGTCCTCGAGGTGACCTGGCCCGGCGTGACGCCGGAGATGTACGAGCAGGCGCGGGAGCGCGTCGACTGGGAGAACGTCCCGGCCCGCGGCGGCGTCTTCCACGTCGTGTGGTTCGACGGCGGGGCGATGCACATCGTCGACGTCTGGGAGTCGGAGGACGCGTGGCAGTCGTTCGCGTCCGATCGGCTGATGCCGGTCGTGGAGGAGCTCGGCATCGAGGGCGGGCCGCAGGCGACGTTCCACGCGGCCCACCGGTACTTCAACTCCGAGCTGGCGATCGCGTAGCTGCGCGGAGGATCGCCTCCTTCTCGAGGGGGACGATCCGCAGCTCCGGCGGCGGGCGGCGGAGGAAGCGGCCGACGAGGACGAGCTCGTCGAGGTCGAAGGGCTCGTCCCCCGTCCGCGCCCGCCGCGCGGCGGCGAGCCCCGCCTCGATCTCGAGGTGCGCGCCGCCGCCCGGCGGCAGCGTCCGCACGGCGGCGACGCGGCCGCCGGCGAGGAAGAACGCGCGCGTGTGCCCGGGCTCCGTCGCGGGGACGAGGAGGCAGCGCTCGAGCGCGCGCAGCCGCGTGAGCCGCTCGAGCTCGCGGCAGACGTCCTCGAGCGCGGCGATGCGGTCGCGCAGCCGGGCCGCGTCCTCGAAGCGCCGCGCGTCCGATAGCGACGCGAGCTTGCGCCGCAGCCGCGGCAGCGCCGCCGACGGCCGCTCGAGCTCCTCGGCGAGCAGCGCCCGCGCGGCGAGCTGTGCCCGCCGGCGCGAGCGGATCGGCCCGAGCGGCGACGGCTGCGACGAGGCGACGACGCCGTCGCCGCGCTTGCGGAGCCACACGTGGTTCTCGGGGCGCGAGACGCGCGCGTTCGCCGGCGGACGGAGCTCGCGGATGAGCCTGAGCTCGGTGAGCGCGGCCTCGAGCTCCGACCCGAGCACGCGCCACTCGATGTGCTCGGTCGCGCCGACCGCCGCTTCGACTGCGGGCCGCAGCTTCTCGGAGCGGAAGTAGGACCGCAGCCGTGCGCGCAGGTCGCGCGCGCACCCGACGTACAGCACCTGGTCGTTGCGGTCGTGGAAGAGGTAGACGCCGGGGCGTTGCGGCGCGCCGAACGCGAGCTGTCGCTTGTCCCACACGCGCCGCGTCCGCGTCGCCGAGAGCCCGACGAGGTCGGCGACCGTCCGCGCGCCGCGCTCCTGCGCGAGCCCGACGAGCGCGAGCAGCACTTCCGCCGTCGCCTGCGCGTCGGGGAGCGCGCGGTGGCATGGCTGCGTCGATACGTCGAAGAACCACGCGAGCTGCGCGAGCGAGGCGCGCGGGACGCGCCCCGCGAGCAGTCGGCGCGCGAGCGCGACGGTGTCGACGACCGGCGCGGCGATCCGCGAGCCCGTGATCTTCGCCGTCTCGCGGTCGAGGAACGCGAGGTCGAACCGCGCGTTGTGGGCGACGAGGACCGCGTCGCCGGCGAACGCGAGGAAGCGCCGCACCGCGACGGGCGGCGGTGGGGCGCCGCGCAGCTGCCGGTTGTTCAGCCCCGTGAGCGCGGAGACGCCGGGCCCGAGCGGCATGCCCGGGTCGACGAGCGTCTCGAACTCCGCCTCGAGCTCGAGGCCGCGCACGCGGACGGCGCCGATCTCGCAGATCTGCGCCGAGCCGGGCCGCAGCCCGGTCGTCTCGAGGTCGACGACGACGTACGTCGCCTCCTCGAGGAGGAGGTCGGTGCCGAGCGGCCGGGCGAGCGTGACAGAGTCGCCGTTCCACGCGAGCCGCGCGTCCGCCTCGACGACGTCGCCGAGGAGCGACCGCGCGAGCGCGACCGGGGCGGAGCGGAGCGCGAACAGGCGCCGCGCGGCCTCGTCGGCGAGCACCGGCCCCCGGCGCTCCTCGACGAGCTCCACGAGCCGGTCGGCCGCGTCGAGCCTGAGCTGCATTCCCGACAGCGTAGGCGAACATACGTTCGATTTCCAGCGGCACCCCGCTAACCAAGCGTCTTCCCGGTCGTCAGTAACTAAGGTGCGTGCGGAGGGCGCAGAGACGACGAGGCGAACGCACCGCTGGGGGAGGAGAGCATCGGCCCTCGCCGTGCTCGCCGTCGCGGCGGCGCTTCCGGCCGCCGGCGCTCCGGCTGCGAACGGCCCGGGGTTCCAGGTGTTCCGCGTCGCCGAGGACTCCTCGATCGACTACCTCGATCCGGGACTGACGTACGGCGCCGAGGGGCTGAACGTCATCTGGAACGTCTACCTCCCGCTGCTCGGCTACCGGCACGTCGGCGGCGCGGGCGGGGCGACGATCGTCCCGTATCTCGCGCGCAGCCTCCCGACGGTGTCGCGGAGCGGAAAGGTCTACACGCTCACCCTCCGCTCGGGCCTGAAGTACTCGAACGGCCAGCCGGTCAAGGCGAGCGACTTCAAGGCGACGGTCGAGCGCGACTTCAAGCTCGACTCGCCCGGCGCCGGCTACTTCTTCAACATCGTCGGCGCCGAGCAGGTGCGCAACGAGCGCGGCGGCCACATCTCGGGCATCGTCGCCGACGACCGGACCGGCCGGATCACGATCACGCTGCGGAGCCCGGAGGGCGACTTCGAGAACGTGCTCGCGAGCGAGTTCGCGGCTCCCGTGCCCGCGAGCGCTCCCGCGTCCGACATGTCGACGCACCCGCTGCCCGCGACCGGGCCGTACGTCATCCAGAGCTACTCGGCCGGCAAGCAGATCGTCGAGGTGCGGAACCCCCACTTCAACGCGGCGCGTTTCCGCGGGGCGGTTCCCGCGGGGAACCCGGACAAGATCATCTGGGACATCGTCGGCGACGCGAAGCAGGCGCTCCAGCGGACGATCGCCGGCCAGGACGACTGGGATCCGCAGCCGATCCCGGCGAGCAGCCTCGGGTCGATCGAGTCGAAGTACGGCGGCCAGGTCAAGGTCTACACGTCGCCGAACACCTACTACTTCTTCATGAACACGCGGCGCCCGCCGTTCAACAAGGTCGCGGTGCGGCGGGCGGTGAACTACGCGATCGACCGGAAGGCGCTCGTGGCGCTCTACAACGGCCTCGCGCGCCCGACGGAGAACGTCCTGCCGCCGACGTACCCGTCGTACTCGAAGCATTCGCTCTACCCGCACGACCTCGAGAAGGCGCGACGGCTGATCAAGGCCGCGCATGCGACGGGCGCGCGCGTGACCGTGTGGAACCACGACCGCGGGCTCGACACGAAAGCGACGAAGTACCTCGTGCAGGTCCTCGACTCCATCGGCCTCAGGGCCCGGGTGAAGATCGTCTCCTCGGCGACGTACTGGACGACGATCGGCAACCAGGCGACGGGTGCCCAGATCGGCTTCGCCGACTGGCTCCAGGACTACCCGCACCCGCTCGACTGGTTCGACGTCCTCCTGAACGGCGAGCGGATCACGAAGACCTACAACAACAACTACGCCAACTTCAGCGACAAGGCGGTGAACAAGAAGATCGACGCCCTCAACAAGCAGCCGGTGCCTACGAGCCCGATCAACTCGGAGTGGGCGGCGCTCGACCGGCAGATCATGCAGCAGGCTCCCTGGGCGCCGTTCCTGAACAGGGAGTACACAGACTTCTTCAACGAGAAGGTCGACCTTGGTTGCTATGTCAACCATGTCGTCTACGGGTTCGACTACGCGACCATCTGCATGCAGTAGATCGGACCCGGGTGGAAAGTCCACCGGAAACCCTGTAGATACAACACCTCGGAACCAACAGCGGGAGGGAACATGCATCTGAGAACACGAGTGCGGTACCTGGTGGCACTCGGCGCCGGCGTTCTTGCGCTGGCGGCAGTGGCGGCGAGCGCCGCCCTGTCGGCCCCGCAGAGGTCGAACGCGAGCACCATCCTCGACGGGACGACGGACACGGTGACGAACGTCGACCCGGCCGGGAACTACGACTACGGCTCGTTCACGGTCGACATCCTCATGTACCAGCACCTCCTCGACTTCCCCGCGGGAAGCAAGGTGCCGTCGCCGTCCCTCGCGACGGGCTGCAAGGCGAACGCGGCGCAGACCGCGTGGACCTGCACGCTCAAGCAGGGCGTGAAGTTCTCGAACGGCGACCCGTTCACGTCCGCCGACGTGAAGTGGTCGTTCGACCGCGTGAACAAGATCAAGGACCCGTCCGGGATCTACAGCCTGCTCTCGAACCTCGGGAGCGTCACGACGAGCGGTGACTACAGCGCCACGTTCCACCTCAAGTCGCCGCAGTCGACGTGGCCGTTCATCCTCACGACCGGCGCGGCGTTCATCGTCGACCACAAGGTGTATCCGGCCGACAAGCTCGTCGCGAACACCGACGTCGGCAACCTCGTCGGCACCGGCCCGTACAAGCTCGACAAGTTCACGCCGGGGCAGCAGGCCGTCTTCACCCCGAACTCGAACTACAAGGGCTCGTTGAAGAACGGCGGCGTGATCATCACGTACTACTCGAAGTCGTCGACCATGAAGCTCGCGCTCCAGCAGGGCACGATCGACATGGCGTTCCGCGACTTCACCCCGACCGAGTACACGGCGCTCGGCAAGACGACCGGCGTCAGGGTGTACAAGGGCAACGGCGTCGTCATCCGCTATCTCGTGCTGAACGTGAAGCGGGCGCCGACGAACAACCCGGCCGTCCGCCAGGCGCTCGCGTACCTCATGCCGCGCCAGGACATCGCGTCGCGGATCTACCACAACCAGGTGGCGCCGCTCTACTCGATGGTCCCGGCCGGGCTGCCCGGTCACACGAACGCGTTCGGCGAGCAGTACGGCATGGCGCCGAACACGGCGAAGGCCAAGGCCCTCCTCCAGAAGGCCGGCGTGAAGATGCCGGTGCCGATCACGCTCTGGTGGACGCCGTCGCACTACGGCGACGCGTCGGCCGACGAGTACACCGAGATCCAGCGTGCGCTCAATGCGAGCGGCGTGTTCAAGGTGACGCTCAAGTCGGCTGAGTGGACGACGTACTCGAAGACGCTCGGCACGCAGTACCCGGCGTTCCAGCTCGGCTGGTTCCCGGACTACCCGGACGCCGAGGACTACCTCGCCCCGTTCTACGGGACGAAGAGCAACTTCACGTCCAACGGCTACTCGAGCGCGAAGATGGACGCGATCCTGAAGAACGAGGCCGGCGCGAAGACGACGGCGGCCCGCCTCGGGTTCGTGAAGCAGGCGCAGGCCCTCGCGGCGAAGGACGCGCCGATCATCCCGTACTGGCAGGGCGCGATGCTCGCAGTCGCCCGGCCGAACATCTCGGGGATCTCCAGCACGCTCGACCCGACGTACATCATGCGGTTCTGGGAGCTCTCGAAGTCCTAGTCGCGTGACGGTGAGGGGCGTCTCCGGACGCCCCTCACCCATACACTCACAGGCTCAATGGGAGTCCAAGGACCATCGCTGAAGCGGTACGCGATCACGCGCCTCGCGCTCGTGATCCCGATGCTCTTCATCCTCCTGACGCTCGTCTTCCTGCTCATGCGGGTCGCGCCGGGCAACCCGGTGTCGGCGTCGCTCGGCGGGCACGTGCCGCCCGCCGTCATCAAGCAGATCAGCCACCAGCTCGGCTACGACAAGCCGCTCTACAAGCAGTACGGGAGCTATCTCTGGGACGTCGCCCGCGGCAACTTCGGGACGACGATCTCCGACCGGCGCACGGTCAGCAGCATCATCAAGGTGAACGGGGCGGCGACGCTCGAGCTGACGTTCTTCGCGGTGATCGTCGCGCTCCTCGTCGGCCTCGTCGTCGGCCTCCTGGCCGGTCGCTACCGCGACTCACCGATCGACGCGGGCGGGCGCCTGTTCGGCATCGTCATCTACGCGACGCCGGTCTTCTTCCTCGGCCTTCTCGCCCAGCTCGTCTTCGGCGTGTGGCTCAACTGGCTGCCGACCTCGGATCAGGCGAGCCCGATCACGCAGGCGCTGCTCAAGACGCACACGAACATCTTCTTCGTCGACGCGATCATCGACGGCAACTGGGGCGCGCTCTGGGACGTGACGAAGCACCTCATCCTGCCGGCGACGACGCTCGGGCTCGTGTACGGCGGCGTCTTCATCCGCCTCATCCGGATCAACGTCATCCGGACGCTGAAGGAGGACTACATCGAGGCGGCGCGGGCGCGCGGGATCAACGAGCGGTCGGTCGTGTACCGACACGCGTTCAAGAACGCGCTCGTTCCCGTCGTCACCGTCATCGGCCTCCAGCTCGCGCTCCTGCTCGGCGGCGCGATCCTCACCGAGACGACGTTCAACTGGCCAGGTCTCGGCCACGAGCTCTACGTCTACCTCCAGAACCGCGACTACGCGGCGGTGCAGGGGATCGTCGTGCTCTTCGGCCTCGTCGTCGTCCTCGCGAGCATCCTCATCGACTTCGTGAACGCGTTCATCGACCCGCGGGTGCGGTACTGATGGCGGCCGTCGGCGCAACGACGCGGCTGCACCGGCGGACGATCGGCCTCCGGCGCGCGTTCGAGCCGATCGCCGAGGCCCGCGGCTTTGCGCGCGGCATGCTCTGGACGGGAGCGGGGCTCACGCTCTTCTTCGTCCTCCTCGCGATCCTCGCTCCGCTCATCTCGCCGTACGGCTTCGACCAGTACAAGTCGGGCGGACACCGCTTCGCGCAGCTCGCGCATCCGTCGCACTCGCACCTCTTCGGCACGACGGTGCAGTCGACCGACGTGCTCTCGCGCATCGTCTGGGGCGCGCAGACGGAGCTCGAGGTGGTCGCGATGGCGCTCGTCTTCGGCCTCCTCGTCGGCGTACCGCTCGGGCTGTTCTCCGGCTACTTCGGCGGCGCGTTCGATCGCGGGGCGGTGCTGTTCATGGATGCGATGTTCGCGTTCCCGCCGCTGCTGCTCGCGATCGTCATCGCGTTTCTCCTCGGCAGCAGCGTCAACTCGGGCGTCCTCGTCGCCGCGATCGCGATCACGGTGACGTACGTCCCGCAGTACTTCCGCGTCGTCCGCAACCACGTGATCAGCGTGCGCGAGGAGCCGTACGTCGAGGCGGCGCGCGCGCTCGGCGCCAAGCCGGTGACGATCCTGCGCCGCTACGTCTTCTTCAACGTCGTCCAGAACGTGCCGGTGATCGCGACGCTGAACGCCGCCGACGCGGTGCTGACGCTGACGGCGCTCGGCTTCCTCGGCTACGGCGTCCAGCCGACGCAAGGCGCCGAGTGGGGCTACGACGTCTCGCGCGCGGTGTCGGACGCCGCCTCCGGCATCTGGTGGACGGGCCTCTTCCCGGGCCTCGCCATCGTCCTGCTCGTCACCGGGCTCACGCTGCTCGGCGAGGGCCTGAACGAGACGATCAACCCGGTGCTGCGCAAGCGCGCGTTCCGGCGCGTCGACTTCGCGGCGGCGCCGAGCGAGACGCTGGCATCGGAGATGCTCGAGCCGTGAGCGCCGCCGGCCCCGTCCTCGACGTCCGCAACCTGCGGGTGTGGTACGGCTCGCTCCGCGGGCAGGTGCGCGCGGTCGACGGCGTCTCGCTCGAGATCGACGCGGGCGACGTGCTCGGACTCGTCGGCGAATCGGGTTGCGGCAAGTCGACGCTCGGCCGCGGCATCCTCGGCCTGCTGCCGGAGGGGGCAAAGGCCGACGGCGAGGTCCTGTACCGCGGCCGGAACCTCGTGACGATGTCGCCGCGTGAGCTGCGCCGGCTGCGCGGCCCGGAGCTCGGCCTCATCTTCCAGGAGCCGATGACGCGGCTGAACCCGCTGCTCCGGATCGAGGACCAGTTCCGCGAGACGATCCAGCAGCACGAGTCGAAGCTCACCGACGCCGATGTGCGCCGCCGGTCGCTCGAGACGCTCGGCCGGATGGGCATCCCGCCGACGCGCTTCCGCCAGTACCCGCACGAGTTCTCGGGCGGGATGCGGCAGCGGATCATGATCGCGCTCGCGCTCGTCCTGCGGCCGTCGCTCCTCGTCGCCGACGAGCCGACGACGTCGCTCGACGTCATCGTCGAGGCGCAGATCCTGCGGATCCTCGCCGACCTGAAGGAGAACTTCGAGACGGCGCTCCTCCTCATCACGCACAACCTCGGGATCGTCGCCGAGGCGTGCGATCGCGTCGCGGTGATGTACGCCGGCCAGATCGCGGAGGAGGGGCCGGCGCGGGACGTGTTCGCCGACCCGAAGCACCCGTACACGCGCGAGCTGCTGCGCTCGACGATCTCGCTCGACACGACGGAGCTGCACTCGATCCCGGGCGCGCCGCCGAACCTCATCTCGCCGCCGACGGGCTGCCGGTTCCATCCGCGCTGCCCGGACGTCATGCAGGTCTGCCCGGCGCGCGACCCGATCGAGACGCAGCCCGATCCGGACCGGCGCGTCCTCTGCTGGCTGCACGGGCCGGAGCGGGAGATCCCCGCCGGCGGCACGGAGCGGCTCGAGCGCCGCGAGCTCGCGGTGGCGGAGGAAGCGTGAGCGCGGTCGGCGATCCGCTCGTCTCCGTCCGCGGGCTGAAGACGTACTACTCGATCCGCGGCTCGTTCCTCGACCGGCTCATCGGGAAGACGGGTGCTGCCGTCCGGGCCGTCGACGACGTCTCGTTCGACCTGCGGAAGGGCGAGGTGCTCGGCCTCGTGGGCGAGTCGGGGAGCGGCAAGACGACGCTCGGCCGGACGCTGCTCGGCCTCGTCCCGGCGACGGAGGGGCACGTGCTGTTCGAGGGCCGCGACATCGCCAAGCTGCACGAGCGCGAGCTGCGGGACGTCCGCCGCCGGATGCAGATCGTCTTCCAGGATCCGCACGCGTCGCTCAACCCGGCGATGACGATCGCCCAGGCGGTCGGCCATCCGCTCCAGATCCACGGGCTCGCGACCGACAACGTGACCCTCCGGGCCCGGGTCGCGGAGGCGCTCGAGCGCGTCGGTCTCGCCCCGGCGGAGCAGTTCCTCGACAAGTACCCGTCCGATCTCTCGGGCGGCCAGAAGCAGAGGGCGGTGATCGCGCGGGCGATCATCCTCAACCCGGTGCTGCTCGTCGCCGACGAGCCGGTGTCGATGCTCGACATGAGTGTCCGGGCGAAGATCCTCGAGCTCATGCTCGGCCTGAAGCACGACTTCGACCTGACGTACCTCTACATCACGCACGACCTGGCGACGGCGAAGTTCTTCTGCGACCGGATCGCGATCATGTACCTCGGGCGGATCGTCGAGATCGGCCCGTCGGCGGCGATCTACGAGGATCCGAAGCACCCGTACACGCAGGCGCTGCTCAAGGCGATCCCGGAGCCGGATCCGCGGCGGACGATCCCGCGCGACCTGCCGCGCGGCGAGGTGCCGGACGCGTCGCGGCCGCCGCTCGGCTGCTCGTTCCATCCGCGCTGCCCGCGGGCGTTCGAGGTCTGCGGCTGGGAGTCGCGCGACCTGAAGGACCTGCTCGAGCGGCGGTGGGTGGGGATGGAGGAGGCGGCCTACGAGGCGGAGCAGGCGGCGGTCGGCCCGGTCGAGCCGCTCGACGTGGCCGAGACGCACGCGCAGCTGCCGGCGAACGGGAGCGGCCGGGGCGCCGAGGTGCGGGCGATTCTCGACGATGCGCGGGCCGGAGACCCGGCGGAGCCCTTCTGGACGGGCGTCCAGGAGATCCGGGACGTGGACGGCCGGGTGGAGGTCGATTTCCGGGAACCGGTCGAGCCGCGGCTCCTGCCGGCGGGCAGCGTCGAGGTGGAATGCCACCTGTACGACGAGGACGCGCTCGCCGAGGCGGCCCGGCGCCGCTCCATTTCAATCCCTGGATAGGGGCAGTACCTCTAAAGGGGGCCCCGGGGGGCGCCGATACCCCGGGCAATGGACGCGGCTGAACGCCAACAGATTCTCGACCGGTACCTCGACCACTCGCGGCGCTTCGAGGCCGTGGCCGCGCGCCGGGACTCCGAGAGCCCGTCGGCCTCGGTGATCCCGTTCCAGGCCCCGCGCGCCGAGCTCGAGCAGGAGCCGACGATGCGCGAGGTCGAGGTGCTCCAGCTCATCTCGGACGGCCTCGTCAACCGGGAGATCGGCCAGCGGCTCTTCCTCTCCGAGGAGACGGTCAAGTCCCACGTCCGCCATCTGCTCGCAAAGCTTCAGGCGCGCTCGCGCGCCCATGCCGTCGCCGTCGGCTTCCGCCGCGGCATCATCGGCTGAGGCGGTCCCGCCCATCGCGAGACCCTGTGGAGAGATCTGTCGACGGGGCTGTCGACAGATACACGCGCGTCCCGGTCCCTAACACCGGGGCGCGCGTTACTTAGTACGTTTCAGCCGTTTCCATCGGACCTCGATATCCCTTTAACGGGGGACGCCGAGAGCCTGTGGACAACGGACGATTCGGCGGCTCAGAACTACCAGGTCTTGTGGTCGCCTGCGATTGCTGCGCGGGCGATGACAGCGGCGATGCGCTTCACGATGAACTCCTCGTATCTAGGGACTAACGGCAAGTCGGAAGCTTATACCCCAAATGGGTGAGACTTCAAGAGAATTCGGGGGCTTTTTGGGTCGTAAATCCGTCAGCGTTAGCCGCGATCGGCTACTAGAGGCATGGGTGCTTGGCCTGACCCTGAGTGCCGCCGCACTCTGCGGTGGCCTTCTGGCGGCCGGCTATCGGATCCACCAGCCCGCGGCGGTCGCAGTCCTCGCAGCGCTCGCGCTCGCGGCGGATTACGGGAGCATCCGCATCAGCCCGCTCGTCGAGGCGAGCGATCGCCTCGCTCGTCTGTGTCTTCGCGACGGTCGTCCTTGGGCCGCTTGCTCGGTGCCGTGGTGGCGACGGCAGGCCTTCTTCGAGACTTGCCTCGCAGGGACACCGCGCAACCGATCCTTCGGTGGGCTACCTGGACGTCCAAGCGGGTTCTCGCCACGGTAGGGGCTGGTCTCACGGCCGCCGCGATCAGAGGCTACTCAGACTCCAGTTTTCTGCGGATGTTCGCAGCCGTTGCCGCCGCCTTTCTCGTCGAGACGGCCGTTGGCGAGGCGCTGGCGTGCGTCGCGCCGGCTATTCGCGGGACGAGGTCGGCGCGCGCGACCCTCCGCGACGTTATTTCGAGCGACCTTGTGAGTCTTCCCCTGCATGTGCCGATGGTCTCCCTGTTGGCATACGTCTATGTGACGATTTCCCCTTGGAGCGTCGCGTTGTTCGCTCTACCGGCTCTCGCGGCGCAGCGACTCCTCATGCTCTACCGCCAGCAGCGCGAGGCGAGTGAGGGTCTGAGTCAAGCCAATGCCAGGTTGGCTAGGGCGAACCTCTCCTTCGCTACTGCGCTCGTTGCGACACTCGATGCTAGGGATCGGTACACAGCCGGGCACTCGGCTGCTGTCGCGATCTACGCGCGCGACATCGCTCGACGGATGGACCTTAGCGAGTCGGAGCAGGACCTCATACGCCTCTGCGGCCTAGTCCACGACGTCGGCAAGATCGGACTCCCCGCAAGTGTTTTGGAGAAGCCGGGCGCTCTCTCGCTCGAGGAGCGTCGCGAGATGGAACGGCACTCTGTCATTGGGGAGGAAATCCTCCGTAAGGTGGATGACTACGGCGAGATCGCGGGCATCGTTCGTAGCCACCACGAGCGCGTGGACGGCACGGGATACCCGGATCGCCTGACTGGTGAAGAGATTCCCCTGCTAGCGAGGATCATCGCCGTTGCGGATGCCTATAACGCGATGACTTCCGACCGACCATATCGCGATGCGATGCCAAGTAGAGTGGCGCGCCTTCGGCTCGCGCAGGCTGTCGAGAGCCAGTTCGACACCTCTGTTGTGGCAGCGTTCGAGGCGATCCTCGCCGGCAGCTCCGAGGAGTATCGCCTCGGTCGAGGCCAGGACTTCAGCCTCTCAATTGCGGCCCTCGGACCCTCCTCTACGAGATCCCTCAGCCTCGCTGAGGCTCTCGGCTAGCACATCGTCGCTCAGAGCCATCCGCGCTGCCTCCGCGCGGGAGTGCACGCCGAGCTTCTCGAAGATGTGTCGTACATGGACCTTCACCGTTGATTCGCTGATAAACAGGGTGCGAGCTATTTCTTGATTCGTACGGCCTTGGATCATCAGTTCGTAGACCTCCTGCTCGCGCGTCGATAGCTGCTGCTTCGGACGCGCTTCGCGCGGCACCACGAGCCCCATCGCTCGTGCGATGTCGACGTCGTGAGATCGCATGAGCAGATCAGCCATCGGTGCTCGAAGCGCATCAACGCGGGAGGCGATGCCTGCAAGCTCCGGATACGCGCGATAGCCAGTCACAATGGCGTCAGCATCTCCCGAAGTGATCAGCTGCCGAAGCCTTCCCGCAATCAGCTCGTGCGGGCGACCTGCTGCCAGTTCGAGTATTGATAGAGCGACCTCGCTTAGGGCTGCAGCTTCAAAGAAACGACTTTGATGCTGGTCCTCCTCGAGGATTTCTCGAGCAAGGCTGAAGTCTCCAAGGCCTGACGCCACAATGGAGTGATACGACCGGAGTTCGCCGCGAAATGCTTCCCGAGGCTGCTCCGAGAACGGGGCTTCGAAGAGTCGGGCCGCTCTTCTCAGATCCCCCGCAGCAATGGCCAGTCGTATCCGCTGAAGAAGCGTGTTGTCCCGGACGAAGTTCGACGCGGAGTTGGACCTCCTCTGCAACTCTTCGATCGCCCTCTGGGCTCGGTTGAGCATTCGCATGCCCACATAGGCGCCTGTCCGACGTAGCAGTGCGTGGTCGACTACAAATTGCAGTCCGCTCTCCTGCTTTCGCTCAGTCAGGCGATCGGACGCCGCGAGCGACTGCGCGTACCTTCCATTGAGTAGGTACATGTAGGAGAGGTACTGAAGTAGATTCGTCCGTAGCAAACGGGTCGTCGACCTCAGCAATCGTGGCGTCCGCGAGTTCCAGAGTCTGAGACGCAACTCGTAGGTCACCAGATTGCGCCAGCATGACACCCTTCGCAGTGAGCAGGCGAAGGGCGTGAGTCGGGCTCGGCTCTCCCGACCGCTCTAGGAGGGACAAAGACGCGGGAGGCGTGGGTCTCTGCGCCATGCTCAAGAGCGACGCTGAACTCGAGCCACAAGGCGTTCACTCGAGGGCCAAGGCCTGCAGCGCTTCCGATCGCGAGGCTGCAGAGTCGAAGCGCGTCAGGCTCGCAATCCCTGAAGTGAGCGCCACGCGCTGCTGCCAGATACGCACGTGATGCTAAGTCACTATCCAGCAGATCGCCGGCACGCTCGCCTAGAACCTGGGCCCTGCGGTTGTCGTCGTGCGCGAAGCGCGACCTCTGCGGCGGCCAAGAGGATGATCGGATCACGAATGCTGTCGTGCTTCGCAAGTTCGAGCCACCGATCCACTGTGACCGTTCGCCCGGACTCGAGTATGTCCGCGAGGCCGCGCTTCAATGTCTCGAGAAGGCAGACATCCTCGGGGAAGTGCTCGAGGACGACAAAGCAATCGTCCCATCGCTTCCTCGCCGGCGAGGAAATCCGACCGCCTGCAAGACGAGTGGTCGCACCTCCGCTGCATCTAGTTCTGCGAGCTTCGTGAGCAGGAAGCCGCGGAAGAGCGGGTGGACAGCTCTGCCGTCCGCCGGCAACGAGAAAGCCGCGCTCGGTGGCGTCGTCTATGAGTGTCCCGTGTGGGTCGCCCAGTAGGGCATTCGCAGTCAGCGACGACCTTCATCGCCCGTCAAGCGCGAGCCTGAACATCGCGTCGCGCAGCGCCGGTGAGGCGCTCTGAAACAGATCCTCGGCGAAGAAGCGGTAGAGGTCGTCCGGCTTCATGTCCGCCGCGACGTCCAGCACACCCCGCATCGCAGCCAGCCCGATGACCGCCGGCCATCCACGCGCTTCGGCCAGCAGCCGCTCAGCAGGATCGTCGCCGAGGACGGTTCGAGCCTCCTCGTCGGTGAACGCCAGCGCATCCATCTCAACGACAGTCGCCTCCCCGTAGACGACGCGCCGAGCCGAGAACCAGCTCGGCCGCTCGCGGCTCGTGATCAGCAGGCGGAACTCGGTGAGTGCAACGAGCTCCTCGAGGAAGGCTTCCGCCTCCTCGGAGCCGGACGCGTGGTGATAGTCGTCGACGACGAGAAGCGCATCCGCACCCGGCGCGCCTACGCTGACCGCTTTCGCCAGTCCGCGTGGGTCATGGCCGCGTGCCGCCAGGATCCGGACGCGCTCGAGCACTTCCGGACGCGGAGGGTCCGCCATCGCCGTGAGGATCTCCGCGATCCCGACGGAGAGCCCCGCGACGTCGGCCATCCCCGGCCCGCCCGAGTACCAGCCGACGCCGTCCCGGTCCGCGGTCCACTCGCGCGCGAGCGTCGTCTTTCCGTAGCCCGCCGGCGCCAGGAGCAGGATGAGCCGCCCCCCGGCGTCATCCAGGAGCTTCGTCAGCCTCGGGCGCTTGATGAAGATCTGCGCCCGCGGCTGGGCGGTGATCGTGCCCTCGTGCATTGCGCCTGCCGGGCGGCCGCACGCCGGGGTTCGTACCCCTTGTCGCCTCCTTGCCTGCCGTCAATTGTGACCCACCGAGCCGCCGCTGGAAAGGGGGGCCCGCGCCCGGGGCTTTCGCGCCGGGCGCGGTCGCCGTTAGCCCCCGACGCCGGCCACGGCCGGCGCGAGCTCGCGGGCAAGAGGGTCCTCGCCCGTGAGCGTCCTGAACGCTGCTGGGATCTGCCGCCGCCTGGGCACTCCCAGCTTCAGGCGCAGTGCATCGCAGTGCGCCTTCGCGGTTCGCGGCGAGATGCCGAGCCGACGCCCGACTTCCTCGTTCGAGCAGCCGAGCGCGATCAACCCGACGACCTGCAGCTGCCTCTGAGTCAAGGCGGGAGGCGTGTCGTTCGGGGTTCTCATGGCGGCGCACGCTACGTTCGCGGCCCCGCCGGTGCTATCGGTCGATGGGAGTATTCGCGCTACTAGACCCGTGCGGCCCGGAACCCGTCCCGCACGAAGCTCGCCTCGTGCCCCCGCGCGTTCGCCTCGTCGAGCTCGTCCTGCGTGAGCGCGCCGATGCGGAGGAGCAGGTCGAACTCGTCGCGCAGGTGCGTGCGCATCATCTCCGGGCCGTCCGTCGCGATCGTGAAGCGCACGCCGTTCTCGACGAACGCGCGGAAGACGTCCCGCGACGGCGTCCTCGTCGGGGAGCGCCTTCGTCAGCAGGTTCGACGTCGGGCAGATCTCGAGCACGACCTCCGCCTCGCGCAGCGCGCGCATGAGCGCCGGCGTCGCCGGCGGCGAGGATGCCGTGGCCGATCCGGTCGGGGCGCAGCACCTCGAGCACCTCGCCGATCTCCTCGCGGCCGAAGTCGCCGCCCTCCTCGCCGACGTGGATCGTCACGCCGAGCCCGGCCGCGCGCGCCTCCTCGACCATCGGCTGCACCGCCGCGGTAGTCGTAGCGCGCGTGCCCGGGGCGCGGGCCGGCGATGTCGATGCCGACGATGCCGCGCGACGCCCACCCGATCGCCTTCTCGACGATCACCTCGTTCTGCCGCTGCGTGAACGTCCGGTCCATCATCAGGATGAGGCCCGCGCGCACCTGCGGGTACTCGAGGCTCGCCGCGGTCGAGGCCGCGGATCGCCGCGAGGATGATGTGGTCGAGGTCGCGCTCGCCGCCGCGGTTGCGCTTCATCGGGTTGAAGCGCAGCTCGAGCGTCGTGATCCCCTGCGAGCGGTACGCGCCGCCGATCGCCCCGTGCACCGACGTCTCCACCGCGATCGGGCTCGACTGGATCAGCTCCGTCCAGTGGTAGATCTGGTCGAGCGCGTCGAGGTCGGCGACGCCGCGCGGATCGCTGACCGTGACGAGCCGGTCGAAGTCCCAGTAGTCCTTCACCGGCAGCGCGATGCCCTGCTCGTGCGCGAGCGTCCACAGGATGTCGGACGACACCGAGCCGCCCAGATGCGTGTGCAGCTCGGCGAGCCCCTCCATCGCGCGAGCATAATCGGCAGCCGTGGATCCGAGCTGGCTCGACGGCCCGCAGCCGGCCGTCCTCGCGACGTACGACGCGGACGGGAGCGTCCGCATGACGCCGGTCTGGTACCGCCGGCACGACGGCGCGTTCGAGGTCGTCGTCGCGGAGGGAGACCCCAAGCTCCGGAACCTCCGCCGCGACCCGCGCTGCACGCTGCTCGTGTTCGAGGCGACGCCGCCGTTCCGCGGCCTCGAGGCGCGAGGCGAGGCCGAGCTCGTCGACGGCGACGTCGCCGTCGCCCGCGCCGACGTCGCCGGCCGCTACCTCGGCGCGGAGAACGGCGCCCGCTTCGCCGCCGAGCGAACGAAGCCCGGCGTCATCGTGCGCATTGCCGTCGAGCCGCGCACGTGGGACCTCGCCGCGATCCTCCCGCCTCACGCATAGCCGACGACGGCCCACCGGCGGCCGGCGAAGCGCACCGCCAGCAGGACGAGCCGCGCCGCGATGAGCACGTCGAGCCCCGCCCACACGCCGACGATGCCCCAGTGGAGCTCGAGCGCGAGCGCCGCGATCGCGATGAACACCGCGCTCGCCGCGAGCATCGACCACATGAGGTACGCCGTGTCGCCCGCACCGATGAGGATCCCGTCGAGCGCGAACACCGCGCCGCCGAGCGGCTGCATGAGCGCGAACAGCGGCCACAGCTTCGCCGCCTGCGCGAGCACCGCCGGATCGGACGTGAACGCCCGCGGCACCACGTGTGACAGCGGCAGGAGGATGAGCCCGAACGCGAGCCCGACGACGACCGACCAGCCGATCATCCGCAGTGCCGCCGCGTGCGCGCCGTCCGCGTCGCCGGCGCCGAGCATCCGCCCGACGATCACCTGGCCCGCGATCGCGATCGCGTCGAGGAGCAGCGCGAGGAAGATGAAGAGCTGGAACGCGATCTGGTGCGCACCGAGCTGCGCGTCCCCCATGCGCGCGAGCACCGACGCTGCGACGAGGAACGACGCGTACAGCGCCGTCGTGCGGACGAAGATCTGCCGGCCGACGCGCACCATCGGCCGCATCTCGCGCAGGCTCGGCCGCTTCGTCTCCGCGTGCGGGCGGAGGAGCTCGACCGCGAACGCGACGCCCATCCCCGCCTGCGCGATCGCCGTTCCCGCCGCCGAGCCCGCGATCCCCCAGTGGAGGCCGTACACGAACGCGAGCTCGAGGACGATGTTCACGACGTTCGCGGCGACGACGATCTCGAGCGGCCGCCGGAGGTTCGACACGCCGCGCAGATAGCCCTGTCCACCGAGCGCGACGAGCGCCGACGGCAGGCCCAGGGCCCCGATGCGGAAGTAGACGAGCGCGTAGTGCCCCGAGCGCCCGTGGCCGCCGAGCGCGCGCAGCAGCGGCCCGCCGGCCGCCTCGCACACGACGAGGAGCGCGACCCCGATCCCGAGCGACACCCACAGCGCCTGCGCTGCGAGACGGGCCGCCCGCTCGTGCTGCCCCGCCCCGCTCGCCCGCGCAACGACGGACGTCGTCCCGTACGTGAGGAAGTTGAAGATCGTGAACGCCCCGGAAAGGACGGCCCCCGCCAGGCCGAGCGCCGCGATCTGCGGGCGGCCCAGATGGCCGACGATCGCCGTGTCGGCGAGGACGTAGAGCGGTTCCGCGGCGAGCGCGCCGAGCGCCGGCAGCGCCAGCCGGAGGATCTCGCCGTCGTGATGCGACCGGAAGCGCGGCACCGGCCGACGATAATGGTGTCTGTGGTCACTCCGGGGATTTCAGCGCCACTCGGCCGGCTGCAAACGCGTCGCATCGCGGCGTCCTCAGTCGCCCCGATAGTCACAACTATCGGCGCTCCCTGCGTCCTTGCGCTGCTCGGTTTTCGCGCGGCCGAGCAGCACCGAAATCCCCGGAGCAACCACTCGTGAAGATCGGGATCGTCGTGCCGTACTCGTGGTCCTTCTGGGGCGCCGTCGTCGAGCACGCGGAGCTCCAGTCGGCGGCGCTGCGCCGGCAGGGGCACGAGGTGATGACGATCATGGGCAACGACCCGCCCGGCCAGTTCACGCGCTCGCTCCACCCGCGCCACGGGCGCGACGGCCCGCCGCCGCCGGACATCATTCCGATCGGCCGCTCCGTCATCGTCCCCGCCAACGGGACGCTCCCGAACATCATCCTCAGCCCGCGCTCGCTCTTCCGCATCCGCGCCGCCTTGAAGCGCGAGCAGTTCGACATCCTCCACCTGCACGAGCCGATGACGCCGACGCCGTGCATCGCCACGCTCGCGACGTACACCGGCCCGATGGTCGGCACGTTCCACGCGAGCGGCGACCTCGGGTGGATGCGGATCGCGAAGCCGGTATGGGGCTTCCTCGCCGAGCGGCTCGACCGCCGCATCGCCGTCTCCGAGATGGCACGCGCCTCCGCGCAGCACTGGCTGCCCGGCGAGTACGACATCGTCCCGAACGGCGTGCTCATCCCGCCCGCCGCCGAGCCCGGCGGCCGCCAGCACCGCATCGTCTTCGCCGGCCGGCACGAGCAGCGCAAGGGCCTGCACGTGCTCCTCTCCGCCTGGCCCGAGATCCGGCGGCGGACCGGGGCGGACCTGCGCATCATCGGCGCCGACCCGCTCCGCGTGCGCCTGCTCATGCGCCGCCTGCGCGTATCGGAGGACGGCGTCGCCGTCCTCGGCTTCCTCGAGCAGGAGACGTTCACGGCCGAGCTCCTCGCCGCGAAGGCGCTCGTCGCCCCGTCGCTCGGCGGCGAGAGCTTCGGCATGGTGCTCACGCGCGCGCTCGCGTGCGCGACGCCGGTCGTCGCCTCGGACATAACGGGATACCGTGACGTCATGACCCCGGAGACCTGCGTCGCGTTCCCGGCCGGTGACGAGCACGCGCTCGCCGCCGCCGTCGAGGGCCTCCTGTCCGACGAGCCGCGCCGCGCCGCCATGGGCGCCGCCGGCCGCGTCCTCGCGCAGGAGCGGTACGCGTGGGACGCGATCGCCACGCGCCTCGTCGAGATCTACGAGGCCGCGGGCGCGTGAGGAGGCTCCGCCCGCCGACGTCGCTCGCCGGACGCGCGGCCGTCGCACTCGTGTTCATGGGGGGCGCGTTCGCGCTCTTCTGGTGGCGCGGTCCGAGCTTCCGCGCCATCGGCACGGCGTTCACGGCCGTCGAGTGGCAGTGGGTCGTCGTCGCGATCGCGTTCAACCTCCTCTCGGTCGTCGTGCGCGCGCTCGCCTGGACGACCGTCATCCGCCAGGCGATGCCCGAGCCGCACCCGAAGCCGCTCACGGTGTTCTCGGCGTTCTCCGTCGGCCTGTTCGCGAACGCCGTGCTGCCGGGCCGCATCGGCGAGCTCGCGCGCGTCGCCGTCCTCGTGCGCAAGCTGCCGCGCCGGAAGGGCCTGTGGGCGACGCTCGTCGGCACCGTCCTCGCGCACCGCGTCTTCGACGTCGTCCCCGTCCTGCTCCTCATCCTCTACGTCGCTCGTCACGGCGAAGGTCCCCGCATGGGCGATCACGATCCTCATCGCCGTCGTCGGCGTCGGCGTCGGCCTGTTCGCGTTCACGATCGTGAGCGCGCGCACGCCGAAGTCGACGGACCACGACGGGCTCAGCGTCGTCCGTCGCGTCGTCGCCATGGCGCGCGAGGGGCTCGGCGTCATGCGCACGCCGCTCGGCATGGCGGTTGCGATCTCGTTCCAGATCGCCGGCTGGGTCTGCCAGCTCTTCGCCGTCTGGACGGCGATGCGCGCATTCGACGTGCACGCGCCGCTGCCCGCTGCCGGCGTCGTCCTCCTCGTGATGAACGTCGTCACGATCTTCCCGTTCTGGCCCGGCAACGTCGGCGCGGTGCAGCTCGCGATCGCGGCGCCGCTGTCCGCGAGCTACGGCGTCAACTACGGCCTCGGCGTCGCGTACGGCTTCGGGCTGCAGGCGATCGAGGCGTCCGTCGGCATCGGCGTCGGCCTCCTGTTCCTCGCGCGCGAGGGACTCTCGTTCGCGATGCTCAAGGTGATGCCGTCCGCCGCGCAGGCGGAGATGCCGTCGCAGGAGGAGATCGATGCGCCCGACGAGCGCACGCGCGCTCGCATGTCCGGCTAGCTTCAAGGGCGTCCTCTCCGCGCGCGACGCGGCGGCGGCGCTCGCCGACGGATTCGCGCGCGCCGGCGTCGCGTGCGACGTGCTCCCGCTCGCCGACGGCGGTGAGGGGACGACCGACGTGCTGCCGGCGGTCGTCGAGGCGGCGTCCGCGATCCCGTTCGACGCCGCGCATCTCGATCCGTTGCAGCGTCGAGCCGGCCGCTCGGGGAGCTCATCGCCGGCCTCCGCGTCGAGCGGCTGTTCGTCGGGCTCGGCGGCACGGCGAACATGGACGCCGGCATGGGCCTGCTCGAGGTGCTCGATGGGCTACCGGCGCCGACGACCGTGCTCTGCGACGTGCAGACGACGCTCTACGACGCGCCGCGCCTGTCGGGCCGCAGAAGGGCGCGACTCCCGCGCAGGTCGTCGAGCTCGAGGCGCGGTTCCGCGCTATCGAGCAGCTCGCGCCGTTCGCGGAGCTGCCCGGCTCGGGCGCCGCCGGCGGGCTCGGCGCAGCGCTCGCCTCGCTCGGCGCCGAGCTCGTTCCCGGCGCGGCCGCGGTCCTCGATCTCGTCGGCTTCGACCCGCGGCCGTATGCGCTCGTCGTCACCGGCGAGGGCCGCGTCGACGCGACGACGGCGGAGGGGAAGGCGCCCGCGGAGGTCGCACGCCGCTGCGCCGCGCACGGCGTCCCCTGCGTCGTCTTCGCCGGCCTCGTCGAGGCGCCGCTCGCCGGGCACGGAGACGATCGCGCTCTCCGGGCGGCCAGAGCGCGCGCGCGAGGATCTCGCCGAGCTAGGCCTGCGGCTCGGAGCGCGTCTGCTCGACGCGGCGGGCTAGCTCCTCGACCTTGCCCTGCGCCGAGTCGAGCTTCGCGCGGCAGAACGCGTACAGCTCCTCGCCGCGCTCCCACAGCTGCGAGCGCCTCGTCGAGCGAGGCCTGTCCCTGCTCGAGCCGCTCGACGATGCCTTCGAGCTCCGCCTGCGCCTGCTCGAACGTCCGCTCGGTCTCGTTCATTCGCGCACGTCCTCGACGCGCGCGCCGAAGCCGCCCTCCGCGACCGCGACCTCGACACGCACGCCGGGCGCGACGTCGCGCGCCGAGCGCACGACCCCGGACTCCGTCCGCACGATCGCGTAGCCTCGGTCGAGTGTCTTCAACGGGGACAGGAGCCGGAGCTTGCCGGCGGCCGAGTCGAGCGCCGCCCGCTTGCGCTCGACCGCGAGCGCGGGCGCCCGGTGCAGCCGGTCGCGGGCGGTCTCGACGCGGCGCCCTTCGCGCTCGAGCGCGAGCCTCGGCGCGGCGCGCAGGCGGTCGCGCGTCCGCTCGAGCACGGCGGCGTCGCGGTCGAGCGTCCGCCGGACGCCGCGCGCGAGCGCGACACGTGCGCGGTCGAGCGTGGCTACGACGACGGAGAGCTCGGGGACGACGAGACGGCCCGCCGCGGTCGGCGTCGACGCGCGGACGTCGGCGGCGAGGTCGCAGAGCGGCGTGTCCTGCTCGTGGCCGACGGCGGAGACGATCGGCACGGAGCACTCCGCCACCGCGCGAACGACGCGCTCGTCGCTGAAGGGGAGAAGGTCCTCGAAGCTGCCGCCGCCGCGCGTGAGCACGATGACGTCCACACCCGGCTGCGCGCACAGGTCGCGGAGCGCGGTGACGATCGCGAGCGGCGCGCGCGGTCCCTGGACGTGCGTCTCGGCGACGAGGACGTTCGCGGGTGGGAAGCGGTTCTGGATCGTCGTGAGCACGTCGCGCTTCGCGGCGGCGTCGTTGCCGGTGACGAGCCCGATGCGGCGCGGGAGGAGCGGCAGCGGCCGCTTGCGCTCGGCGGCGAAGAGCCCCTCCGCGGCGAGCTTCGTCTTCAGCCGCTCGAGCGCAGCGAGGTGCGCACCGACGCCGAAGCGCTCGATCGTGAGCGCGCGCAGGCGGAAGTCGCCGCGCTGCTCGAACAGCTCGGGGCGGCCGTACACGTGCACGCGCTCGCCGTCGGCGAGCTCGAGGCGCAGGCCGTCGAACTGCCCGCGCGGCATCGTCACGCCGACGCACGATCCGTCCGTGGGGTCCTTGAGCGTGAAGAAGACGGTCGCCCAGCGGTCGTGACGGCGCAGCTCGGTGACCTCGCCCTCGACCCAGACGGTCGGCAGCCGTCCGAGCCACTGCGCGACACCGCGGTTGAACGCGGCGACGGAGTAGACCGTCTTGTCGTCGTACGGGAGCGCGTCGACCTTCGCCACCGCCGCAGCGTATCGCCGCGGCTGTCTAGAGAAGAATCTCGGCTGCGGTGGCGTGCGCGCAGCCGTGCTCGCGGACGAGCTCGACGGCGAGATGGAGGTCGGCCTCGCTGACGGCGAGGCGCTCGGCGACGTGGAGCGGGTAGCCCGCCTCGATGAGGACGTGGAGGCGCCAGCTCTCGACCTTCGAGCGCTCGCTCGTCTCCGGTTCCAGTATCTCGGTCGTCTCGCTCATGGCTCGGCTAGTTCGTGCTCCTTCCGACGAACCCTCCTCGGGGAAGTTGGTGCGGCGGGCGAGACTTAACGGACTTCTTACTAGGAGCTGCGGACTGCCGCGGTCGCTTCGATGCGCCGCAGGAGCTCCTGCAGGCGGGCCTCGAGCACCGCCCGCTCCGCCTCCGCGTCGGCGCTGAGCTCCTCGAGCCGCCGCCGTACGTCGGCCTCGAGATCGCCGATACGGCCGTCGAGTGCGGCCATCCATTCGTCGCGCTGCTGCTCGAGGCGTTTAGCGGCCTCGGCGAGACGCTTCTCGAGCCGCTGCGCGCCGGCGTCGCCGACGTGGGCGAGCCGCTCGGCGAGGACGACCTCCGCTTCGCGCGCGAACGTCTCCACGGCGCGGTCGAGCTCGCGCGCGAGCCGCCGCGCGGCGTCCTCGCGGCTCGACTTCACGAGCGTGCCGAACGTCTGCGTCGCCTCATCCGCGTACGTCGCGGTCGCGCGCTCGACCGTGCGCGCCATCTGCTCGATCTGGCGACGCTCCATGTCGTGAAGCCGGCGCGGATGCGCTGCGCGGCCTCGAGCTCCTCGCGCTCGATCATCTCCATCAGCTCCTTCTCGCGCCGGCGCATCCGCTCTTCGAGCTCGTGCAGCGCCCGCCGGCGTTCTCCCGCGTTCGCCTCGATCTCCGTGCTCGCGAGTGCGAGCGTGTCCTCGAGCGCCTTGTCGATGTCGCCGCGCAGCCGCGCCATCCCTTCGCGCTGCGTCTCGCTCTCGGCGGCGAGCCGGTCGGAGTCGGCGACGAGGCGCGCTTCCGCGTCGCCGAGAAGATGCCGCTGCCGTTCGGCGAGCTCGGCGAGCCGCTCCTTCGTCGAGTCGGCGGCGCGGTCGAGATCCTGCGCTTCCAGTCGGCGAGCCGCTGCGAGACCTGCGTCTGCACGTCGGTCAGCGCCTCGGTGAGCGAGTTGGCGAGCTCGCGCTCGCGATCGCTGAACGCAACGCGCCGCTCCTCGGCGATCCGCCGTTCCTCGTCGGTGAGGAGCGAGATCGAGTCCGCGCGGGCGCGGGCGAGCGTGCGCTCGAGCTCGGCGGCCCGGTCCGAGGCTTCCGCCTCGACGAGGGCGAGCAGCCGCGCCTGTGCCTCGGCGATGTGCGTCTCCGTCGCGGCCGCGCGCTCGAGGGCCCACGCGACGAGCAGCGACGCGCCGGTGGCGAGCGCCGCCGCGGTGACGCCGCCGGCCGCGACGGCGAGGTCGCGCGGATGGCTGTGACGGAGGGCGTAGACGGCCCATTCGGCGACGGCGCCGCCGAGGACGAGCGTCGTGAGGAGGCCGAGGACGAGCCGCGGGACGGCGCGGAGGGCGGCGGCGCCGAGCGCGAGGGCCGCGACGGCGACCGCGGCCGCGAACCCGACCTCGAAGCCGGTCGTCAGCGACATCACTGCATCCTAGTAATGCCAGCGGAAAAGCAGGAGACCGCCCGCCAGAAGGGGCATCGCGGCCGAGAGGAACTGCAGCGCCTGCTCGGCGGTGCGGGCGAGGGAGGCGTCGCCGGCCTGCCGGCGCGCGGCGCGCACCTCGGTCGAGAGCCGCTGCTGCGCGAGACTCGTGAAGAGCCCGAATGCGGCCGCTGCGACCGCGTCGAGGCGGATCCGCTGCGCGGACGCGAAGTAGCCCGTCAGCACTGGGAATGCGCCCCACGCGGAGGCGAACCAGAGCGGCGTGTGCAGCGCGCCGCCGAAGAGCTCGAGGTTGTACGCGACGACGATCGCGGCGCCGAAGGCGATGAACGCGAGCAGCCACCACGTCGTGCCGATGGCGACGTGGATGCCGATGACGCACGCGCCCGCGATCGACAACGCGGCGAGGGAGACGAGGACGCGGTCCGGGATCCGCGTCCGCAGCGGTCTGCCCTTCAGCTCGTCGAGTGCGTGCGCGCCGACGCCGAGCGCGAGGAGGAATGCGAGCACGGTCCAGCCGAGCACGCCCCACTTCATGTGCGGCGCGAGCGCGGCGCCGATCGCCACGTACGAGAGATGCCACAGCGTGTACGGCGGATGGAGGAGCGTGACGTAGTCGCGCCAGCCGCCGGAGCGCAGCGCGTAGAACGCGGGCCGCGTCAGGTCGTCGCCCATACGACGACCCCGCCGCCGACGCTCATGCGCCGGACGTGCACGTCCTTCAGCCCGGCCTCGCGCCAGAGCTGCTCGAGCGACACGTGCGCGTGGAAGCCGCGGATGCTCGGCCCGAGGAAACGGCCGACGTCGCGCCACGCGGGCGACACGACCGCACCCGCGAGCGGGAGGCCGACGCGGACGTACAGCTCCCACAACGGCCGCCAGACGCCGCGCGGGAGTCCGAACTCGAGCATCGCGATCGTGCCGCCCGGCGCGACGACGCGCGCGAGCTCGCGCATCGTCGCCGGCGGATCGTCGACGTAGCGCAGGAGGTACGTGAACGTGAGCGCGTCGAACTCCCCGTCCGCGAACGGCAGCGACTCGGCGCGGCCCTCGCGCAGCTCGATGCGACCGCCCAGGCCGGCGCGCTCGACGCGCGCCCGCCCGGCGGCGAGCATCTCCGCGCTCTGGTCGACGCCGACGACCGTCCGGGCAGGCGCTGCGCGTGCGAGCTCGATCGACACCGCCGCCGTCCCGCACGCGACGTCGAGCACGCGCTCCGCCGACGCGGGGATGCGCGAGACGAGGAAGCGGCGCCAGCGCGGATCCTGGCCGAACGAGAGGAGGCGCGCGTACCGGTCGTACGTCGGGCCGAGCGGGGCGAACAGCTCGCGTGCGTGCTGGGTCCGGGCCGACATAGGCTGAGATCATGGCATTGGCCGACGACCTCGAGCGGATCGCGGCGGCCGCGCCCGGCGAGAAGGTCACCGGCGTCCTCGCAACCGAGCTGCTCGACGGCGGCCGCGTCTACCTCGTCGCGTACGAGTCGGGCGCGTGGCTCGCGCTCGACGACGCGGCGCGCCCGGTCGAGAGCCGCGGGCGCGTCCACGCGGCCGCCTCGCTCGCAGCGCTCTGCGAGGTCGCCGAGGAGTCGGCCGGCGGCGGCCATCTGGCCGAGCTGCGCGCCCGTCTCCGCGAGCTCGCGCTCGACGACGCCGACAAGGCCGCCGCCGAGCTCGAGGCGACGATCGTCCCGCCGCCCCGGCTGGCGACGAACGCGTACCTCGACGCGCTCGGCGCCGCCTCCCGCCGGCTCGAGCAGGCGCTCGGCGACGAGCGGGGTTCGCCGTTCGCGGTCGCGCTCCAGCAGGCGCTTCCGGCGGTCGAGGAGCTCGCCGCGCAGGTGGTCGCGCGGCACACGATCCCCCTCACCTAGAGTGGAGGACATGGAAGGCGGATTCCCCTTCGGCGGAGACCCGGAGGACCTCATGCGCGAGCCTGCGCGAGTTCGCCGAGCAGCAGGCGGAGCACGTTCAGGAGGCGCAGCGCGAGCAGTTCGCGACGCTGACGCTGAACACGGCCGTCGAGCTGACGTCCGCAGCGCTCGCGCAGGTGCAGACGCAGGGCGGCGTGGACGAGCAGGCGATGGCGCTCCGCGACGCGATGCGCGTCCTCTTCCCCGAGGCGGTCGCGCTCGTGAGCGCTGCGCGCCAGGGGTTCATGCGCGAGTCGTAGACTCCGCCCGCCCGTGACACTGCTGGACCGCGCAATCGTCCGCCTCCTGCCGGTGGTCCCGAAGCCGGTCGTGCAGCTGTTCTCGTCGCGCTACATCGCGGGCTCGACGCTCGCCGACGCGGTGCGCGTCGTGCACAGCCTCAACGCGGCGGGGATGAAGGCGACGATCGACGTCCTCGGCGAGGAGATCGCGACGCGAGGACGAGGCGCGCGCGATCGCTCGCTCATACGAGGACGTGTTCGCCGAGATCGAGCGCGAGCAGCTCGACGCGAACGTCAGCGTGAAGCTCACGGCGCTCGGCCTGAAGCTCTCGTACGACCTGTGCACGGAGAACGTCCGGCAGCGTACTCGCGCAAGGGCAACTTCGTGCGCATCGACATGGAGGACGCGACGACGACCGACGCGACCCTTCGGCTCTACCGCGAGCTGCGCGACGAGGGCCACGAGAACGTCGGCGTCGTGCTCCAGGCGTACCTCCGGCGCACGCTCGACGACGTGCGTGCGCTCGCCGATCTCCGGCCGAACGTGCGGCTGTGCAAGGGCATCTACGTCGAGCCGCCGTCGATCGCGTACACGCGATCCCGACTCGGTGCGGACGAGCTTCGTCCAGTGCCTCGACGCACTCCTCGGCGCGGGCGCGTACGTCGCCGCGGCGACGCACGACGAGCAGCTGATCCGCGCAGCGCTCGACCGCGAACGTGCCGGAGTTCCAGATGCTGCTCGGCGTGCGCGAGGACCGCGCGCGCGAGCTCGTCGCCGCCGGCCAGCCGCTGCGCGTGTACGTGCCGTTCGGCGAGCATTGGTACGGCTACTCCGTGCGGCGCCTCCAGGAGAACCCGGCGATGGCGGGCACGATCGCGCGCGCGACCGTCGGCCGCATGCTCCACCTACTAGACGGCGCGTCGCGTACAGGAGGAACGAGCCGGGGATCCGGCGGTCGTGGCGGCGGCCGGATGCGTCGAGCGGATACTCCTCGAGCGCCTCGACGTGGAAGCCTGCGCGCACGAGCGACGTGACGATGCGCCCGAGCCGGACGACGCCGTCGTCGAAGTAGTCGGCGTGCCACCGGAGCAGCCCGTCGACGCAGAGTGAGACGGGATGGTCGTCGAAGACGAGGAGCTCGCCGTGCGCGCGCACAGCGGCGGCGACGCCTGCCGACCAGGCGTCGAGATCGGCGAGCCGCGCGATGACGCCCTCGGGCGAGTACACGAGGTCGAAGCGGCCGCGGCGCAGGTTCGCGGGCAGCTCCTGCGCGTCGGCGGCGATCCAGAGGATGGTCGGCCACTGCTCGCGCGCCGCGTCGAGCAGCGCCTCGTCGGGCTCGATCGCGGTCACCGACGCGCCGTGGTCGGCGAGCTCTGCGCTCGCCTCGCCCGATCCGCAGTGCAGGTGCAGGACGTTCTTGCCCGTCAGGTCGCCGAGCGTCTGCTTGACGATCGGCGGCAGGGCGGCGCGGCCCTCGCCGTGTCGGCGGTGGACCTCGTCGAACATCCGCCGGTTGACGTCGGTCGGCTCCATCTCAGGCCGGGAGGGAGAAGCCGCCGTCGACGACGAGCGTCTGTCCGCACACCATCGCGCGCGTCGTCGGAGCAGAGGAACGAGACCGCGCGCGGCGACGTCCTCCGGCTCGACGAGCCGGCCGGCCGGCGTGCGGTCGACGGTGGCGAGCATCTCGTCCTTGTTCGGGAAGTGCTCGAGCGCGCCGGTCTCGACGACGCCGGCGGAGACGGCGTTGACGCGGATGCCGCGCGGCGCGAGCTCGACGGCGAGGTAGCGCACGACCGACTCGAGCGCCGCCTTCGACGTCCCGATGAGGACGTAGTTCTCGAGGACGCGCTGCGAGCCGAGGCTCGAGATGGCGACGATCGCCGACCCGCGCTCCATCGACGGCGCCGTCGCGCGCGCGAGCGCGAGCAGCGAGCGTGCGTTCGCGTTCATCGTCCAGTCCCAGTGCTTGTCGTCGGTCTCGAGCGCGGGCCGGATGACGCCCGTCGCCGCGTTGTGGACGACGACGCGGTACGGGCCGGCGGCGGCGATCTTCTCGACGACCTGTCTCGGTGGAGACGTTGCCGCGCACGAGGTCGACCTCGGCGCCGGCGGCGCGGATCTCCTCGGCCGCAGCCTCGGCGGCCGCGTCGTTGCGCAGGTAGCCGAGCACGACGCGCGTCGCGCCGTCGCGCACGAGCCGGTGCGCGATCGCGAGCCCGATCCCCCGCGTTCCCCCGGTCACGAGGACCGAGGAGCCCTGGAGGCTCATCGCCGGCGCGGCAGCGGCTCGTCGGCCGGCGCGGAGCTCGGCAGCTCCGACCAGCCGGGCCGGGAGCGCGGCTCGCGCCGCCGTCTTCGGCCTTCGACGACGCATGCCCGAGCCGGTCGAGCAGCGTCCATCTTCTCCTCGGCGTAGCGGCGGACGGGGTCGTCGTCGGCGAGATCCCGCGACGAGCTCCGCGATCCGGGCGCGCAGCTGGTACGCGAAATGCGGCGTCGCAGGCCCGACGAGGGCGTCGATGTCGGCGAGGGTCGGCTCGGCCACGGACGCGAACCCTAACCAACGTTAGCGTCGCGGCAATGCGCCGAGTCGACCCCCGTGGACGCGATGCTGCTCGGGACGGTCCTCCTCTGGGCGCTGAACGTCACCGTCACGCGCTACGTCCTCACGCACGGCTGGTCGCCGCTCGCGTACGCGGACGATCCGCTATTTCGTCGCCACGGCGCTCTTCTGGGCGTTCACGTACCACCGGGAGCGCTCGTTCCGGATCGCCCGGAGCGACGTGAAGCTCGTGCTGCTGGCCGCGTCGATGATCTTCCTCAACCAGCTGTGCTTCGTGTACGGGCTGAAGTTCGCGCACGCCTCCACGGTGGCGCTCCTGCTCGGAGCGACGCCGATCTTCATCGGCGGGATCACGCTCGCGCTCGGGCTCGAGCAGCTGTCGCGCGCCTTCTGGGTCGGGCGCGTCGATCACGTTCGCCGGCGTCGCGCTCATCGCGGCCGCGCTCGGCCGGCGGCTTCTCCTCCGGGCTCAAGGGAGACCTGCTCGCGATCGGCACGGCGCTGACCTGGGCCTTCTACACGGTGACGATCGCGCCGCTCATGCGCCGGTACTCGCCGTTCCGCATCAGCGCGCTCGTGCTCGCCGTCGGCTGGGTGCCGCTCGCGCTCGTCGGCATCCCGCAGATCGGCGCGCAGCAGCTTCGACTTCGGCTGGAAGGTCTGGCTCGGCTTCGGCTACGCGGTCATCGGCCCGCTCTTCCTCACGAACATCCTCTGGTTCACGGCGATCGATCGCGTCGGGCCGTCGCGCGCCTCGCTGTTCGGCGAACCTCCAGCCGTTCTTCGCCGTCTTCTTCGCGCTCGTGCTGCTGTCGGAGACGCTGCACCCGCTCGAGATCGCGGGCGGCGTGCTCATCTTCGCGGGCATCGCGCTCGAGCGGATCTGGCACCGCCCGGCGCTCGTGCCTCCGCCCGAGTGCGGCATAATCCGCGGCATGGCCGACGACTTCATGCCGCTGCTCGGCTGGGACTACGTCGAGCTCTGGGTCGGCAACGCGAAGCAGGCCGCGTACTTCTACGAGCACGCGCTCGGCTTCACGCGCACCGCGTACTGCGGGCCCGAGACGGGCGTGCGCGACCGCGCGTCGTACGTGCTCGAGCAGGGCGACATCCGCTTCGTCCTCAGCGTCGCCGCTGCGCGAGGAGCACGAGATCACGCGCGCATCATGCGAAGCACGGCGACGGCGTGCGCGACATCGCGCTGACGGTTCCCGACGCGACCGAGGCGTACCGCCAGGCGGTGCAGCGCGGCGCGCGCGGCGTCGCCGAGCCGACGCGTCTCGAGGACGAGTTCGGCTCGATCGAGACCGCCGCGATCGCGACGTACGGCGACACGATCCACACGTTCGTGAACCGGTCCGACTACGCCGGGCCGTTCAAGCCGGGCTTCGTGTCCGTGTCGAGCAACGGCAGCGCGGGTGCCGGCCTCGGGCTCACGAACATCGACCACGTCGTCGGCAACGTCGAGCTCGGGAAGATGGACTACTGGGTCGAGTTCTACGAGCGCGTGTTCGGGATGACGAACATCCTCCACTTCGGCGACGACCAGATCCAGACGGAGTACTCGGCGCTCATGTCGAAGGTGATGTCGGACGGCGAGGGGAAGATCAAGTTCCCGATCAACGAGCCGGCCGAGGGCAAGCGCAAGAGCCAGATCGAGGAGTACATCGAGTTCTACGGCGGCGCCGGCGCGCAGCACATCGCGCTCGCGACGACCGACATCGTCCGGACGGTCGAGACGCTGAAGGAGCACGGGATGATCTTCCTCGACACGCCCGACTCGTACTACGAGGAAGTCGAGGGGCGCGTCGGCGAGATCGCCGAGAACTACGACGACCTGCAGCGCCACAAGATCCTCGCCGACCGCGACGAGGACGGCTACCTGCTCCAGATCTTCACGAAGACGGCGCAGGACCGGCCGACGCTCTTCTTCGAGGTGATCGAGCGCCACGGGGCGACGGGCTTCGGCGAGGGCAACTTCAAGGCCTTGTTCGAGGCGATCGAGCGCGAGCAGGCGCTCAGCGGAAACCTGTAGCGGCCGCGCCGAGCCGTACGCTTCCGGGCGATGACGGCCCAGCGCAAGACCGCGCTCTTCTCCGTGTTCGCGGCGGCGGCGCTCATCGCGCTCAAGCTCGCGACGGGCCTCGCGACGCACAGCCTCGGCCTCCTCTCCGAGGCGGCGCACTCGGGCACCGATCTCGTCGCCGCGCTCCTGACGTTCTTCGCGGTCGGCGTCGCCGGGCGGCCGGCCGACGTCGGGCCACCAGTACGGCCACGGCAAGGCGGAGCACCTCTCCGCGCTCGGCGAGGCGGCGATCCTCGTGCTCGCGAGCGCTCGTCATCGTGTGGCGCGCGATCGTCCGCCTGTCGAGCAGCTCGCCGCCCCACGTGCACGCCGCCTGGTACGCGCTCGTCGTGATCGGCGTCGTGATCGTCGTCGACATCGGGCGCACGGTCGCGTCGTGGCGTGCGCCGCGCCGCTACCACAGCGCCGCGCTCGCATCGAACGCGCTCCACTTCGCGAGCGATCTCGCCGGCTCGGTCGCGGTGCTCGTCGGCCTGCTCCTCGTCGCGCGACGGCTATGCCGAAGGCCGACTCGGTCGCCGCGCTCTTCGTCGCGGTCATCGTGCTCGGCGCGGCGGTCCGGCTGATGCGGCGGAACGTCGACGTGCTCATGGACCGCGCGCCCGCCGACGCCGAGGAGGCCGCGCGCGCCGGCGATCGCTGCGCATCGACGCCCTCCGTCGAGCTGCGCCGCCTGCGGATGCGGCAGGCGGCGGGGCGCCACTTCGCCGACGTCGTCATCGGCGTCTCGCCGGACGCCGCCGTCGGCCAGGGCCACGCGGCGGCCGACGCCGTCGAGCAGGCGGTGCAGGGCGCGCTGCCCGAGGCGGACGTCGTCGTCCACGTCGAGCCGCTCGAAGGGCGACGGCCGTGCGCGAGCGCGCGCACGCGGCGGCGCTCGCCGTGCCGCGCGTGCGCGAGGTGCACAACGTCAGCGTCCTCTCGGTCGACGGCGGCACCGAGCTCTCGCTCCATCTCAAGCTTCCCGGCGATCTCTCGCTCGACGGACGCGCACGCGATCGCCGAGGAGGTCGAGCACGCGATCCGCGACGCGGTGCCCGAGGTCGAGCGCCGTGCAGACGCACCTCGAGCCGCTCGACGGAGGCCGCCGGTGCCGCGCGAGGTCGCCGGCGACGTCGCGACCGTGCGCGCGGATCGTGCGCGACGTGACCGGCCGGATGCCGCAGCGAGCTGCGCTTCCTCGACACCGACGACGGTCTCGTCGCGTACCTCACGCTTCGGCTCGGCGCGCGACACGGCGCTCGCCGACGCGCACGCGCGCGCGAGCGAGATCGAGGAGGAGATCCGACGCCGAGCTGCCCGAGATCGCGGACGTGGTCGTGCACACGGAGCCGACCGAGTGAAGCTCTGCATGTTCTCGCCGGCCGATCCGACTGCTCGAGCGGGGATGGCCGGGGCGGATCGACGGCGACCGGGTCATCCAGCTCGCGGCGCAGACGCTGCAGGCGTTCTTCACCGGCGGCGGCCAGGCGCGCGAGCACGCCGAGTACCCGCTCGCGGACGTCGTCTTCCGCGCGCCGGTCCTCCATCCGCCGTCGGTGCGCATCTTCGAGGGCGACGACTTCACGTTCGCGAACCCGGCCGCGATCCTCGCGGCCGGCGACGACGTCGCCGCGCCTCCCGGCGCTGCGACGATCGTCCCCGTGCAGCTGCAACGCGGCGATCATCGGAGCGGACGGCGCGATCGGCGGCTTCACGCCGTTCGTCGAGTGGATCGCGCCCGAGCTGTCCGGCGCGAAGAGCCGCGACTTCGCGATCTCGCTCGGGCCGGTCGTCGTCACACCGGACGAGGAGACGCCCCCGGGCGTCGACTGGGAGCGATCTCGTCGCGCACGCGGCGGCGAACACGCGCCTCTTTCCCGGCGACCTGATCGCCGCGTGACCCGCGTCGCGGTCGTCGGCGCGGGCGTAATGGGCTGTGCGACGGCGTGGGCGCTCGCGGAGCGCGGTGCCGACGTCACCGTGTACGAGCAGTTCGAGCTCGACCACACGCGCGGGTCGAGCCACGGGCGCTCGCGGATCTTCCGCGTCGCGTATCCCGACGCCGAGTGGGTCCGTCTCGCGCAGGAGGCGCACGTCGGCTGGCGCGAGCTCGAGCGCCAGTCCGGCGTGGAGCTGCTCGGGCTGTACGGCCTCGTCGAGCTCGCCGCCGACCCGTCGCTGACGTCGGCGCGTGCGCTCGACGAGTGCGGAGTCCCCTACCGGATGCTCGACGCGGCGGACGCGCGCGGCTCGGCGCCGTCCCGCCCGACGGGTGGTCGCGCTCTTCCTCGAGGATGCGGGGATCGTGCGCTCCGACCTCGCCCGGCATGCGTTCCTCGACGTCGCCGACGTGCGTGTCGAGACCGGCACCCGCGTGGAGTCGATCGACGATCTCGACGCCGATGTGGTCGTCGTCACCGCCGGCGCGTGGGTCCGCCGCCTCGTCCCGGACGTTCCCGTCCGGGTGACGCGCGAGACGGTCGCCTTCTTCCGCCACGACGGGCCGCCGCTTCCGTCCGTCGTCGACCTGAACCCGGGCACCGGCGGCCACTCGATGTACGCGCTGCACGATCCGGTGCACGGACTGAAGGCCGGGGCGCATCACGCCGGCGCCGAGGCCGACCCCGACGCAGCGGCGGCGGCCGACCCGGCGATCGTCGAGCGGATCGCAGCCTGGGTCGGCGAGCGCTTCCCCGGCGCCGCCGCCGATCCGGTCGAGGTCGACACGTGCCTCTACACCTCGACGAGCGACGAGTCGTTCGTCCTCGAGCGGCGCGGACGCGTCGTCGTCGGCTCGCCGTGCTCGGGCCACGGCTTCAAGTTCGCGCCCGCCGTGGGGCGGCGGCTGGCGGAGCTGGCGCTCGCCGAGCTGTAAGTCGCATACCTGCGACTCGCAAGTATGCGTATACTCGACATTGTGGCCGAGAACCCGTTCAACTTCGGCGACCTCGCGCTCGACGAGACGTTCACCGACCGGGAGGCGGAGCTGGCGGAGCTGACCGCGGACATCCGGAACGGCCAGAACGTCGTCGTCTTCGCGCCGCGCCGATACGGCAAGAGCTCGCTCGTGTGGCGGGCGGTTCGCGACCTGACGGCGGCGGATGCGGCGCTCGTCGCGTACGTCGATCTCATGCGGACGCCGACGAAGGAGCAGCTCGCCGCCCGGCTGGCGCGAGGCGATCCACGAGCAGATCGCCACTCCTCTCATGCGGGCGCGCGAGCGGGCGACGCAGGTGTTCCGCGGGCTTCGCATCAGCCCGTCCATGACCGTCGGCGACGACGGCCGGGTGCGGTTCAGCTTCACCGCCGGCCTCGCGCCGTCGGACGTGGACGCGACGCTCGAGCGGCTGTTCGAGCTCCCCGCCGAGCTCGCCGCCGAGCGCGGGGAAGCGCGTCGCCGTCGTCTTCGACGAGTTCCAGGAGGTCCTCGACGCTCGACCGGCACCTGCCCGCCCTCATGCGCTCCGTCTTCCAGACCCAGCCCGAGGTGTCCCACGTGTACCTCGGGAGCAAGCGGAGCCTGCATGCGCCGCCTCTTCAGCGACGCGAACGAGCCGTTCTGGCGCAGCGCCCGGCACATGGAGCTCGGCCCGATCCCGCGCCGAGAGCTTCGCGCGAGTTCATGCGCGAGCGCTTCGCGTCGACGGGGAAAGCCGTCGACGCCGATGCGGTCGAGTCCGGTCCTCGTCGACGACGGGCGGCCAGCCGCACGCGACACAGGAGCTCTGCTACGCGCTGTGGCAGGAAACCCCGCGAGGGCGACGACGGCGACGAGCGGCCACGTCGACCGCCGCACTCGACCGCGTCCTGCGCACGGAGCACGCCCGCTTCTCGCTCGTCTGGGATCAGGCGTCACGCGCGTACAGCGCGCTCGTGCTGCAGGCGCTCGCGGCCGAGGACACGACCTCGATCACCGCAGTCGGACTATCGGCGCGCGACACGGCCTGCCCGGAAGCTCGAGCGCTGCAGCGGGCGCTCGACGCTCTCATCGGCGTCGAGCTCGTCGTCCGCGACGCGCCGGGCGCGTATCGCATCGTCGGAGCCGTTTCTCGCCGAGTGGATGCGGCGCTTCGCCGCCTGACCCGTCGGGTTAACCTACCGCCATGCCGTTCTACCAGCGCCTCGGCGACGTTCCGCGCAAGCGCCACGTCCAGTTCCGCGAGAACGGCACGCTCCTCACCGAGGAGGTGATGGGGCTCGAGGGCTTCACCGGCAACGAGTCGATCCTCTACCACCTCCAGTCGCCGTGCCGCGTCGTGAAGCTCGGCGGCTTCGAGCCGATCGTGCGCGACGAGTGGGTGCCCGGAGCAGCACGCGCACCGCCACTTCAAGACGTTCGACACCGAGCCGGAGGGCGACGAGATCACCGGCCGCCGCCTGCTCATGTGGAACAACGACGTCGAGATCTCGCTCTGCCGGCCCACCGGGCGCATGCACTACTTCTTCCGCAACGGCGAGGGCGACGAGGTCGTCTTCGTGCACGAGGGCTCGGGCACGCTCGAGACGATCTTCGGCGACGTGCCGTACAAGGAAGGCGACTACATCGTCATCCCGCGCGGCACGACGTATCGCTTCAACCCCACGGGCGCGCAGCGCTATCTCGTGTTCGAGACGCCGGGGCTGATCGAGATCCCGCGCCGCTACCGCAACGAGTACGGCCAGATCGTGGAGGGCGCGCCGTACTACCACCGCGACATCCATCCGCCGGCCGAGCTGCACACCGTCCGCGAGACGGGCGAGTTCCCGGTGAAGGTGCGCGTGCGCGGCGGCTACCAGACGTACGTCGTCGACTACCACCCGTTCGACGTCGTCGGCTGGGACGGCTACCTCTACCCGTGGACGTTCTCGATCCACGACTTCGAGCCGATCACGGGGCGCATCCACCAGCCGCCGCCGTCGCACCAGACGTTCCAGGGTCAGAACTTCGTCATCTGCTCGTTCTGCCCGCGCAAGCTCGACTTCGATCCGATGGCGGTCCCGATCCCGTATCACCACTCGAATCTGCAGTCGGAGGAGATGATCTATTACGTCTCCGGCAACTTCGGATCGCGCAAGGGCGTGGAGGTCGGGTCGATCACGCTCCATCCCTCCGGCCTGCCGCACGGGCCGCAGCCGGGGCTCGCGGAGAAGAGCATCGGCATGCACGAGACGCACGAGCTGGCGGTGATGTGCGACACGTTCCACCCGCTCAAGCTCTCGACGTTCGCACAGGGCCTCGACGACGGCCGCTACTGGCGCACGTGGTACGAGAACGCCCAGACGCCGGGCGACATCGAGGACGCGACCGGCGCCGGCTTGACGTCGCACTTGTGAGACGTGCCGCCGCGTTCGCCGTGCTCGTCGTCGCGCTGGCGGGCTGCGGCGGCGGCTCCTCCGCGCCGAAGGAGAGCGTCGGCGTCTTCATGACGCGCATCCTCCGCGAGGAGATCAACGGCCAGTGGGCGAAGCAGTGGAGCGAGCTCCATCCCGGCCACCGGCAGCTCATAACCCGCGCGCAGTACGTCACGTGCTCGCGGGCGATGGGCACGAACATCGCGAAGGGCAAGGAGTCGTTCCACGTCCTCGACGTCCACGACGAGCCGATCGACGTCAAGGGCGTGCCGCAGCAGACGTCGAAGCTCGTGACGATCAGCTTCCGCGTCCCGGGCAACACCGCGCTGACGTACCGGCTCCACGCCGTCGCCGTCGGCGGCCGCTGGACGTGGATCCTCGGCGACGGCTTCCTCAAGCAGCTCGGCCACGGCCGCTGCCTCGACGGCTCGCCGGCTCAGCAGCAGACGTAGCCGGAGTCAGTTCGCGCGTGCGAGCCGCTTGCGCGTCCGGGCGCCGGCCGGCGCAGCGGTCGAGCCGCGCACGTGCAGGACGGGCCGGAAGTACGAGCTCGGCAGCGAGCGGCCCGGCTGCTCGATGAGCGTCTGCAGCGTCTGCGACGGCGGTGTCCGCGATCTGCGCGATCGGCTGCTCGACCGTCGTCAGCTCGGGAACGGTCCACTTCGTCGCGTCGATGCCGTCGAAGCCGACGATGGACAGCTCCTTCGGCACGTTGACGCCGAGGTGCGCGGCGGCGTGGAGCGCGCCGATCGCCATCATGTCGCTCGAGCAGATGACGCCCGTCGGCGGCGACGGCAGCGCGAGGAGCTCGGCGAGCGCGCGGCCGCCGCCCTCGGTGCTGAAGTCCGCGTGGGCCGTCAGGGCGTCGTCGTCGTCGAGGCCGGCAGCCGCGAGCGCGCGTCGACCGGCCGGCCGCCTTGAGCTGCGTCGGCAGGTAGTGCTCGGGGCCGGCGACGAAGCCGATGCGCTCGTGCCCGAGGTCGAGGAGATGCTGGGTCGCGATCTCGCCGGCCGCACGCTCGTCGACGCCGACCGACGGCACGTCGAGCGTGTGGATGGCGCCGTTCACGAACACGATGCGCGCGCCTTCGTCCGCGAGCCGCAGGTACACCGTGTGGTCGCCGCGAAGGTTCGTCATCTCGCAGGAGATGAAGATCATCCCCTCGACGCGGCGGTCGAGCAGCATGTGGACGTAGTCGATCTCGCGGAACGCCGCCTCGCGCGTGTTGCAGAGGATCGACGCGAGCCCGTCGGGCGCGGCGCGCGTCTCGATCGCCTGGGCGAGCGCGGGGAAGATCGGGTTCGCGAGCTCCGGGACGAGGACGCCGATGAGGCCCGTCTCCGAGCGCCGCGCCGGCGGGACGTACAGGAGGTCGCGCATCGCGCGCTCGACCCGCTCTCGGGTCGCCGGCTGCACTGCGTAGCTCCCGTTTGCCACCCGCGAGGCGGTGGCGACGCTCACTCCGGCGCGCCGGGCGACTTCACGCAGGCTCGCCATGTTCCGAGCCTATGTAACAAGTTTCTGGTTTCTCCGCAACTGCGGTGACCACGATTTACGGCTTTTCCCAGCGGGTTTGCGGTGCACTACGGAAAAAACCGCACAAGTCTTGACTTGGCCCGAGGCCGGGCGTAGGTTCACCGCTGTTACACGACTGTTTGTATGCGTTTCAACATAGGCTCGCTCGTTTTCGGAGCCGGACCACAGGAGGGTCAAGCATGAATCCGAGAAAGCGCATTGGCGCGCTTCTCGTTGTCGTCGTCGCCGCGTTTCTCGCGGCGCTCGCCGGCAGCATCCATTCCGCCCGGGCAGCCGGGCCGACGCTGACGATCTGGACCGATCAGAACCGCAAGGACGCGGTCACCCAGGTCGCCAACGAGTGGCAGGCAAAGAACGCCGGCGTCACCGTCAACGTCGTCGTCATCCAGAACTTCACCGACATGCGCGACAAGCTCGGCACCGTCGATCCGGCGACCGCGCCCGACATCATCACGGCCGCGCACGACTGGACGGGCCAGCTCGCCGCCAACGGTCTCGTCGAGCCCATCTTCCTCAACCCGGCCGTGAAGAAGGAGTTTCCGGCGTACACGCTCAACGCGTTCTCGTACGGCCTGGCCGTCAAGAAGCTCTACGGCGTGCCGACGCAGATCGAGAACATCGGTCTCGTCGTGAACACCGGGCTCGTCAAGGTGCCGACGACGTTCGCGCAGCTCGAGCAGGAGGCCCTCGCGTTCAAGAAGAAGCATTCGGGCAACCTCGCCATCGCCGTCCAGCAGGGCTCCGGCGGCGACGCGTACCACATGTACCCGTTCTTCTCGGGTCTCGGCGGCTACGTGTTCGGCACGAACAGCGCCGGCAACCTCGACCCGTCGAACATCGGCGTCGCGAGCAAGAACTTCCTCAAGAACGCGGCGACCGTCGACAAGTGGAACAAGGAAGGCCTGATCAACTCCGCGGTCGACGGCTCGACCGCGCAGAACGCGTTCATCAAGAAGCAGGCCGCCTTCTGGGTCACCGGCCCGTGGAACTCGCAGCTGCTCGAGCAGAGCGGCCTGAAGTTCAAGGTCATCCAGATCCCGAAGATCGCCTATCCGGCGGTCCCGTTCCTGGGCGTCCAGGGCTTCATGGTCACGAAGTACGCGACGACGCACGGCGTCGACGCACTCGCGCAGGACTTCGTCACGAACTACATGACGACTCCGTCCGCGCAGCTCGCGCTGGCGCTCGCCGAGGGCCGCTTCCCGGCGAACACCGTCGCCGGCAAGTCGGTCAAGGATCCGGTCCTCGCCGAGTTCGGCAAGGCCGGAACGGGCGGCGTGCCGATGCCGAACATCCCCCAGATGAACAGTGTCTGGACGGACCTCGGCGCAGCATGGGTCAACGCGACCAAGGGCTCCGGCGCGACGTCGGCCAAGAAGGCCTTCACCGCGGCGGCTCGCTCGATCGCCGACAAGATCGGCTAGCAATCGTCATCGGTGTGGGCGCTCCTCGGGGCGCCCACACCGCTCTTCCCCCCAGCGAGATCGCATGAGCACGACATCAGCCCCCGCCCCGGCGCCGGACGTTCCCATCCGCCGCCCCGCCGCGATGCCGCGCGTGATCTCGGCGTTCTCCGGAACGACCGGGCTTGCGGTGAAGCTCGTGCTGCTCGCGGTCATGAATGCGCTCGCGGTCTGGGCCGCGTACGTCCTCGCGACGCACAGGCACTGGCTCGCGATCGGCGTGCTCGCGGCCGCGACGGCACTGATCGACTTCCTCTACCTCGCGCGCCGGGGCACGCTGCCGGCGAAGTTCCTCATTCCGGGAACGGTCCTGCTCGTGTGCTTCCAGCTCATCCCGATCATCTACACGATCGACATCGCTTTCACGAACTACTCGACGGGTCACATCCTCACGAAGGCGCAGGCGGTCAAGCAGATCGAGGTCACGTCCCTCCAGGCGCCGGCGAACGGCAGGACGTACACGATGGCGGTCGCCCACGACGCGGGCGGCAAGCTCGTGCTCCTCCTCCAGGACGACGCGACGAAGAAGCTCTACCTCGGGACGCAGAAAGGGCTCGCGCCGCTCGCGCCCGGCATCGCCACCGTCAGCGGCGGCCGCTTCGCTACGGCGAAGGGCTACACGCTCCTGTCGGGCCTCCAGCTGTTCAACGTCGACCGGCAGCTGCAGACGTTCGTCGTCCCCGTCGGCAAGTCCGGCATCCGGCCGGTGTCGACCGCGACCGCCGTCGAGCTCGAGCCGACGCTGCGTTTCGACAAGAAGCGCGACGTGTTCGTGCGCATCTCCGACGGCGCGGTCTTCGCCGACGACGGAGACGGCGAGTACGCGTACCACGGCGACGCCCTCGAGCCCGGTTGGAAGACGAACGTCGGCACCAAGAACTTCTCGCGCATCGCGCACGACCCGAACGTGCGCGCGCCGTTCATCCGCGTTTTCATCTGGACGTTCGTCTTCGCGGGGGCCACGGTGTTCCTCTCGTTCGCGATCGGGCTGTTCCTCGCCATCGCGCTCGACAAGCGAGGGATGCGCTTCCAGAAGGTCTACCGCTCGATCCTCATCATCCCGTGGGCGATTCCCGGCTTCCTCTCGCTGCTCGTGTGGGGAGGGCTGCTCAACGACCAGTTCGGCGTCGTCAACCGGATCTTCCACCTCAGCGTCCCATGGCTCTTCGACGCGAACTGGGCCAGAGTCTCCTGCATCCTCGTCAGCACTTGGCTGACGATGCCGTTCTTCTTCGTCGTCTCGATGGGAGCGCTGCAGGCGATTCCCGAGGAGCTGACCGAGGCGGCGCGCGTGGACGGCGGAGGGCCGTTCCAGCTCTTCCGGCGGGTCACGTTCCCGCTTCTGCTCGTCGCCGTCGGCCCGCTGCTGATCACGTCGTTCGCGTTCAACTTCAACAACTTCGGCAACATCTACCTGCTCACGCAGGGCGGCCCGTCGTTCAGCGGCTCGGGCGTCGCCGGCGCGACGGACATCCTCATCAGCTACACGTACAAGCTCGCGATCGCAGGCGGGAAGGGGAACGACTACGGCCTGGCGAGCGCGATCACGATCATCATCTTCCTCATCACCGCCGTGATCTCCACGGTCGGGTTCTCACGTACGAAGGTTCTCGAGGAGGTCGTGTGACCACCGTCGATCTCGCGGCGAGCGCAGCGGTCCCGAAGGTTCTCGAGGCGCCGAAGAAGGCGCGCCCGAAGGTCTCGGAGACGTGGTGGCGCCACCTCGTCGGCGTCATCGCGTGTTTCATCGCCCTGTTCCCGGTGTGGTTCGTCGCGTCCGCCGCCTTCAACGCCGACCAGTCCATCTCGGGGACGAGCTACCTGCCGACGCACTTCACGCTCAACAACTTCTCGCAGCTCCTGCACGGGCACGTGAAGGACCAGAGCAGCGGCAGCATCGTCGAGGCGCCGTTCCTGCGCTGGATCGGCAACACGATGCTCGTCGCGATCGTCGTCGCCGTCTCTCAGGTGATCATCGCCGCGCTCGCTGCGTATGCATTCAGCCGGTTCCGCTTCCGCGGCCGCCGCCTCGGCATGCTCGCGCTGCTGCTCATCCAGATGTTCCCGGCTCTGCTGACGATCGTCGCGATCTACCTCATCGTCCTGAACGTCGGCGGGATCTTCCCCGTGTTCGGGTTCAACACGCTCGCCGCGCTCATCCTCGTCTACCTCGGCGGGTCGATGGGCGTGAACACGTGGCTCATGAAGGGCTTCTTCGACTCGATTCCGAAGGAGCTCGACGAGTCGGCGCGCGTCGACGGCGCGACGGCGGCGCAGATCTTCTGGGGCGTCGTCCTCCCGCTCGCGCTGCCGGTGCTCGCCGTCGTCGGATTGTGGTCGTTCATCTTCACGCTGAACGAGTACGCGATCGCGAGCGCAATCCTGCAGACGACGCACCAGCTCACGCTTCCGGTCGGGATGTACGGATTCATCTCCTCCGAGTACGGCCAGCGCTGGGGCCCGTTCGCCGCCGGCGCGCTCATCTCGGCCATTCCCGCGACGCTGCTCTTCGCCTGGCTCCAGCGGTACATCGTCAGCGGACTGTCCCAGGGCGCCGTCAAGGGATGAGCCTCGCGCGCGTCGAAGGGGCCGCGAACGCGACCGCGCTCGCGGAGCCGCATCACGACGGCTCGGAGCTGTACGTCGTCGACCGCCCGGACGAGATCGGCGGCACGGCCGTCGTGCGCCTGCGCGCGCCGCACGGCGCCGCGGCGAACGTCTGGCTCCGCTACGTCGCCGACGGCGAGCCGCGCACGGCCGAGGCGGTCGTCGACGAGGACTCCGGCGGCGAGACGTGGTGGCGCGCCGAGCTGCCGGTGCCGAACCCGACCGTCCGCTACCGCTGGCTCGTCGACGGCGGAAACGCCGGCTATCGCTGGCTGAACGGCATCGGGATGCACGCGCACGAGGTCGCCGGCGCGGACGACTTCATGCTCGCACTCGATCCCGGCGCGCCGCCGTGGCATGCGCGCTCGGTCGCGTACGAGATCTTCCCCGACCGCTTCGCGACGAGCGGCGCCGCCGCCGGCGCGCACCGGCCGGAGTGGGCCGTGCAGCGCGACTGGGACCGGCTGCCCGAGGGGCGGAGCCGCAACACGTCGCGCGAGCTGCTACGGCGGCGACCTGCGCGGCGTCGAGCAGCACCTCGACCACGTCGAGGAGCTCGGCGCGAACCTTCTGTATCTCACGCCGTTCTTCCCCGCGCGCAGCATCCACCGCTACGACGCCTCGAGCTTCGACCAGGTCGACCCGCTGCTCGGCGGCGACGCGGCGCTCCGCTCGCTCCTCGCGCGCGGCCCACGGCCGCGGCATGCACGTCGTCGGCGACCTGACGCTCAACCACTGCGGCGCGGGGCACGAGTGGTTCCTCCGCGCCGAGGAGGACGCGAGCGCGCCCGAGCGGGAGCTCTTCTTCTTCGACGGCTCGCCGCCGCTCGGCTACGCGTGCTGGCTCGGCATCCGCTCGCTGCCGACGCTCAACTGGAGCTCACCCGAGCTGCGCCGGCGGATGGAGCGCATCCTGCGGCACTGGCTCGACGAGGGCCTCGACGGCTGGCGCATCGACGTCGCGAACATGGTGGGCCGCTACAAGCTGCTCGACGTCAACCACGACGTCGCCGCGCTGACCCGCGACCTCGTCGCGCGGCAGGCTCCTCGTCGCCGAGCACGGGCACGACTACCGTCCCGACCTCGACGGCCGCGGCTGGCACGGCGTCATGAACTACGCCGGCTTCCTCCGGCCCGACGTGGTGGTGGCTGCACGGCGGCACGCTCGAGCGAGGACGTCTTCTCGCGCACGCCCGCTCCCGCGTACACGGGCGGGGAGGCGGTCGCGGCGATGCGCGCGTTCCGCACCGGCGTTCCCTGGGACGCCGTCGTCAACTCGTGGACGCTGCTCGACAGCCACGACACCGCCCGCTTCCGCACCGTCGACGGCGTCGCGCGCGAAGCACGTCGTCGGCATCGGCCTGCAGATGACGACGCCGGGCGTGCCGATGCTCTTCGCCGGCGACGAGCTCGGGCTCGAGGGCGAGTGGGGCGAGGACGCGCGGCGCACGATGCCGTGGGACCGCCCCGAGACGTGGGACACGGAGCTGCTCGCGAGCTATCGCGCGCTCATCGCGCTGCGGCGCTCGAGCGACGCGCTCGCATACGGCGGGCATTCGCTACGTGCACGTCTCCGACGACGCGATCGCCTACGTCCGCGAGTCGCGCGAGGAGCGGCTCCTCTGCCTCGCGGCCCGCGCGCCGCACGATCCGATCCCCGTTCCGTTCACCCAGCTCGAGACCCTGTACGGCGACGACGCGCGCGACGGCGTGCTCCCCGCCGACGGCCCCGCATTTCACATCTGGAGGATCATCGATGGCTGACGTCGTCTTCAACGAGGTCGACAAGATCTACGAGAACGGCTTCCACGCCGTGCAGGACCTCTACGCTCGACATCGCGGACGGCGAGTTCCTCGTGCTCGTCGGCCCGTCCGGCTGCGGCAAGACGACGGCGCTGCGCATGGTCGCCGGCCTCGAGGAGATCTCGGCCGGCGAGATCCTCATCGGCGACCGCGTCGTCAACAAGCTGACGCCGAAGGAGCGCGACATCGCGATGGTGTTCCAGAACTACGCGCTCTACCCGCACCTGTCGGTGTACGAGAACATCGCGTTCGGGCTGCGGCTGCGCAAGGAGGCGAAGGACGAGATCGCATCGCCGCGTGACGTGGGCGGCGCAGATGCTCGACCTGACGCCGTACCTCGACCGCAAGCCGAAGCAGCTCTCCGGCGGGCAGCGGCAGCGCGTCGCGATGGGCCGCGCGATCGTGCGCCAGCCGCAGGTCTTCCTCATGGACGAGCCGCTCTCGAACCTCGACGCGAAGCTGCGCGTCCAGATGCGCGCCGACATCGCGAAGCTCCAGCACGAGCTCGAGACGACGACGATCTACGTCACGCACGACCAGGTCGAGGCGATGACGATGGGCGACCGCGTCGCCGTCATGCGCGACGGCGTCCTCCAGCAGGTCGCGGCAGCCGCAGGAGCTCTACGACGCGCCCGCCAACCTGTTCGTCGCCGGCTTCATCGGCACGCCGCCGATGAACCTGCTCGAGGCGACGCGTCGCGGTCAACGGCGGCGTGACCGTCGAGGTCGGCGGCGTCGACGCTGCCGGTGCCCGGACGAGGCGCTCAGCGCGTATCCGAAGCTGCGGTCGCTATCGACGGCAAGACGGTCGTCGCGGGAATCCGCAGCCAGTACCTCCATCCCGGCCGCCGAGCGGCCGGACCTGCCGACGATCGACGGCGAGGTCGAGCTCGTCGAGGCGCTCGGCGGCGAGTCGATCGTGTACTTCAAGATCGACGCGTTCGCGATCCGCGAAGGCCAGCACGAGGACGTCGGCGAGGCGCCGACGAGCGCCGAGGGCATCGTCGGCGTCGCGGCCGAACCTCGTCGCCGAGTTCCCGGCCCACACGATCCTGCGCTCTGACGGAACAGGTGCCCGGTCGCCGTCGACGTCGCGAGCATGCACTTCTTCGACGGCGAGACCGGTGAGCCGCTGCGCTAGCTGCGCTCATCGCCGCCGCGGTCGCGCTCGGCGTAGCGGCCTGCGGCCCGGCCGGCGACGACGGCGGCGCCTTCGGGCGCGACGCTCGCTGCGCTCGCGCAGCCCGGGGCCGACTCGTCGCTCGCGACCGACCGCATCTACTTCGTCATGACCGACCGGTACGCGAACGGCGACCCGTCGAACGACACCGGCGGCCACACCGGCGACGCGAAACCGTCACCGGCTACGACCCGACGTCGCCGGCCTGGTGGCACGGCGGCGACCTGCAAGGGGCTCACCGGCGGCTGCACCGACCCGTCGCACGGCCTCGCAGCGGATCAAGGATCTCGGCTTCAACGCGATCTGGATCACGCCCGTCGTCGTCAACCAGATCTCGCAGGGCGACTCCGGCGGCTATCACGGCTACTGGGGCATCGACTTCACGACGGTCGACCCGCATCTCGGCACGGAGCAGGACTTCGCCGACTTCGTCGACCTGTGCGCACAGCCTCGGCATGAAGGTGATCCTCGACGTCGTCGTCAACCACACCGGCGACGTCGTCCAGCTCGAGAGCGGCTCGACGTACTACGGGCGTCGCCGTATCGCGACTGCCACGGCAAGGTCTTCGACCCGGCGACGTACGTCGGCAAGAGCACGTTCCCGTGCCTGAGCGCTGAGCAAGATGCCGAAGATCCCGTTCACGTTCCCGGGCCAGGCCAACGCGAAGAAGCCGGCGTGGCTGAACGACCTCACGAACTACCACGACCGCGGCGACGTCGACTTCTCCTCGTGCAGCCAGCAGTGCTACGAGCAGGGCGACGTCTTCGGGCTCGACGACCTCTTCACCGAGAAGCCCGTCGTCGTGCAACGGGCTCGTCGCAGATCTACGCGGACTGGATCACGAAGTACAAGCTCGACGGCTTCCGCGTCGACACGGCGCGCCACGTCAACGCCGGCTTCTGGCGGCTGTGGGTCCCGAAGATGATCGCCGCCGCGAAGTCGGTCGGCGTAAACGGACTTCCAGATCTTCGGCGAGGTGCTCGATCACCGACACGATCGCAGCAGTCGACGTACGTGCGCGACCGCGGCCTGCCGAGCGTCCTCGACTTCCCGTTCCAGGACGCCGCGACGCGGCTACGCGTCGGGCGGATCGAGCGCGCTCGCGGTGCTCGCACCGCTTGCAGGACGACGACTACTACCGCACTGCCCGACGGCGCCGATCCGACGCCGCCGACGTTCCTCGGCAACCACGACATGGGTCGCGCCGCGTACGAGATCGCGCACGCAGGGCGGCGGCCTCACGCGGCGACGCGCTCCTGCAGCGTCTCGAGCTCGGCTACGACCTCCTCTACCTCTCGCGCGGCGCGCCGGTCGTCTACTACGGCGACGAGGTCGGGATGATCGGCACGGGCGGCGACCAGGCGGCGCGGCAGGACATGTTCCCGACGCAGGTGACCGACTGGCAGACGCAGCCGCGCGTCGGCTCGCCGCCGATCGGCACCGGCTCGTCGTTCGACGTCACGAACAACCCGATCGAGCTGCGAGCTGAAGCAGCTCGCGCGCGCTGCGCGACGCGCAATCCGGCGCTCGCGACCGGCTGGACGGTCGTCCGCGCTACGCGAAGGGCGGCGTGCTCGTCGTCAGCCGCATCGACCCGGCGACGAAGCGCGAGTACGTCGAGGTCTTCGACAACGGCGCCGACGCCGGCGTGACGGTCACCGTGCAGACGTCGACGCCGCGGCGACGTGGACGACGCTGCTCGGCCGGCGGCACCGTGCTCTCGAGCGACGTCGACGGGCAAGCTGACGCGTGACGGTGCCGCGCGGTCGGCGCTGTCCTCCTCGAGGCCGACGCGGCCGGTCTTCGCCGCGCCGCGCGCCGACGCCGAAGCTGACCGTCGCGCCGGACGACCTCAGCAACCTCGTCGCGGCGACCGCGACGGTCTCGGGCAACGCCGCCGGTGAGCGTCGCGTTCGCGGTGCGGCGCGCCGGCTCGACGACGTGGCAGCGGCTCGACGTCGACACGTCGCCGCCGTACCGCGGGTTCCTCGACCCGGCGAAGTTCAAGAAGCACGAGCACGTGCAGGTGGTGGCGATCGCGCGCGGCGCTCGACGGGAGCACGGCGAGTCGCCGTCGTCGTCCGTCGCCGTTAGTCGGCCTTACCGTCCACCGTGGAGGCACTCATGGCATCCTCTCCGTTCTGGCGTGACCGCCGTTCGCCCATCGCTTCGCGGCGTCGAACGGACCGGGCGTGGCGCACCTGGCGGGCCGTTCGACTCGCGTGACGACCGACGGCGCGTCGCAGACGGGTCGCGGCACGAGGGCGGCCTGCATCCGCGTCGTCGGCGGGCGCGAGGTGCGCATCGAGGCCGCGCCGGGCGGCGTCGACGTCGCGCCGCTCGACGCCGAGACCGAGCCGGTCGTGCGCGCGCTGCTCGGGCTCGCGTTCGAGCTCGAGCCGTTCTACGCGTGGGCGGCGGAGCGACGACGATGCTCGGCCACGATCGTGCCGCGGCTCGCGGGCTTCCGGCCGCGCTGACGCCGGACCCGTTCGAGATGCTCGTCGGCGCGATCACGGCGCAGCAGGTGTCGCTCTTCTCGGCGCTCGCGATCCGCAACCGGCTCGTCGAGCGCTTCGGCGTGCAGGTCGGCGAGGCCTGGTCGTTCCCGTCGCGCGAGCGGATCGCGGCGGCGACGAGGAGGAGCTCTTCGCGCTCGGCTTCTCGCGCCGCAAGGCGGAGTACGTCGTCGGGCTCGCGCGCTCCGACCTCGACCTCGACGCGCTCGCGGCGCTGCCCGACGACGAGGTGCGTGCGCGGCTCGTCGCGCTGCGCGGACTCGGGGAGTGGACGGCCGAGTGGTTCCTCGCGCGCCACCTCGCCCGCCCGCACGCGTGGCCGTGCGGGCGACCTCGCGCTGCGGAAGGCGGTTGCGCCGCTGTATCGTGGTCTCGACGTGCGCGACGCGCGTACGCTTTCATCCGTTCGAGAATCTCATCCGCGCACTACCTCTTGCTCTCCAACCGCGTGCCGTGATCCGCCCAGCGACCATCGACGATCTGCCGCTCGTGCGCGAGCTGTGGCGGGAGTTCACGGTCGAGATCCCCGAGGACGCCCGTGGCGCGACGACGACACGAGGAGGATCTCGTCGGCTCGAGCAGGCGGTGCGCGAGGCGATCGTGCTCCTCGCCGACGACGTCGGTCGTCGCGGTCGCGCTCGCAAGAAGGCGGGCGCGCGCGTCGGCTTTCTCGACGTCCTGTACGTGCGCCCCGCCGCGCGCGGCACCGGCGTCGCCGCGCGAGCTCGATGCGCGAGGCCGCGGCGCGTCTGCAAGAGCGCAGGGCGCCGACGTCGCTCGAGCTCGAGGTGCTCGCGTCGAACGACGCAGGCGCGCGCGGTCTACGACCGCTGGGGGTTCGCGCCGGTCGAGCTGACGCTCGCGGCGCCGATCGACGCGCTCGGGCGGCGTCTCGCCGCGGAGCCCGCGGGGCCGACGTTCGGGCTCGTGCACGTGCAGACCGACGACGCCGACGCCGTCGAGCGCACGGTGCAGAAGGCCCTGCCGCGGCTCGGCCGGTCCGAGACGGTCGACGTCGGCGAAGCGACGAACGGCTGGGTTCGCCGTCCGCAGCGACCTCACCGACCGTGAGCCTGCGAAGCTCAAGGCGCTCGCGAAGGAGCTCTCGTACGTGACGCGGCGGCGTCGTCGCTCGCGCTCGGCGTCGAGGGCGGCACGGTCGTTCGCTACAACCTCTACGACCGCGGCTCCGACGGTCGACGAGTACCTCTCCGTGCCGGAGTACTACGGGCCGCTGCCGCCCGGCGACGTCGCTCGCGCTCGGCGCGAACCCGACGGTCGTCGCGCGCCTCACGGGCGCCGACCCGAAGCGCGGTGCGCGAGGTCGCGCGCACGGCGGCGACGCCGTCGGAGCTCCCGCCGGCGCAGGAGCTGTACGAGCAGATCGCCGCCGTCATGGGAGTCACGGCCTGATGCTCACGCTGTACGACGCGGCACGCTGCCCGTACTGCGCGCGCGTGCGCATCGCCCTCGCGGAGAAGGAGGTCGAGTACGAGGCGATCGAGATCGATCTCGACGACCGTCCGGCGTGGATCTACGAGAAGAACTCGACCGGGCGCGTTCCGGTCGTCGAGGAGGACGGCTGGCTGCTGCCGGAGTCGTCGGTGATCATGGAGTACCTCGAGGAGCGCTACCCGGAGCCGGCGCTGCTCGCCGCCGACCCGGGCGACCGGTCGCTCGCGCGGCTGCGCATCTTCCGGCACGACACGTTCACGAAGCCGTACTACGCGGTGCGCCGCGGCGACGAGTCGGCGCGGCCGCTGTTCGACGAGCAGCTCGAGCGGCTCGACTTCATGCTCGAGGCGCAGCCGTGGCTCGGCGGCGCCGCGTACGGGCTCGCCGACATCGCTTACGTTCCGTGGATCCTCCGCGCGCGGGACCTGCTCGGCGTCGACTTCGGCGCGTACCCGGCGCTGCGCGACTGGGTCGCGCGGATGCTCGAGCGGCCCGCGGTCGCGGCCGAGCAAGGTATCGTCGCCGCCCTATGAGCGAGCTCATCCCGCAGGTCGTCGACGCAGCGTGGCTCGCCGAGCATCTCGCGCGAGCCGGATCTCGTCGTCGGCGACGTGCGCGGCCCGAACGCGCACATGCGCGGGCACATCCCGGGCTCGCGGCCGCTCGTGCTCGGCTCGCCGCCGCCGGGCGCGGACGAGGCACTCGGTGAAGGAGCTCGCGCAGGAGATCGTGCTCCGGCTCCGCCGGCACGGCATCACCGGGCGCGAGCGGCTCGTGCTCGTCGACCGCGGCGACGGCATGGGCTCGATGCCCGCCGCGCAGCTCGCCGAGCTCGCCGGCCACCCGAGCGTCTCGATCCTGCTCGGCGGCATGGCCGGCGTGGCAGGGCGAGCTCGAGACGGGGCCGTACGAGCTCGAGCCGGTGCGCGAGGCGGATCTCGTTCCCGACCATCGCGCGCTCCCGACGCGCGACGGAGCTCGCCGGCCGGCTCGACGACGCCGCGCTGACGATCCTCGACGTCCGCCGCGACGAGGAGTACACGGGCAAGCACGGCAGCGCGTGCGACCCGCGCCAGGGACACATCCCGGGCGCGCGGCACGTCGAGGTCGACCTGCTCTTCGCGGCGCCGGGCGTGCCGCAGCCGGCCGGAGCGGATCCGCGAGCTCGTCGGCGCGCCGGAGGGCGCCGAGGTCGTCGCGTACTGCCACTCCGGCTCGCGCTCGGCGATCGCGACGCTCGCGCTGCGCAGTGCCGGCTACGACGCGCGCAACTACGCCGGGCTCGTGGCACGAGTGGTCGCGGCACGACGAGCTTCCGCTCGAGCGCTAGCTACGCGGTCAGTAGCAGCCGGTCTGCGTGGCTCGGGCGAGAGGACGCTCGCGCAGGCGAACCGCCTACTGGCGGACCACGAAGAGCCGGAGTCCTGTGAGCGTGAGTAAGAACAGGCCTAGCGGTATTCCGCCGCGGAGTCGGATCATGTAGTAGGGCCGCCTCCGACCTCGGCTCTCGACGAAATACCAGCCGGTGATAACGGCCTCGCACACACATTGAAAGACGAAGACGACGGTCCAGCCGGTTTGGTCGAAGGGGGAAGCCAAGCCCACAGGAGTCTAGGTTGCTCGGGTGATATTCCCGAACACTGCGCAGTCGAGCGGCAAGCTGCTTGCTCGTTAGGTACCCGCGCGGCCACGCCGCCGTATGAGAGTCACCCAGACCTGATAGACGACGAGGAACGCGACCAACGTCCATCCGGCGGTAACCCCGCCGCCCAGTGCGAGCCAGATCGCCGCTAGTCCGCTACCGGCCCTCAGGATCGAGTAGCCCACGGCGAAGCTCGAATCCTCGCCTGGATGCTCCGCGCGGAGTGCCAGCAACAGCACCGTCGCGGCGATGGCCAGCATCCCCACGCCGAACGCAAAGACGAGTCCGCGGACCGCCCCCGCAGCGCCGTCGACCAGTAGGCCGACTACTGCTCCGGCGAGGAGGGCGCCGAGGCTCATCACCACTGCGCTTCTCGCTCCGAACCTCATCTATCTCGAAGCCTATGACGCTGGGTCACAGCGCAACGGACCACCTCATCCGAGCCGTGGCCTTGATACGTGGCTCAGGGGACATTCCCGCACACTGGCGCGGAACTGACGGTGAGCGCAAGGCGATCGAAATCGTTCCGCCAGACCACACACGCAAAGCGAGGAGTGTCTTAGGCCCGGTGAGGGCGGATTGCACGTCTGCAGGCAGCACGCGAGGTATGGTGCCCCAGAGTTCGCGCGTCCATAAATCGGAGGGACAGAGATGGGAAGCAAGCGCAAGCGGATGGCGGGGCGGTATGCCCGGCGCGCGAAGATCTCGGGCGAGGAAGCGGTCACGATCTCGTTCGGGTTCAGTTCACTTGCGATCGCGGTCATCGCTGGTTTGCTGGAGGAGTTGCCCTATGTGGGGCTCCCGATCGCGCTGCTGTTCTTCCACTTTCACAGGACCGTGCTTGTGACCGATCAGCACGTGTATGTGTATCGCGACCTCCCGTTCCACCGGCCGGGCGCGCGACTCGGGCAGTATCCGCTCGGTCCGGACACCGTTACGCGCGTCCGCGGGAAGCTCACGTTCGCCGACGGTCAGATCGTCTGGCACAGCCCACTGTTCGCCTGGCGGGTAAGGCAGGTAGCGGAGGCCGTGCAGGCGGGCGGCACCGCCTCGGCCTAGTCAACGACGCCGAGCCGTCGGTCACGACCGATGCTCTACCCGAGCCGCTCGGGTGACACTCCCGCACACTGGCGCAGACGACGCTTCGGCGGCCCTAGGTGTACTTCGTTCCGTAGATCGTCGTGGCTAGAGCCAACGCGAGGAGTGACACCACGATCCACCAGCGATACGGATGCAGCCGCGCCACCTGCTCTCGCCACGCGTCCGGGCCGAGTAGCAGGAACACGATTGGGTTGAAATAGAAGCTTGCGATGGCCGACGGGACGATGCTGACGGCTATCACAGCAAGCCAGAAGTACTGCACGCCCTCATGCTAGGTGTCTTCGGGTGACATTCCCGAACCGACATTCAAGAGCACGGGCGTCATTGTCACCCCGATTCGCACGCGCTACCTTCGTGCCGTGCGTCAACCTGTGCTGCTCGCGACTCTGCTCGTCTTGGGAACCGCCGGGTGCGGTCACACGGTCGCCGCGTCTTCGTCCTCGCAGGCCCGGGCCCGCGGCGCGAAGGTGTGCAAGCAGAGGCACGTGCACGACGAGCTTGAACGCGCAGTTCGAGGTATCCCACCCCCGACTCCCTCTGATCTCTCGATCGCGAGTCGGAAGAGGAATTCCCTCTACCGCATCAAGGAAGTCGCGACCCTCGTGAATATCCTGCTGAACGACCCCGGCTACACGAGCAACCAGGACCTTCGGGCCGCCTTTACCGGCTGTGTTGCCGTGTCCTGGTCGAGGGATCTCGGTCCCGTACCGTCCGCTCCCCGGGGCTGGCGCTAGCAGTCGACGGCCGGCTCAGGCTGCGCGAGCGCCCGCGCGCTCGGCGGCCGCGTTGAGGAACGCGCCGCACAGCGTCCGCCCGAGCTCGTTCCACGCGCCGATGTGCTGCGGCGTCTCGGCGCGCAGGCCTTCCGGGTCGGGCGGCGGGTCCTCGAAGTCCTCGATCCACCGATCGAGCTGCAGCGCCGTCACCTCGGGATGGAACTGGACGCCCCAGCACGCGTCGCCGAGGCGGAACGCCTGCGTCGTGCGGTCGGTGCGCGCCATCTCGACCGCGCCCGCCGGCACGTCGTAGGAGTAGTGGTGCCACACGAGCGCCGGGAACCGGCGCGGGATCGCGCCGAGCACCGGATCCGCGGCGCCGGCGTCGTTCACCTCGACGTCGATCCAGCCGATCTCCGGCTCCGGCAGCCTCCACACGCGCGCGCCAGCGGCCCGCGCGAGCAGCTGGACGCCGAGGCAGACGCCGAGCACCGGCCGCCCGTCCGCGACGACGGTCTCGAGCCACGCGAGCTCGTCCGGGATCCACGTGTGCGTGTCTTCCTGGTCGGGATGCATCGCGCCGCCGAAGACGAGGTACGCGTCGTACGACTCGAGCGGCCGCGGCGGCCGGCGGCCCCACGAGAAGCTCCACTCGTCGAGGTGGTGGCCGGCCCGCTCGACGACCGGCTCGAACAGCTCCGCGCGCGCCTCCGGGCCGTGGACCACCGAGAGGACTCTCATGTGGCGCCTCCGCTCGCCGCGATGCCGTTCACGTCGAGAAGCCTACGCAGCTGCCGCGCATTCGTCGCTGCCTGTGACACGCGGCCGAGCGGATTCTCCGGATCGTCCGACGACGCGTTGTTGTTGAAGAGCGCGAACACCTGCTGCGCCTGGCCCGCGAGCTCCTTCAGCGTCGGCGCCCATTCCTCGAGCTCCGCGTCCGGGTACAGGTAGTCGAAGCGCTCCGCCGCCGAGCCGCCGCGCTTGTTCCACGTCCCGAGGTTGCGACCGTGGAAGCGGACGTACGCGGTGTTCGACGTCACCGCCGGCACTGTCGGGACGAGGTTCTTCGCCGTGTCCGAACGCGGCGCGTCGACGGTGACGTACGCCGCCTCGATCCGCTCGAGGAACGAGAGCGTCTCGGCGCGCGCGTCGTCCTCGAGCCACGAGCGGTGACGGAACTCGACGAGCATCTCGTCATCGCCGAGCTGCTCCCGCGCCCACTCGAGGTAGTCGAGCAGCTCGTCCTTGAACACGACGTACGACGGGAACTGGAAGAGGATGCCGCCGAGCTTGCCGGCGCGGCGCAGCGGCTCGAGCGCGTCGAGGAAGCGGCGGAACACCTCGCCGCGCAGCTCGCGCGGCGGCCGGTCGACGCGCCCGCGCTCGTCGACGGGCATCTCCCCGCGCAGATCCTCGGGAAGCACCTCGACCTTCACGGGATGCCGCGTCATGAGTGCGAACGCCTTCACGTGCATGGTGAAGCCGGGCGGAGTGCGCTCCGCCCAGCCTTCGACCATGGATTCGCCGGGAAGCCGGTAGTACGTCGAGTCCACCTCGACCGTGTCGAAGTGGTCCGCGTACCAGGCAAGCCGCTCCCGGGCGGGAAGCTTCGGCGGATAGAAGTACTTCGAAAGCGCTTCGTCCGCCCAGGAGCAGGTGCCTATCCGAACTACGGCTTGACCTTCACCGTCGCGCTGGTCGCGTCCCATCCCGACAGTGTCGCGCCCGCGCACCCCGCCGGGGCGACCGTCGCCGGAAGCGGCGAGACGCACGCCGTCGTGTGCTCGCTCGCCTTCGCCCGGACCTGGAAGAACAGCGGCTTCTTCCCGAGCTTGCCGCTGAACGAGAACGTCCCGCCCGCGCCTGTCGTCACGCTGCCGGCGGCGACGAGCTTGCCGCTCGACGTGCCGCGGTAGAGCTTGACGGAGACGCCGGCCGCGCCGGTGCCGCCGGCGGTGACGACGCCGGTGACCTTGTACGTCTTGTGCTTCACGGAGACGGCCTTCGCCTTCGCGACGACGGGGAGGCCGACGAGCGCCTGCGCCTCGAACGTGCCGACCGCGTTGACGGTGCCCACGCCGGGGTTATAGGGCGTGAACAGCGCCTGCCATCCCTGCGTTCCCGCAGAGCGCTCGGCGTCGTGAAGATGCCCTTCACTGTGAAGACCGCGTCGAGCACCTGCACGCCGAAGACGGCGCGTCCGGGCGTGCCGACCGGAACGTCCGGCGGCGGCAGGCAGATGACCATCTTGTACGAGCCGAGCGCGGTCTCCGCGCCGCTCGTCGCGCTCACGTACAGCGGCACCTGCACCGTCTGGCCCGCGACGCTGAGGTTGAGGTTCCACACTGCCGCGGCCGCGCCGCCGAGGCAGGCCGCGGCGTCGGACGCGTGCGCGGCGACGCTGTCGGTCACGACGTCGCCGGAAAGCGGCAGCACGAGGCCCGTGTCGTGCGCGAACGCCGACGCGCCGACCTGGCCGATCGTCGTCCCGGCGCCTGCGCTCAGGTTCGCGGAGTAGCCCGCCGGCACGTAGATCGCGATGCGCGCGATCGGATCGGTCGCCTGCGGGATCGCCACGTGGATCGTCGTCGACTCCGTGCTCGACGTCGCCATCGGCGAGTGGGAGACGGAGATCGACGCGGTGTTCGCGGCGAATGCGACGCCGGCGAGCACGAGCGCTGCGGCGGTCGTGATCGCGAGCGTGAACCCTCTTCTCATCTGCGGTCCTTTCACGAGGCCTTCAACGGTTTGCCGAGCACGTTCCAGAATCCGTGCTCGTAGCGCACGAGATACGTCTTGCCGATCGGGTAGTAGTTCGACGGCGAGGTGGTCAGGGTGAGGCCGGGGAGCAGGAACGGATTCGTCTCGTTCAGGTGGGTCGCAGCCTTCAGCAGGCCCGCCCGCGTCGGGTTGCGGCCGGCGTGCGTCAGCGCATCCACCATCGCGTAGGCGGCCATCATGCCGTACAGGTGCGCGACCGCCTTCC
>CAWDJG010000007.1:0-702815 GCA_963802685.1 uncultured Actinomycetes bacterium
ACTCGTTCGTTCACTCCCGCGCTTCTACGGCACGTTCGGCAGAGGGCACCCGGCCTTCAACCAGTGCGCTGTCGGTGCGCACTCCTCCATCCCGTAGGGAAGAAGCACGGAGTACCGCGTTGCTCCTGCGTGATAGTCGATGCGGAGACGTGGCATGCGCAGGCCAAAGATGAGGTCGTCATCGTTCTCGTGGGCTGCGACGACCCAGCCCTTGACGGGGCGCGCAAAGGAACGCCGATCGCCTTCGGGGGGAAGTCAAGAGCCGATCCGATCATCGAATCGGGATGGTGTGCGATTCCGATTCCGACGACGTCGATCGCGCCTTGCTCGACGACTCCTTCGACTCGGTCGAGAACGACCGGGTTCGCGCTCGAGTTCAAGAGCGCGAGTCCGAACGAGGCGGTCTGACCTGGGTCGACCGGCACCAATTCCGCCGCCGATCCCTGAACGGATCCAGCGAGAGGACCTGCGGGCAGAGCGGATTGATGGCCGCCGCAACTGGCGAGGGTTGCGGCGGCTACCGAAGCACCCAGAGTGAGGGTCGCCTTCATCGACAGCCCGTGGCGGGTTGGCGTTCAGAGTCGCCCCACGTCAACGTCACCCGCGGAAGTAGCGCCTCCACACGACCCATCCCTTTGCGGTGAGAGCAACGTACGCGGCGCTTCGTCCGTGGTTGACGTCGGGGCCGAACGGAAACTCGAAGAACACGAGCCACATTCGCCGAGCGATCGCAAAGCCGCATAGGCGAGTGGCGACGCGAGCGAGCTTCTCCACCTGTTGGCCGGCCAGTGTCGAGTCGTCGAGCGAAACAATCCCGGACACTCGGTACGACTTCGTGTCTAGGTCGCGGTAGCTCGTCCGGATGAACGTAGGAACTGCTCTTGCGATCGCCGCAGCCGGATTCGCCCCCGGGTCGAGCGCGGTCGGGCATGTCGCACGCGCGCGCGCAATCGAGGCATCGAGCGATGGCGTCGCGACGACACCGCACGCGACCACGAGGAAACTCACGAGTGCGAGCGTGACTCCTAGCCGGGGCAAATTCGCGGCTCACTCTCCTCACTTAGGCTCAGGCAACGCCGCCCCTGCGGGAGCAACGACCCTCTGACGACCACGGTAAAGCTGAGTGCTGACTGCTGTGCGCGGGGTTCTAGAGATCTTTACCCGCAGGGTCAAGGTTCGTGCGGACGACGATTCTTCCGCTCATGTACGCGACGGTAGTCGCGAGTCCACGGTGAAGGGGTTACGTCCGGTCGAACTCGCCGAGGTCGTAGCTCCCCGCGGTGGCGAACACTACGAGGTGACCGTTGGTCGCATCGGCCGGGACGATGAACGTGACCGTCGTGTCGCTGTGGCTGACGAGCGTGCATGTCTCTCCGTTGAGGCGAGCGGATCCGCCCGCCAGGCCAGAGCCGGTGATCGTCACCGTGTCGCCCGGGCTCCAAGATGCCTCGCTCACCGACGTGATGCGCATAACGACGTAGATCCTCTGAGTCGTCACGAAGTTTCCCTGCGCATCGCCCAAGCGCACCGGGCCTGTCACGGCGTCGGCGGGGATCGCCGCCCGGACGTCGTAGTCGCTTCCGTATAGATAGCTCTCGACATTCGAGGAGCGCGTATATCCGCCGCCGGACGCTGTGAAGTCCACCGTGGTGACGGCGTGGAGCCCGTCGCCGGTGAGGACCATCAGTCCGAGCTCCTCTCCGCCGTTGGTCGCGCTGACGCTCAGCACTCCGAGGCCTGTGTCGAGCTCGCCGTGCGAGGTCTCGAGATAGACCTCGGCGTCGCGAACGGCCCCTGAAGGCACCACTGCGCTGACGGACGTGTCGGTGACGCCGGACGCAGCGACCGGATCGGCTCCCTGGAAGCGCACCCTCGTCGTCCCCGTGAACCCGACGCCGGTGATCGTCACGGTGTCTCCCGGCATGACGTTCGCGGGACTCACCGAGTAGAACGCACGCGTCATCGTGAACACGTGGCCTTGCGCCACCTTCGCCCGGTTTCCGGACGCTTCGAGCTTGGCGCTCGTCGCGCTCCCGTCCGGCCCCGACACCCCGATCGGCCCGGTGTGAGCGTTCCAGGGGACGTAGACAGTCACCGCGTTCGGACTCACGCTGTCCGGGCTCCGGGTCACGGCGTCGGCGGCGCCGACGTCGAATGTGACCTGGTTGACGCTCGCGAGCCCGCTGCCCTCGATCGTGAGCTTCGTTTGCTGCTGGCCGCTCGCAGGAGACAAGCTCGAGATCGTGGGTGTCACCACTAGTCGAACGACGTCGCTCGAGTAGCCGCCGGCGGTCCTGATGTACACGACGCCGGAGAAAGCCGAGCTCGGAACCGTGAAGGTGATCTCCGTCGAAGACACCGCCGTGAACGGCACGCTCAGCTGCGGGTGCGTGCCGTCGGCCAGGATCACCTGCACCGTGTGCTCGAAGGCCGACCCTCTCACTGTCACGAGGGTTCCCGTCGGACCGCTGCTCGGACGGAGCGAGACGATGGCCGGCGCAGCCTGGAAAGCGAACGTCGCCCTGCCGGCCGGCGTCGTGACGACCCAGTTCCCGACATCGGCACCCGCCGGAGTGGCTTCGACGTCGAGTCGTGTGGCGCTCACTCGCGTGAAGGGAACATTGACGCCGGCGAAGGTCAGGCTCGTGACGCCGACGAAGTTCGACCCGAGGACGCGCAGGTTGCCGGGATTCGTCCCGGCACCGATCTCGGTGATCGTCGGCACTGCCTTGAACGACTGCCCGTAGGACACGGGATCGCCGCAGCTCTGCACGACGATCGGCTGCAGACCGACGTCGTCGCCGATCGCGACCCGCATCAGATGTGCCGTCGACGACACCTCTTGGCCGAGAGACGTGAAGGCCCCCAACATCGAAGGCCCGTTCCCCAGCCCGCTCCCGGCAATCGAGACGACCGTCCCGGCCTTGCCGGTGAGGGGACTCACCGACGTCACCTGCGGTTGGACGCAAACCTCCGGCGTCATGCCCGCGTCGCCTCCCGCGGTCGTGACGGTGAGCATGCCCGCGATCGCCGAGCTCGGAACCGTCGCCGTGATCTGCAGTGGTGAGTTCACGTGGAACGCCCACGGCACGCCCTCGACCTTCACCGACGTTGCGCCGGTGAAGTTCTTGCCGGTGATCACGAGCGACTGTCCCGTCGACATCGGAGGACTGGGGTTCGGCGAGACGACGGTTGGCGCGACGGACAGCATGGTCGCGCTCGTAGCCGTTCCGCCGGGCGTGGTGACCGTCACCTTTCCGGTCACGACCGTGTCCGGCACCGTCAACGTGAACCGTGACGGAGACGTGACCGTGATGTCGGCTTGGGGAACGACGACGCCGCCGATATGCACGCTCGAGATGTGGGCGGCGTCGTCCGTCGTAACCTGCACCACGTCGCCGGCTTCGACCGGCCCGGGAGTGAACGCAACGGCAGGCGGCGCAGCCGTGAATCGCATGACCTGGGCCGCCGCCCCGCGGTAGCCGAACGCGTACACGCGCCCGTCTCCCAGGATCGCGGCGCCGGTCGCGAACCCCGTACCAGGCCCGCGTGCGACTCCCGTGCTGCCGAACTTCGGATCGAGGGCGCCGTCCTTCGTGAAGTGCACGACCGCAAACCTCGTCGTCCACGTCGATGCTGTTTCGGTCACGCCCTCCACACCGACCGCGGTGAGGGTCTCGTCGGGATTCGCGACGAGCGACTCGGCTTCGTCGTCGTGGAGGCCGAGCTGGACGGCGGCGATACCGTCGGTGCCGAAAGACGTGTCGAGCTGACCGTCCGGCGTGAAGCGCGTGAGCGCAAACGCTTCGTTGCTCGACGCACCGCCGGTGAACCCGATGCCTCCGGCGACGACGATCTGACCGTCGGGTTGCTCGACCATCCCCCAAGCGGTGGCGATCGACCCATTCGGGTCGAACGGGCCAGACATCACGCCGTCTTCGAGCCCCGCGCTCGTGAAACGCCACACCCGCACGGTCCCCAACGCCGACCCGCCGATGTCGATCTTGCCGTCGGGCTGTACGAGCACGGTCGAAGCGAACTCCTCGTCGCAGCCACACCCGACGGAGACCGTCCCCTGCGTCCCGAAGGTCGTGTCGACCGAGCCGTCGGCGTGGAGTCTCGTGACCGCGAAGCCGCTGCCGTCGAGATCGGGCACGACGAAGACGATTCGGCCGCTCGAATCGACTGCGATCCCGCTCACCTCTTCGGCGAAGACGGCGTTCGACGCGCCGTCCGGATACGCGTGAATGTAGAAGCCGTTGCTCGCAAACGTCGTATCGAGCGAGCCATCGGGCCTGTAGCGGGCGACGACGGCCGAGTACGTCCCGCCGGCGGTCGTCGTCGACCCGCCCACGAGAGTCGCCCCGTCGTTCGCGACCGTGGCCGTGTCCGCCAGATCGTCCTGGTGCAGGCCGGCGACGTCCGTCGCGAGCTCGCCCGAACCACCGAACGCCGGGTCGAGCCTCCCGTTCACGCCGACGCGGGCGACGAAGAAATCGGTCCCGTTGCCATTCGACGTGGTCGTGGCGCCGGCGACGATCGCCTTGCCGTCGGTCTGCGCCGTACCGCCGAACGCATGAACGGTCTGTCCCGCGACGGCGAGCGTCGCGACCCCACTGGAGCCGAAGGTCTGGTCGAGCGGAGACGAAGAGGACGCCGCAGCGACGGCCAGGCCCATGGAGCACGCACACAGGATGCTGGCGACGGCGAGGATTTTGGAGGTGTTCAACTCGCTGCAGCCCTGACTCAATTATCTGCGGCTGCCGCCAATCGTCAATGCGGGAATGTGGGGATCGTCAAGCATCAGCCCTCCGGCTGACGCTCCCTGTGTGAATCGCAAAGCTTCCTCAGAGCGGCGTGAGATTTCCCTGCTCCGCCGGATCTCATGGTCGTTCCCCGACCTGCGGAGGTTTCCTTGAGTCGTCGCAACGCCCTCGTCGTCTCCCTGCTCATCGCCGCGTGCGCCGTCGCGGGCGCCGTCGCCGCCACGCGCACCGTGCGGCTCGGCCAGGCGTCCGCCAAGCGCGCTGCGGCCGTCCCTTCCTCGGTCGTCGCGGCGCGGCGCGCAGCCCTTGACCGGTACCAGACCGCGCTCGTGCACGCTCGCGCGCAGCGCCCGCCCGCGCTTCCGCACGTTCCGAAGCTCCACGCCGTCCCGGTGCCGCCGCCCCGCGTGGTCGTCGTCGCCGCGCCGTCTACCGCGCCGCGCCCGCGCCTCCGCCTCCCGCCGCGCACGTCCAGATCGCACTTCCGAAGCCGGCGCATCGCACCCACGTCGTCGCGTCCGGGCCGGCTCCGGTCACCCCTGCGGCGACGGTCGTCCTCCCACAGCAGCAGCAGGCGGCTCAGGGGACCGGGCAGGCCGTAGTGGAGGCCGTTTCGACCTCGAGCACGCCGGCTTCGCCAACCGGCCGGCTCCGGCTCCGGCTCCGGCGACGACCACGGCGACGGAGGGGACTGACGATGCGCAACCACACGCTTCGCCTCTACGCGGGGTGCATCACGGTCCTCGTCTTCTTCCTCCTCTGGGCGACGATCGCTGCCCACCCGTGGAGCAGCTCCCCGAGCACGCCGACGGCGGACCGCCGCCTGCTCGCGCTCGCGGCAAGGCAGCATCGACTTCAGCGCGAGGCAGCGTCGATCAGGAAGCTCGTCGCCGTTCGGTGGACGCGCTACGACCGCGAGCTGCAGATCCGCAGACGGCAGATCGCCCTCGCGCGCGCGAGATACGCCCAGAGCGTCGCGGCTGCGCAGGTTGCGGCACGTCGCGTCGTCTACGTCTCGGCGCCGGCCACCACCGGCTCCGAACCGCGGCCGGCGACGGTCGCCGCGACCGGGACCGTCGCCCCGCAGCGCACGCACCCGACCTCGACGCCCTCGGCCGCAGGCGACTCAGACGCCGACGGTGCCGGCGACGCCTCCGGCACCGGCCGCTCCCGCCACACCTACGCCCCCTCCGCCGGCCCCGTCTCCGCCGCCACCGCCCCCTCCTCCGCCTCCCCCGCCCGTCGCACCCGTGAGCTCGCCCCCGGTGACGCGGACGAAGAGCTCCCATTGAGCGCCTCGACCCTGAGCAGGCACCGCTTCCGCTCGATGGGAGTGGAGATCGAATGCCTCGTCGAGGGCGACGACGGAGGCGGCTTCCCCGCCGTGGAGCGGGAGTTCCGGCGCCTCGACGCGGTCTTCTCCCGCTTCCGCGAAGACTCCGAGCTCTCCCGGCTGAACGCGGCGACAACAGCTCGATGCAGCGAGGAGATGCTGGAGGTGGTCGAGCTCTCCCTCGCTGCGCGCGAACGGACGCAGGGCCGGTTCGACCCGACGGTCCACGATGCGGTCGTCGCCGCGGGCTACGACCGGACGTTCGCGCTCGTCGAGCGCGACGCTCTCGCGGCGGAGCGGCAGCCGCCCGCCTGCGGCGGCGGCGTGCACGTCGATCGCGAACGCCGCGTTGTCGAGCTCGAGCACGGCGCGCGGCTCGATCTCGGCGGAATCGTCAAGGGCTGGGCGGCCGAGCGCTGCTGTCGGCTCCTGCACAGCGCCGCCGACGCTCCCTGCCTCGTCAACGCGGCGGGCGACATCGCCGTTCGCGGCACGCCCGCCCCCGGATGCTGGCCGATCGCCGCCGACACCGCGACCGGGTCGGTGACGCTCGGCCTCAGACGCGGCGGCATCGCGACCTCGGGACGCGACGAACGCCGCTGGCGCCGCAACGGCGAAGAGCGCCACCACCTCATCGATCCGCGCACCGGAGCACCGTCGACGAGCGATCTCGTCCGCGTGACGGCGGTCGGCGCGGATGCGGTCGACGCGGAAGTGCGCGCGAAGGCGCTCTTCCTCGCAGGCGAGAGCGCCGCGCTCGAGGAGGCCGCGCAGGAGCAGGTGCCGTGCCTGCTCGTCACCGAGGACGGGCGAACCGTCGGATGGGGAGGTCTGGTGTGAGAACCGATCCGACGTTCTGGGTCATGGCTCGTGCGAGCGGACTCGTCGCGTATCTCCTGCTCGTGTGCTCCGTGCTCGCCGGGCTCGTGCTCAGATCGAGGCCATTCGGAAAGGCTGTGAAGCCGTCGAACGTGACCGATCTCCACCGCTTCCTCGCGCTCCTCGCGCTCGTCGCTGTCGGCGCGCACGGAATCGCACTCCTCAACGACACGTCGATACACATCGACGTCCTCGGTCTCCTCGTTCCCGGCCGGATCTCGTACCGGTCGGCCTGGACGGGAGCCGGCGTTGCCGCCGCCGAGCTCATGCTCGTCATCTACGCCTCGTTCTTCGTGCGCCGGTGGATCGGCACGAAGACCTGGCGACGACTCCACTGGGCGACGTACGCAGTCTTCGCGTCGGCGACGCTCCACGGCATCGCCGCTGGGAGCGACAGCGGCATGCGCTGGGCCTCGACGATGTACGTGGCGGCAATCGGATCCGTCACGTTCGCGACTGCGTGGCGGGTGCTCGCACGCACCCCGCAGAAGCGCCGGCGCCCGATCGACGTGCCCGGCGACGCGTAGCCGGAGTCGCGAGGCGGCGCGCCCGTCCTAACCAGTGACGGTGAACGTGTCGGTGCTCGTCGCGGACCCGCTGGTCGTGAGCACTTTGAGGTGACCGGTCGCAGCACCCGGCGGGAGGGTGAACGTCACGGTCGTCCCGTTGACGCTCGTCGGGACCGTCACGACGCTTCCGAGCATGACGCCGACCGTGCCGCCGAGGTTCGTGCCCGTGATCGTCACCGTCGTGCCGACCGGTCCGCTCAGGGGTGCGATGGAGGTGATGGCGGGCGGCGGCAGGATCGTCACGCTGCCGGCGGTCGTAGCGCTTCCGCTGGGGGCGGTGACGTGGATCGTCCCGCCGGCGGAGCCGACCGGCACCGTGAACGTGAGCCTGACGTTGGAGGCGACGCTGAACGGAACGTCGACGCCGCCGAGCTGCACCTGGGTCGCGCCGGTGAAGTTCGTGCCCGTCACGGTGACCGTTGCGCGCTCCGCGGCGTTCGTCGGACTGAAGCCGCCGACCGTCGGCGGCAGGTAGAAGAGCGCGCTGCTCGTCGCCGTACCGCCGGGGCCGGTCACGCTCACGGGGCCGGTCGAGGTTCCGGCAGCGACCGTCGCCGTGATCGTCGAGTCCGACCCCACGGCGAAGCTCTGCGCGGCGGTCCCTCCGAAGGCGACCGCCGTCGCTCCCGCGAAGCCCGAGCCGGTGATCGTCACGCTCGTCCCCGCCGGTCCGTGATCGGGGCTCAACGATGCGACCGTGGGTGCGGCGGTGGACGCGAGCACGATGTCGAGGGCGAACTCGGAGGTGTTCCCGCTGGCGTCCGTCGCCGTCGCGCTGATGAGCGCGCCCGGCGCGACCGAGGGGAGTGTCGCGGTGAAGCTCCCGTTCGCAGCGGGAGTAGCGGTCCCGAGGAAGACCGCTCCCTCGCCGTACCCGGATGTGTCGCCGCCCGGATCCGGCTGCGGATTGGCGAAGAACTCGACGGTGGCCGCATGCGGATTCGCCGTATCCAGCGAACCCATCACCGTGACGTGACCACTCGAGGCGACAACCGACGTGAGCACAGGGAAGTTCTGCAGATTGTTCGGCCCCGAGTCGGTGTCGCCCGGATCGTTCGGCGTCACGCCGTCACTGCCGAGATCGATCCCGAGGCCGCCGTTCGCGAAGATGCTGTTGCGGCTGATCGCATTGCCCGATCCGCTCGCCACGGCGACGCCGTCTTCGCCGTTGAACGCGATCGTGTTCGGCGCCCCCGACGCGGCGCCACCGACCGTGCTGTCGTCGCCCTGGATGAGCACGCCGGTCCCGGTAGGGACTGTGCTTGCGATCGCGTGCGCACCCGTCGCGTCCGTGCCGATCAGGTTCCCCTGGATCGTCGTTCCCGTGACGGTGCCACTCACGACGACTGCACCGAATCCGCTGCCGCTCTCGATGAGGTTGCCGGCGCCGGCGGTCGTGCCACCAACGGTTGTGCTCGAGGATCCCGGTGCAAGTCCTACTCCCGAGTGCTGATCCGGCCACATCGCCGTACCGGCGGCGTCCGTGCCGATGTAGTTGCCCGAGATCACCGTGCCGGTGGATCCCGTGCCGACGAAGACGCTGCCGACGACGTTTCGCGTGGAGGACGTCGACCCTCCGATGAGGGCGTCCGTGACGTTCGCGAGCAGCGAGACGCCGCCGCTGCTGAGGTGCTCCGTCCCGCCCGCGTCCGTTCCGATGAGGTTGCCCTGGATCGTTATGACCGCAGCTCCGGTGTTGAGGGCGTCGATGTCCGGGCTGCCGTTACCCGAGACGAGATTCCCGCGAATTGCAATCTGCGAGGCTCCCGTGGGGGCCCCTGAGATGGAGATCCCTGCGTACGCGGGATCGCATCCACAGTTGCCGACCGCGTTACCGAGCGCCGCGGTACCTGCGGCGTCCGTGCCGATGTAGTTGCCTTCCACCGTGGTGCCGTCCGCGCTCCCGTCGACGGAAACGCCGGAAACAACGTTGCCGGAGATCACATTGCGTGCGGCCAGTGTGGTACCACCGATGGTGGCGTCTTCGCCGATCACGCTGACGCCGGTGCCGCCGTTTGCCTCGGCGGACTCTCCGGTGGCATCGGTCCCGATGAGATTCCCTTGGACGATGACGCCGCTTCCCTCGATGCCGATGCCGCCGTTGCCGTTGCCCGAGACGACGTTGCCCTGGCCAGGCCCGGTTCCGCCGATGAGGGTGCCGCCACCGCCCGTGTCGATTCCGATGAGGCCGTTGTGCTCAATGCGATTGCCCTGGATCACGTTGTCGTTGCCGCTGAAGTTGCCGATCCCGACCGCGCTGTTGTCGGCGATCAGGTTCCCGATGATCTGGTTCGAATCCGAACCGAAGGAAATGCCGTTGTTGCCGTTACCTGCGAGAACACCGGAAGGGTCCGCTCCGATGAAGCACTGCGTGATCAGCGTCTGGGAGCCGTTGACCTGGATCCCGCCCGGCGTCTGCGACGCCGGGGCCTGGAAGCGGTCGATCGAGAGGTCGCGGACGACGTCGTTCGACGACGAGATCGTCAACCCTGTCCCAGACGCGAAGCGGCCGTCGAGTTCGATCGCAGGGCCGGTCGGATTCGTGTTTCCTGTCTGCGTCGAGCCGTCGATGGTCGTCGAGCTCTGAGTGAGCGGGGGCAGCGCCGTCAGCGGCTGGATCACAAACCACTGCCCGGTGAAGCCCGGATCGCTCAGCGGAATGTCGAAGACGATCGAGCTTCCCGGAGCCGCGTTCGCGTCCGTGATCGCCTGCCGGAGGGAACCGGGCCCGCTGTCGAGCGTCGTCGTGACCGTGAGCACCGAAGTCGCCCGTACGGCGGCCGGAAGCGACAGCACGCAAGCCGCAACAGCGAGCACCGCCACGACACCGAGAAGATCCAACCGCAGACGGCGCACGTTGCCTCCCACCTCACCACAGACACGAACCGCCGCAGGATTGTGGTGCAAGCGGCGACGCCAACGCTCGTGACGGAAGCTACAGCAGTAGGCGGCTTCTGAACAGGCCCTTCTCGCGTTTGCCATAGCGGCGTAATGTCGGGCGCATGCGGTTGCGGAGGCGCGGGCTGAGCGGAATCGGATTCATGGTGGCCGGGCTCGCCGTCCTCGCGATCGTGGTCGCCTCGGCGGCCGCGTCGGCGCCGCCCTCAGGCACCGGCGCGCCGCCCGTGCACGTGAAGCGGGAGATCGTGCTGCGTCCCGCCGCGAGGCTCGCACCGAGCTCCACCGGTGCGGGCGGAGGGTTCTTCCCGACGGAGCCGCTCGTCTATGGCGGCGGGCCCGTCATGCACTCGATCACGGTGCACCTCGTGTTCTACGATCCGAGCTCGGGGTGCAGTCCGGAGAGGGAGTTCTGCGCGTTCCCGATCGATTTCGCACCGGCTGTGGAGCAGTACATCCAGGATCTCGGCTCCGACAGCGGAAAGACGACGAACGCCTTCGCCGCACTTCCGCAGTACTCCGACTCCGGCGGCCCGGCCCTCTACGACGTCGCGTACGGCGGGTACTTCGACTTGGGTGCGGTTCCGCGAACGGCAGCCGTCACGGATGACTTCGTTCAGAGCGAGCTCAGCACGGCGATCTTCGGCAAGGGCTGGCCGACGGGGCTCTCGAATCTCTTCCTCTTCGTGCTCCCGCCGGGCACGACGTCATGCTTCGACTCGTCCGACGAGGTCTGCTCCACCAACGCCTACTGCGCCTATCACTTCTCGACGACGGGAAACACGATCTACGGCGTGATCCCCTGGGAGACCACCGCCTGCCACGAAGGACCGGCGAACGTCGTCGAGCCGCAGCCGACCGGAGACGCGGACATCTCGATCGGCCTGATGAGCGCGGTCATCTCCGGTACCGCCACCGATCCGCTCGGGGACGGGTGGGCCGACGCGGAGGGCGAGGACGCAGGCGGGAAGTGCTTCGCGTCGTACGGATCGCAGATCGGGGCGAACGACAACACGCTGATGGCCACGCACCCGTACGAGGTCCCGACCGTCTGGAGCAACGCGATCGGGGACTGCTTCCAGGTGGGTGCACCGACGATCTCCGCCGTCTCGCCCGCGGGCGGCGGCCCGGGAGACTCGATCGGGATCGACGGGAGCAACTTCGTCGCCACCTACCCGGCGAAGCCGACGGTGTCGTTCAACGGCATCGCGGCCGCGTCGGTGACGGTCGACTCGGCGACGCACCTGACCGTGACCGTGCCGGCGGGCCATACGACCGGGAAGATCACCGTCGCCGGGCTCGGCGGAAGCGGGACGAGCGCGCAGACGTTCTTCGCCGTTCCAACCATCAGCGGCTTCACGCCTGGGCAAGGCGGTATCCGCGCGACCGTGACCGTGAACGGCTCCGGGTTGACCGGCGCGACGCACGTCGCGCTCGGCGGGACGAGCGCCGCGTTCACCGTCGTCTCCGACAGCAAGCTCACGTTCACCGTGCCCGCCGGCGCCGTGACGGGGACGATCTCGGTGACGAACCCGGCCGGCGTCGCCACCGCCGTCGGCTCCTACACCGTGCTACCGCCGCCCACGATCACGTCGCTCAGCCCGGGCAGCGGCCCGGTCGGCACGCCCGTCACCATCACCGGCACGAACCTGCAGGGCACGGTGGGTGTGCAGATCGGCAGCATCGTCACCGTGCCGACGAGCGTCAGCGCGATGAGCGTCACGTTCGCCATCCCGCCTGGAGCTCCAAGCGGCGCGATCAGGATCCTCGCCACCAGTGGCTCGGCCACCAGCATCGACACGTTCACGGTGACCGGATAGGCATCGTCGTCACCGGGGCGAAGCGCAGCTCGATAGCGCTGGGCGCTCTCGCCGTGCTGCTCGCCGCTGGGTTCGCTTTTGCAGGAGCCACGCAGGCGAACGAGAGCATCGTCGTCTCGACGGTGGACGACGTCGTCAACGGCGACACGTCATCGCCCGCCTCCCTGCTCGCGCATCCGGGAACCGACGGCATCTCCCTCCGCGAGGCGGTCCTCGCGGCGGACAACGCACCGGCCGGCTCGCACGTCTACGTGCAGTTCGCGAACGCTCTCGCCGGCGGCACGATTCAGCTGACGCAGGTCGCGCCTCTTCTCCTCACGCACGACGGGCTGACGATCGTGGGACTCATGTCAGGTGGTCTGCCCGGGGTGACGGTCGTCGCCAGCGCCACGTTTCCCGCTTGCTCGATCTTCCTCGTCGAGGCGTCGCACGTGACGGTCCGCCGCCTCGCGTTCCTCGGCGGCGGGCCCGGCGGCGTGGTCTCACTGCTCATCCGCGGCGGGACCGGTCGCGGCGGATCGGCGTCGGACTCGCCGTGCCTCAGCACCCCTGGCCCCTCGACCGTCAGCGACATCGACGTCGACGAGAACACGTTCGCCAATCTCTCCGACTCGTCCGCCCACCGCATCGCGATCACGAACGGGGACGCAGCGATCGACCGCGTCCGCATCAGCGACAACACGTTCACGAACACGAACGGGACGGACGACGGCGACGCGATCCTCGCGCAGAACTGGGCCGACAACTCGTCGATCGACGACCTGACGATCGAGGGCAATCACTTCGAGGGGATCTCCTTCAGCGTCGAATTGCAGCCTGCCACGAGCGGCGATCGCTGGATCGACTCGACTGCGACGGGCGACCAGATCGTCGACACGCGAATCTCGAGAAACGTCTTCGACGAGTCGTGGAACCCGATCTGGATCGGAACGCTCGCCTTCGGCGACCTCGCGTCCGGGAACGTGATGACAGGCACGGTCATCGACCAGAACGTCTTCAACATGGGCTCCCGGCAGAGCGGCATCACGCTCACGGGCGGAGCGTCGAATGCGACGGGAAACAGCATCGACGACACGCAAATCGTCGACAACCTCCTCGTCGGCGACCAACCGTCGATCTTCCTCTTCGGCGGCGGCGAGAGCAACGCCTCCGACAACCACGTGAACGGCGTGGAGATCACCAACGACACCGTCGTCAGCACCTTGGCGGCTTCCGCGTTGTCGACCGCCGACACGTACGGTGGCGGCACCGGAAACAGCGTGACCGGCATCGATGTCCGCAACACGATCTTCTGGGGGCCTGGGTGGCCGTTCAACGGCGACATCACGACGAGTGATGTCCAGTCGTCGGTCACGAAGCAGCCGGGCTTTGCCGGGACGAACGGCAACATCGCGGCCGACCCGCTCTTCGTCGACGCAGCGGACGGCAACTACCGCCTCGCAGCCGCGAGCCCGGCGATCGACGCCGGAACGAGCATCTCCGCGCCGACCTTCGATCTCGACGGCGGAGCTCGCGTCGGTCTCCCCGACATGGGCGCCTACGAGTTCGGTGCGACACCCCGACCGCGTCTGAGCATCGATGCCGAAGAGCAGGGCGGCAGTGGAGTCGTGACGAGCACACCCGCGGGCATCGACTGCTCGACCGAGTGCAGCGCCGCCTTCGACCAGGGCGCCATCGTCTCGCTGTCGGCCACAGCAGACGACAGCTCGCGATTCCTCGGCTGGTCGGACGGCTGCTCGGGTAGCACGACCTGTCAGGTGACGATGGCAGCGGCCGAGTCCGTCACGGCGGTCTTCGGAGCGCAAGCAGCTCCGACCCTCTCCGGGTTCAGCCCGACCGTCGGCACGACGGGCACGAGCGTGACAGTCGCCGGCTCGAACTTCACCGGCGCGACGGCGCTGACATTCGGCGGAACGGCTGCGCAAAGCTTCTCGGTCGACTCCGACACGCAGATCACCGCTAACGTCGCCGCGGGGACGACGACCGGCAAGATCACGGTGACGACGCCGGAAGGAACCGCGACGAGCGTTGCGACCTTCACGTTCTTCTCGGCGCCGACGATCACATCGTTCTCCCCGGGCGGTGGTGGCGCGCACGCGACAGTGACGGTTAGGGGCACCGATCTGAACGGCGCAACGCGCGTCAGGCTCAACGGCGTGAGCGCGCCGTTCAGCGCCGAGTCGGCGACGAAGTTGACCTTCACGGTGCCGGTGGGAGCGTCCAGCGGGGCGATCGAGGTCTCGACTCCAGGCGGGATCGCGACGAGCGCCGGCACCTTCACCGTGCTCCCGCCGCCGACCGTCACGTCGCTCAGCCCAGGCAGCGGGCCGGTCGGCACGACGGTCACGATCACGGGCACGAACCTCGCCGGCACCGTCGGCGTCGAGCTGGGGAGCATCGTCACGGTGCCGACGAGCGTCAGCGCGACCGAGGTCACCTTCACCGTCCCGCCGGGAGCTCCATCCGGCCCTGTGAAGGTGCTCACGACGAACGGCTCGGCGACGAGCGCCACCGCCTTCACCGTCACCGGCTAGCCGCGTTTGTAAAGCCCATCGTACTCCGCTTGACTTCTCCATCGTAGTCCGTTTGACTCTGCCCCACGCCGCCTGCGGTGACGGCGGAGGGCGACAGGTCCGGGGGGACGATGGCGAGGCAGGCGACCGGCACGATGCGAGTACTCCTCGGCGCGGCTGCGGCCGCGCTGGCTCTGATGTCGGGCTCTTCCGCGGCGGCCGGCCCGAAGGCATCGCCGCTCGCGAACACGCACCCGCGGCGGGTGTGCGCGACGCCGCATGCGAGTGCCCGTGGGCCGGTTGCGCAATGCGACGCCTGGGCGCTCGCCAAGAGCAGCGGCGCGTACGTGCACGTCTCGGGCGCCGTCGTCGCCCATCACAGCGCTGTCGTCCCGACGGCGTCGCCGAACACGGGCGCGTCCCCGGACGCGAACGTCGTGCAGCCGATGTGGCCGGACGGGATCCACGACGCGTACCAGCTCCCCACCACGACGGCCGGCTCGCACTCGGAGACGGTGGCGATCGTCGACGCCTTCGGCGATCCGTCCGTGAAGCACGACCTCGACGAGTACGACAGCTACTGGGGATTCGGCTCGTTCCCGACGTGCGCCGACATCGCCGACCCGTCGTGCTTCGCCGTCGTGAACCAGAACGGCGCCGCCTCGCCGCTGCCGGTTTTCGACTCCGGCTGGGCGCTCGAGATCTCGCTCGACGTCGAGACGGTCCACACCATCTGCCGCGACTGCAAGATCATCCTCGTCGAGGCGCAGAGCGCATCGGTGCAGGATCTCGCGACGGCGACGAACGAGGCCGCGGCGCTCGGCGCAGACGTCATCTCCAACAGCTACGGGATCGCCGAGAGCAGCGACTTCCCCGAGAGCGGCTTCACCACGTACGAGTCCGCGTACCGCCACGCGGGCGTGATCGTCGTCGCGTCATCGGGCGACGACGCGTTCCCGGGCGGAACGCAGTTCCCCGCGGACGTGAACGACGTCGTCGCCGTCGGCGGCACGACGCTCACGAGCGACCACGACAGCGGCGCATATGTCGGCGAGTCGACGTGGTACGACCCAGGCACGAGCCCGGTCTCCGGCGCCGGCAGCGGCTGCAGCGCGTACGAGACCGCGCAGCCGTGGCAGGCATCCGCGACCGGCTGGGCTGCAGCCGGCTGCGGTACGCACCGCGGCGTCGCCGACGTCGCAGCGGACGCGGACCCGAATTCGGGGCTGTACGTCTGGAACACCGTGTCGAGCTCGTGCACGGACGACACGCACGACACGACCGACCCGTGCTGGTGGGTCGTCGGCGGCACGAGCCTCGCCGCGCCCGTCATCGCCGCGACCTACGCGCTCGCCGCCAACCCGAACACGGTCGCGAACCCCGACTCGCTCCCGTACGCGCACCTCCGCAGCCTCCACGACGTCAGGGCCGGCGCGAACGGCTCGTGCGGATCCACCATCTGCCGCGGCGCCGCCGGCTACGACGGCCCGACCGGCATCGGCACCCCGGACGGCCTCCTCGGCTTCTCGATCGGCACGCCCGCGATCGCGAGCTTCGCGCCGGCCACCGGGCGCGCAGGCACGACCGTGACGATCGACGGCTCCGGCTTCACGCAGGCGTCGGCCGTGACGATCGGCGGCAACGCCGTCCAGAGCTTCACCGTCGACTCCGACGTGCAGATCACCGCCGTCGCCGGCGCCGGCGAGACCGGTCCCGGTAGCGGTGACGACGCCGGGCGGCACGACGAGCGGCGGCGACTTCTCGTTCGCGCCGACGATCGCCGCCTTCACTCCGGACGGCGGGCCTGCCGGCACGGCCCTGACGATCACGGGCACGGGCTTCACCGGCGCGTCGTCGGTGACGATCGGCGGCACGCCGGCAGCCGGCTTCACGGTGGTGTCCGACACGGAGATCGACGCCACGGTCGCAGCGGGAACCGCGTCCGGGCACATCACCGTCGCGGTCCCCGCGGGCACGGCGACGAGCGACGGCTTCTTCTTCGCGGCGCCGACCGTCACCGGCTTCACGCCGGCGAGCGCAGGCGCGCGCGCGACCATCACCGTCACCGGCACGAACCTCGTCGGCGCGACGAACGTCGAGCTCGACGGGACCGCAGCCTCATTCGACGTCGTCTCGGAGACGACGCTCACGTTCACCGTCCCCGGCTCGGCCGCCACCGGCACCATCCGCGTGACGACCCCCGGCGGCACCGCCACGAGCACCGACGTCCTAACGGTCGCCCCGCAGCCGGCGATCACCGGCTTCGCACCCGCGGACGGATCCATCGGGACGCCCGTCTCCGTCACCGGGACGAACCTGCTCGGGACGATCGGCGTGCGGATCGGCAGCATCGTCACCGTCCCGACGAGCGTGACCGACACGCAGGTCGTCTTCACGGTCCCGCCCGGCGCCGACAGCGGCCCGATCATGCTCCTCAACCCGGCCGGCTCCGCGACGAGCGCCGGCACGTTCGTCGTGAGCTCGAGCTCGCCCGGCTCGATCTCGGACTTCGCCCCCGCGACCGGCCCTGCGGGCACGACAGTGACGATCGACGGCTCCGGCTTCACCGGCGCGACCGAGGTCATGATCGGTGGGACGGCCGCGTCGAGCTTCACCGCCGTCTCCGACAGCGAGATCACGGCCGTCGTCGCAGCCGGATCGCACAGCGGCCGGATCGTCGTCACGACGCCCGGCGGCACGATCACGAGCAGCGGCGGCTTCACGTTCGTCGCGACCCCGACGGTCACGAGCTTCACGCCGGGCAGCGGCGCCATCCACTCGGTCGTGACCGTCACCGGCACCGACCTGTCCGGCGCGTCGGCCGTGACCATGGGCGGGAGAGCATGCTCGTACTCGCTCGTCTCGGCGACGACACTCAGACTCGTCGTCCCGACCGGCGCCGTCAGCGGCCACATCGCCGTCACAACGGCGGGCGGCACCGCCACGAGCGCCGGCACGTTCACCGTCACGCCACCGCCGGCGATCACCGGCATCGCGCCTGCGGACGGCCCGATCGGCACCGCCGTCACGATCACCGGAACGAACCTGCTCGGCACGATCGGCGTGCGGATCGGCAGCATCGTCGCCGTCCCGACGAGCGTCAGCGCGACAGAGGTCGTCTTCACCATCCCGCCGGGCGCGGTGAGCGGCCCGATCACGATCCTCAATCCGGCCGGCTCGGCAACGAGCGCGACCGACTTCACCGTCACCGGCTAGAGACTTCGACATCGCTCGGGCTCCCATCCGGGGAAGCCCGAGGGATGACACGATGGGGCCGATGCGCATCGGAGTGATCGGAGCGGGGATCGTCGGCCTCGCCGTCGCCCGGCGCCTGGCCGAGCTCGAGCCCGGTGCGACGATCGAGGTCTTCGAGAAGGAGCCCGAGGTGGCGCTCCACCAGACCGGCCGCAACAGCGGCGTCGTGCACGCGGGGATCTACTACGCGCCCGGCTCGCTCAAGGCACAGCTGTGCCGGCGCGGCGTCGGGCTCCTGCGGGCGTACGCCGAGGACCGAGGCATCCCCGTGCGCGACTGCGGCAAGCTCGTCGTCGCGCTCGACGCCGCCGAGGTCGAGCGCCTGCGGGAGCTCGAGCGCCGCGGCGCCGCGAACGGCGTCCCCGGTCTTCGCTGGCTCGAGAACGACGAGCTCCGCGAGATCGAGCCGCACGCTGCCGGGATCGCAGGGTTGCACTCCCCGACCACCGCGATCACCGACTACCGCGCTCTCGCCGAGGCGTTCGCCGACGACGTGCGCACGGCCGGCGGGACGATCCATCTCGGCGCCGAGGTGACCGGCATCGGGAGCGATGAGACGACCGCGCGCGTCCATACGGGCGACGACACCTTCGCCTTCGACCGGCTCGTCATCTGCGCGGGCCTCCAGTCGGACCGCGTCGCCCGCCTCGCGGGCGACGAGCGCGCGCCGGCGATCGTCCCCTTCCGCGGCGAGTACTACCGGCTTGCACCGGAGCGCGAGGCGCTCGTCCGCGGCCTTCTCTACCCGGTGCCGGATCCCGCGTACCCGTTTCTCGGCGTGCACTTCACGACACGCGTCCACGGCGGCGTCGACGTCGGCCCCAACGCCGTGCTCGCGTTCGCGCGCGAGGGATACCGGCTGCGCGACTTCAGCGCCGGCGACATGGCGGACACGTTTCGCTACCGCGGCTTCCGCTCACTTGCGCGCCGGCATTGGCGCATGGGCCTGCACGAGTTCCACGGCGCGCTGTCGAAGCGCGCCTTCACGGCGGAGGCGCGGCGCTACGTGCCCGATCTGTCCGCCGCCGACCTCGTCCCCGCGCCCGCAGGCGTGCGCGCGCAGGCGCTCGACCCCGACGGCAGCCTCGTCGACGACTTCCGCATCCACCGCATCGGTGCGGTGACCGCCGTCCGCAACGCTCCCTCTCCCGGCGCGACCTCCGGCATGGCAATCGCCGAGCACATCGCCGCGCTCGTGCTGGAATGAGACGATGGTGTCGATGCGCGACGCTGATGCGGCAGCGGAGGCCCTCGGGCCGCACGACGTTGCGATCGTGCTCGGGTCGGGCTGGAAGGACGCCGTGTCCGATCTGCCTCACGACAGCGAGGACGTGCTCCTCTCCGACCTTCCGGGCTTCACCGCGCCGGCGGTCGAGGGCCACGGCGGAACCGCGCGCTCACTCCGCGCGGGCGACGTCCGCGTGCTCGCGTTCACCGGCCGGTCGCACTACTACGAGTCGCGCGACGTCACGCTCGTCGCGCACGCGGTGCGCACGGCCGCAGCCGCGGGCTGCCGCACCGTCGTCCTGACGAGCGCGAGCGGCGGCATCCGCGACGACCTCCCCGCCGGACAACTCGTCGTCATCGCGGACCACATCAATCTCACGGGCGCGTCACCGCTCGCCGGTGCCGACTTCGTCGACCTCACCGACCTCTACTCCCCACGGCTGCGCGCGCTCTGCCACGAGATCGACCCCGAGCTGCCCGAGGCCGTGTACGCCGGCTACTGGGGCCCGAACTACGAGACGCCGGCGGAGATCCGGGCCTACCGCACGATGGGCGCCGACATCGTCGGCATGTCGACGGTGCTCGAGGCGATCGCGGCGCACGCTGCCGGTCTCGATGTGCTCGGGCTCTCGCTCGTCACGAACCGCGCCGCCGGCCTCGGCGGCCGTCTCGACCATGCCGACGTGCTCGAGATGGCGGCTGCGTCGGTCGACCGAATGCGCACACTGCTGTCGGCGCTGCTCCCGCGGCTCTAGTCACCCGTCCGGGTGTCCGCGCGCGCGGCTGCCGATCCGATACCTCGCTCGCATGAGACGGTTTCTCCTCGTAGCCGCACCGGTCGCCGCCGCGCTCGCGGCCGCCGTTCCCGCCGCCGCCGCACCGTCCGCGCAGCAGTCCTGGGCGTCCGACGCGAACAAGGTCTGCGCGGTCTGGGTCGCGAAGGCGAAGAAGGAGTTCGGCTCGCCCGTCACGCCCGCCCAGCTCTACGCCTTCGCCCACAAGGCGAAGACGCTCGAGTCGCAGGAGCTCGCCGCGCTCCAGAAGATTCCCGGCCGGACCGACGCCGGCACCGCTGCCCTCGCGGCCATCCGCGTCGACATCGCCGAGATCGCCGCGGCCATCAAGGCGTGGGACCAGGGCAAGCCGGCGCAGTTCGTCACGATCCTCAAGCGCTACCTGAACGACGGACGCCCGAAGTCGGCGTTCGCGATCGCCGGCGCGAGCCAGTGCGGCTAGATCAACGGCGAAGGCAGCCGAGCAGCGTGTCCGCCGTTGCGCCGGCGCACACGCCGCGCGGCACGTAGACCGACGACTGGTCGGTGGAGACGCCGATCGCGCGGGACGACGGCACGCCGGCGAGGGAGCGGACGTCCACGTTCGTCGCGGGCACGCCGCAGCCGTGCGCGACGCCGACGCCGATCGCGATCGCCTGGACGAAGCCGGAGGCCTCGTGAGCCACGTAGGTGCGCCCCTGGAAGAGGAGCGACGCGGCGCACGGCTTCCCGCTGGAGCCGCCGCTGAGGACGACCGGGGCGACGAGGACGGCCCCGATCACGACCGCCGTGGCAAGGCCGACGATCACCCGGATTCTGCGGCTTCTTAGCGGCATCTCACGTGGGAGGGCACACTTGTCTTGGAATGCTCGTACTCGTGACAGACGACGACCGCGCCGTACGCGAAGCGCTGGAACGCGCCCTGCAGCTCGCCGGCTACGAGGTCGAGCTCGCCTCCGACGGCGACTCGGCGCTCGCGGCGATCGAGCGGCGCACGCCCGACGCGGTGGTCCTCGACATCATGATGCCGGGACTCGACGGCCTCGACGTGACCCGCCGGCTCAGGCGCACCGGGAACCGCATCCCGATCCTCCTCCTCACCGCCCGCGACGCCGTCGACGACCGCGTCGAGGGCCTCGACGCCGGCGCGGACGACTACCTCCCGAAGCCGTTCGCGCTCGACGAGCTCCTCGCGCGCATCCGCGCACTCCTGCGCCGCGCGCTCGACAAGGAGCCCGCGGACGTCTTGCGCTTCGCGGATCTCACCTTCGACCTCGGCTCGATGGACGCCCGCCGCGGCGGACGCCGCTTCGAGCTGACGACGACGGAGGCCCACCTCCTCGAGCTCCTCATGCGCAACCCGCGGCAGGTGCTGCCGCGCTCACTCATCTACGAGCGCGTGTGGGGCTACGACTTCAGCCACTCCTCGAACGCGCTCGACGTGTACGTCGGGTACCTGCGCCGCAAGCTCGAGGCGGAAGGAGAGGACCGCCTCATCCACACGGTTCGCGGCATGGGCTACGTCCTGCGCGAGCCGTGAGCCTCCGGCTCCGACTCACCCTCGTCGCCGCGACCGTCGTTGCGGTCGTCGTGGCCTCCGCGTCGGTGACGACGTACTTCGTCATGCGGCACGAGCTCTACTCGCAGGTCGACAAGGAGCTCTCCCAGCACGCACAGGATCCGCGCGAAGTCTTCCGCGGCCCGAGCCAGTTCGGTGGCGACTACGTCACGCTCATCAGCCCCAGCGGCACGATCGCCGCCGGCCTCGCGCAGGGCGTCCCCATCGACGCGAGCGTGCGCCGGGTCGCCGCCGGCTCGCAGAGCCCGTACTACCGCAACGTCAGCGTCCTCCACTACCACCTGCGGCAGGTGGTGGTTCCGCTCAGCGGCGGCGGCGCCGTCGTCGTCTCCCGCGTCGTCAACTACGTCGACCACGACCTCAGCCGTCTCCGTCTCATCCTGCTGCTCGTGTCGCTCGGAGGCGTCCTCGCCGCCGCTGCAGCAGGCGCGGTCGTTTCCCGCGCCACGCTCGCCCCGGTGCGGCGCCTGACCGCGGCCGCGGAGCGCATCGCACGCACGCGCGATCCGAGCGAACGCGTTCCCGAGACAGGACGCAGCGAGCTGTCGCGCCTCGGCGCGTCGTTCAACACGATGCTCGCCGCACTCGACGACGCGATCGAGACACAGCGCCGCTTCGTCGCCGACGCGTCGCACGAGCTGCGCACGCCGCTGACGAGCATCCAGACGAACATCGACGTCCTGAAGCAGCAGGACCGGCTCGCGCCCGACGCACGCGACCGTCTCTACGCCGACCTCCAGCGGGAAGCGCACGAGATGCGGGATCTCATCGCGGGCCTGCTCGAGCTCGCGCGCAGCGAGCACACGGGTGGTATGCGCACGGCCGTGCAGCTCGACGAGGTCGTCGAGACCACGGTGGAGCGGGCACGCGCGCGCTTCCCGCAGGTCGTCTTCGAGACGACCGCCGAGCCGACGCAGGTCAACGGTTCCCGCGACCGGCTCGAGCGCGCGGTCTGGAACCTGCTCGAGAACGCCGGCAAGTGGAGCGAGCCCGGCGGGACGGTCGAGGTCGCGCTCGCGGGCGGCGAGCTGCGTGTCCGCGACCACGGCCCCGGCATCGCTCCCCAGGACCGCGCGCACGTCTTCGACCGCTTCTACCGCGCCACCGACGCGCGGTCGCTCCCCGGCTCCGGCCTCGGCCTCGCCATCGTCCGCGAGGTCGCAGAGGCGCACGGCGGCAGCGTCGTCGCCGAGAGCGCGCCCGGCGGTGGAGCGCTGCTCCGCCTGCGTCTGAACGGATCCGTAACGAACTCTTAGACCTGCCTCATTTCCGGCTGATGGAATGGGTTTCGCAGCAGCAAGAACCCTCCCCTCGAGCCGGTTCCTCCGAAGCAGCTCGGCGCCTCCTCCTTCCTTCCCCTGCCGAGGAGGCGCCGGGCGAACCGGCTCCTCTCTACGGCCGACGAAGCAGGAGCAGCGAGCGGTCGGGCACGACCACTTCGGCGCGGGCGGCGAGGAACTCGTCGGCAGGCGCGTTCCCCGTCGCAAGCTCGAGCTGCCAGCGGGCCCCGAAGCGCCGCGTCGGCAGCGTGAACGCGACCGGCTCGGCGTGCGCGTTGAAGAGGAGCAGGAACGAGTCGTCCCGCACCTCCTCGCCGTGCGCCGTCCGTGACGGGATCTCCGCGCCGTTGAGGAAGACGCCGAGTGTCCGCCCGTTCTCCTGCTGCCAGTCGCGCTGCGTCATGCGCCTTCCGTCGGGACGGAACCACCACACGTCGGGAAGCCCGGAGCCGCGCATCTCGCGGCCGGAGAGGAACGTCTCGCGACGAAAGACGGGATGCTCGCGACGCAGGCGGATGAGCCGTCGCACGAACTCGAGCAGATCGCGATCGGCGCGGTCCCAGTCGAACCACGAGATCTCGTTGTCCTGGCACCACGCGTTGTTGTTGCCGTGCTGCGTCCGGCCGATCTCGTCGCCGCCGAGCAGCATCGGGATGCCCTGCGACAGCAGAAGCGTCGCGTAGAAGTTCCGCTGCTGCCGGGCGCGCAGGACGTTGATCGCCGGATCGTCGGTCTCGCCCTCGACGCCGTGGTTCCAGGAGCGGTTGTCGTCCGTGCCGTCGTGATTGCTCTCGCCGTTCGCCTCGTTGTGCTTCGCGTTGTACGAGACGAGGTCGCGCAGCGTGAAGCCGTCATGCGCGGTGACGAAGTTGATCGACGCGAACGGCTCGCGTCCGTCCGCCTGATAGAGGTCGCTCGAGCCCGTGAAGCGGGACGCGAACGCGCCGAGATTGCCGCTCCCCTTCCAGAAGTCGCGCATCGTGTCGCGGTACGGGCCGTTCCATTCCGCCCACAGCACGGGGAAGTTGCCGACCTGGTAGCCGCCGGGGCCGACGTCCCACGGCTCGGCGATGAGCTTCACCTGCGAGATCACCGGATCCTGGTGGATCGTGTCGAAGAACGTCGAGAGGCGATCGACCTCGTAGAACTCGCGCGCGAGCGCGGAGGCGAGGTCGAAGCGGAAGCCGTCGACGTGGCATTCGTTCACCCAGTAGCGGAGCGAGTCCATGATGAGCCGGAGCACCGACGGATGCACCGGGTTGAGTGAGTTGCCCGTGCCGGTGAAGTCCTGGTAGAAGCGCGGCTGGTCCGGCATGAGCCGGTAGTAGGAGACGTTGTCGACGCCCTTGAACGCGAGCATCGGGCCGAGGTGGTTGCCCTCGGCGGTGTGGTTGTAGACGACGTCGAGGATCACTTCGATGCCGGCGCGGTGGAGCGCCTTCACCATCCCCTTGAACTCGCGCAGCTGCTCGCCGAGCGTTCCGGTGGCGGAGTAGAGCGCGTGCGGCGCGAGATAGCCGATGGACGAGTAGCCCCAGTAGTTCGTGAGCCCCTTGTCGTGGAGGAACTGCTCGTCGGCGATGTGGTGAATCGGCAGCAGCTCGACGGCGGTGACGCCGAGCTCGCGGAAGTACGCGAGCGCGGGCTCGGACGCGAGACCCGCATACGTGCCCTGCAGGTCGTCGCGGACGTGCGGATGCCGGCGCGTGAATCCCTTCGTGTGCACCTCGTAGATGACGGTGTCGTGCCACGGCGTCGCCGGCGGGAGGTCGTCCTCCCAGTCGAAGCGCTCGTCGACGACGACGCACTTCGGGATCGCGTCCGCGTCGTCCTCGTCGTCGAGCTCGAGGTCGGCGTCGGGGTCGGGACCCGGGACGTACGGGAGGACGTTCGCCTGCTCCCAGCGCACAGGCCCCTCGATCGCCTTTGCATACGGGTCGATGAGGAGCTTGTGCGGGTTGAACCGCCGGCCCGACGCGGGGTCGTACGCGCCGTGCACGCGGTAGCCGTAGAGCTGGCCCGGCCCGACGCCGGGGAGGTAGCAGTGCCAGTTGAACGCGGTGCGCTCGGTCATCGTGACGCGTGTCTCGGTACCGGCGCTGTCGAAGAGGCAGAGCTCGACGCCCTCGGCGTTCTCGGAGAAGATCGAGAAGTTCGTCCCCGCGCCGTCCCAGGACGGGCCGAGGGGGAACGGCGTGCCGGGCCAGACAACCACGTGTCAGCGGCCTACTGCGTACCCCTGCATGCCGCGCGGGTTCGCGCCGGCGCGGAGCTGCCCGTCGGAGTCGCGCGCGACTGCGCTCACGCGGCCGAGCGACCACGGATCGGACTCCTCGACGTCGTGGCCGCGTGCACGCAGCCCGTCGATCGTCTCGCGGCCCGCACGCGTCTCGACGGCGACGTGCCGCGGCAGCGTCTCGCGCGGATAGAACGAGCTCGGGAACGCCTCGGTGTGGTGGTTCGGTGCGTCGATCGCGGCCTGGAGGTTCATGCCGAAGTGCACGTGCGCGAGGAAGACGTGCAGCGTCCACTGGTCCTGCTGGTCGCCGCCGGGCGTGCCGAGCGCGAGCATCGGCTCGCCGTCGCGCGCGACGAGCGTCGGGGACAGCGTCGTCCGCGGACGCTTCCCAGGCTCGAGCGAGTTCGGCAGCCCCTCCTCGAGCCAGAACATCTGCGCGCGCGTGCCGAGGCAGAAGCCGAGCTCGGGGATGACGGGCGCGCCCCACAGCCAGCCGCCGCTCGGCGTCGCGGACACCATGTTCCCCCAGCGGTCGACGACGTCGAGGTGCACCGTGTCGCCGCGCGTCGGCTCGCCGACGCCGGGAGCAGCCGCCACCGCAGCGACGGGTGCCGGGAGGCGCGGGTCGTCGCCGCCGGGACGCAGCTCGGCCGACGACTCGTCGCCGACGAGGCGCCGGCGCTCGTCGGCGTATGCGCGCGAGAGGAGCATCTCCATCGGTACGTCGACGAAGTCCGGGTCGCCGTACCACGCCTCGCGGTCGGCGAACGCGAGCTTCGCGCACTCGGTGACGGTGTGGACGTAGTCGGCGCTCGCGTGGCCCATCGCCGCGAGGTCGAAGCCCTCGAGCAGGCGCAGCTGCTGGAGGAAGACGGGCGCCTGGCTCCACGGGCCGGCCTTGAGGACGGTGAGGCCGTGGTAGTCGACGGCGAGCGGCTCTTCGAGCGTCGCGCGCCAGTCGCGCAGGTCGGCTTCCGCGAGCAGGCCGCTGTGTCGCGCACCGGAGCTGTCCATCCACTCGCGCGCCTGGAACTCGACGATCGCCTCGGCGACGAAGCCGCGGTACCACTCCTCGAGCGGATCGTCCGCCGCGATTAGGCGGCGGTACGTCTGCGCGAGCTGCGGGTTGCGGTGCAGCGTCCCGGTCTCGAGCGCGGAGAGGTACACCTCGGCGGACGTCGTCCACTCGTCGCGGAACAGCGACTCGACGTTCCGGATCGCGCCGGCGATCTGGGGCAGGACCGGATAGCCGTTCTCGGCGTACCCGATCGCGAAGTGCATGACGTCGGCGAGCTGCATCGTCCCGAAGTCGCGGAGCATCGTCAGCCAGCCGCCGAATGCACCGGGGACGACGGCGGCGAGCGGTCCGGTGCCGGGAACGAGCGTGAGACCGAGATCGTCGCGATAGCGCGCGATCGTCGCGGCGCGTGGCGCGGGCCCCTGTGCGCAGAGGACGATCGGCTCGCCGCGCGAGACGGGCCAGAGAATCGCCGGCAGGTCACCGCCGGGGCCGTTCAGATGCGGCTCGACGACCTGGAGCGTCAGGCCGGCGGCGACGGCGGCGTCGAAGGCGTTGCCGCCCTGCTCGAGCACGGCCATGCCGGCTGCGGAGGCGAGCCAGTGGGTCGAGGCGACCATGCCGAAGGTGCCGCGCAGCTCTGGGCGAGTCGTGAACACGCCCGCGGACGATAGTTAATCGGCGAGCATGTCCGACTGCTGGTCCATGAATGTCGCCGCGGCGGGCGGCTTCAGGTGCACGGGCTTGCCGAACGCATAAAGCCGCGCACTCACGCTCAGCGACCGTCCGCCGTTGGCGGTGCGGCCCGTCATCTTGATCAGGTGGACGAATCCGTCGACGCCGATGCGCGCTTCGAAGTGGAGCGAACGGAACTCGATCCCACCGGTCATCGCGGTGAGCGCGCCGCGCACGATGCGATCGTCGTACGCGACCGTCCCGCGAACGACGCCCGTGCGCGTGTGCGTGCGCGCTGCCGGCGACTCGTCGAGCACGTGCATGTCCATGACGTAGCGCATCGACGTCGCGTGTGCGGTCTTGTCCACTGCGCGCGCGAGCGCGACACCGCGTGCACCACGGTCACCGGCCGCAAGCGCAGCCGGCACGGCCAGTAGCGCCGCGATCACGCCGAGCGCGATCGATCTGCCCATAGCGGAGAAACGCACGAGTGCCCGGCGGGGATGCGGTCAGGACCAATGTCTCCGTTTGGAAAGATTCTCGGCGCGCGCCGCCGGATACGCCAAAATCCGAGGAAGGTGAGAGTCGCCGCGGCCGTCGTCCCCCTGCTCGCCGGGCTGATCGGGCTTCCGACCGGAAGCACGTCGCAGCCACAGGTGCTGCTGGTCCCGAACGTCGTCGTGCGCGGGCACGCGAGCGAGGTGCGCGTCTCCGGCATCGGCGGACAGACGCTGCAGGCCCGCCTCGCCGGCGGGTCGGCGAAGGGCGGCCTGCCGTTGCACTGGACGCCGCTCCACCGCGTGCACGGCGTCTGGCGCGGCACGCTGCCCGCTCCGGAGCTGCGCGGCGTCTACCCGGTCGAGCTGCGCGTCCGGGCCGGTGCGCCCGTGCTCCGATCCGATGGGTGGCTCCTGCGCGTCTTCGCGCGCGGGACGCTCGCGCGGCCGACGTTCCACACGCCGGAGCAGGTCGCGCGCTGGTGGCTCGTGAACCTCGCCGGAAAGGCGCGCCTCGTTGCAATGCGCCGGTGGCCACGGCCCGCGTTCGACCTGCGCGACAAGCGCCTGCACCAGCTGCTCGTGCTCGCGTACTCGCCGCCGGGCCGCCCGGCAGTACGCGACCGACTCGGCATCTTCATCACCGCCGTGCGCGACGGCTACCGCGGCGAGTGGCGCTTCCTCGAAGCGTCGGCGATGCCGTAGACGCTGCTCTCGTCAGCCGGTCGGATGGTCGAGCGAGTAGTGCGCGCTGCCCGCCCAGATCCCGACCTTCTTCTCCTCGGGGTACTCGACGATGCCGAACTCGTTCTGCGTCGAGACGATCGCGACCCGCGCGGTGACGTCGCTCGTGTTCCGCACCTGGTGGGCACCCTGGGGACCGGCCGGAAAGCACACGACGTCGCCGGTCTCGAGCGTTTGCTCGCCATCGGGAACTCGGGTCGTGATCTGCCCCGCCAGGACGATCAGCCACTCTTCGTCGGTCCACTCGAAGTGATACGGGCCGATGGCCTCGCCCGGCGGCAGGTCATAGACGCTCATGCCGAGCCTCGACGCTCCGAGCTTCGACCCGACACGAGCGGCCCGGCCCCGATCTCCCGGCGCTCCGTCAGGCACGTCCTCGGTCTCACCGGTGAAGAGATTGAACTTCTGCATCGTCAATTCAGACTCCTTCGATCTCGGATTCGCTCGAGCGCGCCTCAGAAGACAGACTCTCCTACGCCGTAGAACTCATCGCTCGCCGGAGCTGAGGGACATGCGTACGCTGCCCCGGCGGGCAGCAGCCCTACTCGGGGACGAACCAGACCGCGCCGAGCGGCGGCAGCGTGACGAGCGCCGAGAACGGCTGGTCGTGCCAGCCGATCGGCTCCGCCGCGACGCCGCCGAGGTTGCCGACGCCGGAGCCGCCGTAGAAGCCCGAGTCGGTGTTGAGCAGCTCGCGCCAGCGGCAGCAGAGCGGCATGCCGACGCGGTACTCGTAGCGCGGCACCGGCGAGAGGTTCAGGACGCACACGACCGGGCGCTCGCCCGCGTCGTCGATCCGCGCGAACGCGATGACGTTCGCCGCCGCGTCGTTCGCCTCGAGCCAGCGGAACCCGCTCGAGTCGAAGTCGCGCTCCCACAGCGCAGGCGTGTCGCGGTAGTTCCGGTTGAGGTCGCGGACGAGCGACTGCACGCCGGCGTGCTCCGCGTACTCGAGGAGGTTCCAGTGCAGCGATCCCTCCGCGTTCCACTCCTCCCACTCGGCGAGCTCGCCGCCCATGAAGAGCAGCTTCTTGCCGGGGTGCGCCCACATGTACGCGTACAGGGCGCGGAGGTTCGCGAACTTCTGCCAGCGGTCGCCCGGCATCTTGTCGAGCAGCGACCGCTTGCCGTGCACGACCTCGTCGTGCGAGAGCGGCAGGATGAAGTTCTCGCTGAACGCGTACAGGAGCGAGAACGTCAGCGTGTGGTGGTGGAAGCTGCGGTAGACGGGATCCTTCTGGAAGTACACGAGCGTGTCGTGCATCCAGCCCATGTTCCACTTGAAGCCGAAGCCGAGCCCGCCGAGGTACGTCGGCCGCGACACGCCGGGCCACGCCGTCGACTCCTCCGCCGCGGAGACGACGCCGGGGACGCGCGCGAACAGCGTCTCGTTCAGCTCCTTCAGGAAGGCGACCGCCTCGAGGTCCTCGCGCCCGCCGAACTCGTTCGGGATCCACTCGCCCGCCTTGCGCGAGTAGTCGAGGTAGAGCATCGACGCGACCGCGTCGACGCGGATGCCGTCGGCGTGGTGCTCGCGCAGCCAGTAGAGCGCGTTCGAGAGCAGGAAGTTCCTCACCTCGCTGCGGCCGAGGTTGAAGACGAGCGTGCCCCAGTCGGGATGCGCGCCGCGCCGCGGATCGGCGTGCTCGTAGAGATGCGTGCCGTCGAAGAGCGCGAGCGCCCAGTCGTCGCGCGGGAAGTGCGCGGGCACCCAGTCGAGGATGACGCCGATGCCGCGCTCGTGCATGCGGTCGACGAAGGCGCGGAAGTCGTCCGGCGTGCCGAAGCGCGACGTCGGCGCGAAGTAGCCGGTGACCTGGTAGCCCCACGAACCGGAGAACGGGTGCTCCATCACGGGCAGCAGCTCGACGTGCGTGAAGCCGAGGTCGGAGACGTAGTCGGCGAGCTCGTCGGCGAGCTCGCGATACGTGAGCGGGCGGTTGTCCTCGAGCGGGTTGCGCCGCCACGAGCCGAGGTGGACCTCGTAGATCGACATCGGGCCGCGCAGCGGCTCGGTCGCCGCGCGCTCGCTCGAGCCACGCCTCGTCGGACCACGCGTGCTCGGACTGGAAGACGCGCGACGCGTTGCTGCGGCGGGACCTCGCTGTAGAACGCGACCGGATCGGCCTTCAGCCGCAGCCGGCCGTCCTGCGTGCGGATCTCGAACTTGTACTGCGCGCCGCTCTCGACGCCCGGGAGGAAGAGCTCCCAGATGCCGGACGCGCCGAGCGAGCGCATCGGATGCAGGCGGCCGTCCCACGAGTTGAAGTCGCCGACGACGGCAACCGAGCGCGCGTTCGGCGCCCACACGGCGAACGCGGTGCCGGTGACGCCGTCGAGCTCGCGGACGTGCGCGCCGAGCTTCTCGTACAGCTGCTCGTGGCGGCCCTCCATGACGAGATGCAGGTCGAGCTCGCCGAGCGTCGGCAGGAACGCGTACGGATCGCGCAGCGTGAACGTGTCGCCGTTCGGATACTCGACCTCGATCTCGTACTCGAGCGGCAGCTTCGCCTTCGGGAGCATCGCCTCCCAGAGGCCGGCGGGATCCTTCAGCTTCGCCTCGACGGCGCCCGGCTGCACGCGCACCGCCCGCGCCTCGGGGCGGAACGCGCGCACGACGACGCCGCCGTTCGCCTCGTGCGCGCCGAGAACGGCGTGCGGGTCGGCGCCGAGCTCGATCACGCGGTCGTCGGCTCCTCGATGAGCCGCTGGATGCCGCGCACCGGGATGCCGACCCAGTCGGGCCGGTTGTCGAGCTCGTACTGGAGCTCGTACACGGCCTTCTCCAGCTCGAACACCGCGAGCAGCCGCTCGATCGCCGACTGCCCGGCCGGCAGCAGCGACGGCTCGACCGTCTCGAAGTAGCCCTCGAGGAACTGCGAGCGCGCCTCCTCCTCCCAGCCTTCGGGCGGATCGACGCCACGCAGGAGCGACACCGCGCTCGCGGCGTACGCGAACGAGCGCAGCATCCCGGCGACGTCGCGCAGCACCGACCGCTTGCGGCGGCGCTCGGCGAGCGAGCGCGCCGGCTCGCCCTCGAAGTCGAGGATGACCCAGTCGTCGTGCGCCCACATGGTCTGGCCGAGGTGGTAGTCGCCGTGCACGCGGATGAACTGCCCGGCCGCACCCGTGTACGTGAGCAGGCGCAGCTGGTCGCGCACCTCCTCGCCGCGGCCGGCGATCGGCGCCACCGACTCCTCCTCGTCGGGAAGCATGAGGAAGACGCGCGCGATCTCCTCGTCGACGGTCGCCGTGAGGAGGCCGAGCGACTCGACGCTCGGCGTCTCGGGAGAGAACGCCGGGTCGCTCGAGTTGGACGCGAGCACGCTGTGCATCTCGCCGGTGACCTCGCCGAGCCGGCGCAGCCGGCCGAGGAACCGATCCGGATCCTCCGCGAGCTCGTCGAGCGCGAGCTCCCAGCCGTCGAGCCCGCCGCGCACGTACTCCTGCACGATCCCGAGCGTCGCGGTGAGCGGTCCGCCCGAGTACGCGTACCAGCCGCCGAGCGCGGCGATGTTCGCGAAGCCGTGCTCGGTGAGGAAGCGCAGCATCTCGAGCTCGGGATTGATGCCGGGCTCGAGCCGGCGGAACACCTTGAGGATCAGCTCGTCGTCGAAGACGATCGACGTGTTCGACTGCTCGGCGCCGACGTCGCGCGCGTCCATCAGCTCACGCCCGAGTCCGGCGAAGCCCTCGACCGGACGGAACTCGACGACTCCCTCGGCGCCGTGCAGCGTCAGGCCCGAGCGCATCGCGCTCACGAGCTCGCGCGCGAGGCTCGCATCCTTCAGCCCGTCGATCTCGATCGTCTCGCCGCGCAGCGAGTAGAGGAGCTGGTAGATGTCGTGCGCGCCGGTGTCGTAGCGCATCTCGACGAGCGCGAGCGCGAACTGCGGCTCGGCCGTGCGGAGAACGACCGAGTCGAGCACCTGCGCGTGCGCGACGTCGCGCGACTTCGCGCCGTACCAGCGCTGCTGCGTGACGTGGTCGATGAGCGCCTGCTCGTCGAACCTCATGCTGGCCTGCCTCAAGCGGAACCAGAAGAACCCCCTCGGCGCGAGCGTCAGCAGGTACGGCAGCTCCCCGATCGGCGGGAAGCTCGTGCGGCCGAACATCTCCTCCGGGACCATACCCACGTACTCCGAGAGGTCGAGCTGGACGGCCTGAGCGGAGCGGGCGAGGTTGTGGACGCAGAGGATGACGTCCTCCTCCCAGCGCCTGATGTGCGCGAAGATCCGCGGATTGTCGGAGCGCAGCGGCTCGTAGCTGCCGAGCCCGAAGACTGGATGCTCCTTCCGCAGGGCGATGAAACGGTGCAGCCAGCGCAGGAACGACGCGGGCGACCGCAGCTGGGCCTCGACGTTCACCGCCTGGTAGCCGTAGACCGGGTCCATGAGCGGCTGGAGGTAGAGCTGGGCCCAGTCGGCGCGCGAAAAGCCCGCGTTGCGGTCGCCGGTCCACTGCATCGGCGTCCGCACGCCGTCGCGGTCGCCGAGATAGACGTTGTCGCCCATGCCGATCTCGTCCCCGTAATAGAGGACCGGCGAACCTGGCAGGGAGAAGAGGATGGCGTGCATCAGCTCGATCTCGTCCCGGCCGCCGTCGAGGAGCGGCGCGAGCCGGCGCCGGATCCCGAGGTTGAGCTTCATCCGCGGATCTTTCGCGTACTCGGCGTACATGTAGTCCCGCTCCTCGTCCGTGACCATCTCGAGGGTGAGCTCGTCGTGGTTGCGCAGGAAGAGGCCCCACTGGCAGTTGTCCGGGATGCCCGGCGTGCTGCCGAGGATCTCGTACATCGGGGTCGCGTCCTCGCGCCGCACCGCCATGAACATGCGCGGCATGACGGGGAAGTGGAACGCCATGTGGCACTCGTCGCCGTCGCCGAAGTACTGGACGACGTCGGCGGGCCACTGGTTCGCCTCGGCGAGCAGCACGCGGTCGGGATAGCGCGCGTCCACCTCGGCGCGCACGCGCTTGAGGTACGCGTGCGTCGGCGGGAGGTTCTCGCCGCTCGTCCCCTCCTCTTCGAAGAGGTACGGCACGGCGTCGAGACGGAAGCCGTCGATGCCGAGCTCGAGCCAGAAGCGCAGGACGTCGAGCATCGCCTCCTGCACCTCGGGGTTCTCGAAGTTGAGATCCGGCTGGTGGCTGAAGAAGCGGTGCCAGTAGTACTGGCCGCGCACCGGGTCGAACGTCCAGTTCGACGCCTCGGTGTCGACGAAGATGATGCGCGCGTCCTGGTACGGCTCGTCCGTGTCGCACCACACGTACCAGTCGCCGCGCGGGCCGGTCGGATCGCTGCGCGACTCCTGGAACCACGGGTGGTCGGACGACGTGTGGTTCATGACGAGGTCGGCGATGACGCGGATGCCGCGCTGGTGCGCCTGCTCGACGAAGTCCTTGAAGTCGTCGACCGTCCCGTAGTCGGGATGGATGTTGTAGAAGTCGGCGATGTCGTAGCCGCCGTCGCGCAGCGGCGACGGGTACATCGGCAGCAGCCAGATGCAGTCGACGCCGAGCCACTGGAGGTAGTCGAGCTTCTCGATGAGCCCGCGGAAGTCGCCGGAGCCGTCGTCGTTCCCGTCGAAGAAGCCGCGGATGTGCACCTCGTAGAAGACGGCCCGCTTGAACCACAGCGGATCGCGCTCGAACCACTGCTCGCTCAGACGGCCACCCCTCACGGACGTGCTCTGCCGCCTCGTCGAGCTCCGCGCGGTCGCGGATGCGGTAGTCGGCCGGGAAGCGCAGGCCGAACCCGTCGCCGGCGTAGCGCGGGATCACGTGCAGGTGGACGTGGAAGACCTCCTGGCCCGCGACGACGCCGTCGGCGAGATGGAAGTTCACGCCCTCGCAGCGCAGCGACGACGCGCGGAGCGCGGCGGCGGCGCGGATCCCGACCGGAACAGCTGCGCACCGTCCTCCGGATCGAGCTCCGCGAGATAGGCGGCATGCGCGCGTGGCACGACGAGCAGATGCCCCGGCGTGATGGGGCGATGGTCGAGGAACGTCATCGTTCGCTCGTCCTCGTGGACGACGCTGGCGCGAGCATCGCTCGCGACGATCTCACAGAACACGCAGGACATGACTCTTCCCCGGTGGGAGCTCGACGAAGTTGCGGCCGATGTGCCACGTCCACTCGTCGTCCGGCGAGCAGATCGCGCACGCGGTACGCCGGCGGCAGCCCGGTCGACACCGGCAGGATGCAGACGCCCTCCTGCGTCGCCGCCGGGTCGAGGTTGACGACGACGATGACGTCGTTGCCGGGCTCGTGCTTCAGGTAGCCGAAGAGCTGCTCGTTCTCGGTCTCGAGGAACGTGACGTTGTCGAGGCGCTGGAGCGCCGGGTTCTCGCGCCGCGCGCGGTTCAGCGCCGCGACGAGCGGCAGCAGCGGCCCGTCGAGCGCGCGCTTCTTGATCTCGTACTTCTCCGAGTCGAGGTACTCCTCGCTCCCCGCGCGCACCGGCAACGTTCTCGAAGCTCTCGAAGCCGGAGTAGATGCCGTACGACGGCGACAGCGTCGCCGCGAGCACGAGCCGCGCCTCGAACGCAGGCGGCCCGCCGTGCTGGAGGTACTCGTGGAGGATGTCCGGCGTGTTCGCGAACACGTTCGGCCGGTAGATCTCCTTCCAGTCGAGCAGCTGGCCCATGAGCTCGAGCAGCTCCCAGCGCGTGTTCTTCCACGTGAAGTACGTGTAGCTCTGCGCGAACCCGGCCTTCGCGAGCGTCGTCATCATCGCCGGCCGCGTGAACGCCTCGGCGAGGAAGATCACGTCGGGATGGTCGCGCCGCACCTCGGCGATCGAGCCACTCCCAGAACGGGACCGGCTTCGTGTGCGGGTTGTCGACGCGGAACACGGTGACGCCGCGCTCGACCCAGAGGAGGACGACGTCGCGCAGCGCGGACCAGAGTCCCTTCCAGTCCTCGGAGTCGAAGTTGACGTTGTAGATGTCCTGGTAGCGCTTCGGCGGATTCTCGGCGTACTTCAGCGTGCCGTCGGGGCGGCGGTTGAACCACTCGGGATGCTCCTTCAGCCACGGGTGGTCGGGCGAGCACTGGATCGCGAAGTCGATCGCGATCTCGATCCCGTGCTTCTTCGCGTCGGCGACGAGGCGCTCGAACTCGGCGACGGTGCCGAGCGCCGGATCGATCGCCTCGTGGCCGCCCTCCTCCGAGCCGATCGCCCACGGGCTGCCGGGGTCGTCCGGGCCGGCGACGAGCGCATTGTTGCGGCCCTTGCGGTTCGTGTGGCCGATCGGATGGACCGGCGGGAGGTAGACGACGTCGAACCCGAGCTCGGCGAACTGCGGGAGCAGCTTGCGGACGCCCTCGAAGCCGCCCCACGAACGCGGGAAGAGCTCGTACCACGCGCCGAAGCGCGCGAGCTCGCGGTCGACGTCGACGCAGTGCACCTGCGACGTCGCGGTGCCGTGCCGGTCGCCCGCGGGCGCGGCGAGCGCCTCCTCGACGGTCAGCGTCTCGCGGCCGAGCAGGACGGCGCCCTCGGAGAGCTCGCCGCTCACGTCGTCCTGGCCTCCGTCCACCTTCCGGCGCAGCTCCTCCTGGAACGACGCGACGCGGTCGGTCCACGCCTCGACGCGGAACGACCACATCCCAGGCCGGTCGACGACGAAGAGCCCGACCCAGTGGTCGTTCGGCCGCGCCTCGAGCGGGAGCTCGAGCCAGCGCGTCGTTCCGGGCGGCCGGTAGCGGACGGCGGCGCCGACCACGTCGTGGCCGTCGCGGAAGATCCGCGCGTGGACGGCGACGCGGTCGCCGACGACGCGCTTCACGGGGAAGCGCCCGCCGTCGACCTGCGGGGTCACCTCGAGGATCTGGATCCTCGGCGGCGGAGCGGTCGTCTTCGGCAAGGGCACGCAGGAAGTCTCACGTATGGGGGAGGATCGGAAACGTGCAGCTGATCCGGTCGTCGGGAATCCTGCTCCATCCGACCTCCCTGCCGGGCGGCAGGCTCGGCGAGGAGGCGTACCGATTCGTCGACTGGCTAGCCGCCGCAGGCCAGTCCTGGTGGCAGATGCTCCCGCTCGGACCGCCCGACGAGTTCGGCTCGCCGTATCGCACGCCGTCCGCATTCGCGGCCTCGCCGGCGCTCCTCGCCGAGCCCGAGGCGCCCGTCTCGACGGTGGAGGTCGAGGACTTCGTCGCGCGGCATCCGTACTGGTCGGCCGAGTGGACGGGGTTCGCGGGCGCCGCCTCCCTCGCCGACCAGGTCCGCTTCGAGCGGGAGTGGAGCGCTCTGCGCGCGTACGCGCGCGACCGCGGCGTCCGGCTGATCGGCGACGTTCCGATCTACGTCTCCGACGTCGGCGCCGACGTCGCCGCGTGGCCGGAGCTGTTCGCCCACGGCGAGGTGGCGGGCGCGCCGCCCGATCCGCTGAACCTGAACGGCCAGCACTGGGGCAACCCGCTGTACGAATGGCCGGCGCACCGCGCGACCGGCTACCGGTGGTGGATCGAGCGGTTCGCGCGCACGTACGAGCTCGTCGACGTCGCGCGCATCGACCACTTCCGCGGCTTCGTCTCCTACTGGGCGATCCCCGCGCGTCACAAGACCGCGCGGCGCGGCCACTGGCGCCGCGGGCCCGGCCTCGACCTCTTCCGCGCGATCGAGCGCGCTCTCGGCAGCCTGCAGGTGATCGCCGAGGACCTCGGCGTCATCACGCCGCCCGTGTACCGGCTGCGCGACGAGCTCGGCCTGCCCGGCATGGTCGTCCTCCACTGGGCGTTCGGCGGCAAGCCGTCGAACCTCCACGCGCCGGCGAACCATCGCGTGAACTCCGTCGTGTACACGAGCACACACGACACCGACACGACCGTCGGCTGGTACGCCGACCTCCGTGCGCGCGAGCGCGCGGCCGTGCCCGTCGATCCTGACGAGCCGCACTGGGGGCTCATCGAGATCGCGATGCAGTCGCGCGCGTCGCTCGCGATCGTGCCGGCGCAGGACGTCCTCGGCCTCGGCAGCGACGCGCGCATGAACCGGCCGGGGCAGCTGTACGGCAACTGGCTGTGGCGACTCGAGCCCGGGCAGCTCGGCCCGGACGCCGCCGCACGGCTCCGCGACGCCACCGAGCGCGGTCGCCGGCTGGTGTCGAAGCGGTAGCGGTCCGGCTGCGGGCCTCGGAAACGCCTGCGTACCGGGGAAGAGTGGGTGCGGATGCACGGCGCCCACGCTGCCGAGCTCGTCCTCGCAGCCGGCTGCTTCGCGGCCGCACTCGCCTGCAGCGCGGGCGGATGGCGCGCGCTCCTGCCGCGCGGCGTCTCCCTCGTCGACGCGTGCGCACGCTTCGGCTGCGGCTCGCTCGCGAACACGTTCCTGCCCGCACGGGCGGGAGACGTCGTGCGCCTCTCGCTCTTCGGCCGCGTCGTGCCGGGCGGCATGCTCGGCGTCGCCGGCGCGGTCGCTGCGTTCGGCGTCGCGCGCTGGCTCACCGTTCTCCCCCTCGGTATCGGCGCCGCCGGCTCGTCGCTTCCGCCGGAGGCGTACGCGGGGCCTGCCGCCGCGCTCGTCGTCGCCGTCGTGCTCGCGCGCCGCGGCCCGCACCGTCGCGCGTCGTGCCGCGCGTACGCCGCCGCGGCGTCGTTCGCAGCGACGACGCTCGGCGCACGCCTCGCCGGCGTCGCCCTCGTCGGCGCAGCGGTCGGCGTGCCGCGTCCGTTCTCGGCCGCACTCCTCGTGGTCCCGGCGCTCGAGATCGCCGGAACGATCTCCGTCCTGCCCGCGAACCTCGGCATCGCCGAAGGCGCGGGCGCGCTCGCACTCCACGCGCACGGCATGCCCCTGGGCCGGGCCGCCGCCGCGGCGCTCGTGCTGCACGCGGTCGAGACGGCGGCGGGCATCGCGTTCGGCGGCGCCGGCGCCGGCCTGCTCCTGCGACGTTCACCGCTCCTGCACCGCATCGTCACCATCCGTCCGACCATGCTGTGGATAACCCGGGCCACACTGATCTCGAGAATGCGCCGCAAGATCGAGCCGCTGCTCTGCGAGCTCCACGCACACACACGCTGGAGTGACGGCGCACTCACCGTTCCGGAGCTCGTCGACCTGTACGGGCGCAACGGATTCGACGTGCTCTGCGTCACCGACCACGTCAATCGCACCGACGACCCCTGGCTCCCCGCAGACGCGATCGCGCGCGGCGTGACTCCGCACAACCACGCGGACTACCTCGCCGAGGTGGAGGCGCAGGCGGAGCGCGCGCGCCGCGAGTACGACCTGCTCCTCCTGCCCGGGCTCGAGCTGACCGTGAACGACCTGGATCCACGACTCGCCGCGCACGCCGTCGCCGTCGGCTGCCGCGCCTACGTCGGCGTCGACAAGGGGATCGACGCCGCGCTCGTGCAGGCGCGTGGCGAAGGGGCGGCGCTCGTCGCCGCCCACCCGTATAGCGACCCGCCGGGGGCCGATGCCCTCGCGGATCACGCTCCGGTGGTCGCGCGACTGGCGGACGCTCCGCCGGCTCGTCGACCGCTGGGAGCTGTTCAACCGGCACGACCTCTACGGCTGGGTCGCCGAGCGCGGCCTGCCGGCGGTGGCGTGCGGCGACTTCCACCGCCCCGAGCACCTCCACGGCTGGAAGACGCTGCTGCCGTGCGCGAAGGACGAGGCCGACGTCGTCGGGTACCTCCGCTCGGCGAGGCCCACCTTCCTCGCGCGCATCGACCCGCCTTCCGAGCTCTCCCGCGCCGCCTGAGACGGCATGCGCCCCGTCGGGAACGGGGCGCACACCGTTTCACGGCGTTTACGGAGGGTTCGGGACGAACCTACGCGCGGCCGCCGGGTCCGGTGGGCGGCGATCCGGTAACGGTCCGGTGAACGGCGAAGTCGCGAGGCCCGCAGGGCTAAGGTCATCCCCGATGGAGGCGACTGCCGAGTACGAACGCAAGCTCGAGGCGCCGGAGGGCTTCGAGCTCCCCGACCTCGGCGGCGAGCCGCTCGAGCCCCGCATCTTCACCTCCGTCTACCACGACACGCCCGATCAGTCGCTCGCCCGCGCCGGCCTGACGCTCAGGCGGCGGACGGAGCGCGGCCGGAGCGTCTGGCAGCTGAAGCTCCCGGCGGGGGACGCCCGCCTCGAGCTCGAGGAGCCGGGCGGCCCCGTCGGCCCGCCGCCGGAGCTGGCCCGCCTCCTGCCCGCGCACCTCCGGCACGGCCCGGTCGCGCCGATCGCGGAGCTGCGGACGCGCCGCCACGGCGCGCTCGTCACCCGCGACGGGACGACCGCCGAGGTGACGATCGACGACGTCGCCGTCATGGACGCGCTCCGCGTCGTCGAGGAGTTCGTCGAGGTCGAGGTCGAGCTGCTCACCGGCAAGCGGAAGGAGCTCGACGCGATCGCGCGCGCGCTCGAGGATGCCGGCGCGAGGCCGAGCGACGGGACGCCGAAGGTCTTCCGCGTGCTGCGCCTGCCGCCGACGGAACCCGCGACCGGCGGCGCGCTCGCCGCGTTGCGCGCCCGTCTCCGTCTGCAGCTGCGCGAGATCCTCGCCAACGATCCGGGGACGCGGCTCGGACGCGACCCCGAGAGCCTGCACGACATGCGCGTCGCGGTCCGCCGCTCGCGCGCGCTGCTGCGCGCCGGCTCGAAGCTCTACACCGACGACGTGACTGCACTCGCCGACGAGCTGCGCTGGCTCGGCGAGAGGCTCGGCGCCGTACGGGACCTCGACGTCCTCGTCGAGCGGCTGCGCCCCGACGTCGAACGGCTCGACGCGGACGACCGCGCCTCCGGCCGTGTGCTTCTGCGCACGCTCGAACGGCGGCGCGCGGCGGCGCGCACGTCGCTGCTCAAGGCCCTCGACAGCCCGCGCTATCTCACGTTGCTCGACGACGTCGGCGCGACGATCGAGCGCCTCGCTCCGAGTGGCGCCGACCTCACCGTCCGCGACCTCGCGCGCAGCGAGCTGAAGGACCTGCGCAAGCGCGTCCGCGCGACCGGGGACGACCCGCCCGACGACGAGCTGCACGCGCTGCGCAAGCGCGGGAAGCGCGTGCGGTATGCGTACGAGCTCGCAGGCAAGGACGACGTCGTCAAGCGCGCGAAGGCGTTCCAGGACGTGCTCGGCGAGCATCAGGACTCCGTCGTCGCCGAGACCGTCCTGCGCGGGCTCGCCACGACGCCGGCGAAGGCGCTCGCCGCCGGCAGGCTGATCGAGCGCGAGCGCGAGAAGCGGGCGGAAGCCCGCGCTGCCTGGCGCAGCGTCTGGCGCCGACTCGAGCGCTCGGCGACGTGATCGTCCGCGCGGCGGGGGGACTCGTCTTCCGGGACGGCGACGTCCTGCTCGTGCACCGGCCGCGCTACGACGACTGGACGTTCCCGAAAGGGAAGGCGGACGAGGACGAGACCGACGAGGAGTGCGCGCTGCGCGAGGTGCACGAGGAGACGGGGCTGCGCTGCGCGCTCGACGACGAGATCGGCGTCACGGAGTACGTCGACGCGCGCGGCCGGCCGAAGCGCGTCCGCTGGTGGCGCATGCACGCGCTCGCCGACGACGGCTTCGTCCCGAACGCGGAGGTGGACGAGCTGCGGTGGCTCGATACGGACGGCGCACGCGCCCTCCTGACGTACGAGCGCGACCTCGCGTTGCTCTAGCTACGCGGCGAGCGCGGCGGCGAAGGCGAGCACTGCGCCCTCGCGGATGCCGCCGTCGCACACGTGCAGCGGAACGCCGATCCGGCTCTGCACTTCCGTGAGGACGGCGAGGCCCGCGGGAAGGATCAGCGCGCGTGTCCGGTGGACGCCGTAGCGGCGTGAGATCGCCTGCTGTGACCGCGACTCGACGAGACTGCGTGCCGCCGCGAGCTCTTCCGGCCCGAGCCAGGGGCCGACGAGCCGGCGCGCAGCGCGTGCACTGCCCCCGACGGCGAGCGCGGCCTGCACGCGCGGCGGTTCGACCGACGCGAACGCGCGCGCAGCCTCGGCCGCCGCCTCGGCGGGATCGTCGACACGCGCAGTGAGACGGACGGAGCCGAGGTCGACGGACGTGATCCACTCGGGGCTCGCCCCCGGGGTTCCGACGGCGATCTCGGTCGACGCGCCGCCGACGTCGCACACGGCAATCGAGCGTGGCAGCGTCACGTCCGCGGTCGCGACCGCACCGGCGTACGCGAGGCGTCCCTCCTCCTCGGTGGAGAGCACGCGAACCGAGTGGGACGCGGCGCGCGTCAGCGCCTCGACGAGGTCGTCCGCGTTACCGCTCTGGCGTCCCGGCGCGGTGAGGAAGACGTCGAGCGTCTCGGCGCCGCCGTTCCGCGCGACGGCGCAGAGCTTCCGCACAGCCTTCGCAGCGGCGGCGATGCTGACGTCGGAGACGGCGCCTTGCTGCTCGATCTCGGCGCCGAGTGCGAGCCGTACCCGCTCCTTCGCGAGCGGGACGATGTCACGCCCCTCGACCTGCGCCAGGAGCAGGCGGATCGTGTTCGAGCCGACGTCGACGACCCCGATACGCATCTGCGTCCATCCTAGGTCCCCGGCCGGAGGTCGGGTGAATAGCTTGGTGTACAGGAGGTGACGAAGCCGTGAAAAGCTCGTTACCAACGCGGTACTACCGCTGGTTGCGCGCGAGCGTCACCCGACGCCGGGCGCGGCGCATCATCGTCGCCTGGGCCGAGCGCTCGCGCTCGTCCTTCTTCGCACGAACACGCGTGTACGTGCCATCGGACTGCAGCTCCCAGGACGCCGCGTTGTCCGCGAGGAGCGTGTCGATCGTGGCCGCGAGCTCCGCCTGGATCAGGGGATCCTCGACGGGCGTCACGACCTCGACGCGGTGGTCGAGGTTGCGCGGCATGAGGTCGGCGCTGCCGAGGTAGTACGCGCTGCGGTCTCCCGCCTCGAACACGAACAGGCGGCTGTGCTCGAGGAACCGGCCGAGGACGCTGCGGACGCGAATGTTCTCGCTCAGCCCCGGCACGCCCGGCCGCAGGGAGCAGATCCCGCGCACGAGCAGGTCGATCCGCGCGCCTGCCTGGGACGCCGCGTACAGCTCGTCGATGACCTCGACATGCGTGAGGCCGTTCACCTTGATCTTGATCCGCGCCTTGCGTCCCGCGCGGGCGGCGTCTCCGACCGCCCGGATCTCCTCGATGAGGCGCTGCCGCAGCGTGAAGGGCGCGACGAGGAGCTTGCGGAAGTGGGCAGGACGGCCGAAGCCGGTGACGTAGTTGAAGAGATCCGCGACGTCGGCGCCGATGTCCTCGTCGGCCGTGAAGAGCCCGAAGTCCTCGTAGCCGCGGGCGGTGACGCTGTTGTAGTTGCCCGTGCCGAGGTGCACGTACCGGCGAAGCCCACCCGGCTCGCGACGCACGACCATCGTCATCTTCGCGTGGATCTTCAACGAGGAGAAGCCGTACGCGACGTGGACGCCCGCCTGCTCCATGGCGCGGGACCACTCGATGTTCCGCCGCTCGTCGCCTCGAGCTTTCAGCTCGACGAGGCACACCGTCTGTTTGCCGTTCTCCTGCGCCTCGATGAGTACCGGCACGAGCGGCGACTCGTCGTTCGTCCGGTACACCGTCGACTTGAGCGCGATGACGTCCGGGTCGTTCGCGCTCTCGTGTGCGAACGATTCGAAGCTCGCGGCGAACGAGTCGTACGGGTGGTGCACGAGGATGTCCCCGGAGCGGATGAGCGCGAACTGCTCGTCGGCGTCGACGTTGGCGAGCGGCGGGCGTGCGAGCGGGACCCACGGATCGATCTTCAGATCGGGCCGGTCGAGCTTCGTCAGCTCGTCGGCGTCCTCGAGATCGATCATCCCGGTCACCGGATAGACGAGGTCGTCGGCGACACGCAGACCCTGCTGCAGCCGCGCGCGCAGCGCACGAGACATCGACTCGGACACCTCGAGGCGGGTCAGCTCGCCGAACCGCCGCCGGCGGAGCTCGACCTCGACCGCCTCGAGCAGGTCGTCGGCCTCGTCGGAGACCTCGAGGTCGGCATCGCGCGTGACGCGGAAGAGCGAGCGCTCGACGATCTCCATCCCGGGGAAGAGCGACGGCAGGAAGTGGGTGAGCACCTGCTCGAGCGGGACGAGCCGGCCGGCGTCCCCGATCGGCAGGAAGCGCGGCAGGCCCTCGGGCACCTTCACGCGCGCGAACCGCTCCTCGCCTGACTCGGGATCGCGTGCAAAGACGGCGAGGCTGACCGAGAGCGCCGAGATGTAGGGGAACGGCTGCCCAGGCCCGACCGCGAGCGGGGTCAGCACGGGAAAGATCTCGTCCTCGTACCTGCGCTCGAGCTCCGCCAGCTCGGCGGCGCTCAGGTCCTCGACGGACGACACGACGATTCCTTCGGCGGCGAGGGCGGGGCAGAGCTCCTCCGCCCAGATCCGGGCCTGCTCGGCATACAGGTCGAGGACGCGAGCGCGGGCCTCGACGAGCGTCTGCTGCGCCAGCCGGCCGTCGGGCGAGCGTACGGCGACCCCCGCGGCCGCCTGGCCGGTGAGCCCGGCGATTCGGACCATGAAGAACTCGTCGAGCATGAGCGAGAAGATCGAGCAGAACCACACGCGCTGGAGCAGCGGCAGGTCCTCGTCGGCCGCGAGCGCGAGCACCCGGGCGTCGTAGTCGAGGAACGCGAGCTCCCGGTTGATCAGGCGGTCGACGGCCGCGAGCGTCCTCTTCTTCGTCCTGACCGCAGCCATCGGGACAGACCACGATACGCGCTCCGCGCCGCCCGCGAAGGGTTGCGGTCCGGTTACGAGACGGCGAAGTAGATCGCGGCCGCCGTGCCGGCGGCGGCGCAGTAGATCGCAAACGGCGTCAGCGTCCGCGTCTCGAAGTACCGCATGAGGAACCGGACGGCGAGATACGCGGTCACGGCCGAGCAGATCGCGCCGACCGCCGCAGGCCCGCGTACACCGTTGCCCTGGGACCCGGCGAGCTCCGGCAGCTTCAAGACCGCTGCGGCAAGGATGATCGGCGTGGCGAGAAGGAAGGCGAACCGCGCAGCGTCCTTGTGGGAGAGACCGACGAGCAGCCCGCCGCCGATCGACGCCCCGGAGCGCGAGAAGCCGGGGATGAGCGCGAGCGCCTGAGCGGCTCCGACGAGGGCGCTGTCGCGCCAGCCGACCGTATGCGCGATGCGCACGTCGTCGTCGTCAGCCGTGACGGGCGCGCGCCGGCGCAGCATCTCTGCGCCGTAGAGGACGAGCCCGTTCAGCGCGAGGAAGATCGAGGCGTACCCTGGAGACGCGAAGAGCGTCCGCAGCTTGTCCTGGAGCGTGAGGCCGAGGATGCCTGCCGGGATCGTCCCCACGACGAGCAGCCAGCCGAGCTTCGCGTCGGCGTCCTCCGGAGCGATCTCCCGGTCGCGGAGGGAGCGCCCGAGACCTTTGACGATTCGCACCCAGTCGCGCCAGAAGAAGCCGAGCAGCACGAGCGCGGTGGCGAGGTGAAGGGCGATGAGGAAGCTCAGGAAGTACGGGGCGTTCTGGTGGATGTTCCAGCCGAGGAGCTTCGGGAGGATGACCGTATGGCCGAGGCTCGAGATCGGGAAGAGCTCGGACACGCCCTGGAGCAGGCCGAGGATGGCCGCGTGGAAGTAGCTGATCGGCACTAGGACGTCGGCCGGGACTTCTTCGGGCCGGTGTTGAACCAGGCGAAGGCGAAGCACGCGAGCCCGACGAGGAACGAGGCGATGCCGTGCTTCGCGTGGTGGTGGCTCGAGCCTGCCTGGTGGCCCGGGAAGAACGACGGCAGCGACTTCGCCGGCTCAGCCCAGTAGACGGCGGCGACCGCGATCAGGACGATCCCGAGGACGATCGCGAGCGCAACGAGGAGCCGTCTGCGGTTCACGGCCCGGGATTGTACGGGGCGGCGGCGCTACGCCGGGTGGGATGCGTCGGTGAACTCGCGGAACTCGGCCGTGAGGAGGTAGGCCGTCTGCTCCCCGATGTCCACGGCGCGGTCGCCGATCCGCTCGATCGTGCGGGCGACGACGACCATGCGCAGGCCCCACTCGCGATGATCCGGGTCGGCCATGACGTCGACGAGCCGCTCGACGAACCGCCGGTTGGCGCGGTCGATGAGCTCGTCCAGCTCGACGAGGCTCTCGGCGCCGGCGAGGTCGCGGCGCGCGAAGGAGTCGAGGGCGACGCGGAGCATCTCCTCGGCCCGCTCGCCCATCTCGACGAGGACCGAGGACGAGCGCCGGATCGGCCTCGACGTCCGCGACCATCCGCGAGAGCTTCGCGATCGTGACGCAGCCGTCGCCGCTCCGCTCGAGCAGGAGGTTGATGTGGAGGATCGCCAGGAGGAGCCGCAGGTCGCGCGCGACCGGCGTCTGGAGGGCGAGCATGGCCTGGATGGCGCCTTCGATGCCGAGGAAGAGCTGGTCGATCTCGTCGTCGAAGGCGACGACCTCGTCGGCGAGCTCGACGTCCCGCTCCTGGAGGGCCCGGACGGCGCCGTGCACCGCCGAGAGGACGCGCTGGCCCTCCTCCTGGAGCTGGGCTTCGATCCGGTCTAGGGCCTCGTCGATGGACATCCGCGACACCGTACACCTGATGGGTGGGGGATTTTGAGGGTACGTCACCACTCCGTAACCATCCTGCAACAGCCCCGTATCCCACCCCGCTCTTGGCCCGCCTTACGTTGGCGGCGGACCCCAAGGAGGAGGAACTTCAATGCCGAGAATCGGCACTTCGATTCGCATCATCAGCGCCGTTGCGGCCGCCGCGCTTCTTGCGGTCGTCGTCGCCGGAGCGGCAAGCGCAAAGCCGGGCCGTCAGACCAGCACCATCTCGGGCGCCGGCAGCACGTTCGTGGCGCCGCTCGTCAGCCAGTGGATCTCGCCCGTCGGCTCCGCCCTCGGCATCGAGCTCCAGTACAGCGCCGTCGGATCGGGCGCGGGCATCGCGTCGATCACGTCGCGCACCGTCGACTTCGGTGCGAGCGACGCGCCGCTCACCCCCGACCAGTTCACGGCGTGCAACGGCTGCGAGCAGATCCCGTGGGCACTGGGCGGCACCTCGATCATGTACAACCTGCCGGGCGTCAAGAACCTCCTGCACATGGACGGGGCGACGCTCGCGAAGATCTTCATGGGCCAGATCACGAAGTGGAACGATCCGGCGATCGCGTCGCTCAACAAGGGAGTCTCGCTTCCGGACACCGCGATCACGATCGCGCACCGCTCCGACGGCTCCGGCACGACGTACAACCTCGCCGACTACCTCTCGAGCGTCAGCCCGGCCTGGTCGTCGCAGCTCGGTAAGGGCACGACGGTCAACTGGCCGGTCGGCGTCGGCGGCAAGGGCAGCTCCGGTGTCGCCGCGGTGGTCGAGTCCACCCCGGGCGCGATCGGCTACGCCGACGTCGCGTATGCCCTCGCGAATCACCTCAAGTACTTCGCGATGAAGAACAACTCGGGCAAGTTCACGACGCCGGGCGCGCGCGGGATCCTCTCGGCCGCCTCGAGCGACCAGAAGCCCGCGGCGGACAACTCGCTCTCGATCGTGAACCCCCCGAAGAAGTTCGCGAACGCGTATCCGATCTCGACGTTCACGTACGTCATCGTCCCGCTCCAGACGAGCAAGTCGGCCGACCTGCGGAAGTTCCTGTTCTGGGCCGTCACGCACGGCCAGACAGGCCCGTACACCGCGAAGCTCCGCTTCGTGCCGCTGCCGAAGTCGGTGCTGAGCGTCGCGGAGAAGGCGATCGCAAAGATCCACAGCTAGGGAGTACGTGTCCGCTGCGGACATCACTGCTGAAGCCCGCCGCCCCTTCTCGGGGCGGCGGGTCCGCTTCGGCGACGTCACGCTGCAGGTGGTCGCGGGCGCGGCGGCGCTCGGCACGATCGTCCTCGTCGGGCTCATCACGTGGAAGGTCGTCGACGGCTCCCGCGTCGCGCTCGGGAAGTACGGGCTCGGGTTCGTCACGCGGGCCGCATGGAATCCCACCGTCGGCCACGAGCTCTACGGCGCCGGCAGCTTCATCTTCGGCACCGCGATCACGTCGCTCGGCGCCCTGCTGCTCGCGACGCCGCTCGCGCTCGGCGTCGCGCTGTTCCTCACCGAGCTCGCGCCGCGCGCGGTGCAGGCTCCGGTCACGGCGCTCGTCGAGACGCTCGCGGCGGTGCCGAGCGTGCTCATCGGCCTCTGGGGCATCTACGTCCTCGGGCCGGAGCTGCGCACGACCATCGAGCCGTGGCTCCATTCCGCATTCGGCTTCATCCCGCTCTTCGGGCCGCCGTCGTCGTCGGGCGCGAGCATCTTCACGGCGATCGTCGTGCTCGCGATCATGATCCTGCCGATCGTCGCAAGCATCAGCCGCGAGCTGTTCCGCGGCGTTCCGCCCGAGCTGAAGGAAGGCGCGCTCGCGCTCGGGACGACGCGCTGGGAGATGGTGCGCGGCGTCATCTTCCCCTACGCTCGCGGCGGCATCGCAGCCGCGCTCATCCTCGGTCTCGGCCGGGCGATGGGCGAGGCGATCGCCGTGACGCAGGTGATCGGCGGTGGCACGGTGATCCATTGGAGCCTGTTCGGCCAGGGCGACACGCTCGCAAGCAAGATCGCCTCGTCCTACCAGGGCGCGCCGACGAACCTGTTCTCGAGCTCACTCGTCTACCTCGGGCTGATCCTCCTCGTGCTGTCGCTGATCGCGAACATCACGGCGCAGTGGATCGTCCGCCGCGTCGCGCGCAAGCACGGCGTCAGTCGCGGGGGCCACGCGTGAGTACGCACGAGCTCACCGAGGCGAGAATGCGCCTCGACCGGCTGCCGCGGCGCCGGCGCGTCAACCGCCTCATGGAGGCGCTCGCCTGGCTCGCCGCCGCGGTCGCGATCGCGATCCTCGGCATCGTCGTCTGGTCGGTGGCGAGCAAGGGCTGGAGCGAGCTCAATCTCAACCTGATCACGAAGACGCCGATCCCGTTCAGCCTGACGAACGCCCCGCAGGGGCTCGCGAACGCCTTCGCCGGCACGATCGTCGTCGTCGGCCTCGCCACCGCGATGGCACTTCCCGTCGGCATCCTCGTCGCGGTCTACCTGAACGAGTTCGCGCCGCCGACGATCCGGACCGGGGTCGGGCTCGTCCTCGACGTCCTCGCCGGCGTGCCCGCGATCGTCGTCGGGATCTTCGTCTTCGTCCTCCTCGTCTCGGGGCACGGCCAGAGCGGGTTCAAGGGCGCGCTCTCGCTCGCGATCCTCATGCTTCCCTTCATCGCGCGCGCGACGATCGAAGTGCTCGCGCTCGTCCCGAACGCGCTGCGCGAGGCGAGCCTCGGGCTCGGCATCCCGCAGTGGCGGACGACGCTGAGCATCGTGCTCCCGCGCGCGGCCGGCGGCATCGTCACGGGCACGGTGCTCGCTGTCGCCCGTGTCGCCGGCGAGACCGCGCCGCTCCTGTTCACCTCGTCCCTCGTCGGACCGCAGCTCCACTGGAACCCGGCACAGTCGCTGCAGACGATCCCCGTCGCGATCTTCGAGCTGTCCGAGTCGCCCGATCCCAAGGACCACGCACGGGCGTGGGCGGCCGGGTTCATCCTCTTGCTGTTCATCATGTTCGCGAGCCTCACCGCTCGGTGGCTCGCGACGCGAAGCGCTCGCAAGCTCGCCGGCCGCTGATGGAAGGAGCCGAAGACATGTCGACTACGATCGAGCCAGTCATGAGGGTCGAGACCCGGCGCCAGCCGATGCCGCCGCGCGAGCGGCTCGAGACCGTGTTCCACGTCGAGAACCTCGACGCGATCTACGGCCGCAAGGCGGCCGTCCAGGGCGTGACGATGGAGATCTACAAAAACCTCGTCACAGCGATCATCGGCCCCTCCGGCTGCGGCAAGAGCACGTACATCCGCTGCTTCAACCGCATGAACGACCTCATCCCCGGCTTCCGGCAGACGGGCTCGGTTCGCTACCACGGGCAGGACATCTGCGGGACGAACATCGACCCCGTCGCCGTCCGGCGGAACATCGGCATGGTCTTCCAGCGGCCGAACCCGTTCCCGAAGTCGATCTACGACAACGTCGCGTGGGGCTGCCGCGTGCTCGGCATGAAGGACAACCTCGACGAGCGCGTCGAGCGCGCGCTCACGCAGGCCGCGCTCTGGGACGAGGTCAAGGACCGGCTGAAGGCGAGCGGCCTCTCGCTCTCCGGCGGCCAGCAGCAGCGGCTCTGCATCGCGCGCGCGATCGCCGTCGAGCCCGACGTCGTGCTCATGGACGAGCCGGCCTCCGCGCTCGACCCGATCGCGACGCAGGCGATCGAGCAGCTCATGCACGAGCTCAAGAGCGAGTACACGTTCGTCATCGTCACGCACAACATGCAGCAGGCCGCGCGCGTCGCCGACATGACGGCGTTCTTCTCCATCTCCCACGGCGGCGAAGGCGAACGCTACGGCGAGCTCATCGAGTACGACGCGACCGAGAAGATCTTCACCGCTCCGTCCGACAAGCGGACGGAGGATTACGTCACCGGCCGCTTCGGCTAGGCGAGCTTCTCGGCAAGCGCATCCCTGAGCGGGGCGAGCCCGGGGATTCGTCCGGCCATCAGCACCTGCTCGTCGACGACGAGCGCCGGCGTGGACATGACGCCGTACGCGGCGATGGCGGCATAGTCGGTGACCTTCTCGACGTGCTCGGGCCGGCCGAGCTCGGCGAGCGCTTGCTCGGTCAGGTGAGTCAGCCTCTGGCAGTTGGCGCAGCCGCTGCCGAGCACCTTGATCGTGGACATGGCGAGAGCTCCTTTCACAGAATCGCGTTGAAGAGGAAGCCGGTGGCGAGAATGCCGGCGGTGACGACGGCGATGAAGGCGGCGAGAAGCCGCGGCCGGAGCACGCGGCGGAGCAGGATCATCTCCGGGAAGGAGAGCGCGACGACGCTCATCATGAACGCGAGCAGCGTTCCCATCGCGAGGCCCTTCGCGTGCAGCGCCTCGATGAGCGGCAGCACGCCGGCAGCGTTCGAGTAGAGCGGGACGCCGAGTACGACCGCGAAGGGAACGGCGAGCGGGTTGTGCGGTCCGGCGTACCGGGCGAAGAAGTCGGTCGGCACCCAGCCGTGGATGGCGGCGCCGATCGCGATCCCGACGAGCAGGTACGGCCACACCTTGCCGACGATCGTCTTCACCTCCTCGCGGCCGAGCGCGATCCGCTCCGACCAGGTCGGCTTGTACTCGGCCATCCCCGGCGCCGCTGCCTGCTCAGCCGCCTTCAGGACGAACGGCTCGATGAAGCGCTCAAGCCGCATCCGGCCCAGGACCGCGCCGGCGACGATCGCGATCGCCAAGCCGGAGCCGATGTAGAGGGCCGTGACCTTGAAGCCGAACATCCCGTAGAGCAACACGACCGCGACCTCGTTCACCATCGGTGACGCGATGAGAAAGGTGAGCGTCACCCCCAGCGGCACCCCGGCGGCGACGAAGCCGATGAATGCCGGGACCGCGCTGCACGAGCAGAACGGGGTCGCGACGCCGAGCCCGGCGGCTGCGACGTTGCCGATGCCTTCCCGGCGGCCGCCGAGCAGCGCCCGAGTGCGCTCCACCGAGAGGAAGCTGCGCAGAACGCGGACGACGAAGATGATCGCGACGAGGAGCACGACGATCTTCGTCGTGTCGAAGCAGAAGAAGTGGACCGCATCCGCCCAGCGCGTCCCCCGTGGCAGACCCGCGACGGTAAAGAGCGTCCAGTTCCAGAACGGCCCGAGCGCAAAATAGAAGCCGACCGCGGCCGCAACCGCCGCAACGAGCAACAGCGGCAGGCGGGCGCGGGTGGGAACCGGTGCGGCGACGGCGCTCATGCGGCGGCTCCGAGCGAGCGGCCGACCGCTGCGAGCGCCTCCCGCTTCAACTCGACCTCCACGCGGCGCCCCGACTTCCGCGTCTCGACGAGGCCCGCGTCCCGCAACACCTTCAGGTGATGCGAGATCAGGGGCGCCGACAAGTCCAAGCGCGCCCGCAACTCACACGCGCAGGCGCCGGTGCGGGCAAGCTCGTCGACGAGCGCGAGGCGCACCGGGTCGGCGAGGGCGCGGAGGACGGCGAGGCGTTCGGGTGTTCGGTCACTCATCATTCAATGTCCATTGAATGGTTTGCCGCCTGCGCCGGCATCCGTCCGGCGCCCTGATCGCGCTGCGTAGAAACCCCTACGCCGAGCGACTCGGAACTCCCGATGTGCCGAGTGCGTTCTGGAGCGATCGTTCATCTGCGATCAACGATCCGTAGAGAGGAAGCCTGCGATGGACTGCTTCGAGTGCGCCAAGGCAAACGACGTCGTTCCGGCTGTCGGTCTCTGCCAGCACTGCGGCGTGGGGCTCTGCCTCGACCACCTCGTCGAGGCGCGCGAGTTCCGTGTCGGCGGGACGACCTACGGCTGTCCGCACGAGATGCCCGGCACGAAGCCGTTGCGCGGCGTTCCGGCCGGGATCGCCGCGGCCGCCCGTCACCACAGCGCAGTCTCGTGACGGTCACGGTCGAACGCGCCTCGGCCGTCGAGGCGGACGTTGCGCTGCTCGCAAAAGCACTCGGCCACTCGGCGCGTGTCCGCATCATGCGTCTGCTCCTCGCCCACGACGCGTGCTACTGCGACCAGCTCGTCGGTGTGATCCCGCTCGCGCAGGCGACCGTGTCGCAGCACTTGAAGGTGCTCCGCGATGCCGGGCTGATCGTCGGAGAGATCGAGGGCAAGCGCACCTGCTACTGCGCGAGCCGCGATCGTCTCGCCGAGCTGCACGAGCTTGTCGGTGCAATCCTCGCCGAGGCAGTCGAGGTGGACACGCGTGGCTGCAACTGAGACCGTCCGCGGCCCGGTGCCCGACGCGGCGGTGCTGAAGAAGCTCTCGACGCTCGACCGCTTCCTGCCGCTCTGGATCGGGCTCGCGATGGCGGCGGGGCTCGGCCTCGGCCGCGCGATCCCATCCCTGAACGACGGCCTGAACAAGCTCCAGGTCGGCACCGTGTCGCTGCCGATCGCCGCCGGGCTGCTCCTGATGATGTACCCGGTGCTCGCGAAGGTGCGCTACGAGGAGCTCGGCCGGACGCGCCACGACGGCGTCTCGGACAGGCGTTTCTTCGGCTGGTCGCTCTTCCTCTCGTGGGTCGCCGGGCCGCTGCTCATGTTCGCGCTCGCCTGGCTGCTGCTGCCGCACCAGCCCGCCTACCGCACCGGCGTGATCATCGTCGGCCTCGCGCGGTGCATCGCGATGGTGCTCATCTGGAACGACATCGCCCAGGGCGACCGCGATCGCACCGCCATGCTCGTCGTCTTCAACGCGCTGTTCCAGGTCGCGGCGTACGCGATCCTGGGCTGGTTCTACCTGAGCGTGTTCCCAGGTTGGCTCGGCCTCGACACGCAAGGCTTTTCGGTCGGCATCTGGGAGATCGCGAAGACGGTCCTCATCTTCCTCGGCATCCCGCTTGCGGCCGGGTTCCTCACGCGCCGCATCGGGATCGAGCGCAAAGGGCGCGAGTGGTACGACACGAAGCTGATACCGCGCATCAGCCCGATCACCCTGTACGGCCTCTTGTTCACGATCGTGCTCCTGTTCGCCATTCAAGGCGACAAGATCACCTCTCAGCCCGGCGACGTCGCCCGCATTGCGCTGCCGCTGCTCGCCTACTTCGCGATCATGTGGACAGCGGGATTCACGATCGGCAAGGCCATCGGGCTCCCGTACGCGCAGACGGCGAGCATGGGGTTCACCGTCGCCTCCAACGACTTCGAGCTCGCGATCGCGGTCGCCGTCGGTGTCTTCGGCGCTGCGTCGGGACAGGCGCTCGCGGGCGTCGTCGGGCCGCTGATCGAAGTGCCGGTGCTCGTCGCGCTCGTCTACGTTGCCCTCTGGGCACGGAGGTTCTGGCGCGACCCGACCGCTACGTTCGCCTAGCGGTTGCGAAGGCAAGCAGCGAGACCGCCATCCACGCGGCCAGATAGAGGAACGCCGCTCGCGGCGAGACTTCGGTCCAGAGCAGTCCGGCGCCTGCGCTCGCGGCGAAGTTGCCGAGCGACTGGATCGCGGCGAGCAGGCCGAATGCCGATCCGCGGATGTCGAACGCGGCGAGCCCCGCGACGGCGGCGTGCTCGGCGGTCTCGACGAAGCCGATCGCGATTCCAGCGAGCAGGAAGAAGACCGCCAACAGCGCGACCGAGGGGCCGGTGAGCGCGAACCCCGTATAGGCCGCGCCGAAGCAGACGACGCCGAGCAGCAGCACGAGCAGGTTCCCGCGCCGGTCTCCGAGATGGCCCCCCGGAATGCTCGCGAGCGTCGCCGCGAGGTTGTAGACGGTGTACAGGACGAGCCCGAGCTTCACCGCCGTGTCGTGACCGTGCGCGGGCGCCAGGAGCTCGGTCGCACGCAGGATCAGGAGAGTCGCCGCGACGTTTCCGGCCTCGAACGCCGCCACGCCGACGAAGAGCCGGCCGAGCCGGCCCCGCATGACCGGCCGGACACGGATGCGCAGAGGCTGCCGCTCCTGCTCGCTCGGTCGCCGGGTGACACGGATCGCATAGAGGATCGCGAGCGCAGCGAGCAGGCCCGGGATGACGCTGACGAGCATCGCGCTCCGTGCGCCGACCGCCGCGACAAGCCCGATCGCGATGAGCGGTCCGCCGATCGCGCCGAGGTTGTCCATCGCCCGCTCGAATCCGTACGCACGCCCGTACGCCTCCGGCGGCACGATGTCGGCGAGGAGCGCGTTACGGGCGGGGACCCGGAGCCCGCGTGACGACCAGGCGGCGGCGCGAAGTGCACCGACCTGCCAGGCGGCGGTCGTGATCCCGATCAACGACGAGAACACCGCGGTGGCCGTGTAGCCGCCGAGCGCGGCGCGACGACGGCGCGCGGGGTCGTCGGCAAGCGCGCCACCGCCGAAGCGCGCAACGCCGGCGCAGCCGTCGGCGATTCCCTCGATCAGGCCCAAGGCGGCAGCGGGCGCGCCCAGCGTCGAGCTGAGGAACGACGGCAGCAGCGAGGTGGGCACCTCGTGCCCGAGATCGGAGAGCAGGCTCGCGCCGCCGATCCCGGCGACGCCGCCGGTGAGCCAACGACCGTCTGGCCGGCTCCCAGCGGAGAGCGCCATCTCAGGCCGTGGGAAAGCGGCAGACGATCTCGAGGCCCACATCCGGGGCGCCGCGCGCGTCCACTGTGCCCGCCGGCTGCGTTCACGACGTGCTTCACGATCGCGAGACCGAGGCCCGTGCCGCGCGACGTGCGCGCCTGGTCGGCCCGGTAGAACCGCTCGAACAGCCGCTGTAGATCGTCCTCGCGGACGCCGTTGCCGTCGTCGGCGACGACGAGCATCGGGGCGGCACCCTCGCGCGTCACGAGCACACGGCACGTCGATCCCGGCCCGGCGTAGCGGATCGCGTTCTGCACGAGGTTCTCGACGATGACGCGGATCATGCGCGGGCGCAGGGGCAGCTCGATCTCGGCGCCGCCGCTGACCATGAGCGTGATCTCCGCGTGCTCGGCGCGGTCCGCGTAGGCGGACGCGACCTCCTGGACGATCGGCAGTGCGAGCGTGCGCCCGAGCGAGACGACCTCGCGTCCCGTCTCGAGCTCGCCGAGGAAGAGCACGTCGTCGATGAGCTCGCCCGCCTGCTGGATCTCCCGACGCGCCTGGTCGACGAGCGCGTCGACGTCCGCGCCGGGAAGCGTCGCCGTCTCGAGGAGGGCGAGCAGCCGGGCGAGCGGCGTCCGCAGCTCGTGCGACACCGCCGCGGTGAACCCGGCCCGGAGCTCCTGATAGGCCGAGAGCGCCGGCAGGGCGGCAAGGTAGAGAACGAGCGGGCGCGGCGTGACGTCGAGGGCGTCCTCGGCGATCCGGCGGCCCGGGATCGGGTCTCCGAGCGCCGCCGCAGCGGCCGGGCTCGCGCCCACGAGCCGGCGCTCGCTGTCGAGGACGACGACGGGCTCTGCGAGGGCGGCCAGGAGCGTTCTGGCGTGCTCGGCCTCCTCGTTCACCACCCCTTCACCACTCCGTCACCCTCCCGCGACCCGTCGAAACCGGATAGACCCAGATAATGATGCCGATGCCTAAGGTCCTCATTGTCGAGGACGACGAGGTGATCGCCCAGGGGATGGCGCGCCACCTCGGCGCCGCCGGGTTCGACGCCGTCTGGGTGGGCAACGGCGAGCAGGGCCTTGCCCGCCTCCGGTACGAGCAGCCCGACGCGTGCGTGCTCGACCTCATGCTCCCCGGCCTCGACGGCTGGAAGCTCATCGAGACGGTGCGTGCGGAGGGGATCGCAACGCCGGTCATCGTCGTCTCCGCGCGCGGAACCGAGCACGACCGCGTGCACGCACTCGAGATCGGCGCCGACGACTACCTCGTGAAGCCGTTCTCGATGAAGGAGCTCGTCGCGCGCGTCCGCGCCGCGGCGCGCAGGGGGATCCGGCGCGAGGAGACACCGCGCGGCGAGCCGATCGAGATCGAGGAGCTGCGCATCGACCCGCGCGAGGTGCAGGCGTATGTCGACGGCACGAGCGCAGAGCTCACGCCGACCGAGTTCCGGCTCCTCTACCAGCTCGCGCTCGAGCAGGGCCGCGTCGCCACGCGCGACGAGCTGCTGCAGAAGCTCTGGGGGCGGCGCGAGTCGCATCGCGACCGGACCGTCGACGTCTTCGTCCGCCGGCTGCGCGAGAAGATCGACCAGCAGGCGCCGCGTCACACGTTCATCCAGACGCGATACGGGGTCGGCTACAAGCTCGAAGCCGTACCCAAGTAGTCACAGCGCATTCACCAGAGCGAATCCCACAGCCGGACGGGCCGGCAGCACGATCCTTGCGATGCGGTTCGTCGTCGTCGCCCACCGGTCCAGCGACACGAACGAGGCGCTTGCCGCGTCCGCCGAGGCGCTCGGCGTCCCCGCGGCGGTGCTGCCCCCGCGCGACGCGCTCCGCCTTCTCGAGCCGGGAGACGTCGCGCTGGGTCGGCTCGACGTCCGCGAAGGCCTCGACGGAGTCGAGAGCGGCTCGCTCGAGCTCGAGCGCCTGACCGCAGCGGGCGTCGAGGTGCTCAACCGCCCGAGCACGCTCGTCGCCGCGCACGACAAGCTGCTCACCGCACGCGCGCTGCGGCTCGCCGGCCTGCCGCACCCGCACACGTGGCTCATCGCCGAGGGCATGCCGGCGCCGGCGCCCGAGCTTCCGCTCGTTCTCAAGCCGCGCTTCGGCAGTTGGGGACGCGACGTCGTCCTCTGCCGCACGGCGGAGGACCTCGACGCGGCGCTCGACCGAGCCGCGTTCCGCGGCTGGTTCCGCGAGCACGGTGCGCTCGCGCAGGAGCTCGTACCGCCGCTCGGCTGGGATCTCCGCGTCGTCGTCGCCGGCGGCCGCGTCGTCGGTGCCGCCCGCCGCGTCGCCGCCGACGGCGAGTGGCGGACGAACGTCTCCCTGGGGGCACGCACGGAACCGGTCGCAGCGCCGCCGCTCGCGCGGACACTCGCGCTCGCGGCGGCGGCGGCCATCCGGGGCGACCTCGTCGGCGTCGACCTGCTGCCGACGCGCAGCGGCTACGTCATCTCGGAGCTGAACGGCGCGGTCGACTTCCGCCCGGCGTACGCCCTCGACCGGCGAGGACGTCTACGCCGAGGCCGTTCTCGAGCTTCTCCGCGTCGCGCGCAGCCGCCGCGCGACAGCGCTCGTGCCGGCCTAGACCTCTTCGTACGGCTTCGGCTCGAGGCCGGTGACGACGCCGCGCGTCCCGCCCGACTCGTAGACGACGTCGACCGTCTCGTGCACGCCGGTAGGTGCCCGCGATCCCGAGCCACATGGACAGCCACCGCCAGAAGCCGAGACGGCCCTCCTGCGCGATCGGCCGCGGGAAGACGAGCGAGCGGCCGACGACCTCGTAATCGACGCCACGAGCCTGCAGCACACCATTTACGAAAACTTCGAAGTACCCCGGGACGTGGGACGGCAGATCGACGGACGTGCGCTCGGCCACCTCCATAGAATGCACGCGGGTTGCGTCGGAAGCTGTTGCTGTCCGCATTCGCCGTTCTCGCCGCGCTGGCGACGGCGCGCGTTGCCGCTGCCACGAACGGCGGTTTCACGCCCGTCGCGCCGAACTCGCCGAACGCGAGCCACATCACGACGGCGTACTACGTGATCCTCGGCTTCACGGCGGCGATCTTCGTGCTCGTCGAGGGGCTCCTGGTCGCCTTCGTCTTCAAGTACCGCAGCCGCGGACGTGACCGCACGGTCGAGGCGCCGCCCAGGTCCACGGCCACACGCGCCTCGAGGTGATCTGGACGGTCGTGCCGGTCGTGATCCTCGCCGTGATCGCCACGGTCGTCTTCGTCGAGCTCCCGGGGATCTCGAATGCGCCGGCCGCCGCGAGCCCGATCCGCATCACGGTCGAGGGCCATCAGTACTACTGGCAGTTCGACTACCCGAACGGCGCGCGCACGATCAACGACCTCTACGTCCCCGTGGGGCAGGTCGTCGACCTGAAGGTCGTCGTCGTCCGACGTCATCCACAGCTGGTGGATCCCGGCCCTCGGCGGCAAGATCCAGGCGATCCCGGGCGATCACGAACGACACGTGGTTCAAGGCGGAGCGCGAAGGCACGTTACGTCGGCCAGTGCGCCGAGCTCTGCGGCCTCTACCACGAGGCGATGACGCGCCCGCGTGATCGTCACGAACGACGCGCAATACCAGACGGCGATCTCGAAGACGGCGCCGGCCGAACCTCGGCAAAGCCGAGTTCAGCGGCGTCTGCGCGACGTGTCACGGGATGACGGGCCAGGGCGGCTACGGGCCGAACCTCTCGAACAACCCGCTGCTGACGCAGAAGTCGGGCCTGCTGTCGATCGTCGAGAACGGCCGCGGGAAGATGCCGGCCGTCGGCGACACGTGGACGCAGAAGCAGCTCGGCGCGCTCGCCGCCTACGTCGAAGTCGCACGTCTACAAGGGAGCGGCGAGTGGCGGTTAACGCGGAAGCGGCGTACCCGGTGACGTGGAAGAACGGCCGCGTCGCGAGCTGGCTCGTGACGGTCGACCACAAGCGCATCGGGATCATGTACATCGCTCACGTCGCTCGTCTTCTTCGTGCTCGGCGGCATCCTCGCCGTGCTCATGCGCGCGCAGCTCACCACGCCGAACGAGACGCTGCTGACGAAGAACTCGTACAACGAGGCGCTGACGATGCACGGCACGACGATGATCTTCCTCGTCGTCGTACCGATCATGGCCGGCTTCGGGAACTTCCTCGTCCCGCTGATGATCGGCGCGCGCGACATGGCGTTCCCGCGCCTGAACGCGCTCGGGTTCTGGCTCTTCGTCCTCGGCGGCATCGTCCTGTGGTCGAGCTGGTTCGCGACCGGCGGCACCGCGAAGGCGGGCTGGTGGTCGTACCCGACGCTCTCGGAGGCGCAGTTCAGCCCCGGGCACGGCCAGGACTACTGGATCCTCGCCATCCACATCCTCACGATGTCGTCGCTCGCCGGTGCGATCAACTTCGTCGTCACGATCGTCAACATGCGCACGCGCGGGCATGACGTGGATGCGCATGCCGCTCTTCGTGTGGGCGATGCTCGACGTACGGGATCCTGCTCCTCATCGCGCTGCCCACGCTGTCGGCGGGGGTGACGATGCTGCTGCTCGACCGCCAGGCCGGCACGCACTTCTTCATTCCCGTCGCAGGGCGGGAACGTCCTGCTCTACCAGCACATGTTCTGGTTCTTCGGGCACCCCGAGGTGTACATCATGGTGCTGCCGGCGTTCGGGATGATCTCCGAGATCCTGCCGGTGTTCTCGCGCAAGCCGATCTTCGGCTACAAGGCGGTCGCGTTCTCGACGCTCGGCATCGCGTTCTTCTCGATGCTCGTGTGGGCGCACCACATGTTCACGGTGGGGCTCGGAACGGGCCTCGACAGCTTCTTCATGATCTCGTCGATGGTGATCGCCGTCCCGACAGGGATCAAGATCTTCAACTGGCTCGCGACCACCTGGCGCGGCAACATCATCTTCGACACGCCGATGCTGTTCGCACTCGGCTTCCTCGCGCTCTTCACGATGGGCGGGCTGTCGGGCATCTTCCTCGCCGCGTTCCCGGTCGACTGGCAGGTGAACGACTCGTACTACGTCGTGGCGCACTTCCACTACGTCGCGTTCGGCGGAATCGTGTTCGCGCTCTTCGCCGGCCTCCACTACTGGTGGCCGAAGATGTTCGGCCGGATGCTCGACGAGCGGCTCGGCAAGCTGTGCTTCTGGCTCATGTTCGTCGGCTTCAACCTGACGTTCCTGCCGCAGCACATGCTCGGCCTGCTCGGAATGCCGCGCCGCGTCTACACGTACCAGCCACGGCGGACTGTGGGAGGTCTACAACATGATCTCGACGATCGGCTCGGGGATCCTGACGATCTCGATCGCCGTGTTCGTCGTGAACGTCTACCGCACGCACATCCTGCGGCTCGGCGTGCGCGCGAGCAACGACCCGTGGCTCGCCGACACGCTCGAGTGGTACACGACGTCGCCGCCGCCGCCGCACAACTTCGACTCCGTCCCGTACGTCACGAGCGCCCGGCCGCTGCGCGACCTGCGCGTGCGGCTCGCGGAGGAGGCATGACTCCGTCGCCCCGGGACCCTGGCTGCGCGTCTGCGCGGTCGTCGCCGCGGCGGGAGCGGTCCTCGCCGTCGTCTCCGGCGCGGAGCACCTCGGCACGGCGCACCGGCTGCTCGCGGCGCTCGTCGCGCCGCCGCTCGCCGCGCTGCTCGTCTCCGCGTGGCTCGCGCACCGGCGCCTCGTGCCGGCGGTGCTCGCGGCGTCGGCGCTGTTCGCCGCCGCCGCCGCGCTGCACGGCACGGCCGCACACGCGGTGTTCGCGGCGCTCGCGCTCGCCGCGCTCCTCGTCGTCGCCGCCCAGAGCATGCGCGGGGAGCGCGTCGCCTGGGGATCGTGGCGCGACTACGTCACGCTGACGAAGCCGCGGATCATGGCGCTGCTGCTCGTCACCGGCTTCTGCGGGATGATCGCCGGCGCGCAGCGGCTGGCCGGGAACGGAGACGCGCCGTGTCGCTGCACCGTCGGCCTCGCGCTCGCCTGCGGCGGCGCGAGCGCGCTGAACCACGTGCTCGACCGCGACATCGACCCGCTCATGGGCGAGCGGACGAAGCGGCGGCCGGTCGCGTCCGGCCGCGTGGCGCCGAGTCGCGCGCTCGAGTTCGGCCTCGCGCTCTCCGCGCTCTCGTTCGTTCTGCTCGCGAGCACGGTGAACGTCCTCACCGCCGTCCTCGCGCTCGTCGGGAACCTCTTCTACGTCCTCGTGTACACGCGCTGGCTCAAGCGCACGACGCCGCAGAACATCGTCATCGGCGGCGCCGCCGGCGCGGTGCCGCCGCTCGTCGGCTGGGCGGCCGCGACGGATCACGTCGGGGTCGCAGCGCTCGTCCTCTTCGCGATCGTCTTCGTCTGGACGCCGCCGCACTTCTGGGCGCTCGCGATCCTCATCAAGGACAACTACGCGAACGCGAAGGTGCCGATGCTGCCGGTCGTGCGCGGGGAGCGGGAGACGACGCGCCAGATCGTCCTGTACTCGCTCGTCCTCGTCGGGGTGACGCTGCTGCCGTGGGGCCTCGGAGGCGCCGGAATCCTGTACGTCGCGGCCGCCCTCGCGCTCGGCGCCGTCTTCGTCTGGCTCGCCGAGCGGCTGCGCCGCGACACGACGCCGCGGCGGGCGGCGGTCCTCTTCCACTACTCGCTCCTCTACCTCGCGCTGCTCTTCGCGGCGCTCGCCCTCGACCTCGCGCTGTGATGCAGATGGATACGGATCTCGCACGCAGGAACGCCCGCCTCGGCTGGCTCCTCTTCGGCGTCTTCCTGCTGCTCTTCGCCGGGAGCTTCGGGGTGGCGTTCCTGTACCTCCACTTCTCCTAGGGATCCCTCAAGTCAAGGCCCGTCCCGGCCGATGAGGGCCTAGATGAGGCGTCTCGCCCCGCTTCTCCTGGCCTTGGTCGCCGCCGGCGTCCTCGCCGGCGCTGCCGCCGGCTGCCGGGCTGTCCGCGACTGCGTCCCGGATGCCGGGGACCACACGCTGTGCACGACAGCGCACTTCGTCGTCCACTACTCAGAGCGACCTCGACCCGGCGACCGGCGCGCCGGCGCCGGACTACTCGACGGAGACGGACGCCGGCGACATCGCCGCGTACGCCGAGCAGGCGTACGCCGCCTACCGCTCGTGGGGCTATCGCGGCGCCTCTCGTCGACGCCGACGGGTACATCGACATCTACCTCACGGATCTCACCGGACCGCCGGCGGAAGAGTCGTTCTGGAGCCCGAACGGCGCCGGCCCGGGCCCCGACAGCGGCTCCTTCACGCTCGCGACGACGCGCTCGAGCTGCAGGCCTTCGCGGCGCTGAGCCCAGCGTCACGCTCGCGCAGGAGCGAGCAGCAGGAGATCGCTCTCAACGTCTTCCACCTGTTCCAGATCGCGGTCTGGACCCCGACGACGGGCAGCGACCTCTGGCTCTTCAACGGCCCCGCCACCTGGGCCGCGTTCCAGCGCGTCGCCGTTCGCGCCGACGAGCCCCATCGGGAACCCCGACATCGCCCTCGACTGCAGCGAGAACCTCGGGTCCCGCCCACCGGATGTGCGACCCCGACCTGTACGACGACGCCGGCTTCGCGCGCTGGGCGTTCTTCGACCTCCTCGCGACGAAGTACGGCAACGCCTTCCTCAAGACGCCGTGTTCGTCAACGGCGCCGCCGGCCAGACCAGCACGACCGCGCTCGCGAACGCACTGGCCGCCAAGGGGACGACGTCTCGCGGCGGTCTACACCGATTTCGTCAACCGTTTCATGTCGGGCACCATCGGCCCGTCAGCCCTCGCGCGGCCTCCGTCCGCCGTCGTACGCGAACGTCCCCACCGGTGCGGCCGCAGTGAGCACGGCGACGACCGTCGCCTTCGTCCCGGCGAATCATCTCGCCGCGCGATACGTCACGTTCCAGCGCGGCGACGGCGACGGCGCACATGCGTGCTACGCGGCGACGCTCTCGATCAACGTGCTCGATGCCGGCCGGCACGAGCTCCCAGCCGTACTTCTACTGGGACATGCCGGGAAGCTCGCCGCAGGCGCTGTCGATCAACGGGAGCACGGCGAGCATCACGGTGCCGTGGGACACGTGTGACTGGGGCGGGACGCGCGGCTGGCTCTCGCGTGCCGAACGCGAGCACCACCGTCGACGGCGCGGGATTCACGGTCACCTACTCCACGACGGTCGACACGAACACGCCCGCGACCGCCGTCACCGCCGCCCGCAGCCACATCGATCTGGGGAACGCCGGTCCCCGTCCCGTCGGTCGACGTCGCCCCGACGATCGACGTGTTCGGCCCCGAGCTCGTCAAGGTGTCGGCGACGTCGCGCGTCATCCGGCTCATCGTGAACTCGAGCAGCGTCGGCTCGCTCACCGCGTCGCTCGGCTCGACCTCGCTCGGGACGAGCGGGCTCCGCGCCGGCAACAACGACGTCCGCTTCACCATCCCGGCGAGCATGCTCGCGGGTATCCGCAAGTCGGCAGCGGTGGCGAACCTCCTCACCCTGACGCCGATGTCCACCAGCGGCATGACAGTCGGTCCGTCGGTCACACGGCATGTCTCGATTGCGGCCGCGGTCAAGGCGAAGCCGAAGCCCAAGAAGCACAAGAAGTAAAGTCGGCCCCGTGGAGGGGATCTGGCTCGCCCGGCCCGACGAGCCGCGCGACGGCGTCCCGGTCGCCGTCAAGGATCTCCTCGACACGGCGGGGCTCGTGACGACGTACGGGTCGGCGCTCTTCGCCGAGCACGTTCCGGTCCGCAGCGCCGCCGCCGTCGACCTGCTCGAGGCCGCCGGCTACGCGGTCGCGGGAAAGACGAACCTGCACGAGTTCGCGTACGGGATCTCGTCGCAGAACCCGCACTACGGCACGGTGCCCAACCCGCGCTTCCCCGGCAGGCTGGCGGGCGGGTCGAGCGGCGGCTCCGCGGCGGCGGTGGCCGCAGGCGACGTCGCGCTCGCGCTCGGCACCGACTCCGGCGGATCGATCAGGATCCCGGCCGCCTGGTGCGGCGTCGTCGGCTTCAAGCCCACGTACGGGCTCGTTCCGGCCGACGGCTGCTTCCCGCTCGCGCCGAGCTACGACCACGTCGGGCCGATCGCAGCGGACGTCGGGGGCTGTATCGAACTGATGCAGGCGCTCGCGCCCGGGCTCGAGCGGAACGTGGTCGCCTCCCTCGCGGACATTCGCATCGGCGTCGCGTGGCTCGAGCACGCGGATCCCCTCGTGCGTGCCCGGGTCGAGGAAACCGTCACGCGCTTCCCGCATCGCGAGAGCGTCGACTTCCCGCTCCACGACCCGCGGGAGTACCGGCTGTTCATGCGCGAAGCCGCCGACGTCCATCGCGGGCTCTTCCCCGAGCGCGCCGACGAATACGGCGAGAACGTCCGCGGGAAGCTCGAACGCTGCCTGCGCGTCACCGACGAGGAGGTGGCGACGGCCCGCCGCGCCCGGACGTCCTACCGCGAGCGATGCGAGGCCGCGATCGAGGGCGTCGACCTGCTCGTGACGCCGACGATCGGCTTCGTCGCGCCGCCGGCGGATGCCGACGAGCTCGCAATCCGGGAGCGGGGGATCGCGTTCACGTTCCCGTTCGACTCGCTCGGCTGGCCTGCGCTCGCACTCCCGTGCGGCCCTGCCGAGGACGGCCTGCCGGCCTCGATCCAGCTCATTGGCCGCCCCGGCGCGGACGCGCTCGTGCTCGCTGCCGGCGCCCGCCTCGCATCCCCCGTTTGAGGGAGTCGCGCGGCTCCACTACTGCCGAAACCACTAGAGACGATGCGTACCGCCCGTCTCCTCACGTTGCTCGCCATGCTCGCAGGGCTGGCCGTCCTTGCCGGCTCCGCGCATTCGGCGACGACCGCCCCGACCGGCCTGCACGGCTTCCTGCTCCGCGCCGACGAGCCGGTCCAGACGAGCTTCTCGCGGACGCCGTCGTTCGCCTGGGATCCGGTCTCGGGCGCGCTGAGCTACGAGTTCCAGCTCTCTCTGAGCGACACGTTCCGCGACAACTCGGTCATCTACGCGGACACGAACGCGCTGACGCCGGTCGAGGCGCCGCCGATCACGCTCCCGTGGATCACGGGCAGCCCGCACGCGCTGTACGCACGCGTGCGCGCGGTCACTCCCGACGGCGCCACGCCGTGGAGCGCGAACTTCGGCTTCGACATGGTCCCGCCGAAGCCGCCGACGCCGCTCGCAAGCTATCCCGGTCTCCTGCGCTGGACGACGGTGGAGGGCGCGCACGGCTACGAGGTCTGGCTCATCGACGCACACAAGCTCGAGATCTCGACGACGAACTCGCTCGACGAGCGTGAGTTCTTCACGTTCCACCAGACGGCGGCGTGGACGGGCACCGTGCGCTGGCGGATCCGCGCCCTGCGCATCAACACCGGCGGCGCGATCAACGGACTTCCGGCAGTCACCTACGGTGCGTGGAGCTCCATCTACACGTCCACGAACCCGGCCGTCACCGGCGGGCCGATCAAGCTCGTCGGAACGGTGTCGGACATCTTCTCGAACGGCGCGACGACCTCGCCCGCCCACAAGCTCACGCCCGGATACCTGTGGGGCGGCAATCAGACGATCGACGGAAAGACGGTCGAGCTCTATCGCGTCTACGTCTTCACCGACAAGCAGTGCCTGAACCGCGTGTTCACGAGCGCGGTGGTCGGAAGCCAGGCGTACGCGCCGCGCCCGCTCGGCCCGCTCTCGCTCCCGACGACGCCCGACGCAGTCTCGGCCGCCCGCGCCGGCTACCTCACCGACGGCCCCGAGCCGGCCAGCTACGCATACGACGACGCGTACGACCCGATCACGAGCTCCGAGTCCGCGCCCGACGCGGCGCCGACGACGGTGACGCCGGGTGCGCCGGGTGCGCCAAGCTCAACCGCCGCGACGTCCGGGGGCTCGACGTCGTCGTCCTCCACGACCTCGTCGCCGACCACCGGCGGAGGCGGCGGCCCCCTCGCGCAGTTCCTCGCCGGCACGAAGACGGGAGCGCCGATCGACCTCTGGGACACGAACTGGCCGTCGAGCGGCTACTACTGGACGGTCGTCGGTGTCGCGGCGACGCAGCCGGCAGCGCAGGTGACCACCGTCGGGGCGGCCGGCGCACCCAAGGGAGCGACGTCCCTGCCGGTCGCGAGCGGCGCGGGGTTCAACGCCGGCGACACGATCACCGTCGGCGGCGAGACGACATCCGTGACTGCCGTGTCGGGTAACACGCTCACGCTGTCCCTCGGCCTGCTGTCCGGACACGCAGCCGGCGAGCCCGTCGTCCGCACGGGCGGCAACCTTTCGTACCAGGATCTCGAGCTGCCGCAGGACGTGTGCCAGGGCGACGCCACTCATCCTCCTCGCGTCATGCGCTTCGGCAAGGAGAGCGAGCCCTCGCTCGTCGCCTCCGGTGACCTGTTCGCGAGCGGCCTCTCGTCCGACGGGCGTCTCACGTCGGCTGTGGAGAGCACCGCGTTCTACGGCCAGCCTCTCGTCTCGTGGACGCCGGCCCTCGGCGCCGAGGAGTACGAGGTGCAGTGGAGCAAGACGCAGTATCCGTTCACGCCCGAGCTGGATCCGGCGAGCGGGGCAGCAGGCAGGATGACCGCGTCGACCTCCGTCGTGCTCCCCGTCGCTCCCGGCACGTGGTGGTACCGGGTGCGCGGCTTCGACTACTCGCTGCCCACCGGCGCCCAGCAGATGTCGTGGTCCGATCCCGTGAAGCTCGTCGTCGCGAAGCCGAAGTTCAAGCTCGTCGGCGGCACCGCATCGTCGGGCTCGCACGCGACGGTGGCGGCGGCCTTCACGTTCAGCAGCGGCGGCGTCTCGCTCTCCCTGCCGGCGGGTTGGACGAAGCAGACCGTCTCCGGTGCGCTGTTCGCCGCCACGCACGGGCCCGACACGACCGTCGCGATCGCGAAGAACACCGGCCGGGGCGCGCTGAGCCTCGCCCAGTGGAGTCAGGCGCTCGTCGCGGACGCGAAGAACAAGGGCGCCATCAACCTGCAGAGCAAGACCGTCAACGAGCCGGGCGGAACCGCCGTCTACCTGACCTTCCAGTGGACGAACAAGGCCGGCAAGAAGCACTCGATGCACGAGTACTTCTTCGACGCGGGCGCGGCCTCGTATGGCCTCCTGCTCGACACGACGACGAGCCTCGATCCGTCGCTCCGCTCCGCCTTCACGCGGATCGCAGCCAGCTTCCGCCACCCGTAGACGGTTAGGCTCGCGCGGATGCGCGACGATCTCGCCTTCGCCCTCCGGCTCGCCGACGCCGCCGACGCGCTGACGGTCCCGCGCTTCCGCTCGGCCGACCTGCGCGTCGAGACGAAGCCCGACCTCTCCCCCGTCACCGACGCCGACCGTGCGGTCGAGCGCGCGATTCGCGAGCTCGTCGCCGCGGAGCGCTCCGGCGAAAGCGTCTTCGGCGAGGAGGAGGGGGACGACGGCGGTGACGTGCGCTGGATCGTCGACCCGATCGACGGGACGCGGAACTTCCTTCGCGGCCTGCCCGTCTGGGCGACGCTCGTCTCGCTCGAGCGGGACGGACGGACCGCCTGCGCCGTCGTGTCGGCGCCTGCGCTCGGGCACCGCTGGTCGGCCGCCGCCGGCGAGGGCGCGTGGCGCGACGGCGAGCGGATCCACGTCTCGGCGGTCGCGCGGCTCGCCGACGCCGCCGTCTCGTGCACGTACGCGCACGACCTCACTGCGGTCGAGCCGCGCGTGTGGCATGCGCGGGGGCTCGGGGATTTCTGGCAGCACGTCCTCGTCGCGGAAGGCGCGCTCGATGCCGCCGTCGACGCCGACCTCCAGGTCTGGGACTTCGCGGCGGTCGGCCTGATCGTCGCGGAGGCCGGCGGGCGCACCGGCACGCTCGACGGCGGCGCGGCGCGCGCGAACGAGCAGTTCGTCTCGTCGAACGGCGCCGTCCACGACGAGCTGCTCGCGCTCCTGGGCTGATCGGAGGTGACACCGGCGTCGATCGCGGGCACGACGTGAGAATGACGCTCCGTCACGGCTCTGGATCGTTGCCCGTGCGTGCTCTCGTCGTCCTCGTCCTCGCCCTCGCCCTGCCCGCCGCCGCGACCGCCGGGATCCACGTGTCCGGGAACCGGCTCGTCGACGACGCTGGCCACACCGTCCGGCTGCTCGGCGTCAACCGCTCCGGCGCCGAGTACGCGTGCGTCCAGGGCTGGGGGCTCTTCGACGGCCCGCGTCGACGCGGCGTCGATCGCGGCGATGCGGTCGTGGCACGATCGACGCCGTGCGCGTCCCGCTGAACGAGGACTGCTGGCTCGGCATCAACGGCGTGAAGGCGCAGTACGCCGGGGCCGCGTACCGCACGGCGATCGAGGGTCTACGTCTCGCGGCTCAACGCGGCGAAGCTCGACGGCGATCCTCGACCTGCACTGGAACGCGCCGGGAGCGCAGCCCGCGACCGGGCAGCAGCAGATGCCGGACAAAGACCACTCGCCGGCCTTCTGGCGCTCAGTCGCCAAGGCGTTCCAGCGCGAATCGCAACGTCGTCTTCGATCTCTACAACGAGCCGCACGACGTCACGTGGAGCTGCTGGCGCAACGGCTGCGGCCCGTGGGCCGGCATGCAGCAGCTCGTCGATGCCGTGCGGTCGACCGGCGCGCGGCAGCCGCTCATGCTCGGCGGGCTCGCATGGTCGAACGACCTCTCAGGCTGGCTGCGCTGGCGTCCGCGCGACCCGCTGCACCAGCTCGTCGCGTCGTTCCACCTCTACAACTTCAACACGTGCGGCAGCGCGGCCTGCTGGCAGAGCACCGTCGCGCCTGTCGCCAAGGTGGTCCCCGTCGTCACGGGCGAGCTCGGCGAGAACGACTGCGCGCACGGCTTCATCGACACGTATATGCCGTGGGCGGACGCGCACGGAATCTCGTACCTGGCGTGGACGTGGGACACGTGGGACTGCAACAACGGCCCCGCGCTCATCACCGGCTACGACGGAACGCCGACGCCCTTCGGCGACGGCTTCCGAGCACATCTGGCGTCACTGCACGGCGGCTAGGACCGCGGCCTCGTAGGCCGGGTCGCGCGCCGAAGCGGTCGAGCTCGTCCGAGAGGACGTCGCTCGGCTGCGGCGGGTCGCCGGGCGGGAACGGCGCCGGCTTGCCGTCGAGCTGGATCCCCTCGAGGCGCTCCGCCTCGACGTGCTCGAGCACGATGTCGTCGCGGCCGAGCCGGGAGCGCAGCCAGCCGGCGATGAGGAGCGCCTGCGCGTGCGTGCCCGTGACGCCGACCGTCCCGACGTCGGCGACGCCGGGCCACAGCGACGCGAGCAGCGCGCGCCAGCGCGACGTGCGCGCCCAGGCGATGTCGGAGACGACGACGCGGCCGAAGAGGGTCGCGAGGTTCGTGTACGGGTACGGCAGGTCGTCCCACTCGGTCGAGTCGACGATGAGACGGTCGGTGACGTCGACGAGCTGCTCGAGCTCCTGTGCGCCCCACGGCGGCTCGCCGCGCCAGCGGAGGAAGACGGGCAGGTCGGAGATGAGCAGCGGCTCGACGATGCTCGCCGGCGCCTTCGCGCGGGTGCCGCGGAGCCGCAGCTCGATCACCTCCGAGCACACCTCCCGCTCCACGCCGGGAACGGCGTAGCACTCGAGCGCGACGCTCGCGTCGATCCCGTCCGAGCCGGCGTTCGGCTCCGGCAGGAGGAGGATCGTCCGCGACGGGTGCCGCTCGGCCATGCCGCTCAGCGCCGCGCGTGCCCGGTCGACCCACTCCTCCGGCACCCAGGCCATGTGCGTCATCACGCTCGTGCGCAGGCTCGGGCTCCCGCCCTCGGACGCGGTCGCGGCGCGCAGCTGCGCGATGGCGCGGTCGACGTCGGCGAGACGGACGTCCTCGCCGGTCCAGTCGGTCAGTGCCTGCGCCACGACCGGCCGTCCCGCCGGAGGAGCTCGTCGGAGCTCGGCGGGCCCCCACGTCCCGGCGGCGTAGTTCGGGAACGCCGGCCGGTCGCGCTGCCACGCCGCCACGATCGAGTCGACGAGGAGCCACTGCTCCTCGACCTCGTCGGATCGCGTGAACAGCGTGCTGTCGCCGAGCATCGTGTCGAGGATGAGCCGCTCGTACGCCTCCGGCATCCCGGTCCGGAACGCGCCGCCGTAGAGGAAGTCCATGTGCACGGTGCGGATCGTCATGCCCTGTCCGGGGACCTTCGCGCCGATGGCGAGCGACACGCCCTCGTCCGGCTGCACGTGGACGAGCAGCACGTTGGGACGCAAGCCCTCGGCCGACGTCTCCTCGAACGGCGGATGCGGCGCGCGCTTGAACTGGATCGCGATCGTCGTCTCGCGACGCGCGAGCCGCTTGCCCATGCGCACGTAGAACGGCGTGTCGGCCCAGCGCCAGTTGTCGACGTAGAGCTTCGCGGCGACGAACGTCTCCGTCATCGAGCTCGGTGCGACTCCGGCCTCCTCACGGTACGCCGGCACCTCCTCGCCCTCGACGAAGCCGCGGCCGTACTGGCCGCGCACCACCGACTTCGGCCCGGGCGTGTGCAGCGCCTTCAGCACCTTGACCTTCTCGCTGTGCACCGAGTCCGAGGCGAAGTCGATCGGCGGCTCCATCGCCGTCAGGGCGAGCAGCTGAAGGAGGTGGTTCTGGAAGATGTCGCGCATGGCGCCCGCGGCCTCGTAGTAGCCGGCGCGCCCCTCGATGCCGATCGACTCGGCGACCGTGATCTGCACGTGATCGATGAACTGCCGGTTCCAGATCGGCTCGAACACGCCGTTCGCGAACCGCAGCGCGAGCATGTTCTGGACCGTCTCCTTGCCGAGGTAGTGGTCGATCCGGAAGATCTCGCTCTCGTCGAAGTGCTCCCAGAGGAGCGTGTTCAGCTCCCGTGCCGAGGCGAGGTCGTGGCCGAACGGCTTCTCGACGATGAGCCGCGTCCAGCCGGTCGTGCTGCGCCGCTCGCCGAGCGCCCGGACGATCGTCGGAAACGCAGGTGGCGGGACGGCGAGGTAGTAGACGCGGTTGCCGCCGAGCTGATTGTCCTTGTCGCACTTCTCGACGAGCTCCTCGAGCTTCCCCTCGCCGCCCTCGTCGGCGAAGTCCGTCGCGACGTAGTGCATCGTCGCGGCGAGCTCGTCCCACACGTCCTGCCGGAACTGGTCGCGGCCGTGCTGCTGCACCGCCTCCTTCATCTCCGCGCGCCACGAGTCGTCGTCGCCCTCGGTGCGTGCGACGCCGACGATCGCGAAGCGCGGGGGAAGGAGGTGCCGGAAGGCGAGCGAGTAGAGCGCCGGCATGAGCTTCTTGTGCGTCAGGTCTCCGGACGCGCCGAAGATCACGAGCGCGCACGGGTCCGGCACGCGCCGCACGAGCAGACCCTCGGCGAGCGGGTTCGGCTGCTGCTCGGTCTCGGTCACTGTTCCGGGCTCTTCTCGAGGTGGCCGCCGAAGGCGTGCCGCATCGCGGAGAGGACGCGGTTGCCCCAGTCGGCCTCGCCACGCGATGCGAAGCGGTCGAAGAGCGACGCGGCGAGCACCGGAGCCGGCACACCTTCCTCGACTGCGGCCTGCACCGTCCACCGGCCCTCGCCGGAGTCGCTCACGCGGCCCGCGTACTCGTCGAGGTTCGGCGAGCCGTTCAACGCCTGCGCGGTGAGGTCGAGCAGCCACGACGAGACGACGGAGCCACGGCGCCACAGCTCCGTGATCGCAGCGAGGTCGAGCTCGTACTTGTAGTGGTCGGGGTCGCGGAGCGGCGTCGTCTCGGCATCCGTCTCCTGCGCGTGCAGGCCGATGTTCGCGTGCTTGAGAACGTTGAGGCCCTCGGCGTATGCCTGCATGAGGCCGTACTCGATCCCGTTGTGGACCATCTTCACGAAGTGGCCCGCGCCCGACGGGCCGCAGTGCAGCCAGCCCTGCTCTTCCGGCGTCGGGTCTCCGTCGCGGCCGGGAGTGCGCGCGGCGGCGGCGGTTCCCGGTGCCAGCGCCTCGAATACCGGGACGAGGCGGCCGACCGCCTCGTCGTCGCCGCCGACCATCATGCAGTAGCCGCGCTCGCGGCCCCACACGCCGCCGCTGACGCCGACGTCGACGTAGTGGATGCTCCGCTCGCGCAGCTCGCCCGAGCGGCGGAGGTCGTCGACGTAGTACGAGTTGCCGCCGTCGACGATCGTGTCGCCGTCCGCGAGATGCGGTGCGAGCTCGCTCAGGATCTTGTCGACGAGGCCCGCCGGCACCATCAACCAGACCGACCGCGGCGCGTCGAGCTGCTGGACGAGCTCCTCGAGCGACGACGCCGTCGAGTCGACGTTCGGGTCGAACGTCTTCATGTCGTGACCGGCCGCCCGCAGGCGCTCGGTCATGTTCGCTCCCATGCGGCCGAGGCCGACCATCCCCAGTTGCATCAGCTCTAGCTCTCCTCGACGTGGATGCGCGCGACGCGGCGGCCGCGCTCCTTCAGCGACTCGTAGTCGCCCGCCGCCTGCGCGCGGATGAGCCGGCGGAATCCGAACGGCTTGCCGGGGATCGGCAGCTCCTCACCGCCGTCGTCGACGACCTGGAGGAACAGTCCTGTGTTCGGCCCGCCCTTGTGCAGCTGGCCCGTCGAGTGGAGATAGCGCGGGCCGTAGCCGTGCGTGACGACGCAATGCGTCGTCTCCCGCGCTCGCTGCGCGAGCGCGGCCAGCCTCTGGTCGTTTTCATCGGACGGGGGCAGGAAGCCCAGGATCGCCACGTAGTCGCCGTCGCGCGCCTGTCCGAGCAGCTCGTCAATCGACCCATCCGGCTCTAGCGGCGGGTCTTGACCCGCCGCAAGCACCTCGTTCGTCTTGTCCTTCGCCGCCTGCACGTCCGGCTGGTCGAACGGGTTGATCTCGAGGTACGTCGCAGCGACCGCGACTGCGAACTCCCAGCGGAAGAACTCGCCCCCGAGCGCGACGCCGTCCGCGTGCTCGGGCAGCGCGCTCTGCCGGTCCGGGCCGTTCGGCGACTCGCCCGGTGCGGGGACGAGCCCCTTGCCCTGCTTGCCCGTCGACTCGGCGACGAGCTGCTCCGCCCAGAGTCCGAACCCGCCCGGCGTGTCGGCGATGCAGATCTTGTCGCGGCCCTCCTTCCATCCGGTGCCGAAGGCGCGACCGAGCTCGAAGCCGGGGTTGCCCTCGTCGCGCCGGCAGCGGTCGGCCATCTCCTCCGCAGCGGCGATCAGTCCGTCGACGTCGATGCCGGCGAGCGCGGCGGGGACGATCCCAAAGGGAGACAGCGCGGAGTAGCGGCCGCCGATCGTCGGCTCGCCATGGAAGACACGGCGGAAGCCGCGCTCCTGCGCGAGCCCTTCGAGCTGCGAGCCGGGATCGGTGATCCCGACCCACTGCGCGCCCTTGCCGGCCTTCTTCCAGAAGTACTCGCTGTGCGAGCGCGTCTCGAGGGTCGAACCGGACTTCGAGGCCGCGACGAACAGCGTCCGGTCGAGGTCGATCCGCTCTTCGAGCGCGCGGATCGCCGTCGGATGCGTCGTGTCGAGAACGTGCAGCGACGTCGTGCCGAACGTGCGGGAGAGCACCTCCGGCGCGAGGCTCGAGCCGCCCATGCCGAGCAGGACGATCGTGTCGAGTCCGTCCGCGGCCACCGCGGCCGCGAACGCCGTGAGGTCGGCGACGCGTTCGCGCATGCGCCGCGGCTCGTCGAGCCAGCCGAGCCACTTCGCCTCGTCGGCGCCGGTCCAGACCGTCGGATCGCGCTCCCAGATCCGATCGATGACGTCGCTGCGCTCGGTCATCGCTAGGCGGTGACGAGCGACTCGCGCTTCGCCGTTGACGCCGTCGAGGAGCTCGTCGAACGAGTCGGCGAACTTCTGGACGCCTTCCAGCTCGAGCGTCTTCGATGACGTCGTCGTAGTCGACGCCGGCCTTCGCGATGCTCGTCGAGCAGCGCGTGCGCCTTCTTGACGCCCTTCTGCACCGTGTCACCGCGCACCTCGCCGTGATCCTGGAACGCGCGCGATCGTCTCCTCGGGCATCGTGTTCACGGTGTTGCGGCCCGATCAGCTCCTCGACGTACATGACGTCGCGGTACGCCGGGTTCTTCGTCGACGTCGACGCCCAGAGGCAGCGCTGCGGATTCGCGCCCTTGCCCGCGAGGAACTCCCAGCGCGGCCCGGAGAACGCCTCCTCGTAGTGCTCGTACGCGAGCTTCGCGTTCGCAACGGCGAGCTTGCCGCGCAGCGCGAGCGCGTCCTTCGTCCCGATCGCTTCGAGCCGCTTGTCGGCCTCGGTGTCGACGCGGGAGACGAAGAAGCTCGCGACCGAGTGGACGCCCTTCGGATCGCCGCCGCCCGCGACGAGCCGCTCGAGCCCGCGCAGATACGCCTCGACGACCTCGGCGTAGCGCTCGAGCGAGAAGATCAGTGTCACGTTGATGTTCTTGCCGTGCGCGACGCAGTCCTCGATCGCGCCGAGACCGGGCTTCGTCGCAGGGATCTTCACGTAGAGGTTCGGCCGCTCGAGCCACGCGTGCAGCCGCATCGCCTCGTCGAACGTCCCCTCGCGGTCGTAGGCGAGCGTCGGGTCGACCTCCCACGAGACGAAGCCGTCGTAGCCGGTCTGCTCGTGGACAGGCGCGAGCAGGTCGAGCGCCGCCTCGACGTCGCGCGCGGACAGCTGCAGGAAGATCTCCTTCGGGTCGCGTCTCGTGGTCGAGGAGCTCCTTCAGCTGCTCGTCGTACCGCTCGCCGGAGCGATCGCCTTCTGGAAGATCGTCGGGTTCGAGGTGACGCCGACGACGGCGTCCTCGCGCATCATCCGCGCGAGCTCGCCCTCCTCGAGCATGTCCCTCGAGAGATAGTCGATCCAGACGGACTGGCCGTGCTTCGAGAGCTTGTGCAGGTTCGACTCAGCCATTCGCCATCGCCCTTTCCATCGCTTCGATCTTCTTCAGTCTCTCGACATAACGATCGCCGCCGTCGAACTGTGCCCCGAGGAACGTGCGCACGAGGTCGGCGGCGAGGCTCGGGCCGACGACCTCCGAGCCGAGGCAGAGCACGTTCATGTCGTCGTGCTCGACGCCCTGGTGGGCCGAGTACACGTCATGGCAGATGGCTGCGCGGATGCCGCGGATCTTGCACGCGGCCACCGCCGCGCCCACGCCCGAGCCGCAGACGAGCACGCCGCGCTCCGCGCGCCCGCCGAGGATCGCGTCGCCGATCTCACGCGCCTTGTCCGGATAGTCGATCCGCACCGCGTCCGTGTCCGTGCCGAGGTCGACGACCGCGTGACCGGCCTCTGCGAGCGTGGCCAGGACGCACGCACGGAGGTGCACGCCGCGGTGGTCGAACGCGACCGCGACGTTCACGAGACGCGTTCGCGCAGCGCGAGCGCCCGCGCGACGACGTTGTCGACCGTGAAGCCGAACTTCTCGAGCACGGTCGGGCCCGGTGCCGAGGCGCCGAAGTGCTCGATCGACAGCGAGTCTCCCTCGTCGCCGACCCAGCGCTTCCACCCGAGCGCGACCCCGGCCTCGATCGAGAGCCGCGTCTTCACGTCCGGCGGCAGCACCTCGTCGCGGTAGTCGGCGGGCTGCGCCTCGAAGAGCTCCCAGCACGGCATCGAGACGACGCGCGTCGGGACGTCGATCTTCTTCGCCGCCTCGACCGCGAGCGCGACCTCGGAGCCGGTGGCGAGCAGGATCAGCTCGGGTGCGTCGTCCGGGTCGTGGACGACGTACGCACCGCGCGCCACGCCCTCGACGGTCGTTCCCTCGAGCGTCGGCACCTTCTGCCGCGTCAGCGCCAGACCGACGGGGCCGTCGTCGCGCTCGAGCGCGACCTTCCACGCGCCGGCCGTCTCGGTCGCGTCCGCCGGCCGGATGAACCAGAGGAACGGGATCGCGCGCAGCGCGGCGTAGTGCTCCACCGGCTGGTGCGTCGGCCCGTCCTCGCCGAGGCCGACGGAGTCGTGCGTCCACACGAAGAGCGACGTCAGCTTGGAGAGCGCCGCGAGACGCACGGCGTTGCGCTGATAGTCGCTGAAGATGAGGAACGTCGAGCTGTACGGCTTCAGCATCCCGTTGTGCAGCGAGATGCCGTTGACGATCGCGCCGCTCGCGAACTCGCGGATGCCGAACGGGATGTTGCGGCCGGCGTGCGTCGCGCTGAAGAGACCGCCGCCCTTGAACTCCGTCTTCGTCGACTCGACGAGATCGGCTGCGCCGCCGACCATCGTCGGGGTGAAGTGCTTGATCGCGTCCATCACCTTCGCGCCGGCGTCGCGCGTGGCGATGCTCTCGCCGGGCTCGAACTCGCGGCAGCGCCTCGACCCAGCCGGGCAACGGCTTGCCCGTGTTCACCTGGTCCCAGCGCTCGCGCAGGCCGGGATACTTCGCCGACCACGCGCTGAGCTTCTGCTGCCACGTCTCCTCGAGCGCGATGCCGCGCTCGGTGCCGTTCATGTGCGCGGCGACGTCGTCCGGGACGACGAACGTCTTGTCGGGATCCCAGCCCATGACCACCTTCGTGGCGCGCACCTCGTCCTCTCCGAGCGGCGAGCCGTGCGACTTGGCGGTGTCGCGTCGCGTGCGGCGCCGGGTAGGCGATGTGCGAGTGGACGACGATGAGCGACGGCCGCGCTGTCCTCCGCCTGCGCGTTCGCGATCGTCTGCACGGAGCTCGTCGAGCTCGTTCACGTCGGCGACGTGCTGCACGTGCCAGCCCTGCGCCTCGAAGCGCGCGTGCGCGATCCTCGGTGAAGGAGATCCACGTCGTGCCGTCGATGGTGATGTGGTTGTCGTCGTAGAAGTAGATGAGCTTGCCCGAGCCCGAGCGTGCCCGCGATCGACGCCGCCTCGTTCGAGACGCCTTCCATGAGGTCGCCGTCGGAGCAGATGACGTACGTGCGATGGTCGACGATCTCGTCGTACGGGCGATTGAAGAGCTCGGCGAGGAAGCGCTCCGCGATCGCCGAAGCCGACGCCGTTCGCGAAGCCCTGTCCGAGCGGCCCCGTCGTCGCCTCGATGCCGGCCGTGTGGTGCACCTCGGGGTGCCCGGGCGTGAGCGACTCCCATTGCCGGAAGCGCTTCAGCTCCTCGAGCGAGAGGTTGTAGCCCGAAAGGTGGAGCGCCGCGTACTGGAGGATGCACGCGTGCCCGGCCGAGAGGACGAAGCGGTCGCGGTCGGGCCAGTGCGGGTTCGCCGGGTTGTGGTCCATGACCTCCGCGTAGAGGAGGTAGGCGAGCGGCGCGAGCGCCATCGCCGTCCCGGGATGGCCCGCGTTCGCCTGCTGGACGGCATCCATCGCCAGCGTCCGGATGGTGTCGATGGAGCGCTGCTCGATCTCGGTGTTCGCCACGGACGGAACGATATGCGCCGCACTACCCTTGGTGCGTCATGGCCGTCGTCATCGCCTCGAACCTCAGGAAGGAGCTCGCCGGATCGTTACTTTTCGACGGCGTCTCCTTCAGCGTCGAGCGGCGCGACCGGGTGGCGCTCTCGGGGCCGAACGGCGCCGGGAAGACGACGCTCCTCCGGATCCTCGCGGGCCAGACGGAGAAGCACGGCGGCGAGCTTGCCTTCGAGAAGGACACCCGGGTCGCGCTCCACGACCAGCGCCCGCCGCTCGAGCGCGCCCTCTCGCTCCGCGAGTACGTCCTCTCGGGCGCCCAGGACCTCATCGCGGTCGAGCAGGAGCTGCGCTCACTCGAGGAGGCGATGGCGGGGGGCGCGCACGACCAGGCGACGCTCAACCGCTACGCGGCGGCGCAGGCGCGCCTCGAGCACGCCGGGGGCTACGGCTGGCGCGACCGGGCCGCCTCCGTCCTCCGCGGGCTCGGCTTCGCCGAGGGCGACCTCGACCGCCCGCTGCGCACGTTCTCGGGCGGCGAGCTGACGCGCGCGTCGCTCGCGCGCGCGCTCGGCGGCGACCCCGACCTGCTCCTCCTCGACGAGCCGACGAACCACCTCGACGTCGCCAGCCTCGAGTGGCTCGAGCGCGAGCTGCAGACGGTCGACGCCGCGGTCATCCTCGTCGCGCACGACCGCTGGTTCCTCGAAGCGGTGACGACGGCGACGCTCGAGCTCTCGGCGGGCCGCGCGACGTTCTTCCCCGGGCCGTGGCACGCGTGGCGGCGCGAGAAGGCGGCGCGCGCGCTGCACGCGCAGAAGGAGGTTGCGCGCGTCGAGGGGGACATCGCGCGGCTCGAGCGCTTCGTCGAGCGCTTCCGCGCGAAGAAGGACAAGGCGAAGCAGGCGCAGGCGAAGCTCACGCACATCGGCCGGCTCCAGCAAGAGCGCGCGCAGGCCGCGGACGAGATCGCGCTTCTCACGCGGCGTTCGCGCACGCTCGGCTTCGAGTTCCTCCGTCCCGCGCGCAGCGGACGCACCGTCGTCGAGGCCGAGGGATTCGACGTCACGATCGCCGACCGCATGCTCGTCCGCGATGCGAGCTTCGCGCTCGAGCGCGGCGAGCACGTCGCGCTCGTCGGGCCGAACGGCTCCGGCAAGACGACGCTGCTCGAAGCGATCGTCGCCGAGCGCGGCCCGCGACTCGGGCACGGCGTGCAGGTCGGCTACTTCTCGCAGCAGGAGATGGAGCTCGACACGCGCGGCTCCGTGCTCCAGTGCGTCCAGACGATGACCGGGCTGTCGCGGCCGGATGCGCAGAACCTGCTCGGACGCTTCCTCTTCTCCGGCTGGGACGAGCACGAGAAGCACGTCACGGTGCTCTCGGGCGGAGAGCGGCGGCGCCTCGCGCTCGCGGTGACCGTCGCCTCCGGCGCGAACTTCCTCGTGCTCGACGAGCCGACGAACCATCTCGACCTCGAGAGCCGCGAGGCGCTCGAGGCCGCGCTCGAGGCGTTTCCCGGGACGGTGCTGCTCGTGTCGCACGACCGCGCATTGCTCGACGCGATCGCCGAGCGCACGCTCGCGATCGAGGACGGCGGCCTCCACCCGTACGACGGCGGCTGGGCGGAGATGCTCCGCCGCCGCGAGGAGCGGGCCGCGCGCGCGGCCGCCGCGCCGGCGGAGCCGAAGCCGAAGCCGAAGCAGGTCAAGCCGGCACCGAAGCGCAAGCTCCGGCCAAGCGAGCTCGAGCGGATCGAGGCGGAGATCGCCGCGCGCGAGGCGGAGGTCGCCGAGCTGGAGCAGCGAGCTCGCCGAGGACTGGTCGGACGTCGAACGTGCTCGCGGAGCACAAGCGCAGCCGCGACGCGCTCGCGGCGCTGCTCGAGCGGTGGGAAGAGCTCTTCGACCAGGCGCAGAAATAGACGCCCAGCTTGCCCGCGTCGTGTCGGAGGCGTCCCAACGAGTGCCTCCGCATCCGATGACGACGAAGATCGTCGCCGTGGACGGAGGCGGCGGTGCAGGCAAGACGACATTTGCTGCGCTGTTGAGCGACGCGCTCGGTAAGGCTCAGGTCGTGCATACGGACGACTTCGCAAGCTGGGAGAACCCGATCGAGTGGTGGCCGCGGCTCATCGAGCAAGTCCTCGAGCCACTTGCCCGGAACGAGGCCGCAAGCTTCGAGGCGACACGCTGGAACCCGGAGGCGCCGCCCCGGTACGTCGACATCCGTCCCGCGGAGTTCGTCGTGCTCGAGGGCGTCACCGCCTCACGCGACGCCTTCCGGCCGTTTCTCGCCTACACCGTCTGGGTCGACGCACCCGAGGCCGTCCGGTTGCAACGCGGGCTCGATCGAGACGGTGAGACTGCTCGCGCGCAATGGGAGGCCTGGATGCGCGACGAAGAGGCCTATCGGCTTCGCGAGCGTCCCGACCTTCGCGCGGACGCGGTCCTGTCCGGCGTCACAGGCGCTTTTCGAAGCACAGACTGAGCGCACGTGAGTCGTACGGCGGGTAGCACGGGATGCGCTCGTACCCGGCGGAGCGGTAGAGGCCGAGCGCCTCGGGCTGGCGGTCGCCGGTCTCGAGCACGATCCCGCGGTAGCCAAGATCGCGAGCCGCCGCCTCGAGCTCGACGAGCACGCGCCGGCCGAGGCCGCGCCCACGGGCGGCCGGGACGACGTACATGCGCTTCAGCTCCGCCCGCTCGGCGTCGAAGCGGGCGAGCCCGCCGCATGCGACCGCGGCGCCGCCGTCGTCGCGGACGACGAGGAACACGCCGTCCGGCGGGACGAACATCGCGGCCTCGCGCACCGGGCCGATGTCGGCTTCGCCCGCGTAGAGGCCGCGCATCTCCTCCTGCTGCGCCCGGGCGAGACCCTGGACGTCGTTCGAGTCGAACGGCTCAGGCCCAGAACGCATCGAAGGCAGAGTCGAGCGGGACCGCGGTGATCTCTTTCCAGCGACCGTCCTCGCAGCGGATGACGAGCGCCTGGTCGACGTCGAGGTCGATGCCGTTGCGGTTGCCCATCGCGCGGTAGATGGCGACCGCCCAGTCGTCGTTCGCGAGCACCGTGTGCAGCCGGCTGCGGTACGTGCCCTCCGTCTCGATGCCGGTGCGTCGGAGGAACTCGACGACCTCGCGCGGGCCGCGGTACTCGCCGCTCATGATCGTGTTCCCGGGAACGCGCCAGATGACGTCGCGCGCGAGCGCGGCGGCGATCACCTTCGGATCGCGGCCGAACGCCGCGAAGACGCGCCGCGTCAGGGCAGCGTTCGGATGATCCTCGGTCACGTCGGCTCTTCGAGCGTCGCGACGACGGCTTCCGCAATCACCTTCAACGGGCGGCCCGACGACTGGCTCGCCTTGCGCAGCCGCGCGAACGCGTCCTGCTCGCTGAGGTGCTCCTTCTCCATGAGCAGTCCCTTCGCGCGTTCGATCACCTTGCGGGCTGCGAGCGCCTCGGCGAGCGACTCCGCCTCCTCGCGCAGGGCCTGCAGCTCGTCGTGGCGGGCACGGGCCGCGTGGATTGCGGGGAGCAGGTCCTGCTCCCGGAACGGCTTGACGAGGTAGCCGAACACGCCCGCCTCGACCGCGCGCGAGACGAGCTCCTCCTGCCCGTACGCAGTGAGCATCACGATCGGGATCGGCCGTTCGTCGAGGATCCGCCGCGCCGCCTCGATGCCGTCGAGGCGCGGCATCTTCACGTCCATGATCGCGAGGTCGGGCTGCTCGGACCGCGCGAGCGCCACGGCCTCCTCGCCGTCGCGCGCCTCCGCGCACACCTCGAAGCCCGCTCGGACGAGCAGGTCGCGGAGGTCGAGACGGATGATCGTCTCGTCTTCGGCTACGAGGATCCTCACGCCGCCATCGTCGCATTACGCAAGCGGATGCCGCTGAAGTCGAGCGTCGACGCGACCACGTCGTCCCACAACGGGAAGAGGCTGCCGGCGCGCAGCTCGATGCCCGCGGCCGCATGCCGCTCCACGAGATCGCCGAGCTCGACGACTTCGACCGGGTCGACGGCGCGATCGGCGATCCAGAACCGGTCCCAGGGCTCGAACGAGCCCTCCGGCAGGCGGTACGCCAGAACCCTGGTCGACCGCATGCGGTCGAGCCACGCCTCCTCGACGACGTGCACGCGGCGCGCCCTGTCGCCGCCGAGAAACCGGACAACGTCGGCGTCGCTCGTGCGCGAGCACGCCCAGAACGTCGCGCGCGGCGCCTCGCGCGGGAACCAGTAGAGCGGCAGGTGCCGCGTGTCGATCGCCCAGACCTTGCCGTCGCGCGGCTCGAAGCGGCGGATCGAGTCGTCCTCGCTCACGTGCCAGAGCGCGCGCGGGCCCTCGCCGCGGTACGGCGGCGCGGGCTCGATCACGCGAGACCGCGCAGCACGTCCGCCGGCTCCGGCCAGTGGAGCATCGCGGCGCCTTCGGCCGCGGTGCACCAGCGGTAGTCGTCGTGCTCCCAGTCGAGCTGCGGCTCCCAGCCGGGCGGAGCGTCGGCGAGGTAGCAGTCGACGTCGACCGCGTCGTAGCGGAACGGCCGCTCGAGTGAGAGCAGCTCGGCGACGAGCCCTGTCTCCTCGGCGAGCTCGCGGCCGGCGGCCTCGGCGAAGCTCTCGCCTTCCTCGACTCCGCCGGCGACGACGTGCCAGTACGCGTCGTTCTCGGGCGAACGGTGGAGGACGAGGAACTCGCCGCCGCGGCGGACGAAGATCGCCACCTCGCGCGTCCTCGTCACGCCGGGAAGACCACCTCGGCGCGCGTGCCGCCGTCGCTGCGCAGGTCGAACGTCCCCTGGAGCTCGTCGCGGACGAGCGCATGGACGATCGAGAGGCCCGTGCCGGCGGGCGTGCCGGCGGGCCCGGGCCCGTCGTCGCCGATCGCGAGGACGACGTCGTCGTCGCGGCGCGCGAGCTCGATGCGCACGTCGCCTGCACCGTGCTCGAGCGCGTTCTGCATCAGCTCGCTGAAGACGAGCGCGAGCGCAGTCGCACGCGTACCGGCGAGCGACACCGTCTCCAGCTCAGCCGTGACGTTGCGTCCGCCGGCGAGGCCCTGCACGAGCATCGCGCGCAGACGGTCGATCAGCTCCGAGAGGTCGACGTCCTCCTCGCGCTGCTCCGTGAGCGCCTCGTGGACGGCGGCGATCGCGAGGATCCGGTTGACGGAGTGCTCGAGCGCCTCGCGCGGATCGACGCCCTCCGCACGGGACTGCAGGCGAAGGAGCGACGCGACCGTCTGCAGGTTGTTCTTCACGCGATGGTGGATCTCTTGCGCGAGCACACCGCGCATGACGGCGCGGCCATGCTCGAGCGCGACGGCCGCATGGTGTGCGATCGCCTCGAGAAGCGCGCGGTCGTCATCCGAGAACGGCGAGTCGCGGTCGGCGACGAGCTCGCCGATCTGGCGGCCGCGCCACCGCAGCGGCGTGCGCACAGCGTGCGCGCCCGCGCGTCCCTCCGGCCAGGCGATGCGGCCGTCCTCGAGCACGAGCGCGGCGCCGGTAGCCGACACGGCGTCCATCGTCGTCTTCACGATCGCCTCGAGCGACTCCTCGAGGTAGAGCGACTCCGAGACTGCCTCCGAGATGCGCGCGAGCGCCTCGAGCTCGGCGACACGTCGCTGCGCCTGCGCGTAGAGCTGCGCGTGCTCGATCGTCTGCGCCACCTGGTCGGCGATCGCCTGGAGCAGCGCGATCTCGCCGCGGTCGTAGTTGCGTGCCTGCCGCGTGCGCACGTTGAGCGCGCCCGCGAGCCGTTCGCCGCGCGCGAGGATCGGCACTGCGAGGATCGACTCGTACTCGTCCTCCGGGAGGTTAGGGAACTCCTTGAAGCGGGGATCGAGATGAGCCTGAGACGCGATCATCACGGGAGAACGCTCGGCGGCCGCCGTTCCGGTGATGCCCTCGCCGGGACGCATGCGCGGGCGGCGCGTCATCTCCTCGACGCTCGTGCCGTGCGTCGCACGGAGCACGAGCTCGCCGCTCCGCTCGTCGTAGAGGTAGACGAAGCACGCGTCGGCCTCGAGCGCTTCCGACACCTTGGTCGCGATGAGGTGCAGCACCTCTTCGAGGTCGAGCGTCGAGTTGACGGCCGCCGTCGTCTCCGTCAGCAGCCGCAGGTGCCGTTCGGTCGCCTTCACACCGCTAATCGTAGGGAGGAGCGGCAGGAAGGAATCCGAGGTCAGTTAACAAACCTTTTACGCCAACCCTGCAAAATACCTTGCAGGGCGGGAATAGCTTCTCCAACATGAGCGCCCTCGCCATCGATCTCCGACGCACCGCCGGCTTCGTCGTCGCCGACCGGCAGGGACGTCTCGTCGGCAAGGTCGAGTGCCCGATGTACGGCACCGCTCCCGACGTCCCGGACGCGCTCTCGGTCAAGTCCGGCCTCTTCTCGCGTCGCCGCCGCCTCGTGCCGGCCGACACGATCGACCAGATCGACGGCGACGAGCGGCGTCATCGGCCTCCGGGTCGACCGCGAGTCGATCCGCTGCTTTTCTCTAGCGAATCGGCCACCTCAGAACGACCACGAGGCGCTGCAGAGGCGACCTCGCGATCGGCCGTCAGTGACTCGCTCTCCGCAGTGGCGAGCCTCGGTCATTGGCTGTTTCATCTCGGGCAAGGCCGGGCTAGAGCACGGCGAGGTACTTCTTCATCTCCCAGTCGGTGAGCTGGACGCGGTACTCGTCCCACTCCTTCCGCTTGATCTCGACGTAGCGGTCGAAGATGTGCGGGCCGAGGGCCTTGCGCGCGAGCTCCGAGCGGGAGAGCTCGTCGATCGCCTCGCCGAGCGTCTCCGGGAGCGAGACGATGCCCTGCTCGCGCCGCTGCTCGGGCGTGAGGTGGTAGAGGTTCGTCTCCATCGGCTCGGGCAGCTCGTAGCCCTTCTCGATCCCCTCGAGGCCGGCGTGCAGCAGGCACGCGAACGTGAGGTACGGGTTGCACGCGGGATCGGGACAGCGCAGCTCGGCGCGCGTCGCCTGCTCCGAGCCGGGCTTGTACAGCGGGATGCGGATGAGCGCCGAGCGGTTGCGCAGCGACCACGCGACGTAGACCGGCGCCTCGTAGCCGGGCACGAGCCGCTTGTACGAGTTCACCCACTGCGCGAAGACGGCAGCGATCTCACGCGCGTGCCGCAGCTGGCCGGCGATGAACGCCTTCCCGACCTCCGAGAGATGCCACTTGTCGTCGGGTCGAAGAACTGGTTGCGCCCGTCGCGGAACAGCGACTGGTGCGTGTGCATCCCGGAGCCGTTCTCGCCGAACAGCGGCTTCGGCATGAACGTCGCGTGGTGGCCGTGCTGCTTGGCGACCTCCTTCACGACGAGCCGGTACGTGAGCATGAAGTCGGCCATGTCGAGCGCGGGCGCAAAGCGGATGTCGATCTCGTGCTGCGAGGGCCCCACCTCGTGGTGGTGGTACTCGACCGGGATGCCCATCGACTCGAGCGCGCGGATCGTGTCGCGCCGGACGCTCGTCGCGGCGTCCATCGTCGTCTGCGCGAAGTAGCCGCCGTCGTCGAGCGTCTCCGTTCCGTGCTCGTCCTTGAAGAGGAAGTACTCCGCCTCGGGGCCGACGTTGAACGTGTCGAAGCCCATCGACCGCATCCGCTCGAGCGCGAGGCGCAGGACGTGGCGCGGGTCACCGTCGTACGGCAGGCCGTCGGGCGTCACGACGTCGCAGATCATCCGCCCCGTCTTGCCGTCGGGCAGGACGCGGAAGCTCGTCGGATCGGGGATCGCGACCATGTCCGACTCCTCGATCGCGTTGAAGCCGGTGACCGACGACCCGTCGAAGCCCATCCCGTCGTCGAGCGCGCCCTCGACCTCGCCGATCGTGATCGAGAAGCTCTTCAGATGCCCCTCGAGATCGGTGAACCAGAGGAGCATGTCGTCGATGCCCGTCTCCTTGACCGCCGCGAGCACTCGCTTGCGGGCCGCCGGGTCCGACGTTGCTCGGTTCGTGCTCTCGATCTGCGCCATGGATTCCTCCTCGCTCGACGACGCGGAGTGTATTCAGCGCGGAGGGATACGCTCGAGGTGTGGTCGAGGCCTTCCTCGCGCGCACCGCCGACGCGGTCTCGCGCCGCCGCCGGGCCGTCGTCGCCGTCTGGCTCGTCCTCCTCGCGGGAGGCGGCTGGTTCGCGTGGCACCAGGGCGACAACCTGTCGGGCGGCGGCTGGGAGGTGCCGGGGAGCCCGTCCCTCCGCGTCTCGGCGCTCCTCGACCGGTTCCCCGGCGTCACGCCGCCGACGTTCATGGTGCTCGTCACGGACCCGAGCGGACCGCGATCCCACCTGCAGCGGGCGGCGCGGATCCTCGCCGGCGATCCGGAAGTGCGAGCCGGGCGGCCGGTGATCCTCGACGGCGGAGGTGCGGCGCTCCTGCCCGTGAGCTACGCGGGGGCGACGTCGAATGCGATCGACGAGGCGACGAAGCTCCGGCACCAGCTCGTCGACGCGCACACGAAGCGTGATCGGCGAGCCGGCGATCTGGTCGAACTTCGAGCAAGTCGCGAAGCACCAGCTCACGCGCGGAGAGGAGCTCGGGTTCCCGCTCATCCTCCTCATCCTGCTCGCCGCCTTCGGCACCCTCGCGGCCGCCGCGGCGCCGCTCGCGCTCGGGTTCGCGGCGGTCTTCCTCAGCGGGAGCCGTCATCTACTGGCTCTCGCGCGCGTTCGAGATCTCCGTGTACGTCACGAACATGGCGTCGATGATCGGGATCGGCGTCGCCGTCGACTACTCGCTCTTCATCGTCAGCCGATACCGGCGCGAGCTCCGCGAGGGAGCATCGGAGCAGGAGGCGCTGCGCCGCGCGCTCGCGAGCTCCGGCACCGCCGTCGTGTTCAGCGGCGCGACGGTCGCGGTCTCGCTTGCCGCGCTGTTCGCCATCCACGTCGCCGCCCTGCGGTCGATGGCGCTCGGGGCGATCGTCGTCGTCTGCATCTCCGTGCTCGCTGCGACGACCTTGCTCACGGCGCTGCTCTCCTCGGCAGGCGCGCGCATCGACCGGCTCCGCATCCGGCTGCCGTGGCGGACGACGGAGGAGGGGAGCGACGTGTTCTGGACGCGCTGGGCGGGTGCGGTCATGCGCCACCCGGTGGTCGCGCTCGCCGCGGGCGCCGGCGTGCTGCTCGCGATCGCTTCCCCGCTCGTCGCGATGAAGACCTTCAACCGCGGACTCGACGAGCTCCCGCGCAACTCCGAGGTCCGAATCGCGACCGAACGGGCGCAGACGCTCGCCGGCCCGGGGTTCGCCTCGCCGGTGCACATCGTCGTCGCGCGCGACCCGCTCGCGGTCGCACGGCGCGTCGCGGCCGTCCCGGGCGTCGTCTCCGTCGCCGCGCCCGTGCACGAGCAGGGCGGAGCCGCGTGGCTCGTCGACGCGCGCATCGCAGTCGAGGCCGAGTCGATCCCGGCCCGGCACATCGTCGCGGGCATCGCGAAGGCCGCCGGCCCCTCGGCGGTCATCGGCGGCTCGACCATCTTCGACGAGGACGTGGAGCACGCCGTCGTGGGCGGCCTCTGGAAGGTGCTGCTCCTCATCCTCGCCACCTGCTACCTCGTGCTGTTCCTCCTGCTGCGCAACGTCCTCCTGCCCTTGAAGGCCGTCCTCGTCAACCTCCTGAGCGTCGGCGCGGCGTACGGCGTCCTCGTTGCCGTGTTCCAGTGGGGATGGCTCGACTGGATCGGCTACTCCCACCCGGGTTACATCAACACGGTGGTGCCGGCACTCGTGCTCGCGGTGACGTTCGGGTTGTCGATGGACTACGAGGTGTTCCTGCTGACACGCGTCAGAGAGAGGTGGCTCGAGCACGGGGACAACGACCGTGCCGTCGCCGAGGGGCTCGTGCGCTCGGCGCGGGTCATCACGAGCGCCGCGGCCATCATGGTCGCCGTCTTCTTCGCGTTCGCGATCGCCGGGGCACCGTCGCTCAAGGAGATGGGCGTGGGGCTCGGCGTGGCGATCTTCCTCGACGCGACGATCGTCCGCCTCGTCGTGGTGCCCGCGGTGATGCGGCTGCTCGGGCCGTGGAACTGGTGGCTGCCGTCGTGGCTCAGCGCCAGGCGGTTTCCTGGACGAGCGCACGCTGCTTGAGCGGCTCCCACCAGGCACGCTGGTCGCGGTACCACGCCACCGTCTCGCCCATCCCCTCGTCGAAGCCGATCTCGGGCTTCCACCCGAGCTCCTCACGGAGCTTCGTCGAGTCGAGCAGGTAGCGGCGGTCGTGGCCGGGACGGTCCGGCACGATCGTCTTCAGCGACGCCGGCGCGCCCGTCAGCGCGATGACGGCGTCCGCGATCTCCTCGATCGTCTTCTCGACACCCGAGCCGACGTTGTACGTCTCACCGACGCGGCCGCGCTCGAGCACGAGCTCGATCGCACGGCAGTGATCTTGCACGTGCAGCCACTCCCGCTTGTTCTGCGTCGACGCGTACAGCGGCAGGTCGAGACCGTCGAGCGCATTCGTCACGAACAACGGGATGACCTTCTCCGGAAACTGCGCCGGCCCGTAGTTGTTCGAGCAGTTCGTGATCGTGATGGGCAGCCCGTACGTCTCGTGGTACGCGCGCACGGCGTGGTCGGCGCCGGCCTTCGACGCGTTGTACGGCGTGCGCGGGCGATAGGGCGAGTCCTCCGTGAAGACGTCGTCGCTGTCGAGCGGCAGGTCGCCGTACACCTCGCACGTCGAGACGTGGTGGAAGCGCTTCACCTCGGCGAGCCGGGACGCCTCGAGGAGCGACTGCGTGCCGAGGACGTTCGTCCGGAAGAACCGCGTCGGGTCGACCACCGCGAGGCTGTTGTGCGACTCCGCGGCGAAGTTCACGACGACGTCGATCCCCTCGTCCTCGAGCAGCCGGCGGCATCCCTCGAGGTCGCCGATGTCGCCCTCGGCGAAGACGATCCCGTCCTCGACGTCCGCGAGCGAACGGCGGTCGCCGGCGTACGTCAGGAGGTCGAGCACGGCGACGTGGTCGCCCGGATGCCGCTCGAGCCAGTAACGGACGAAGTTCGAGCCGATGAAGCCGGCTCCGCCGGTGACGAGGAGGCGCATGGAGGGATGACTTTAGCCCGGAGCGGCGAAGCCCGATTTACAAACAATGTCCTGGCACCATCGTCCGACCATCCGGATGCCTGTCCGCACGCTCACGATCGCGCTCGTCTCCGCCCTGATCGCCGCCGGCTCTGCGGCGGCGGCGCCGCGCGACGACCTGCCGCCCGTCTGCGCGAAGGGGTGCGTCGCGGCCGCGGCCGGTAGCGGCCCGCTCTTCCTCTTCAGCGGCCACGGGTGGGGGCACGGCGTGGGGATGAGCCAGTACGGCGCCTGGGGACTCGCGGTGCACGGCTACACGTATCAACAGATCCTCTCGCACTACTACCCGGGCACGACGATCGGCGCGGCGCAGACGAACCTCGTTCGCGTCCTCCTCGCCGACCGGAAGACGACGCTGAAGATCTCGTGCTCCGTCCCCTTCACCGTCACCGACGGGAACGGCGTCACGCACACCCTCGCCGCCGGCGTCGCGTCGTTCGGCACCGGCATGCGACTGCGCGTCGACGGGCAGTCGACGCTGGCGCAGCTGCCGGCGCCGCTCACGTTCGACGCGGGCGCGGGCGGATGGCTCACGCTCGGCCACCCGTATCGCGGCGAGATCCAGGTCGACGTCGTCGACGGGCGCCTGCGGGCGATCAACGTCGTCGCGCTCGAGCAGTACCTGTACGGCGTCGTCCCGGCGGAGATGCCGGCGACATGGTCGAGCGCGGCGCTCCAGGCACAGGCGGTCGCCGCCCGGTCGTACGCACTCGCGACCCGCAAGGTGGCGGCGCCGTTCGATCTCTACTCGGACACGCGCAGCCAGATGTACCTCGGGGTGTCGCGCGAGACGCCGGCGACAACCGCTGCCGTCGACGCGACGCGCGGCCAGGTGGCGATGTACGGCGGCAAGGTGGCGACGACGTACTTCTTCTCGACGTCGGGCGGCGAGACCGAGTCGATCTCCGACGCGTGGGGCGTTCCGAGCATCCCGTACCTCGTCGCGGTCCCCGATCCCTTCGACGACCTGTCGCCGTACCACAACTGGGGCCCGGTGCCGGTCAGCGCGAAGACGTTCGCGAAGGCCCTCAAGGTCACGGGGCCGATCCTCGACCTGCAGACGACGCTCAACGCGTCCGGCCGCGTCGCCAACGTCTCGGTCGTGTCGCTGCTGCCGCTCTCCGCGCGCGCGACCGCCTCGTCGCGCGCCCCGTCCGCCGGACTGTCCGCAGCTACGGTGAGCAGCGCTCTCGGCCTCCGGTCGACGTGGTTCTCCGTGTCGATGCTCTCGCTGTCGCAGCCCGCACCCGCCGCTCCGATCCCGTACGGATCGAGCATCACGCTGAGCGGCGTCATCCGCGGCGTGGACGGCGTATCCCTCGAGCAGCGCCTCTCCGGCGGTTCGTGGCACCTCGTCGGCGCGGTCACGCCGTCCACGGACGGCACCGTGGCGCTCCCGCAGACGCCGTCGATCACGACCGACTACCGCCTCGCGACCGCCACCGCGGCGGTCGGGTACGTGCGCGTCAAGGTGATGCCGGTCGTCCAGCTCGCGGACCCGGTCGCCGGCCTCGTCGCCGGCAACGAGCAGCCCGTGCTCCCCGGCGCGCCCGTCGCGGTCGAGGTGCAGAACCCCGATCTCACCTGGACGACGGTCGCCACCGGGACGATCGACGCCGACGGCAACTTCTCGATCCCGGTGGCCGTTCCGGCAGGCGCGACCTTCCAGGTCGTCGTCACGCCCGTGACCGGCTACGCGCCCGGCGCGACGGCGCCGCAGGTCGCCACCGGCTGATGCGCCGCACGCTTCTGCTCTGCGTTGCCGCGGCGCTCGCGGTCGCTGCGCCTGCCGCCGCGTTCACGCCGACGAACCTGCTCGCACCGCGGCAGTGGTACCTGCAGGACGACCACGCGTTCGACGCATGGGAGACGCCGCCGACGGACTTCGCGCCGGTGAAGGTCGCCATCGTCGACTCCGGCCTCGACTGCATGCTCCCGGACTTCGCCGGCCGCATCGTCGCGGAGAAGACGTTCGTCGGCGGCAGCCCCTGCGTCGATACCGAAGGACACGGGACCTTCGTCGCCGGCGAGATCGCCGCGAACCTCGGGACGCAGGGCATCGTCGGCATCGCGTGGACGGCACAGCTCCTCATCGCGAAGGTCGTGACGCCGGCGGGCACGATCCCGCTCCCGGCCGAGGCGGCAGCGATCCGGTGGGCGGTAGACAACGGCGCCCGCGTGATCAACCTGAGCCTCGGCGGCGTCCGCGATCCGCAGAACCCCCAACACGACACGTACTCCGCGCTCGAGGCCGATGCGATCGCCTACGCGTATTCGAAGGGCGCCGTCCTCGTCGCGGCGGTCGGGAACGGCGACGAGGCGCCCTCGACGCCGTGGCCGTACGCGAGCTACCCGGCCGCGCTTCCGCACGTCATCGGCGTGAGCGCGCTGACACGCCCCGGCAACGTGCCGGCCTTCTCGAACCGCGACCAGGTCTTCAACGACATCTCCGCCCCGGGCGTCGGCATCTTCTCGACGTTCCCGTCCGCGATCACTGCGCTGCGCGACGGTTGCCCGGACCAGGGCTACTCCGACTGCGGAACGGACGACTACCGCAACGCTGAAGGCACGTCGTTCGCGGCGCCGCAGGTCTCGGCGGCGGCGGCCGACCTCTTCGCAGCCGACCCGCAGCTCACGAACAGTCAGGTCGGCTTCATCCTCGAGCGCGCGGCGACCGACGTGAACGCGACCAACGGCTGCCGGAAGTGCGGCCTCCAGCGCGACTTCCTGAGCGGCTGGGGCCGCCTCGACGTGGCGAAGGCGGTGGAGGCGCTCGCCGGCCCGCTGCCGCCGCCGGACTCGCTCGAGACGAACGACGACGCAGGCACGGAGGCGCCGTCGGTGTGGGGCAAGCACGACACGATCTCCGCCACCGTCGACTACTGGGACGACCCGGTCGACGTCTACAGGATCGTGCTCGAAGGGCACGAGCAGCTGCGCGCGCAGCTCACGGCTGCGGGAGCGGGTGCGAGCCTCAGCCTCGAGCTGTGGCGGCCCGGAACGGTGCACGTCGACTTGCGGAGCTCGCAGCAGCAGCTCGCGGCCAAGGCCGGCGCACCCGGCGGCTCGCAGCGCCTGTCGTTCCGCGCGCCGGGACGCGGCTGGTACTACCTCGAGGTGCGATCGGCGTCGCCGGCGTTCACGCCGTACACGCTGAAGATCTCGAAGCGGGCTACTGGTTCTCGAGCAGCTCGTCGGCGCTGACGCTGCGCAGCACGCGCGCCGGGTTGCCGACGACGAGCATGCCGCGGCGCGACGTCCTTCGTCACGACCGCGCCCGCACCGACGAACGCCTCCTCGCCGATCGACGACGCCGGGGCAGAGGATCGCTCCGCCGCCGACGCGCGCGCCGCGGCGGATCGTCGGGCCCTTGATGAGGTCGTGCCGGCGCTCCGTGCGGCCCATGAAGTTGTCGTTCGTCGTCACGACGCACGGCGCGATGAAGACGTTGTCCTCGAGCGTCGAGTACGCGGTGATGTACGCGTCGGCCTGGATCTTCGTCAGCGCGCCGATGGTCGTGTCGTTCTCGACGAGCGAGCCGCGGCCGATGACGACGTCGTCGCCGACGTCGACGCGCTCGCGCACGCACGACTGGTCGCCGACGATCACGCGCGCGCCGATCCGCGTGCCGGCGAAGACGATCGCGCCGGTCGAGACGATCGTCCCGTCGCCGATCTCCGCCGGCGGCAGCGGCTCGCGCTTCGCGGTCGAGCGCGGCGAGAGCGACGGCTGCTTCCCGACGACGGCGTCCTCGAGGATCTTCACGCCCTCGCCGAGCACGGTGCCCGGATAGACGATCGCGCTCGGGTGGATCTCAGCCACGGAGCGACTCCGTGAGGCGGTCGAGCGCGCGGACGACGCGGGCGCCGTCCTCGGCCACCTTGCGCCGGTCGTCCTCGCCGCCGACGAGGTGGAGGAACTCCTGGCACTCGAGCTGCAGCGGCTCGTCGGTCGGGATCTTCGGGATGGAGATGTCGCCGGAGCGCGTCTGCCACTCGCCGTAGCTGTCGGTGCGCTTCCACGGCGCCTTCTCGTAGATCGTCACCTTGCGCTCGAGCTCCATGTCGTCGAAGACGACCATCTTCTCGCGGCCGACGACGGTCATCTTCCGCATCTTGTGCGGGTCGAGCCACGACAGGTGCATGTGCGCGATCTTGCCGCTCGGGAAGCGCAGGTAGCAGAACACGACGTCCTCGACGCCGGGCGTGAGAAAGTCGCGGCCGTGCGCGACGCAGAGCTCCGGCTCTTCGTCGAGGAGATAGAGGATGACCGACAGGTCGTGCACGCCGAGCGACCAGAGCGCGTTCTCGTTCGTCCGGACGATGCCGAGGTTCTGCCGGTTCCCGTAGACGCAGAGGACGTCGCCGAGCTCGCCGGCGTCGATGAGCTCCTTCAGCTTGCGGACGCCGGGGTGGTAGAGGAGCAGATGGCCCGGCATGAGGACGAGGTCGCGCTCGGCGGCGATCGCGACGAGCTCGTCGATCTCGACGCCGCGCATCGCCGGCGGCTTCTCGACGAAGACGTGCTTGCCGGCCTCGAGCGCGCGCTTCGCGAGCTCGTAGTGCGTCGGGCACGGGCGTCGCGATGACGACGCCCGTCACGTCGGGATCGGCGAGCATCTCGTCGAACGACGAGCGTCGCGGAGGCCGCCGGATAGCGCGCCGCGAACCGTCGCGCAGCGCTCGCTCCTCGAGGTCGCAGAGCCACGACAGCGCGCCGAGCTCGTCGAAGTTCCGCGCGAGGTTCGGGCCCCAGTAGCCGAGGCCGGCGACGCCGATCACAACTTGAAGACCTTGGCCGACGCGGTGCCCTTCGCCCCGGTCGCGTTCCGCAGGTCGACGACGAGCTCGGCGTCGTCGACGAGCGTCCCGTAGTCGATCGAGTGGTGATCGGTGACGATGACGACGCAGTCGTACGCGGCGGGCTCGTAACGCGACCGAATCCATCGCGAGCCCGTGCTCCTCGAAGTGCGGCACGTGCGGGTCGTGGTACGAGACGTCGGCGCCGGCGTTCTGCAGCAGCGAGATGATCTTCACCGCGGGCGACTCGCGCATGTCGCCGATGTCCGGCTTGTACGCGACGCCGAGGACGAGGATCTTCGAGCCCTTCATCGCCTTCTGCTTCGCGTGGTTCAGCGCCTGGGAGACGAGCGAGCGGCAGAAGTACGGCATCTCCTCGTTCACCTTGCCGGCGAGCTCGATGAACTCGGTGTAGAAGCCGAACTCGCGCGCCTTCCACGTCAGATAGAACGGATCGATCGGGATGCAGTGCCCGCCGAGCCCGGGCCCGGGCATGAAGCGCATGAAGCCGAACGGCTTCGTCGACGCCGCGTCGATCGACCTCCCAGATGTCGATCCCCATCCGGTCGCACAGGATCGCGAGCTCGTTGACGAGCGCGATGTTGACCGAGCGGAAGATGTTCTCGAGGAGCTTCGTCAGCTCGGCGGCCTCCGGGGTCGAGACCGCGGTGCACGCGTGTCGATCGCCTTGCCGGTAGAGCTCGGCGGCGCGTCGCGTGCACTCGGGCGTGATCCCGCCGAGGACCTTCGGCGTCGTCTTCGTCGTCCAGTCCTCGCGGCCCGGGTCGACGCGCTCCGGGGAGATCGCGAGGAAGAAGTCTTCGCCGACCTTCAGGCCGGAGCTCTGCTCGAGGATCGGCAGCAGCACCTCGCGCGTCGTGCCCGGCCACGTCGTCGACTCGAGCACGACGAGCTGTCCGTCGCGCAGCACCGCCGCGACGCCGCGCGTCGGCGGCTTCGACGATCGAGAGGTCGGGCTCGCGCTGGCGGGAGAGCGGCGTCGGCAGCGCGATGAGGATCGCCTCGGCGTCGCGCATCTCGGCGTAGTCGGTCGTCGCGTGGACGAGCTTCTTGTCGACGAGCGGCGCCAGCGCTCGCCGGCGACGTCCTCGATGTGGCTCTCGCCGCGGTTCAGCGCCTCGACGACGGGCGCGACGACGTCCACGACAAGGACTGTGCAGCCGGCCTCCGCAAACGTCGTCGAGAGCGGAAGGCCGACGTATCCCGCACCGATGACCGCAACGTCATAGCCCATTGCCGCACCTCACCCTAGTCACTGGCGCGGCCGGTCGGTCTAGAACGCCGCGGAAACACGTGCGGCGGCGTTACCGTCGCCGTACAGGGGCGGCCGCTCGTCCGGCATGCGCGCCGCCGCGACCGCGGCCGCGAGCGCCGCCGGGTCGTCGTCGACAAGGACGTTCGCGCCGACCTCGACCGTGTCGACCCACTCGGTCGAAGGACGCGCGGTGACGCAGGGGACGCCGTACCAGTACGCCTCCTTCTGGAGGCCGCCGGAGTCGGTGACGATCACGCGCGCCTGCGAGCAGAGGGCGGCCATGTCGAGGTAGCCGAGCGGCTCGACGAGCCGGACGTTCCCGGGCAGGCCGGCCAGGCGCGACCGCGTGCGCGGATGCGCCGGGAAGATCACCTGCTCGCCGGTCCGGCCGAGGCCGTCGACGATGCGGGCCAGGCGCTCCGGCTCGACGTTCGCCTCACGATGGATCGTCGCGACGAGGTAGCCGCCCGGCTCGACGCCGAGCAGCGCGAGGATCTGCGACCGCTCGCGGGCGATCGGGGCGAGCCGGAAGCACGCGTCGGCCATCACGTCGCCGACGACCTCGATGCGGCCGCCGACGCCCTCCGCCCGAAGCGTCTGCGGCGCGAGCGCTCGTCCGGGCAGAGGAGCAGCGCCCCGATCCGGTCGACCGCGATGCGGTTCCGCTCCTCCGGCATCGAGAGGTCGCCGCTGCGCAGCCCGGCCTCGACGTGCGCGACGGGGACGCCGGCCGCCACGCCGGCCTCGGCGCCGGCGAGCGTCGAGTTCGTGTCGCCGTAGACGAGCACCCAGTCGGGCCGTTCGCGCTCGAGCGCGTCGACGATCCCCGGCCGCATCGCAGCGGGGTCGGCCGTGTGCAGCTCGAGCCGGTAGGCGGGCTCGGCGAGCCCGAGCTCGTCGAAGAAGACGTCGGAGAGCTCGCGGTCGTAGTGCTGGCCCGTGTGCAGGACGACCTCGTCGAGGCCCGCGTCGCGCAGCGCGACCGAGACGGGCCCGGACTTGATGAACTGCGGCCGGTTGCCGACGACCGAGAGAATTCTCATCGGTGCGAGGCTACAATGGCCGCCGCTTCGGGCCGTTAGCTCAGCTGGTAGAGCAGGGGACTCTTAATCCCAAGGTCGCAGGTTCGATCCCTGCACGGCCCACTCAGCGGCTCAGCAGCCGCGCGTACACCGCGTCGACGTCCTCGCCCGATTCCCGCGCGCGCCACGCGACGATCCCGTCCGGCCGGACGAGCGCGGCGCCGCCTGCGCCGAGGCCGTACGCGTCGGCGACGTCCGCCGGCACGACGTGCCGCTCGACGCCCGCGGGTGCCTTCCACTCGTCGCTCGCCGACAGCAGCACCCAAGTGCGGCCGTAGAGGTCGAGCGTCGAGATGCGTTCCCCGTCGCGCTCGAGCCAGGCGTGCGGCCCGCGCGAGCCGGGCCGGCCCCCGGCCTCCGACGGGTGCTCGTGCACCGAGCCGTCGTCGCCGGGCTCGTCGAGCACCGCCGACGAGTGGACGCGGTCCCCGATCTCCATCGAGAAGTCGTCGACGAGCGGCTGCGCGTCTTCGGGGCCGAGGTAGGTCGCGACCCGCGTGACGTAGCGCGTGTACGCCTGCTCCACGATCAGGTCGCCGATCGGCCTCCGCTCCGCCTCGTATGCGTCGAGGAGGGCCGGGCCTGCCTCGCCCTTCAGCACCATGGCGAGCTTCCAGGCGAGGTTCCACGCGTCGCCGACGCCGGTGTTGCCGCCGTAGCCCCCGTTCGGCGGGACCGTGTGCGCCGCGTCGCCGGCGAGGAAGATGCGGCCGTCGCGGTAGCGCTCCGCGTTGTCCGCGACCGCCCGCCAGGTGGCGACGTCGACGACCTCGACGGGGAAGTCGGGGACGCCGATCGCCGCGCGCAGCAGATCCGCCGCACGCTCACGCGTCACGACCTCGGCGACGTTCGCCCACGGAGCGTCGGGGTACTTCGCGACGATCTCGGGCCGGGCGATGTCGCCGATCAAGTTGATGACGAGGAACCCGGAGCCGGCGCTGCGGTTGAATCGGAAGAAGCCGCGCAGCATGGGGTTCGTGACGTAGATCACTCCCTGGTTCCGCCCCTCGAGCAGCGGAGCGCAGTCCGCCCGGAAGTAGATCGTGATGCTGTTCGAGAGGTGGCCGTGCCCGCGCATCTCGATCCCGAGCCGGGTGCGGACGGGGCTGCGGTTGCCGTCGGCGGCGACCATGTACTGCGCGCGCACCGTCGACTCGCTGCCGCTGTCGAGGTCGCGGATCGTCGCGGTGACGCCGTCCGCGTCCTGCTCGAAGGACACGAGCTCCGTGCGGTAGCGGATGTCGGCGCCGAGCTCGACCGCTCGCTCGCGGAGGATCGGCTCGATCGCGTCCTGGTCGATGAAGCAGCGCACCGTCGGGCTGAACTGCTCGACGCCCTCGTTCAGGTTCTTCACGAAGTGCGAGATCTCCGCCCCGGCCAGCGACTCGACGTTGTTGATGCCGCCGTTCGGGTCGTACTGCTCGACGGCGCGCCTGCGCACGCGCTCCTCGAGCCCGGCGGCGCGCAGGATCTCGAGCGTCCGCAGATGGAAGTGGCCCGCGCGCGGATGGATCGCGGTGCCTGCGTGCCGCTCGACGACGAGCACCTCGATCCCGTGCTGGCGCAGCAGCAGCGCCGTCGTCAGCCCGACGAGGCTGCCGCCGACGACGAGAACAGGGACATCGTGGGAGCCGCCTGCACCCATCGTGGCGCGAACCTACCACGCTTCGCGGAGCTCGAAGCTCTACCCGAGGCGCGACCCGAGCCACTCGAGCACGCTCTCGGCGACGTCGGTCCAGCCGCTGTCGACCGTGAGCGAGTGGCCGCGGTCCGGGAACTCGCGATAGTCGGTCACGGCCGGAGACTTGCGGTAGAGCTTCACCGTTGCCTTGCTCACGACCGCGGGCACCGTGTGGTCGCGGCCGCCGCCGGTGACGAGCAGCGGCCCTCTGCCCGCGTCGCCGGTGGCGAGCTTCGCGGGTGAGCGCGGCGACAGGTTGGTGAACGCAGCCTCGAACAGCGGCTTGGCCGGTGACGGGATCGCCCACCGCTCGTACAGCGCGCTCGACTCGTCCACCGGCAGAGCGTTGCCGAAGCCGTAGCGGAACTGCGCCGACGACAACGACACCGCGCGGCCGCGGTTCAACGGATTGCGGAGCGCGATCGAAGCGACGCGGAGCGCCGACGCGGGCAGGAGGACGACGCCCTTCGGCGGAGCCGGATCGATGGCGACGGCCGCCGCAGCGCGGCCCTCGCCGAGCAGTCGCTGCGCGATGAGGCCGCCGAACGAGTGGCCGACGACGACGGGCTTCGCGGGAAGGCCGGCGATGACGTCCGCGTAGTGAGTGACGACGTCGGCGATGCCGCGGCCGGCAACGGCGCCGGGGTTCGCGCGCGCCTCCTCGACGCTCGCGGGCTCGCCCGGCCATCCCGGCGCGACCGGCGCATACCCGCGCTCGCCGAAGAGCTCGACCCACGGGTTCCATGAGCTCGCGTGCAGCCAGAGGCCATGGACGAAGACCACCGGAACGCGCCCTGCTTCCATGTTCCCTCCCGATCCGACCCCTGAACGGCTGGACACCCGCAGTCTGGCAAAGGGCGTATGGCCTCCGCTACGGCGCGATCCGGTGGAGCCACGGTTGATCGACGAAGAAGAGCGCGCCGTCGTACCAGAGGAGGCCCTGCGGGTTGTAGCCGAGCGGCTCGCACGAGCCGGTGGCGATGCTCGCGATGCGCGTCGCGTCGCCCGTCGCCGGGTCGATCCGGAAGAACCGCTCGTGCATGCACCGCTGGTCGCCTCCGCCCGCCCAGATCGCGCCGGCCCCCCACACGGCGGCGAAGGAGGGGAACTCCGGCGTCGCGAGCCGGCGGCCGCGCGTCCCGTCGAAGCGCCAGAGCGAGAGGTCGAGCTTCCCGGCGATCTGCTCCATCCACACCGTGTGCCCGCGCGCGAGGAGCCAGAGCGCCGCGCGGCCGCCGCGGTGGACGACCGTCGCATGGTCTGCGCCCGGCGCGACGTGGAGCAGCGGCTGCGGCTGCGCCCCGGTGCCGAGGCCGCCGTTCGTCGCCGACGCGAGCCACAGCCCGTCGGCGTCGGCCGCGAGCACGGGCCGGAACATCTTCGGCATGCGCACGCGCTGCACGATCTGCCCGCTCGCGGTGGAGACGCGGACGGCCTGAGCCCCGTCCTTCGTCCACACGTCGTAGATCCACAGCGACCCCGGCCCGTACGTCCACTGCGGCCTCGTATCGGAGCCATCCTCGTACTGGAAGACGACCCGGCCGTTCGGGAGCACGACCTCCTGCCACGGCGACTTCGGATCGAAGACGATCGACGGCGTCAGCCGACCCGACGCCTTGTCGAGCGTGTCGCACGAGCCGCGGTGCGTCCGCAGGACCTTCAGACGCTGCGGATCGACCGTCGACCAGATGCAGCCTGCCCCCGTCTGCGTCCTTCCCGAGACGAGCAGCTCATTGCCGGCCGGCTGGACGCTCGAGAACGTCCCGCCGGCCGGCAGCCACAGGGTCGCGATCAGGGCAGCGAGCGCCCGCACGCACCCGAGGCTAGTACGGGGGCGGCCCCTCGTCGACGTACGTCGTCGCGCGCCGGCGCCCGGACCAGTAGCCCGGCCCCGCCCACGACGACCAGAAGATCATCGAGAGCACGATGCCGACGATGCCGACGATCAGCAGGATCCAGCCGACCGCGTGGATGTTCACGCCGGAGACGGTGGCACTCACCGCGAAGGCGAGGACCGCACCCACCGCCGCGAGAAGGATTCCGACTCCGAGACCCATGCCTTCTCCTTCGTTCGACGTCCGATCTGGAGGGCCACGGCGAGTAACGGAGAACGGCCCGCGGAAGGTGCGGTTTTCCAGAACGGTGCGTGTCGTTTCGTTTAGGCTCCGACGCGGATGCGCAGGGGCTCGATCGCGTCGCTGACTCGGGATCGGCGTCGTCGCCGGCGGAATCGCCACGGCGGTGGCGGTCGCTCTGCCCTGGCTGCCGAAGCCGGCCTCGCGCGAGGCCGAGCCGGATCGACTTCGACGTTCTGGTTCGTCGATCGTCATCTGCATCGTCATCTTCGCGGTCGTCGTCGGCGGCGATCGTCTACTCGGTCGTCGTACTTCCGGGCGGCGCCCGGACGACGACTCGGACGGCCCGCCGATCCACGGCCACACGGGCCTCGAGATCGTCTGGACGCTGATCCCGACCGCTGCTCGTGACCGCGATCGGGATCGTCAGCGCGATCGTCCTCTCGAAGGACGACGCGCTCGGGCAAGAACGTCCTCCGCATCAACGTGACCGCGCAGCAGTTCGCGTGGACGTTCAGCTACCCGGACGCGAAGGACCTCACGAGCGGCGACGCTGATGCTGCCGAAGGACCGCTCGGTGCTGCTCACGCTTCACGTCGAAGGACGTCATCCACTCGTTCTGGGTGCCGGAGTTCGGGCAGAAGCAGGACACCGTGCCGGGGCTCCATCCGACGCTCCACATCACGCCGGACCGGCTCGGGACGTTCCCGGTCATCTGCACCGAGCTCTGCGGCCTCGGCCACGCGACGATGCGCACGACAGGCGGTCGTCATGACGCCCGGCCGCGTTCGACAAGTGGGTCGCACGGCGCAGACGACGGCGGTCTCGTCGCCGAACGCCGGCAGTGCCGGCGCCGCCGTCGTTCAAGAACAACGGGTGCGGCGCGTGCCACACGCTGACGGCCGCCGGCGCCGCCGGCGAAGGTCGGCCCCGATCTCGACAAGCTCGCCGACGTACGCGCAAGCAGGCGAAGCAGCCGCTCGACGGCGTTCATCCGCACGTCGATCGTCGACCCGAACGCGTACATCCAGCCCGGCTACCCGAAGAACGTGATGCCGCGGGACGTTCGGGACGTCGCTCTCGAAGCAGCAGCTCGACGCCCTCGTCACAGTATCTGGTCAGCCGAGCACGAAGGGGTGAGAACGAGCCGTGACGGCATCGACGGCGACCACGACCTCGCGCCCGCGCAGCGGCGGCGGCCTGGCGACTCCTCTTCCGCGCCGGGCTGGATCCGCGCGGCCTGGATGGTCTGCCTCTTCGGCGCCTTCGGCTTCGGCCTCGTCGTCGTCTTCCGCTGGTGGGGCGGCTGGCAGCCGCTCCTCGACTGGCAGGCCATCACGCTCGTCTCGCTGCTCGTCGCGGGCCCGCTCGGCTTCCTCGCCGGCATCGGCGCCTTCGACTACTGGGCGTACTACGCGCTCGGCTTCCCGACGCGGCCGGAAGACCACTCGGGGCACGGCGCGCAAGACGTGGAAGGACTACTTCCGCGTCAACACCGACCACAAGGTGATCGGCGTCCAGTACCTCGTCGACGACGATCTTCTTCTTCGTCATCGGCGGGATGCTCGCGCTCCTCGTCCGCGCCGAGCTCGCGAAGCCGGGCATGCAGTTCGTCGACACGCAGACGTTCAACGGGCTCTTCTCCGTCCACGCGTCGCTGATGATCTTCCTGTTCGTGATCCCGGCGTTCGCCGGGCTCGCGAACTTCGTCGTGCCGCTGATGCTCGGCGCGGCCGACATGGCGTTCCCGCGCCTGAACGCGCTCTCGTTCTGGCTGCTGCCGATCGCCGGGATCATGATGCTCTCGTCGTTCCTCGTCCCCGGCGGTGCGTTCGCGTGCGGCTGGACGGGCTACGTGCCGCTCTGCTCGACGCACGAGCCGCTCGGCGCGGTCTTCTTCAACCAGGGCGTGCAGTGGGCCGGCGCGTCGTCGATCATGACCGCGCTCAACTTCCTGGTCACCATCATCACGATGCGCGCGCCCGGAATGACGTTCTGGCGCATGCCGCTGCTCGTCTGGGCGAACTTCACGACGTCGCTCCTCGTCGTGATCGCGACGCCGTTCATCGCCGGGCTCGCAGTTCTTCTCGATGTTCGACCACGTGATGCACACCGCGTTCTTCGATCCGAACAACGGCGGCTACCCGCTCGGGTACCAGCACATCTTCTGGTTCTACTCGCACCCGGCGGTGTACATCATGATGTTGCCCGGCTTCGGGATCATGAGCGAGGTCATATCCGTGTTCAGCCGGAAGCCGATCTTCGGCTACCGGCTGATGGCGCTCTCGCTCATGGCGATCGTCGTGCTCGGCTTCTCCGTGTGGGCGCACCACATGTTCGTCAGCGGCATGGCGTCGTGGCTGCGCGTGCCGATGATGGTCACGACGCTGCTCATCGCGGTGCCCGACCGGGATCAAGATCTTCAGCTGGCTCGCGACGATGTGGGAAGGGAAGCTCCACTTCAACACGCCGATGCTGTTCGCGCTCGGCTTCCTCTCGATGTTCGTGATCGGCGGGCTCTCCGGCGTCATGCTCGGCGCCGTGCCGATCGACATCCACGTGAGCGACACGTACTTCATCGTCGCGCACATCCACTACGTGCTCTTCGGCGGCTCCGTGTTCACGATCTTCGCCGGGATGTACTACTGGTTCCCGAAGATGACCGGCCGCATGTACGACGAGCGGCTCGGCAAGCTGCACTTCTGGCTGACGTTCGTCGGCTTCAACCTCACGTTCTTCCCGATGCACATCCTCGGGACGGAGGGGATGCCGCGCCGCGTCGCCGACTACGCGCCGAAGTTCGCCGGGCTGAACATGTTCATCTCGCTCGCGTCGTTCGGGCTCGGCGCGTCGACGCTCGTGTTCCTCTACAACATGATCACGAGCTGGCGGAGCGGGCCGATCGCGCCGTCCAACCCGTGGCGCGCGATGACGCTCGAGTGGCACGTCACGCTCGCCGCCGCCGATCTTCAACTTCGACGAGATCCCGCAGGTCGTCGGCTCGCCGTACGAGTACGGCGTGCCCGGGCGCGCAGCACGCGATCCTCGCGCCGGCGCCCGCGCACGGGTGGAGGAGGTGGGCGCATCGTGAGCGAGCCCGAGCCCGCGCCACGTCCTCGTCGTCGCGAACGAGACCGTCGTCTCGCCGACGCTCGTCGAGCTGATCGAGCGCACGCGCGGACGGCATCCGGTGCAGGTGACCGTCGTCGCGCCGGTCAACCAGCCGCGGCAGGGCTACGTCGTCTACTACGACACGCGCCGCGCCGCCGCGCGGCGGCGCCTCGACAAGACGCTCGATCTCCTGCGGGCGCACGGCGTCCCCGGCGACCGGCGTCGTCGTCGAGGCCGACCCGGTGTCGGCGCTGCGCGACGCGATCGACCAGCTCGAGCCCGACGAGGTCGATCGTCTCGACGCATCCGCAGCAGCAGTCCGGCTGGCTGCGCCGGAACGCGGTCGACCAGATGCGGCGGGTCGCCGAGCCGCTGCCGTTCGAGCACGTCGTCGTCGACCTCGACCGCGCGAGCACGGGCCCCGCGAACGTCCTCGTCGTCGCGAACCAGACGGTGCTCGGCGAGCCGCTGCTCGAGCGCATCCGCGCCCGCGCGGCCGCAGAGCCCGGCCGGGCTTCCTCATCGTCTCGCCGCAGGGCGACGCCGACGGCGCGTACGACGAGCGCGGAGAAGCGCCTGCTGCGCGCCGTCACGCTGCTCCGCAGCGAGGGGCTCGACGTGCACGGCCAGATCTCGCACCCGGATCCGTACACCGCCGTGATGCAGACGATCGAGGACGAGCGCGTCGACGAGATCATCGTCTCGACGTTCCCGGGCGCGCGCTCCGGCTGGCTGCGCCGCGATCTGCTCGACCGCCTCCGCGCGGACACGAAGCTGCCCGCTCGAGCACGTCGAGGTCGACGTGCCCGGCCGAGGTGACCGCCTGATGTCCGCGCACGCGCACGCCGACGCACGTCGACCACCACGGCCCGCCCGCGCCGCACTTCAGCTCGCGCGTCACGCCGAGCGTGCTCGGCATGTTCCTCTTCATCGGGTCGGAGATCATGCTCTTCGGCTCGTTCTTCACGGCGTACTTCTTCGTGCGCGTCGTCAACGGCACGCCGTGGCCGACACCGCCGTTCCACCTGCCGGTCTACGTCGCGTTCCTCAACACGTGCATCCTCGTCACGTCGAGCTTCACGATGCACTGGGCGCTGACAGTCGATCAAGCGCGGGAACGTGTGGGGCCTGCGGGCCGGGCTCCTGCTCACGTTCCTCATGGGACTGACGTTCCTCATCACGCAGGCGATCGAGTACTCGCGCATCGGCTTCAACACGTCGCGACGGCGCGTTCGCGACGATCTTCTTCTGCCTCACCGGCCTGCACGGGGCACACGTCTTCGTCGGCCTCTCGATCCTCGCTGTTCATGACGATCCGGGCCTTCCGCGGGCACTTCTCGCGCCGAGCACCATCACGGCGTCGAGATCGGCGGGATCTACTGGCACTTCGTCGACGTCATGTGGATCGTCGTCTACCTGACGGTCTACATCCTCTGATCCGCGGGTAGGAGGAGCCGATGCGCAATCCGCTCCGCAGCGAGGCCGAGGCCTTCCGGTTCCTCGTCGTCGTCATCGTCGGCGCGCTCGTCATCGTCGGCGCGGCGTACGTGAACACGTGGCTCGGCGTCGCTGCCGCCGTCGTCGCTGTCGTCGGCGTCGGCTGGTGGCTGAAGCAGGAGCCCGTTCCCGGCGCTGCCGACCCGGCCCCGAAGCTCGCGTCGTCGAGCCCGGCCGGCACCCACCGCGTCCTGCTCGTGGCCGCGCCCGGCACCGAGTCGGTGGGACTTGCGAACGGCGCGACCGAGGTCGTCGTCGTCGTCCCGGCGCTGGCGACGACCCTCGAGGCGGTCACCGGCGGCGTCGACGACCGCCGGGCGGACGCCGAGCGGACCGCCGAGGCGATCGCGGCCCGGATCCCGAATGCCCGCGCCTGCGTCGGCGCGGACGACCCCGGGCTCGCGGTGGAGGACGCGCTGCGCGAGTTCGGGGCGGACGAGATCGTGGTCGCCGGCGACGACGCATTCGTCGAGAGCGTCCGCAGCCGCGGTGACGATCCCGGTCAGCCGAGCGTGATCCGGTACCGCACCTCGGGGACGCACGACGCCGACGAACTCGCCGTCCTTCCGGCTGCCGTCGAGCGACCAGCCCTCGCGCTCGTAGAAGCGGCGGGCGCGCGGATTGTCCTCGAGCACCCAGAGGATCGGCGTCGCGATAGCCGGACGCGCGCATCGACTCGACGCCGGCGTCCATCAGCTGCGAGCCCGCGCCCGTCCCCCACGCGTCCGGTAGCACGTAGATCGCGTACAGCTCGCCTGTCCGCGTCCTCGTCGCGGCTCGGGCCGACCGCAGCGAAGCCGACGATGCGCCCGTCCAGCTCGGCGACGAACGCCGCCTCGCCGTCCTCGAGCCAGCGGCGCCAGCGTTCCGCGCGCGCGTCGACGTCGATGCCTGCGAGCCGCTCGGTCCCGAAGACGTGCTGCGTACGCGGCCTGCCAGGTGCGCACGTGCACCTCCGCGATCGCGGCGGCGTCCTCGACGGCCGCCGGCCTGACGACCGCCACTACTTCCCGGCGGAGGAGGAGACGAACTTCGCGACGGCGTCGATCTGCGCGGGGCTCAGCTTGCCCTTGAACGCAGGCATGACGCGCGCCGCCGTTCGTGACCTGGTGGACGACGGTGTCGAGCGGTGGCTTGAGCTGGTCGAGGTTCGGGCCGATCGTGCCCGTCGAGGCGGCCGCCTTGAGCGTGTGGCAGCTCGCGCAGTCGGCCTTGAAGATCGCCTTGCCGTCCGTGCCGAGCTGCGACGCCGGCTTCGACGTGGCACTGCCGAGCCCCGCCACCGAGGCGACGTAGGCGGCGACGTCCTGGGCGTTCTGGCCCGTGAACGAGGTTGGACGGCATCGGCGGAGCCCGCGACCGGGCCGGAGCCGAGCCGGATCTGGTCGAGGACGACGTTCTGGATCGTGCTCTGCTTGAAGTGCTGCTGCCGGTCGCCGCGGAAGGCGTCGTCGAGGTTCGGGCCGATCGTCCCGCTCGTGCCCGCCGCGGCGAGCGTATGGCAGGCGCCGCAGGTGCCCGTGAAGAGCTTCTGGCCGTTGGAGGCGTCGGCGTGCGAGGACGCGCGCCCGCCCGTGCCGCAGCCGGCCGCGAGCAGCACGGCGGCGACCGCCCCAACCCAAAGCCCAACGACCCGGCGGACCACTACGCGGGTGGCGCTCCGCTGGTCGTGCCGACGTTCGCGACCGCCTCGTCCCGCGTCGGATAGATCGTGAACACCCGGTCGAGACCCGTGATCTCGAAGATCTTCGTGATGTTCCGGTCGCTGCACACGAGGGAGAGCTGACCGTCGTTCGACCGCAGGCGCTTCACGCCGCCGACGAGGACGCCGAGCGTCGTCGAGTCGATGAACGTCGTGCCGCTGAAGTCGACGACGACCTCCTTGCCGCCCTGCCCGATCACCTCGAGCAGCTGCTGCTTGAACTCGGGCGCCGTGTACAGGTCGACCTCGCCTGCCAGCGAGATGACGTACGTGTCGTCGTTCAGTTGCTCGGTTTTGATGTCGAAGTTCAACGCAATCCCCCCGGCTCGCTGGCCTCGTGTCGCGCCGAGTCTAACCCGACGGCGCGCCGGGAAAACAGGTGAAGGCGCTCTTCTCCTAGCCGCCGAGCTGCTTGATCAGCTGCCGGACCTGGGCGGCCGTCGAGCTGTCCGGGTTCAGCTTCAGGTACGCCTTGTACGCGGCGATCTCCGTCGCAGTGTCACCGGCAGTGCTCGCCGCCTGGGCGAGCTGGAACTGCGCGTTCGCGTTGTTCGGCTGCAGCTTCGCCACCTGCTTGAACGAGGCGACGGCGCTCGTGAACGCGCTCTGCGCCCGTGTCGCGAGATCGTTGACGGTCCCGTTGAGGTCGGTCGCCGCGGCCTGCTCGATCGGGTTCGTCCCGAGCGCCTTCCCGAACGGGCTCGTGCTCTTCGGGAGGAGCGGCGCCGACGGCGTGGCAAGCTGCTCGGCCGCATACGCATCCTGGTACTGCGACACGAGGCCCTCCGCGCTCGTCATCTGCAGACCCGCGAGCTCGGTCCAGACCTTCGCGTCCTTCGGCTTCAGCGCCGGTGTACCGCTCGAGCGCGCCGACGCGAGGTCGGTGTCTCCGTGCTGCTCGTACGCGGTGGCGAGCTTGTGCCACGCCAGCGGATCGGTTGGGTGCTTCTCCACCCCGTTGCGCGCGGACGAGATCGACGTGCCGCTGTGATGGAAGATGTTCAGGCCGCTGAAGAGCTCCTCGAGCCCGCGTCGAGCCGGAGCCGACGCCGAGGAACGCGAACGTGACCGCGAACAGCACCGCCAGGACGACGTACACCGGCTTCGCGTTCCGGCGCATGCGCGACGAAGAACAGCTGCTGGTTCGGGTTGCCGCCGCCTGCGTGCTTGCGCCGGCCACGCCGGACCGCACTGCTTAGGCGGCTGCGCCTTCGCCTTCTGAGCCTGCTTCGCCTTTACCGCCGCGCGAGCCATGGGTCGATCAGAGTACCGCCTCGCGGGGCGCCGCCTGGCGCCGCCGCTCGGTGAAGTACGCGAGCCAGATCGAGCCCTCGAACAGCGCCCACATCGGCAGGAGCTCGAGGCCTGTCGTTATCGAGGTCGGGCCCCGGCAGACCGAGCGCCACGACCGCGACGATGAAGTAGCCGAGCCGCCGGTTCCGCCGCAGGGCCGCCGACGAGAGCACGCCGATGTACACGAGCCCGAGGACGACGAGCGGCAGCTCGAAGACGACCGTCATGCCGAGCAGGACGGTCGACACGAACGAGTAGTAGGCCTTCGCCTGCACGATGATGTGGAACTGCTTCGTGTCGTAGTTCGTCAGCCAGTGCACGGCGCGCGGCAGGAGCACCCAGTAGCCGAAAGACAGGCCGGCGGCCGCCATCACGCATGCGAACGCGACGAGCCGCATGATGCGGCGTTCCGACTTCGGGTCGACCGCGGGCGCGAAGAACGACCACACCTGCCACAGGATCACGGGCAGCGCGAGGACGAAGCCGGCATAGAGGCTGATCGTGATCGAGACCGTGAACGGCTCGGCGACGCCGAGCGTGGTCGGCTTTCCGCGACTTGCGGGGAGTGGCTTGTCCAGCCAGTCGAGGATGTGCGTGTGGAACGCGAACGCGACGATCGTCCCGACCGCGACGGCGCCGATCATGATGAAGAGCCGCCCCCGCAGCTCCTCGAGGTGCTCGATCAGCGTCGCCTCCTCGCCGAAGCCCAGGCGGCGCGGCAACAGCGCCATCTCTAGCTAGGGCGTCTCGCGCTCGGCGGGCGTCGAGGCGACGGGCGGCTCGGCGGCAGTCGTCTCGGCAGGCGGAAGCTGCGGCGGCTCGGGGGGCGTGTTGCCCGTCACCGAGTCCTTGAACTCGCGCATGCCCGTTCCGAGCGACCGCCCGATCTCCGGCAGCCGCTTCGCGCCGAAGAGCAGCAGCGCGATGAGGAGCAGCAGGATGATGTGCGTCGGGCTCGTCCAGCCGGTCATGGCCCCAGCGTAGCGCGTTTCCGGCCCATGGGAGCCCCGGCCGCAGGTTCCGCTGAGCAGCCCGTCCCGCGGGTCGCCCGCGCACACGTGTCGGCTAGACTGGCCGTGGTGGTTCGTGCGGGGTGATTGCCCTGCTCTTCCTTGGAAAGAGGTTGAACTTCGTGGCATTGCTGAAGCTCGAGAACTTGCACGTCGCGCTGGAGGACGGCACCGAGATCGTCAAGGGCGTCGACCTCGAGGTCGACACGAACGAAGTGCACGCGATCATGGGCCCGAACGGCTCAGGCAAGTCGACGCTCGCGAACGCGATCATGGGCCACCCCGCGTACGTCATCACCGACGGCCGGATCATCTTCGACGGAGACGACGTGACGGAGCTCGGCGCCGACGAGCGCGCGCAGCGCGGCCTCTTCCTCGCCTTCCAGTACCCGCACGCGATCCCGGGCGTGACGGTGACGAACTTCATGCGCAGCGCGATCAACGCGGTGCGCAAGGCGCGCTCCGGCTCGGACGACCCGATGCCGATCCCGGAGTTCCGCAAGGAGCTGCTCGCGCAGATGGACCGGCTGAAGGTCAGCCGCGAGCTCGCCTCGCGCTACCTCAACGACGGGTTCTCCGGCGGCGAGAAGAAGCGCGTCGAGATCCTCCAGATGGCGATGCTGAAGCCGCGCCTCGCGGTGCTCGACGAGACCGACTCCGGCCTCGACATCGATGCGCTGCGGGTGGTGGCCGGCGGCGTGAAGGAGCTCGTCGGCCCGGAGATGGGCGCGCTCGTCATCACGCACTACCAGCGCATTCTCGACTACATCACGCCGGACAAGGTCCACGTCTTCATCGGCGGCCGCATCGTCGAGGAAGGCGGGCCGGAGCTGGCCAAGAAGCTCGAACACGAGGGCTACGCGCCCTACGAGGGGGTACCCGCCTAATGGCGCAGACCGAGACCGAAGTCGTCCAGGGGATCGGCTCCGACTACGCGATCAAGTACGGCTTCCACGTCACCGAGGACTACTTCTTCAAGTCCGGGCGGGGAATCTCGCACGAGCTCGTCGACGCGATCTCCTCGCACAAGAGCGAGCCCGACTGGATGCGCAAGTTCCGGCACAAGAGCCTCGACTACTTCCTCGCGCGCCCGCTGCCGACCTGGGGTGGAAACGTCGCCGAGATCGACTTCGAGAACATCTTCTACTACATCAAGCCGACCGAGAATCAGGCCAACTCGTGGGAAGACCTGCCGGCCGACATCAAGGACACGTGGGACAAGCTCGGCATCCCCGAGGCGGAGAAGAAGTACCTCGCCGGCGTCGGCGCGCAGTACGAGTCGGAGGTCGTCTACCACAAGCTCCAGGAGGACCTGACGAACAAGGGCGTCATCTTCCTCGACACCGACACGGCGCTGCGCGAGCACGAGGATCTGTTCAAGCAGTACTTCGGGACGATCATCCCGCAGAACGACAACAAGTTCGCGGCGCTGAACTCCGCCGTCTGGTCCGGCGGCTCGTTCATCTACGTGCCGCCGGGCGTGAAGATCGAAATGCCGCTGCAGGCCTACTTCCGCATCAACGCGGAGAACATGGGTCAGTTCGAGCGCACGCTGATCCTCGTCGACGAGGGCGCGTACGTGCACTACGTCGAAGGCTGCACCGCGCCGATCTACTCGACCGACTCGCTGCACAGCGCCGTCGTCGAGATCGTCGTCAAGAAGGGTGCGCGCTGCCGCTACACGACGATCCAGAACTGGTCGAACAACGTCTACAACCTCGTGACGAAGCGCGCCGTCGCGTACGAGGACGCGACGATGGAATGGGTCGACGGGAACCTCGGCTCGAAGCTGACGATGAAGTACCCCGCCATCTGGCTCATGGGCGATCGCGCGCACGGCGAGGTCCTGTCGATCGCGTTCGCCGGCAAGGGTCAGCACCAGGACGCCGGCGGCAAGTGCGTCCACGTCGCGCCGAACACGACGTCGGTGATCACGTCGAAGTCGATCTCGAAGAACGGCGGCCGTGCGGGCTACCGCGGGCTGCTCCAGGTCGACAAGGGTGCACGCGGGGCGAAGTCGAAGGTCGTCTGCGACGCGCTCATTCTCGACGAGGAGTCGCGCTCCGACACGTACCCGTACATGAAGATCGACGCGGACGAGGTCGACATCGGCCACGAGGCGACGGTGTCGAAGATCGGCGAGGAGCAGCTCTTCTACCTCATGTCGCGCGGCCTCTCCGAGGCGGAGGCCTCGGCGATGATCGTGTCGGGCTTCGTCGAGCCGATCACGAAAGAGCTCCCGCTCGAGTACGCCGTCGAGATGAACCGGCTCATCCAGCTCCAGATGGAGGGCTCGGTCGGTTGATCGTAGAACGCACCGATTTCATCTCGGTGCCGGTGACGGATGTGGAGCGGGCGGAGCGGTTCTACGGAGAGACGCTCGGCCTGCCGAAGATCTCGACGCGCGGCTTTCCGGAGTACCAGCTGGGCGAGAACGTCAGCGTCTACCTCATCCGGATGGAGGACGTCGGCTCGAGCTACACCGGGCCGCACACCGCTCACGTCGCACTGCGCGTCCCTGACGTCGCCGAGACCCGCCGCGAGCTCGAAGCGAAGGGCGTCGAGTTCGAGGGCGACATCCTCGACACGAGCGTCTGCCACATGGCGTTCTTCAAGGACCCGGACGGCAACCAGTTCATGCTCCACCGAAGGTACGCGCCCCGTGATTGACGTAACGCGTGTCGACTACATCCGCGTCCCCGTCGACGACATCGAGAAGGCGAAGCACTTCTACGGCGACGTCCTCGGACTGCCGCAGAACATGCACCTCGATCACGACGACTGGATCGAGTACGAGGCGGCGAACGTCACGCTCGCGGTCATGACGCCGCACACGCACGATTACGAGTTCGCGGCGCTGCCGCCGTCGACGATCGCGCTCGGCGTGCCCGACGTCGCGACCGCAAAAGCGCAGCTCGAGGCGCAGGGGATCGAGGTCGGCGACATGTGGGACTCCGGCGTCTGCAACGGCGCTGGGATCAGCGATCCAGCGGGCAACCGCATCCTCCTCCACCACCGGTACGAGCCCTATGACCGCTAGAGCCGACGCAGTCGCCGCCTACGAGCGGCTGCCGATCCCGGACACGACCGAGGAGCACTGGCGCTTCACCGATCTCGCCGGCTTCGACCCGGATGCGTTCGCGGGAGCGGCCTCCGCCGACATCGAGACGATGCTCGATCTCGACGTCGCCGGCTACGCGACGGTCACCGCGGACGGCATCGAGATCGAGCGTGCGCCCGAGGGCGTGACGTTCGCACCGCTGCCGGAGGACTTCGAGCGCCTCTACTCGCTCGTCGGCTGGGACGAGAAGTTCGCAGCCCACAACGCCGCGATGTGGAAGCACGGCCTGCTCGTCGTCATCCCGAAGGGGGTCGTGCTCGAGAAGCCGCTGTACGTTCGCATCGCCGCGACGGGCCAGACGTTCTGGCGGCTCGTCGTCGTCGCCGAGGAGGGCGCACGGGCGTCGCTCATCGAGGAGTACGCGTCGCCGGCGTCGGACACCGCCGCGTACTCGAACGCCGTCACCGAGCTGTTCGTCGAGCAGAGCGCCAAGCTCGAGTACGTCTCGCTCCAGAACCTGTCGACCGAGACGTGGCACTTCGCGTCGCACCACGCGCGTGTCGGCCGCGACGCCGAGCTCGACTGGGTCGCCGGCGGATTCGGCTCGAAGAAGGGCAAGGTCAGGATCCAGAACGACCTCGCAGGCCGCGGTGGGACGTCACGCGTCACGGGCGCGTACTTCGCCGACGGCGAGCAGCATCTCGACTACGACACGTTCCAGGAGCACATCGCGCCCGACTGCACGTCCGACTTCGCCTTCAAGGGCGCGCTCCGCGACAGCGCGACGGCCGTGTGGCGCGGGATGATCCGCGTCGAGCCCGACGCGCAGAAGACGAACGCGTACCAGGAGTGCCGCAACCTCATGCTGTCGCCGCGAGCGCACGCAGTGCCGATCCCCGGCCTCGAGATCATGGCGAACGACGTCCGCTGCACGCACGGCGCCACCGTGAGCCGCGTCGACCGCGAGCAGCTCTTCTATCTCATGACCCGCGGCCTGCCGCGCGCCGAGGCCGAACGCCTGGTCGTGCGCGGCTTCTTCCAGGACGTGCTCGACCGGATCGAGCTCGAGCCGGTCCGCGACGCCGTCACAGCGGCGCTCGAAGCCCGGATTCCTCAGGCCTGAGGGATTCCGGCGTGCCGCGCTGGTAGCGTGAGCGCGCATTCGGCGAGACCCGGGGGTGGGTGTTGGGCGCCGTGACGCGTCGTCCGGTACGAACGATCGTGATCATCAGCCTCGCGGCCCTCGCCGCGGCGGCGGCCGCTGCGAGCGCAGCACCGACCACTCACCGGTCCGGAGGCATCTCTCCCGGGGCGTGGTGCGGCGGCCCGCGCTGGCGCCTCATGACGATGAGCGACAGCGACCGGAAGAAGGTCGCTCTCGACCGGACGAGCACGTCGATCTCCGGTGTCGGCGCGCTCCAATCGCCACTCGTGATCGGCCTGCGCCGGACGACGCCGTTCGAGCTGCACACGTGGCGCATGCAGGCGGTCGTCGACCGCTATCGCATTGCGTCGAACGGCGAGATCATCCTCATCCTCTTCGACATCCCGAGCGGCAAGTACATGGATGCGTACCTGCCCAATCCGCACTGCCTCGGCGCACGCGCGCGCGACCGCACGGGGATGATCGCCGCGCGCAACGCGTTCACGCAGCACTGCCCGCACGCGACGGCGCAGTGGCAGCTCCTCGGCGCGACCGTCGACGTCTCCGGCGTCGGCTTCTGGAACCCCGTCCGGACGACGCGCGGCGCACTGCCGAACGGCGCCGAGCTCCGGCCGCTGACGAACCTCCGCATCGACGCGGGCTGCGGAGTGGGGTGAGCTGATGCGCTGGCGGCTCGGCCGTGAGCTCGAGGCGGCGGTCGCTGCAAAGCGGCGGGTGCAGCTCGCCCTCGTCGTGCTGATCCTGCTGCTCGGCGCGCTGCTCGCGACCGGCGTCTACAGCGCGTTCTCGCTCTACCAGTCCGCGGAGGACCGCTACATCCACCTGCTCTTCCCGCTACGCACGCGCGCGCGCGACGTCGTGCTGCAGATGGTGAACGAGGAGACGGGCGTCCGCGGCTACATGATCACACAGCAGCGTTCGAGCCTCGACCCGTACTTCACGGGCCGCGCCGGCGTCCGCGAGGATCTCGCGCGCATCACGCAGCTGTCCGCGAATCACCCGGAGCTCGAGGCCGAGATTCAGCCGCTCCAGTCGGAGATCCGCGCGTTGCACGGGTACTTCGACCGCCAGATCACGTTCGTCGCCGACGGCGAGCTCGGCCAACAGCGCGCCCGCGCGAACGTCCTCGGCGGCGAGCGGCTCTTCAACCGTTTCCGCGCGAGCGCGACGAAGCTGCAGACCGCGATCACCGCCTTCGTCGACCAGACGCGCCACGACCAGCGGCAGACGTTCACGCGCGCCGTCGGGCTTCTCGGCGCCGCGGGACTGTTCGCGCTCGCGATCGCCGTCTTTCTCATCCGGCGCGTGCCGGAGCGGCTGCGCCAGCTCTACTCCGCGGAGGAGCAGGCCCGTATTCGCGCCGAGCACGGAGCGAACGCGGCGCGGGCGCTCGCCCACGTCTCGGACGCCGTCGTGCTCGTCGACGACAACGCGAGGATCCGCTCGTGGAACACCGCGGCGGAGGCGCTCTTCGGCATCTCGTCCGATTCGGCGATGGGCAACATCGCGACGGCAGTCTTCCCCGAGTTCTCCGTGCTCGTCGAGCGGTCGGGCGGCGATCTCACGCCCGTGCGCATCGGCGGCGAGGAGCGCTGGCTCGCGGTTGCCGTCAGCAAGTTCGAGGGCGGCCGCGTCGTAACGCTGCGCGACGCGACGATCGAGCACACGCTCGAGCGCACGCGATCGGACTTCGTCACCACCGCATCGCACGAGCTGCGCACGCCGCTCACCGCCGTCTACGGCAGCGTGCGGACGCTGCTCGAGCGCGAGGACACGCTCGAAGAGCCACAGCGCCGCCGTCTGCTGCGCATCATCGCGCAGGAGTCCGAGCACCTCGCACAGATCGTCGACCAGCTGCTCGTCACGGCGCAGATCGATCGCGGGCAGCTCCGTCTGAGCGAGGCCGAGTGCGACGTCGCGGCGCTCTGCTCGTCGGTCGTCGAGGCCGCGGAGACGCGCAAGCCCGAGTCGATCCGCGTCGACCTCATCACGCCGCGCGCGACGCGACCGCTCCGCTGCGACCAGCCGCGGCTGAAGCAGGTGCTCGTGAACCTCGTCGAGAACGCGATCAAGTACTCGCCCGACGGCGGCCGGATCGAGGTCCGCCTCGCCGACTTCGCCGACCGTGTCCGCATCGACGTGAGCGACCAGGGCCTGGGCATCCCCCGCTCCGAGCACAGCAGGATCTTCGAGAAGTTCTACCGGCTCGACGCCGACATGACGCGCGGCGTCGGCGGCTCCGGCCTCGGCCTGTACATCTCGCGGGAGATCGTCGAGCAGATGGGCGGCGTGCTCTCCGTCCGGTCGCGGCGCGGCGCCGGGTCGACGTTCACGGTGACGCTGCCGCGCGTGACCGCGCCGGCCGCGCTCCAGCGCGCCTAGACGTTGCTGCTCGGCGGCGAGGCGCACGCCGAACGCGACGAGCGCAACGCCGGTGATCGCGTCGATCGCCCGCCGGACACGCGGGCGCATCACGACGCCGCGCGCCCGCGCGATCACGAGGGCGTACGCCGTGAGCCAGGCCGCGCCCATCGCGCAGAAGAGCAGGCCGAACGCGGCGAGGCCGCCGAAGCCGGTCGCGAACTGCGGCAGCAGGCTCGTGAAGAAGACGGCGATCTTCGGGTTGCCGAGGTTGCTGAGCAGACCCTGCCTGTAGCCGCTGCCGGGTCGGGCGGCGACCGCCGCGTGCCGCCGGCCGCGAAGCGTCGCGATGCCGAGCCACACGAGGTATGCCGCGCCGGCGACGCGGATCGCGGTGAAGAGCGGGTGCGATGCCGCGACGAGCGCCGCGATGCCGGCGGCCGCGGCGAGCGTCCAGAAGGCGATGCCGGTGACGATGCCGGCGGCGGTGCGCACGCCGTTCACCCGGCCGCCGACGAGCGTGTTGCGCACGATGAGCGCCGTGTCGGGGCCCGGCGTGCAGATCACGACCGCCGAGATCCCGATGAAGGCGGCCAGATGGCTCACGAGCGAACGAGCGGCTTGTACTTGATGCGGTGCGGCTCGAGCGCCTCGGCGCCGCGCGTCTCCTTCACCCACTCGGCGTACTCGCCCCACGTGCCTTCGAACCACGTCGTCTCGCTGTTGCCCTCGAAGGCGAGGATGTGCGTCGCGACGCGGTCGAGGAACCAGCGGTCGTGGGTGATGACGACGGCGCAGCCGGCGAAGTCGATCAGCGCCTCTTCGAGCGCGCGCAGCGTGTCGACGTCGAGATCGTTCGTCGGCTCGTCGAGGAGCAGGACGTTGCCGCCGCGTGCGCAGGAGCTTCGCGAGGTGGACACGGTTCCGCTCGCCGCCCGAGAGGTCGCCGACGCGCTTCTGCTGGTCGCCGCCCTTGAAGTTGAACCACGACACGTACTGGCGCGAGTTGACCTCGCGCTTGCCGAGCTCGATCGTGTCGGCGCCGCCGCTGATCTCCTTCCACACCGTGCTCGCCGGGTCGAGGTCGGCGCGCGACTGGTCGACGTACGCGAGCTGCACGGTGTCGCCGACGCGGAGCACTCCCGCGTCGGGCGCCTCCTCGCCGGCGATCATCCGGAAGAGCGTCGTCTTGCCGGCGCCGTTCGGGCCGACGACGCCGACGATGCCGGCCGGCGGCAGCGAGAACGTGAGGTCCTCGACGAGCAGCCGGTCGCCGAAGCCCTTCTGCACGCCCTCCGCGTCGATGACGACGTCGCCGAGGCGCGGGCCCGGCGGGATGTGGATCTCGACCTTGTCGAGCTTGACGTTCTGCTCCTCGGCGAGCATCTGCTCGTACGCGGCGAGGCGCGCCTTCGACTTCTCGTGCCGCGCGCGCGGGCTCATGCGCACCCACTCGAGCTCGCGCGCGAGCGTGCGCCGCCGCGCCGACTCCGTCTTCTCCTCGACGGCGAGCCGCTCCTGCTTCTGCTCGAGCCAGGACGAGTAGTTGCCCTGGAACGGGATCCCGCGGCCGCGGTCGAGCTCGAGGATCCAGCCGGCGACGTTGTCGAGGAAGTAGCGGTCGTGGGTGACGGCGACGACGGTGCCCTTGTACTCCGCGAGGAACCGCTCGAGCCACGCGACGGACTCCGCGTCGAGATGGTTCGTCGGCTCGTCGAGGAGCAGCAGGTCGGGCGCGGAGAGGAGCAGCCGGCAGAGCGCGACGCGGCGGCGCTCGCCGCCCGAGAGCGTGTCGACGTCGCGGTCGCCCTCCGGCAAGCGCAGCGCGTCCATCGCGTGGTCGAGGTGCTGGTCGAGCTGCCACGCGTCGGCGCGGTCGATCTTGTCCTGCACCGTCGCCTGCTCGGCGAGGAGCGTGTCGAAGTCGGCGTCCGGCTCGGCGAACTTCGCGGAGATCTCGTTGAAGCGGTCGAGCAGGTCGCGCAGCTCGCGGACGCCGTCCTCGACGTTCCCGCGGACGTCCTTGGCCGGATCGAGCTCCGGCTCCTGCTCGAGCAGGCCGACCGTCGCGTTGGGCGCGAGCTCGGCGATCCCCGAGGACGGCTCCTCCTTGCCGGCCATGATCCGCAGGAGCGTCGACTTGCCGGCGCCGTTCGGGCCGAGCACGCCGATCTTCGCGCCCGGCAGGAACGAGAGCGAGATGTTCGCCAGCACCTGCCGGTCGGGGCCGTAGAACTTGTCGGCCCGGTACATCGTGTAGACGTAGTCGCTGCTCAAGGCTGCGACGATAGCGGCGCCGTGCGTAGATTCGCGTCCGTGAACGCGCTCCGCGCCGCGAATCTCGGTCTCCGGTTCCTGCTCGAGCTGGCGCTGCTCGCGGCCGTCGCCTACTGGGGCCTCCAGACGCAGGGAGCTGCCCTGGCGGTCGTCATGCCGGTCGTGTTCGCAACCGTCTGGGGAACGTTCCTCTCGCCGAAGGCGAAGGTGGCGCTGCCGCGGCAGGTCCGGCTGGCGCTCGAGCTGGTCGTGTTCGCACTCGGCGTCGCCGCCCTCTTCAGCGCGGAAGCGACGGCTCTCGGCGTCGCGTTCGCGGCCGTGGTCGCCCTGAACGAGGCGCTGTTGTCGGCCTGGCGCCAGCGGTAGATTCGCGGGGTGCCGTGCTGCTGCGCCCAACGCTCGGACTACGAGTCGTTCTTCGGACGGCGCACTGCGGCGCGCGACGCGCGGCGCTTCCGGCGGCGGGGACTGCGCGGCTCCGCACGGGACGCGGCCGAGCTCGCCGGCGACGTGACCGGCGCGAGCGTGCTGGAGGTCGGCGGCGGGATCGGCGCCATCGAGCTCGAGCTCCTGGCGGCCGGCGCCGCGCGGGCGACGAACGTCGAGCTCTCGCGCGGGTACGAGCACGAGGCCGGCGCACTGCTCGCCGAGCGGGGGCTCGCCGAGCGGGTCGACCGGCGGATCGGCGACTTCGTCACGGACGCGGAGGCGATCGAGCCGCACGACGTCGTCGTCATGCACCGCGTCGTCTGCTGCTACCCCGACGTCGACGCGCTCGTGGGAGCTGCCGCCGAGCACGCACGCGGGCGCCTCGTGCTCACGTATCCCCAGGAACGTCCGTTGATCCGCGCCGGTGCGCGGATGGCGAATGCACTGCTGCGTTTGCGCGGCTCGACGTTCCGCGTCTACGTGCACCCCATCGACCGCATCGGCGTCGCCGCCGGCGCACACGGGCTCGGTCCGGCGACGCGCCGCCGGCACGGACTCGTCTGGGAGTCGGCGGCCTTCGGCCGCGTCTGACTACTTCAGGGCGGCGAGCGCCGCGTCGAGCTTCGCCTTCTTCGCGCCGGTGAAGCCGTCGGCGACGACGATGACATTGCCGAGCTGCGCGCGGTCGATCTTCAGCGGGCCCTCGCCCCACCGGGCGAGCGGCACCTGGTCGAGCGCCTTCTGCGCGTTCGCGTCCGTGTCGAAGACCCAGGCGAGCACGGCCGTGTGGTCGGTCGTGTCCGACCCGCTGAGCTGCGCCTCGACGTCGAACCGGAGATCGCCCTTGTTGAGCGCGAAGGGCAGGAACGGCGTCTGGCCGGAGACGTACTGGTTGCCGGTGACGAGGCTCGTGAAGGGGACGCCGGCGTCGGAGAACGCCTTCGAGACCTCGAGCACCGTGTGGGACTGCCCCTTCGTCCCGGAGGACGAGCCGCCGCCGCAGCCGGCGGCGACGAGCACGAGCGGGACGACGATGAGGGCGAGTCGGCGCATGCCGGCGTCAGACTAGCGGGGCGCGAACGAGTAGACGCCGTCGGTACCGCCGCCGACGATGACGAGCCGCCCGCCGAGCGCGACGACGGCCGGGTCGGCGAGCGACACGGGCAGGCGCGCGGCGACCGAGACGCCGTGGCCGGGCACGATCTTCAGGATCTCGCGGCCGCCGACGAGGTACAGGGCGCCGCCGAGGGCGGCCATGCCCGCGTGGTCCTCCGGCGCCGGCAGCGTCGCCGTGCGGCGGACGGCATGCGTCTTCGGGTCGACGGTGTACACGGCCGCCGTCGCGCCGGCCGGCGTGAGGCCGCCCGCGACGACGATCGAGCTGCCGAGCGCCGCGACGCCCGCATACCGGGTGCCGGCCGGCAGCCGCGCGACGGTCGTCGTCCTGCCGCCGTCGTAGCGGAGGATCGCGCTCGCGAACGTCGAGCCGGTGTAGCCGCCGACGAGATACGCCTTGCCGCCGATCGTCGCCGCGCCGAGGTCCGAGAGGGGCTCGTCGAGACGTCCCGCGGGCGAGGCGCGGCCCGTGGCCGGGTCGACGCGCACGACGGTGTCCGTCGACACCGCCTGGCCGCCGCCGAAGAGGAGGACGCGGCCGCCGAGAAGCGCAGCCGCAGCGTCGTGCGTCGCGGCCGGGAGACGGCCGACCGCCCGCAGCCGCCCGGGGGTGCCGAGAAGGACCTGGTCGGTGGACGCCCCGCCGGTCTCGCCGCCGAGGACGAGCAGCTTCCCGCCGGGGAGCGCGACCGCCGAGGCCTTCGCGAGCGCCTGCGGCAGCGTGCCGACGCGGGCGACGTTCACGATCGTCTTCCGCGCAGCCTTCACGGCGCCCGGCACGGCCGGCAGGAGATCGAGGCCGTCCGGCTTGCTCGAGATAGCCCGGCGCGCTGCTCGGCTGGTTCAGGTGGCCGTACGACCACACGACCTTCTTCGTGCGCGGGTCGACGACGAGCACGCGGTGATGCCAGTCGTCGGTGATCGCGATCATCCCGTTCGGCCAGCGCACGGCGAGCGACGGCCGGTCGAGCGACCACGTTCCGGTCGGCGCGTACGTCCAGACGATCCGCCCCTTCGGCGTGATCTCGTCGACGCGCCCCGGCGTGTTGAAGCCGGCGACGAGGATGTTCCCGTTCGGAAGGAGCTGCGCGTCCGACGGGTACGTCGTCGGCGTGCGCACCGTGTACACGAGCTTCCCGCTCGCGGAGATGCGGTCGATCCAGCCGCCGATCTCGGTGATGAGCACGCCGCCGTCCGGGAGCGGCGTGTCGCCGTTCGGAGAGCTGAGGGTGCGCGGTGGATCGTGCGTGCAGCTCCCCGCATGACCGACCTCGCGCACGATCCGGTGCGCACGGTTCACCCAGAGGACGCGGCAGTTCTGGATGTCGGCCACCTGCATGAGCCCGTTCGGCAGGAGGTACGCGTCGTCGGGGTTCGACATGTAGCCGGGCGACGAGCCGCGCACGCCGGCGTGCCCGTACGACCACTCGACGCGGCGCGACCGGACGCCGATCAGCGCCATCGTCTGGTTGTACTCCTCGTTCGTCGAGATCGACGTGTAGCCGGGCGTGAAGAACGCGTCGTCGGGGTCGTGGAGTCCGTCCTTCTCCCACACGATCTTCTTCGCCGGCGAGACCATGATGATCCGGTTGTTGTTGCGGTCGGCGATCATCACGTAGCCGGGGACGGGGCCGGGCTTCACGGGTGGGAAGCCGAGCTTCTGCGCGGGCGTCGGCGGCGCGAGCGCGGCGACGAGCGCAGCGACGAGATGGCTAAGCATGGAGCGAGATCGTGCCCTTCACGCCGGACTCGCTGGGGTCCCAACCGGCGCTGACGTGTCGGACGGCGCCGTTCGGCAGGCGGCACGTCCCGGAAAAGCTCGTGAGCCCGACGTTCGTGATGCGGCCGCGGCACACGTCGCCGCTCGGCAGGTACTCGAGCTGGAGCGACGTCGCGTCGAGGGTCCGCGGCGAGACGAGCAGGTCGGCGCGGATGAGCAGCTTCTGCGGCGACTGCGCCCCGCCGACGAACGACACGATCTGCTTGAGCTCGGTGCCGTTGCGGATCACCTGCCCCGTGAGCTGTTCGGAGAGGTTCGGCGCGTTCCACGGCAGCGGGCTCTTCTGCATCGGGCCGAGGAGCAGGAACGGCAGCGCGACGACGCCGACCGCGCCGGCGCCGAGGACGCGGAGCGGATGGAGCCCACCGCCGGAGATGCGCCACGCGAGGAGCGCGAGGACGGTGGCGATGGACGCGCCGTAGAGCACCGCAAGCCAGCCGGCGCTGCGGTCGGTGCCGGCGAAGATGCCGTGCAGCGACGCGAGGGCCCACACGGCGAAGTTCGCGTAGTGCGCGGTGCGCCACACGCCGTACGGGAGACGCTTGCGGTAGTGGTTCGTGATCGCGAGCGCGATGAGCAACTCGGCCGCGAAGATGCCGAGGCCCGTCCACAACGGCCGGTAGCGGGCGGTGAACGGGACGACGAGCTGGCCGATCGAGAACGGCAGGAACGAGTCGAGCGCGATCGCCGCGACGTGCACGCCGACGAGCGACCCGACGAGGAGGCCGCCGAAGCGGTGGATGTCCTCGACGGCGAAGCGGGGCCACCGGCGGCTCTGCGCCTTGCCGCCCATCGTGATGCCGATCGAGACGACGACACTGAGGACGATGTACGCCGCGACGCCGGATGCGCGGGCGGCGTACCAGATGGCCGGGCTCGAGGTCACGTGCATGCGACACAGCCTTCCCACGTCGCGTTCGAAAGCACCTCGCCATCGTGCCGGACGAACCGGCCCGCCATCCCGCGCTCGTCGAGCCACTCGGGCCCGTGCTCGCCGAGCAGGAACGCGGCCTTCGCCGCGACGTCGGCGGCGAGGCAGGTCGCGCCGGACACGGTCACCTGCTCCCAGGGCGAGTCGCTCGGCATGCCGGTGGCGGGGTCGACGAGGTGCCGGCCGCGCGTCGCGACGCCGCTCGTCGCGAGGCCGCCGTCGACGACGCGCACTGCCCCGCCGCCGGGGAGCCCGACGTCGACAGGCCCGCGGACGACGAGGTCGCCGCCGGCGGAGACGAAGCCCGGGCCGCGAAGCTGCTCGACTGCCGCGTCGACCGCCATCGCCTTGACGACGCCGTTGAGGTCGAGGCGCAGGCCCGCCGGGCGGCTGAGGATCCCGCCGGACAGACGGACCTCGTCGACGGCGCCGTTCAGCGTCGGGTCGACGAGACCGCCCGTCTCGGCAGCGACGTCGAGCGCGACGGCGAGCACGCCGGCGAAGAGCGGCGACACGACGTGGACGCGCGCCGGGGAGCCGTTGACGCGGGAGAGCTCGGACCGGGCGCGGAAGAGGCTGAACGCGTCCTCCCAGCGCTCGAAGAGCGCGGCGGCGGCCGCGGCGTCTCCGCCGGCGAGCACGATCTCGCAGCCCATCGCCCGGAAGCGGTGCACGGTCACGACGTGCTCGTCACCACCGGGGGCGGCTGCACGGGTGGTGCGATGACGCCGCCGGCCAGGACGCTCCGGTGCACGGCGCGCTCGAAGGCGCTCGGCGCGGCGAGCGGCTTCGCCCGATGCTTCGTGTGCCCGGCCGCGTGCGCCTTGGCGCCGACGAAGGCGACGCCGAGGACGACGGTGGCGACGGCGCCGAGCGCGAGCTTCGCCCCTCGGGCGCGGGCGCGGGCGGACTCGATCCGGCTCTGAGCCACGGCGGGAGTGTTGCCCAGATAGATGAAGAGAGCATGTGATCGCCCGTTGCGGTCGCGCGCGCCCCGTGGCATGGTCAGGAGGTGCGCTGCGTCGCCCTCGCGCTCGCCGCCCTCGTGTTCGCACCCGCCGCCGGCGCCTGGACCACGATCCCCGGCGCCGTCCAGAACATCGTCATCCCGTCGATGCTCGTGACGCAGGCCGGGACCGAGCTCGTGTCCTTCGAGTCGCCGACCGGGGACACGATCTCCGTCACCCGGAACGGCGGCGCTCCGAGAGTCGTCCAGGCGAACGACCCGATCGCCGGTCGCACGCAGCTCGTGCAGCAGCCGAACGGCGCCGTCCAGCTGTACTTCCCGAACGCGCAGGGCGTCGCCCGGATGACCTCGGTCGACGACGGGCAGACGTGGGCGGGCCCGTTCCAGACGCAGTCGCACGACGTCAGCGGCGTCGAGGGCGCGGCCGTCGCTCCTGACGGGACGCCGTACTTCAGCCAGGACGGCACCGGCTTCGTGAACGTGTTCCACGGCCTCGACGGCGACGCGGTGAGCAACGTGTTCCCGTTCTGCTGCGGCTACGGCGCGTCGCTCGCCGTCGACACGAGCGGTCTCGTCCAGATCGCCTTCTACTCGAACAAGGATCCCGACGGCACGTTCCTGTACGAGCCGCTCAACGGATCGCTCGCGCCCGGCGCGGCGACGTCGCTCAAGCCGACCGCACCGCACGACGACCGCGTCCCGCTCGTCTCCGACCGGTCGGGGAACACGTTCATGGCGTGGCCGCCCGGCTACCCGACCGCCGTCGCCTTCACCGTCGTCCCGTTCCGCGGCGGCTCGCCCGCCGGCGACGGCGTGAGCTTCCAGGGCGTCTTCTCCGGCGGCGACCCGCACATGGCGCTGTCCGTGGATGCGAACGACCGGCTGTGGGCGGTGTGGACGGGGCAGGGCAAGGTGCACGCGGCGCGCTCGCGCAGCCACGGCGCGCACTTCGGCGCGGCCGTCTCGGTCGCGGTCCCCGGCACCGCGTACCAGGTGTCCGCCGTCGGGCTCACCGGCTCCGCCGACGTGATCGTGAACACCGGCGCGACACTCGTCGAGCAGCAGCTCCTCCCCGGGCTGTCGGTGCGCGTCTACAAGGTCGGGCGGAAGCAGTGGTGGGCGCAGGCGCTCGACGACGGCTTCGGCGTTCCCGGCACGACCTTCACGATCAAGGGCCAGACGTTCCACGGCAACGGCGCCGGCAAGGCGAAGGTGGTGGCGGGCTCAGGGAAGGCTGCGGCTCCGGGGTACGTGGGGGCCGCGTTCAAAGTCCCCTAGGGGGCTACCATGACCTCGTGGCTGTGACCGTGGGGCAGAAGCTCGATGCGCGCGCTCTGCGCGCCGACTTCCCGATCTTCGAGCAGCTGATCCACGGCCAGCCGCTCGCCTACCTCGACTCGGCGAACAGCTCCCAGAAGCCGCGGCAGGTGCTCGACACGATGACGACGTTCTACGAGACGTCGTACGCGAACGTGCACCGCGCGGTCCACGTGCTCGGCGAGCGCGCGACGGCGGGTCTCGAGGGCGCGCGTGAGAAGGTGCGCGCCTTCCTCAACGCCCCCGACGTGCGCGAGATCATCTTCGTCCGGAACGCGACCGAGGCGCTCAACCTCGTCGCGTACTCGTGGGGCGGGAACAACCTCGGCCCGGGCGACGCCGTCGTCGTCACCGAGCTCGAGCACCACTCGAACTTCGTCCCGTGGCAGTACATCGCGAAGCGGAACGGCGCCGAGTTCAGGATGCTGCCGATCGACGGCAACGGCGACGCCGATCCCGCCGGGCTCGACGCGATCGCGCGTGAGTACAACGTGAAGGTCGTCGCGATGAACCTCGTCTCGAACTCGCTCGGCACGATCGCCGACCTCACGCCGTTCGTGCGGTGGGCGCACGACCACGGCGCGATCTTCGTCTGCGACGCGGCGCAAGCCGCACCGCACCTGCGTGTCGACGTCCAGGCGCTCGACTGCGACTTCCTCGCCATCTCGGGTCACAAGATGTGCGGACCGAGCGGCATCGGCGCGCTCTGGGGTCGCGGGGAGCTCCTGCGCGCGATGGAGCCGTTCCTGCTCGGCGGCCACATGATCAGCTCGGTGCGGTTCGAGAAGACGACGTGGGGCGAGCTCCCGCACAAGTTCGAGGCCGGCACGTCGCCGATCGCGGAGGCGGTCGGGCTCGGCGCCGCCGTCGACTACCTCGAGGCCGCCGGACTCGAGGCCATCGAGGCGCACGAGCACGAGCTCGCCGCGTACGCGCTCGGGCGGCTGGGCGAGGTGCCCGGCATCACGCTCTACGGCCCACCCGCTGAGCGGCGCGCCGGCGTCGTCTCGTTCAACCTCGACGACGTGCACCCGCACGACGTCGCCCAGATCCTCGACCGGCAGGGCGTCGCCATCCGCGCCGGCCATCACTGCTGCCAGCCGCTCATGCACAAGCTCGGCGTCGCCGCGACGAACCGCGCGAGCTTCTACCTCTACACGCTCCCCGAGGAGATCGACCAGCTCGTCGACGGCCTGTACACGGTCCGTAAGGTGTTTGCGTGAACGAGTTCGACCAGATGTATCGCGAGGTGATCCTCGACCACTACAAGAACCCGCGCGGGCACGGGACGATGGAGGACGCCGACGCGGAGGCGGAGGGTCAGAACCCTCTCTGCGGCGACGAGGTCTCGATCTACGTCGCGTTCGGCGACGACGGCGAGACGATCGACGAGGTGAAGTTCTCCGGCCGCGGGTGCGCCATCTCGCAGGCGGCCACGTCGATGCTCACGGAGATGGTGCACGGCCGGACGGCGACGGCGGTGGCGACCCTCGACAAGGACGAGCTGCTCGCCGAGATCGGCATCCCGCTGACGCCGGTGCGCCTCAAGTGCGCGATGCTCGGGCTGACGACGCTCAAGATCGCCCTGCACCGGGCGAAGGGGACGCCGCTCCCGGACGGGCTCGAGGACCTCGAGCTCACCTGAGTTGGCCGAGATCGACGTCGCGCCCGCGGACGCGTTCCCGCCCGGCTCCACGAAGCTCATCGTGGCGGGGCCGACGCTGATGATCGGCGTCTACAACTGCGGCGGGTCGCTGTACGCGATCGAGGATCGCTGCTCACACGACGACGGCCCGCTGTGCGAGGGCGACTGGGACACGGACACATGCCGTGTCGTCTGCCCGCGGCACGGGTCGGCCTTCGACCTCGCCACCGGCCGGCCGATGTCGCTGCCCGCGTACGAGCCGGTGGAGACGTACCCCGTCCACGTCGTCGACGGGGTGGTGAAGGTCGTCGTTGCCTGAGCCCGTCCGCTGCTGGACGACGACCGACCCCGCGTACAACGCGTACCACGACGAGGAGTGGGGCCGGCCGGTGCGGGACGAGCGCGGCCTGTACGAGCGGCTCTGCCTCGAGGGATTCCAGTCGGGGCTCGCGTGGATCACGATCCTCCGCAAGCGCGAGGCGTTCCGGAAGGCGTTCGCCGGCTTCGACCCGGCGAAGGTCGCGCGGTTCGGCGACCGCGACGTCGAGCGGCTGCTCGGCGATGCCGGCATCGTCCGCCACCGCGGCAAGATCGAGGCCGCGATCGCGAACGCGCACGCGGTGCTCGCGCTCCGCAAGGCGGGTACTCCGCTCCCCGAGCTCATGTGGGCGTATCGCGACCATCCCGACGGGAAGGAGCTGTCGAAGCAGTTGAAGGCCGCCGGGTTCCGCTTCGTCGGCCCGACGACCGTATACGCGGCGATGGAGGCGTGCGGGATCGTCGACAACCACCGGCCGGACTGCTGGGTGCGCGAGGAGGTGGAACGTGCTCGACGAGAGGATTAGGACGGTCCTGGAACGGCTCGAGCGCGAGGACGCCGACGAGCGCGCGCAGGGCCTGCCGCAGGAGGTGCGCGCCCGTGCCGTCTCGCCGACGACCGGCCGGTTCCTCTTCTCGCTCGTCGCGCCGCAGACGGACTGCGAGGTGCTCGAGATCGGCGGCTCGCGCGGCTATTCCTCGATCTGGCTCGCAGCCGGCGTGAGGCAGCTGGGCGGGCGCGTCCTCTCGCTCGAGCACGACCCGGCGAAGGTCCAGGCGTGGCGGCGGAACGTCGCGGAGGCGGGGCTCGAGGAATGGGCCGAGCTCGTCGACGGCGACGCGTTCGAGACGCTCCGCCGGCTCGACGACGTCTTCGACGTCGTCTTCCTCGACGCGGAGAAGGACGACTACGAGGAGCTGTTCGCGCTCGCGCGCGGCAAGCTCGAGCCGGGCGGCCTCGTCGTCGCCGACAACGTCCTCTCCCACCCCGATCCGCTCGCGCTGTACTCGGCCGCGCGCCAGGCGGATGCGACGCTCGTGAGCGTCACGGTGCCCCTCGACCGGGGACTGGAGCTGAGCGTCGTCCTGCGCTGATATCTTTCGGTTACCGCGGAAAGGAGGTGGTCCGAGAGTGACATCAAGTATTTCGGCCAGTGGAGGTACCAGCGGGTAGAGGCGCAGCCCCCGGGACCACCGGGAATCGCCTAGCCAGCGTAGGGGACGACGCGACTCTGCCGAATCCAACGTTGGTAACCGGATTGGGGCCGCCTTCGGGCGGCCCCTCTCTTTTCAGGCAGCGATGGGGAGGGCGGCTTCGACGAGCGCCATGAGCGTCCGCCGCAGGCCCTCGTGCACCGCTTCGCCGAACCCATCCTGCGCGCGGGAGACCGGGAGCTCCTCGCCGACGACGCGGGCGCCGGCGATGCCGAGGATGCGGCGGAGGTCCTGCTGCGCCCAGAGGGCGCCGAACTGGCCCGTGCTCGCGCCGACGACGGCGACCGTCTTGTTCAGCAGCGCCGCCTCCCCCCGCGGACGCGATGCCCAGTCGACGGCGTTCTTCAGGCCGCCGGGCACGGAGCCGTTGTACTCGGGCGTGGAGAAGAGGATCGCGTCCGCCGCCGCCCAGTCCTCCCGCAGGCGCTCGGCGCTTGCGGGAACGTCGCCGTCCTCGAGATCCTGGTCGTACGGCGGCAGGTCGCCGATGCCCTCCCAGAGCTCGATCTCGACGCCCGCGGGGGCGGCATTCGCCGCCGCCCGCAGGAGGTCCGAGTTGTACGAGCCCGCGCGCAGGCTGCCGGAGACGGCCAGGATCTTCATCGTCAGGCCGCCTGCCGGACGAGCGCCAGCTCGGCGATGAGCTTCACGTCGTCGCCGAGGTAGTTGCCGCCGCCCTGGTTGGGAGCGTTCCAGCTGACGCCGTAGTCGGTGCGGTCGATGGTGGCCTCGAGCCGGAGACCGACGCGCTCGCGGCCGAAGGGGTCGACGTTCGGCTCGGAGACCGAGACGGAGAGCACGATCGGGCGCGTGACGCCCTTGATCGTCAGCTCGCCGTGCTCGAGATCGTCCGCGCGGAACGTGATCGCGGGAAACCGCTCGGCGTCGAAGAAGTCCGGGGTCTGGAGGTGGCCGCCAAGCTGCTCGTCCTTCACGTCGATGCTCGCGACCTGTGCCGAGCCTTCGAGCCGGCCGTCGGCCAGCGTCGCCGCGAACTCGCGGAACGAGCCGCGGAATGTGTTGACGCCTGCGTAGGCCACCTCGAACGAGACGTTCGAATGGACGGGGTCGGCGCTCCAGCTGCCGGCTGGAGCAGACTGCTTGCTGGGTGCGATAGTGGACATGAGAGACACACTCCTTGTATACTTGAGGTCGCAAGCATCATAGCGAGGGATTCTTGTCTAGTCAAGTATTGAGCACGCAACCATCTGTCGAGCCCGACCACGCCGCGTGGATCCGGTTCCTGCGCGCCCACGCGGCGGTCACGCGGGAGCTGTCGGCGCGCCTCGAGGCCGCCCACGGCGTCTCGCTGCGGGACTACGACGTCCTCGTCCAGCTCTACCACGCTCCCGAGCACCGGCTCCGCCGGATCGACCTCGCCCGGACGGTCATCCTCAGCCCCTCCGGCATCACGCGGCTCCTCGAGGGCCTCGAGCGGGCCGGCTGGGTGGGCAAACACCAGTGCGAGTCGGATCAGCGCGTGACGTATGCCGTCTTGACGGATGCCGGCCTGGCGAAGACCGAGGAGTGCCGCAGCACCCACCACGGCGACATCGAGGAGCTCTTCGGCTCCCGGTTCAGCGCGGAGGAGCGGGCGCAGCTCGCCGACCTCCTCGGCCGGCTGCCGCTCGCGGACGCGGGCGCGTGCAACGCATGACGCACGCGTTCTCGTCCATCGACGAGCTCGGCGACGGCCCGGGCTTCCGCAAGGTGCGCGGAGCGCTCGGCGTCACCGCGTTCGGCGTGAACGCCGTCGTCTATCCGCCCCGGTTCGAAGGCTTCCACCACTACCACGACACGCAGGACGAGCTGTACTTCGTCCACCGCGGCCGCGTCGTCGTCGAGGTCGAGGGCGAGACGCGCGAGCTCGGCGAAGGCGGGCTCTTCCATGCGGCGTCGACGACGCCGCGCAAGGTGTCGAACCCGTTCGACGAGGAGGCCGTGCTCTTCATCGTCGGCGGTGCGGGCGGCTACGTCGAGCGGGACGGCCACATGGTCGACCCGGCCGACGTCGAGCGACGCGCCTCGTTCGGCAAGAGCTAGAGCACGGCCACGGTGCGGATGCCGTCGCGCCCGACGGTGCCGAACGCAGCCGGGACCTCGTCGAGCGAGATCGTCCGCGTCACGAACCGCGCGAGGTCGAGCCTCCCGTCGAGCGCCGCGGCAGCGAGGAACGGGAAGTCCTCCTGCGGGATCGTGTCGCCGCCGTGCGTGACGGCGATCGCGATCTTCGGACCGAAGAGATCGGCGTCGAGGTCGACGTCGAGCGACGCGCCGGGCGGCGGGATGCCGACGAGCGTCGCCGTCCCGGCGTAGGCGCACATGCGCACCGCCTGGGCGAGCGCGGCGGGCGCCCCCACGGCGGAGAACGCATACTCGACGCCGCCGGTCAGCTCGCGCACCTGCTCGACCGGATCGGCGGCGGTCGCGTCGACGGTGTCGGTCGCGCCGAGCGCGCGGGCGGCCTCGAGCTTCTCCGCGGCGACGTCGACGGCGACGATCCGCTCCGCGCCTGCGAGCTTCGCGCCCTGCACGACCGCGAGACCGACTCCGCCGCAGCCGATGACGGCGACCGACGAGCCGGCGCGAACCGGCGTCGACCACAGCGCCGCGCCGGCGCCCGTCGAGAATCCACACGCGAGCAGGCAGGCCTGCTCGACCGGAAGCTCGGCCGGAACCCTCACGGCGCACGCCTCGTGCACGATCGCGCGGTCGGCGAGCGTCCCACAGCGGAGGAACGGCGTGAGCAGCGCCCCGTCCGCGGCGCGGTGCGCGCGACGTTTCGCACGGAGCTGCGACGAGCACCGGCGCGGGTCGCCGCGGCGGCACGACGGGCACGCGCCGCACGGTGCGCGCCAGGCGACGACCACGCGGTCTCCGGGCGCCACGGACGTCACCTCGGGGCCGATCTCCTCGACGACGCCGGCGCCCTCGTGACCGAGGAGGATCGGGAAGGACATCCCCCAGCCGCCCGTCTCGAGCACGTGGACGTCCGAGTGGCAGAGGCCGCACGCTTCGATCCGAACCTGCACCTCACGCGGCCCGGGCGCGTCGAGGACGATCTCCTCGACGGCCGGAGCAGCCCCCGCCTCGGCGAAGACGACGCCCCGCGTCACAGCACCGCGCGGCGCAGCTGCTCGTCGAGCGGAACGAGCGGGAGCTGGAAGACGTCGACCGCGCTCGGGTCGGCGACGACGTTGTCGCCGAGCTCGAGCATCGTCAGCTGGTCGCGTGTCACCGGCGCGCCGGGCAGCCACTCCGTCAGCGCCGCCTGCACGCGCATGAGCCCGACCGGCACGTGGACCGACGGGCGCCGCGAGCCGAGCACGCGCTTCAGGCGCTCCCAGAAGCTCGTTCCATGTCGTCGCCTCCGGACCGCCGAGCTCGAACGTGCGCCCGAGCACACCCGGATGGTCGACCGCCTGCGCGAGGTACTGCGCGACGTCCTCGACCCAGATCGGCTGGAACCGCCGCGTCCCGTCGCCGACGATCGGCGTCACCGGCGCGTAGCGCGCGAGCCGCACGAACGTCGGCAGGACGCCGCCGTCCTCGCCGAACACGAAGCTCGGCCGGAAGACGACGTACTCGAGGCTCGACGAACGGACCGCGCGCTCCATCTCCCATTTCGCCGTGAAGTACGGCACTGCGTCCTTCGAGCGCTCGTCGAGGCCGAGCGCGCTCATGAGGATGAACCGCCCGACGCCCGACACCTCGGCCGCCGCGACGAGGTTCCGCGTCCCGTGCTCCATCACGCGCTCGAAGTCGCCCCGCGAGCCCTTGATGATCGCCACGAGATGGATCACCGCGTCGGCGCCGACGCACGCGGCGCGGAGCACCGTCGGGTCGCTCACGTCCCCGACGACGAGCTCGACGCCCCAGGCGGCGAGTCTCGAGGCGCGCCGGCGGTCGCGAACGACCGCACGCACGTGGACGTCTCGCGCGCGGAGCGCGTGCACGACGTGGTGCCCGATGAAGCCCGTGGCGCCGGTGACGAGGACGATCATTCGAAGTTCTTGAAGTAGCGGCTGGGCGTCGGGCCCACCTGGCCCTTGTACTTCGAGCCGATCGCGGACGACCCATACGGCGTCGCCGCCGGCTCGGTCATCTGCATGAAGGAGATCTGGCCGATCTTCATTCCCGGGTAGATCGTGATCGGAAGCTTGGCGACGTTCGAGAGCTCGAGCGTCACGTGCCCGTCCCAGCCCGGGTCGATGAAGCCCGCGGTGGAGTGGATGAGGAGACCGAGGCGGCCGAGCGAGCTCTTGCCGTCGAGCCGCGCGACGAGGTCGTCGGGCAGCCGGATGCGCTCGAGCGTCGACCCGAGCACGAACTCGCCCGGGTGGAGGATGAACGCGTGGTCGCCGTCGACCTCGACGAGCTCCGTCAGCTCCGCCTGCTCGACCTTCACGTCGATGTACGGGTACCGGTTGTTGTGGAAGACCCGGAACAGCCGGTCGACGCGGACGTCGACGCTCGAAGGCTGGAGCAGGGCGGCGTCGTAGGGGTCGATCTCGATCCGGCCCTCCGCCAGCAGCCTCGCGATCGTGGCGTCGGATAGGACCATGCGCGCGATCGTAACCGGCTCCGAGACTCCGGGCCGCCCGATATCGTGAGGCCATGGCCATGGTCCGGGCAATCGAGCTGAAGACCGAGATCCCGGGCCCGCGCTCCCGCGACATCCTCGCCCGGAAGGACGCGGTCGTCGCCTCGCCGCTCGACGTCTACCTCCCCGTCGTCGTGGCCGAAGGCCGCGGCGCGACCCTCACGGACGTCGACGGGAACACGTTCATCGACTTCACGGGCGGCGTCGGCTGCCTCAACGTCGGTCACGCGCACCCGCACGTCGTCGAGGCGGTGCAGGAGCAGGCGGCGCGCTTCCTCCACACGGACTTCACGATCGTCCCGTACGAGGTGTACATCTCGGTCGCCGAGCGGCTGCTCGCGCTCGCGCCGTTCCGCGGGCCGGCAAAGGCAGCGTTCTTCAACGCGGGCACGGAGGCGGTCGAGAACGCGGTCAAGTTCGCACGCGTGTACACCGGGCGCCCGGCGGTGATCGCGTTCGAGGGCGGCTTCCACGGACGCACGCTCCTCTCGCTCACGCTCACGTCGAAGACGCATCCGTACAAGGCGGGCCTCGGGCCGTTCGCACCGGAGGTCTACCGCGTGCCGTTCCCGTACGAGTACCGCGGCATCGACGCCGCCGCCGCGCTGGATGCGCTCGAGCGCGCGCTCGTCACGCAGGTGGCTCCCGAGACCGTCGCGGCGATCGTCGTCGAGCCGGTTCAGGGCGAGGGCGGCTTCATCGTCGCGCCGCCCGAGTTCCTCGCCGGCGTGCGCGAGATCTGCGACCGGCACGGGATCGTCCTCATCGTCGACGAGGTCCAGACCGGCTTCGGCCGCACGGGCCGGATGTTCGCGATCGAGCACTACGACGTCGAGCCCGACCTCATCACGATCGCCAAGTCCCTCGCGGCCGGGCTCCCGCTCTCCGGCGTGCTCGGCAAGGCCGAGATCATGGACGCGCCCGCCGACGGCGCGATCGGCGGCACGTACGTCGGCAACCCGGTGGCGCTGGCCGCCGCGGGCGCCGTCCTCGACGTCATCGAGGACGAGGGGCTCGTCGACCGTGCCGAGCGCATCGGCGAGACCATTCGGGGCAGGATGCAGGAGTGGCAGCGCCGGCATCCGCAGATCGGAGACGTCCGCGGCCTGGGAGCGATGCTCGCGATCGAGCTCGTCGAGGACCGTACGACGAAGAAGCCCGCACCCGAGCTCGCCTCGGCGGTCGCCGCGGCGGCCGCGGCGCGCGGGCTGCTGCTCCTGAAGGCAGGAACCCACTCGAACTGCATTCGCGTGCTCTGCCCGCTCGTGATCTCCGATACGGAGCTCGACGAGGCGCTCGGCGCCTGGGGCGACGCGCTGGACGCAGTTCTCGCGTAGCCGTCCGGGCGGCTCGCGCGTTCTATCGTCGTGGCCCAGCGCCCACGGTCCTCTCCTGCCCGCACATCCCGCCGAGGCCCCATGGTCGGTGAGGTGATCGCCGAGCGGTACGAGCTCGAGTCGCTCGTCGAGCACGGCGGCATGTCGAGCGTCTACCGCGGCTACGACCGGATGCTCGAGCGGAACGTCGCGCTCAAGGTCCTCCATCCGCAGTTCCGCGACGACTCGGAGTACGTCGAGCGCTTCCGCCGCGAGGCGCGCGCCGTCGCGCAGCTCTCGCACCCGCATATCGTCACCGTGATCGACCGCGGCGTGTCGGACGGGCACCAGTACATCGTCTTCGAGTTCGTCGCGGGCGAGAACCTCAAGCAGGCGATCGAGCGCACGGGCCCGCTGCCCGAGCGGCGCGTCGTCGAGCTCGGGATCCAGGTCGCGGACGCGCTCGCATTCGCGCACGCGCACGGCATCGTCCACCGCGACGTCAAGCCGCAGAACATCCTCATCGACGGCTCAGGCGAGGCGAAGGTCACCGACTTCGGCATCGCGCGCACGCTCGACGTCGAGCGTGGCGTCACCCAAACGGGCACGGTGCTCGGGACGAGCAACTACCTGTCGCCGGAGCAGGCCGAGGGCTCGCCGGTGACGCCGGCGAGCGACGTCTACTCGCTCGGCGTCGTCCTGTACGAGCTGCTCACCGGCGACGTGCCGTTCCGCGGCGACAACCTCGTCGTCGTCGCGATGAAGCACGTGACCGAGGAAGCGCCGGACGTCGCGGAGCTGCGGCCGGACGTCTCGCCGCGGCTCGCGCAGGCCGTCCGGCACGCGCTCGAGAAGCGGCCGGAGCTGCGCTTCCCGTCGATGGACGCCTTCGCGACGGAGCTCCGGCGGTGCCTCGACGGGATCGGCGACTTCGACGCCGAGCGGACGATCGTGCGCGCGGCCGCGGCCGTGCGCCCGGCGCCGGTGCGCAGGCGCCGCAGCCGCGGCGGTCGCGCTCCGCTGCTCCTCGCCGTCGTGGGCCTGGCAGTCGTCGCAGCGGTCGTCGCGACGCTCCTGCTGGTCGACGGCCCGGGCATCATCCACCGCCACCACACCGGCGGCGCAGCGTCGTCGTCCTCGGTTCAGCTGAGCGGCGTCGGGAACTACGACCCGGACGGCTCGCCCGACACGCACGCGAACACCGCGTCAGCGGCCACCGACGGGAACGCGTCGACCGACTGGTACACGCAGATGTACTTCTCCCCGCAGTTCGGCGGGTTGAAGAGCGGCCTCGGCCTCGTCCTCGACGCGGGCTCGACGACGAAGCTGTCGAGGCTGACGGTCGACACGCCGACACCCGGCTTCACCGCGGTCGTTCGCGCCGGGAACTCTCCGAGCGGGCCGTTCTCCGACGACTCGTCGCCGCAGACGGCCGGCCCCGCGACGACGTTCGCGCTCCGCGGGATGTCGGCGCGCTACTACGTCGTCTGGATCACGCGGCTGCCCAGCGGCGGCAAGGCCGCGATCAGCGAGGTGAAGAGCAACTAGTACTCGAGCTTCGAGCGGCGCTCGTGCCGCTCGAGCGCGAGGCCGATGAGGCGGTCGAGCAGGTCGGGGTACTCGATGCCGGAGGCTGCGAAGAGTTTCGCGTACACGCTCGTCGCCGTGAAGCCGGGAATCGTGTTGAGCTCGTTGACGACGACCTCGCCGTCGTCGCGGACGAAGAAGTCGACGCGTGCCATGCCCTCGCACTCGCTCGCGACGAACGCGTCGACCGCACGCTGCTGCACGAGCGCGATCGTCTCCTGCGGCAGCTCCGGCGGGATGACGAGATCCATGCCGCCCGCGTCGTACTTCGACGCGTAGTCGTACCACTCGTGCTGGAGCGTGTCGATGCGGCCGGGCAGCGACGCGATCGGCGGCGGCGTGCGGTTGCCGAGCACGCCGCACTCGACCTCCATGCCGGCGACGGCCTCCTCGACGAGCACCTTCTCGTCGTGGCGGCGCGCGAGCGCGACGGCGGCCGCCAGCTCGGACTCGTCGTGCGCCTTCGAGATCCCGACGGAGGAGCCGAGCCGCGCGGGCTTCACGAACACCGGGTAGCCGAGCGGGTTCTCGACGGGATCGCCGAGACGGATCGTGTGGTGGCGCGCCACCGGAATCCCGCTGTCGCGCATGACCTTCTTGAACAAGTCCTTGTCCATCGCGAGCGCCGACGCGGCGACGCCGGCGCCGACGTACGGCACGTCCATCAGCTCGAGGAGCCCCTGCACCGTCCCGTCCTCCCCGAACGGCCCGTGCAGGATCGGGAGGACGACGTCGACCGCACCGAGCCGCGCGAGCGTCCCGGCATCGGCCGGAACGGGCAATGTCTCCGCCCGTGACGGTTCCGTATCGGGGCCAGGCCCCAGTACGGCTCCGTCACCGCTCTGCAACGCCCAGCGGCCGTCGCGGCCGATGGCGACGCCGACGACGTCGTAGCGGGACGCGTCGAGCCCCTCGAGCACCGAGCGGGCGGACGCGAGCGAGATGTCGTGCTCGCTCGAGCGGCCCCCGGCGAGCAGCGCCACGCGGAGGCGGCGCGCCATCAGGGAGTCGTCGTCGTGGTGGTCTCGGTCGTCGTCGCAGCCGGACAGCCGCTCGACGGACACTTGCCGACGACGAGCGTCACCGTCGAGCCGGGCTTCGCCTGCTGACCGCTCTCCGGGTTCTGGTCGAGGACGATCTGATCCTGATTGGGATCGGTGACGGTGGTGTACGAGAACTTCACCCGGAAGCCCATGCTCTGGAGCTGCGACGCGGCCGTGCCGACGTCGAGCGTGCGGACGTCCGGCACACCCACCGACTTCGGCCCGTTCGAGACGGTGACGTCGATGGTCGAGTGCGGCGGCGCCGTCTGGTTCTGCCCCGGCGACTGGTCGATGACCTGGTTCTGGGGCGAGTCGGAGTCGACGTACGTCGGGTTCACCTTGAAGCCGGAGGCGTTGAGGGCCGCGGTCGCGTCGTTGATCGACTTCCCGACGACGTTCGGCACCGTCACCGGCGTCGGGCCCTTCGACACGTTGATGCGGACCTTCGAGCCCTCGGCGACCTGCTTGCCCTCGGCCGGATCGGACGCCGTCACGGTGTCCGCGGTGGCCCCGGAGGTGATCTCGTGCACGTCCGGGACGAGATGCGCCCGCCCGCAGCGCCTTGATCGCGTCCGCCGATTTCAGCCCCTTGAGCGCCGGCACGTCCACCTTCGGCTTCCCGGTCGACACGTAGATCGTGACGTTGTTCCCCTTCGGCTGGCGCGTGCCCGGATCGGGGCTCTGCTTGTAGACGAGGCCGGAGTCGGTCGTGACGCTCGAGTGGTGCTTCACGACCGCGTGGAAGCCGTCGGTCTGGATGTTCGCCGTCGCGTTCTGCTCGTTCTCGTTCAGGTAGTTCCGGACCGCGGCCGGTGTCGTCGACGCGAGCTTGTTCGAGATCTGGTGGTAGAGGAACCAGCCGCCGATCGCCGCGCCGATGACGAAGAGGAGCGCCGCGACCCACGGCCACACGGGGCGGCGGTGGATCGGCTCGTCGATGTCGTAGTAGACGGACGGCGGCAGGGGCGGGCCGGCGCCGCCGGGCCTGCCCGGCGTGATCATCGTCGCCGCCGTCGCCGCGAGCGGGCCCGGGATCGTGACCGGCGAGCGCATGATCTGCGTCGCGGCCGCCTCCGTCTCCGGCGCGATGCCGACGCCGCGCGCGACGCGGTCGAGGTCTGCCTCCATCTCGTCGGCGCTCTGGTAGCGGTCGGCAGGATCTTTCGCGAGCGCACGCATGACGACCATGTCGAGCTCGCGCGGAATGCCGGTGCGTCGCTTCGACGGCGGCTCGGGCGTCTGCGACAGGTGCTTCATCGCGATCTCCACCGGCGTGTCGCCCGAGAACGGGACCGTCCCGGTGAGGAGCTCGTACAGGACGACGCCGAGCGAGTAGAGGTCGGAACGCTGGTCGACGTCGCCGCCGCGCGCCTGCTCCGGCGAGAGGTACTGCGCCGTGCCGACGATCGAGCCCGCCTCCGTCATCTGGCTCGCACCCGCGCGCGCGATGCCGAAGTCCGTCACCTTCACCGCGCCCTCGGCGTTCGACGAGCACGTTGTGCGGCTTGATGTCGCGGTGCACGATGCCGTGCCGGTGCGCGAACTTCAGCGCAGAGAGGATCTGCCGCGCGTACTCGACCGCGACGCCGACCGGCGCGTCGCCGCGCGGTGACGATCAGCTCCTTCAGCGACCGCCCGTCGAGGTACTCCATCGCGATGTAGTACGTCCCCTCCGCCTCACCGCGGTCGTAGATCGAGACGATGTTCGGATGGGAGAGCGCGGCGGCGTTCTTCGCCTCGCGCCGGAAGCGCTCGACGAACTGCTCGTCGTTCGCGTGCCGCTCGTTGAGGATCTTGATCGCCACCCGGCGCCCGAGCTCCTGGTCCTCGGCGAGGTAGACGTTCGCCATCCCGCCGGCGCCGAGCTTGCGCACGACCTGGTAGCGCCCGTCGAAGAGCGAGCCGATGAGCGTGTCCGAGACGGCCATCAGTACAGGGTAGATGGCTCCTCAGCCATGCAGGAGCTTCTCCAGGATCTGCTTGGCGATCGGGGCCGACACGGCGCCGCCGAACCCGTTCAGCTGCTTCTCGAGCACGACCGCGACCGCGACCTTCGGATCGTTCGCCGGGGCGAAGCAGACGAACCAGGCCGTGTAGACGTTGTTCACGTCGGTCTCGGCCGTCCCGGTCTTGCCGGCGACCTGGATCCCCGGAATCTGCGCGTTCCTGCCGGTGCCGCCCTGGACGACCGAGATCATCATCTGCGTGAGCTCGGCGGCGGTCTCGGGCTTGATCGCGCGGCCGAGGTTCGACGGCTTCGTCCGGGTGACGACGGACTTGTCGTGGCCGACGATGCGGTCGACGACGTACGGCCTCGGGACGATCCCGCCGTTGGCGATCGTCGACGCGACCATGAGCATCTGGAGCGGCGTCACCTGCATCCGCTCCTGCCCGAAGGCGAGCCGGCCCGGGTCGACCTGCCGTCTCGGGATCCTTCGGGAATCGAGGACGCGGCCGTGCCTTGACGTACTGGTAGAGGCCGCTCGGCACGCGCTCGTTCGCCGGCGTCTCGAGCGGCGGCGTCTTGTAGAAGCCGAACCTCTTCGCGTAGTCGAGGATCGTCTTCGCGCCGATCTGCTTGCCGACGTTGCAGAAGACCGAGTTGATCGAGTGCTGGAACCCGCGCGAGCGTCCGATGCCCGTACGCCTCGGGGCCGTTCTGATCCGGGTTGCCCGCGTTCGTAGACCTGCTTGCCGTACTCGGTGCAGTAGCCGGGGTCGTTGAACGTCGACGTCGGCGTGAACGCGCCGGTGTCGAGCGCCGCCGCCGCCGTGACCATCTTGAACGTCGATCCCGGCGTGAACAGGCCGTCGGTCGCGCGATTCAGCAGCGCGGACCGATCGCCGCAGTCGCCCTGGATCTTCAGCACCTTCGCGTAGCCGCCGGGCTTGTCGATGAGGTTCGGGTCGTACGTCGGCGACGACGCCATGACGTAGACGGCGCCCGTGCGCGGGTTCATCGCGACGACGGCGCCGCACCGGTCGCCGAGCAGCTGCTGCGCGAGCGCCTGCGCCGCCCGGGTTCGAGCGTCAGGACGAGGTTGTTGCCGTGCACCGTGCCGCCGCCGAGCCGGTCGAGCGTCGCGCTGGATGGCGTTGCTCAGGTTCGTGTTCGCGCCGGTGAGGTAGTCGTTCATCGACTCCTCGAGGCCCGTCTGCGAGCGCGCCGACGTCGAGTAGCCGATCGTCTGCGCCGCCAGCCCGTGCTGCGGGTAGCGGCGGAAGTAGAGCGTCTGCCCGTTCCTGCTTCACCTTGCGGTTCGCGGCGAGCACCGTCTTCCCGTTCGTCGGCGAGGATGAGCCCGCGCGCGATCTGGAACTGCACGACGAGCTCGACCGCGTTGTCCTGCCGGTCGCTGCGAGACCGCCGGCGGCCCACGCCTGCCAGTACGTCGTCGCGACGACGAGGGCGACGAGCAGGACGACGGCGACGAGCGCGAGCCGGATGAGCTGCCGGTTCACGTCCGCGTCCCACCGTGTTCGCGCGGTGCGAGACGAGCATCAGCCCGCGACGACGAGGAAGTTCGGCGATGATGCTCGAGCCGCCGTACGAGACGAACGGCAGCGTGATGCCGGTGAGCGGGATCACGCGGAGGATCCCGCCGACGATGATGAACGTCTGCAGCGCGAAGCCGAACGTGAGCCCCGCTGCGAGCAGCTTCGAGAAGCCGTCACTGGGCGCAGAGCGCAGACGCGGAAGCCGCGGAGTGACGAAGACCATGTAGACCAGCAGCAGCGCCGCGGCGCCGATCAGGCCGAGCTCCTGCGCGAGCGCCGAGTAGATGAAGTCGGTGTTGAGGTACGGGATGAGCTGGCTGTCCCTGCGCATTCGCGAAGACGCCGGAGCCGAGACCCGTACCGCCGTAGCCGCCGTGCGCGATCGAGTAGAGCGACTGCACCTCCTGGTAGCTCGAGCAGTCCTGGCGCAGCGTCATGCTGCCCGTTGAGAGCGCAGTAGACCTTGTGTGTCGTCCACGGCTGGAGCCAGTTGACGACACGCTCGCGGACGTGCGGCGTGCCCTGGTAGACGGCGGCGGAGCCGGCGAAGAAGAGCACGATGAACACCGCGACGAACGTGAAGCGAGCGGTCGCCGCGTAGAGGATCGCGAGGAAGATCCCGTAGTAGAGGAGCGCGCTGCCGAGGTCGTCCGTCGCGAAGAGGACGAGCATCGCGCCGCCCCAGATGACGAGCAGCGGGCCCCAGTCCTTGACGCGGCCCTGCGCGAGCACCTCCCGCTTCTCGCGGAGGTAGGCGGCGAGGAAGACGATGAGCGCGATCTTGCCGAGCTCGCCCGGCTGGAACTGGAAGCCGGCGAAGTGCACCCACAGGCGCGCACCGTTGACGGTCTGGCCGATGCCGGGCAGGAGCGGCATGAAGAGGAGCGCGATCGCGCCGAGACCGAACAGGTACTTGTAGTTCTCGAGGAGCCGGTAGTCGCGCCGCAGCCCGACGAGCGCGGCGGCGAAGACGGCGACGCCGATCACGACCCAGAGACCCTGCTTGAACGCATTCGACGGCCCGAGCCGGTAGATCTCCGTCAACCCGACGGCGGTCAGCAGCCCCGCGATCGGCAGGAGGTACGGGTCGGCGTTCGGCACGGTGAGCCGGGCGACGACGTGCGCCGCGAGGTAGAGCGCGAAGAAGAAGACCGCGTACGTGAGCGACGCAGCGGACACGTGCGACTTGCGCGAGATGTAGACGCTCGCGAATCCGATCGCAGTGATGACCCCGACGACGACGAGATAGGCGAGCTCGCGATTCCGGTAGCTCAGGGTCAGCGCATCAGCCCCCAGACGAGCAGCGACACGAGCACAGCGACGACGAAGAGCGCGAAGAGGACGAGGCGCGCGCGGTCCGGCGACGGCTTCCACGGTGCGACGCCGTCCTCCGAGCTCTGCGCGTCGACGCGGACGTCCTCGCGCGTCTCTCCGGGATCGGGGAAGACGATCGCCTCCATCGTCTCGGTGTCTTCGCCGACCTCGGCGCCGCCGTCGGCGCCGATGCCGAACGTCACGACCGTGATGTTGTCCTCGCCGCCGCCGCGGTTCGCCGCCGCGACGAGCAACTTCGTCACCTTGTCGAGGTTGTCGCGGTTGTGCTCGACGACGTCGAGGATGTCCTCGTCGTCGACCATCGCGGTCAGACCGTCGGAGCAGATGAGGAAGACGTCGCCTGCCTGCGCGTCGACGATGAACGAGTCGACGTCGACGTCCGGATCGGTCCCGACGGCGCGCGTGATCACGGAGCGCTGCGGATGCGTCTCCGCCTCCTCCGGCGAGAGCTTGCCGCTCTTCAGGAGCTCGTTGACGAGCGAGTGGTCGTCGGTGAGCTGCTCCATGCGGCCGTCGCGGACGCGGTACGCGCGCGTAGTCGCCGACGTGGCCGATGACGACGCCCTCGCTCTCGACGAGCGCGACAGTCATCGTCGTGCCCATGCCCGACGTCGCCGGGTCGACGCTCGAGCGCTCGTGCACGCGGCGGTTCGCCTCCTGGATGAGCGACGCGACGCGCGCGGGGCCGGTGAGGCGGCCGGGATCGGTGTCCTCGAGCGCGGCGGCCGCGAGCTTCGACGCGACCTCGCCGGCCTGCGCGCCGCCCATGCCGTCGGCGACCGCGAAGAGCGGCGGCGCGATGACGTACGAGTCCTCGTTCCGGCGCCGCTTCCGGCCGGTGTCCGTCCTGCCCGCGTACGAGCCGATCTTCGTCATGCCTCGAACCTCAGGTCCGTCTCGCCGACGCGGACGACGTCGCCGGACGCGAGCTTGCGCGCGTCGGCGATGCGAACGCCGTTCACGTACGTGCCGTTCGTCGAGCCGAGGTCGTACACCCAGACGCCGTCGCGGCGCGGCTCGAAACGCACGTGCCGCGCGGACGCGAACTCGTCGCCGTCGATCGCGACGTCGTTCTGGCCGCCGCGGCCGACGGTGAGCGGCGCAGAGTCGACTTCGTACTCGTCGCCCTTCTCGAGCACGGGGCTCTCCTCGACGACGAGCTTGCCGCCGGCGGCGGCGGCAAGCGCCGGCAGAGCGGCCGCCGCTGCGGCCGGCGACAGGATGAAGCTCTCCTGCGCGGGGGCGTGACGCATGTCGCGCGACACGGTGCGGACGATCCGCCAGATGAGGAGGTAGAGCAGGACGAGAAACGCGATCTTGAGCGCGAGGAGGACCTCCTCGAGCCGCGTGCTCGCGAGGATCATTCGCGCTCCGTCGAGAACGTCACCTCGGTCGAGCCGATCGTGAACGTGTCGCCGGGCTCGAGCTTCGCGCGCTTCAGATGCTGTCCGTTCACCTCGAGCCCGTTCGTCGAGTCGAGGTCGACGATCCAGTAGCTCGTTCCCTCCTGGCGGATCTCGGCGTGGCGGCGGGAGACGTTCGCATCCTCGATCTGGATGTCGCACTCGCGCGAGCGGCCGATGACGACGCGGCGCTTGTCGACCCGCAGCTCGTGGCCCGCCCAGGTGAGAACGGCGACCTCGCGCTCGAGGCCGAGCTCCTCCGGCGACGCGGCCTCGGTGGGCTCCGAGACGACCGGGGGCTTGTAGATCATCGTCGCGCCCGACTCGACCTCCTCCTCCGGCTCGTCGCCACGGGCGCCGTGGCGCGGCTGCACCATCCGCGTCGCGATGCCGAACTCGCCGAGCGCGAGGTCCTCGTCGGTCTCGAGCAGGACGCGGCGGCGGCGTCAGCAGCGCATAGCTCTCACGGCGCGCGTGCTCGGTGAGGTACTCCTCGAGCTCCGAGAGGAGCGAGTTCTCGTAGCCCTCGAACTGCTCGCGGTCCCCCAGCGAGAGGTAGATCGAGTACTCGTTCGGCACGTAGACGCGCGAGACGGAGACGATCCGGTGCTCGTCCATCTCCTTCGAGAGCTTCCGTGCGAGCTCGACCGGCTGGACGTTCGTCCGGAACGCGCGTCCGAACACGCCCTCGAACAACGCCTCGATCTTCTGTTCGATGCCCCGCAAGACCATGGTTGCGCGCATGAGGTTACCCCCGGCGCGTCAGCCTTATGCCCGCCGGGCTCTCAGGGCCACAGCAGCCGCGGTCAGCCAGGCGGCCATGGCAAGCGGGACGGCAGGCGCCGACGGGACGGCCAGCACGGTGGCGGCGAGCATCGCGGCGCCGAGGACAGCCGCTCCCCAGCGCCCGCGGGCGTGTGCGTACGGGAGCGCCAGCGCGACCGCGGCGAAGACGGCCGCCTCGATCACGAGGCCGGGATGCGCGCCGGCGGCGCGGGCGAGCGAACCCGCGACGTCGAGCGGATCGCGTGCCCCGGCGATGCCGAGTCCGAGTGGCGGGCGGGAGCCGACGAGCGGCAGCGACGCGTGCCGGACGCCTGCGACGATCGCCGCGACGCCGACCGCGACGGCGGCCTGCGCGGCGCGGCGCGGGCCGGCGCGCAGCGTCGCGGTGGCGAGCGGGACGAGTCCGAGCGCCCCGAGCGGTGCGAGCAGCGGCCCGAGTGCGAAGAGCAGGCCGCCACGCGGCTCGCGCCAGCTGAGGACGAGCCACGCGATCGCGATGCACACGTAGAGGGCAGCGAGCCCGAGGGAGATGTTCCCGAGCGGCAGCACCGGGACGGCGAGCGCGACGGCGAGACCCGCCCGCGGGCGGAACGCGGTCACCGCCGCTGCCGCGACCGCAAGCGCGGCCGTCCACGCGGTCGGGTAGAACGGCAGCGAGAGAGCCGTCCACGCGGCGAAGACGCCTGCGAGCACGGCGGCGCCGGCGCGGCCGGCCTCGGAGGGGATGGACAGCCCGAGCGCGCGTGCCCGCTTGTGCCGGCGCGGCACGGCGGCGCCGCGAAGCGAGCCTGCGAGATCGGAGGCGGACGGGCGGCGGCCGGGTGCGAGGGACAGCGCCCGGTCGACGAGCTGCACGAGCCGGTGCGGAAGGTCGGGGCGGAGCGTCGCGAGCGACGGCGCGCCGGCCTCGATCGCCCGCGCGGTGTCGAGCATCGACGTCTGCCAGAACGGGTGCCGCCCGGCGAGCGACTCCCAGAGCATCACGCCGACCGACCAGACGTCGGCGGCCTCCGTCGCGTCCTCGCCGGCGAGCCGCTCGGGCGAGATGTACGCGAGCGTGCCGGGGACGTCGCCCTGCGCGGTGAGCGTCTCCGCCTCGGCCATGCGCGCGAGGCCGAAGTCGAGGATGCGCGCGGAGACGCGGTCGCCCTCGGCGAGCAGGACGTTCGACGGCTTCACGTCGCGATGGAGGATTCCGGCTCGGTGCGCGTGCGCGAGGCCTTCGCAGACCTGGGCGCACGCCTCGATCGCGTCGGCGTCGCCGAGCTGGCCGGCGCGCAGCGCCTCGCGGAACGTCTGGCCCGGGATGAACTCGTAGGCGATGTAGACGTGACGCGAGTCGTGCGCGAACGCGTAGGCGCGCAGGCAGCTCGGGTGGCGCAGGCGCGCGGCGGCGGCGGCCTCTCGCTCGGCGCGGGCGGCGGCCTTCCCCTCGCGGGCGACGATCTTGAGCGCGACGTCGAGCCCGGTCTGTTCGTCCCGGGCGAGCCAGACCGAGCCCGACCCTCCGCTCCCGAGCGGACGCAGCGGCCGGTAGCGACCGAGGACGGGCTCGCTTCCCTGAAGAGCGAGCGCGGCGCTAGACATCGGTCAGGTCAGGTTGGCGACGACAGCCGAATTTCCTCTCCGAGCGAGGGCCGCGTTACAGTCTGGCCCGATCGGATGACGGCATGAGCACCCACGACGACGACCGGATCGAGTTCGACTTCTTCGACGAGCCCGAGACGGAGGAGGCGCCCCGCACCCGGCGGCGTCCGCGATTGGAGCGCCGCGGCGGCGGCGGCGGGCCTCGGCGGACCGGGCCGCCCTGAAGCCGCCGACCGGGATCGTCCCGCTCGCGCGCCTCGTCGGCCTCATCGCGATCGCGATCGTCATCGTCGTCGCGTTCGTGTTCTGGGTCGGCGCCTGCCAGGGCAAGAGCAAGCACGACGAGTACGCGTCGTACGCGGCGCGCGTCCACGCGATCGCGGCGAGCTCGAACGCGCTCGGCCGCGCGTTCGCAGACGAAGTTCACGGCCACGTCGAAGCAGGCCGACTTCGCGACGCTGATGCAGCAGTACGCACAGCAGGAGCAGCAGGAGTACGACCTGGCGCAGCAGATCCGCGCGCCCGGCCCGCTGCGCGCCATCCACCAGCGCCTCGTGGACGCGCTCGAGCTGCGCGCGAAGGGATTCACGGCGCTCGGCATCGCAATCACGGCGTGGAACCCGAAGAACGCTGCGTCGACCTCCTCGACGACCGAGACACTCGCGACACAGGGAGCGCTCCTCACCGCGAGCGACGTCGACTGGGAGCAGCTCTACCGGATCCCGGCGACGGAAGAGCTGAAGACGGTGGGCGTCACAGGCGTCGTCATCCCGAAGTCGGCGATCGTCCCGAACAGCGACCTCGTGAGCGCGCGCTCGTTCGGCCTGCTGCTCCAGCGGCTGACCGGCGCGTCGACGGGCGGCACGCCGGGCGGCAAGCACGGCGACGCCCTCGTCTCCGTCACCGCCAACCCGGGCGCGACGGCGCTCTCGACGTCGACCGCGACGACGATCAAGGTCTCGGCCGACCTCAGCTTCGCCGCGACCGTCGAGGACTCGGGCAGCTCGCAGGAGACGGGCGTCGTCGTCCATCTGACGATCACCGCCGGCAGCTCGACGATCAAGCGGACACAGACGATTCAGCTCATCCAGCCTGGGCAGCAGCAGAGCGTGACGTTCGGAAACTTCAACCTTCCGACGGCGGCGTTCGGGAACAAGGCGACGATCAAGGTCGACGTCGCACCCGTTCCCGGCGAGCAGAACGCGTCGAACAACACGGCCACCTACACCGTCTTCTTCACGCTCAGCTGATGCACGTCAGCGCGTCAGTCGCAGCGTGGATCGCCGTCGGCGCCGCTGCCGCTGCGGGCGTCGCGCTGCTCCTTTCCGTCGGCTACTTCGCGTCGCTGCGCCGCGTGCGGCGCTCGCAGCTCGTGCTGCTCGGCGGCGGCAAGTCCGATCTCGTCGACTTCGCCGTGTCGTTGCAGAGCAGGATCGACGACCTCCACCGCGCCGTCGACGAGATCGCGGCCGGGCTCGCACGCGTCGACCGGCGTGTCGACGAGAGCGTCTCGAAGACGGCGATCGTCCGCTACGACGCGTACGAGGGAAGCGGCGGGCACCAGTCGTCGTCGTTCGCGATGCTCGACTCGGCGCGCAGCGGCATCGTGGTCAGCGCCATCCAGGGCCGCGACTACGCCCGGATCTACGTGAAGGAGGTCGAGCACGGCCGCGCCTCCGTCGCGCTGTCGCCGGAGGAGCTGGACGCGGTCGAGAGGGCAATGGCCTCTTCATAAGACGAAAGTGCTGCGCACTTTCGTCTTGCTTGGGTACCCCTTCGGGGAGCGCTCGCGGGCAAAGCCCGCGAGCTCTTACGAGTGTGAGCGACCGTCTCGTTCTGCGCGCAGGCGTAGCCGTTCCGCGAGGAGTTTCGCCATTGGCCAAGGTTGCCAGACGTTGCGCCTCGCTGTTCCGCCACACCGCGAGACGCCCCGGGCCTCGTCGCAGTCGGGCTCCGCTGGTACTTTTTGGCCACTACATGGGGCATGTTCTCGTTCTGAATGCGAGCTACGAGCCGCTGAACGTCTGCACCGTTCGGCGGGCGCACGTGCTCGTCTTCAAGGGGAAGGCAGAGGTCATCGAGCACCTCGACCAGCCGCTCCGCTCCGCCACCGGCAGCTTCGTCCGGCCGCACGTGATCCGGCTCGTCCACTACGTCCGCGTGCCCCGCGCCGTCCAGCGGAAGATCTCGCGGCGGGCCCTGTTCGCCCGCGACGGGTGGCGGTGCGTCTACTGCGGCACCTCGTCCGGCCGGCTCACGCTCGACCACGTCGTCCCCCGCTCGAAGGGGGGCGAGTCGATCTGGGAGAACGTCGTCACCGCCTGCGCGCCCGTGCAACCTGCGCAAGGGCGACCGGACGCTCGAGCAGGCCGGGATGGAGCTGCACACGCCGCCCCGCGCCCCCCAGCCGGTGCTCTTCATCAAGCTCGCCGCGCCGCGGATCCCGCACGGGTGGACGCAGTACCTCGGCGACATCGGGACGAGCACCGCCGCAGCCTGATGTGACGTTCCGCGTGCCCGGTGCCGTATACCGGGCATGAAAACGCTTCTGGCAGCCATCGCAGTCTCCGCCGTCGTGCTCGCCGGCGGGGCGGACGCGGCCACCGCCCCCTCGGCCGCAAGCACGAACACCGTCAGCGTCACCGGCACGGGCAGCGTCACCGCCGTGCCCGACCAGGCCTCCTTCGACTTCACCGTGACGACGAAGGCCGCGACCGCCGCGGCGGCGCTCACGAAGAACGGCACCGACGTCCGCGCCGTCATCGCGGCGGTGAAGGGCGCCGGAGTCGACGCGGCGAACATCCAGACCGAACAGGTCTCGCTCGATCCGGTCATGTCGAGCGACGGGAACTCCGATCACGGGCTACATCGCCTCCGACACGATCTCCGTCACGAAGCTCTCGATCGCGAAGGCGGGCGGCATCGTCGACGCGGCCGTCGGCGCCGGCGCGACGAGCGTCTCCGGCCCGTCCCTCACGATCTCCTCCCAGGACGCGCTCTACAACCAGGCGCTCAAGGCCGCCGTCGCCCAGGCGAAGTCGAAGGCGCAGGCGCTCGCGGACGCCGCCGGCGAGACGCTCGGCGCGATCGTGACGATCGACGAGAACGGCGGCTCGGCACCCATCCCGTTCGCGAAGAGCGCGACCGACAGCGCCGGCAGCACGCCGATCGAGGCCGGCACGCAGGAGATTCAGGCGACCGTCAGCGTGACGTTCGCGATGAGCTAGAGGCTAGTCACGCTCGAGCGGCAGGCCGCGCGTCGACCAGTCGCTCCACGAGCCGGGGTAGAGCCGCCCGTCGCGCCCGCGCAGAGTGGGCCCGGTGCAGCACGACGCACGCCGTGACGCCCGAGCCGCAGTACGCGACGAGCTCGCCCTCGGGCAGCTCGGGCTGCGGCTCGCGCCCACGGCGCGTTGAGCGCGCCCGGGATGCGGCCCGGCGACGGTGTCGAGCGGGTTCGGCTCGCCGCGCCAGCGGGCGGGCCGAACGGGCGTCGACGAGCACGAGCCGCGGGTCGGCGAGCCGGCGGGCGAGCGTCATCCGGCGCGATCGTGTCGTCGTCGCGCTCGCGCGGCACGAACTCGGCCGGCTCGATCGCCTCGTCGCCGGCCCGCAGCGGCCCGCCCCACGCCTCGATGCCGCCGGCGAGCACCGCGCAGTCGTCGTGGCCGAAGTGGCGGAGCAGCCACCAGAGCCGCTCCGCGCCGCCCATGTTCCCGTACGCGACGACGAACGACGCCCGGCCCGATCCCGGCGCGCGAGGCGGCCGCGGCGAACCGCTCGGCGGACGGCAGCGGATGGCGGCCCTGGCCCGCGACGGAGAGATCGGACAGGTCCTCGTCGACGTCGAGGAACGACGGCGCCCGGCACGTGGCCGGCGAGGTAGAGCTCGCGGCCGCGGTCCGGCGCCGCCGAGGTCCCAGCGGCAGTCGACGAACGCGGTACATCCATCGCGAGGGATTGCTTTCCAACGGCACAGACGGGTACAACGTGCACCGGGACAATGCGCAGGCGCGCTTCTCGTCGCCACCGGGATCGTCCTGCCGATCGCGGCGTCGCCCTCTCGGCGGGCGGGGCCTACGCCTACTTCTGGGACAGCGGACGCACGGACGTCATCGCGGCCGGCGTGACCGTCGCGGGCGTCGACGTCGGCGGCCTGCACGTCGCGGACGCTCGCGCACTGCTCGAGAGCCGCCTCGTCGACTCGCTGCGACGGCCGCTGCGGCTGACGCGACGGAACGCACTCCTTCGTCGTCGACCCGTCCCGTGCCGGCCTCCGCGTCGACGTCGACGGAATGGTCGACCGCGCGCTCGCCGACAGCCGGAGCGGCGGGCTCGCGCGCCGCTTTCTCCGCGACCTCGAGGACGCGACGTCGACGTCGCCGTGCCGCTGCTCGGCGACGCTGCGACGCGCACCCTCGCCCGGTTCGTCGACAACGTCGCGATCGTCGTCGACCGGCCTGCACGGCCGCCCGCGTCGTGCGTCGGCCGACAACGCTCCGGGTCGTCCCGCGAGCGCACGGGGATCGCCGTCCGCCGGGACGCGCTCCGGGCGCGAGCTCGCCGCCGCCCTCCTCCGCCCGGACCGGCCGCGCAACGCTCGCCGTCCCGACGCGCCGGTCGTCGCCGCGCTGGACGACGGCGTCGCTCGCCGCGGCGCTACCCCACCTTCATCGTCGTCGAGCCGCGAGACGTTCACGCTACGGCTCTTCCGCGGCCTGAGGCTCGCGAAGACGTACCCGATCGCCGTCGGCCAGGCGGGCTCGAGACGCCGGCCGGCCTCTACTGGATCAACGACAAGCAGGTCAACCCGTCGTGGCACGTGCCCCTGAGCGCGTGGGCGGGCTCGCTCGCCGGCCGCATCATCCCGCCCGGCCCGGCCGACCCGATCAAGTCGCGCTGGATGGGCTTCTGGGACGGCGCCGGCATCCACGGCACCGACGAGATCGTCGTCGATCGGCACGGCCGCCTCGCACGGCTGCGTCCGGATGCGATCCCGGACGTGAGCCGCTCTACCCGCTCGTCCCGCTCGGCACGCCCGATCTACGTCGGCTAGACAGCGGCAGAGCGGCGCTCGAGCAGGAGCACGTCGCGCCACGTGCCGCCGAGCTCGCCGAGCCGCTCGCGCACACCGACGAGCCGGAAGCCGCAGGCGACGTGCAGCGCGATGCTCGCCTCGTTCTCCGGGAAGACCCCCGCCTCGAGCGTCCAGATGCCCTCGGCCTCGCTCTGCTCGACGAGCGCGCCGAGGAGCGCACGGCCGACACCGCGGCCGCGCGCCCAGGCAGCGACGTACACGCTGTTCTCCGCAACACCGCGGTAGCAGCACCGGGACGACTTGGGCGAGAGCGCCGCCCAGCCGGCGACGCGACCGTCGAGGTCCGCGACGAGCGAGAGCGAGTGCGACGACGCGAACTCCTCCCACGTCGGCGCCTTCGTCTCGAACGTCGCGTTGCCGGTGCGGATGCCGTCGAGATACGCGGCGGCGACCTGCGGCCAGTCCGACTCGTCGAGCGCCCGGATCTGCGGGGCGCTACGCAGCCACGACCTCCTCCTCCTCAATGAAAGCGGGGACCGTCTCGATCGTCTGCAGGATCCGGCCGGCGATGCGGTACGGGTCCCCGAGCGAGTTCGGGCGCCGGTCCTCGAGATACCCGCGATGGCCGTCGTTGACGAAGCTGTGCGGAACGCGGACCGATGCACCGCGGTCGGCCACCCCGTAGTTGAACTTGTCCATGGACTGCGTCTCGTGCAGGCCGGTGAGGCGCAGATGGTTGTCGGGCCCGTAGACGGCGATGTGGTCTTCCTTGTAGGCATCGAAGGCGGCCATCAAGTCCGCGAAGTACGCCTCGCCGCCGACCTCGCGCATGTGCGTCGTCGAGAAGTTCGTGTGCAGCCCGGAGCCGTTCCAGTCGACCTCGGCTCCGAGCGGCTTGCAGTGCCAGTTGACGTCCACGCCGTACCGCTCGCAGAGCCGCATGAGGAGGTACCGCGCGATCCAGAGCTCGTCGGCGGCCCGCTTCGAGCCCTTGCCGAAGATCTGGAACTCCCACTGGCCCTTCGCGACCTCGGCGTTGATGCCCTCGAGGTTGATGCCGGCAGCGAGGCAGAGCTCGATGTGCTCGTCGACGATCGCGCGCGCGACGTCGCCGACGTTCTTGTAGCCGACGCCCGTGTAGTACTCGCCCTGCGGCGCGGGGAAGCCTTCCTTCGGGAACCCGAGCGGAGCGCCGTCTCGATAGAGGAAGTACTCCTGCTCGAAGCCGAACCACGCGCCCGGATCGTCCGGGATCGTCGCGCGGCTGTTCGACGGGTGCGGCGTCTGGTCGGGCAGCAGCACCTCGCACATGACGAGGAGCGCGTTCTCGCGGGTCGGATCGGGGAAGGCGGCGACCGGCTGGAGGAAGCAGTCGGAGCTCGAGCCTTCCGCCTGCCGCGTCGAGCTGCCGTCGAAGTTCCACAGCGGGAGCTCCTCGAGCGTCGGCGACGCCGCGAATGCGGCGATCTTCGTCTTGCTGCGCAGGTTGGGCGTCGGCTCGTATCCGTCGAGCCAGATGTACTCGAGCTTGAACTTGATCATCGTTTCCTCCGGATCTGGACCACAAAAAAAGCCCCACGACTCGACCGAGTCGCGAGGCCCCATTGCCTCGGCGCCCCGCCTTCAGCGGCGGAACACCCGGCGAGAATGTATCAGCTGGAGCGGCTGGGAGACCAGACCGCGGCCGCGACGCCGAGCCCGATGAGCACCGAGCCGCCGAACCAGCGCTCGAACCGGGCGATCGCCGGCGACCCGCGCAGCCGGTCGGCGACCGCCCCGGCGACGAGCGCGTAGCCGCTGTCGCTGAGGAACCCGAGCCCGGCGAAGCTGAGGCCGAGCACGAGCACCTGGAGCCCGACGTGGCCGGCGTTCACGTCGACGAACTGGGGGATGAACGCGAAGATGAAGACGATCGTCTTCGGGTTGGTCAGGTTGACGACGATCCCCTGCGTGTAGGCCCGGCGCCGCGTCCGCGGTGCCCGCGAGACGTCGACGGACTCCTCGGTCCGCGTCAGCAGCCGCCGGACGCCGAGGAAGATGAGGTACGCCGCGCCGACGTACTTCACCGCGTCGAAGGCGGCCGTCGAGGCGAGGATGAGCGAGGAGAGGCCCGCGGTGGCGAGGCCGACGTGGACGATCGTCCCCGTCGTGATGCCGGCGACCGACGAGACGCCGCCGGCGCGGCCCATCTCGATGCTCCGCGTGACGACGTACAGCACCGCCGGCCCGGGGATGGCGAGCAGCACCATCGCGGTGGCGAGGAAGACGGCGTACGTCGAGAGCGACGGCATCTAGGGAACGTACAGCGCGGCCACCCGCCGGGCGGTGTCCGCGACGCGGTCGCGGAGCTCCTCGGGCGCGAGCACCTCGACGCCCGGCCCGAGGCGCAGGACCTCGCGCTCCGCCTCCTCGAGGCTCGGGAATGCGAGCGTCCGGACGCCCTTCTCGCCGCGCACCGTGACCTCGATGCTCGGCAGGCTCTCCTCGAACGCCCGCGACCACTCGTCCCAGTACGAGCCGAGCTCGAAGCCGGGCGGCCGCTCGAACGCCTCGTCGAGCGGGCGGACGGAGACGATGCGCGACACGCGGTAGACGCGCATGCCGGCGACGCGGTGGGCGACGAGGTACCAGGCCCCCGCCTTGAGGACGAGCCCGAGCGGGTCGATCGTGCGCCGGACGACGCGCGCGCCCTCGCGGTAGCGGATGTGCACGCGGCAGCCGCGCCAGACGGCGGAGGCGAGTGCAGGGAGGTGCGGTACGCGGTCCTCCGCCCGGAACCAGCCGCGCGTGTCGAGGTGGAAGAGCCGCTGCGCGCGCGTCGCCCGCTCCTGGAGCTCGGAGGGCAGCGCCGCGAGCAGCTTGAGACGCGCGGCGGCGAGCTCGCCGCCGAGGCCGAGCTCGGCCGCAGGCCCGGGCATGCCGGCGGCGAAGAGCGCCTCCGCCTCGTCCGCGGTCAGGCCGGTGAGGCGCGTCCGGTAGCCGCCCGCGAGCCGGTAGCCGCCCGCCGGGCCGCGCACGGCCTCGACGGGCACGCCCGCGGCGGCGAGGGACTCGACGTCGCGGTGCACCGTGCGGACCGACATCTCGAGGCGCTCCGCGAGTCGGCCGCAGTGAGCTGGCCACGGGTCTGGAGCAGGAGCAGGAGCGAGACGAGCCGGGTCGCGCGCACGAATTCGAGCGTAGATCAAATACATGACAGAAGATGGCCTCTTTGTCTGCAAGTGTCCCCGGCATGAACCTCTGGGACGACGAGTGGGGCGAGCAGCACGAGGACTGGTCGGGCGGCGGCGCGCCGCGAGAAGCGGCTCGTTCCGGGCGGGCCGCAGCTCGGCGCGTCGCTCTACGAGCTCGAGCGCGGCAACTTCATGATCTTCCACTTCCACCACGCCTCGGAGGAGCTGCTGCTCGTCCTGCGCGGCCGGCCGACGCTGCGCACGCTCGAGGGCGAGCGGCAGCTCGAGGAAGGCGAGGTCGTCCACTTCCCCACGGGTCGCGCGGGCGCGCACGAGATCCGCAACGACACCGACGACGTCAGTCCGGTATGTCGTCGCGGGCATCCGCGCGTCGCCGGAGGTCGTCGAGTACCCGGATCTGAAGCAAGTTGACGGCGCAGTCGCGGCTCGACTCCCAGCGGGGCGAGCCGTTGTTCGTGATCCACGACCCTCGAGGAGGAGACATGACGCGAGCCCGAATCAGGCGGGACGGTCGTCGAGCTGCTGCTGCGCGAGCCCGAGATCGTCGCGTGGCTCGACGACTACAGGCCCGAACCGGAGGAGACGGACGACGAGGATCCGCCCCGCGCGGCGGCCTGAAACGAACAACACGGAATCCGGCACACGGTCGGCAGCCGTACTGGCTGCGATGTCGGAGGAGGAGAGAAGAACGCTCGCCGAGCTGCTGCTCGGCCAGCCGGAGATCGTCGCGTGGCTCGAGGAGGACGATGCGTCCGACGACAAGAGCGACGAACGCGACGCATCGCGCGCTGCGTGAACGTCCCTGCACAGCCGCGACATTTGACGTTGTGCGGTTAAGCGCCTATCGTTCCACCGCCATGTTGCTCGGGAACGTGATGAACACGCCGGAAGCTGCCGGCAGCGCGGGTCCGCGCGACCGTTAGGTCCGCCCGCCGCCTTCGCCGGCGGTCTCCCGTTCTCCGTTCCCGTTCGTTTCACAAGGAGCAGCATGTCCACGCTTGCAGCACCCACATCTCTGAACGCGTCCGTTCGTCGTGACGTCCCCGCGGTCGAGGTCGAGCACCTGACGAAGGTGTTCCGCCGCCGCGATCGCAACGCGGGCCGGTTCACGCGCAAGTCGCATGCCCGCGCTCAAGGACGTCACGCTTCACGATCGCGCGCGGCGAGTGCGTCGCCATCCTCGGCCAGAACGGCTCGGGCAAGTCGACGCTCGTCCGCCTGCTCTCGACGCTGCTGATCGACGACGGCGGCGAGGCGCGCATCTTCGGCCACGACGCCTTCCGCGAGACGCGCGCACGATCCGGCGGCTCGTGAACCGCGTCTCCGTCGAGGCGAGCTTCTTCAAGAAGATGTCCGCGGCCGAGAACCTCTCGTACGCGGCGCGCTTCTACGGCATGCCGCCGAGTCGTAGACGCGCACCGACGATCCCGAGATCCTCGAGAAGGTCGGCTTCCCGCGCCGACCGGCGCGGCGAGTCGATGGAGAACCTGTCGCGCGGGATGCAGCAGAAGGTCGCGCTCGCGCGCGCGCTGCTCACCTCGCCGGTCCTGCTCCTGCTCGACGAGCCGACGACCGGGTCTCGATCCGCGCTCGAAGCTCGAGGTGCAGGACTTCGTCAGGGAGGTCCGGCACACGCACGACGCGACGATCCTGCTCTGCACGCACGACATGGTCGAGGCGGAGAGCGCTCGCCGACCGCGTCGGCCTGCTCGACCGCGGGCGAGCTCCTGTTCCTCGAGCCGGTCGCGGACGTGAAGCGGCGCTACGGCGTGCGAGACGCTCGAGGAGGCGTTCTTCGCCGCAACCGGGCGCGACGTTCGAGGAAGAGAACGACGAAGAAGACGACGAGTACAGGGAGGTGTTCGGATGACGGCTATCGGAGCGACGATGCGAAGCGAGCTCATCGGGCTCGGCGGCATCGTCGAGCGAAACGTCTATCTCACGAAGCGCTACTTCCTCTGGGACGTCGCGTTCATGGTCTGGACGATCGCGAACACGCTCACGATCGTGTTCATCGCGCGCGCCGTGCACCTGCACGGCGGCGGCGGAGAACGTCCTCGCGACGCGGCTGCTCGTCGGCGCCGTCATCTGGGCGTTCCTCGGGATCATCTTCGAGTTCATGACGGAGACGGTCGCGTGGGAGCGCTGGGAGGGGACGATCGAGTACACGTTCATGGCGCCGATCTCGCGCGTCGATGCACCTGGGCGGCATGGGGGCGTACGCGGTGCTGTACGGATTGATCCGCGCGACGATCCTCTTCTTCGTGGTCGTGCGCGTTCATCGGCATCCACATCCCGCACGCGAACTTCGGAGCGGCGTTCGCGCTCCTCGCGATCGCGTCGTTGTCGTTCATCGGCGTCGGGATGATGACGTCGGTGCTGCCGCTCGATCTCGCCGGAGAAGGGCGCGCAGCTCGGCTTCGTCGCGCAGGGTCTGATGCTCGTCGTCTCGGGCGTCTACTACCCCGTGTCGGTGATGCCCGGCTGGATGCAGTTGCTCTCGAAGCTGTCGCCGGCGACGTACGCGCTGCGCGGCGACCGGGCGTCGATCGTCAGCGGCACCGGGCTCGTCTGGGCGGACGTGTGGCCGCTGCTGATCATCGCCGCGCTGGCGACGCCGATCGGCCTCGCGGTCTTCCACCGCGGCGAGCAGCACGCGAAGAAGCACGGCAAGCTGAAGCGGAGCGGCTGATGGACTGGTTCGCCGGCACCGTCGCGGAGCACTACGACGAGGACACGGCCCATCTCCCGGTCGAGCCCGTCGTCGGCGTTCTCGCGGATCTCGCGCGCGGCGGCGGCGCGCTGGAATTCGCAATCGGGACGGGAAGGATCGCGCTGCCGCTCGCGCAGCGCGGCCTTCCCGTCTCCGGCATCGAGCTTTCTCCCGACATGGTCGCGCAGCTCCGGATGAAGCCGGGCGGCTCGGAGATCCCCGTCGTGCTCGGCGACATGGCCACCACGCGTGTCGACGGCTCCTTCACACTCGTCTACCTCATCAGGAACACGATCCTGAACCTGACGACGCAGGATGCGCAGGTCGCGTGCTTCGCGAACGCGGCCGCACACCTCGAACCTGGAGGGTGCTTCGTCGTCGAGGTCGTCGTGCCGAACACACGCCCCCTCGAAGTGTTCGATCTGAGCGACACGCACGTGGGCGTCGACGAGTACGACGCCGACACGCAGCGTCTCGTATCGCACCACTTCAAGCTCCGCGGCGGCCGCTGGGAGCGGCTCTCCGTCCCGTTCCGTGCCGCGTCGCCCGGCGAGCTCGATCTCATGGCCCGCCTGGCGGGCATGGAGCTGCGCGAGCGTTGGAGCGACTGGAACCGCGAGCCGTTCTCGGCCGCGGCGACGCGGCACGTCTCAGTCTGGGAGAAGCCGGGCGAGGCACTCGCGCAGCCCGTCGCGCCAGTGCGGCAGGCGCGGCGCGCCGGCGCGCTCGCTCCGGAGCACCGAGTACGCCGGCCGCGGCGCGGGACGGCCGAGCTCGGCGGTCGTGATGCGGCGGACGCGGCAGTCGAGGCCGGCCTCCTCGAAGATCGCCTCCGCGAACTCGGCCCACGTGCAGTCGCCGTCGGCGGCGACGTGCCACACGCCGCGCGGCAGCTCGACGAGCGCACGCGTCGCCGCGGCGAGATGGCCGACGAAGGTCGGGCAGCCGCGCTGGTCGTCGACGACAGCGACCTCGTCGCGCTCGCGGCCGAGCGCGCAGCATCGTGCGCACGAAGTTCGTGCTCGTCCAGCCGAAGAGCCACGACGAGCGGACGATCCATGCGTTCTCGCCGGCGGCCGCCTCGCCGTGGAGCTTCGTCCGTCCGTATGCGGACTGCCGGATTCGGCGCGTCCGACTCGATGTACGGCTCGCGCTTCGTCCCGTCGAAGACGTAGTCGGACGAGAAGTAGACGAGCGGCGCCCCGAGCTCGGCCGCGTGCTGCGTCCCGCCGACGTTGACGGCAGCCGCGTCTTGCGGATCGGCCTCGGCGCCGTCGACGTCCGTCCATGCGGCGGCGTGCAGCACGAGGTCGACCGCGCCGAGCGGCGGCGGCGGCAGCGTGACGTCCCAGTCGCCGCGCGTCAGCCCGCGCGCCTCCGGGAACTCCTCGAGCAGCGCCGCGCCGAGCTGGCCGCCGGCGCCGGTTACGACGACGCGTCGCGTGCCGAGAGGATCGGCGATGACGTGCTCCAGAGGTGGCGGACGCGTTCGTCGTCCCACGGGACGCCGTGCTCGTCCGGATCGGCGGCGTCGTACTCCTCGGTGACGAGGTACGCGAACAGGGAGTCGGTCGAGCGCCTCGTAGCCGTGCGCGTGGATGCCCGGCACGTAGATCGCGACGGGGTTGTCGTCGCCGATGTCCTCGGTGAACGTCTCGCCCGACGTCGCGATCGAGGACGACGACGCGGACCATGCCGGCGAGGCAGACGAAGAGGTCGTCCTGGCCGCGCTCGTGGTAGTGGAGCCCCCGGATGACGCCCTTGCGCGAGCGCGACAGGTTCGCCTGCGTGATCGGCTTCGGCAGCGCGCTCGCGCGCGCGAGCTCCGTGAACCAGCCGCGGTCGTCCTCGTACCGCGCGAGCTCGAGCCGCCGCAGCCGCTCGATCACTGGTTCACCCCGGAGCGGCGCACGAAGTCGTTCACCTCGTAGTACGCGTCGATCGACTCGCCCGCGTCGCCCCAGAAGCCTTCGACGACGTCTGCCTCCATGAGGCCGCGCGACGACGTACCAGTTGTTCACGTCGGTGATCTCGAGCTCGCCGCGGCCCGACGGCGTCAGCGTCGGGAGCACGTCCCACACCTGGGCGTCGTAGAAGTAGACGCCGGTGACCGCGAACGTGCGACGGCGGCGACTCGGGCTTCTCGACGATCTCGACGACGCGGTCGCCGTCCATCCGTGCGACGCCGAGGTGGCGGAGATGCTCGTCCTCGGCGACGTTCGACAGGACGATGCGCGCGCCCGCGCTCTGCCGCGCGAAGTTCTCGACGATCGGCCGGAGCGAATGCTCGAAGACGTTGTCGGCGAGGAGCACGCAGACCTTGTCGCGGCCGACGAAGCGCTCGGCGAGGCCGAGCGCCTCGGCGATGCCGCCGGCCTCTTCCTGGTACGCGTAGAAGAGCCGGTCGATCCCGTGCTCGTGTCCGTTGCCGAGCAGGCGGAAGAACTCGCCGGCGTGCGTCCCGCCGGTGACGAGCATGACCTCGTCGATCCCGGCGCGGACGAGCGCCTCGACGGCGTACGTCACCATCGGCCGGTCGTAGAGCGGCAGGAGGTGCTTGTTCGTGATCCGCGTGAGCGGATGGAGGCGGGTGCCGGAGCCGCCGGCGAGGATGACGCCCTTCATCGGTGCAGATGCTAGTGCCGCGGCGCCGTTCGCCGCCGCCGAGAGGTACGGGAGGAAGGGAGGAACCCCTCGGCGGCGCGAGTGCGAACGGGTTACGGGTGGACCGGAAGCACCAGGAAGAGCACGGTCAGTGCTGCCGTCAGGGTGACGATCAGGCGCATGTCCAGCTCCTCGTACTTCATGCAGACGAACTTACGCCCGTCCCATTCAGGGGTCCGTTTCGGGCGTGCAAGGAAACGGTTAGGTTTACAGCGATGGCGACACGCGCCCGCCGGACGTGCCTGGCGGTGCCGGCTGCGAGCGCGAGGATGCTCGCCAAGGCGGCGACGCTGCCGGCCGACGAGGTCGTCGTCGATCTCGAGGACGGCGTCCCGTCCGAGGCGAAGGAGGAGGCGCGCGGCCGGCTCGGCGGCGCGGCCGCACTCGGGACGCTCGCGATCCGCATCAACGGCGTGCGCACGCCGTGGTGGCGCGACGACCTCGCCGCGGCCGCCGCGCGCCGCCCGGACGTCGTCGTCGTGCCGAAGGTCGAGTCGCCGGACGACGTCCACGCGGTGGCGGCCCTCCTGCCCGAGGGCGTCGCGCTCGAGGTGCAGATCGAGACGGCGCGCGGCCTCGTCGAGGTCGAGCGCATCGCGGCGGCCGGCGGCCCACTCGAAGCGCTCGTGTTCGGCCCGGGCGACTTCGCCGCGTCGCTCGGCGTCCCCGTCCTCACGATCGGGAGCGGCTCGTTCGACTACGCCCTCGCGCGAATCTCCGTCGCCGCCCATGCGTTCGGGCTGCAGGCCGTCGACGGCCCGTACGCCGACCTCGGCGACCTCGACGGGCTGCGGCGAAGCGCGCGGCAGGCGCTCGCGCACGGCTTCGACGGGAAGTGGGTCGTCCACCCCGACCAGATCGAGCCGGTGAACGAGGTGTTCACGCCGACCGACGAGGAGCTCGAACGCGCGAGGCGGATCCTTGCCGCGGGCGACGGCGCCTCGCGTCTCGAAGGGGACATGGTCGACGTCGCGACGAAGAGGCTTGCGGCTGCCGTGCTTGCGCGAGGTACCCAGCGGGTATCTCGCGGAGCGTGACCGGGAGATCGCGGAACGCCGACGACCTGCGGGCGGAGATCCAGGAGCTCTTCGCCGACCTGTGGCAGGTGCCCCTCTTCGCCGGCAGGCGGTATCGCGTCCAGCCGCTGTGCGACTGCTTCCGGACGGACGACCCGCCGGCGCTGGCACGTCGTCCTCGAGGTTCCCGGCGCCGACCCGGCCGCCGTGCGCGTCGCCGTGACCGACGGCGCGCTGCTCGTCGCAGGCGTCCGCGAGCGGCAAAGGGTGCCCGGCGCGCGCTACCGGCAGATGGAGGTCGAGTACGGAGCCTTCGAGCGGCGTGTCGAGCTCGGGGAGGACGTCGATCCCGCGCGCGTGGAGGCGACGTACGAGCACGGGATGCTGCGCATCGTCCTGCCGCTCGCCGGAGGAGAGAGCAGATGACCGACCCCGCTGTCGTCGCCGTCACCGCCGAGGAGCAGCAGCAGGCAGAGGAGCTCGGCGACGAGCTGCCCTCGCGGCTCCCCGTCCTGCCGCTGAAGGACACCGTCGTCTTCCCCACGTCGATGGCACCGCTCGCGATCGGGCAGGAGCGCTCGATCGCGCTCATCGACGACGTCGTCGGCGGCGACCGCCTGCTCGCGCTCTTCACGGTCGCGAACGACGCAGCCGAGAACCCCGGCTGGGACGACCTCTACCGTGTCGGCACAGCCGCGGTCGTGCACAAGATGATCCGCGTTCCCGACGGGACGCTGCGCGTGCTCGTGCAGGGACTGCGGCGCGTGCAGCTCGAGCGTCCGGCCGGCGACGAGCCGTATCTCGTCGGCGAGCTCGTCCGAGCTACCCGACGTCGTGCCGGAGTCGAAGGAGGTCGAGGCGCTGACACGGAACGTCCAGGGGCTCTTCGCGCGCGTCATCGGCCTCGTGCCGTATCTCCCGGAGGAGCTGCAGCTCGCCGCCGCGAACGTCGACGATCCGAGCGCACTCGGCAACCTCGTCGCATCGACGATCCGGCTCAAGACGGACGAGAAGCAGAAGCTGCTCGAGCTCACCGACGTCGAGCAGCGCCTCCGCGCGGTGCTCGTCGATCCTCAACCGCGAGCTCGAGATGCTCGAGCTCGGTACGAAGATCCAGTCGCAGGTGCAGTCGGAGCTCGACAAGGGCCAACGTGAGTTCTTCCTCCGCCAGCAGCTGAAGGCGATCCAGGAGGAGCTCGGCGAAGCCGATCCGGAGCAGGCAGAGGTGAACGAGCTGCGCGAGCGCATCGCCGAGCTCGAACTGCCCGAGGAAGTGGCGAAGGCCGCGCAGCGCGAGCTCGCGCGGCTCGAGCGGCTGCCGGCCGCCGCGGCGGAGTACGGCGTCATTCGCACGTACGTCGACTGGATCGCGACGCTGCCGTGGGGGAAGACGACGACGGACAACCTCGATCTCGCCCGCGCGCGCACGGTGCTCGACGAGGATCACTACGACCTCGAGAAGGTGAAGGACCGGATCGTCGAGCATCTCGCGGTCTCGAAGCTCCGCAACGATCCCGCCGGGCAGATCCTCTGCTTCGTCGGCCCGCCGGGCGTCGGCAAGACGTCGCTCGGGCAGTCGATCGCGCGCACGCTCGAGCGGAAGTTCGTGCGCCTGTCGGTCGGCGGCGTGCGCGACGAGGCGGAGATCCGCGGCCATCGGCGCACGTACATCGGCGCAATGCCGGGAACGATCATCCGCGCGCTGCGCGACGCGGAGTCGACGAACCCGGTGATGCTCGTCGACGAGATCGACAAGATGGGCGCCGACGTCCGCGGCGATCCGGCGAGCGCGATGCTCGAGGTGCTCGACCCGGAGCAGAACACGTCGTTCCGCGACCACTACCTCGACTTGCCGTTCGACCTGTCGAAGGTCCTCTTCATCTGCACGGCGAACACGATCGACACGATCCCGCCGCCGCTGCTCGACCGGATGGACATGATCGCGCTCTCCGGTTACACCGAGGACGAGAAGCTCGGCATCGCGAAGCGCTATCTCGTGCCGAAACAGATCGAGGCGCACGGGTTGCGACCAGGCGCGATCGCGCTGCCCGACAAGATGCTGCGTCTCGTCATCCGCGAGTACACGCACGAGGCCGGCGTTCGCGGCCGTCGAGCGGCGCATCGCCGATCTCTGCCGCAAGGCGGCGAAGCTCGTCGCCGAGGGTCACGAGGGGAAGATCACGGTCGGCGAGCGTCGCGTACGCGAGCTGGCTCGGGCCGCGGCGGTTCTCGAGCGAGGTGCGCAGGCGCACGGCGGATCCCGGCGTCGCGACGGGGCTCGCGTATACCGCGGCGGGCGGCGACGTGCTGTTCGTCGAGGCGCCGCCTATCCCGGGAAGGGACGCCTCACGATCACGGGCCAGCTCGGCGACGTCATGCAGGAGTCGGCGCAGGCGGCGCTGTCGTGGGTGCGCGCGCACGCCGGCCGGCTCGGGCTCGCCGACGACTGGTTCGCCGAGCACGACGTGCACATCCACGTTCCGGCCGGCGCGGTGCCGAAGGACGGTCCGTCCGCCGGGGTGACGATCGCAACGGCCGTCGCCTCGCTCGTACGCGGCGTCCCGGTCTCCGACGACCTCGGCATGACCGGCGAGATCACGCTGACCGGCCAGGTGCTCCCGATCGGCGGCGTGCGCGAGAAGGTGCTCGCGGCGCAGCGCGCCGGGCTGAGGCGCGTGGTGCTCCCGCGCGAGAACGAGCACGACCTCGACGACCTGCCGGCGCAGGCGCGCCGCGGCCTCGAGTTCGTCCTCGTCGACTCGGTCGAGCAGGTGTTCGACGCCGCCTTCAACGGGACGAAGATCCGCGCCGCGGTGCCGTCTCGGGCGCCGGACCGGCAGGCTGCGCGGTCGGCGTAAGAACGAAGGCGAGGGGTAGGATCGAATCGACCATCGGACGAAAGGACGGCTGAAGATGCCAAAGACAACGGACAAGGTCTCGGATGCCGCCGCGACGGTGAAGCCGTATTTCGAGCGCGCGCTGCACGACGCCGAGCTGCGCGACAACGTGCGCAACGCGTACGACTCGGCGCGGGCGATCTACGACGAGCTCATCGGCAACCGCGGCGTCTCCGGCGTCGCGAAGCGCGTCGCCACCGATCGCGACCTCCAGGACGAGATGCGCTCCGCGGTCGCCGACCTGCGCAAGGCCGCGAACCGCGTGCGCGGCGAGGACGAGCACAAGAGCCGCTTCTCCGGCCTGCTCCTCATCGGCCTCGGGCTCGCGATCCTCTTCAACCCGATCACAGGCCCGAAGGTGCGGAAGTGGCTGTCGGAGAAGGTGTTCGGCGAGAGCGGCGACTTCACGTACCAGGGCGGGAACGGCTCGTCGCACTAGCGCGGACGCGCTTCGAGTCCCTGCGTCAGCGGCCGGCTCGAACCCCCGGCAGGTACGCACGCGGCGGCAGCGGGTCCATACGGATGACGCGCGTCCCGTTCCATCGAAAGCGGACGCTCATGCCGCCGCCGGCCGGGCAGCAGGCCGGATCCGACGGCCGGTAGAGGACGTACAGAAACGCAATCGTCTTGTCGTCCCGCCACGTCTCGACGATGTAGTGCGACGAGTTCGGCGCATCGGTTCCGACAAACCGGCCGTGGTCGAAGAACCACACGTGCTCGTCCCCGCCGTCGCCGGCCCGGCAGTTGCCATACAGCGCGTTGAACCCGAACTCCCGCACCCACCCCTGCGTTGAGATCTCCCGCTCGCCGGCGGGACACTGCCTGTCGACGAATGCCTCGGCCCGAGCGAGATCGGAGCTCTTGCCGGCAGGAGCAGACGGCACGAGTGCCAGGCCGATGAGAACGGCCGTGAGCAAAGCTCTCAGCATGCGTTCCACGATAACCCGGACGAACGCGACTTCTCCCACCGAAACGGAGGACCGATGCGCCGCCTGAACTTCCTGCACGACGAGCCCTGGGACGAAGCCGACGAGAGCCGACGCGTCCGCTGGTTCGGGCACCCGTTCGGCGCCGACATGCTCGGCGCGTCGCTGATCGAGCTCCTGCCCGGCGCGGCGGGAGGTGCGATGCACATGCACTACGGGATCGAGGAGATGTTCTTCGTGCTCGGCGGCTCGCCGACGGCTCGCACGCCCGACGGAGAGGAGCAGCTCGCGGCCGGCGACGTCATCTACTTCCCCGAGGGTCGCGAGGGATTGCACACGTTCTCCAATCCGACCGGCGAACCGGCGCGGATACTCGCCATCTCGACCAAGCGGTTCCCCGATCTCCTCGTGTACCCGGAGCGCGGCGTTGCGTGGGTGGCGACGCGCCATCCCGAGCGCGGCGTACCGGAGAGCGGAGACGAGGGAGTCATCGCCCGCTTCGAGTTGCCGCCCGAGAAGTGAGCGGGGGAAGGCGACCGAGCGGCCACCTTCCCCCGCATGACTCCGTCAGGCGGACGCGACGGCCGCGTCGGCTCGAAGAAGCGGAGACGACGGCCTGAAGCCCTTGACCGTGCAGTAGACCCCGAGGAACAGCTCCCACAGGATCTCCGGGATGGTCACAACCCCCTGCAGCGAGTGCAGCGTGCTGCTCGGATGGTTGCCGCCGAACATCACGGCCGTCCCGGAGATGATGACCAGCGGCCCGCCGACGAGCCCGAGCCACGCCGCCCGTTGCGGCACGAGGCCCGAGCGGTACATCAGGTAGCCGAGGATCAACCCGTTCCCCCAACCCACCATCCAGCCTGGCCCGAGGAGGAACGTCCAGTCCTTGATCGCCGCGAGCGTGTAGGCGACCGTCCCCTCAGAGGCTCCGGCAACCTGGTTCCGCAACGTGATGATGCCGAGCACGGCGACGATGCCGACGAGGATGAACGCGCACTCGAACACCCGCGCGGTCACGTAGCCGATCGCCAGCTCTTCGCTCTGCCGCCTGACGATCGGAACGATCACGACCGCGGTGCCGATGTTCGCGAGGATGAGCAGCAGCTCCAGCAACACGCCGAAGAGGATCCGCTTGTCGTGCCCGCCGCCTGCGATATAGCCCACGGGATCTCTGAGCGCCGGTTCGTAGAGCAACAGCGCCGGGATCGACGTGATGAACGTGATGAGGTAGAGCGCGCCGAAGACGCGTGCTCTCTTCTGGTCGAGGGACATAGCCTGCGCAACCCCTGACGCCGGCGATGGCGGTGGGCCGATTCCCACGCCAACGTGACCGGCTAGAGCACGAACGTACGCCTTTCGCGCCTCGATAGCGATGTAGCATCGCACCGTGCGCGAGCTGAGCCCCGGCCTGTGGCACTGGCAGGCACCGCACCCGGACTGGCGGTCGAGCGAGCCGTGGGACCCGAACGTCTCGTCCTACGCGATCGTCGACGCCGACCGGCTGCTGCTCTTCGACCCCCTGGGCGTTCCGGGGGAGATCGAAGCGTTCGCGACCGGGCGCGAGACGGCGATCGTGCTCACCGCGCCGTGGCACGAGCGCGACGCGGAAGACCTCGTGGGACGGCTCGGCGCCCCGGTGTACACGCCGCTGCCCGACTCGGCGCAGTACCTCATGGACACGTACGGCATCACCGCCGAGCAGGCCGGCGACGGCAGCCCCGATGTCGTCTGGCTCCTGCGCGAGGGGAAGGGCGAGGCGCATCCGTACGAGCCGTTCGACCATCTCCCGTTCGGCGCCGACGTGTTCCCCGGGCACAAGCCGAACGACAGCGTGCTCTGGATCGAGAGCCATCGGGCGGTGATCTCCGGCGACACGCTCGTCGACTTCGGCCACGGCCTCGAGATCAACGAGCGGTGGCTCCGCCCCGGCGTGACGCGCGAAGAGATCGCCGCCGGGCTGCGTCCGCTGCTCGAGCTTCCGGTCGAGCACGTGCTCGCGACGCACGGCGGGCCGACCGACCGCGCCGCCCTCGAGCGCGCGCTGTCCTAGGGCGCCGGCGCGAGCACGCGCGCGAGCGACGCGGGATCGAGACCGTTCGCCGCGGAGATGTCCGTGCTCTTCAGCAGGACTGCGCCGGCCCTCGGCACGGCCGCCGAGACGGGGCCGTACGTGTCCGTGAGGCGGGTCAGGTGCCGCCATGCGTCGAGGTACTTCGTCGGGTCGACGGCTCCGTCGTAGCCGCGCTGCAGCAGTGCCGCCGGATGGACTTCGAAGTGCAGGTGGTACGGCGTCCCCTCGGCGTCCCCCGTGTCGCCGACGAAGCCGAGCACGTCGCCGGCGTTCACGATCGCGCCGTTCACCGCGAGCGGCGAGTACGCGGAGAGATGCGCATAGTAGAACTCGTTGCCGGCGTCGTCGCGCAGCCACAGGCGCCGGCCGCCGACCTTCTCCCAACCGACCGAGAAGACGACGCCGTGCGCGACGGCGACGAGCGGCGTGCCGCGCGGCGCGAAGATGTCGTCGCCGTGATGCCATCCCCCGGAGACGTCGGGGCGGTAGGCGCCGAACGTGTCGCCGAACGCGACGCTGCCGTAGACCGGGAAGACGTAGCCGCGCACGCCGAGCCTCGGCGTCACCGCCGGCGGTCTGTTCACGACCGCGATCGTGATCGTCGGGATCGCGCGCGACGCCCGGTGGGTCGACGAGGCCGACGCGCCGAGCGCGAGCAGCAGCCCGCCCGCTCCCGCAGCGAGGGCGAGGATCGGCGCGAGCCGGCGCATCTAGCGGCCGAGATGCTCGCGCGCGAAGACGCGGAACCGCTCCCGCGCATCCGGATCGGGGCCGAGCGGCCCCTCGCCGGCGTACTGCGGGTCGGCGGCGATCTCCTCTGCGACTGCGCGCACCTCGGCGGTGAGCGCGGCGTGATGGGCCGGCTCCCGGAGAAGCGACTCGATCCAGCTCTCCGACCCGTCGTACTCGGGCACGTCGTTGTCGAACAGGAGCTGTCCGAGCAGGATGCCGCACCGGATATAGGCGAACGTGCGGAACGCGAGCAGCCGGTGCGGGGTCTCGACGAGCGCCGAGATGTCCGCGTTCTCGCGCTCGATCCGCTCGACGATCGAGCCGATCGGCTCGTCCACGAGGGGGATCCAGAGCTCTTCGCCGGTCGGCATGCCCGGAATTATGTCCGTTTCGCCCGCGCGCGCCACGCGATCTGGGTGGCGGTGAGGATGAGCATCCCGGCGAACAGCTTTCGCAGCGTCGCCTCGGCGACGGTCTGGGCCAGGGCCGCGCCGCCGAAAGCGGCGCCCACGGAGGCGAGTCCGATCACGAGCGCGGCACGCCAGCGGACGTTCCCGTACCTCTGCTGCCGCCAGACGCCGACGAAGACGGTCGGGATGATCGCGAGGAGCGACGTCGCCTCCGCGTGCAGCTGCGTCAGGCCGAGCCACGTGAGCGTCGGGACGAAGAGGATCCCTCCGCCGACGCCGAAGAGGCCCGAGAGGATGCCGGCGACGACACCGAGGAGAACTGCGAGGACGTACGTCACTGCAGGAACATCCGGATCGCGATCGCGACGAGGAGCGCGGCGAAGAGATACGACAGCGTCCGGACGGGCAGGCGCTGCTGGAGCGTCGCACCGCCGAGCGCGCCGGCCGCAGCGGGAATGCCGAGGAGCGCCGCGTGCACGACGTTCACGTCGCCGTGGATCGCATAGGCGGTGACGCCGGCGGTCGCCGTGATGCCGATCGCGGCGAGCGAGGTCGCGGTCGCCGAGCGCATCTCCCACTGGGCGAAGAGGAGGAGGAGCGGCACGATGATGATTCCGCCGCCGACCCCGAAGAGCGCGCTGAAGAAGCCGGCCACGAGCCCGATCAGGATCAGCCGCACCTGCCTATGCTACGGCGCGTGGCTTCGGGGAACGCGTTGCTCGAGCGCCTCGCCTCGGCGCCCGGCGAGGCGGCGCTCTTCCTCGACTTCGACGGCGTCCTCGCGCCGATCGTCGACCGCCCCGACGACGCTGCCGTCCTGCCCGAGGCGCGGGCGGAGCTCGAACGGCTCGCGGGCCGCTACGCGCTCGTGAGCGTCGTCTCCGGCCGATCCGGCGACGACGTCCGCCGCCGCGTGGGCGTGAACGGCGTCGTATGCGTCGGCTCGCACGGCCTCGACGTCGAGCCGGAAGCGCAGCGGTGGCGGCCGCAGATCCGGGCGTTCGCGGCCGAGGCCGGCTGGCCCGACACGGAGCTGAAGGATCTCTCCGTCTCGTTCCACTTCCGCACGGCGGAGGACGAGGCGGCGGCGCTGCGCGCGCTCGAGGATCTCGCAGCCCGTGCACGCGCGGAAGGGCTGAAACCGCGTTTCGGCCGCAAGGTGCTCGAAGTGCTGCCGCCGCTCGATGCGAACAAGGGCACCGCGGTCCGGCGGCTGCTCTCGGACGCGGGCCTCCACCGGGCGCTCGTCGCGGGCGACGACACGACCGACCTCGACGCCTTCCGCGCCGTCGACGGTCTCGACCTCGCGGTGCGCGTCGCCGTTGCGGCGGACGAGTCGCCGCCGGAGCTGCGCGACGGCGCGGACATCGTCGTCGCGAGCCCGCGCGAGTTCGCGGCGTTGCTGCGGGAGCTGTGATGCACGTCGACGAGGCCGTCCTCGCTCCGGTCCGCGCACGCTTCGGCACGCCCGTCGTGCTGCCGTGGCACGGCGAGATCAGCGACGTCGAGTGGGCGGTCGCGACGCACAACCCGGCGCGCTCGCACGACGTGACGCTCTTCATCCTCGATCCGGCGCGCCGGATCGCGCTCATCCGCAAGCCGCAGTTCGCCGAGGACGTGTGGCGGCCGCCGGGCGGCGGCATCATGCCGGGCGAGGACTTCGCCGCCGGCGCCGTTCGCGAGGCGCTCGAGGAGACCGGCCTGCACGTCGACCTGCGGCGCTACCTCGTGGAGACGCGCGCGTTGTTCACGAACGGAGGGAAGGAGCTGCCCTGGCGCACGCACGTCTTCCTCGCCGAGACCGAGGACACGGAGATCGTCGCCGGCGATCCCGGCGAGATCGAGGATGCCCGCTGGGGGACGCTCCCCGAGCTCGCCGGCCCGCTACGCGAGCGGCTGCTCGCGACCGGCCGCGCCTTCTGGCGCTACCGCGTCGCGCTCCACGATGCGGCGCTCGCGCAGCTCTAGCCCTCCCAGACCGATACCGCCCCCGACCGGATGGAGGGATGAATGACGGGCCGGTCGGGATCTGCGAGCCGGTAGTAGATGACGGTCAGGACATGGGCGCTGAACGGGGCCGTCAGAGCGTCCACCGCGAACGTCGCCAGGACGTTGGTCGTGAAGGCGACGTGGACGAACGCCAGCACGAAGTAGGGCCAGCCCGTCAGGATGTAACTCGCGGCGAGCGTCCAGAACACCGGCGCCGTCGAACCTCTCACGAGCTCGCTCGACCGGCGCCTCGCCGCACCGACCCCGCTGTTCTCGAGCACCACGAGCGGAGCGAGCAGTGACCAGCGGGCGATGACGAGCACACCGGGCACGACGAGCAGCAAGAGCCCGCCCAAGATGCCGAACGAGTACACGATCGATGCGCCGACGAGCGGCAGCAAGCGCTGGCGGCCGCGCCGGAACAGTGCACCGGCGCTCTTCACCGGCTGCCCTTCATGGACGTCTCGCACGATCTCCACCAGCGCGCCCTGGACGAGCAAAGGGCCGGCGAACGTCAGGAGAAACAGGAGCGCGCCGAGGACCGTTCCGCCCGGACCGCCGACGCCGTGCCGGCCCACACGGATGAGGGCGATTCCCGCGTACACGACAGCGGCCACGAAGATCGACCGCCGGAACAGCAGGCGATAGACGCGCGCCGCGTCGGCGAGGGTCCCCGTATGGTCAACATGGCTGCGGCGCGGCTAAGCCTTGGAGACGCGCACCGCCGTGCCGTAGGCGCAGATCTCCGTCCAGTTCGGGCCCATCTCGGAGGTGTCGAAGCGCATGGCGATGATCGCGTTCGCGCCCTTCGCCTCGGCCTCCTGGGACATCCGCTCCATCACCTCGCGACGGCTGTCGACGAGCGCCTTCGTCATCCCCTTCAGCTCACCGCCGAGGATCGACTTCAGCTGGGCGCCGATCTGCGAGCCCACGTTGCGCGAGCGGACGGTCAGCCCCATCACCTCGCCGAACACCTCGTCGACTGCGTAGCCCGGAATGTCGTTCATCGTCGTGACGATCATCGATTGAGCACCTCCCATGCCCTGCGCACGTCCTCCTCGGTCGTGCGCGCGTTGCCGATGGCGAGCCTGAGCACGTAGCGGCCGTTCAGCTTCGTGTGCGAGAGAAAGATCTCACCGCTGCGGTTCGCGCGCTCGAGGATCGCCTCGTTCTCCTCGTCGGAGCCGTTGCGGCGGAAGACGACGAGCGAGAAGCGCAACGGCGCGGCGAGCTCCCATGCCGGATCGGCCTCGACCCAGTCGGCGAAGAGGCGCGCCAGCCGGATGTGCTCGCGGTGGATCGCGCGCAGCCCCTCGGCGCCGTAGCAGCGGAGCACGGCCCAGAGCTTCAGCGACCGGAAGCGCCGGCCGAGCGCCGGCCCGTACTCGGAGAGCGCGTACGCGTCGTCCGGCGTCCGCAGGTACTCGGGGACGAGCGAGAACGCCTCGCGGAACTCGTCCGGCCGCGACGTCCACACGAGCGAGCAGTCCACGGGGACGAGCAGCCACTTGTGCGGGTTGACGACGAGCGAGTCGGCGAGCTCGACGCCGTCCTGCGACCAGCGCTCCTCCTCGAGGATCCACGACGAGCCGGCGTACGCCGCGTCGACATGCACCCACGCGCCGGCGGCATGCGCCCGCTCGGCGATCGTGCGTACCGGGTCGACCGATGCGAACGACGTCGTGCCGACGGTCGCGACCACGGCGGCGACGTCGGAGAGGTCGACGCCGTCCATGCGCATCCGCAGCTCGTCGTCCGCCGAAACCTTGCGTAGCTCCATGCCGAGCATGCGCGCCGCCTTCTCGACGGACGAGTGCGCATGCTCGGAGCAGACGACGACGTTGCGCCCCGTCACGTGCCGAGCGGCGATGAGCGCGGCGAGCGTCGACGTCGACGCGGTGTCCTCGATGTGGCCGTGCCACCCGTCCGGCAGCCCGAGCAGCTGCCGCACCCAGTCGACCGTGCGCAGCTCGAGCTCCGTCGACGCCGGGGACGCCCGCCACGTGATCGCGACCTGCTGCATCGCCGCGGCGAGCAGCTCGGCGAGGATGCCCGGCTCGGACGCGGTGACCGCGAAGTACGCGAAGAAGCGCGGGTGCTGCCAGTTCGTCAGCGCCGGGACGATCAGATCGTCGAGGTCGGCGAGCACGTTCGCGAACGGCTCGCCGTGCTCCGGCGGCGACGCGGGCAGCTTCGCCGACAGCTCGCCCGGCTGCACCTGCGCGAGCACGGGCAGTTCGCCGACGCGCTCGAGATAGCGCGCTGCCCAGTCGACGGCGGCATAGCCGTCCTCGCGGAACGTCACGGCCGCTTCCGCCGCAGCTTCTGCGAGCTGCGCCCACGTGCGCGTGTTGAGCACGTCGTCCTTCGTCAGCCAGCCGCGCCGCGCCTGGCCGACGCCGAGCTCGACGTAGTCCTGCGCGCTGATCTGGTGCGCGTCGGAGTTGATGACGAGCTTCAGACCTGCCTCCTTCGCCGCGCGGGCGTGCACGTCGCGAAGGTCGAGCCGGTCCGGCTGGCCGTTGATCTCGAGCGCGCAGCCCGTGGCGAGCGCCTTCTCGATGACGCGCTCGACATCGACGTCGCGCGGGCCGCGCTTACCGATGCGTCGCCCGGTGAGATGACCGATGCAGTCGACGTACGGATTGTCCATCGCCTCGAGCACGCGCTCCGTCGGTCGCGTGTCCGGCGCCTGGTGCACGGAGGCGACGACCCAGTCGAGCAGCGCGAGCTCGTCTTCCGCGCACGTCGACCTCTCCGTTCGAGCGGATGTTCGCCTCGACGCCCGCGAGGATGCGGATCTTCGGGAAGCGCTCGCGCATGCGCTCGATCTCCTCGAGCTGCGCCGCGAGCCGGCCGTCGCGCAGGTAGTGCGAGTGGTCGGTGATCGCGTAGTACTCGTAGCCGCGCGCCAGCGCGGCCGCGACCATCTCCTCGAGCGTGTTCTTGCCGTCGGCCGACCAGTCGTGTGCGTGTGCAGGTCGCCGCGGAGTCTGCCCGAGCTCGACGAGCGCGGGCAGCTCGCCGCGTCGCGCCGCCTCGAGCTCGCCGGCGTTCTCGCGCAGCTCCGGCGGGATCGGCTGGTAGCCGAGGTACTCGTAGAGCGCGTCCTCGTCCTCGCGTCGCGAAGACGTCGCCCGTCTCGACGTTCGTGACCCCGTACTCCGAGATCGAGAGCCCGCGCCGCACGGCGTCCTCGCGCATCGCGACGTTGTGCTCCTTCGAGCCGGTGAAGTGCTGCAGCAGGTTGCCGAACGACTCCGGCGGCACGACGCGCAGATCGAAGCGGAGCCCCTCGCGCGAGATGACGGTCGCCTTCGTGTCGCCGCGCGCGACGACCTCCACGACCCAGTCGAGCTGCGTGAAGTACGACGTGAGCTCGGCAGGATCGGTGGCGCGTCGCGATGATGTCGAGGTCGCGGAACGTCTCCTTGCGGCGACGCACCGAGCCGGCCTCGGACACCGCGACGACGGCGGGATGCTCGCGGAGCGCGGCGACGACGGCCTGCACCGCGGGGAGCCCGTCGCCGAGCAGCCGCCGTCCCGCGTCGGGGTTCTCGGCCTGGAACGCGAGCGCCTTCAGGATCTTCTCCTCGCTCTTCGCGCCGAGCCCGGTGAGCACGCGGAGCCGCTCGGCCTCCGCCGCCTCCTTCAGCTCCGCGAGCGTCGTGATGCCGAGCTCGTGCCAGATCCGCGCCGCCGTCTTCGGGCCGAGCCCGGGAAGGTGCATGAACGCGACGACGTCGGGCGGCACGAGCGCGCGGCGCTTCGCGAGCGCCTCGATGTCGCCGGTCTCGACGATCTGGACGATCTTCTCCTCGATCGTCTTGCCGATCCCCTGCAGCTCCTTCGCCTTGCCGTCGAGCGCGAGCTGCGCGACCGACGCGGACGTCTCCCGCATGCGGGTCGCCGCGCGCCGGTAGGCGAGCACGCGGAACGACTCGGCACCCTCGAGCTCGAGCAGGTCGGCGAGCAGGTCGAACTGGTCCGCGACCTCGGCGTTGCCGGGAAGTGCCGCCACCCAGCCGATCATACGGGTCCTTGGTGTGCTCCGCGCCCCGACCGGGCATGGGAGCGGCATGGTCGTCAACCGCCCGCGCCGGGCACCGGTTTCCGTACCCTCAACGGCAGTGCCGAACGCCATCGTCTGCCTGCCGACGTACAACGAGCGCGAGAACCTCGAGCCGATGCTGCGCGCGCTCGCGCCGCTCGGCGTCCACGTGCTCGTCATCGACGACAACTCGCCGGACGGCACCGGCGAGATCGCCGACCGGCTCGCGGAGGAGCTCGACTTCGTCTCCGTCCTCCACCGGCCGCGGAAGGAGGGCCTCGGCCCCGCGTACGTCGCCGGGTTCCACGCGCGCGCTCGCGCGACGGCGCCGAGTACGTCCTCGAGATGGACTGCGACTTCTCGCACGACCCGGCGGACGTCGCCGCGGCTCATCGCGGCGTGCGACGACGGCGCCGACCTCGCGCTCGGCTCGCGCTACGTCCCGGGCGGCGGCACCGAGAACTGGGGCCGCGGACGGCGCTTCGTCTCCACCGGCGGCTCGTGGTACGCGCGGACGCTCCTCGGCGTCGGCGTCCGCGACCTGACGGGCGGGTTCAAGTGCTACCGCCGCGAGGTGCTCGAGGCGATCGACCTCGACGCGATCCACTCGAAGGGCTACGCGTTCCAGATCGAGACGACGTACCGCGCGCATCCGGCTCGGCTTCGGCGTCGTCGAGGTCCCGATCCTCTTCGCCGACCGCACCGCCGGCAGCTCGAAGATGAGCCGCTCGATCTTCCTCGAGGCGGTGCTGCCGCGTCCCGACGCTACGGTTCGCGGCGCTGACGGGGCGCATCTGATGCACGAGCTCGACGAGGCCGACGTTCGACGACGCCATCGCCGGCGACCCGCTCCTCGTCGACTTCTGGGCGCCGTGGTGCCGTCCGTGCAAGGCGCTCGAGCCGATCCTCGACGAGCTCGAGGAGCGCATCGCCCGTCGCGCAAGCTCAACATCGACGAGCATCCCGGGATCGCGAGCGCGCTACGACGTGCTCTCGATCCCGACCGTGATCCTCTTCGCGGGCGGCGAGGCGCGCAGCGACCGTGGTCGGGCTTCCGGCCGCGCGCGCACTTCGACCAGTGGCTAACGGAAGTGCTCCCAGCCGCCGAGCTCGACGGCTCGACGCCTGACGCCCTCGCTCGCAGCGGCCGATCACGGTGAAGCCGAGCGGATCCGGCGTCGCGGCGAGCAGCTCGTAGTCCTCGCCGAAGCGAGAGGTCGTCGACGCGTCGCGCCGTCGGCGAGCGGGACGCGCTCGAGCGTCGATCGCGAGCCGGCAGCCCGAGCGCTCGGCGATGTGCCCGGCGTCGAGGCCGAGCCCGTCGGAGATGTCGAGCATCGCGTGCGCGACCGCGGCGAGGCGCCGGCCCTCTTCGAGGCGGAGCGGCGGGCGCACGAGCCGGCCGGCGCGGAACGCGGCGCCCGGCGGCGCCGAGCGGGCCGGTGACGACGAGCAGGTCGCCGGGCCGCGCGCCGGCCCGGCCCGGCACGCGCTCGGCGCGGCCGAGCGCGGTGACGCTGAGCACGACGGAGTCCGCGCGCGTCGTGTCGCCGCCGCGCACGGGAACGCCGGCCTCGGCGATCCCCTCGTAGAGCTCGATCGCGTCGTCGAGGCTCGGCGCGGCGAGCGCTGACGATGAGCGCGAGCGGCTCTGCGCCCGACGCGGCGAGGTCGCTGAGGTTGACCGCCGCGGCGCGGAAGCCGAGCTCGCGCCAGCCGACGAGGTCGAAGCGGAAGTGGACGCCCTCGACGAGCGCGTCCTGCGTCACGACGAGCCCCTCGATCTGCGCGGCGTCGTGCTCGACGCCGACGATGAGCCCGCGCCGCTCGAGCTCGGCGAGCGAGCTCGAACTCCGTTCACAGCTCCTCGATGCGCGCCCGCCCGTCGAGCGTCGCGGGATCGAGCGCGTACAGCGCGTCGTAGAGCCGCGCGTGGAACGTCCCCGGCCCCGCCGCGCCCGCGGCGGCGTCCTCGGCGGCGACGCCGAACGCGGCGAGCGCCTCGGCGGCGGCCTCGAGCGGATCGTCCGGCTTCGCGGCGAGGAAGCAGCCGGTGAGCGCGGTCGACATGCAGCCCGTGCCGGTCACGGTCGCGAGCAGCGGTGCCCGTTCGAGACCGCGAGCACGCGGTCGCCGTCGGAGACGTGGTCGACCGGGCCGGTGACCGACGCGACGAGGCCGAGCCGCCGCGCGGCCTCGCGCGCGAGCTCCGCCGGCTCGATGCCGGTGCTCATCGACTCGACGCCGCGCACCTCCGCGGCCGCGCCGACGAGCGTCGCGATCTCGCCCGCGTTGCCGCGCAGCACGGTCACGTCGACGACGTCGAGGATGCGGCGCGCCGTCGCCGTCCGGTATCGCGGTCGCGCCGACGCCGACGGGGTCGAGCACGACGGGGATCTGCCGCGCGGTCGCGGCGCCGCCGGCGAGCAGCATCGCCTCGATCCAGTGCTCCGACAGCGTGCCGATGTTGAGCACGAGCGACGACGCGATGCGCACCATCTCCTCGACCTCCTCGGCGGCGTGCGCCATCACCGGCAGCGCACCGAGCGCGAGCGTCGCGTTCGCCGTCTCGTTCATGACGACGTAGTTCGTGATCTGGTGGACGAGCGGCTTGCTGCTCGCGCATCGTGCGCAGCGTCGCGCCGGCCGAGATCATCGCTTCACCTCCAAGAGACGTCGACGGGACCTTCTCCAGAACCGATCTCGACGAGACCCTGCTGCGACCGCGCGCGACGCGGCGGTGGCGGCGCCACGGGCCGCGTCGAGGAGGCACTCGCCGCGCGCGAGCAGCGCCGCGAGCGTCGCCGAGTGCGTGCAGCCCGGCGCCGTGCGTCGCCGCGACGTCGTGGCGGTCGACCGGGATCTCGACGTGCTCGCGCCCGTCGAAGAGATGGTCGACGGCGTCGTCGCCGTGCCCGCCGGTGACGATCGACCGCGGCGGCGCCGAGCTCGTACAGCCGCTCGGCGAGCTCGCGGCGCGGCGCGTCGACGCCGGCGAGCGCCTTCGCCTCGAGCAGGTTCGGCGTGACGACGGTCGCGAGCGGAAAGAGCTCGCCGACGAGCGCGTCGACCGCGTCGTCCTCGAGCAGCTTCGCGCCCGAGCTCGCGACCATCACCGGGTCGACGACGAGCGGCACCGGATGCCGCCGCGAGGTAGTCGGCGACCGTCTCGATCAGGACGCGCGAGAAGAGCATCCCCGTCTTCGCCGCGTCGACGCCGATGTCGCCGAAGACGGCCTCGAGCTGCGCGCGCACGAACGCCGGCGGTAGCTCGTGGATCGCGGTGACCGCCGACGTGTTCTGCGCCGTCAGCGCGACGAGCACCGACGTGCCGTACACGCCGGCGGCGGCGAACGCCTTCAGGTCGGCCTGGATGCCGGCGCCGCCGCCGGAGTCGGACGTCGCGATCGTCAGTGCTCGCGGAACCATTCGTGCTCCCTTCGCCGGTACGAGCCGGATCAGGTTCGACGGGTGTGATCTCAGCCGCGCGCGCGGCACCCCGGCGGGCGAACGTTACCGTCTCCCCGTGCTCCGCCTGCCGCCAGCCCTCGCCGCGCAGGCGACACCGCGCGTGCTCGAGCTGATCGGGCCGCCGCCCGCCGAGGTGCTCGAGCTCGGCTTCGCCGGCATCCACGCGGAGCCGCTGCGAATCGCCGGCTACGAGGTGACCGTGGTCGAGCCGGACCCCGCGTACCGGGCCCGCGCGGCGGAGCGCGCCGGCGCCGTGCTCGAACGGACTCCACGACGCAGGTTCGACGCGGTCGTCGCGCCGGCGGGCGCCGACCTGACGGACGTCGACGCGGCGAGGACGATCCTCGTGGAGGCGGATGGAACCGTCGTGGGCTGACCTCCTCGCCGGCGAGGAGCTCGCGCACCTGACGACGGAGGCCGCCCGGGCCGCGCGGACCGTCCCGCTGCCGGCCGACCTCCACCCGAAGCTCGCCGCCGCGCTCGCCGCGCGGGGGATCGACGAGCTGTACGAGCACCAGGCACAGGCGTGGGAAGCCGCACGCGCAGGCAAGCACGTCATGGTCACGACCGGTACCGCGTCGGGGAAGACGCTCGCCTTCAACCTCCCCGTTCTCGACGCGATCGCCGGCGAGCCGAAGAACCGGGCGCTCTACCTCTACCCGACGAAGGCGCTCGCGCAGGACCAGGCCCGCACCCTCGCTGCGCTCGCCGTGCCGCGCGTCCGCTCCGCCATCTACGACGGCGATACGCCGCAGGAGCAGCGCTGGCAGATCCGCAAGTGGGCGAACCTCGTCCTCACGAACCCCGACATGCTCCACGTCGGCGTGCTGCCGCGGCACGACCTGTGGGCGGACGTCCTGCACAACCTGCGCTACGTCGTCGTCGACGAAGCGCACGTCTACCGCGGCGTCTTCGGCTCGCACGTCGCCAACGTCCTCCGCCGCCTGCGACGCATGGCGCGCGTGTACGGCGCCGATCCGCAGTTCATCCTCGCGTCGGCGACGATCGCCAATCCCGGCGAGCTCGCGCACCGCCTCCTCGGCATCGAGCCGGTCGTGATCGCGGACGACGCAGCGCCGCGCGCCGAGCGGACGATCGCGCTCTGGAATCCCGAGCTCCTCGACGTCGAGCTCGGACTGCGCGCGAGCGCGCTCGGCGAGGCGGCGCGGCTCATGGCCTCGCTCGTCCAGCGCGGCCTCCGCACGATCTGCTTCGCCAAGAGCCGCAAGGCGGCGGAGCTCGTCCACCGGATGACGGCGGATCGCGTCGACGGGGCGACCGCGAAGCGGCTCGCGCCGTACCGCGCCGGCTACACGCCGCAGCAGCGGCGCGACATCGAGCGGCGCCTCGTCGAGGGCGAGCTGCTCGGCGTCTCCGCGACGGACGCGCTCGAGCTCGGCATCGACATCGGGCTGCTCGACTGCGCGATCTCGGTCGGCTTCCCCGGAACGATCGCGAGCCTGCGCCAGCAGTGGGGCCGCGCCGGCCGCCGCGGCCACGGCCTCGCGCTGCTCGTCGCGTCCGAGGACGCGCTCGACCAGTACTTCATGCGCGAGCCGGAGATGCTGCTCGGCCGCCGCGTCGAGGCGGCGATCCTCGATCACGCGAACCCGCGCGTCCTCGACGGACATGTCGCCGCAGCGGCCTTCGAGGCGCCGATCGACGACGACGACCGCGCGACGCTCGGCGACGAAGCGCTCGAACGCGCGCCGCACGTTCCCGATCTCCAGCACACGAAGCGCGGCTGGGTGTAGGCGGGGAAGGAGTATCCGGCTGCGCGCGTCGCCCTCCGGTCGGCGAGCGCCGACTCGTTCACCGTGATCGACGCGACGACGGGGACGATGCTCGGCATCGTCGAGCGGGAGCGCGCGTACTCGACGGTGCACGAGGGCGCCGTCTATCTCCATCTCGGCGAGCAGTGGCTCGTGCGCGAGCTCGACCTCGCGGCGCGCCACGCGATCGTCGAGCCGTTCACCGGCGACTGGTACACGCAGGTGAAGAAGGAGACGTCGACCGACATCGAGGAGCCGCTGCGCACCGAGCGCCGCCTCGGCCTCACGCTCACGTTCGGCCGCGTCTCCGTCACGGAGCAGGTCGTCGCGTACCAGCGCAAGGGCATCCGCGACCAGGCGACGATCGCCACCGTCGCAGCTCGACCTGCCGCCGACGACGTTCGAGACCGAGGCGGTCTGGTACGTCCCGACCGAGCGCGCAGCTCGACGGCCTCGAGGAGATGCCGCTCCTGCTGTCCTCGCTCCATGCCGCCGAGCACTCGATGATCGCGATGCTGCCGCTCTGGGCGATGTGCGACCGCTGGGACATCGGCGGCCTGTCGACGAACTTCCACGAGGACACCGGCGCGGCCGACCGTCTTCGTCTACGACGGCCACCCCGGCGGCGTCGGCATCGCCGAGCGCGGCTTCGACCAGTTCGAGGGCTGGGTGGCCGACACCGCGCGCCTGCTCGACGGCTGCCCGTGCGAGCATGGCTGCCCGTCCTGCGTCCAGAGCCCGAAGTGCGGCAACCTCAACGAGTATCTCGACAAGGCGGGCGCGCTGAAACTTCTCGGCAGGATGTCGAAATCGGGGTAGGCCGTTCGTCGTACTGTCGTAATCGATACTCAAGGAGGGACTCGCATGCAGTACCTGCTCCTGATCCACGACGACCCCGCCTCGTACTACGACGGCCTCGTCGAGGAGTACGGCACGTTCACGCAGGCGCTCGCAGCCTCGGGTGCGCTCGTCGGGGCGAACCAGCTCAAGCCGGCCGACACGGCCACGACCGTCCGCGTCCGCGACGGCGAGACGCTCTGCACCGACGGACCGTTCATCGAGACGAAGGAGGCGCTCGGGGGCTACTACCTCGTCGACGTCGCCACGATCGACGAGGCGATCGAGTGGGCGGCGAAGATCCCGTCGGCGCGCCTCGGCCACATCGAGGTGCGGCCGGTCGTCATGCGCGAGGCCGAGGTCGCCGCATAGAACGACTCGAGCAGATCGTCCGGGACGAGCGCGCGCGCGTCCTGGCCACTCTGATCCGCGTCCTCGGCGACTTCGACCTCGCCGAGGACGCGCTCCAGGACGCGTTCGCGACGGCCCTCGAGCGATGGCCCCGCGACGGGACCCCGGACAACCCGGCCGGCTGGCTCGTCACCACAGCGCGCAACCGCGCCATCGACCGGATCCGCCGCGAGCGCACCCTGGTGCGCAAGACCGAGCTGCTGACGCGCGCCGAGCAGCTCCCCGACGACGAGGAGGCGACCCTGCCGGACGAGCGACTCGAGCTGATCTTCGCGTGCTGCCATCCGGCACTCGCAGCCGACGCGCAGGTCGCGCTGACGCTGAACCTCGTCGGCGGGCTGACGACGCAGAGAGATCGCGCGGGCGTTCATCGTCCCCGAGCCGACGCTCGCGCAGCGGCTCGTGCGTGCGAAGCGGAAGATCCGCGACGCCGGCATTCCGCTGCGCGTGCCACCCGAGCATCTCCTGCCCGAACGGCTGCGAACCGTCCTGGCCGTGATCTACCTCATCTTCAACGCCGGCTACGGGCCGCCGGTCCGCCTCGACCTCTGTGCGGAGGCGATCCGGCTCGCGCTCGTGCTCGCGACGCTCATGCCCGACGAGGCGGAGGTGCACGGACTGCACGCGCTGCTTCTCCTCCAGGACGCGCGCCGCGACGCCCGCGTCGCCGGCGGCTCGCTCGTGCTGCTCGAGGATCAGGACCGCGGACGGTGGGACGAGCCCGAGATCGCAGAGGGACGCCGCGCGCTCGACCGCGCGCTCGCGCTCCGGACACCGGGCCGGTACCAGCTGCAGGCGGCCATCGCCGCCGCGCACGTGGAGGACGAGCGCGACTGGACGGCGATCGCGCGGCTGTACGCGGGCCTCGCCGCGATCGAGCCGTCCCCGGTCGTCGAGCTCAACCGCGCCGTCGCGGTCGCCATGGCCGACGGCCCAGGCGCGGGGCTCGAGCTCGTCGAGCGGATCGGCGGCCTCGACGACTACTACCTCTTCCACTCCGCGCGCGCCGACCTCCTCCGGCGGCTCGACCGCAACGACGAGGCGAAGATCGCCTACGAGCGCGCCGTCGCGCTTGCGCCGAGCGACGTCGAGCGCGACTTCCTACGCGCCCGGCGCAGTTCGCTCTAGCGCCTCCCAGCCGACGTCCCGCTCCCGCTCGAGCTCGACTGCGGCCGCGCCGCCGCGGAGGCCGAACAGCCGCTTGGCGAACAGCAGGTACACCGCGATCACGATGTTCAGGACGAAGGTGACGCCCTTGAACACCGACACCGACAGCGTCAGCTCGTAGATCTCGTACGGCATGAAGATGAGCGTCGCGAGGAACGTGAGGTACTCGGCCCAGCGTCTCTGGAACCACAGCCCGACGGCCTCGGCGCCCTCGAGGACGGCGTACCCCGCGGCGCCGACGCCGAGGAGGTAGAGCGTCTGCGTGCGCAGCGTGAACACGTGCGCGAGCATGTGCAGGAAGCCGTGACCGTTCGAGGTGCGCGCGCCGGCGCCACCCTGCACCGCGTTGACGACGCGGAAGTAGACCGCACGCAGCGCGAGCTCGTGCCCGGCGAACAGGAAGATCGCGGCGGCCAAGAGCCCGAGGACGATGAAGTGGATCGCGCGGTCGATCGCGATGATCCGGAGCACGACCTTGTCGCGCAGCGCCCGCCCGCGCAGCGGCAGCTCGATCTCCTCGCGATCCGGGGGCACGTCCCGCTTCGGCTTTGCCGGCGGCGGCAGCGGCAGCCACGAGTCGCACCGGACGCAGCGGTACCAGCGCAGGCCGTCGCGCTCGAGCGCGACCAGCGCGTCCTCCGGGCGTAGCCGCGCGGCGTCCATGCCGATGAGCTCGTGGCCGCGCACGCCGCAGACGAGCAGCTCCCAGTGGAAGCGCGGCCGGTAGAACCGCGGCCGGTGCGTCCCGGGCGGCCGGTGCGGCTTGTCGCTCACGCTACGGCCTCGAGCGCCCGGTCGACCGCTTCTTCCGGTGTCGCCGCGCGAAGGACGCCGTCCACGTCCCAGCCGGGCTCGAGGACGACGACCGGCCGGCCGAGCGTGAGCGCGAAGCCGATCTCCGCGAGCGTGCCGTACCGCCCTCCCACCGCGATGACGGCGTCGCCCGAGGCGACGACGGCGAGGTTGCGCGCATGGCCGATGCCGGTGACGACGACGTGGTCGGTCCAGGCGTTCATGCCGTCGCGCGTCTCGCCGGGGAGGATCCCGATCGTCGTCCCGCCGGCACGCTTCGCGCCCCGCGCGGCCGCGGCCATGACTTCGCCCCGCCCGCCGGTGACGACGGTGGCGCCGCGTTCGGCCAGCAGCCGCCCGACCGCCTCCGCCCGCTGCTCGTTCTCCGCGCCGCTGCCGACGACGGAGATCTGGACGCCTGCCACCGGTGGGATGGTAGAACGATACCCGTGGAGCGGGATGCACGCGGAGGCGTGCTCGTCCTCGGCGGCGGCTTCGCCGGGGCGTACGTCGCGCGCCTGCTCGGTTCCCGCGGGGCGACGATCGTCAGCCTCGAGAACTTCATGCTCTACACGCCGCTCCTGCCGGAGGCGGCGTCGGGGACGATCGAGCCGCGCCACGCGGTCGTGCCGCTGCGCGTCATGTGCGCCGCACGCGGAGCTCCTGCTCGGGCGAGCCGAGAGCGTCGATCTCGACCGCGCGGACGGCGACGGTCGAGACCGACGCGGGCACCCACACGATCCGGTAGGAGCGAGCTCGTGCTCGCGCTCGGAGCGGTGCCGCGCACCGTGCCGGTGCCCGGGCTCGTCGAGCACGGCCTCTCGTTCAAGTCGCTCGCCGACGCGATCGACCTGCGCAACCACGTGCTGCAGCGAGCTCGAGGCGGCGGACGCGGAGCGACGACCCGGCCGAGCAGGCGCGCCGGCTCGCGTTCGTCTTCGTCGGCGCCGGCTACGCGGGCGTCGAGGCGCTCGCCGAGCTCTCCGACCTCGCTCGAGGACGCGGCGCGCTACTACCCGCGGCTCCGCGACGTTCCGCGCAGGTGGGTGCTCGTGGACGCGGCGCCGAAGATCCTGCCGGAGATCCCGCATCGCCTCGGCGACTACGCGGCGCAGGAGCTGTCCGGCCGCGGCGTCGAGATCCACGTCGGCACGACGCTCCAGGCGGTGACGGCGGAGGAAGCCGTCCTCGGCGACGGGACGGCGATCCCGACGCGCACCCTCGTGTGGACGGCGGGCGTGCGCGCCGAACCCGCTCGTCGGCGAGCTCGGCGTGCCGCTCGACGAGCGCGGGCGCGTCGAGGTGGACGAACTGCTCCGCGTGCGCGGCCACGAGCACGTCTGGGCGCTCGGCGACTGCGCGCGCGTCCCGAACACGCGGGCGGAGCTGCCCGACCCGCCGACGTGCCAGCACGCGCTCCGGCAGGCGCGGCGGCTCGCGAAGAACCTCGCCGGCGATCCGAAGCCGTACGGCTACCGGATGCTCGGGCAGGTGGCGACGCTCGGCCGTTACAAGGGGATCGCCGACGTCCTCGGCCTGCGCCTGCGTGGGTTCCCCGGCTGGTGGGTGACGCGGACGTACCACCTGTACCAGCTGCCGCTCTGGTCGCGGAAGCTGCGCGTCGTCACCGACTGGACGACGTCGCTGCTCTTCCGGCGGGACGTCGTCGAGCTCGGGACGCTCGGGCACCCCGAGGGCCTGGGCTAGCGCAGCGCCTTCAACGCGCGGTCGAGGCGCTGCTTCCCGGTCAGCACGCCCGCGAAGAGATCGCCGTGCTCGCGGACGCGCTCGAGCACGACCTCCATCGTGAACGCCGCGGGATCGAGATCCTCGTTCACCTCGTCCCAGCGCAACGGCGTCGACACGGGGGCGCCCGCGCGCGGTCGCACCGAGTACGCCGATGCGATCGTCTTCCCCTCACCGTTCTGGTTCGAGTCGATAAGGACGCCGCGCCGCTTCGACTTCGACCATTCCGTCGTCGCGAGACCGCGATGTGTGCGCGCGATCGCGCCGGCGACGATCTCCGAGAACTCGCGCGTGTCGTCGAACGTGTACCGCCGCTCGACCGGGACGAGCACGTGCATCCCGTCGGCGCTCGACGTCTTCGCAAACGACTCGAGCCCGAGCGCGTCGAGCGCGGCCTTGACGAGGAGCGCAACCTGCACCGTCTCGCGGAAGCCGACGTCGGGCGACGGATCGAGGTCGAAGAGCACGAAGTCCGGCCGGTCCGGCTTGTCGACGCGCGAGTACCACGTGTTCATGTCGATGCAGCCCATGTTCACCATCCAGAGGAGCGCGTCCTCGTCGTTCACGACCGGCGCGGAGATCGACTTCCTCCGGCGCGGCGCCTCGCGTGTCGACACCTCCGCGCGGAAGCGCGGGATCCACTCGGGCATGTGGGGCGGTGCGTCCTTCTGGAAGAACGCCTTGCCGAACGCGCCGTCCGGATAGCGGCGCATCGTGAACGGCCGTTCGCGCAGGTGCGGGACGAGAACGGACGCGACCGCACCGTAGTAGTCGAGCAGGTCCCCCTTCGTGATCCCCTCGTCGGGGAAGAAGACCTTGTCGACGTTCGACAGCTTCACGCGCGACGGCTTCTCCGCCCGTACCTCGGGCGCCGTCTTGTCCTCCCGCAGCCCCAGGTAGACGGGAGCCCGCAGGTGCCCGTCGTGTGTCCACTCGGCGAACTTCACCTCGGCGACGAGCTCCGGCTCGCACCCACACGACGTCGGCCTTGCGGACGCGCGGCATCTTCGGGACGACGGCGAGCGGAGACTCGTCGACGCGCAGCGGCGCGAGCGCAGCGAGCAGCGCGGTGATCGTCCGCTCCGTGAAGCCCGTCCCCGCATTGCCGACCCAGCGCAGCTCCCCGCCCTCGTTGACCGCGAGCACGAGCGAGCCGAAGCTGTGGGCGCGCCGGCCCTCGCCCTTCGTGTAGCCGACGATCACGAACTCCTGCTCGCCGTGCGTCTTGATCTTCAGCCAGTCGCGCGTGCGCTTGCCCTCGAGATAGCGCGAGCCGGCGCGCTTCGCCATCACGCCTTCGAGCCTCTGCTCGGTCGCGGCGTCGAGGAGCGCGCGGCCGTCGTCGAACGCCGCCGAGAGCTGCACCGTCTTCCCGCGCAGGTCGAGCAGCTGCTCGAGGCGTTGCCGCCGATCGGTCAGCGGCAGGTCGAGAACGGGTGCGCCGTCGATCTCGAGGACGTCGAACACCGCGTAGACGATCGGCGTGTCGCGCTTGCCCTGCTGCATCGCCGAGAAGCTCGGCCGCCCGTTGTCGTCGAGTGCGCACACCTCGCCGTCGACGACGCAGTCGGGCGAACGGACCGCTTGCGCGAGCGCCCGCGCGACGTCGGGGAAGCGTGCAGTGAGATCGTTGCCGTTGCGGCTGACGAGCTTCACGTCGCCGTTGCGGACGTACCCGAGCGCGCGGTACCCGTCCCACTTGACCTCGAAGAGCCACTCGTCGCCGGTTGGCAGCTGCTCCGTGAGCGTCGCGAGCATCGGCCGGTAGTCGTTCCGCAGCCCCGCAGGGGCGTCCTCGTCGCGCTTGCGAAGGATGAGCCAGTTCTTCTCGTTCCCGTCGAGCGCCGCCGGCACGAGCGTCCACGTACCCTCGAGCCGCTTGCCGTGGAGGCGGACGGTGAGGCCGCCGTCCGGCTTCTCCTCGACGAGCTCGTACGTGCCGGCGTCCCAGATCTCGACGGTGCCGGCGCCGTACTGGCCCTTCGGGATCTCGCCCTCGAAGCCGCCGTAGTCGAGCGGGTGGTCCTCGACGTGGACGGCGAGCGCGCGGACGCCCGGCTCGAGCGGCACGCCCTTCGGCACGGCCCACGAGGCGAGCGCGCCGTTCCGCTCGAGGCGGAAGTCGTAGTGGAGGCGCCGGGCCGCGTGCCGCTGGACGACGAATGTCGGCAATCGCTTCCGCGATTGCCGACTAGAAAAGGGCTCCGGCGTCTTCTTCGGATCGCGCTTTTCCCGGTACTCCTGAAGCTCGTCGCCCACCCCGGCTTTCTATCCGCCCGGACGATGTTTGGGTACCGCCAGTCCGGTGATGACTAGGGACGGAGCCTGGGGGGAGGCTCCGACTCGCTTCTCCACCCAGCGGGGGGGTCGATGCTCGAGGCCGGTCTTTACCGGCCTCGAGTCGTATCTAGACCCTCTACGAGTGGTGTTCCTAGCCGGGGATAAGCCTGTGGACGCTGTGGATAGGCGCCTGCAGAACCTGCAGAAACCTATGCGAATACGCCGAGCGAGCGGAACTTCGCCCGCCGCCGGCGGCGGAGCTCGTCCCCTGGCACGTCCACGAGCTCGTCGAGCGACGTCCCGGAGGGATTCGCCCAGCATCCGGGCCGCTTCCCGGTAGTCCACGTGCGCCCCGCCGGGAGGCTCGGGGACGATGCCGTCGATGACGCCCAGCTCGAGGCAGTGCGCGGCGTCCGGCTTGAACGCGGCAGCGGCCTTCTTCGCCTCCCCGGCGTCGCGCCAGAGGATCATGGCGCAGCCTTCCGGCGAGATGACGGAGTAGATGGCGTGCTCCTGCATGAGGACGCGGTCGCCGAGTGCGATCGCGATCGCGCCGCCCGAGCCGCCCTCGCCGATGACGCAGGTGACGATCGGCACCGTCAGCCGGGCCATGACCGCCTGGGAATTGGCGATCGCCGCTCCCTGGCCGTGCTGCTCGGCGTTCACACCGGGGTAGGCGCCCGGGGTGTCGACGAGCGTGACCACCGGAAAGCCGTGCCGGTCGGCGAGCTCCATCGCGCGCATCGCCTTCGCGTAGCCCTCCGGGTTCGACATGCCGAAGCGGCGCTCTGTGCGCTGGTGGATGTCGCGGCCCTTCTGCTGCCCGACGAGCACGACCGTCCGGCCGCCGAGCTTCCCGATGCCGGCGATCATCGCGGGGTCGTCGGCGCGCGACCGGTCGCCGTGCAGCTCGAACCAGTCGTCGAGGAGCCTGTCGACGTAGTCGAGCGTGTACGGACGGTTCGAATGGCGTGCGAGCTCGACCGAGCGCCAGATGTCGTCGCCGGTCGGCTCCTCGCCGATCCGGTCGAGCTGGCGCTGGAGGCGCTGGAGCTCTCCCGACAGCTTGGCGCCGCCGAGCAGCGGCACGCTGCGCAGGCGGCTCAGCCGCTCGCGAAGACGGAGCTCGTGCTCAGACGGGGGCATCGAAGAGCCTCAGGAGCCGCGCGACGGTGGCGCGGATCTCCGGTCGGGGGACGATCGCGTCGATCTGGCCGAAGCGGAGGTTCTGCTCGGCGCGGCCGAAGTCGTCCGGGAGCTTCTCGCGCGTGAGCTCCTGTACGACCCGGGGGCCGGCGAACGACATGAGCGCGCCCGGCTCGGCGAGAAGGACGTCGCCGAGCGTCGCGAAGCTCGCGAGCACTCCACCCGTCGTCGGGTGCGCCATGATCGAGACCATCCCCACGCCCGCGTCGTGCAGGTCCTCGACCGCGGCGATCGTCTTCGGCAGCTGCATGAGCGAGAGGATTCCCTCCTGCATGCGCGCACCGCCGGACGCCGTCACCGAGACGAGCGGTGCGGATCGCTCGATCGCCGAGTCGCACGCGCGGGAGAACTTCTCGCCGACGACGCTCCCCATCGAGCCGCCCATGAACGCGAAGTCCATGACCGCGAGCACGCAGCCACGCCCTTCGATCGTCGCCTGCCCGATGATCATCGCGTCCGCGAGGCCGGTCGACATCTCCGCCTCCGCAAGCCGCTCGGTGTAGGGACGCAGGTCGAAGAAGCCGAGCGGGTCCTCCGAGTGGAGATCCGCCGCCTCTTCGACGAACGACCCTTCGTCGACGAGCGAAGCGATTCGCGCCCGCGCGCGCATCGCGAAATGGTGGCCGCACTGCGCGCACACCCAGAGCGCGCGCTCGAGCTCGTCGTCGCGATAGTGCGAATGACAGCTCGGGCAGGTGTTCGGGTGCTTCGGCGGTGGAGCCGGCTTGTCATCGGTTTCGATCGAAACGTCGATCTTGGCCACGGCGCTAGCTTAGACCGGGCTTGCCGCCGGGAGGTTGCGTCTAGAAGCCGAGGGCGGCGCAGAGCCGCTCGAGCGGCTCGACATTCGCGGGATCCGGCGCCAGACCGGTCAATCCCGCTCCGGCGACGGTCGTCCGGCCGCGGATCTCGCCGAAGAGGCGCTCGGCCGCCTCGACCGTCATCCCGCCCGGCTCCGGCATGAACACGGTCATCTCGTCCGGATCGAAGACGTCGCAGTCGAGGGCGACGTAGACGGCGGACGCCCCCGCAAGAACTCGCTCGACGTCGGCGTCGATGCCGGCCGCCGCCATGAACTCGACCTCGGGTGGATCGAGATTCCGCGCGCCGACGACCGCGACGTCCCGCGCCTCGACTGCGCCGCCGTCGAGGAGCATCCGCAACGGCATCCCCCATTCGTTGCCGGACGGTGACGTCTGCGGCGTGTTCAGGTCGCCGTGCGCGTCGAGCCAGATGACACCGAGCCGCTCGTGCCGCGCCGCCAGCCCCTCGACGGCGCCGATGTGCGAGCAGCAGCAGCCCCCGAGAACGAGCGGGCGCGCCGGCAGATCGGACGCGACGGCGAGCGTCTGCGCGACGAGCGAGTCCTCCTCGACGACGGACGCCTCCGGATAGCTCAGCAGCAGGCCTGCGGCCTCGATCATCTCTTCGCCGCCGTCGCCCCATGCGCGCGGCACGCGGACGAGCCCCGCGGCGAACGTCCGGCCGCACGAATGGCACTCGTAGTCGTTGCCGACCGCGACCGCGGTGAACGCGCGGCAGGTCGGGCACTTCGCGCGAAGCAGACTCATGCGAACGACCTCTCGTAGACGACCGTCGCGGATTCCACGGTCATTCCCATCCGCTCGTAGAGCTTCGTCGCACCCGTGGGGCTCTCGGCGTCGACGCCGAGGCTGACGCGCGTGAATCCGCGCCGCCAGAACTCCGCGAACGTGTGCGCAAGCAGGGCCTTGGCGAGCCCGCGGCCCCGCCACGCGCGACGGACTCCGAGCAGCCCGACGTAGCCGCCCGCCTCGCGCGCCTCGTTTCGGGCGACTGCCGCGATCTCGTCGCCGTCGCGCACGAGAAACCACAGTGAGCGGTCGTCCTCGCTGCGAATCTTCCACCATTCGTCGAACGGCGGGCCGTGCCACTCCCAGTGGTCCTCGAACGACTCCATCATCCCGCCGTAGAATCCGGCAGCGTCCTCGTCGCGGAACGTGTCGAGGACGAGCGGCGCCGGAAGTGCAGGCACGATCGGCTCGCCCGGCAGCTCGATCGCCATCTCGTAGAACCGGCGCACCTCGCGATAGCCCCTGCCGCCGAGGAGAGCGGCTGCAGAGGCGTCCTCCGGCGGTACCCACGTCCGAACGAGCCGCGCCCCCTTCCCCGTGGCGGACGCCTCGCCCCGTTCGACGAGCTGCAAGCCGAGCCCGCGGCCCTTGGCCCCCTGCGCGACGATGCCCGCGAACTCGCCGGCCTCGCCTTCGACGGTGCCGCCCCATCCGGCCGCGACCGCGCGGCCTTCGTCCTCGACGAGCCACGAGTCGTGCTCGAGATCGGTCCGCGTCAACCACATGCGCACGTCGGCCCCTTCGACGTGCGAGGGGCGGCCGCGAAGCGCCTCCTCATCCGCTCGAACCATGGCGACGAGCGTGGCGATGTCGACCGCCGGATCGATCGGACGGATGTTCATGACACGAGCGAGTCGAGCGCGTCCGCAAGCCCGCCGAGCGTGTGCAGCTCGACGTCGGGCTGCGGCTCGGGCTGCTCGCCGAGCCGGTTGATCCAGATCGTGCGCAGACCGAGCTCCCGCGCCGGCGCGACGTCGTGGAAGAGGCTCGCGCCCACGTGCACGTGTCGCGCGCGATCAGCTCCCGTGCGCGCGTAGAACGCGTCCCAGTGCCCGTGCGCCGGCTTGTACGACCCGATCTCCGAGGCAACGATCGCGAGCTCGAACGGGACGCCGAGCGTCGCCATCGACGCGTCGATGTAGTCGCGGTCGGTGTTGGAGAGGATCGACGAGCTTCCAGCCGCGGGCGCGCGCTTCCTCGAGCGAGGTCCGGACCTCCGGGAACGGCTGCCATTCGGGCAGCGAGCGCGCGAGCGCGTCGTGCTCGTCGGCGGGAAGCGGGAGGGACTCGCGCTGCGCGAGGCGGACGAGCGTCTGCGTGAGGACGTCGCGATACGTCCGCGACGGATCCTCGCGCTGCACCTCCGGCTCGACCTCGTGGTACGCGTGCAGGAGCCGCGCCGACTGGCCGGCGCCGAACAGCCGCTCGAGCTCGCGGCCGATCCCGCCGTTCCAGTCGATCAGCGTCCCGTAGCAGTCGAAGGTCGCCCACCGGTCCATACTCCGCATCATGGCTGATCTCGCGAAGCACTACCGGTGGGACGACGTGCCCCTCGAAGAGGTGTCGCCGCTGCTGAGCCGCCGCATCGTCACCGGCGGCGACCTCATGATCACGCAGGTCTTCCTGCGCAAGGGCTGCGTCGTTCCGAGGCACTCCCACGAGAACGAGCAGGTGGCCTACATCCTCGAGGGCCGGCTCCGCTTCCGCCTCGGCGAGAACGGGGAAGAAGTAGTGGAACTCGGGGCGGGCGAAGTGCTCTGCATCCCGCGCAACCTGCCGCACGAAGCGGAGGCGCTCGAGGACACGCTCGACGTCGACGTCTTCCACCCACCGCGTCAGGACTGGCTCGACGGCTCGGACGCGTATCTCAGGCCGCAGGCCTGAACGCGAGCAGCTCGGGGCCGTGCTGGTTCAGCCAGTTGCGCTGCTCCCGCCAATCGGGACGGCGGCTCTCGACGAGCCGCCAGAAGCGGCGCGAGTGGTTCGCCTCGCGCAGGTGGCAGAGCTCGTGCACGACGACGTAGTCGAGCACCTCGAACGGGGCGAGCACGAGCCGCCAGTTGAACGAGAGCGTCCCGGACGCGGAGCACGATCCCCAGCGCGTGCGCTGGTCGCGGATCGTGATGCGCGCCACCTCGACGCCGAGCTCCTGCGCTTCCTCGTCGACGAGCATGCGGACGAGCTCGCGCGCTGCGCGCCGTCCCTCGAGCTCGGAGATGCGTCGCGCGTCGAGGCCGAGCCGCGGCTTCTGTTGCGCACGCTGGGCGGCGAGCCAGTCGCGGTGGTCGTGCAACAGACGGTCGATCTCCGCGTCCGGCGTCCACGCGGGCACGGTGAGACGCGCCGGCGCGCCCCACGGAACGTCGATGGTCCAGCGTCGCGCTCGCCGCGAGCGGCGTACGACTACGAGCTCGTCCAACGGACGTGACGCTACCTCGGCGCGACGGACGTGCGAACCGACGCAAGCGTTATGCCCGCCAAAGCCGAACGAGTTGTTGATCGCGACGTTGACCTCTGCCTTGCGCGCCTCGTTCGGCACGTAGTCGAGATCGCACTCGGGATCCTCGTACTCGTAGTTGATCGTCGGCGGCAGGATGCCCTCGTGCACGGCGAGCGTCGTGAACAGCGCCTCGACCGCGCCCGCGCCGCCGAGGCAGTGGCCGGTCGCGCCCTTCGTGCCCGAGATCGCGATGCGACGTGCGTCCTCCTCGCCGAGTGCGAGCTTGATGACGCGCGTCTCGCTCGAGTCGCCGATCGGCGTCGACGTCGCGTGCGCGTTCACGTAGTCGACCTGGTCGGCGGTGACACCGGCATCCGCCATCGCCATCTTGAGCGCACGCGCGGGATTCACTCCCGTCGGGTCGGGCTCGGTGATGTGGCTCGCGTCGGCCGATGCGCCGTAGCCGCCGATCTCCGCGTAGATCTTCGCGCCGCGCGCACGCGCATGCTCGAGCTCCTCGAGCACGAGCACCGCCGCGGCCTCGCCCATGACGAACCCGTCGCGCTTGAGATCGAAGGGGCGCGATGCATGCTTCGGATCGTCGTTGCGGCGGGAGAGAGCGCGCATCGCGCCGAAGCCGGCGATGCCGACCTTGTTGATCGCCGCTTCGGTGCCGCCGCAGAACATCACGTCGGCGCGTCCGAGACGGATCGCGTCCGTGCCGTCGCCGATCGCCATGTTCGACGCGGCGCACGCCGTGCATTCGGATGCGAGCGGCCCCTTGGTGCCGAGCTCCATCGACACCCAGCCGGCGCCCATGTTCGGGATGATCGCGGGAATCGCAAACGGATTCACGCGGTCGGGCCCGCGGTCGCGGAGCGTGTCGTGGCAGTCCTGGAACGACGTCAGCCCGCCGATGCCGGTGGCGATCGCCGCGCCGACGCGGTCGGCCTCCGCGGCGACGTCGAGGCCCGAGTCCTGCTCGGCCTGGCGCGCGGCGGCGACGATGAGCTGCGCGAACCGGTCCATGCGCCGCGCCTGCTTGTGGTCGATCCAGTCCGACGGGTTGAAGTCCTTCACCTCGCACGCGAACGTGACCGGGTACGCAGAGGCGTCGAAGTGGGTGATCGGCCCCGCCCCGGACTCGCCGCGGATCAGGGCGTCCCAGGAGGAGCGCACGTCGAGGCCGAGCGGCGTAAGCGCGCCCAGGCCGGTGATGACGACGCGGCGTCGCCCGTTGAGTGAGCCGTTGTCGGTGGTCACATTCCCATTCCGCCGTCGACGAGCAATACCTCGCCTGTGATGAACGAGGCCTCGTCGGAACAGAGGAAGCGTACCGCGCCTGCCACGTCCGTCGGTTCTCCAAGACGGCCGAGCGGGGTGTTCTGGAGCATCGCCGCGGTCGCCTCCTCGGGGAGGACCTCGGTGAGCTGCGTCTTGACGTAGCCCGGAGCGACGACGTTCGCCCGGACGTTGCGGCTGCCGAGCTCGCGGGCCAGCGACTTCGTGAAGCCGATGATCCCGGCTTTCGAGGCGGCGTAGTTCGTCTGGCCCCAGTTCCCGTGGACGCCGACGATGGACGAGACGTTGACGATCGCGCCGGCGCGCCTCTTCATCATCGGCCGGCACACGGCGCGGCACGTGTAGAAGACGGAGGAGAGGTTCGTATCCATCACGGTTCGCCAGTCGTCGTCGGACATGCGCGCGAGGAGGCCGTCCCTCGTCAGGCCGGCGTTGTTCACGAGGATGTCGAGGTCGCCGGCTTCCTCGACGAGCCGCTTGGCGTCCTCCGCGTTCGACACGTCTGCCTGCACGGCGCGGCCGCCGATCTCCGCCGCGAGCGCGTCAGCTTCGTCCTTGCCGGAGCGGTAGCCGACGACGACAGACGCGCCGGCGCGCGCCAGCTCGGCAGCGATCGCCCGGCCGATGCCGCGCGACGCACCGGTGACGAGCGCCGTCTTCCCTTCGAGCGAAGCGAAGCTCACGACTCGGCGGCGAGCACCTTGTGGAGCTCGTCGAGCGCGGTGAGGCTGTTCACCGACACGGTCTTGACGCTTCGGTCGATGCGCTTCACGAGCCCCGACAGCACGTTGCCCGGACCGATCTCGACGAACGTGCGCACGCCCTCGCGGACGAGCTCGGTCGCCGACTGCGTGAACCGCACGGGCGCCGTGAGCTGGTCGACGAGCAGCGGCGCAATCCGCTGCGCGGACTCGATCCGCGCAGTGACGGTGGACATGAACGGGGCGACGGGCTCCTGGAACTTCACGCGATCGATTGCCGGGCGCAGCCGGTCGGCGGCGCGGGCGACGAGCGGCGAGTGGAACGCGCCCGACACCTTGAGCTTCACGGCGCGCCGTGCGCCCGCCTCCTGCGCGAGCTCACAGCACTCGTCGACGGCGTCGTTCTCCCCCGAGATGACGATCTGGCCGGGGCAGTTGTAGTTCGCGGGCCACACGCCGAGGATCTTGCGGCAGAGCGTCTCGACGACTTCGTCCTCGAGCCCGAGGATCGCGGCCATCGAACCGGGATGCCGTGCGGCGGCTTCCGCCATCGCGATGCCGCGCTCGCGCACGAGTGCGATCGCCTCCTCCTCCGTCATCGCACGCGCGGCCGCGACCGCCGCGAACTCCCCGACGGAATGGCCGACGACGTAGTCCGGCTCGATCCCGCGCGCCCGAATCGCGGCGAGGACGGCGAGCTCGGTGGCGACGAGCGCCGGCTGCTGGACAGCGGTGTCGAGGAGCTCCGACGCGTCGGCGTGGAAGCAGAGCCGCTCGAGATCGAGGCTCGAGGCGGCGCTGGCACGCTCGTACACGCTGCGGGCCTCGGCGACCGCCTCGGCGATGTCGCGGCCCATGCCGGGCTCGACGGAGCCCTGGCCGGGGAAGCAGAACGCGATCTTGGTCATGCCGCAACCTCCATGGTCCAGCGCATGAGCGCGCTCCCCCAGGTGAGACCGGCTCCCATTCCCGTCATGAGTACGAGCTTGCCAGGCCGAAGCCTGCCGTCGGCTGCCGCCTCGGCCAGCGCGAGCGGGATGGATCCCGAGGAGGTGTTGCCATACCGATCGACGTTGATCACCACCCGATCAGACGGAACGCCGAGCTTCCGGGTTGCGTGGTCGATGATCCGGACGTTCGCCTGGTGGGGCACGTAGACGTCCACGTCGTCGATCGAGAGCTCGCACTTGGCGAGTATGTCCTCGGCCGACTGGACGAGAACCCGGGTGGCGAACTTGAAGACCTCGCGCCCGTTCATCTTCACGAGCCTGTCGGGATCCTCGAAGATCCGCGAGCCGCTGCCGGGGAGCCAGAGGTTCGCCCCGCCGCCGCCGTCGGCGCCGAGCTCGAAGCCGATAAAGCCCTGCTCGGGCACGATCTCGAGGACGACGGCGCCCGCGCCGTCGCCGAACAGGACGAGCGTCGAGCGGTCGTCCCAGTCGAGGATGCGGGAGAGCACGTCGCCGCCGACGACGAGTGCCCGCTTCGCGAGGCCCGCGGCAAGCATGCCGTATGCCTGGGCGAGCGCGTACATGAACCCCGTGCAGCCGGCGGAGAGGTCGTACGCGGCTGCGTCGACGGCCCCGAGCGCGTCGGCCAGGAGCGCAGCCGTGGACGGGAAGGCCATGTCCGGCGTGACGGTGGCGACGATGAGGAGATCGACGTCCTTCCCCTCGAGCCCCGCCTGCGCGAGCGCGTCGCGGGCGGCCGGCAGCGCGAGGTCGGAGAGCGCCTCCTCGGGCGCGGCGATGCGGCGCTCGCGGATCCCGGTTCGCTCCATGATCCATGCGTCCGAGGTGTCGACGTGCTGCGACAGCTCGTCGTTCGTCACCACGCGGTCGGGCACCTTGCACCCGAGCCCGGTGATGGACACCTCGATCCCCTTCCTGGCGGTTCCGATCATTCGCCGACGAAGACTGTCAGGACCGCCTCGACCGCAAGCTCGCCGTCGACGCTTGCCCGGCCCTCGCCCTTCGCGATCGGGCCGCGCACGCGGACGAACTCGCACTCGAGCGTGAGGACGTCTCCCGGCTCGACGATCCGCTTGAAGCGGCAGCTGTCGATGCCGGCGAAGAACGGGATCTTCCCGCGGTTGGCCTCGTCGGCGAGGACCGCGACGGCGCCGGCCTGCGCGATCGCCTCGACCGTGAGGACGCCGGGCATGACCGGCCGCTCGGGGAAGTGGCCCGGGAACCACCAGTCGTCGGCGCGGATCTCCCGCCGGCCGACGACGCGCTTGCCGGGCTCGAGCTCGAGGATCTCGTCCACGAGGAGGAACGGCGGGCGGTGCGGGATGAGCTCCATGATCACGTCCCGGCCGAACGGGGCCCGAGGCGGACTCAAGCGACTCTGTCCTCGAGCCGCTCGCGCATGCGGCTGCGGCCGCGATGCGCGTGGCACTTCGCGGTGCCGACCGGCATGCCCGCGGCCTCGGCGATCTCCTCGAACGAGTAGCCCATCGCGTCCTTGAGCACGACCACCTGCGCCTGGCGCGGCGAGATCTCCGCGAGCGAGTCGCACAGCTCACGGCGGAGCTCGGCCATGCCGGCAGCCCGGACGGGGTCGCCCGTCGTGCCGGCGCGGATCTCGTCGTCGAGCGGCTCGGTGATGCGTGCGGCCCGCCGCTCGGCCGCGTCGCGGCACGTGTTGACGACGAGCCGGTGCAGCCATGTCGAGAATTGGGCGTCGCCGCGGAACTGGTGCAGGCGGACGCACATCTTCGCGAGCGCCTCCTGGGCCGCGTCGCCGGCGTCCTCAGGATCGCGCAGGATGTGGCGCGCAAGCCGCTCCACCCGGGGTGCGTGCCGCTCGCAGAGCGCCTCGAGCGCCGACCGGTCGCCGTCTTTCGCGCGCCTCACGAGAATCGGGTCGCTCAGCTTCTCGTAGACAGGAGCGGCCTGCGGGCGCAACGGCTGCCGGATGGCCTTCACAGCCCGACTAGTCTAGTTGGGCGTGTCGGATCTCTCGCCCGAGATCGTGCTCCCGCTCCTGCGCGGACGACTCGGCAAGCCGTACCGGCACCTGCCGGAGTGCGAATCGACGCAGCGCCTGCTCGCGGACGGGGATCCCGAAGGCGCGACGGTGGCGACCGACCACCAGACGGAAGGACGTGGCCGGCTGGGACGCGTCTGGGAGGACGCTCCGGGGCGAGGCCTCCTCTTCTCCGTCCTGCTCCGCCCCGCCCGGCCGGTCGCGGTGTGGGCCGAGCTGTCGGTCCTCGCCGGCGAAGCGGTCGCGGCGGCGCTGCCCGTCGAGGCGACGGTGCTCCATCCGAACGACGTCATGGTCGGCGGCCGCAAGGTGGCGGGCATCCTCCCGGAAGCGGCGAGCGGACGCGTCGTCCTCGGCGTCGGGGTGAACGTCAACCAGGACGAGACAGAGCTGCCGACGGAGACGGTCAAGCCGCCGACCTCGCTCCGCGTCGAGCTCGGCCGCGAGCTGCCGCGGGCCCCGCTCCTCGCCGCCATCCTCCTCGAGCTCGAGCAGCGGTACGACGCCTGGTGCGGCGTATCCTGATGTTCGTGGCCAAGCGCACGTTCCTCGTCGCGCTCGTCGCGCTCATCCTCGTCGGCACGGCGGGTGCCGCCGCGAGGCCCAGGGTGCTCGCGATCACGTTCGGGCCCGACCTCGAGATCAACCCGGTGACGCAGGGCTACCTCACGCACGAGCTCTCGCGCGCGGCGTCCGACCACTACGACGCCGCCGTCATCCTGCTCGATACGCCCGGCGGCCTCTCGACGTCGATGAAGACGATCTTCAACGCCGAGCTGAACGCGAAGCTGCCGGTCATCGTCTACGTCTCGCCGAACGGCGCGCGCGCAGCGTCGGCGGGTGTGTGGGTGTCGGAGGCGGCGGACGTGCTCGCAATGGCTCCGACGACGAACATCGGCTCGTCGACGCCGATCGACTCGAGCGGCCAGAACATCGGCTCCGACCTGCGCCGGAAGGTGATCAACGACTCGGTCGCGTCGCTGACGGCGCTCGCGCAGGCGCATCACCGGAACACGACGTGGCCGTCGAAGGCGGTGCGCGTCGCGTCGAACCTGACGGCGACGCAAGCGCTGCACATGAACGTCATCGACATGATCGCGCCGACGCTGCCCGCGCTCCTGAACCGCCTGAACGGCTACCACACGAAGGACGCGCAGCGGCCCTACACGCTCCATCTCGCCGGCGCCCAGATCGACACGGTGAAGCCCGGGTTCATCACGCGGCTGCTCAACACCGTCATCGATCCGAACCTCATCAGCATCTTCTTCCTCGCCGGCATCGTCGGGCTCATCTTCGAGGTGCTCCACCCGGGGATCGTCCTGCCGGGCGCGCTCGGCGCGGTGAGCCTCGTCATCGCGCTGTACGGGTTCTCGATCCTCAACCCGAGCTGGGGAGGTGTGGCGCTCATCCTGCTCGGCGTCGCCCTCCTCGTCATCGACCTGCACGCGATGACGCACGGCGCGCTGACCATCGGCGGCCTCGTCGCGCTCGGGTTCGGGATGGCGCTGCTGTTCCAGAACGAGCCCGCGCCGTACCACGTGAACACGTGGCTCATCGTCGGCATCGGCAGCGCCATCGGCGCCTTCTGGGCGTTCGCGCTCGGCAAGGGCTTCGCAGCGCGCAGGCTGCCCGTGTCGGTCGGTCCACAGTCGATCGTCGGCCGGAGCGGAGAGGTGCGGGCGCCGGGCCTCGTCTACGTCAACGGCGAGCTGTGGCAGGCCCACACGAAGGACGAGAGCGACCTCGTCCCGGGCGAGCAGGTCGAGGTCGAGGGCGTCCACGGCCTCGAGCTGACCGTTAAGCGGTAGGCTGGACCCCGGTGCTCGGTTTCGTCAGGATCATGCGGGAGTACGAGCGGGGGATCATGTTCCGGCTCGGACGCCTGCTCGACCCGCCGCGCGGGCCCGGCATCGTCTGGAAGATCCCGCTCGTCGACCAGCTCGTGAAGGTCGACCTGCGCACGATCACGCTCAACATCCCGCCGCAGGAAGTCATCACGAAGGACAACGTGCCCGTGCGCGTGAACGCGGTCGCGTACTTCCGCATCGTCGACCCGAACGCGGCGATCGTGCAGGTGGAGAACTTCATGGTCGCGACGTCGCAGATCGCGCAGACGACGCTGCGCGCCGTGCTCGGCCAGCACATGCTCGACGAGCTCCTCTCCGAGCGCGAGAAGATCAACGCGATCCTCCAGGAGATCATCGACGGCGCCACCGGCCCGTGGGGCATCAAGGTCTCGATCGTCGAGGTGAAGGACGTCGAGATCCCCGCCGGCATGCAGCGCGCGATGGCGCGGCAGGCGGAGGCCGAGCGCGAACGGCGCGCGAAGATCATCAACGCCGAGGGCGAGTACCAGGCGGCCGAGCGGCTGAAGGACGCGGCGATCGTCATCGAGGAGCACCCGATCGCGCTCCAGCTGCGCTACCTGCAGACGCTCCTCGAGCTCGGCGCCGGCAACACGTCGACCATCATCTTCCCCGCGCCGATCGACCTCATCAAGCCGTTCCTCGATCGCGCCGGCAAGTCCGGCTGATCCGCCCGGCTACGCCGGCTGCTGCGCCCTGAACCGGCGGGCGGCCTCGATCGCCGCTCCGAGGTTCAGCCCTTTGTCCTTCGCCTGCTTGATGAGCATCACGGTCTCGAGCGCGTCGATGTCGTAGATGCGCTGCTTCTTCCCCTTCGTGGGAATCTGGGCCTTGTTCGTCCAGTAGTCGAGCTGCATCTTCGAGATGCCGGCGATCTGGCAGACCTGGCCGAGGTAGAGCTCCACCTTGCCGAGGTGCTCGGCCAGGTTTATTGGTTCTAGAAAGTCGACCTGCCTGTTGATCGCCATGTCCGTCCCCACCGTCGAGGAGATTTCGACCCCGCGGTTGAGAGTTATAGAAGGGTTTCTTCCGTTTTGGAAGGGGGGTTCTTCCGGAGGCTCCCCGACCGGAGGGAGCTACTCGGCCTCGGGCTCCTCGGCGACCTCGCCGTCGGTGCCGTTCCCGTTCCCCTCGGAGTCCACGACGGGGGCGAGCGAGGAGACCCGCTCGTCGCCGCGGAGCCGCATGACGATGACCCCCTGGGTCGCCCGGCCGAGCCGCTTGATCTCGTCCACCGGCATCCGGATGACCGTCCCGCCGGTGGAGATGAGCATCACCTGGTAACCGTCCCGGACGACGCGGGCGCCGGCGAGCGTGCCCTTCGCCTCCGTGAGCTGGATCGTCTTCACGCCCATGCCGCCGCGTCCCTTGCGCGGGTAGTCGGCGACGCGCGTGCGCTTGCCGTACCCGTTCTCGGTCACGACGAGGAGGTCGGAGTCGTCCTGCGCGATGTTCACCGACATGACCTCGTCGTCCTTGCGCATCCGCATGCCGGCGACGCCGGAGGTGTCGCGGCCCATCGCGCGCACGTCCTTCTCGTTGAACCGGATCGCCTGGCCGAGCTTCGACACCATGAGGATGTCGTCGTCGCCCGACGAGTGGCGCACGCCGACGAGCTCGTCGCCCTCGCGCATCTTGATGGCGATGATCCCATCGGCGCGCAGCGGCGTGTTGTACGACGCGAGCTCCGTCTTCTTCACGACGCCGTTCTTCGTGCCGAACACGAGGTACTTCGCCTCGGAGAAGTCGCGCGTCTGCACGACGGCACGGACCTGCTCGGTCTGGCGGAACGGCAGGAGGTTGACGATCGCGCGGCCCTTCGACTGGCGCGAGCCGAGCGGCAGCTCGTGCACCTTGAGCCGGTAGACCTTGCCGACGTTCGTGAAGAAGAGGATGTAGTCGTGCGTCGAGGCGACGAACAGGTGCTCGATGTAGTCGTCCTCCTTCAGGTCCATGCCCATCACGCCGATGCCGCCGCGCTTCTGCTCGCGATACGCGGTGACCGGTAGCCGCTTGATGTAGCCGGACCGCGTGATCGCGATCACCATGTCCTCTTCCGCGATCATGTCTTCGAGCTCGAGCTCTTCCTCGGCGGCGATGATCTCGGTGCGACGGTCGTCGTTGCGGCCGTAGACCTGCTTGATCTCGAGGAGCTCCTCGCGGATGAGCGCGTCGATGCGCGCCTGGTCGCCGAGGATCTCGCGCAGCTCGCCGATGCGCTCCATCTTGTCCTTGTACTCGCGCTCGACCTCGTTGCGCTCGAGCGCGGTGAGTGCGCGGAGCCGCAGGTCGAGGATCGCCTGCGCCTGGATCTCGCTGAACCCGAACTCGTCCATCAAGCCGGTGCGCGCCGCGTCGGCGTCCGCCGCCGCGCGGATGAGCGCGATCACCTGGTCGAGGACGTCGAGCGCCTTGAGGTAGCCCTCGAGGACGTGCACGCGCGACTCGAGCTTTCGCAGCTCGTCCTTCGAGCGGCGGGTGACGACCTCGCGCTGGAAGTCGAGGTAGTACTGGATCAGCTGGAGCAGCGACAGCGTCCGCGGCACGTTGTCCACGAGCGCGACGGCGTTGTAGCCGAACGTCGCCTGGAGCGGCGTGTGTTTGAAGAGCTTGTTGAGCGCGACCTGCGGGACGGCGTCGCGCTTGAGCTCGACCTGGATGCGCATGCCGCTGCGGTCGGAGTGATCCGCGAGATCGGAGATCTCGGTGAGCACCTTGTCCTGGACGAGGTCGGCGATCTTCCGGATGACGCCGGCGTCGCCGCCCTTCTTCACGCCGTACGGGAGCTCCGTGATGACGATCGCCGACTTGCCGCCGCGCAGCTCCTCGATGTGGGCGCGCGCGCGCATGACGACGCGGCCGCGGCCGGTGCGGTATGCGTCGCGGATGCCCGCGCGGCCCACGATGTACGCGCCTGTCGGGAAGTCGGGGCCCTTGATGTGCTTCATCAGGCCCTCGACGTTGACCTCCGGGTCGTCGATCATCGCGACGACCGCGTCGATCGTCTCGCCGAGATGGTGCGGCGGCATGTTCGTCGCCATGCCGACGGCGATGCCGGCGGAGCCGTTGACGAGCAGGTTCGGGAACCGCGACGGGAGCACGCTCGGCTCGCGCCGCGACTCGTCGTAGTTCGGCCCGAAGTCGACGGTGTTCGCGTCGATGTCGCGGAGCATCTCCGTCGCCATCTTCGAAAGTCGTGCTTCGGTGTAGCGCATCGCGGCCGGCGGGTCGTCGTCGACCGAGCCGAAGTTGCCCTGGCCGTCGACGAGGGGATAGCGCAGCGAGAACGGCTGCGCCATGCGCACGAGCGTGTCGTAGATCGCCTGGTCACCGTGCGGGTGGTAGCGGCCCATGACGTCGCCGACGGTGGCGGCCGCCTTCTTGTACGGCTTGTTCGGCTGCAGGCCCGCCTCGTGCATCCCGTAGAGGACGCGGCGGTGGACGGGCTTCAGCCCGTCGCGGGCGTCGGGCAGCGCGCGCCCGACGATGACCGACATCGCGTAGTCGAGATAGCTCGAGCGCATCTCCGCCTCGAGCTCGCGCGGCTCGATGCGGCCCGCGCCCAGTGCTCCGGTATCGACCTCAGACACAGGCGGCCCTATACATCGAGGAAGGTCACGTCTCTTGCGTTCTCCTCGATGAACTGGCGGCGCGGCTCGACCTGGTCTCCCATCAGCATCGACATCAGCCGGTCGGCCGCGTGCGCGTCCTCGACGTCGACGCGGATGAGGAGCCGCTTCGCCGGATCCATCGTCGTCTCCCACAGCTGGTCGGCGTTCATCTCGCCGAGGCCTTTGAAGCGCGAGAGCTGGATGCCGACCTCTTTCGCGAGATCGAGAGCGCCCTGGCGCAGCTCCGAGAACGTCTCGGCCGCGGCGGACTTCTTGCCGAGGGCGAGCGTGAACGGCGGCGGACCGACGACCTCGGCGAGCTTCGCGTACGCCTTCCGCAGGTTCGCGTAGATCGGCGACGACAACAGCTCGGCGGAGAGCGCGATCGTCTGCGCGGCCGACGTCTCCTCCTCGACGACCTTCACCTGGAGGCCCTCGTCCGTGCGGGCGAGCACCGACAGCGTGTAGCCGTTCGCGGGCAGCTTCGCGATCGCGATCTCGAGCGCGGCAGGCGTGAGTGCGTCGAGCTCGACGAGGCGGTGCGACACGGCGAGATCGGCCGCGTGATGGCCGAAGTCCGCGCGCAGGCGCGCCGACCAGCCCTCGAACTCGGCGAGCGCACTGGTGAATCGCTTCCACCGCGCCTCCGACAGCTTCACCTGCTTGCCGTCGCGGTCGTGGACGTCCATCTCGTCGAAGCGCTCGCGCACGAGCAGATCCTCGAGCTGCGCTTCCTTCTCGAAGTAGAACTCCTGGTTGCCGAGCTTCACCCGGTAGAGCGGCGGCACGGCGATGTACACGTGGCCGCGCTCGAACAGCTCCCGCATGTGCCGGTAGAGGAACGTCAACACGAGCGTCCGGATGTGCGCACCGTCGACGTCGGCGTCGGTCATGACGATGACGCGGTGGTAGCGCAGCGCGGTGACGTCGAACTCCTCGCCGATGCCCGTGCCGATCGCGGTGATCATGGCCTGGATCTCGTTGTTGGAGAGAACCTTGTTGATGCGGTTCTTCTCGCTGTTGATGATCTTCCCGCGCAGCGGCAGGACAGCCTGGTATGTGCGGTCGCGGCCCTGCTTCGCCGGCCCGCCGGCCGAGTCGCCCTCGACGACGAAGAGCTCGGCGGACTCGGGATCGCGGATCGTGCAGTCGGCGAGCTTGCCCGGCAGCGACATGCTCTCGAGCGCCGACTTCCGCCGCGTCAGCTCACGCGCCTTGCGCGCGGCCTGACGGGCGCGCGATGCCGCGATCGCCTTCGTCACGATCTGCTTCGCGTCGGTCGGGTTCTCCTCGAGGAACTCCGAGAGCTTCGCGTTCACGGTGGCCTCGACGAAGCCGGCGATCTGCGGGTTGCCGAGCTTGCCCTTCGTCTGACCCTCGAACTGCGGGTTCTGGAGCTTCACCGAGATGACGGCGGCGAGGCCCTCGCGCACGTCCTCGCCCTCGAGGTTGTCCTCCTTCTCCTTCAGGAGGCCCTTGTCGCGGGCGTACTTGTTCAGGGTGCGCGTGAGCGCCGAGCGGAAGCCCTGCATGTGCGTTCCGCCCTCGATCGTGTTGATGTTGTTCGCGAACGAGAAGATCGAATCCTGATACGAGCTGTTCCACTGCATCGCCACCTCGGCGATGCCGACGTCGGTCTCGTTCTCGAAGTACGCGATGTGACGGTGGATCGGCTCCTTCGACTCGTTCACGTAGGCGACGAAGTCGCGGATGCCGCCCTCGTAGTGGAACTCGATCGTCTTGCCCTCGGCGCGCTCGTCGACGAGCTTGATGTACAGGCCCTTCGTGAGGAAGGCCGTCTCGCGCAGGCGCTGCGTGACGGTTCCGGCCTCGACGTCGAGCTCCTCGAAGATCTCGGAGTCGGGCATGAACGTGATCGTCGTGCCGCTGCCGGGCGCGTCGCCGACCACCTGCATGTCGCCCTGCGGCACGCCGCGCGCGAATTCCTGCCGGTACGCCTTGCCGTCGCGATGGACCTCGGCGACGAGCCATTCGGAGAGCGCGTTCACGACGGAGACGCCGACGCCGTGCAGGCCGCCGGAGACCTTGTAGCCGCTGCCGCCGAACTTGCCGCCGGCGTGGAGCTTCGTCAGCACGACCGTGAGAGCGGGCAGGTTCTGGTCCTTCATGACGTCGACGGGGATGCCGCCGCCCCAGTCCTGGACCGTGACGGAGTGGTCCGGGTGGAGGGTCACCTCGATGCGGTCGTTGCGGCCCGCGAGGGCTTCGTCGACCGAGTTGTCGACCACTTCGTAGACGAGGTGGTGGAGGCCGCGGAGGCCGGTCGAGCCGATGTACATGCCCGGCCGGAGCCGGACCGGCTCGAGCCCCTCCAGAACGGTGATGTCTTTTGCTGTGTAGGTCTCTTCAGCCATGAAAAAAGCCCTGCAAATACCGCATTTGCGGGCGCTCTGAAGTGTATCAGAACGAGCGGTCGTTCGTTGCCCGAGCGAGAGACAACTCGGCAGCTTTTGCGACGACGTTCCGAAGCTCTTCGTCGGCGATTCCGGCGGCCCACGAAGCTGCCTGCTCGACCTGCTCCGGCGAGGGCGCCGGAGACCCCTCCGGTACCGCCTGTGCGATCTCCACCGTAGCCTCCGGGAGCGGACCGGGAACGAACTTCAGGGCGGCGACGTTCGGGAGCCGCTCGCAGATCTCGCCCGCGCGCTGCGTCAGCTCGAACGCCCACACGGAATCGCGCGCGTGCACGATCAGCGTCCCGTCGCGCTGGAATCGCGCCGGCCACGCGCTGCGCGCGATCTCCGCGCCGACGGCGGCGGGCCAGGCGGCGACCACATCGCCGATGCCACCCTGCGGACCGAACCGCCCGAGCTCTTTGCGGACGTCGTCACCGAGCGGTTCCACCGCTCACCTCCACGAGCTGGTCCGGATCGGCCGGCAGCATCGCCGGGTCGGTCGCGGTGATGAGCGTCTGCCCCGTGCGCGCGACGCGCTCGGCGAGGATGCGCCGCCGCGCGGGATCGAGCTCCGAGAGCACGTCGTCGAGGAGGAGCAGCGGCGGCACGCCGCGGCGCTCGGAGATCGAGCTCCGCCTCCGCGAGCAGAAGCGCGAGGATCGCGAGCCGCTGCTCGCCCTGGGATCCGAACTCGCGCAGCTCGCGTGTGCCGGACGCGATGACGACGTCGTCGAGATGCGGACCGAGACCGGTGACGCCGCGGTCGAGATCACGCTCGAGGCGCGCCTCGAGCTGCTCCACGGTCGGCGGCTCGCCGACGTAGCGCAGCTCGCCGTCGTCGAGGCCGAGCGCAGCCGCGTGAACGGCGAACGGCGGCGCGACCAGCGCGAGCATCTCCTTGCGTGCGGCGACGAGCGCGAGGCCGAGCTCGACCACCTGCTGCGTCCACGGCTCGAGTGCGGCGCGTGACGAAGCGCCGGCGGAGATGCGGCGAAGGGACGCGTTGCGCTGCGCGACCGCGGCCCCGTAGTCGGCCGGCAGCTGCGCACGCGCGGGCGAGAGACGGCCGAGCGCGCGGTCGAAGTACGCGCGGCGGGCGGCGGGCGCACCCTTCACGACGCCGAGGCGATCCGGCGTGAACACGAGCGTCGTCAGCTCGCTGCGCAGATGCTCGACCGTCCGCAGCGGCGCGCCGTTGAGCTTCGCCTGCTTCGCGGCGCCGACCTCGAGCGTCATCTCGATCTCGACGGGCACGTCGAGCCGGCGTCCACGCACGCCGATCCGCGCGGCGGAGTCACCGAACCGCACGAGCTGGCGATCGGTCCGCGTGCGCGGCGAGAAGCCCTGCGTCCCGACGTGGAGCGCTTCGAGGAGGTTCGTCTTGCCGGCGCCGTTCGGCCCGGTGGCGAGCACGAGCCCCGGCTCGAGGCGAAGCTCGAGCCGTTCGTACGACCGGAAGCTGCGGAGCGAGACCGTCTCGACGATCAGCGAGCTAGCCGGGCAGGCGGATCGGCATGACGAGGTACGTGAAGTCGTCCCCCTCGCCCTGGATCACGGCCGGCCGCAGCGGACTGATGAGCTTCACCCGCACGTCCTCGGTGTCGAGCAGCTCGAGGCCGTCGCGGAGGAAGTCCGCGTTGAACCCGATCTCGAGCGTGTCGCCGGTGAACGCGACCGGCAGCGACTCCTGCGACTCGCCCACCTCGTGCGTCCGCGCAACGACGGTGAGCTCGCCCTCTGCGAAGCGCAGCTGCAGCGGCGTCGAGCGCTGGATCATCACCGACGCGCGGCGGATGACGTCGAGCAGCTCGAGGCGCGGAATCGTGAGCTCGTACTCGAACGACTCGGGGAGGAGCTGGCGGTAGTTCGGGAACTGGCCGTCGATGCGGCGCGTCGTGAGCCAGACGCCGTCGCTCGCGAAGAGCACCTGGTTCTCCTGGACGCCGATCTCGACCTCGTCGCCCGAGCCCGCGATGCGGGCGAGCTCCTGGAGCGAGCGGCTCGGGACGATCGCCTCGAGATCGGGCACGTTGCCCGAGAACGTCGTCTCCTTCACCGCGAGCCGGTACGAGTCCGTCGCGGCCATGACGAGCTTGCCGCCGCCGAACTGCACGAGGATGCCGGTGAGCACCGGGCGCGACTCGTCACGCGAGGCGGCGCGGGCCACGCGTCCGATCGTCTCGAGCAGCGACTCCCGGTCGACCGCGAACGTCGCGACAGCGTCCACCTCGGGCAGCCGCGGGAAGTCCTCGGCGTTGTACGTGTGCAGCGTGTAGCTCGCGCTGCCGGCGGTGACGTGCACGACCGACTCGGCCGGCCGGTGCTCGATCGTCACCTCGTCGCCCGGAAGAAGGCGTGCGATGTCGACGAGCGTCTTGCCCGGCAGGACGATCGACCCGTCGCCTTCGATCTGCGCGGCCACGGTCGCGCGCAGCGAGACCTCCATGTCGGTCGCCGCGAGCCGCAGCTCCGCTGCCGCGAGCCTCGAGCAGGATCCCCGACAGGATCTGCACAGACGTTCGCGTCGACAGTGCCCGCGCGACGACGCCGAGAGCCTGCGCCGAGCTCGTCCTTCGAGCACGTAATCCTCAGGCCTGCGGTCGCCACGATGTCAGTTTCAATCATCTAATAAATCCTCGTAGAAGTAATAGGGAGTGTGGACGACGGGGACGTTGGGCGCAAAGCGTCTGCCTGAGCCACGGACGCCTGGGAGAGGACCTGGGGACGAAACGAGGGGACCGAACAGGGCCACGAGTCAGCGGACCTGCTTCACCCGTGCGGTGAGCTCCTGGACGAGGTTGTACACAGACCTGTCCTCACGGATGAGACGGGCGATCTTCGACGTCGCGTGGATGACCGTCGTGTGGTCGCGGCCGCCGAACTCCTTGCCGATCTTCGGCAGCGACGAGTCGGTGAGCTCGCGTGAGAGGTACATCGCCACCTGGCGCGGATAGACGATGTTCTGGGAGCGCTTGTCGCCGCACAGCTCCTCGAGCGACATGTTGAAGCGCTCGGCCACGAGGTCCTGGATCCGCTTGATCGAGACCTCCGCCGCCTCGCCCTGCGGGAACACGTCCTTGAGGACGTCTCCGGAGAGCTCGACGGACATCGCGCGACCGGTGAGCGACGAGAACGCGACGACCCGCGTGAGCGCGCCCTCGAGCTCGCGGATGTTCGTCGACACGCGGCCGGCGATGAACGTCAGCACCTGCGGGTCGGGGATGTGGATCCCGTCCGTCTTGACCTTCTTGCGCAGGATGGCGATGCGCGTCTCGAGGTCGGGCGGCTGGATGTCGGTGATGAGGCCCCATTCGAAGCGGCTGCGGAGGCGCTCCTCGAGCGTCGCGATGTCCCGCGGCGGCCGGTCGCTCGACATGACGATCTGCGAGCCGGCCTCGTAGAGCGAGTTGAAGGTGTGGAAGAACTCCTCCTGGATCCGCTCCTTGTGCTCGAAGAACTGCACGTCGTCGATGAGGAGGACGTCGTACGTGCGGTAGCGCTGCTTGAAGCCCTCGATCCGCTTGTCGCGGAGGGAGTTGATGAAGTCGTTCATGAACGTCTCGCTCGTGACATAGCGCACGCTCATCTCGGACGAGTGCTCGCTCACGTACTGGGCGATCGCCTGCAGGAGGTGGGTCTTCCCCAGGCCCGTGCTGCCGTAGATGAAGAGCGGGTTGTACGCCTGCGCCGGCGCCTCGGCGACCGCGAGCGCGGCCGCGTGGGCGAACCGGTTGGACGAGCCGATGACGAAGGAGTCGAACGTGTACTTCGCGTTGAAGCCGCCGCTCTCGGGCCGGTGCGGGGGGACGAGCCGCTCGACCGGCGCCACGCGGGCGGCCGCCGGGGCGGGGGACTCGGACGCCGCCGGCGCCGGGGCGCCGCTCGTCACCTCGAGGTCGATCCGGCGGGAGACGCCGGTGATGTCGCGGATGGCCGCGCCGATCAGCTCGAGGAAGTGGCCCTCGATCCAGTCGCGCGTGAAGTCGTTCGGGACGGCGAGGACGAACCGGCTCTCGTCGAGAGCGACGCCCGCCGTGTGGGCGAACCAGGTGTCGTACGTCGTGTTGTTGAGGGCGCTCCTGAGCCGACTGGAAACGTCACTCCACAGGCTCTCCGCAGTCAGCTCGATTTGGTCCTCCACCCTGCCGCCAACTCCTCCCTCGTGAACCGGAACGCGACACTAGCAGGGCGCCAAATCAGGGTAAAAAGGAGTCGCTTTGCAGGGGCTTTCGAGGCCCCTCGAATCCCTCCACAGCTGTGGACAAGTATGGGGGAAACTCTCTTGCTCCGCATCGTTGTGCGGCGTGCGCCTGTGGACAAGTCGGTGGACGATCGTCGTCTATACTGGCCGTTCGCGCCGGTCCCGAACCAGCGTTTCTCCCTCTTTCGACCCTTTTCTCTCGTGAAGCGCACCTACCAGCCAAACGTCCGGCGCCGAAAGCGCAAGCACGGGTTCCGCGCCCGGATGTCGACGCGCGCCGGACGCCTGATCCTGAAGAAGCGCCGGCTGAAGGGCCGCGCGCGTCTCTCGGCGTAACCTTCAGACCTGTGAAGCGCGCGAATCGTCTGTCCCGCTCGCGGGACTTCGATGCCGTGTACCGGCACGGCCGCTCGGTCTCGACGCGCTTCCTCGTCCTCTACTGGTTCAACCAGGACGAGCCCGCCGACCCGCGGTTCGGCCTCTCCGTCCCGCGCTCGGTCGGGAACGCGGTCGCGCGGAACAAGATCAAGCGCCAGCTCCGCGAGCTCTGGCACGCCCGCCTCGACCGGGTGCCGGCCGGGCAGGACTACGTCCTGATCGTGCGGCCCGGCTTCGCGGAGGCGGCTTCGGCCAACGGCTTCGACTGGCTCGGCGAGCGCGTCGACGAGGTGCTCGCCCTGACGAAGGCCGCCGCCTGATGTACCGCCTCGGCGTCGCCGCCGTCTGGGTCTACCGCGCCACGTGGGGCGCGCTCTTCCCGACGACCTGCAAGTACCACCCGTCCTGCTCGCAGTATGCGATCGACGCGGTGCGGCAGAAGGGCCTCCTCCGCGGCAGCTTCCTCGCCGGCTGGCGGCTTCTGCGCTGCAACCCGTGGAGCCACGGAGGCTTCGACCCCGTCCGATGATCGTCTACGCGATTCCGATCATCAGCCAGCTCGAGCACCGTGATGCGTCACGTCCTCGACTGGTTCCACGGGACGCTGCACCTGCCGTGGGCGTGGTCGATCGTCGCGACGACGGTCGTCGTGCGGATGCTGCTCGTCCCGCTGACGGTGAAGCAGATCCACTCGATGCAGAACCTGCAGCGCTACGCGCCGCAGATGAAGGAGATCCAGAAGAAGTACAAGAGCGACAAGGCGAAGCAGAACGAAGAGCTGATGAAGTTCTACCGGGAGAACCAGATCAACCCGGCCGCTTCGTGCCTGCCGATGCTCGTCCAGATCCCGGTCTTCATCGCGCTCTACTACACGCTGCGGCACTTCCACGCGCCGAAGGGCCATCGGATCTCTCGTTCCTCCACTTCATCCCGTCGATCGCGGCGCACACGACGTCGCACTGGGGCGGCTACGTGCTGCTCGTCGTCTACGTCGTGAGCCAGATGGCCTCGACGCTGTACATGTCGGCGACCGCCGACAAGACGCAGCGCGATGTTCTTCATGCTCATGCCGCTCGTCTTCGTGTTCGTCATCGCGCGATTCCCCGCCGGCCTCGTCCTCTACTGGGTGACGACGAACCTGTGGACGGTCGGCCAGGGGCTCATCACCCGGCGGCTCATGCCGAAGACACCTGCGCCCGATCTCTTCGAAGCGCAGCTCCCGGACGCCGCCGAAGGACGATGCCGGCAGCGGCGGCAACGGGACGCAGCCGTCCGGCCCCGAGCCGAAGCCGCAGGCGCAGCGGCCGTCGGGCCAGCCCCGGAAGGTGCGCCGGAAGAAGGGCGCGGCGCGACGCAGATGAGCGACGCCGGCATGCTCACCGTGGAGGCGACGGGCGAGACCGTCGGCGAGGCGAAGTGGGCGGCGTTGCGCGAGCTCGAGCTGCGTCATCCGGGGCTCGACAAGTCGGCGGTGCAGTTCGAGGTCGTGTCCGAGGGCGAGCGCGGTCTGCTCGGCGTCGGGTATGCGCCGGCCCGCGTCGTCGCGATGGCGCCGGCGTCAGCCGTCGTCGCGATCGACGAGAGCGACTTCGCCTCCGACCTACGCGGGCTGCTCGCACAGATCACGCTCGCGCTCGGCGTCGACGCACGCATCGACGTGCGCGAGGACGACGAGACCGTCGTGGCGACGTGCACAGCCGCGGACGCGGGCATCCTCATCGGCCGGCACGGCCAGACGATCGACGCGATCCAGTACCTCGCTCAACGCCGTCGCGCACCGGGCGCTCGGCGACGAGCGCAAGGACGTGGTCGTCGACGCGGCCGGGTATCGCGAGCGCCGGCGGGCGACGCTGGAGACGCTCGCGCTGCGCGCGGCGGATCAGGTGCGGACGAGCGGCCGTCCGGTCGACCTCGACCCGATGACCGCGGTCGAGCGCAAGGTCGTCCATCTCAAGCTCAAGGAGGTCGACGGCGTGCAGACGAGCTCGGAGGGAGCGGAGCCGAATCGGTACGTCGTCGTCGCCCCGGAGTGAGCGACCTCTACGACGACCTCGCAGATCTGTACGACGCAGTCTTCGACTGGGACGTCGAGGACGAGGCCGATTGGCTCGTCGAACGGCTCGGCCCAGGATGCCGGCGCGTGCTCGAGCCCGGCTGCGGCTCGGGGCGCATGTTCGCGCCGCTCGCTGCCCGGGGACTGATCGTCACCGGGATCGACCGGTCTGCGGCGATGGCCGAGCTTGCACGAGGTCGGAATGCCGGAACAGTCGTTCTCGGCGACATGACGGACTTCGACCTCGGCACGCGCTTCGACGGCGCGATCTGTCCCATCAACACGCTCGGGCACCTCTCGCACGACGAGGTGGCATTGCATCTGCGAGCGATGGCCCGCGCGCTCGAGCCGGGCTCGCGCTATCTCGTGCAGCTCGCCCTGGACGCCACCATCGGCGACGCGTCGAGATGGGAGGTCGACCGTGACGGACTCCGCATCGGTGCGACGTGGACGGTCGAGTCTCGGGACGCCGCGCGCGGCACGGAGCTCCACCGCTCGATCTTCGAGGTCGTCGCCGGCCCGCGGGCGGGAGAGGTGCACGACCAGCTCCACGAGATGTCGTTCTGGACCGCGGATACGTGGGGCGCCGCTGTCGCAGCGTCGGCGTTCGACTGGGCGGCCGTCTACGAGGGATCGGAACCAGGGCGCCCGCGTGTCGATTTCACGGCGACCGGCGGTCTCCTGTGGCACGAGCTCGTGCTGGCGTGAGCGACGTTCTCGGCGCCTGGCTCCACGCCGTCGTCGAGACGCGCGGGATGACCGCGCTCCACGACGAGGCGGAGGCGCACGCGATGCTCGTCGACGATGCGCTGCGCGCCGTCGAGCTCGTGCGCGGGCTTCCCGGCCCGATCGTCGACGTCGGCTCCGGCGGCGGCTCGCCCGGGATTCCGCTCGCCCTCGCGCTTCCCGATCGTGAGTTCGTCCTGCTCGAGGCGGAGCGGCGCAAGTGCGACTTCCTCGAGCGGTGGGCGCCGCCGAACGCGCGCGTCGTCTGGGGCCGCGCCGAGGAGCAGGAGGTCGACGCGTTCGGCATCGCACTCGCAAAGGCGCTCGCACCGCCGCCCGTCGCGGTCGAGCTGTGCCTGCCGCTCGTGCGCCCCGGGGGCGCCGTGCTCCTCTGGGTGGGTCCGAGCGCCGTTCTCCGGGTCGTCGGGCAGGTCTCCGCGCTTCTCGGCGGCGACGTGCCCGAGGAACGGGGCGGACTCGTCCTCGTACGAAAGCTGGCGCCCACTCCTGCCGGATTCCCACGCCGTGCGGGTATGCCGAAGAAGCGTCCGCTCGCGTAGGAAGAATGGGGGCGTGGCCCGGATCTACGCGCTCGCCAATCAGAAGGGCGGGGTCGGTAAGACGACGACCGCGATAAACCTCGCCGCGTGCCTCGCGGAGGCCGGCCAGCGCGCGCTCGTCGTCGATCTCGATCCGCAGGCCAACGCGACCTCCGGACTCGGCATGCGCGCGAACGGCACCTCGAGCTACGACCTGCTCGACGGCGCCCCGCTCGCCGAGCTCGCGAAGCACACGGCGTTCGCGAACCTCGACCTCGTGCCGTCGAAGCCGGATCTCGCCGGCGCGGTCGTCGAGCTCGCGCAGCGCGAGGACGGCGAGCGCTATCTCGCGCAGGCGCTCGCGTCCGGGACCTCGCAGTACGACTTCGTCTTCATCGACTGCCCGCCGTCGCTCGGGCCGCTGACGGTGAACGCGCTCGCGGCCGCCGACCGCGTGCTCGTGCCGGTGCAGGCGGAGTACTACGCGCTCGAGGGCCTGACGCAGCTCATGCAGTCGATCGATCTCATCCGCCGGCGGCTGAATCCGCGTCTCGGCGTCGGCGGCGTCCTCTGACGATGGTGGACACGCGGACGCGTCTCGCGCAGGACGTCGAGGCGGAGGTCCGCAAGCACTTCGGAGAGCTCGTGTTCAAGACGTCGGTCCCGCGGTCCGTGCGCCTCGCGGAGGCGCCGAGCCACGGACTGCCGGCGATCGCGTACGACCGTCGCTCCGCCGGAGCCGACGCCTACTGGAAGGTGGCGATGGAGCTTGTCGAGCGCAGCTAACAGACGCGGCCTCGGCCGCGGCCTCGAGGTCCTCGTCGGCGGGCTCGAGCCGGCGGCGACCGAGCTCGTCGAGCTCGCCGTCGACGTGATCCACCCGAACCCGCGGCAGCCGCGCAAGCGCTTCGACGGCGAGGCCGGCACGGGGCTCGCGGAGTCGATCCGCTCGCAGGGCGTCATCCAGCCGCTGCTCGTCCGCCCGCGCACCGCCGGCGGGTACGAGATCGTCGCCGGCGAGCGCCGCTGGCGTGCCGCGCGCGAGGCCGGCCAGACGACGGTCCCGGCCGTCGTGCGCGAGACCGACGACCGCGACACGCTCCTGCTCGGTCTCATCGAGAACGTCGCGCGCGAGCAGCTGACGCCGGTCGAGGAAGCGCGCGCGTACGCGCGTCCTCATCGACGAGTTCAGCCTCTCGCTCGGCGACGTCGCCGAACGCGTCGGCCGTTCGAAGCCGTCGGTGTCGAACCGCATCCGCCTGCTCGAGCTGCCGGACGACGTGCTCGGCATGGTCGAGCGCGGCCAGCTGACCGAAGGGCACGCGCGCGCCGTCCTCGCGGTGCCCGACAACGAGGGGCGCCGCCGCCTTGCGCGCGAGATCGTGCAGAAGGGCCTCTCCGTCCGCGTCGCCGAGCAGCGCGCGAAGTGGGCCGGCGCGAAGCAGAAGCCGCGCGTCCGCTCGACACCGGTCGACCCGGCGCTCGCCGCGCGCGTGCGCGACGCGCTCGAGCGGCTCACCGGCTTCCACGCGAAGGTGAGCGGCAGCCGCATCGAGCTCGCGTTCGCCGACGAGCACGAGCTCGAAGAGCTCGCCGAAGCGCTCGAGCGCGCATCCGCGCGCATATAAGGCGCTCGCTTGCGACGCCGACCATAGGAGGAGGTGCCGACTTGTTCGGCGCCTCCGATTAAAAAAGCTTCGCGCTAGGCTCGCAGCATGAGTGCGGGCGAAGCGCTGATCCATGCGCGCGGGCTGACGAAGCAGTTCGGAGACCTCACCGCCGTCGACGGCATCGACTTCGACGTCCAGCGGGGCGAGGCGTTCGGCTTCCTCGGCCCGAACGGCGCCGGCAAGAGCTCGACGATGCGGATGATCGGCTGCGTCTCGCCCGCCGACCGGCGGCACGCTGCGCGTGCTCGGCCTCGACCCGGCGCACGACGGCCCGGAGATCCGCGGTCGCCTCGGCGTCGTGCCGCAGCTCGACACGCTCGACAACGAGCTCACCGTGCGCGAGAACCTCCTCATCTACGGCCGCTACTTCGGCCTCTCGCGCAAGGAGTCGCGCACGCGCGCCGACGAGCTGCTCGAGTTCGTCCAGCTCTCCGAGCGCGCGACGGACACGGTCGAGCCGCTCTCCGGCGGCATGAAGCGCCGCCTGACGATCGCGCGCTCGCTCGTCAACGATCCCGAGCTGCTGCTGCTCGACGAGCCGACGACCGGCCTCGACCCGCAGGCGCGGCACGTCGTCTGGGACAGGCTCTTCCGCCTCAAGCGGCAGGGCGTGACGCTCGTGCTGACGACGCACTACATGGACGAGGCGGAGCAGCTCTGCGACCGGCTCGTGATCATGGACCGCGGCAAGATCGCCGAGGAGGGCTCGCCGCTCGAGCTGATCCAGCGGCTCTCGACGCGCGAGGTCGTCGAGCTGCGCTTTCGCCGGCGATACGCCGGACGTCGCGCCCGAGCGTGTTCGACGGGCAGGTCGCGCGCATCGAGGTGCTGCCGGACCGCGCTGCTTCTCTACACCGACGACGGCGACGCGCTCGTCCCGCGTCGCGCACGAGCGGCTGCAGCCGCAGAGCGTGCTCGTCCGCCGCTCGACGCTCGAGGACGTCTTCCTCCGCCTCACCGGCCGCACGCTCATCGACTGATGGACGTACGCGCTTCGCGCGTACGAGTACTGGCTGCGTCTTCGTATCGGCGCGACGTGGCGCGGCAGCGTCGTCTCGAGCATCGTCAACCCGGTGCTGTACCTGACCGCGCTCGGCGTCGGGCTCGGCGCGTCGTGAAGCGCCGCGGCACACGCGCTCGGCGTGCCGTATCTCGACTTCGTCGCGCCGGGGATGCTCGCGCGCCACGGCGATGCAGATCGCGACGTTCGAGTCGTCGTATCCGGTGCATGGCCGCGATCCGGTGGACGCGGCAGTTCCACGCGATGCTCGCGACGCCGCTGCGCATCGCGCGACCTCCTCGTCGGGCACCAGCTCTACGTCGCGACTCGCGTCGCATTCGTGTCCGCCGATCTATCTCGGCGTCATCGCCGCGTTCGGCGCAGTGCATTCGCCGTGAGGCGATCGCGGCGTGGCCGGTCGCGATCTCCTCGGACTCGCGTTCTCGGCGCCGGTCTCGGCGATCTCGGCGTGGCTCAAGAAGGACGAGGGGTTCAACGCGCTCTTCCGCTTCGGCGATCATGCCGATGTTTCTCTTCTCGGGCACGTTCTTCCCGGTGACGCGGCTCCCGCACGGCTTTCGCGAGGTCGCGTACGCGACGCCGCTGTGGCACGGCGGTCGACCTGATGCGCCACCTGACGCTCGGCACGGCGACGCTGTGGCCGTCGATCGGCCACGTCGCGTATCTCCTCGCGTGGTTCGCGGCCGGGATGCTGCTCGCCCGCCGAACGTACACGAAGGAGGCTCGTCACGTGAGCACGCTCGCCGTCCGGCTCACCCGCACGCGCGGCCACCTGCTGTTCGAGCGCAACCTGCTGGTCTACCGCCGCTCGTGGCTGACGATCGTGAGCGGCTTCTTCGAGCCGATCTTCTATCTCTTCTCCCTCGGGCTCGGACTCGGCCACTACGTCGGGGCGATCACGGCGTCTCGTACGCGAGCTACATCGCGCCGGCGCTGCTCGCGTCGTCGGCGATGAACGGCGCGGTCTACGACGGCATGACGAACGTCTTCTGGAAGCTGCGCTACGGCAAGGTCTACGACGCGATGCTGTCGACGCCGATCGGCCCGACCGACGTCGCGGTCGGCGAGACGGCGTGGGCGCAGTTCCGCGGCGTCGCTGTACGCGACGGGCGTTCGTGATCACGATCGCCGTCGCTCGGGCTCATCCATTCGTGGTGGGGCGCTGCTCGCGCTGCCGGCGGCGATGGTCGTCGGCTTCGGCTTCGCCGGGATGGCGATCGGCGCGTCGACGTTCCTCCGCAGCTGGCAGGACTTCGACACGGTGCAGCTCGTTCAGCTGCCGATGTTCCTCTTCAGCGCGACGTTCTATCCGCTGATCGCGTGTACCCCGTCGCGATCCAGTGGTTCGTGCGCTTCTCGCCGCTCTACCACGCGATCGAGCTCATCCGCTCGCTCACGCTCGGCACCGTCGGCCCGATCAACCTCGTCCACGCCGGCTACCTCGTCGTGCTCGGCGTGTTCGGCATCTGGCTCGCGCGGCGCCGCATGGCCGGATTGCTCCTGACATGACCGAGGCGCGACTCGAGGACGTCGGCGCCGGCCTTGCGCCTGTCACGCCCGGCTGGTTCGTCGTCAACGCCGACGACGCGCCGTGGGTGCACAACGACGCGTTCGGCGCACGCTGCGTGTTCGAGTCGTCGCCGCGCGTGCTCGCCGATCGTCCCGACCTCGAGCCGCAGCGGTTCGAGCAGCTCGGCGTGACGCTCACGGTGATCGAGCCGGGGAAACCGAGCGGCCTCTACCACAGCGAGTCGGCGCAGGAGGACTTCCTCGTCCTCGCCGGCGAGTGCATCGCGCTCATCGAGGGGGAAGAACGGCGGCTGCGCCGCTGGGACTTCGTGCACTGCCCGGCGGGCACCGTCCACTCGTTCGTCGGCGCCGGAACGGCGCCGTGCGTTCTCCTGATGGTCGGAGCTCGACTCGAGGGGAGGACGATCTTCTATCCGCGCTCGGAGCTCGCGCTGCGACACCACGCAGGCGTCGAGGAGGAGACGTCCGCGCCGCGCGACGCATATGCGCCGTTCCCGGAATGGCGGCTCGGCAGGCCGAAATGGGCGATCGTGGATTCGAACCACGGACCTCCGCCGCATCAGGGCGAGCCCCCCGCTAACGCGTAGTCCCTGCTAACGAGGCGAACAGGTCGGAATTTGGCGGCGAATATTGACTCAACCAAGCGTTACCGGATCGGACCGCATTCGGCCCCCTGTCGCCCTTGTGGCGAGGACGGCGCAAGAGCGGTTCGGCCTGCTCTACTTCGCGGCGAACTTCCCCGGCGCGACTTTCCGCACGCGGGCGTCGCGAGTAAGGGCGACCCACACGCTGCGTCGTAGCTGCGACGGACTCTTTGTTGCCGCAGGGCTGTAGCCGCCCGCGATCATCTGATCAGCGACTTCCTGCGAGGTCTTGGTCCCTCCGGCCTTGAGAACTTCCCAGGCTCGCTGCTGAATCTCTCCCCGCTGCGCCACGGCCGTCTCCTCGGTCGACTTTGTCTACACGGTCCGATAGGACCACGCGAACTATGAAGAATTTCCCGCACCAGTACGGCGACTTCCTGAAGTTGCGCGGAACGCTGGCGACGATCCGTGACCTCAATGGACGGAGCCTGAACGTGGGCGACGACGGAGTGCTCGGCTATGAACTCACGCGGCGTGGGATCAACACCCTTCGCGAGCATCCTGAGCTGCCGCTTGAAGAGCGGATCTCCCGCATCCAGCGGCGGCCACCCGGCAATCAAGGTCCCCGCACGGCGGCCCGCGAACTGCGTCGAACGCTTCGCTATCTCGGTTGGCTTGACGATATGTGGCGCCTGACTGGACGAGGCGAGGCGTTCCTGGCGACGGACGACGCCCCAGGGCAGCTGGCTGAGTGGCAACGCGCCTTGATAGATCTCGCGGTCGAGGATGAGGATGGGAACGTCTCCCATCCCGTCCGCGTGCTCCTGCGGCTGGTTGGCGACCACGAGATCGTTCAGCGCCAAGGGGCCGAGCTCGCACTTGAGGCTGTCGACGACAGCGATCGCGAGTATCAGCGCATTAGTCTGCTGGTCGGGTTGTCCGAGGTCAGTCGCATAACGGCAATCGGTTCGACCGCGCCGCAGGTCAGGAACGCACGCAAGATCCTTCCGAAGCTCGCCGAACAGGCCAATCTGATCCACCGGACGTTCGGGGGTGCGCCGTATACGTTGACGGATGAAGGCCGCGCCGCCCTCGGCGAGGGCTATACGGCTCGTCCGATCGAATTGGAACGCGATCGTCGACCTGCAGCCCCTCGCCGGCGAACGAGAGGGGCGCCTCGTACGGCGCGGTCAGATCGGATTCGTCGGGATGCGGCAGGCGATCCCGAAGGATGGGCGACGCTGTCCCGCGAAGAGCAGATTGCCGCCACGAGGCTCCGGTTCGAGCGCACGCGGCGACACCAAGACGTAGTCGCGGCGCTACTCGAACTACTCGAGGAGGACGGAGTCGAGCTCTTCGAGGACAGCGCATCGTTTGACCTGTTGCGGGTGCCTGGAGAGCCCGCCTTGCTCAGGCTCTACGAGGTCAAGACCTTGGAGACGGACGATCTGACGCAAACTCGGCTGGCGATCGGTCAGCTTCTGTCCTACGAACATCTCAACGTACGCCCGCGGTATCCGGATCGCGATGTCGAGCGTGCCGTTGTCTACGAGCGGGCTGTGGACGAGGAGCTTTGTGCCCTCTTGGACGTTCTTGAGATCGGGGCGTACGCGATTGGCGAAGGCCTCCTCCAGTCCCTCAACGAGACGGCGGCCCATTTCGAATGACCTAAGCCGTACCGATCAGTTCTTCGTGAGCACCAAGAACTGATGTCTGTGCGTGCCGCCGCGGTCAGTCCGGCCATGCGATTCGAGATGCGCAGCATCTTCGTAAACGATCGCGTCGACGCAGAACCCAGCTTCGGTTGCCTCCGACGCGATGGCCGCGGCCATATCGATGTTCTTCACGACGCCGAGATGGAGCACACACCGCCCGCCTTGTCGAAGCACTTCGTGCATCGGGGGAAGAATCATCTTGTACGGGTCGAGCCCGCGCTGATGTTCAAGGAACTCCGGTTTCGCCTCGTCTTGATGGGTGTAGTCCCAGCCGCAGAGCCAGAGGCGTAGTCGATTTTGTCGAACGAAGTGCGTCGTGCCGAGGAACGGCGGCGACGAGATCACATGGTCGACGACGGGAGCGAAGCTCCGAACGTCGGTGAACGAGACACGAGCGGCCGCGCCTCCCACGAAGGACGTGGGAAGCGGGCGTGCGAGGAGGCGCTCCACCTTCAGGCGCAGCGACGCCATCAAAGGCTTGTACACGAACTCGCCCTTCGGTGGGATCGGGATGACGTTATGTGAGCGGCGGCTCAGGGCGTAGGGCCGATTGCCATGGAGAATGTGCGCAAGGCACGCCATCAAGAAAGATGCCGGGGCGGTTGTTGGAGCGTTCGCGATCGCAGCGAGCAGGAACTGACGCGCCGCGACGAGTTCGTCCAGCGTGCGTGGGTGGAAGAACGACGCTATCTCCTCCGGGACGTCCTCATTCTCTGGTCTGTCCAGCGACTGGTCGAGCTCCGCGAGGAGCGAGTCAATGTCCGACTGGACAGGGAGCGTCACCTTCGCCCGCGTAACCGTTGCCGCGAGCGGGTTGAGGTCGGAGCCGAGACCCACGCGCCCTTGACTGCACGCCTCAAACGGGATCGTGCCGACACCGCAGAACGGGTCGAGGACGACTTCTCCGGGAGAACTAAACAACTGGACGAGAAAGTGGGCGATTGCCGGCTTGATCTTGCTCGGGTACGAGCACATCGAATGAAACGGGTGGCCCCAGTTACGCGCGTTGTATGGCGCCGCCTGATACGGGAGTTCTCGGAGTGCGCGGATTCCGGGTTCGTCGTGGCCGACATCACCCAGCTGTAGTTGACGTTCTACGGCAACGATCGTCACTTCTGGAAGATCATGATGTACTGGTGGTGGATATTCGAGACGAATGCGTACGGATACCCATAGGGGTATAGCGACTTGTGGTTCTGTACAAGGACGTTGATCCCCTTTAACTTCCAGCCCTCGTCGGTGAGCGCTCGTTGAAGGTCAGCGTGGAACGGGATGAACGCTGAGCCGTGTCGGAAGTCGCTGACGACGACACTCATGTACCGACCAGGACGAAGGACGCGGCGACACTGCGCAAAGACGCCGGTTAGCTCGCGGAGGAAGGCGTCGTAGTCAGCGATGTTGGCGAGGTCACGCTCGTCGTCGCTGTAGTTTGTTGCGAGGCCGTTGTTGACGCGGTGCTCTTTGACCTTGTGGTCGGCCTTCTTGTTCAGGATCCCCCAGTACGGCGGGCTCGTCACGACGAAATCGAAGCTGTCGTCCTCAAGCGTCGGCAACACATCACGGCTGTCGCCTTCAATCACGCTCTGCGGTGAGCCATCGGCAACTTCAAGCGCAAGACGCTTGTTGCTCAAGTCCACCCACTCGCGACTCAGTTCGATTCCCACACCCCGCCGCCCGTTCACGGCGGCGGCCTTAAGGCTTGAGGCCACTCCGCAGAACGGGTCGAGGATGCGCTCGTTCGACTTGGTGAAGAAGAGGACCAGCCGCGAGATGTCGGAAAAGCTGAACGGTGCGGGATGCTCGCGCTCGATCTGCGCCTCGGGGTGATCCTTTCCGAGCCCGCGCTGTGTCCAGACGCTCTTTGTCTCCTGAATCCAGTCGCGTCCGGTGAGCTCGTTGAGCTGATTCTTTGGATGGACCGTAGGTTCGCGAGCTTCGGCCGTCGCCATGGGGATTCAGGGACTCCTCTTGCGGCCGGGACATCCGTCGCCTCGGCGATTAGAGTATTGGGAGAGGTTCATCTAGTCTAGGTCCATTCACGGACGGACATGCGTCGGCCTCCAACTTACGATTTCAGCCCTAGCGCACGACTTGTAGAACAGCGCGAGTGCAACCTCGGCGTTCTCGTTCCAATCCCGCTCAGCGAGCGTCTTGAGACCTTGACAGAGCTTCTGTACCGAGAGGGTCACGGGCGGGTGCCAAGAAAGGAACTTGTTGGTGCCCTGCTCTACGGTGCGACGACGGAAACGGCTGCGTTGGTGGCACTGCTGCGGGAATACCGGACTGCGAAAGTGCGCGACGCCGTTGTTGGCGACGCGCCAATCGGGCGAGTGGTGAGCTTTCCGCAGCGATCTCCTGGCCCGCGCCCTCGACCGTCAGAACCGCGCTAGTTGGTCGAGCGAGCGGACGCGTATCGCTTGCGTAGCGCGCGTTGTGCGGGCCAAGAATGGGCGATCGTGGATTCGAACCACGGACCTCCGCCTTATCAGAGCGGCGCTCTAACCAACTGAGCTAATCGCCCGCGAGCGCCCGCCAATATAGCGCGGCTCAGTGGTTCCGCTGGGTGCGGCGGAGGTACTCCTCGACCGCGAGGAGGAAGCTCTCGTCCTGCGCGAGCTCGGCCAGCTGGCCCTTCGTCTCGTCGTCGAGCCCGCGATCCCGCGCGACCTGCTCGAGGAAGCCGGGCAGGGAGCCGACGCGCGACATCGCGGACATGCGGAGGAAGATCCGGCGCGCCTCGTGGTCCTGCGAGATGGCCTCGAAGGCCTCGATGTCGTCGAGCCAGTGATGGAGCATCGCCGGCTCAACGGCCGCGGTCGAGCCCCGGATACGGGTTTGGAGCCGCGTGCCTGAGCTATATTCGCCTCGAGGTCGGGGATGCAGGAGATGCTCATCTACGGCGTCAGCTTCGACTTGGTCGGCAAGCAGCCGATCGTTCTGCTGAAGACCGCCGACGGAAACAAGTTCCTGCCGATCTGGATCGGCCATCCCGAGGCGGCGGCGATTCTCATGAAGCTGCAGAGCCAGGCGCCCCCGCGGCCGATGACGCACGACCTCCTGAGCGACGTGCTCGACCAGCTCGGCGCGCAGATCATCCGCATCACCGTCACCGAGCTGCGGGAGAACACGTTCTACGCGCAGATCACGCTGCAGCAGGACGGCAGCGAGATCGAGGTCGACTCGCGCCCGTCCGACGCGATCGCGCTCGCGATCCGCGCCGAAGCGCCGATCTTCGCCGCCGACCGCGTCATCGAGGAGTCCGCGATCGAGTTCGAGGGCGAGGAGATCGACCAGGAGCGTCTCGACGACGAGGTGGCGAAGTTCCGCAACTTCCTCGACGAGGTCACGCCCGACCAGTTCGCGGTCGAAAACGGCGAAGAGGAGTAGCCTCGCTCAGCCGAGCACGGCCGCGGCGAGTGCGACGCCGTTGAACAGCCCGTGCACGACCATCCCCGGGTAGACGCTGTCGGTCCGGTTGCGGAGCCACGCGAGCGCGGCGCCGAACGGGACGAGGACGAGCAGCGCCTCGACGAGCCCGTGTGCGAGGCCGAACGCCAACCCGACGAGGAGGAGCGGACGGCCACGGCCCCATGAAGGCGAGCAGCAGCGACTGGCCGAGCCCGCGGAACGTGAGCTCCTCGACGAGCGGTGCGACGAGCGTGAAGAGGACGACGTTCGCGGCGAACGCACCTGCGTGCGACGGCTCCCAGTGCGTCGGCGTCAGCCCCTGCTCCTTGCCCGGGCTCTCCGGCAGCGGGATGAGCGACACGGCGGCCTCGAGGACGTAGATGGCGGCGATTGCGCCGACCGCGAGCCGTGCGCCCCGCATCCACGACTGCGGCCTGCGCAGCGCGAGCAGGTCGCGATCGTTGCCCGCGATGGCGAGCACGAACACGAGCCACAGCGCGTAGATGATGAGCCCGCCTGCGAATGTCGAGTAGCTGTAGATCTCGTTGTTCCGCGCGCTGCTCGACGCATTGCCGGTGCCTGTGAACCGGGCCAGATAGTTGATCGCGGCGATCGAGAGGACGAGCAGCGTCCAGGCGACGAGGCGCGCGCGCTTGCTCATCCGAGGATCCTCTTCGCCGCGTCGGCGAGCGGCGCCGGCTCGAAGCGAATGCCGGCCGCCCGCGCGCCTTCCGCGTCGGCCTCCGCGTCCCCGACGTGAATGACGTCGCCTGCGGCGACGTCCAGAAGCGGCAAGCGCGCGTTCGAAGACGCGGGCGACGGTTTTGGAGCGCCCGCTTCCGCCGACGTGACGACGGCGTCGACGAGGTCGTGCAGCCCCACGTCGCGCAGATGGTCGTGCAGCCCGACGTCCCAGTTGGAGACGACGGCGAGCTTCAGGCCGGCTGCCGCGAGCGTGCGGCACGCGTCGACCGCGCCCGGCTCCGGCTCGAACGCGAGTGCGCCGACGAACGCGTCCGCGAACCCGCCCGCGTCGAGATCGGCGCCGGCGGCCGAGAGGAACACCTCCGTGCAGTCGCGCCGCAGGAGGGCGAGCGTCGCCTCGTCGCGTCCTTCGTGCGAGCGGTCGACGTAGAAGGCGACCTCTGCGCCGAAGGCGCGCCGCACCGTCTCCTCGTCCCGCTCGACGCCACGGGACCGTAGGGCAGCCCGCAGGCGCGGCACGGGATCGCGCAGGCGCACGAGGGTGCCGTACGCGTCGATGGTCACCGCCTCGACGTTCACGGACGTCGATCATATGGTTGAGCCGATGAGGCACTTCACCCCGGACGAGGCGAACGCCGAGCTCGTGCACGTGCGGCCGCTCGTCGAGCGGATGGTCGAGCACCGCCGCGCGCACGTCGCCGCCCTCGCGCGCCAGGAGGAGCTCGAGGGCAGCATTCGCGGCAACGGCGGCGGCATCCCGCCCGCCGTCCTCGCCGACGCGGCGGCGGTGGTCGAGCGCGAGGCGCGCTCGCTCGCCCGCGCCGTCGACGCGATCGCCGAGCACGGCGCCGAGGTGAAGGACGTCGACGAGGGCCTGATCGACTTTCCGGCGCTCCACGGGGACGAGACGGTCCTGCTCTGCTGGAGGCTGGGCGAGGACGAGATCCGCTACTGGCACCGGATCGAGGACGGCTTCGCGGGACGGCGGCCGCTTGCAGAGTTGGACGACCAGGCGTCGAAGTAGGAGGGCTCCATGCCGTTCTGGCACCGGATCGTCATCGCCGCCGTCGTCTTCGCCGTCGTGTCGCTCGCCGCGCGCGTCGTCGACCTCGTGCTCGCGCGCCGGAAGCTGCCGCCGGAGGCGGTGACGCGCTACCGCGTCCTCCGGCGCGCCATCACCGTCGCCTTCCTCGTCGTCGGGCTCTTCTCCGCGCTGCTCGTCATCCCCCAGGTGCGCGCCATCGCCGGCGGGTTGCTCGCGTCGTCGGCGGTGCTCGCCGTGATCATCGGCCTCGCGTCCCAGCGTGTGCTCGGCAACTTCATCGCCGGCATCCTCATCGCGCTCACCCAGCCGATCCGGCTCGGCGACCGCGTGACGTACGCCGGCGTCGACGGCGTCATCGAGGAGATCGGCGTGACCTACACGTTCATTCGCGTGGTGGACGGATCGCGGCTCGTCGTGCCGAACGACAAGCTTGCCTCCGACACGATCCTCAACTCGACGATTCGCAGCCGCGAGACGTTCGCCGAGATCACCGTGCAGCTGCCGTTGTCGGCAGACCTCGCCGCCGCGGTCGACGGTCTGCGCGAGGAAGTCGAGGACGAGCGGCTCTCCGACGTGTTCGTGAGCAGCCTCGACGCGAACGCGACCGTGAAGGTCCGCGCCGCGGCGCCGGACGCGGCGGCGGCGCTGAGGCTCGAAGGAGAGCTCCGCTTGCGCGTGCACACACGGTTGCGCACGCTCGGGGTCTTCGGATGACCGGCTACGCGAGACGGAAGCGCCGCAATCAGGTGCGCCGCCGCGGCCGGCGTCGCGCGCTCATCGTCGCTCTGATCGTCGCGCCGTTCGTCCTCGTGGCAGCGACGCTCGGCGGCGAGGCGGCGTTCGGGTCGTCGTGCAATCTCAATGCGTTGCGGCCGGTCGCGGTCGGTCAGAACTCGATCGTGTACGCGGAGAACGGCTCCGAGCTCGGCGTCATCCCCGCCGAGCACAACCGCACGCCCGTCGCCGGCGCGGCCATCAGCCCATGGGTGCGTGAGGCGACGGTCGCGATCGAGGACAGGCGCTTCTACGAGCACGGCGGCGTCGACCCGATCGGCATCGTCCGCGCCGTCGTCGCGGACGTGCGGGCCGGGAAGATCGTCCAGGGCGGATCGACGATCACGCAGGAGCTCGTCCGCAACCTCTACCTCACGCGGCAGCGGACGCTGCAGCGGAAGCTCACCGAGGCCTGCCTCGCGATCAAGCTCGGCCAGAAGTGGTCGAAGGACCGGATCCTGACGGCCTACCTCAACGAGGTGTACTACGGCAACCACGCGTACGGCATCGAGGCGGCCGCGGAGACGTACTTCTCCGAGCCGGCGCGGCTCCTCACGCTCGACGAGGCGGCGCTCCTCGCCGGCCTGCCGCAGGCGCCGTCGATCTACGACCCGTTCGTCCGGCCCGACGACGCGATCGCGCGTCGCGACGAGGTGCTGCACGCGATGCTCGTCAACGGCGACATCTCGATCGAGCAATACGCGAGCGCGCGCGCCGACCGGAGCCTCCATCTCCATCCGGGGCATCGCTACAGCGCGATCCACGAGCCGTACTTCTTCAGCTACGTCGAGGACCTGCTCCAGCAGGAGTACGGGACGAACACCGTCCGTGAGGGCGGCCTGAGGGTGTACACGACGATTCGTCCGGGCCTGCAGCATGCGGCGACGGCGGCGGTGACGCACGTGCTGACCGAATCCACCGACCCGGCGGCTGCGGTCGTCTCCATCGACCCGAAGAGCGGCGCGATCCGCGCGATGACGGCGGTGACGCCCGGGACGACGGGGAACCAGTTCAACTTCGTCACGAGTGGCGCGCGACAGCCGGGCTCGACGTTCAAGACGATCGCGCTCACGACGGCTGTCTCGGAGGGGCTCGACCCGTTCACGGTCGACTACCTGTCGGCGCCGTTCTACTACCCGAAGCTGAAGTGGAACGTGCAGACGTACGAGCACACGTATGCGGGCGTCGAGCCACTCGCGAGTGCAACCATCCAGTCCGACAACACCGTCTACGCGCGGCTGTCGCTCGACGTCGGCCCGCAGAACATCGTCGACATGGCGCGGAAGCTCGGCGTTCGCACGTCGCCGCTCACGCCCGACCCTTCGATCGCGCTCGGCAGCGAGAGCGTCACGCCGCTCGAGGAGGCGAGCGCATACGCAACGCTCGCCGCGGGCGGGATCTACTCGAAGCCGATGGCGATCACGAAGGTCGTGCTTGCCGACGGGAAGGTCGACACCGCCGCCGGCTGGGGGAAGCCGAAGCGTGAGCGCGTCATCCCCGACTGGGTCGCGTCGACGGTCACGCAGGTGCTGCAGCAGAACATGCTCTACGGCACGGGTCGCGGCGCGCACGTGTCCGGCCGCACGGACGCCGGGAAGACGGGCACGACCGACAACTACGCGGACGCGTGGTTCTCCGGGTACACGGCACGGCTCGAGGCGACGGTGTGGATCGGCTATCCGCGCGGGGAGATCCCGATGCTCAACGTCCACGGCATCGCCGTCTCCGGCCCGACGTTCCCGGCCGACATCTGGCACCTGTACATGGTCGCGGCGGACGCGAGCCTGCCCGACACGCCGTTCCCGCCGCCGACGACGAAGCCGCAGTGGCTGAACTGGCACGGCCAGTATCAGAACGGGCTCGCATACGGGACGACGACGACCGCGACCACGACGACGACGAAGCGCGTGCGCACGGCGACCATCCCGACGCCGCCGGTGCTGACGACGACGACGGTCGAGACGATCGCGCCGCCGACCACCACCGAGGCACCGCCGCCGACGACGACAGAAGACACGACGACGACGACCGAGACGCAGACGACGCCGTAGACGTGCAAGCTCTTCTCTCCCTCGAGGCCGCACAGGCCAAGGTGCTGGACGCGGTTGCGCCGCCGGTCGCAGAGACCGTGCCGATCGACGTGGCCGCCGGCCGCGTGACGGCGGAGCCGGTGCAGGCGCTCGTCGATCTGCCGCCGTTCGCCAGCTCCGCGATGGATGGCTTCGCCGTGCGCGCCGCCGACGTTCCCGGCACGCTCACGGTCGTCGAGGACGTCGCCGCCGGCAGTCCGTCCGCGCACACGCTCCGGCCGGGCGACGCGATGGCGATCTCCACGGGAGGCGTCGTTCCGGACGGGGCCGACACCGTCGTGCCGGTGGAGCATGTTGTCCAAACGGAAAACAACGTCGAGATCGCGGGCGCGGTCGAGAAGGGAGCGAACATCCGCCCACGCGGCGGCGACGTCGTCGCGGGTCAGACGGTCGTCGGCGCAGGCGTTCGTCTCGGCGCGACGCAGCTCGGCGCGCTTGCGGCCGCCGGCGTGGCGCGCGTTGCGTGCGCGCGCAGGCCGCGCGTCGCCGTCCTCGCAACGGGCAGCGAGCTCGTGCCGCCGGGCACGCCGCTCGGGCCCGGCCAGGTGTACGAGGCGAACGCGCTCATGCTCGCGGCGGCGATCGCCGAGACGGGCGCGGAGGTCGAGCGCCTGCCGGCGGTCGCGGACGACGAGGCCGCCCATCGCGCAGCGATCGAGCGCGGCCTCGAGGCGGACGTGCTCGTCACCTCGGGCGGCGTCTCCGTCGGGCCGCACGACCTCGTCCGCGAAATCGAAGCCGAGCTCGGCGTCGAGGAGATCTTCTGGCGTGTCGCGGTCCGCCCGGGCAAGCCGGTGTCGTTCGGCGTCCGTGGGTCGACGCTCGTATTCGGCCTGCCGGGGAACCCGGTGTCGTCGCTCGTCGGCTGCGAGCTCTTCGTCAAGCCGGCGCTGCGCGCGTTCCTCGGCCTGCCGGATCCCCTGCCGCGCTACGAGCGCGGGCGGCTTGCCGCCGCGCTGCGCCGGAGTGCCGAGCGCGACGAGCTCGTGCGCGTGCGCGCGCGCTTCGACGGCGACGAGATCGTCCTCGAGCCGCTCTCCGGACAGGACTCGCACATGATCGTCCGCGCCGCCGCGGCGAACGCGCTCGTCCACGTCGGCCGCGGCGACGGCACGCTCGAGGCCGGCACCGTCGCGCCGTTCATCCGGATCTAGCTTCTCGGCGTCATCGCCACGAGCTTCGCGTAGACGATGTACCGGTGCGTCGCGAAGAAGCGCGGATGGCACGCCTGCAGCTCGAGCTCCTCATGCCGCGGCGAGCGCAGGACGGACATGTCCGTCGCGGGCACGACGGTGTGCCGCGTCATCCGGTAGACGAACGTCGCGTACGGCATCTCCAGGCGGATGACGTCGCCCGGGCGGATCGCGTCGATGTGGGAGAACGGCGCGAGGTACGTCGTCCGGTGGCCCGCGATGTAGACGAGCCGGTTCTGCCCCGGCATGTACGAGCGCAGATCGCGCCCCGGCCCCTTCTCGAGCGAGCTCTCGTCCGTGCCGTCGACGACCACCATCTTCAACCCGATGCGGCCGATGACGATGCGCCCGATCGCCTCGCCGGCGTGCGTCGTGCGCCGGAAGCGCGCGGCCTCGGCTGCGACGGCGCCGCGCTCGGCGGCGAGCCCGCGTGCCGGACGGTAGTCGGCGAACTCCCGGTCGAGCTGGTGCGCGAGCTTGTCCTGCTCCCAGTGCGTGTACAGGGCGGTGAACGGGTCCTGCCAGCGCCAGACGACGATCGCCCAGGCGCCGGCGAGGACGCCGGCTGCGATCAGGACGGCAGAGACGATCCGAAGCGCACGACGCAACTCAGCCGTTCAACGCGCGCTGCTCCGGTTCGGGTGCGTGCGCAAGGCGGCGGCGGCGCTCGGCGAGGACGAGCTGGCGGACCGTCTGCCGGATCGGCCCGCGCGGCGGCCGTTCGCCGGCGGCGGGATACGGCGCGTACCGGCCGACCGAGAGTGCGGCGAGCTGCGCCGCCGCGGCCGCCCAGGCGAGCCCGACGACGAGGCCGGGCGCCGGCGCGTAGCCGAGCGCGAAGAGCCAGGCGACGTACCACGGCGCGTCGAGCCCGAGGCCGTACCGGCTCGCGAACGACCACAGGAGGAGGGCCGGCCCGGCGAAGCCCGCGACGAGCACCGCCGCCCGGAGGAGGACGGCGCGGCCGCGAACCTGCGGCAGCCAGAGCCACACGTGGAGCGACGGCAGGACGAAGATGAGCGCGAACGGGTTCGTCGCGACGGTGAGGAGCGCGACGACGCCGAGCGCGAGCAGAGCGCCGGCGTGCCCGGCGAGCAGCTCCTCGGGGAGCACCTGCCGGCGCGGGATGAGCCGGTGGCGCGAGACGATCCAGCCGAGGCCCGCGAGGATGGCCAGGCCGATGAGGCCGCCGGTGGGCCAGCCGACGCGGTCGAGCGACGGCGGCCTGGCGGCGCCGTCCGCCCAGACCCCGGCGGCCGCGAAGAGCGCGAAGATCGCGCCGCACCAGGCCCAGAAGGCGAGGCGGCTGCGGTAGCTGCGGATCGCCGGCGCGATCGGGATGTGGCGGCGCCGGCAGCGGGCGAAGAGGTCGACGGTGGCGACGAGGAAGGGCAGGAGCATCGCCACGAGGACGATCTCGATCGCCCAGCCGCGGACGACGCGCGTGCCGAGGTAGACGTAGCTCGACGGGCCGGAGGAGAGCGCGATCCCCTGCTCGAGCGCGTCGACGACGTTCTGTGTCGCCCGTCCAACCTGGCCGAGGCGAGCCCCGCTCAGGGTGTCCGGCCCTTCGCCGGTCCGCGCCGCCGGCCGGTCGCCGCCGGTCGTGATCGTCACCGCGGGGACGCCGCGCGCGACGAAGGGGGCCTGCTCGTACGGGCTGAACGGGAAGCCGAGGTCGACGAGCTGGCGGAGGGTGCTCGGCCGGCTCGGCTCGCTCCGGGTCTCGGCGGCGAGCTGGGCCCGCACCGTCTCGACGAGGCTCGCCGACGGCGACCGCGGCGTGTCGCCGGCGAGCTCGAGGCGCGGCAGGCCGTCGCTCGCGACCGCGTCGAGGTCGATGACGGCGATGACGTCCTGGCGCTGCGGGGCGCGGGCGGCGAACTCGGCGGCCCCGAGCCCGCCGACGGTGGCGCCGTCCGTGGACAGGAAGAGGAGCGAGTACGGGAGCGGCAGACGCGCCGCCCCGCCGGTGGGCGCGTACGCCCGGGCGAGCTCGATGAGGACGGCCGTGCCGGAGGCGTTGTCGTTCGCGCCCGGGCCGGTGCCGCTGTCGTCCCGGTGGGCGAGGACGACGATCGTCTTGTGCGAGAGCCCGGTCTTCTCCGCGACGAGGTTCACGAGCGGGATCCGCCCGCGCCCGGGCACCTCGGCCGTGAACGGCTGCCGCGCGACCTTGTAGCCGTACGGCGCGAGCTCGCGTGTGAACCACCGGGCCGCCGCCGCCGCGCCGGGGGTGCCGGGCACGCGGGTGGGGACGGTGAGCGCGAGGTCGGCGGCGAGCGTGCGGGCGTCGGCCGCGTCGAAGGCGGGCGGGACGTTCGGCGGCTGGAGCGCCGCCGGCCGCGCGACGCTGAAGGCGAGGACGAGGAGCGGCAGCCCGACGAGGAGCCACGTCCCGCGGTAGAGGCGCCCGTTGACGGGCCGGTCGAGCGAGCCGGGACGCGCGCGGCGCCGCGCCGGCGGAGGCGGAACGGCAGCCATCGGCGCTCTATAGTAGGACGCGGATTCGGCAGGCTTCCCGTTTCCCCGTGAAAACGCCGACGCCCGACTCCGCAACCATCCTCCTCGTCGACGACGAGGACGCCGTCCAGAAGCTGCTCACGTATCCACTCGAGCGCGAGGGGTTCCGCGTGCTCCAGGCGCGGGACGGCGAGGACGCCCTCCAGCAGTTCGGACGGGAGCGGATCGACCTCGTCGTCCTCGACCTCATGCTCCCGAAGCTCGACGGGCTCGAGGTCTGCCGGCGGCTTCGCGGCCAGAGCACCGTTCCGATCATCATGCTCACCGCCCGCGACGACGAGCTCGACAAGGTCGTCGGCCTCGAGCTCGGCGCGGACGACTACATCACGAAGCCGTTCTCCATCCGCGAGTTCCGGAGCCGTGTCCGGGCGCTGCTCCGCCGGGCCGCGCTCGGCTCGCAGGCCGACGGCCGCGACGTGCTCGGCGTCGACGACCTCGTCATCGACCTCGCCCGGCGGACGGTCGGTGTGCGCGGCCGCCCCGTCGACCTGACGTACGTCGAGTTCGAGCTCCTCCGGACGATGGCCTCCCGCCCGGGCCGCGTCTTCAGCCGGCAGGCGCTCCTCGAGTCTCTCTGGGGCGACTACGCGTATCGCGAGCCGCGCACGATCGACGTCCACGTGCGCCACCTGCGGGAGAAGATCGAGGCCGATCCGCACGAGCCGGCGCTCATCCAGACCGTCCGCGGCGTCGGGTACCGCCTCGGAGTCTGACGATGCCCCTCTTCCGTAGCGTCGGCGCGCGGCTCAGCCTTGCGCTCGCCGTCGTCGTCGCCGGGGCGCTCGGCGTCGTCTGGGTCGCCCTCGTCCCGACCCTCCAGCACCGGCTCGTGAACGGGCGGCTCGCGCTCCTGGCCCAGTCGGCCCACGTGATCGCGGCTTCCGAGGCAGGGCCTCCCGACCAGGATTTCATCGACGACGCGGCGCGCACGGCCGACTCGGGCCGGGCTGTGCTCTTCACCCCGGCGGGCGCGGGCTCGGCGACGCTCCGCGTCGTCGCGGACTCGCGCCGGACGGGGCTCTCCCGGGACGTCGTCGCGGACGCGGTCGCGCTCCGTGCCGGCCGGACGCTCGCGCCCGCCCGCGGAGTCGTGACGCGCTCGGGGGAGCCGTTCGCCGAGGCGGCGGTCCCGGACCGGTACGGCAACGTCCTCCTGTTCTCGGCGTCGCTCCGGGCGACGATGAAGACCGTCGACCTCGTCCGGTCGCGGCTCATCTGGTCGGGTCTCATCGCGCTCGGTCTGGCCGCCCTCGCCGGCTGGGTCGGCTCGACGCTCTTCGCCCGACGCCTGCGCCGCCTCGAGCGGGCCGCCGACCGCATCGCCGCAGGCGACTTCGAGGAGCCGGTCGTCGACGCGGGGCGGGACGAGGTGGGGGAGCTCGCGCTCGCCTTCGACCGCATGCGCCTCCAGCTCGCGCGGCTCGACGACGCCCGCCGGGCCTTCATCGCGAACGCCTCCCATGAGCTGCGAACGCCGATCTTCTCGCTCGGCGGCTTCCTCGAGCTCCTCCAGGAGGACGAGCTCGACGAGGAGACGCGGGCCGAGTTCGTCGCCGCGATGTCGGAGCAGATGACCCGTCTCTCGAAGCTCGCCGCCGATCTCCTCGACCTCTCGCGCCTCGACGCCGGCGGCATGCGGATCGAGATCGCACCGCTCGCCCTCGCGGAGGTTGCGGCCGACCTCGCCGAGGAGCTCGAGCGGCTCGCGGCCGTCCGCGGGCATCCGCTCGAGACGACGGTGGAGACGGCCGGCGTCGCGCTCGGAGACCGCGAGCGCGTCCTCCAGGTCGGCCGGGCCCTCGTCGACAACGCCCTCGTCCACACGCCGGCCGGGACACCCGTGCGGATCGTCGCGTCCGGGTCGACGCTCCGGATCGAAGACGACGGGCCGGGGATCCCGGTGGAGCACCAGGAGCAGGTATTCGCCCGTTTCACCCGCCTCGAGGGCTCGCGGGCGTCCGGGAGCGGGCTCGGCCTCGCGATCGCCCGGGAGCTCGCCGAGCGGATGGGAGGCGACCTCCGGCTCGAGTCCCGTCCCAGCCGGACGGTGTTCACGCTCGAGCTGCCGGCGGCCCGCGAGGGGCATTTCACGGGAAAACCGCGTGTGCTTCGTGGCAATCCGCACGAATAGGACGTTACGACCCTTCGTAAACGGGAAGAACAAGGCGCGAAACGCGGACGAGACCGTGATCGTGTAGAAATCGGCAGGTTTACCTTCCCGAATGTGGGAAAAACGGAGCGTGACGATGCACGTGATCGGTGAGAAGACGACCGCAGCAGAGACCGCCGAAGGCATCCGGGCCGTCCGCCTGCGGCTCCCCGCCCGTCCCGAGTACATCGCGCTCGGCCGGCTCGCGCTCACCGGCCTCGCCGAGGCGCGCACGCTCGAGCCGGACACGATCGCCGACCTGAAGCTCGCGCTCACCGAAGCCGTCTCGAACTCCGTGCGCCACGCGTACGGGAAGGACGGCGACGGCCAGGTCGAGATCCGCTACGAGCTTCGCGCCGATCGCGTGACGGTCGAGGTCGTCGACGACGGCAACGGCTTCGACCCGGACGAGTCTCCGTCGTTCGACGGCGACGAGCTCTCGGAAGGCGGACTCGGCATCGCGATCATCCGGACGATCGCGGACGAGCTCGAGATCGAGTCGCGCCCCGGCGTACGCGGCTCGCGTCTCCGGTTCGTGAAGCGCCTCTAGACGACGGGGTAGGTTTGGCCGCGTGTCCGGCCGCCGCAAGCTGATCGTCGTCTCCAACCGCGGGCCGGTCTCGTATGCGCGTGACGAGAGCGGCGCGCGCGTCGCGCGGCGCGGCGGCGGCGGGCTGGCGACTGCGTTGCGTGGACTGGTCGAACAGCACGACGTCACGTGGATTGCGAACGCGATGACGGACGAGGACAGGGCCGTCGCAGAAGAGGACCAGCACGGAACGATCTTGCTCGCGCAGGATCGGCGCGATTACGACCTCTTCTACAACGTTGCGGCGAATCCGACGCTCTGGTTCGCGCAACACATGCTGTGGAACCTCGCGTTCACACCGGACTTCGATCACGAAGCATGGGATGCATACAGCCGCATCAACGCGAACGTGGCGCGCGCGGTGGTCGATGCGCTCGATCGCAGCGCCGACGCATACGTCTTCTTCCACGACTATCACCTCTATCTCGCGCCGTCCTTCGTGCGGCGCGAGCGGCCGGACGCGGTCATGTCGCACTTCGTCCACGTCCCCTGGCCGGAGACCGACGCCTGGTCGGTACTGCCGCCGGAGATCCGCCGCGATGTGTTCGCGGGTCTGCTCGCGAACGACGTTGTCGGCTTCCACACGGACCGGTGGCGGCGCAACTTCCTACGCGGCTGCGTCGACGTCCTCGGCGCACATGTCCGCGGAGACGTCGTCGAACACGCCGGCAGGCGGACGCACGTCACCGCTCATCCGATCGGGATCGACACGGCCGAGTTCGACTCGCTCGCTCAGGACGAGGAAGTCCGCGAGCGCGAGCGCGAGCTGATCGAGTCTCGTCCCGAGATGCTCGTGCTCCGCGTCGACCGGACGGATCCCTCGAAGAACATCGTCCGCGGCTTCCGCGCGTTCGGTCTCATGCTCGAACGGCACCCCGAGCTTCGCGGTCGCGCGCGGATGCTTGCGCTTCTCGATCCATCCCGGCAGGACATCCCCGAGTACGCCGACTACGTCGCCGCCGTCGAACATGAGGCGCGTGCGCTCGGTGACGCCGTCGATCTCCGCATAGGCGATGACTTCAAGCGGTCGGTCGCTGCGTACAAGCAGTTCGACGTGCTCTTTGTGAACGCGGTCTTCGACGGGCTCAACCTCGTGTCGAAGGAAGCGCCGTATGTGAATACACGGAACGGTACGCTCGTTCTTTCGGAGAACACCGGTGCTTTCGAAGAGCTTTGCGAGAGGGGAGCGCTGCGCGTCAACCCGTTCGACGTCGACATGCAGGCGGAGGCTCTCTACGCGGGGTTGACGATGGGCCCGGACGAGCGTCGCTCGAGGTTGGAGACGATCCGGATGCACGTGCGGAGCCACGACGTGGCGGCGTGGGCCGAGGCGCAGCTCGCCGACCTCGACAGCGTACGATCACGTCCGTGAACGAGCTCTCCCACATCGGCGAAGGCGGCGAGGTGCGCATGGTGGACGTCGGCGCCAAGCCGCTCTCGCGGCGCCGTGCGGTTGCGCGGGCCGAGGTGCGCATGGATCCCGCGACGGCGCGGCGGCTGCGCGAGCTGCCGAAGGGCGACGCGCTCGCGACGGCGCAGCTCGCCGGGATCATGGCCGCGAAGCGCACGAGCGAGCTCATCCCGTTGTGCCACCCGCTGCCGCTGTCGCACATCGAGGTCGTGCTCGAGGTGCGCGACGCCGCGGTGGAGATCGTCGCCTCGGCCGAGACGACCGCGCAGACCGGCGTCGAGATGGAGGCGCTGACCGCGGCCTCGGTCGCCGCTCTCACCGTGTACGACATGGCGAAGGCGATCGACAAGGGCATGGTCGTCGCCGAGGTGCGCCTGCTCGAGAAGACGAAGGAGGAGGTCTGAAGGCTGCGGTGCTCACCGTCTCCGACCGCGTGTCGCGCGGGGAGGCGGAGGACGCGAGCGGCGCTGCCCTCGAAGAGCTGCTGAACGCCGAGGGCTACGACGTCGAGCGTCGCGTCGTGCCCGACGAGCGCGACGAGATTGCCGGCGGCGATCCGCGAGCTCGCGCAGCGGGCGCGGCTCGTTCTGACGACGGGCGGCACGGGGCTCGCGCCGCGCGACGTCACGCCGGAGGCGACGCGGACGGTCGTGGAGCGCGAGGCTCCCGGGATCGCCGAGGCGCTCCGGGCGGACGCGCGTCGCGAAGACGCCGCACGGCCTGCTCTCCCGCGGCGTCGCCGGCACGCTCGCGGACACGCTCGTCGTCAACCTGCCCGGCTCGCCCGGCGGCTGCCGCGACGGTTTCGCCGTCCTCCGGCCCGTGCTCGAGCACGCGCTGCGGCTCCTCGCCGACGAGACGACGGCGCACCGCCAGACGTGAGCGTCGCCGCTCCGCTGCCGGCGCGCCTCGCACGGCTCGTGAAGATCGAGCACACGATCTTCGCGCTGCCGTTCGCGTACGTCGGCGCGTTCCTCGCCGTCGGTCGCACGCCGTCGGCGCACGACCTCCTGTGGATCACGGTCGCGATGGTCGGCGCGCGGTCGCTCGCGATGGCGCTCAACCGGCTCGTAGACGCCGGCATCGACGCGCGCAACCCGCGCACCGCGGGCCGCGAGCTCCCGAGCGGCCAGCTATCCGTCGTGCAGGTCGTCCTCTTCTGCGCCGCGTCGCTAGCGCTCTTCCTCGTCGCGGTCTGGCAGCTCGCGCCGCGCACGCACTGGCTGTGGCCGATCCCCGTAGCCGGCTTCGTCCTCTACCCGTACCTGAAGCGCTGGACCTGGCTCTGTCACTTCTGGCTCGGCGCCGTCGACGGCCTCGCGCCGGTCGGCGCCTGGGTGGCGATCACCGACCGGCTGCCGTGGCAGTCGTGGGCTCTCGGCGCCGCCGTCGCGTTCTGGGTCGCAGGCTTCGACTGCTTCTACGCGCTCTTCGACATTGACGTCGACCGCGAGCAGGGGCTGAACTCGATCGCGACGCGCTTCGGTGTGCGCGGCGCGTTCGCGGGAGCGCGCCTGTCGCATCTCGCGACCGTTGCAGCGCTCGTGGCTGCGGGGCTCGGGCTCTCAGTCGGCGCGCTCTATTGGGTGGGAGTAGCGGCGGTCGCTCTGCTGCTCGGGTACGAGCACGCGCTCGTGCGTCCGGGCGACCTACGCCGGCTCGACGCGGCGTTCTTCACGATGAACGGCGTCATCAGCGTCGTCTTCGCCGCGTTCGTGATCCTCGACGTGACTACGTGATCTCGATCTGCGGCGGCTGCTGCAACGTGTGCAGCACGACGCAGTAGCGCAGCGTCTTCTCGATCAGCTCGTCGCGCCGGTCGCCGGCACCATCGATGTCGAAGCGCAGTGCGATCCGGTCGAAGCCGACGGCGACCTCCCGGTCGATGCCGAGCGTCCCGCGCAGGTCGAGCTCGCCCTCGGCGGTCACCTCGATCTTCGTCGTCTCGATGCCCGACGCGGCGGCGACCATCTGGCACGTGACCTGCGCGCACGCCGCGAGCGCTCCGAGCAGGAGATCGCCGGAGCACGGCGCCGTGCCGGAGCCGCCGACGCCGGCGTGCGCCTGGGCCTCGTAGACCGCCCGCCCGATGTCGACGGAGCACGCGGCCGCGCCCGACGTCTCGCCGCCGCGCGCCGAGAGCGTGATCCGCGCCTCGCCCGGCTCGGCGCGATACCGCTCCTTTAGAGGTCTTTGGGCTTCCCGCAGATCCACCGCGCCTACACTAGCCGCCCATGATTCGGGCACGAAAGCTCGGCAAGCGTTTCGGCGACAAGCGCGTCCTCCGCGGGATCGACTTCGACCTCGGCCGCGGCGGCTTCGCCGTCGTCACGGGGCCGAACGGCTGCGGGAAGACGACGCTCCTGCGCATCTGCGCCGGTCTCGCCGCGCCGACCGAGGGCACGATCGAGCTCGACGCTTCCCGCGCGGCGGTCGGCTACCTCGCCCACGACCCGCTCGTGTACCGGGAGCTCACCGCGCTCGAGAATCTCGATCTCTACGGACGCCTCTATCGCGTGCCCGAGCGGCGCGAGCGCATCGGCATGCTCCTCGAGCGCTTCGGACTCTGGGAGGCGCGGCACGAGCGCGTCGCGTCCTACTCGCGCGGCATGACGCAGCGGCTCGCGCTCTGCCGCGTGCTCCTGCACGGACCAGAGGTGCTCGTCCTCGACGAGCCGTACTCCGCGCTCGACACGGCCGGGGCGGAGCTGCTCGACGCCCAGCTCGCAGAGCTTCAGGGCGAGCGCACGCTGCTCGTCTCCACACACGACCCCGCGCGCGTCGCACCGTTCACGACGGCGCAGATTGCGTTGACGTGAACTACGTCGCCGACGTTCGCGCGCTCGCGCGCAAGGATCTCCTGCTCGAGCTGCGCGCGCGCGACACGCTGCCGGCGATGCTGCTCTTCGTCGTCGCGACGTTCGTCGTCTTCCACTTCTCGCTCCCGTCGGGCTCGTCGAAGCTCGCCGCAAGCGGCCTGCTCTGGGTCGCGATCGTCTTCACCGCGCTCCTCGGGCTCGGCCGCGCCTTCGTGCCCGAGCGGGAGCAGCACGTCCTGGACGGGCTCGTGCTCGCACCGTGCGACCGCAGCGCCATCTGGCTCGCGAAGGGGATCGCGACGTTCGCGTTCCTCGCCGCTGCGGAGGTCGTCGCGCTGCCCGTGTTCGCGCTCTTCTTCCACGGCATCGGCGCGGCCACGGTCGCGGCGGTCGTCCTCGCGGACGTCGGCATCTGCTTCGTCGGGACGTTCCTCGGCGCGATGGCGGTGGCGACCCGCGCCCGCGACCTCCTGCTGCCGCTCCTCTTCCTGCCGCTCGCGATCCCGATCGTCGTCGGCGGCGTCGGCGCGAGCGTCGTCTCGGGGCCGGGCCGCTACCTCGCCTTCCTGGCCCTCTACGACCTCCTCTTCGGGGTGCTCTGCTGGGCTACCTTCGAGTACGTGGTCGCGGAGGCACAATGAGCCCGGTGGGTAGGTCGTACCGCATCCCGCTGCCCGCGCTGGCAGCGGCGTCCCTCGTGCTCGTGACCACGGCGATCGCGATGGCGTTCTACGTCGTCCCGAACGACGCCGACCAGGGCTTCTCGCAACGGGTCTTCTACTTCCACGTCCCGATCGCGTTCACCGCGTACGCGTGCTTCGCCGGCGGCGCATGGAAGGCGCTCCGCCACCTGTGGAAGCAGGACCCGAACGCCGACCTCGAGAGCTACGTCGCCGTCCACCAGGGATTGATCTTCGGCTCGCTCGTGCTCATCACGGGCTCCATCTGGGCGAAGATCTCGTGGGGCCACTGGTGGCTGTGGAGCGAGGACCAGCTCGTGCTCTTCCTCGTCCTGTTCCTGTTCTACTCCGCGTACTTCATGTTGCGCTTCTCGGTCGATCCCGGTCCGCAGCGCGCGAATCTCAGCGCGGTGTACGCGCTGTTCGGTGTCGTGCTCATCCCGGTGAGCTTCCTCGCGATCCGCATCGCGAAGCACTTCATCCACCCCATCGTGTTCACGAGCAATGTGAGCAGCAACCTCCCGGGCTGGATGCTCGTGACGTACTGCGTCGCGCAGGCGGCGCTGCTCGTCCTCGCGTACACGCTCTATCGCGTCGAGCTCTCGGGCAAGTGGCTCGACGCGCGCATCCGCGAGCTGAGGACCGCATGACCACCGCTGAGAAATACGTCACCGCCGCATACTGCGCCGTCTTCGCGCTCGTGCTCGTGTACGTCGTCATCATCGCGCTCAAGCTCGACCGGCTCGAGCGCGAGGTCGGCGAGCTCGAGCGCAGCCGCCCGGCGGAGCCGGCGGCCGAGGACGAGCGCGAGACGGCCGGCGTTGGCTGAGCTCCTCTTCTGGCCTGCGCTCCTGCTCTACGGCGAAGCCGCCGTCGGCTATTTCGGCGATGCGCGGCACCCCGGCACGGCCGGCCGGGTGGCGACCTGGGGCGTCCGCCTCGGCTGGCTCGTGCAGACGGCGCTGCTCGCAGTGCAGGTCGTCCGCGACGACGGCTTCCCGTGGGAGACGTGGGCCGCGTCGCTGAACCTCTTCGTCTGGCTCGTCGTCGCCGCGTACCTCATCTGGGGCTGCAGGCGGCCGTACCGCCTGCTCGGGCTCGTCGTCATGCCGCTCGCAGCCGTGCTTCTCCTCGTCGCGCGTGCGGGCGGCGGCACCGGCGTCGGCGCGAAGAGCCATTACTCGAACCTCTTCCTCGTCCTCCACGTCGGCCTCGTGCTCGCCGCCTTCGCCGGCTTCACGCTCGCAGCGGCGCTGTCCGCGCTCTATCTGTGGCAGGAGCGGCGGCTGAAGACGCGCGCCGCGACGATCCTCCGGCGGCCGGCGCCGTCGCTCGCGACTCTCGACCGGCTCGCCGTCCGCACCGTCGTCGTGTCGGTGCCCGCGCTCACGCTCGGGATCGCCGTCGGCATCGGGAGGCTCGTCGTGCGCGGCGAGCGCGTCGACGCGGTCGTCGTCGCGACGCTCGCTACCTGGGTCGTGTGGACGGCATACCTCGTCGTCCGCGCGCGCGGGTGGTCCGGCCGGCGCGCGTCGTGGGTCGCGCTCGCCGGCTTCGCCCTCGTCATCGTCGTCCGACTCGCCCTGCCGGCGACCCATTTCGCATGATGCGCCTCGTCCTCGTCGGTACGTCCCACCACCATGCGCCGGTGGAGATCCGCGAGCGCGTCGCGCTCGCTCCGGTGGAGGGTGCGGCGCTCGCCGCCCGCCTCGGCGAGGCGGTCTGTCTGTCGACGTGCAACCGCACCGAGATCTACGTCGCCGCCGAGGACGCCGACGCGGCGGAGGCGCAGGCCGTCGCCGCGCTGGCGACGCTCGAGCCGGACGTCGAGCAGGCCCTCTACCGGCTGCGCGACCAGGCGGCCGCGCTGCACCTGTTCCGCGTCGCCGCCGGCCTCGACTCGCTCGTCCCGGGCGAAGGCGAGATCCTCGGCCAGGTGCGCGCCGCCTACGAGGCAGGCAGCACGGGGGCGCTCCTCGATCGCGTCTTCCGGCACGCCCTGCACGCCGGTCGCAAGGTGCGCGCGCAGACGGCGATCGGCGAGAGTCCCGCGTCCGTCTCGTCCGCGGCGGCGGCGCTTGCGGAGCAGGTCTTCGGCGATCTCGCCGGGTGCGACATCCTCCTCATCGGGGCGGGCAAGGTGAGCGGCCAGGCGGCACGCAACCTGCGCACGCGCGGTGCGCGCATCGCGTTCGTCGCCGACAGCAAGACCGACCGTGCGCAGATCGAGGAGGAGCTCGCGCGCGCCGACGTCGTCGTCTCGTCGACGACCGCGCCCGGCTACGTCCTCGACGCCGCGACGGTGGAGCGCGCGCGCCACGGGCGGCAGCTGCTGCTCATCGATCTCGCCGTCCCGCGCGACCTCGATCCGGCCATCCACGAGCTCGACGGCTGCTACCTCTACGACATCGACGATCTCGAGGCGATCGTCGCCGAGACGCTCGCCGGCCGCCGGAGCGAGGCCGACCGGGCCGAGTCGATCGTCTCCGCGGAGGCGGACAAGTTCCACGAGTGGCAGGCATCGCTCGAGATCGTCCCCGCCATCGCCTCGCTCCGCGCGCACGCCGAGGAGATCCGCGAGCAGGAGCTCGCCAAGGCGGAGGGCGTCCTCGGCCGGCTCGACGACAGCCAGCGCCGCGCGGTCGAGTCGATCACGGCGCAGATCGTGAACAAGCTCCTCCATCTGCCGACCGTCCGCCTGAAGCAGGCGGCCGCGGCAGCCGATGGGGTGATTTATGCTGAGGCTGTGCGGCACCTGTTCGGTCTCGGCGAGGAAGAGCGCTGAAGCTGGTCGGACTGACGGGGCGGCCGCTGCCGCTGCAGGTCCCCACCGCATTCGTTCGCGTGCGTCCGCGTGGCGCCTCGATGTGCGGCCAGCCGGTGCGGAGGCGATCGCGCTGTGCTGGTCCGCGTCGGCAGCCGCGGAAGTAGGCTCGCGCTGACGCAGGCGGAGCACGCGGCCGCACGGCTGCGGGCTCCCGGCATCGAGATCGCGCTGGTCCCGATCACGACGGCGGGCGATCGCGACCGGTCGAAGCCGTTCGGCGAGATCGGCTCGCGCGGCGTCTTCGTGAAGGAGCTCGAAGAGGCGCTGCTCGACCATCGCATCGACGTCGCGGTGCATTCCGCAAAGGACATGACGTCGACCGACCGCGAGGGCTTGTGCGTCGGCGCCTACCTCCTCCGCGACGACCCGCGCGACGCGCTGTGCGGCGCGGACGGCATCAGGCCCGGGATGCGCGTCGGCACCGCATCCGCGCGCCGGAAGGCGCAGCTCCTCGCGCTCGAGCCGACGCTGTCGATCGAGCCGCTGCGGGGGAACATCGACACGCGCCTGCGGAAGCGGGGCGAGCGCGGGCTCGACGCAATCGTCCTCGCTGCCTGCGGGCTCGACCGGCTCGGGCTCGCACACGAGATCGGCCGTCGCTTCGAGCCGGAGGAGCTCCTCCCCGAGGCGGGACAGGGCGCGCTCGCGCTCCAGGTCCGAAGCGGCGACGGGTATCTCGTCGCCGCCGCCGGTGACGAGGAGACGCGCCGCCGCGTCGAGGACGAGCGTGCGGTCGTCGCCGCAGTCGGTGGCGGCTGCCTCGCACCGGTCGCCGCGTTTCACGACGGCACGACGCTGACGGGACTCATCGCCGCCGAGGACGGCTCGTGGCTCGAGCGGCGTACCGGGGACGATCCCGAAGCGCTCGGCGTCGAGCTCCTGCGCCTCTCCGAGCGATGAGAGTCGTCGTCACGCGGGAGGAGCTCGTGGCGCCGCTCGAGGCGCTCGGGCACGAGGTCGTGGTCTGCGAGCTCATCCGCACCGAGCCGCTCGGAGATGCTCCGATCGACGCCGGCGCGTACGACTGGCTCATCGTGACGAGCCCGAACGGCGCGCACGAGCTCGGGCGACGGCTCGCCGGGGCCCCGCGGCACTTCGCGGCGATCGGCCCGGGCACGGCGGAGGCCTTGCGGCAGTACGGCTACGAGCCGGACCTCGTCCCGCGCGTCCACACCCAGGAGGGGCTGCGCGACGAGCTGCCGCCGGGCCGCCGGCTGCTCGCGGCGGCCGAAGGCGCGCGCCGCGACGTGCTCGACGCCGACTTCCTCGCGCTCTACCGCACGGTCGAGCTGCGGCCGCCGCCGCCGGACGGCGACGTCGCGGTGCTCATGTCCGGGTCGGCGGCGCGAGCGCTCGCCGCCACCGGCGCGCGGATGCCGGTCGTCGCGATCGGCCCGCAGACCGCGGCGGCGGCGCGGGCGCTCGACCTCGAGGTCGTCGCCGTGGCGAAGGATCACGACCTCGACGGCGTCGTCCAGGCCGTAAGTTCCCTCTGATGTTCATCACGTTCCTCACCGACTTCGGCCTGCAGGACGACTTCGTCGGGACGTGTCACGGCGTCATGAAGCGGATCGCGCCCGACGCGCAGATCATCGACATCACGCACGGGATCAGGCCCGGCCGGGTGCTGCAGGGAGCGCTTCTCCTCGCGAACACGCTTGCGTACATGCCGATGGGCGTCCACCTGGCGGTCGTCGATCCCGGTGTCGGCAGCTCGCGCCGGCCGCTCGCGCTGCGCGACGGGGAGGGCCGGTTGTACGTCGGTCCCGACAACGGCCTGCTGCTGCCCGCCGCCGAGCGGTTCGGCGGCGTGAGCGCCGCGCACGAGCTCGCGAATCCCGCGTACGCGCTCGAGCGCGTCTCGCGCACGTTCCACGGCCGCGACCTCTTCTCGCCGGCGGCGGCCCACCTCAGTCTCGGCGTCGAGCTCGCGGAGCTCGGGCCGCCGATCGATCCGGAGGAGCTCGTGCGCCTCGACGTTCCCGAGCCGGAGATCGGCGTGTCGTCGATCCGCGCGAACGTCCTCGCCGTCGACCGCTTCGGGAACGTCGCGCTCAACCTCACGCGCGAGCAGCTCGAAGGCGCCGGGATCGTCCCCGGCATGCGCGTCGAGCTCGTCGCGCGCGACCAGCGCTACTTCGCAGTCGCAGCGCGCACGTTCGGCGACGCCGGCCCCGGCGAGATCGTGCTCTACGAGGACAGCTACCGGAACGCCGCGGTGGCCGTGTCGCGCGGCAGCGCCGCGGAGCTGCTCGGCGTCGAGGAAGGCAGCGACCTCCTGATCAACGTTGGATGAGCGCAAGGTCGCGCGACTGATCACCGATGCGGTCGTGCGCCGGCCGGTGCTCTGGCGCCTTCTCCGCGGCCGCCTCCGCGACATGTTCGACCGCATCGCACCGACGTGGGAGGCACGTCTGCGCCCGGAGCATCTCGACGCGCTCATGCTCGCGCTCGAAGGAGTGCCGGCGCCTGCGCGCGTGCTCGACGTCGGCACCGGCACGGGCGTCGCGGCTCACGCGCTCGCGGAGTGGTACGCAGACGCCGAGGTCGTCGGCGTCGACCTTGCACCGGCGATGGTCGCCGAAGCGGAGCGGCGAGGCGCGCGCGCGCGCTTCCAGGTCGCGGACGCGTCGCGGCTGCCGTTCGCGGACGGGTCGTTCGACCTCGTCGTCCTCATGAACGCGATTCCGTTCTTCGACGAGCTCGCGCGCGTCGCCGCTCCGGGCGGCACCGTCGCCGTCTCGTTCTCCCGCGGCGCAGAGACGCCGATCTTCGTGCCGGAGTCGACCCTGCGACGCGAGCTCGGCCGACGCGGGTTCACGGACTTTGCGGCTTTTGCCGCGCCTCCGGCCACGGCATTTCGGGCCCGCAGGCGCTAACCTCCGGCCAACGGACGTTCGCGACACGGTTGCACCGGTCCGGACGCCTGCAGCCCCCGCGAAAGCGTCAGCATTTGCGGGGGCTCTTCTTTGGAGTGACGATCCTGCGGTTCGGTTAGCCGCACGTGCGAACACCTGGTCGCCGTACGGCCCAGGCCGGTGCGCGGCCGCAACGCTCATGGGACGGAACTACACGACGAAGGAGTCCTATGAGCACTGCACAGCAGTCGCGCTTCTCTCTCGCGAAGCTTCGGGCCGAGCTCGCCGGCCCGGTCATCGGTCCGGACGAACCCGGCTACGACGAAGCGCGGCGCGTCTTCCTGCCTTCGGTCGACCGCCGCCCCGCGGCGATCGTGAAGCCCGCCGACGCCGGCGAGGTCGCTCGCGTGGTCTCGCTGGCGCGGGACGCCGGCGTCGAGCTCGCCGTTCGCGCCGGCGGCCACAGCTCGGCCGGGCACGGTGCGAGCGACGGTGGGATCGTGCTCGATCTGACCGGCGTTGCCGCGCTGGAGGTCGACGCCGACGCGCGGGTCGCGCGCGCCGCGGGTGGGCTCACGTCGGGCGACGTCACGGCCGCCGCCGCGCTGCACGATCTCGCGGTGGGCTTCGGGGACACGCCGTCCGTCGGGATCGGCGGGCTCACGCTCGGTGGCGGCGTCGGATTCCTCGTGCGCAAGCACGGTCTGACGATCGACAACCTCGTCGGCGCCGAGGTCGTGACCGCCGACGGGCGCGTTCTCGAGGTCGACGCCGACCGCCATCCCGATCTCTTCTGGGCGATCAGGGGCGGCGGCGGGAACTTCGGGGTCGTGACACGCTTCGACTACCGGCTGCACGCGGTGGATGCGGTCACCGGCGGGATGCTGGCGCTACCGGCGACGCCCGAGACGATCGCCGGGCTCGTCGAGGTGGCCGAAGCTGCGCCGGAAGAGCTGTCGGTGATCGCGAACGTGCTGCTCGCGCCGCCGCTGCCGTTCGTGCCGCCGGAGCTCGTCGGGAAGCCGCTGCTCCTCGTGCTGCTCGTGCATGCCGGACCGATCGAGGACGGCGTGCAGGCGGTGGCGCCTCTGCGCTCGCTCGCTCCGCCGGTCGCCGACTTCGTGCGTGCCATGCCGTACAGCGAGATGTTCACGGCCGAGGCGCAGGGCGCTCCGCCGCGCTCGGTCGTGCGCACGTTCTTCTCCGATTCGCTCGACGAGGCGGACGCCGGCGAGCTCCTCGACCGTCTGCGCACGTCCAACGCGCAACTGCCGGCCGCGCAGATCCGCGTGCTCGGCGGTGCGGTGGCGCGCGTCCCGTCGGAGGCCACGGCGTTCGCGCACCGGCAGCGGCGGCTCATGGTCAACGTCGCTGCGGTGTACGCCTCCCCGCAGGATGACTCCGTTCACCGCGCGTGGGCCGAGGATGCCGCGGCTGCGCTCCGTCGAGGGGAGGACGCCGCATACGTCAACTTCCTCGGCGACGAGGGGGCGGAGCGTGTCCGGGCCGCCTATCCCAACGGGACGTGGGACCGCCTCGCCGAGATCAAGGGCCGCTACGACCCGGAGAACGTCTTCCGGCTGAACCAGAACGTTCCGCCGGAGACCCGGCTTTGAGGTACGTCGGAGCCAGGCACCTTGCGTGGGTGAGTGGGCTGCAAGGGGCGAACCCCTGGTGCCTGGCACCGGATTGCACGAAAAATGGCGAGGGCCGGACTCGAACCGGCGACACCCCGGTTTTCAGCCGAGTGCTCTACCAGCTGAGCTACCTCGCCGCGGGCCGCAAGTCTAGCGACGTTCCTGCGCGGCTCGTACGGCGTGGATCCGTTGCACGAGGCTGTCGACGAGGTCGCCCTTCATGAGGACGGCGTCGGCGCCGGCTTCGCTCACGGCCTCGTGGAGCTCCGGTGCCGGGTCGCCGGTGAGCGCGATGAGGCAGAGGCTCGGGTGGTCTTTCCGGAGCCGGGCGACGGCGGTGACGCCGTCGACGACGGGCATGTGCAGGTCGATGACGACCGCGTCCGGGTCGAGCTCGTCGGCGAGCTCGATCGCGTCCAGCCCGTTGCCCGCCGTGCCCGCGACGGTCAGGGCCGGCTGGTGCTCGATGAGCGGGCAGAGCGAGTCGAGGAAGTCGGCGTCGTCGTCCACGAGGAGGACGCGCACGGGGACTGAGACCGACCCGTCCGGTTGTTCCACGGGAGGACGTTAGCCTTGCTGTCGTGACCGCGCAACAGGTTGAGCGTAAGGTCGCGCTGATCGGCGCGCCGCTCGACCTCGGCGCCGGCCGGCGCGGCGTCGACATGGGCCCGTCGGCGATCCGCTACGCGGGGCTCGAACAGCACCTGCGCGAGGCGCTCGGCATCGAGTCGGTCGACCTCGGCAACATCGAGACCCCGGTCGCCGAGTCGCTGCCGGCGGGCGACGAGCACGCACGCTTCCTGCCGCAGATCCTCGAGCTGTGCGATCGCGTCGCGACGCTCGTCGCCGACGCGCGCCGCGCGGGTGACACGCCACTCGTCCTCGGCGGCGACCACTCGGTCGCGCTCGGCAGCCTCGTCGGCATGGCGTCCGTGCACGGCCCCGGCGGCGTCGTCTGGCTCGACGCGCACGGCGACCTCAACACGCCGGAGTCGTCGCCGACGGGCAACGTCCACGGCATGGTGCTCGCCGCGGCGCTCGGGCTCGGCGGCGCCGCGTTCGCGCGTGACGGCTGGACGCTCCCGGCGGTCGAGTCGGGACGACTCGCGCTCGTCGGGGTGCGGTCGCTCGACCAGGGCGAGCGCGAGCTGCTCAAGCAGCTCGACGCGAAGGTCTTCACGATGACCGACCTCGACCGCATCGGCATCGAGCGGTGCATGCGCGAGGCGATCGCGCACGCGTCCGGGTCGGCGTTCCTCCATGTCAGCCTCGACCTCGACGTCGTCGATCCGGAGACCGCACCGGGCGTCGGCACGCCGGTTCGCGGTGGCCTCTCCTACCGCGAGGCGCACCTCGCGATGGAGCTCATCGCCGAGTCCGGGCTCGCCGACTCGTTCGACGTCGTCGAGGTGAACCCCGTCCTCGATCGCGAGAACGCGACGGGGAAGCTCGCCGTCGAGCTCATCGCCTCGGCGCTCGGCGCCCGGATTCTCTAGTCCGAGAGGAACCGCTCGACGGCGTCGGCCGTCTCGTCGAACGCCGCCCACATGACCATGTGCATGCCGGGCACCGTGACGACACCGCCGCCGCCGTACGCGGCGACGTGCTCTTCGCGGACGAGGCCGTACGCGGGCGCGTACACGAGCAGCGTCGGCATCGTCAGCACCTCGGGCGGCGGCGGATCGGTCGCGAGCTCGCGGTAGATCGAGGCGACGGCGTCCTGCGACGTGAGGCGGCGCACGCGTCCGTCCGGCAGCGTCTCGACCTGGAGCGTGACATCGGCTGCGGCGCGGGCGCCGTCGTAGCCTCCCGCGTCCTCGCGCGCGGCGACCCACGCCTCGACGGACTCCCACACGTAGGCATCTTCTTCGAGCTCCGTCGAGGCGACCCACTCGGCGATGTCCGGAAGGATGTGGATCGCCGGGTCGAGGAGAACGGCGCGGCGGATCCGCTCCGGATGGCGCGCCGCCAGCTCGAGGATCAGGCGGCCGCCGAACGAGTGGCCGACCCAGTCGGGCTGCGCGAGCCCGAGCGCGTCGATCGTCTCGACGAGGTCGGCGACGTGCGTCGCGAAGTCCCACGGCGGTTCCCACCCCGAGCGGCCGTGGCCGCGGAGGTCGGGGGCGACGACGTGGAAGCGCTCCGCCCACCGCTCCTCGGCGAGCTGGCCGAACCGTCCGGCGTGTCCCGAGACGCCGTGCAGGCACACGACGGTCGGCGCGTCGCGGTCTCCCCACTCGGACACGTGCAGCTGCATCTACCCGGTCTCCTTCGGCCGGTAGTACTTCCGTCCCTTCAGCTCGTCCGGGAGATAGTCGATCTCGAAACCGCGCGGGTCGTCGTGCGGATAGACGTAGCCCTTGCCGTGCCCGAGCTGGCGTCCGTACCAGCTCGCGTCGCGCAGCGCGTCAGGCGGCTTGACGTTCCCGTGCTCGCGGACGTCGGCGGTCGCCTCGTTCAGCGCGATGTAGCTCGCGTTCGACTTCGGCGCGCACGCGAGGTAGATGGCCGCCTGCGCGAGGTTGAGCCGCGCCTCCGGCAGGCCGACGTGCTCGACCGCGTGCGCTGCGGAGACCGCGACGACGAGCGCCTGCGGATCGGCGTTGCCGATGTCCTCGGACGCGAGGACGATCATGCGGCGCGCGATGAAGCGCGCGTCCTCGCCGCCTTCGAGCATCGCCGCGAGGTAGTACACGGTTGCGTCCGGATCGGAGCCGCGCATCGACTTGATGAACGCGGACGTGAAGTCGTAGTGCGCGTCCGAGGTCTTGTCGTACACGACGGGTCGCTTGCGCGCGGCGTCCTCGACGTTCTCCGCGGTTATCGCGCCGCGCGCCGTCTCGCCCGCGAGCTCCACGATGTTCAAGGCGTTGCGCGCATCGCCGCCGGAGCGCTGCACGACGAGCGCGACGACCTCGTCCGACGCCTCCGCGCCGACCTCGGCGAGCCCGCGGCGCACGACGACCGTCATCTCCTCGGGCGACAGCGTCTCGAGCTCGTAGATCTGCACGCGCGAGAGCAGCGCCGAGTTGACCTCGAAGTACGGGTTCTCGGTCGTCGCGCCGATGAGCGTGACGAGCCCCTCTTCGACGGCCGGGAGCAGCGCGTCCTGCTGCGCCTTGTTGAAGCGGTGGATCTCGTCGAGGAAGAGAATCGTCCGCCGCCCGCTCGTCCCGAGCCGCTCGCGCGCGCTGCCGAGCACCTCGCGCACGTCCTTCACCGTCGCCGACACCGCCGACAGCTCCTCGAATGCCGCGCCGGTCGAGGCGGCGACGATGCGCGCGAGCGTCGTCTTCCCGGAGCCGGGCGGCCCGTAGAAGATCGACGATCGGACACGGTCCTCCGCGATGGCGAGGCGGAGCGCAGAGCCCTCGCCGAGCACGTGCGCCTGGCCGACGAACTCCTCGAGCGTCCGGGGCCGCAGCCGCTGCGCGAGCGGCGCGACCTCGCCGGCCCGCTGGGATGCCGCGTCGGCGAAGAGATCGCTCACGGGCAGAAGTATGCTCCGCCCATGGTCACGACAAGCTTTCGCACCGAGGTCACGGAGCTCCTCAGCGGGCTCATCCAGCTGGACACGACGAACCCGCCCGGCAACGAGACGATCGCCGCCGAGTACCTGCGCGCCTACCTCGAGGCCGCCGGCCTCGAGTGCGAGCTGATCGCCCGGTCGCCTGAGCGGGCGAACCTCGTCACGCGCATCAAGGGGACGGGCGACGGCCCGTCTCTCCTCTTGCTCGGGCATACGGACGTCGTCCTCGCGAATCCGGCCGAGTGGGAAGTGCCGCCGTTCTCCGGCGAGGTGCGCGACGGCGAGGTGTGGGGCCGCGGCGCACTCGACATGAAGTGCCAGGTGGCCGCGAACGCAGTCGCGATCGCGTCGCTCGCGCGGGAGGGCTTCAAGCCGTCCGGCGACCTGATCTTCGTGGCGAACGCCGACGAGGAGAACGGCGTCGGCTTCGGGCTCGAGTGGATGTGCGAGGCGCACCCGGAAGCCGTGCGCGCCGACTACTGCGTGAACGAGGGCGCAGGCGACCGTCTGGAGCTCGGCGGCAGCGCGTACTACCTCTGCTCGTCGGCGGAGAAGATGAGCTCGCCGTTCACGATCCGCGTCCACGGGCGCTCCGGGCACGCGTCGATGCCGAACATCGCCGACAACGCGCTCGTGAAGGCCGCCGTCCTGATCCAGCGGATCGCCGCGTACCGGCCCGAGCCGCAGATGCAGCAGGAGGTCGAGGGATTCCTCCGCGCCGTGCTCGGCGAGGTCCCGAGCGCCGCGCACGCGGTGGAGCGCGCGCGCGAGGTCGACCGGTCCGCGGCGGAGCTGATCGAGCCCCTGCTCGCCCCGACCTTCTCGCCGACGATGATCACGGCGTCGGAGAAGCGCAACGTCATTCCTGCGCTCGTCGAGGTCACGGTCGACTGCCGCATCCTCCCCGGCCAGACGCAGCAGCATCTCGAGCCGATGATCCGCGCCGTCCTCGGCAGCGACGTCGACTACGACATCGAATGGCTCGAGGGCAAGGGCGGCACGCGGTCGCCGCTCGACACACCGCTGTGGCACGCGGTCGAGTCGTTCGTCTCCGAGATCGAGCCCGGAGCCCACGCGGTCCCCATCTGCGTCGCCGGCTTCACGGACAGCCACTGGCTGCGGGACGCATTCGGCACGGTCGCGTACGGGTTCTTCCCGCTGCGGACGATGCCGGCCGACGTCGCCGCGTCGCTGATCCACTCCGCGAACGAGCGCATTCCCGTCGACGACCTCGAGCTCGGCGTCGACTGGCTGCGGCACGCCGCGCGCTCCGTCTGCGCGTGACCGTCGAGCTCGGCTCGGTCGCAGAGCTGGAGCAGGCGCTCGCAGCGGAGGAGTTCGACGTCGCGCGCGTCTTCGTCTCGTACGGCGCGACCGCGCCGTCCGCGCCCGAGCCGTGCCGGATCCCCGCCGTCGCGTATTCGCTCGAGCGGCCGGCGCTCGCTGCGCCGGGGCCGTTCTCCGTCGGCGAGTGGACGGCGACGTGGAGCGAGCGGGAGTACGCCGACGCGGTCGAGACCGTGCGCGCGGCGATCTACGAGGGCGACGTCTACCAGGTGAACCTCGTGCAGCATCTCCGTGCCGAGTTCGAGGGCGACCCGGCTGCGCTCGCCGCCGCGCTCGCGCCGCTGCGCCCGCTCGAGCCCGCGCCGCTCGCCGGCGACGGATGGTCGATCGTCTCCGCGTCGCCCGAGCTCATGCTGCAGAAGCGCGGCCGCGTCGTCCGCACGTCGCCGATCAAGGGCACACGGCCCGCCGGCGTGCCGATCGACTCCGCGAAGGACACGGCGGAGCACGTCATGATCGTCGACCTCGAGCGCAACGACCTCTCGCGGGTCTGCAAGCCGGGGACGGTGCACTGGCCGGAGCTGCTCGCCGAGCGCCAGCTCGCCGGCGTGACGCACCTCGTCGCCACCGTCGAGGGGGAGCTGCGCGACGACGTCGGTCTCACGGAGCTCCTCGAGGCGGTGCTGCCCGGCGGCTCGATCACCGGCTGCCCGAAGAGCACGGCGCTCGAGCTCATCGCCGCGCTCGAGCCGGTCGGCCGCGGCGCGTCGATGGGAGCGCTCGGGCGCGTGTACGCAAACGGCGATCTCGACCTTGCGCTGACGATCCGCACGTTCGCCGTCGCCGACGGCGAGATCCACCTCTGGGTCGGCGGCGGCATCGTGTGGGACTCCGATCCGCTTGCCGAGGTGGAGGAGTCCTGGGTGAAGGCGCGACCGCTCCTGGCGGCGATGTGAACGTCCTTGCGACTGCGGTCGCGGGACGCGGGCTCGTGTCGCCGCACGAGCCGGTGTTCGCGGCCGACGACGAGGCGCTGCTCCGCGGCCGCGCGGTGTTCGAGACGGCGCGCGTGTACGGCGGCCGGCCCTTCCGGCTCGCGGAGCATCTCGCGCGTCTCAGGCTGTCCGCCGCGCGCGTGCGGCTGCCCGAGCCGGACGCCGCCGAGTGCGCGCGGCTCACGGCGCTCGTCGTCGATGCGGCCGGCGAGCCGGAGCTTGCCGTGCGGCTGTACTGGACCGGGACGACGCTCGTCGCCACCGCTGGCGCGGTCGCGCCGGAGCTCGAGCAGCTGCGTGCGCGTGGTCTCCGCCTCGCCACGGTTCCCTGGGCGACGGGGATGCTCGCAGGCGCGAAATCGACGAGCTATGCGGAGAACGTCGCCGCGCAGGACGAAGCGGCGGCGCAGGGCGCCGACGACGCGCTCCTGGTGGCGCCCGACGGCACCGTTCTCGAGGCGCCGACAGCGAACGTGTGGTGGCGCGAGGGCTCGCGCATCTCCACGCCGCCGCTCGCGCTGCCCGTCCTCGCCGGCGTCACGCGGGCCGCTCTCTTCGAGATCGCGCCCTCTGTCGGCTACGAGGCGGTCGAGGGCGTTCTCGCCGCCTCCCGGATCGCAGAGGTGGACGAGCTCTTCCTCTCCTCGTCGATCCGCGAGGTGATGCCGGTCGTTTCGGTCGACGGGGCCGCGGTCGGCGACGGCGCACCGGGTCCGGCCGCAAAGGCCCTGCAGGACGCGTTGCGATCGGTCGCGGGGGTACCCTCATCCCGATGAGCGAGGAGAAGGTCCGGCTCGGCGGGATGGCACTCGCGAACGGCGTGCTCGTGCAGGGCCCGACCGCCTGGGCGTGCGCGATCCGGCACGAGGACGGCCGCATCGAGGTCGCCTCGGCGCACAAGCGCTTCCGTGCCGCGGGCCTGAAGACGCCGCTCCTCCGCGGGCCGGCGCGCCTCTTCGAGGCGCTCGCCGTCCTCCCCGACGTCAAGCGAAAGCTCCCGGCTGCGCGGCTGCCGATGCAGGACGTGCGCACGCTTGCGTCGGTCGCCGGAGCGGCGACGCTCGTCCGAGGCGTCCGCGAGTCGAGCCGGCTCCGGCCGGCTGCGCAGGAGCTCCTCGCCGGCGTCGCGTCGCTCGCTCCCGCGCTGTTCGCCCTGCGCGGCGGCGAGCTCGCCGCGTACCACGGCGCCGAGCACATCTCGATCGGGACGTACGAGCACGGTCCCGGAGCGACGAAGGAGCACGAGCGCTGCGGCGGCCACCTCATCGGCCCGCTCGTCGTCACCTCCGCGATCGGCAGCACGCTCGCCGGGCTCGCGCCGGAGCGGATGCGCGGCCACGCGCGCGCGGCGGCGCAGTTCGGCGCGATCGCTGCGTCGACCGAGCTCTTCAGCTGGATGGTCCGCCACCCGAAGAACGTCGTCGCGCAGGCGCTCTCGAAGCCCGGTCACGAGCTCCAGCACCGGCTCTCGACCGCCGAGCCGACGCCGGAGCAGCTCGAGGTGGCGGAGGCGGCGCTCCACGCCTGCCTGGAGCTCGAGGATGGCGACCACCCGCAGCACGCGTAGCCGCCTCGATCCGGAGATCTTCGATCTCCCCGTCGAGAAGATGCGGGCCGGCTACTACACGGACGCCTACTTCAACCACTCGCGCGCGGCGCTGCTCGCCGACGGACGCCACCCGCGCGTCGTCATGCAGGTCTTCCAGAAGAGCCACGCGTATCTCGGCGGCATGGACGAGGCGATCGCGATCCTCAAGCTCTGCAGCGAGGACTGGGATGCGCTCACCGTGCACGCGCTCTTCGACGGCGATGCCATCGAGCCGTACGAGACCGTGATGACGGTCGAGGGCGACTACACGCTCTTCGCGCATCTCGAGACCGTGTACCTCGGCGTCCTCGCGCGGCGCACGCTCATCACGACGAACGTCGTCGGCGTCATCGAGGCGGCGAACCGCAAGCCGATCATCTTCATGCCGGCGCGGCACGACCATCACCGCGTGCAGACGGGCGACGGCTACGCCGCGTATGTCGCGGGCCTCGTCACCGGCGCGGAGATCGGCGTGACGACGGACGAGCAGGCATCGTGGTGGGGCGGGCGCGGCATCGGCACCGTGCCGCACGCGCTCATCGCGTCCTACGGCGGCAACACCGTCCTCGCCGCACTGAAGTTCGCCGAGTGGGCACCGCCGGACACGAACATCACGGTCCTCGTCGACTTCGAGAACAACTCCGTCGAGACGGCGCTCGCCGTCGCGCGTGCGCTCGGCGACCGGCTGTGGGGCGTCCGGCTCGACACGGCCGAGAACCTCGTCGACTTCTCGCTCGTCGGCGAGATGGGCGACTTCAAGCCGACGGGCGTGAACGAGCGCCTCGTGCGCAAGGTGCGCGACGCGCTCGACGGCGACGGCTTCGAGCGGGTGAAGATCGTCGTCTCGGGCGGCTTCACGATGGAGAAGATCCGCGAGTTCGAGCGGCTGGGCGTGCCCGTCGACGCGTACGGCGTCGGGTCGTCGCTCATCCGCGGCGCGAACGACTTCACGGGCGACGTCGTCCTCACCGACGGGCGTCCGTCGGGGAAGTTCGGCCGACGCTACCGCGAGAGCCGGAGGCTCGAGCGCGTCACGTGATCTCGACCGCGACGGACGAGCTGTAATCGCCTCCGAAGCGCTCGAGCATCCGCATCTGCCAGCCGTACTTCTCGCGGAGAAGCGGCCTCACGTCGACGCCGTCGAGGATCCGGGCCGTGCCCTCGAGCCGCGGCCCGCGCTCGCGGCCGCGCATGGTCGCCCGCGCCACGAGCACGCGCGGGTCGTGCCGGATCCGCTTCGCCTTCCACGTCGAGCCGCCGGTCCAGACGAGCAGGCGGCGGCCGTCGTCGCTCACCACCCACACCGGCGTCGAGGCGGTGCTGCCGTCCCGCCGGAAGGTCGTCAGGCTGATGTAGCGGGCGGTTCCGAGCTCGGCGAGTGAGGTATACATCGTATACCCGCGAGTGTACGCCGTATACTTGGGAGGTGTCAAGGCTCGATCGTGAGACCGTGGTCGCCGAGGCGATGGCGCTCGGGGACGAACGCGGGTTCGGCGCGATCACCGTGCGCGGGGTGGCCGAGCGCCTCCGCGTGACCCCGATGGCGCTCTACCGTCACGTCGGCAGCAAGGACGGCCTGCTCGACGGCCTCGCGGATGCGCTCTACGCCGAGCTGCGCCTGCCCGCCGCGTCCGGTGGCTGGTGGGACGGCCTGGCCGGTCTCGCGCGGTCGACCCGCGAGGTGCTGCTCGCGCATCCGTGGGCCGTGCCGCTGTTCGGGCGCCCGCTGCCGGGGCCGCATGCGGCTGCCCTCGGGGATGCGCTCGCCGAGGCGCTGAAGCGGGCCGGATTCTCGGGGCGAGACGCCGCGGAGCTGCACGACCAGCTCACGAACATGCTCTTCGGGCTCGTCGCCCCGGAGCTCGCGGGGCGCCGGAACCGGGCCTCGTTCGAGCGCGGTCTCGAGCTTCTGCGGGACGGATTGGCCGCCCGGCGTCGACGCCGGTGAAAAACTGAGGTACAACGAGAAGTCGCCGGGGAGTGGTGCGTCCCTCGGCTAAGGGATTCCTAGCGCGCTGCCGATGAGGAGTACGGATGGTGGGGAACTGGTTCCATCAAGCGGCGGATTTCGCCACCACCTGGCTCCCGCTCGCCTTCTTCGGGATCCTCGTCATCACGGCGTGGCTCCTCTGGCGGACGGTCGGGATGATGCCGCGCGTCCGCCCGACGGCGGTCGACAGCCGGGCGAAGTCCCAGATCACGTGGAGCGACGTCGCCGGCGTCGAGGAGGTTCGCGCGGAGCTGGAGGAGGTCGTCGACTTCCTCCGCGACCCGAAGCGGTTCCAGCGGCTCGGCGCGAAGGTGCCGAAGGGGCTGCTCCTGTACGGGCCGCCGGGGACCGGCAAGACGCTGCTCGCGCGGGCGGTCGCCCACGAGTCGGGCGCGAACTTCTACTCCGCGAGCGCCTCGTCGTTCGTCGAGATGTTCGCCGGCCTCGGCGCGGCGCGCATCCGCAAGCTCTTCCTCGAGGCACGCAAGCACGCGCCGGCGATCGTGTTCATCGACGAGCTCGACGCCGTCGGCGCGCAGCGGACCGGGCACGGGTTCAACCGCGAGCAGGATCAGACGCTCAACCAGCTGCTCGTGGAGCTCGACGGCTTCGAGGGCGCCAACCAGGTCGTCGTCATGGGCGCCTCGAACCGCATCCAGGATCTCGACCCGGCGCTCCTGCGGCCGGGCCGTTTCGACCGGCAGATGCTCGTGCCGCCGCCCGACCTCGCGGGCCGTGAGGCCATCCTTCGCGTGCACGCACGCGGGAAGCCGTTGGCTGCCGACGTCGATCTGGCGCAGACGGCGCGCCAGACGAGCGGGCTCACCGGCGCCGAGCTCGCGAACATCTGCAACGAGGCGGCGATCTTCGCCGGCCGCCGCAGCGACGTCTACGTGACGCAGCGCGACTTCGACAACGCCATCGAGCGCGTCGTCGCCGGCCTGCAGCAGAAGAAGGTCCTCACCGACAAGGAGCGCCGCATCCTCTCGTACCACGAGGGCGGGCACGCGCTCATGGCGCACCTCATGGGCTCTGCGATGGAGCTGCAGAAGGTGACGATCGTCTCGCGGGGCGACGCGCTCGGGTACGCGTTCTACCTCCCGGAGGAGGACCGCTACCTGCACACGAAGGAGGAGCTCGTCGACCGCATGGTCGTCGCGCTCGCCGGCCGCGCCGCCGAGGAGGTCGTGTTCGGCCGCGTGACGAACGGCGCCGCCAACGACCTCGAGAAGGTGACGGAGATCGCGCGCGCCATGGTGTTCGAATGGGGCATGTCCGACATGGTGTCGTCGCGGACGATGCGCGCCGACAACTACGCGCTGTCGGAAGAGACGAAGCGCCTCCGCGACAGCGAGCAGGCACGCCTCACCGACACGGCGTACACCGAGGCCCTGCGGCTGCTGAAGAAGCACCGCGTCCCGCTCGACCGCCTCGCCGCTGCGCTGCTCGAGAAGGAGACGCTCATGCGCGACGAGGTCGTCGCCATCCTTTCCGAGGTCGAGCCGGAATCGCGTGCGGCCGACTCCGTCGGCGTGCCGCGCGTCGTCGCGTCGCAGCAGCCGACGGTCTGACGGCTACTTCCCGGACTTGAGCTTCGCCAGGTCGATCGAGCTCTTCGGCGCCGCGACCGGGATCGTCTTGCCCCAGTCGGTGAAGTGCACGGATCCGCCGGCTCCGCCGTGCGGGCTCGAGATCCCCATCGGATACGGCTTGCCGGTCGTCGCGACGTAGAGCGTGCCGCCGCTGTTCGAGTGGTCGACGATGGCGATCACTTTCTGCCCGTCGACGGTCGTCTCTGCGCCCTTCGTGATGCGTCCGTGCGAGCCGAGCACGCCTGTGAAGAACGTCGCGATGTCGGTGAACGCTCCGATCGAGGCGAACTCGCCCGTCGTTGCCGGGGCGGAGAGCCACTTGCCCTTCAGGAGCGCCGCCGCCTGCTTGCCGGCGACCTTCGTGTAGAAGGCCGTCGAGCCGCGGACGTACACCGTCTTGCCGACGCGGACGACGTCGAAACTGCTGCCCTGCTCGCTCATGCGGCCCTTTGCACGATCGGGCGCGACGAGCACGAGGTCGACGGTGATCGTTCCGCTTCCGGTGACGATCGACCCCGAGATGCGGACGGCCGACGCCGAGGTGGCCGCGACCTTCGCGTCCGCGAGGATCGCCGCCGGCGTCTTCGACGCCTCACCGTTCGGCGGCGCGCCGACGACGGCTCCCGCTGCGAGGATCGTGGCCAGCGTCCGCACCAGCATGCGCTCGAGTCTTTCACATACGATCGCCGGCGTGGAGGCACGCGGGATTCACCACGTCGGTCTCGCGGTCGCGGACCTCGACGAGGCGGTGCGGACGTACGAGCGGCTGTTCGGCGGCCACGTCGAGCATCGCGAGCGCGTCGAGGAGCAGGGTGTCGAGGCCGCCTCGATCCGCGTCGGCTCGAGCAGGGTCGAGCTGCTCGCCGCGCTCGGCGACGACACGCCCGTCGGCAAGTTCCTCGCAAAGCGCGGGCCGGGCATGCACCACGTCGCGTATGAGGTCGACGACGTGCGCTCGGCACTCCGCGAACTGGCGGCCGCGGGCGCCGAGCTGATCGACGCCGAGCCGCGTCACGGGATGTTCGGCCTCGAGGTCGCGTTCGTGCATCCCGATTCCGTTCACGGCGTTCTCACGGAGGTGGTGTCGGGTGGCTGAAGGCGACCGGGTTCGTGTCGAGATCGGCTTCAAGGGCGGGCAGACGGTCGGCTCCTTCGTGACAAAGGATTCCGCCGACCAGCTCGAGCGTGCACTGCACGAGGACGGGCCGCGGGTCGTCGTCCTCGACACCGACGAGGGGCCCTACCACGTCGTCGTCCCCGTCGTCTCGTACTTCCGCCGCTTCAACCGGGCGAGCCGCGTCGGCTTCACGTCCGGGTAGCCGTGTTACGGCGTCCGGGTCGCGGGGGAAGCACACGTAGGTGAGCGAGGGAGCGTCCGAGAAGTCGTCGCGGGACTCGAACGAGAACGTTCGCCGGCTGGTGGAACGGGCGCAGCAGGGCGAACGGGACGCGCTCGAGGAGCTCTACCTCATCCACTTCGACCGGATCTACGGGTACCTGCACATGAGCGTCGGCAACCGGCACGACGCCGAAGACCTGACGACGCAGACGTTTCTGAAGATGCTCGAGTCGATCGGCCGCTTCAAGTGGCGCTCGGCGCCGTTCTCCGCGTGGCTCTTCCGCATCGCGCACAACCTCGCGATGGACCACTTCCGTTCGCGCAGGCGGTGGCAGCCGGAGGAGGAGGTGCCCGAGCCGCCGGGCTCGGAGGAGCCGTCCGCCGAGCTCGAGGCGATGCAGTCGATCGGCCGCCAGTCGATGCTCAAGCTCATCGACACGCTCTCGCCCGAGCAGCAGCAGGTTCTCACGCTGAAGTTCGTCTTCAACTTCGCGAACGCCGACGTCGCGACGATCCTCGGCAAGACCGAGGGCGCGATCAAGTCGCTTCAGCACCGCGCGCTCGCGTCGCTGCAGAAGCAGGTCACCGCGAAGACCTAGCTACGGTTCGGCCGTGGCTCTCGAAGTCGGGATCGTCGGGCTGCCGAGCTCGGGCAAGTCGATGCTGTTCGCAGCGCTCACCGGCGCGCGCGCGCACGGCGAAGTCGGCATGGCGGCGATCCCCGATCCGCGGCTGCAGCAGCTCGCCGAGGTCGTGCACGCGCGCAAGGTCACGCCGGCGGCCGTCCGCGTGGTCGAGGTGCGCGGGACCGGGCCCGAGCTGCTCGGGAAGCTGCGCCAGGTGGACGCGCTGTTCGTCGTCCTCGACGGCTTCTCGGGAACGCGCGTCCCGGACGACGACCTCGAGACGCTGAAGCTCGAGCTGCTCGTCGCCGACCGCGACCACGTCGAGCGCCGGCTGGAGCGGGTCACGAAGCAGGCGAAGTCCGGCGACGCGAAGCTCAAGCGCGAGGCGGAGCAGCTCGAGCGGCTGCTCGCGCACCTCGACGCCGGTCATGCGCTCGCCGACTGGGAGGAGGAGCAGCCGCCCGAGCTCGAGCCGCTGACGACGAAGCCGCTCCTCTCCGTCGTCAACGGGCCGGAGGGGATCGACCTTCAGCTCGAGGCGGAGCTCGCCGAGATGCCGGAGGAGGAGGCGGCCGAGTTCCGCGGCGGCGGGGAGTCCGCGCTCGCGGCGATCGTGCGGCGGCTCGTCGAGACGCTCGACCTCATCACGTTCTTCACCGCGGGCGAGAAGGAGACGCGCGCGTGGACGCTGCGCCGCGGGAGCAGCGCCCTCGATGCCGCCGCGACGATCCACTCCGACATCGCGCGCGGGTTCATCCGCTGCGAGGTCGTGCGCTGGGACGACCTCGTCGCTGCGGGCGGCCACTCCGAGGCTGCGCGCGCCGGCAAGCAGCAGCTCGAGTCGAAGACCTACGTCGTCGAGGACGGCGACGTGCTGAACATCCGCTTCAACGTCTAGTCCGGCACGTCCGGCAGCGGCGTCCTCGCCCGCCCGTCGAGGACGGCGGCGCGCCAGGCCGCGTAGATCTGCGCTCCGTCGGTCGTGGGAGCGAGCGCCTCGGGCAGGTCGTCCGCCGCGAACCACGCGATGTCGGCGACCTCCGCCCGCTCGGGTGTCGTCTCGACCGGCCCGGCCGGAACGGCGTGGTAGTAGGAGACGGCGCAGTACTGCGGCTCGCTCGCCGCGTCGGCGGCCGGTGCGTACTCGCTGATCCAATGGCCGAGGTAGCCGACGACGCGGATCGTCATCCCGGTCTCCTCCATGGCCTCGCGCTCCGCACACCGGATCGGATGCTCCGCGCCGTTGCAGAAGCCTCCCGGTGCACACCACAGGCCGCGCCACGGATCGATGGCGCGCCGCGTGAGCAGGAGCTTGCCCTCGTGGACGACGAGCGCGCACGCAGCGGGGCTTGCGTTGAGCCAGTGAGCGCTCCCGCACGACGGGCAGGCGGCGGGCGCACGGACGCCGATCCGCGCACCGCATGCGGAGCAGAACGGGGGCATCACCGTCGGAAGATCGCGCGGCGGTCGACGATCTCGACGAGCTCGTAGCCGAGCGCGGCGGCGTCGTTCAGCTGGGACTCCCAGTCGGCGGCTTCCCCTTCGAGCAGGACGACGAGAAACGTCGTGTCGGGGAAGCCGAGCGGCTTCGATTGCAGCGGCACGTTCACGTCGCGCGTGGCGCTGCGAAGAAGCTCTGCTCCGCGGCTCTCGGTCCCCGCGATTCCGTGGAGCATGTGCTCCGGGGTGATCGCGTGGTCGCCTTGGTTCACCGATGCGCGCAGGGCGAGCTCGAGCGCGCGCTTTGCCTCCGCATGGAACGACAGCCGGCCGGTTGGATGCTCGTCCCCAGGCTCGAGCTGCGCACGAACGCCGTCCACGGTGAGACCGACGCCCTCGATGTCCTGTGCCAGGACGCCGAGCAGCAGATGCTCGGTGCCGACGTGACCGTGGCCGAGTGCGCGCGCCTCCTCCTGCGCGACGACGACGGCGCCGCGCGCTTCGGGAGTGAAGCGGGCGAACGGCTCGATTCCCGGCCGGCGCCGGCTGGGGAACGGGAGCCGTCGCGGCGGCTGTGCGGCGAACGAGAGCGCGAGCGCCTGCTGCAGGAGCTGGCACGTCTCGGCCCCGATCGAGCGATCGTTCCCGGCCGCGCGCTCCCGCAGGAGCTCGTACAGCTCGTCCGGGACGTTGCGTACGTGCAGCGTGGCCATGCAGGCGCAACGCTAGCACTGTGCTACCGCAAAGGCAAAGAGGCGCCGGCGGGGTCGTACGCCCCCGCCGACATGGAGCGGCTCAGTCGCCGCAGCCGCAGCCGCTTCCGCAACAGCCTTCCATCGTCTCCCTCCTTTCATCGATCGCAGTCGATGGATGATACATTGAAGAACATCGATGAAGACGCTGCCGCTTCTTCCCGCGCTCTGCTGCGGCCCGGACACGCCGCCGCTCGGCCGCGATGAGGCCGACCTGCTCGCGGCGCGCTTCAAGGCCCTTGCCGACCCGGCGCGCGTCGCCATCCTCAACCGGCTCGCCGCCGCGGACGAGGTGTGCGTCTGCAACTTCGTCGCGGCGCTCGATCTTGCCCAGCCGACCGTCTCGCACCACCTCAAGGTTCTGCGCGAGGCGGGGCTCGTCGAGTCGACACGGCGCGGAACGTGGGCGTACTACCGGCTCGTGCCCGACGCGGTCTCCGCGCTCCGGGGCGCACTCGGCGGATGACGCGAGTCCTCTTCGTCTGCGTCCGCAACGCCGGCCGCTCCCAGCTCGCGCAGGCGCTGTACGAGCGGCTGGGCGGCGAGGCGCGCTCCGCGGGCACGGACCCCGCCGACGAGCTGCAGGAGGCCGTTGTCGAGGCGCTCGAGGAGGTCGGCATCGACGTCTCCGCACGGAGTCCGCGCGCGCTCTCCCGGGACGACGTCGAGTGGGCCGACCTCGTCGTGACGATGGGCTGCGGCGACGCCTGCCCGGTCCTGCCGGCGAAGGAGTACGTCGACTGGGATCTCCCCGATCCGGTCGGCATGTGCCTCGAGGAAGTGCGCGAGCTCCGCGCCGTCATCGAGGACCGTCTTGCGCAGCTACCCCGCTGAGACGAGCACGACGCCCACGAGCGTCATGACGACGCCGAGGTCCTGCGAGCGCTCCACGCGCTCGCCGATCGTGACGCGTGCGAGCAGCACGGTCACGACCGGATAGAGCGACGCGAGCACGGAGACGACGCTGAGGAGCCCGTGCGCCGACGAGGCCGCGGCGAAGAGCACGTTGCCGCCCGTGTCGAGGATGCCGATCGCGACGAGCGCGGCGAGATGCGGGCGGATGCCGCTCACGCGCTGCCGCCGTGCGAGAAGGGCGACCCAGATGAGCGACACCGACGTGAGCCGGAACACGAACGACGGCCACAGCCAGTCGTGGGTCGACGCGTCGTGGAACAGGACGAAGTAGCCGCCGAAGCCGAGGAGCGCGACGAACGCCCAGCCCGTCCCCGCCGCGACGCGCGCGCGGTCGCCGCCGCGTTCGATCGAGGTCATCGCCGTCCCGCCGAGCACCGCGACGAACCCGAGCTCCTGGACGCCGCTGACGCCGTCGCCGTGCGCGAGACCCCACGCGACGGGGATCGCGGCGGCGACCGAGGCGATCGGCGCGACGACCGTGATTGCGCCGGCGGCCATGCCGCGGTAGAAGCCGACGATGCCGGCGGTGCCGAGCGCCGAGGCCGGGATCGCCCAGAGGATCTCCCGGCCGGGTGGCCCCTGCCACCGGGCTGCGACGACGATCGCGAGGATGGCGAGCCCGAACGGCTGCGACGCGCCCATGACGACGAGCGCCGGGAGCACGCGGCTCTTCACCCCGCCCAGGAAGTCGCCGATGCCCCAGGCGAGGCTGGCGAGGAGCGCGTAGCCCGGCGCCACTAATCGACGGGTCTGGTCGCCGCGACTGCGTCGAGCTGGTTCGCGTGGTAGAGCACGGCCGCCTCCGCCGTGCGTGCCGCCCGCGCGTCGTGATGGCACGCGACCGCGTGCAGGAGGTCGGCCGGTGCGCCCGCGTCCTCGAGCATGCGCAGGCCGAGGTGCACGTGGCCGAGCAGGCGGCCGTCCTCGGTCGGCTGGAAGAGCGGCGGCGGGCCGAGCTCACGCGTGCGTCCGACGTCGTGCACGAGCGCGCCCGCGATGAGCAGGTCGGCGCGCAGGCGGGGATGGAGCTGGCACAGCTCACGGCAGATCGTCGCCACGCCGACGGTGTGCTCGAGCAGTCCACCCGCGTACGAGTGGTGCCCGTCGGGCGTGGCGGGGTACGAGCGCAGCGGCGCGCCGCCGAGCACGCGCACGACGACCGCGCGCAGCCCGTCGTCGTGCACCTCGGCGGTGAGGAACTCGAGGAAGCCCTCCAGCTCGTCGGCGTCGCGGCGCAGCGCGGGCGCCATCGACGCGGGATCGACGCCGGCGGCCGGCTCGAGCGTCCGGACGTCGAGCTGGAGCGTGTCGCGGAAGCGCTCGACGCGTCCGAGCACGCGCACGGCGTCGCCTTCGCCGAATCGCCCGTCGAGCAGCTCGACGTCGTTCCAGACGCGCGCGGCGATGCGGCCGCTCGGGTCGACGAGCTCGAGCGCGAGGTACGGCGCGCCGTTCTTCGTCCGCATGCGCTGCTTCTTCGCGACGGCGTACACGCCTTCGACCGTGCGGTTCTCCTCCAGCTGCGCAATCGCGGTCATGCACCGTGAGTCTAGGCTTGGTCCTCGATGGCGCGCATTCGCCCGTTCCGAGCGCTTCGCTACGACCTCCCCGACCTCGCGCCCGTCGTCGCGCCGCCGTACGACGTCCTGTCCGGCGAGCAGCGCGCCGAGTACCTCGCGCGGAGCCCGTACAACGTCGTCCACCTCACGCTCCCCGACTCGGAGGAGCAGGCCGCCCGCGATCTCGCGGCCTGGCAGGACGCCGGCGTCCTCGTCCGCGACGAGGAGCCCGCGTACTGGTGGCTCGAGCAGGACTACGTCGGCCCCGACGGCGTCGCCCGCCGCCGCCACGGCCTCGTCGCATCGCTCCACGCCGAGCCGTACGAGGCGCGCGTCGTGCTGCCGCACGAGCGCACGCACGCCGGCCCGAAGGAGGGGCGCCTCCGTCTCCTGCGTGCGACGCGCACGCAGCTCGAGCCGCTCTTCTTCCTCTGGGACGGGACGGTCGAGGTCGACGGCCTCGGCGAGCCGGACCTGCAGGTCGGGGGCGACAAGCTCTGGCGGCTCGACGCCGGCTTCGGCGACGCGCTCACCGAGGAGCTCGCCGAGGCGCAGCTCCTCATCGCCGACGGCCATCACCGCTACGAGACGGCGCTCGCGTTCGGCGAGTCTCCCTGGCTGCTCGCGGTGATCGTCCCGACGGACCAGGAGGGGCTGACGATCTTCCCGACCCATCGCGTCGCCCGGTCGGTGAACGGCGTGTCGGGACGGCCGATCGACCGCCCCGGCGACGAGCTGCCCGGCGTCGTCCTCTACCGCGCAGGCCGCTACGAGCTCGTCGACGGCGAGGGGCTCGATCCCGAGATCGTCGACGCGCTGAAGCCGGAGGGCGTGACGTACACGCCGCAGCGTGCGGACGCGGAGGCCGCCGTCGACAGGGGTGAGGCGGAGGGGGCGTTCCTGCTCCGGCCGCCGCGCATCGAGGACGTGTGGGAGGTCGCCGGCCGCGGCGACGTCATGCCGCAGAAGAGCACGTTCTTCTATCCGAAGCTCACCTCCGGCCTGCTCTTCCACCCGCTTGACTGACTGGCTCGCCGTCTGCCGGTCTGCGGCCGAGGACGTGCGCGGCGTGCTCGCCGAGCTGCCGACGCGCTTCGAGCGGGAGCCCGTCGTCGGCCATGGTCTCGGAGGAGACGACACCACTGCGATCGACGCTGCGGCGGAGCGCGTCGTCCTCGAGCACCTGCGGCCGCTCGGCGTGTCCGTCGTCTCCGAGGAGATCGGCTTCCTCGAAGGGAGCTCGACGCTCGTCGTCGTCGACCCGATCGACGGGTCGCTCAACGCGAAACGCGGAATCCCGTTCTTCAGCCTTTCGATAGCGGTCGCCGAAGGCAACCGCATGGACGACGTCCACTTCGCGTACGTCTACGACTTCGGCACGGGCGAGGAGTGGACAGCGCGCCGCGGTGAGGGCGCCTGGCTCGACGGCGAGCCGCTCGGCGCGGTACGCCCGAAGGACGTGCTCGAGACGCTCGGCTTCGAGGCGACGCTCACGTCGCTCATCGCCGAGCACGTCGGCGCGTTCTCGACGCTTGCGCACCGCATCCGCGTCATGGGATCCCTCGCGCTGTCGCTCTCCCATCTCGCGGCGGGCCGCATGGACGGCGTGTGCTCGCTGAAGGAGGCGCGCTCGGTCGACATCGCCGCTGCGCAGCTCCTCTGCCGCGAGGTCGGGATCGTCCTCGAGCTGTTCGACGACCCGCGCCCGTTCGGCGAGGCCGAGCTCGATCTCGAGAAGCGCTCGCGCATCGCCGCCGCGGGAACGCCCGCGCTCTGCGACGCGATCGCAGCCGCGCTACGCGGATGAAGCCGCGCGGCGCCTGAGGACGATCGACGGCGGGCGCAGCGCGCCGGTCGCCCCGAGAGCGAACAGGAGACCGCCGGCGGCGATGAGGATGTCGCCGGCGGAGAAGACGTTCCCCCACGGCACCCAGGCCGGCAGGGCCCAGCGGTCGACGAGCCACGCGAGGTGCGGTGACGCCATCGACGCGCTGTTCCGGCTCTGCGTGAAGTGCATGCCCGCCGCACGGAGCGCCGACGGCAGCGCCGGCATGTGGCCGCCGTTCGACACGATCGCCGCGAGGTTCATGAGCAGCCCGACGGCGATCGGCGGGATGCCGGCGATGCGGAAGTTGCGCGCCGCGCCGAGGGCGAAGAGCCCGAACGAGCAAAGCCAGAGGACGATCCCGATGCGGTCCGACGTCCGCCACGGCAGCGTCTTGAACGGGAACGCGACGAACTGGAGCACGATCGCGACGTAGAAGATCCAGACCCACCGGAGCCGGAGCGCGCCGATCCTGCTCCAGCGGCCGCCGAGGAGCGGCGCGAGGACGAGGCCTGCGAGCAGGGGAAGCGCGAGTGCCATCGGCTCAGGCCAGCGCCAGGCGCTCGGCCGGCTCGCAGTCGGCGAGGTAGCCCTCGAGCGCCGCCACGACATCGGGGTCGAACTGCGTTCCGGCGTTCGCCCGCAGCTCGGCGAGCGCGGCGTCGACGCTCTGCGCGGGCCGGTACGGCCGCTCGGCGGTGATCGCCTCGAACGCGTCGGCGACGAAGATGATGCGCGCTCCGAGCGGGATCGCCTCGCCGGCGAGGCCGTGCGGGTACCCCTTGCCGTCCCAGCGCTCGTGGTGGTGAAGGACCCAGGAGTCGACCGGCTCGATGCCGACGCCGTCGAGCAGCGCATGCCCGAACTCGGGATGCTGCTGGACCATCGCCCACTCTTCCGGGGTGAGCGCGCGCGGCGCGGAGAGGACCGCGTCCGGGAGCGCGACCTTGCCGAGGTCGTGGAGGAGCCCGCCGTAGCGGAGGCGGTCGACCATCTGCTCGTCGAGGCCGAGGCGGCTGCCGATCTCGCCGGCGAGCGCGGACACGATCTCCGAGTGTCTCGCCGTGAACGGGCTGCGCGCGTCGACGAAGCGCACGAGGTTCTCCGCCGCGCGCAGTCGCGCGCTGCGCTCCGCTTCGCGGCCGAGCTCGCCGGGCGAGTAGATGCGCACGACCGACGGGCTGTACAGGCAGGACCGGTTCTTGCCGTGCCGCTTCGACCAGTAGAGCGCGCTGTCGGCGACGTGCTGGAGCTCGTCCGCCGACTGGCCGTGCTCCGGGTAGCTCGCGATGCCGATGCTGATCGTCGTCGGGCCTGCGGGCTGCTCGATCCTGCCGAGCTGCTGCTGGAGCTCCTCCATCTCGCGGTACGTGCTCATCTCGTCGAGCGAGACGAGCAGTGCGAACTCGTCGCCGCCGAAGCGGAACGCCTCCGCCTCGCCGATCGAGGCGAGTAGGCCGGAGAGGAGCGTGAGCGAGGCGTCGCCCGCCGGATGCCCGTAGACGTCGTTGACCTGCTTGAAGTCGTCGACGTCGACGAGCGCGAGCGAGAACGGCTTCCCGGAGCGGTCCGACTCGAGGATCATGTCGTGCAGGGCCGCCTGGTAGGCGCGGTGGTTGCCGAGCCCCGTCAGGTTGTCCGTCCGCGCGTCCTTTGCAGCCATGCGCGAGTTGATGAGGCTGCGCTGGTAGCCGATGAGCGTGAACAGTGGGCCCGCGAGCAGCGCGAGCAGCCACGGGTGCACGATCCAGAGGTTCGCGGCGAGCGCTGCGAGGACCGCGACCATCATGAACACGAGGCCGTTCCGGCGGAGACCGAGGAACGCGACCTCGCTGTACGGCGCGTCCTGGGCGATCGAGATCGCGCCCGACACGAGGAGGACGTTGCACGTCATCTGGAGGAATGTGCCGGCGAGCATGAAGCCGGTGAGCTGGCCGGAGCCGACACCGGTGGGGTGGCCGAAGGCCAGCGTCGGCAGGCTCGCCATCCAGGCGCCGATCGCGTACATGGAGACGTTGAAGAGGATCCGGTCGAGCGGGCGGCGGCCGGCCACGAGCGTGATCGCGATGCTGACTGCTGCGAGCGGCACGGCGAAGCGCCACCCGAAGAGGACGGCGACCGTGACCGTGAAGACGTTCGCGATGGAGACGTCCGACTTGCCGCCCTCGTGCATCGGCATCGGCCGGAGGTCGGCGAGGAGCGCGAGCGCGAAGAAGAGGACGACGGTCGCCGACCGGGTCACGGTCGGCGGGTCGAGCGCGATCGATCCGAGGGCGAGCAGGATCAGCGGCGCAGCGACGGCCATCGTCGCGCCGATAAAGAGAAAAAGCCTCCTCGGGAGGCCGCAGATCTCGTCGGGGAGCTTCATTGGTGCATCTGTGGTGGAAGGACGCCTAGCGGGACCGGGCCCCCAGCACCGGTCCCGACTAGGCCGACTTCGATCTCAGTCCCAGCGCCAATCGGCGCCGGCACCGACAACGAGGGCAACAAGCGCTGCCAGGACGACAGCCGCCTTCACGAAAGTCGCCGCATTCAACGTGCGTGTATACCAACGAACCACAGGATTTCACCTCCTGGGAGATGTCCGCAGTAATCCCGTCTCGATCAGTATCCTCGCCGGATCCGTGCCCTGTGCATCCCCTTAAAAGGGGAGGTTTCGGGGCAGAATGAGGCGTGCCGCCGGAACCGCGTGTCCACCTGACGAGCGCCGACCGCGTCCTCTACCCGGATGACGGCGTCACGAAGGGCGATCTCTTCGCGTACTACGAGCGGATCGCCCCTTTGCTTGTCCCGCACCTGCGCGACCGGCCCTTCACGCTGAAGCGCTACCCGCACGGCATCACGGGCGAGGTGTATTTCCAGAAGCAGGTGCCGCGCGGGGCTCCGGACTGGATTCCGACCCGGCGCTTCACGACGCATCCGCGCGGGGGCGGCTCCCGCGAGGTGGACTTCGCGCTCGTGAACTCGGGCGACGCGCTGCTCTGGATGGTGCAGATGAACTGCGTCGACATGAACGCCTGGTACTCGCGCGTCGACAAGCCCGGCCGCCCCGACTACGTCGTCTTCGACCTCGACCCGCCGGAGGAGCCGGACGGCTTCGCGCTCGCCATCGAGGTGGCGCACCTCATCCGCGGGCTGCTCGACAAGGTCGGCCTGCCGGGGTACGTGAAGACGAGCGGCGCCGACGGGATCCACGTCCTCGCCCCGATCCAGCGCCGGGCGGGGTTCGACGACACGTACGCGTTCGCGGAGGCGGCCTCGCGCCTGCTCGAGCGGCGCCATCCGGGCAAGGTGACGACGGAGTGGCTGAAGAAGAAGCGCTCGGGCGTCCTCGTCGACCATCGCCAGAACGGCTGGGGCAAGACGATCGCGTCGGTGTACTCGGTGCGGCCGAAGCCGGGCGCACCGGTGTCGACGCCGCTCCGGTGGGGGGAGCTGACGGCGGACGTGCGGCCGCGGGACTTCACGATGGACGTCGTGCTCGAGCGCGTCGAGCGCGTCGGCGACCTGTTCGCGCCCGTCCTGACGGAGGCGCGTCCGCTCGGCGCGGCCGCCCGGGAGCTGGGCCGCCTCGTGGAATAGGCTTGCTCTCGTGCGGCGCGCTCTTCTCTTCGTGCTCCTCGTGCTCATACCGGCGGGTGCCTCCGTCGCGCAGGCGGCGCCGGTGAAGCTGCACGTCGTCATCACCGGGCAGAGCCACCACCCGAAGCTCCACCAGACGTGGAGCTACGAGGTGCACGTCACCGCGAACGGCAAGCCGGTCGCCTGCAAGATCCACCTGCAGATGTGGCTCATGGGCTCGTCGGTCGGCGAGGTCGGCACGCACGTGGTGAAGAACGGCGTCTGGAAGGAGACGATCGTGGCCAAGGGCCCGAACGCGTTCCCGCCTGCGTCGGTCGGCCAGCCGCTCACGCTGCACGCGACCGCCACCGCGAAGGGCTACGGCGCGGGTGCGGCCGGCTGGAGCATCTCCGTCGTCAAGTGAGCGGCGCGGACGTCGAGGTTCGGCACGTTCGCAAGCGCTTCGAGGACGGCCGGATCCGCGCCCTCGACGACGTCACGCTGTCGATCGCCGCGGGGGAGCTCGTCGCGCTCACCGGCCCGTCGGGCGGCGGCAAGAGCACGCTCCTGAACCTCATCGGCGCGCTCGACCGGCCTGACGCCGGCGAGATCGTCGTCGGCGGCCTCGACGTCACGCATCTCCGGCGTCCGGCGCACTACCGCGCTCAGATGGTCGGCTTCGTCTTCCAGTTCCACAACCTCATCACGACGCTGAACGCGCTCGAGAACGTCCAGATCCCCATGCTCGGCGGCACGCGCGGTCGCGCGGCGCGTGAGCAGCGCGCGCACGACCTCCTCGACGAGATGGGCCTCGGCGATCGCATCCGGAGCTACCCGCCGACGCTCTCCGGCGGCGAACGCCAGCGCGTCGCCATCGCGCGCGCGCTCGCAAACGGGCCGCGGCTGCTGCTCGCGGACGAGCCGACCGGCGCGCTCGACTCGGAGACGGGGGCGCAGATCATGGACGTGCTCCGCCGTGTCCGGGACGAGCACGGGACGACCATCCTCCTCGTCACGAACGACGACGGCGTTGCCGCCCAGGCGGACCGCGTGCTTCAGATCCGCGACGGGCTGCTCAGCGACCGGCCGGAGCGGCCTGTGCGGCCAGCGCTCCAACGGCAGTCCTGAGCCCGTCGACGCTCTTCGTCAGGTACGCGACCTGCGCCTGGACGTAGCCGGCGTCGATCTGCGAGGACGGCGTCGAGCTGAGGTAGCTGCCGAGCGCGTGCAGCTCGCTCGTCACGCGGTCGAGGTCGCCCGCGAGCGGCGACGCCGCTGCGGCGACACCCGCCTGCACGCGCTTCGCGGCGGCGAGGGCCTTGCCGAGCTTCGCCTCGTCGCGCGCGAGCGCGCGGTGCGAGGACGCGAGCGTTGCGGCCTGCCGGCGCTCGTGCGCGAGCGCTGTGCGCGCGGAGACGAGCTGCCCGCTGAGCGCGTGCGTCCGCGCCGTCGCCGACACGAGCGCCGACTCGGCGGACGAGCCGCGCTGCGCCTCGTGCCGCCAGCCGACGGAGAAGCCCGCCGCGCTGAGCAGTCCGCCGCAGAGGAACGCGGATGCGACGAGCACCCACGTGACGCGCGGTGTCCGCTTCCGCGTTGCGGCAGCCGACCTGCGCTGCGACTCGGCGAGCGGCCAGGACATGCGAACGCCCTTCTCCGCGTCGCGCGCGAGTCCTGCTATTCGCGGCGGAGCGCCTCGATCGGGCTCAGCTGGAGCGCGCGCCACGCCGGGTACGCGGCGCCGAGGATGCCGACGCCGAGCGCGAACGCGAGGCCCCAGATGAAGACGTTTGCGGTGAAGTCGGGCGACACGAGGTTGGAGAGGCCGGTCTGCGCGGTGAAGAGATGCGCGGCGAGCACTCCGACGCCGAGGCCGAGCGCGAGCGCGACGAGCGAGATGCCGATCGCCTCGCTGACGATGAGCGCGGCGATGCGTCGTCCCGGCCAGCCGACGGCGCGCAGGATGCCGATCTCGCGGATGCGCTCGAACACCGACATCGCCATCGTGTTCGTCACGCCGATGCCGCCGACGATGAGCGCGAGCGCCGAGATGACCCAGCCGACGTTGATGATGAGCCGCGACGACGTGTCGACGTTGACGGCCTGGCCCGGCTCCGCGACGGCGGTGATGCCGTAGCGCTTCTCGAGCCGCTTCGCGACCGCCGTTGGCCGCTGGCCGAGCTTCGCGATCACGCCGATGCTCGTCACCTCGGCGGGCCGCTTCGCGAGCGCCTGCACGGTCGACATGGGCAGCACGACCCCCTGGTCCTCGAAGCGGTCGCCGCTGTGGAACACGCCGCTCACGCGGTACGTGCGGCCGCCGATGTGCAGCGTCTCGCCGACGCGTGCGCCGAAGTGGTCGCCGACGAGCGCGCCCGCGCGTGTGCCCGATACGAGCGTCAGCCGCTGCAGCGGGAACTCGCGCGGACGCAGGCCGAAGACGAGTGACGACGCCTGCCCGTTCACCGTCGTCACGAAGAGGAAGATGCCGGCCGTCTGCGCGACGCCGGGGTCGTGCTGGATCTTCGCCTCGAGCGCGACGGGGAGCAGTGACTTCGTCGCGTCCGAGACGCCGCTCTGGAAGAGACCGAAGTCGGCGCGGCCGATGTGGATGAGGTCGGAGGCGGTCTTCTTCGTCCCGGCGGCGATCGAGAGCAGGGCGACGATGAGGCCGACGCCGATGGCGACGCCGGCGGCGGTGAGGAGCGTGCGGACAGGCCGTCGGAGGAGGTTCTTCCCGACGAGCCCGAACCAGGTCACGAGCGGGTCACGCTTCCTATCTTCGCTACGGTGGACCCCTGATGCAGCCGGAACGCGACGCGATCCTGAAAGCGCTCGACCAGGTGATCGACCCGGAGCTCCAGCGGCCCGTCACCGAGCTCGACATGGTTCGCGGGGTCGAGGTCTCGGACGGCGTCGTCTCGCTCGAGATCGTGCTCACCGTTCCGGGCTGCCCGCTCCGGCATTCGTTCGAGGAGCAGGTCGAGAAGGCGCTCGCCGGCATCCCCGGCGTGCGCGGCGTCGCTCTCTCCTTCGGCGTCATGACGCCCGACGAGCGGCAGCGGCTCACGACGAAGCTCCGTGGGAGCGCACCCGCGGAGGACGATCGCACGATCCGCCTCGAGCCGGACACACGCGTGATCGCTGTCGCGAGCGGCAAGGGCGGCGTCGGCAAGTCGTCGCTCTCGGCGAACCTCGCGATGGCGCTGTCGCAGCTCGGCCGGCGCGTCGGGATCCTCGACGCAGACGTCTACGGCCACTCGATCCCGCACATGCTCGGCATCCACCAGAAGCCCATCGCGGTCGACGAGATGATCGTCCCGCCGGTGAAGGACGGGATCAAGCTCATGTCGATCGGGTTCTTCCTCGACGGCAACGAGCCGGTCATGTGGCGCGGCCCGATGCTTCACAAGGCGCTCGAGCAGTTCCTCACCGACGTGCACTGGGGCGCGCTCGACGTGCTCGTCGTCGACATGCCGCCCGGCACGGGCGACGTTTCCATCTCGCTTGCGCAGCTGCTGCCGCGCGCGGAGGTCGTCGTCGTGACGACGCCGCAGAAGCTCGCGCAGGACGTCGCGTCGCGCGCGGCGTCGATGGCGCGCAAGACGAACATGCGGCTGCTCGGCGTCGTCGAGAACATGAGCGGCGACGTGTTCGGCACCGGCGGCGGCGAGGAGCTCGCCGCGCAGCTCGACATCCCGCTGCTCGGCACGGTGCCGCTCGACACCGCGCTGCGCGAGCAGGGCGACCTCGGTGTTCCGGTCGTGATCGGCGACCCGGATTCGGCGTCCGCGCGCGCGATCGTCGCCATCGCCGAGGTGATCGACGCCCGGCGCGAAGCCGGCGGGATCATCAAGGCGCTCCCGCTCGTCGGCTAGTGCCCACATCCGCCCACGCCGACGCGGTGCGCGAGCTCTACGAGCTCGCCCGGCACGGGAAGCGCGACGAAGTGCGCTTGCGGTTGCACGACGACGTCAGCTGGCATCCGGCGCGCGAGGGCGTGTGGAAGCCGTGCCTCGACGCCGACGAGGTCCTGCGCACGATCCTGTGGCGCGCGGGCATGAACAAGATCCGTCCGGGGGACATGATCGAGCTCGGGGACAGGGTCGTCGTCCAGCTCCGCGGCCGCGGGATGGACCGGCTCGGTGCGAAGGGGCTCTTCCCACGCCTCTTCCAGATCGTCGTGTTCCGGGAGGGGAAGGTGGCGAGCATCCAGGACTATCCGCGCCGCTCGGACGCGTTCGCGGCAGTGGGCCTGAAGGCGGGCTGAGTGGCCGCTGCGGCGTTCTTCGACCTCGACCGCACGCTCCTCCGCCGCTCGTCCGCGCTCGCGCTCGCCGGCTCGTTCCGCGAACGGGGGCTCATCTCGCGCCGCCAGCTCGCGAAGGCGGCGGCGTGGCAGCTCCTCTTCGTCATGCGCGGCGCGAGCCACGAGGCGGTGCGCCAGGCGGCGGAGGACGGGCTCGTCGTCCTGCGCGGGTTCACGCCCGCGGAGCTGCGCGATCTCGTCGCCGAGGCGATGGAGCCGGTGCTGCGTCCGCTCGTGTACGCCGAGCCGCTGCATCTCGTCGAGCAGCATCGCGATCGCGGCGACTGCGTCTACATCGTGTCTGCGACGCTCCAGGAGATCGTCGAAGCGATCGCCGACGATCTCGGCTTCGACGGCGCGCTCGGCACGGTGTGCGAGGTGCGCGACGGCGCGTACACGGGCAAGGCGCTGCGCGCGCTCCACGCGGAGAACAAGGCGACGTGCGTGCGCGAGCTCGCCGAGTCGCACGGCTTCGACCTCGCCGAGTGCACCGCGTACTCCGACAGCCACACGGACATCCCGTTCCTCGAGGCGGTGGGCAAGCCGGTCGCAGTCAACCCCGACCGCGAGCTGCGCCGGGTGGCGGGCGAGCGCGGCTGGCCCGTCTTCGAGTTCAGCACGCACGCGTATCCGCATGCGCGCCGGCGCGTGCCGCCGGCCGTCTGGGCGGCGTCGGCCGTCTTCGTCGCGGGCGTTCTCGCCGGGCGGCGTCGTGGACGCTGACGAGGCGCTCGGGCGCCTGCGTGCGCGCGGCTTCTCCGAGGAGGACGCGCAGCGGCTGGTCGCCCACTTCGCCGAGGCGGAGGCGCGCGGCAAGCTCGGGCACGGCTTCTCGCGCGTCGCGTGGCTCGAGACGCTCGACGTCGACACGGCCGCGGTGCCGCAGACGATCGAGGCGGAGGGCTCGTTCGAGCGCTGGCACAGCCGCGGTGCGGTCGGCTACCTCGTGCTCGACGCGGTCGTGCGCACGCAGCTCGCCGATCCGCCGGAGCGCACGCGGATCGTCGTGTGCGAGGAGACGTTCCCGACGGGGATGCTCGGCGGCTGGGTGCGCCGGCTCGCGGAGGGCGGTCTCGTCGCAGTGCTGACGGCGACGTCGCCGCCGCGGCTCGGCCCGCCGGGCGGGCCGAAGCTCGCAGGCACCAACCCGCTCGCGATCGGCATCCCGAGCTCGGCGGGCGATCCGGTGGTCGTCGACGTGTCGATGGGAGCGGTCACCTGGGGCGACGTCATCGCCGGCCTGCGCTCGGAGGAGGAGCTCGTCCCGTTCGGCGGCGAGCAGTGGCACAAGGCGTTGGCGTTGGCGCTCGGACTGCAGCTGTTCTCGGACGCGCTGCGGCGCGAGTCCGGATACGGCGCCGTCCTGCTCGTCGCGCAGCCCGAGTCCGATCCGGTGCCGGGGCTGCGGGAGACGGCGGCGGGGTTCCGGCTTCCCGGAGAGTCCAGATGAAGGTAACCGCCGAGGCGGCCCGTCGCTTCCTCGTCGCGCGGCACTTCCTCGCGCCGGCGCGTTCGCTCCAGGGCGGCCGGGCCGCGGTGCTCGAGGTCTTCAGGAAGTTCGGCGCGATTCAGTTCGACCCGATCGCGGTCGCCGGCCGGAACCACGACCTCGTGCTGCACGCACGCGTCGCCGGCTACGAGCCCGCGTGGTGCGACGAGCTCTACGAGCGCCGCGAGATCTTCGAGGCGACGAACAAGGCCCTGTCGTTCGTGCCGACGAGCGAGTTCCCCTGGTTCCGTCACGCCATCGGCCGCAAGGGGCCCCGGTTCCACGATGCGGCTCTGGCCGACAACGCCGCCGTTGCGGAGAAGGTCCTCGAGCGGATTCGCGCCGAAGGGCCGTTGTCGTCGGCGGACTTCGAGCTCGAGACGGGGCCGACGAAGAACTGGTTCGGGCTGCCCGAGAACGCCGTGCGCGCCGTGCTCGAGTCGTACACCGTCTTCGGCGTCATCGGACTTGCGCGGCGCGAAGGCAACCGCCGCTACTACGACCTGCTCGAGCGGTTGCTCCCGGCCGATGTCCTCGCGCACGAAGTGCCGGTGCGACAGCAGCAACTGCACAAGCTCCTCTCGCGCTACCGCGCCCATGGTCTGCTCGCGGCGGGCGGCGCCGGCGGGACCTTCGATCGCATCGCCAACCCGCCGGAGCGCAAGGATCTGCACAAGGAGCTCGTGGAAGCAGGCGCGCTCGTGCCCGTCGAGGTCGAAGGCGTTCGCAGCAAGCGTTTCGTGCTCCCCCAGGAGCTGGCGTTGCTCGAGGCGCCACCGGAGCCGCCGGCATCCGTTGCGTTCATCGCCCCGTTCGACTCGCTGCTGTGGGATACCGCCCTCCTCGCGAGCCTGTTCGACTTCGAGTACGTGTGGGAGGGCTTCTTCACGCCGGCCAAGCGACGCTGGGGCTATTACGTCCTCCCGATCCTCTTCCGCGACCGTCTCGTCGGGCGGATCGAGCCGCGGATCGACCGGGACCGGCGCTGCGTCGAAGTGCTCGGCGCCTGGTGGGAGGACGGCTTCGCGCCCGGACGAGCCGCCGGGTTCGTCGACGCAATGCGCGACGCCCTGCGCGCGTACCTCCGCTTCGCCGGCGCCGAGCGGCTCGAATGGGCTGCGCACCTCCGCCGCGAGAAGCGGCTCTTCCCCGCGGCTCTTTGACGCGGCCGCTCTCTCGATTAGGGTCGTGCTGTGGGAAGGCGGTGGGCTGCGCTCGTGATCGCTTCGGGGTGTGTTCTTATTGCGCCCGCAGCGTCCGCTCGCGTCTCCGCTCCCTCGTGGCCGGCCTTCTACACGCAGAGTGACGCGAGCGGCCTCGGCGGCAGCGTCGACATCAACTTCATCGCGGAAGAGCTCGACACCGCGGGCGACACGGAGCGCTTGGTCCTGAGTGTCCCCGCCGGCTACGGCGCCGACCTTGCGCGTGCCGCCGGGCAGGGCGTCGGTACCGGTCAGCTCGTCACCGTTCCGGCTGCAGGCGGTGCGCAGACGACGTTCAAGGGGAAGATCGTCGAGATCTCGTCGACCGCCTACGGCGGCGACGCCGGAGCGCAGGCGTGCGCCCCCGGAACGCACGCGGCCTACTGGGCGCTCCAGGGGCGTTCCGCGTCAGCCGGAAGCGTCCAGGTGCCGATTGCCGTCGACCGTAGCGGCGGCGGCTACGAGCTGACGATGTGCTTCGACACCGAGCACGGGCGGAACCTTCAGATCTCGGCGATCGAGCTCTTCGCGCTCGGTGTGTTCCGCACACCCACCACTCCGGCGAAGTATCTGTTCGACGCAACCGTGACGCCGTTCGCTGCTGACGGAACCCCGAGCACGGGCACTGCGTACGAGATGCGCGCCTACGAAGTCTTGCCGGAGTCACTGACCGCAACGGCGACGTTCCATCGCTCGACGCACACGCTGAACGTCACGGGAACGATGCGCGTTCAGGGGAAGCCCCGTCGTGGTGCGACCGTCGACGTGTTGGGAGCGCAGAACGCGAACAGCTTTGGGAAGCAGGTCGGATCCTCGACCACGCGGGCGAACGGAACGTACAGCCTCGCGCGGCGTGTCGCCCAGCCGCCGCCGTTCGTCTGGACGCAGGTCCAGGCGACTGCATATCAGGCATGCAACGGCACTTCGCCCGCACCTGGAGGCTGCGCGTCGTATTCGATCGACGGCGCCGAGTCCCCCAGCGTGAGCGTGACGATCGCCCCATAGGAGCGATCAGGCGGGGAACCGCGGATCGTCGCGGATGGAGGCGAAGTCCTCCTCCTCGCGCATCGGCGCAAGCAGCGTCGGCCGCCGTTCGACCGCGATCCGCACCTCGTCGAGCGCGCGATCGGCATTGCCTGCGCGCGCCTCGACGCACGCGAGGTGGTAGTGGATCGCCGGCAGATCGGCTTCCGCCAGCGCCTCCTCGAGGATGCGCCGTGCCGTGTCCCAGTCCTCGGCGTTCCGCGCGGGCAGCGACGGGAAGATGTACTCCCACGCCGAGATCTCGTGCGCGCCCGGTTTGCCGCCGATTGCAAGCACCGTCGTACCCGCTTCCACGGCGCGCGCCGCGCGCCGCTGTGTCGGGTCGTCGAGGAAGACGAGCGTTCCGGCCGGGGCGTCCACCTCTTCGCCGTCGACGGTGAACGTCGCGTGGCCGCTCACCACGGCGTAGATCTCCTCGTGGCCGGTCGGCCCTTCCGTGTGATCCTCGACCACCTCGTCGCCGGCGTTCGCGGCGGTGTACGCGTTGATGCCGAACGACGTCACGCCGAGCTCCCGGCGCACGGGCTTCCACACGAGCGTGCCGAAGACGGGGACGCCTTCGACGTCGTCGAGCCGCAGGACCCTCATCCGTACGTCAGCTCGGTGAGGTCGAGCGTGAGCAGGTCGGCGCGGTCGGCCGGGACGACGACGCACGACACCTCCGGCCGCGCGAGTGCCGCCTTCACCCCGTCCGGCGAGGTGGCGCGGACGACGACCGGCGTCCCCTCGTCGAACGCGCGGCGCAGCGCCGTCTCGTCGTCGACGCCGTCGACGACGAGGGCCCCTTCCACGTCGACGTCATCCTCGGCGGCGAGCTCGGGCACGCGCCGTCCCGTCGCGCCGAACCAGCGCTCTCTCATACCGTGATCGAACCGCCCGGCTCCACGTGCTCCACCGTCACCCCTGCGGGCACGGCGAGCTGGTCGGGCGTGCCCGTCAGCAGGCCGAACGTGCCCCAGTGGCACGGGACGACGCGCTTCACGCCCAGCAGCTCGATGGCGACGGAGGCTTCGCGCGGGCCCATCGTGTAGTGGTCTCCGATCGGGAGGACGGCGACATCCGGTTCGTAGATGCGCCCGATCAGCTGCATGTCGCCGAACACGCAGGTGTCGCCGGCGAAGTAGATCGTCTTGCCGTCCACCCCGACGACGATGCCGGAGGGCTCTCCGGCGTAGGAGCCGTCGGGCGCCGAACCGGAATGGAACGCGTTCACGAGCGTGAACGTGGCGCCGTCGGCGGAAACGGTGCCGCCCTTGTTCGGGGCGAGGAGCTTGTCCTCGGCGACGCCGTGCTTGCCGAGCCAGCCGGCGAGCTCGACGAGAGCGACGACGGTGGAGCCGTGCTTCTTCGCGATGTCGACGGTGTCGCCGACGTGGTCGCCGTGCCCGTGCGTCAGCGCGATGACGTCCGCGCGCTCCGGGTCGCGCTCGTTCTCCGGGCATTTCGGGTTGCCGTTGAGGAAGGGGTCGACGTAGATGCGCTTGCCGTCCGCGGTGTCGACGCGGAAGGACGCGTGTCCGAGCCAGGTGAGAGTCGTGTCAGCCATGGCGGGAATCTAACGGGGCAGGAGCGTCCGGTGCGGGGGCGAACCTTCACTGATGGCGACCCGTTTGCTCGCGCCCGGCCTCGCGATCACGGCCCTTCTGGGCGATGCGGCCGGACTCCACGGCCTCGCCCTCTGGCTCGTCCTCCTCGCCCTTCCGGCCGCCGCCGCGGTCGCCCTCCTGGGGATCAGCGACGCGCTCGCCGGGACAGGCCCGTGGATCGTCGGCTGGACGGCCACGGCCGCGCTCGTGCTCCTCGTCGTCGCCTCGACCGTCCGCGAGGGGGCCCCGCGCGGGGCCGCCGTCCCGACGCTCGCTGTCAGCGCGATCGTGATGGCCCTCGTCGTCTACGCGGTCCCGGCGCTTGCGTGGCTCCTCGAGCCCTTGCGGCCGAAGCCGCGGGCCCGGGCGACCACAGTGCGCGCACACTCGTAGCGCCATTCAGGGGAAGCCCGGACGCAGGCGCCCTGGGCGTCGCGCAGGGTGAGAGCATGACTGTTGTTTCGATCACCGTCGCCGCCGACGAGCACGAGCTCGAGTGCGAGCTCGCCGTCGCGGACGCGATCGTCGGCGAGATCCTCGCCGAGCTCGACGACGAGCCCGACGCCGCCTAGAACGGCAGCGCGCTCGCGGCATGCCGCGCGAGCGTGATCATCGGCGACACCGCGAAGAGCGAGCCGACGGAGACGACGAGCGCGGCGCCGACGGCGACGTGCAGGAGCGCATCCCGCGGGGGTGAGCCGCCGGCGACGGCGAGCTCCGCCGTCGGCCTCATGTAGATCGCGCGCACGACGCCGAGGTAGTAGTAGAGGCTCACGAGCGTCGCGAGCACGCCGACGATGACGAGCCACGTCCAGCCGTGCTCGTAGGCCGCGGCGAAGACGTAGAACTTGCCGACGAAGCCGCCGCCGAGCGGCAGGCCGGCGAAGCCGAACATGAAGAACCACATCGCGACGCCGAGGAACGGCCGCTCCCAGCCGAAGCCGGCGAGATTGTCGAGCGTCACGGGCGCGCCGAGCTCGCGCTCGCGGGCAGCGACGACCGCGAACGAGCCGAACGCCATGGCGGAGTACGGGATGAGGTAGTACATGACGGCGCGGCCGCCGAGCGCCGTCCCCGCGGAGATGCCGATGAGGATGAAGCCGGCGTGCGAGATCGACGAGTACGCGAGCATACGCTTCACGTCGCGCTGCACGAGCGCGGCGAAGTTGCCGATGACGAGCGACGCGACGGCGATGCCCGCGAACGCCCACGACCAGAGGTGCGCTTCCTGCGGGAACGCCGTCCGCAGCAGGCGGAGCATGAGCGCGAACGCCGCCACCTTCGTCGCCGACGACATGAAGGCGGTCACGGTCGTCGGCGCACCCTCGTAGACGTCCGGCGTCCACATGTGGAACGGTGCCGACGACGACTTGAACGCGAGCCCGGCGATGATCATCGCGAGGCCGAGCACGAGCAGCGCGTCGCCCGAGAGCCCGTGGGCGCGACGGCCTGCGCGATGTCGGCGAAGCCGATGCGGTTCGTCGCGCCGTAGACGAGCGCCGACCCGAAGAGGAGCGCCGCCGATCCGAACGAGCCGACGATGAGGTACTTCAGTCCGGCCTCGAGCGAGCCCTCCCGGTCGTAGTCGATCGCGCACAGGACGTAGAGCGCGATCGAGAACCACTCGAGCGACAGGAACATCGTCATGAGGTTCGCGGCGCCGACGAAGAACGTCATCCCGGCGGCCGACGCGAGCAGCAGCGCGAAGAACTCCGCCTCGTGCTCGCGGATCTGCTCCGAGCCGACGAGCACGGTCGCGAGCGTCGTCGCGCAGAGGATGACCTGCGCGAGCGCGGTCCAGCGGTCGCGGTAGAAGGCGTCCCCGATGACGGCGTGGCCGGACGCGCTGTCGACGTAGAGCCAGACCGACGTGACGATGCCGCCGTCGCGGCAGCCGCCGCGACACGGACGAGACCGTACGCCGCCACGCGGCGGGTACGAGCACGGCCGACGAGCAGCGCGATGAAGGACGCGCCGAGCAGGACGAGGATCGTCGAGATCGCGAACCAGTCGATGTGCGGCGTATGGATCATCGGAACTGCTCCGTGACCGCCGTCGTCGCGTCGTCGCCGGCGAACGAGTGGTGCGAGATGCCTGCCGGCCACGCCGAGAGCACGAGCAGCGCGGCGACGAGCGGCACGATGAGCGCGAGCTCGCCGGGGCGCAGGTCGAGCGCCTCGTCCGCGACGGTCGGGCCGCGCGCCTGGTGCAGCACGGCGGAGATGAGCCGCAGCATGTACATCGCGGCGAGCACGATCCCGGACGGCGCCGATCACGCGCCCACCACCAGTGCCGCTGGTACGCGCCGGCGAGGATGAGGAACTCGCCTGCGAACGCGGCCGAGCCGGGGACGGCGAGCGAGATGACGCCGACGGTCATGAGCAGCGTCGCGAGCGCGGGCCGCCCCTTCGCCATGCCGCCGAGGAGCGTGAACTCGCCCGTCGTCGTCCGCCGCTCGACGACGCCGGCGATCAGGAACAGCGAGGTCGAGACGAGCCCGTGCGCGATCATCTGCAGCACGGCGCCGTCGTAGCCGAGGTTCGTGCCGGAGAAGAGGCCGATCGCGATCAGCCCCGACTGCGCCATCGACGAGTACGCGACGACGCCGCGGAAGTCGGGCGCGCGGAACGCGAGCAGCGATCCGTACACGAGCGCCGCGGCCCCGAGCGCGAGGATGACGTGTCGGTAGTAGCGACGCCGACTCGGGGAACTTCGTGATCGCGATACGCAGCATCCCGTACAGCCCGGCCTTCGCGATCACGCCGGAGAGCACGGCCGTCACCTCGGGCGGCGCCTCGCGGTACGCGTCGGGCAGCCACCCGTGGAACGGGAAGAGCGGCGCCTTGATCACGAACGCGAGCATGAAGCCGAGGAAGAGCCAGCGGCTCGTGCTCGCCGGCGCCTGGACGAGGTCGAACGTGCCCACCTTCAGCCCGTAGACGATCGATCGCGGCGAGCATGACGAGCGAGCCCGCCATCGTGTAGATGAGGAACTTGACCGTCGCGCCGAGCCGCCCGGGCCGCCCCACACGCCGACGAGGACGTAGAGCGGGATGAGCATCGCCTCGAAGAACGCGTAGAAGAGCAGCAGGTCCTGCGAGACGAAGACGCCGACGGTCGCGCCGGTGAGGAAGAGCATCAGCCCGAAGTACGCGCGCGGCCGGTCGCGCCCGACCCAGAACCCGTAGCCGATGCGCGGCCGCCATCGCGACGACCGTCAGCCCGACGAGCCAGAGCGAGAAGCCGTACTCGCCGACGTGGTACGAGACGTGCAGGTCCTTGATCCACGGCGTCTTCTGCGAGAACTGCAGGCCGTTGCGCCCGAAGTCGAAGCGCGCGGCCTGCTCGATCCAGATGCCGACCTCGGCGAGCGAGACGAGCACCGCGAGCGCTGCCGGTCGCGTAGCGCGAGAGCGGCAGGATCCAGACGACGATCGCGGCGCCGATCGGCAGCCAGATGAGGACCGAGGTGAGCGACGAGGTCGTCATCGGACCACCAGGAAGACGACGGCGAGGACGGCCATGCCGGCGCCGAGGAAGAAGACGTACGTGCGCAGGAGGCCGGTCTGCAGCCGGCGGACGCCGCGGCCGACCTCGAGCGCGGTCTCGCCGAGATCCGGGCCGCTGGCGAGCACGACCGGCTCCTCGAAGTCGGTGAACAGCCGGCGGGCGAGCGCGGCGGCCGGCCGGTAGAAGAGCGCGTCGTACGCCTCGTCGAAGTAGAGCTTGTGCTCGAGCGCGCGCTGGACGGACGCCGGCACGCGGACGGCGACGGGCCCGCTCGGCCGTAGAGCGCGTACGCGACGCCGACGCCCGCGAGACCGAGCACGACGGCGAGCGACGGACGGCGATCGCCTCCTGCGTGTTCGTCGGCTCGGCGACGCCGAGCGTGCGCGCGACCGGCTCGAGCCAGTCGTGAGCGGGTGCCAGAGCGGCGAGAACTGGATCCAGCCGCCGACCACCGCGAGCACGGCGAGGATCCCGACCGGGACGAGCATCGTCCACGGCCCTTCCTTGCCGTGATGCGCGTGGTGATGCTCTTCGACGAACGCGCTCGGCTTGCCCGGGAAGACGATGAAGTACAGGCGGAACGTGTACAGGCCGGTGAGGAACGCGCCGACGAGGCCCGCGAGCGCGAGGATCACGCCGTACCAGTGGTCGTGCAGCGCGGCGGCGATGATCGCGTCCTTCGAGAAGAAGCCCGCGAACGGCGGAAGGCCGACGAGTGCGAGCGCGCCCGCGAGGAACGCCCACTTCGTCCACGGCATGAGCGTCCCGATGCCGCGCATCTTGCGGATGTCCTGCTCGCCCGAGAGCGCGTGGATGACGACGCCGGCGGCCATGAAGAGCAGCGCCTTGAAGAACGCGTGCGTCATCAGGTGGAACATCCCGCTCGCGTACGCGCCGACGCCGGCGCCGAGGAACATGTACCCGATCTGCGACATCGTCGAGTACGCGATCACGCGCTTGATGTCGGTCTGCACGAGCGCGATCAGCCCGGCGACGAGCAGCGTCAGCGCGCCCATGCCGGCGGCGACGAGCTCGACGGTGCGCGCCTGCTCGAAGATCGGGTGCGTGCGCGCGATCAGGTAGACGCCCGCGGTGACCATCGTCGCCGCGTGGATGAGGGCGCTGACCGGCGTCGGGCCTTCCATCGCGTCCGGCAGCCACGTGTGCAGCGGGATCTGCGCCGACTTCGCTGCGGCGCCGCCGAGCAGGCCGAGCGCGACGAGGTTGACGGCCGTCGACGAGAGGGTCGTCGCCGAGTCGAACGACGTTGCGAACTCGAGCGAGCCCGAGTGCGCGATCAGCACGAAGAACGCGAGCGCCATCGTCGCGTCGCCGATCGCGTTCATGACGAACGCCTTCTTCGCCGCCGCGACCGCGGACGGCCGCTCGTGCCAGAAGCCGATCAGGAGGTACGAGCGAGAGGCCGACGAGGCCCCAGCCGACGAGCAGCATCAGCAGGTTGCCGCCCTGCGACGAGGAGGAGCATCGAGAAGACGAACAGCGACATGTAGGCGAAGTAGCGGCGCTCCTCGTCGTCGCCGTCCATGTAGCCGATCGAGTAGAGGACGATCAGCGCCGCCGACGCCGGCGACGATGAGCATCATCATCGTGCTGAGCGGGTCGACGAGCACGCTCGAGCCCGACCTTGAAGCTGCCGCCCTGGAGCCACGTCCACGCCGTGTCGAGAGTAGCCGGCAGCGGTCGCTGCGTGCGCCGCGCAGGCCGAAGAACGACCACGACGGCGCCGGCGAACGCGACGAAGACGCTCGCGGTCGAGAGCCAGCCGGCGGTGCGGCGCGAGATGCGCGTGCCCGCGAGCGTGATCAGCAGCGCGCCCGCGAGCGGCGCGAACGAGGCAGATCCACGCGCCGGCGATCATCCGCGCAGCTCCGAGAGCTCGTCGACGTCGAGCGCGAGGCGGCGGCGGTGGATGGCGACGACGAGACCGAGCCCGACGCACACCTCCGAGGCCGCGACCGCCATCACGGCGAGCGCGAAGATCTGGCCCGCGCCGTTGCCCGCGTGCCGCGCGAACGCGATCAGCGCGAGGTTCGCGCCGTTCAGCATGATCTCGAGCGAGAGCAGGACGATCAGCGGGTTGCGGCGGACGAGCACGCCGAGCGCGCCGATGCCGAAGAGGAACGCCGGCGATGCCGAGGTACCAGGCGATGCCGGGCCCGACGAGAGCACTCAGGCCGACGCCTCCGCGCCGCTTCGTGTGCGAGCCGAGGATGACGCCGCCGACGGCGGCGACGAGCAGCACGATCGACGTGATCTCGAACGCGAGCAGGTGGTCGGTGAGGAACAGGCGGCCGATCCAGCCCGGCGTGCCGAACGTGCGCGTTGCACGTGCTCGGAGTGCTTCAGCCGCCCGCCGGCCTTGAGCCCGATCACGACGATGATCTCGAGGAAGATCGAGCCCGCGGCGAGCGACCGCGCCGAGCGTCTGCCAGCTCGGCGCCGCCCGCCCACGGCGTCTCCGTGCGCGGGCCGACGTACGCGATGACGAAGAGGAACATCACCATCACCGCGCCCGCGTAGACGAGCACCTGCGCGGCGGCGACGAACTCGCGCCGAGAGCAGCAGGTAGAGGACGGCGAGCGAGCCGAGGTTGCCGATCAGCGCGAGCGCCGAGAAGAACGGGTTCGAGAACGAGACGACGGCGATGCCGGAGCGCGAGGCAGGCGAAGCCGGCGACCATCCAGACGATCCAGACGAGAACGTTCGCCGGCAGAGGCCGCGAGCGATCACGAGTCGGACTTGTAGAAGGGGATCGGCGTGTCGAAGATCGACGCGATCGGCGACCGGCGATCTTCTTCACCGGCTCGGCGAGCAGCATGTCCTTCGTGTAGATCTGGTCGTCGCGGTTGTACTCGGAGATCTCGTACTCGTTGCCGAGCGTGATCGCGTCGAACGGGCACGCGAGCTCGCAGTAGCCGCAGAAGATGCAGCGGCTCATGTTGATCTCGTAGATGCGCGCGTAGCGCTCGCCGGCCGAGACGCGGTTGTCGGGCGTGTTCTCGGCGGCGACGACGCGGATGCAGTCGGCCGGGCACGCGGCGGCGCAGAGCGAGCAGCCGACGCACTTCTCGAGCCCGTTCTCGTGCACGTGCAGCCGGTGCCGCCCGCGGAAGCGCGGGTAGACCGGCCGCTTGTACTCCGGGTACTGCTGCGTGATCGGCTTCTTGAAGATCTGCTTGAAGGTGACGCCGAAGCCCTTGAGCGTCGAGACCGGCTGCGGCATCAGACGGCCGACCACCACGAGCGCGGTTACGACGGCGTTGATCGTCGCGACGGGCAGCAGCACCTTCCAGCCGAAGCGCATCAGCTGGTCGTAGCGCAGGCGCGGCAGCGTCGCGCGCAGCCAGATGAAGACGAAGAGCACGCCGAACAGCTTCAGCAGGAACCAGAGCGGCCCGAGGTTCCACGGGCCGTGCCAGCCGGAGAAGAAGAGCGTCACCATCAGCCCGGAGAGCGTGATCAGGTTGATGTACTCGGCCATCTGGAAGAGGCCCCAGCGCATGCCCGAGTACTCGGTGTGGTAGCCGGCGACGAGCTCCTGCTCGGCCTCCGGCAGGTCGAACGGCGCGCGGCTCGTCTCGGCGATGCCCGCGAAGAAGAAGATGAGCATGCCGACGAACTGCGGCGACCACGAACGGCAGGAACTCGCCCTGCCGGTGCACGATGTCGACGAGCGAGAGCGAGCGGCCGAGGATCACGACGCCGAGCACGCTCAGCGCGAGCGACACCTCGTACGAGACGAGCTGCGCGCACGTGCGCATCGAGCCGAGCAGCGAGAACTTCGACTCCGACGCCCAGCCGCCGACGATGAAGCCGTAGATGCCGATCGAGCCGAGCGCGAAGATCAGGAGCAGCGCGATCGGGACGTTCGCGACCTCGCCGTTGACCTGCCAGCCGTTGATCGTCCAGCCCGGGCCGAACGGGATCACCGAGAACGCGGCGATCGCCGTGAACGCGGAGACGATCGGCGCGAGCGATGTACGGGAGCTCGATCGCGCTCGACGGCGCGAACGCCTCCTTGCGGACGAGCTTGACGAGGTCGGCGATCGGCTGCAGCAGCCCGAACGGGCCGGCGCGGTTCGGGCCGTAGCGGAGCTGCATGCGGCCCATCACCTTGCGCTCGATCAGCGTCAGGTACGCGAACGAGCACGAGCACGACGTTGACGATGATCACCGCCTTGATGATCGAGATCCACCAGGGCTCGGCTACGCGGTCACCTCGATCATGCGGCGGTTCCTCGGCGACGGCGCGACGGGACGCTGCCGCGCAGGCCCGCGAGTGCTCGTCGCGCGATGCGCGCGACGCCGTGCGCGCACGTCCTTGGCGATGCGCGCACGCAGCCGCACCGACGTGCCGTTGCCGGAGACGGTGACCTCGTCGCCGGTCGAGATGCCCGTCGCGCGCGGCGTCCGCTGCGCGAGAGCACGACCTCGGCCGGCGGTCGCTGGAACTGCAGCTCGTCGACGCGCTCGACGGCGGGCCCGGAGAAGAGCGGCTTGTAGCAGACGAGCCGCAGGCCGCTCGGCTCGTCGGCCTCGGGCTCGGGCAGCGGCGGGGCTCGTCGACGTGCGCGGGCGCCTCCGTGTAGCCGCGCAGCGGCGCGCGCTCGCCGACCTCGCCGAACGACAGGCCGCCGTAGCAGCGCTCCGAGAGCTCGGCGAACACGGCGCGAGGCGTGCGGCGGGAGCTCGACGTCGAAGCGGGACGCGAGCTGCGAGATCCACTCGAGCTCGTCCGGGCCGGGCGGCGTCGCCGCCCGCCGCAGGCGCTGGAGGCGGCCCTCGAGGTTGACGTACGTGCCGTCGCGCTCGAGGTAGCTCGTGCCCGGGAGGACGAGGTCGGCCCAGCCGGCGGCGAGGCCGTGGAACATCGAGATCGCGATCACCGACTCGGCTCGCTCCGCGAGCGCGCGGACGTTCGGGTCGCCCGCCGCCTCGTCGCCCGAGACGAGAGCAGGCCGATCGACGCGTCCTCGCGCCGGCTCTTCGTCGGAGGCGGCCGCCCACGCGTCGGCGACGCCGCGGCCGTTCGGCGTTGCGGGGAGGTAGAAGGCGCCGCAGCCGTCCTTGCCGGCGAGACCGAGCTGCTCGGCGAGCTGCGCGACGCGCGCGCCGGCGCGGCCGCCCGGGCCGGACCAGATGAGCACGATGCGGTCGGCGCCGCGCACGGCCTCGTCGTCGGCACGTGCAGCGACGCGCGCGCCCTTGCGCCGCGCCGCCGCACCCAGAGGTCGACGATCGGCGCGCTCTCGGCGAGCGGGCACGTCGCCGAGGACGACGACCACCTGCGCGTCGCCGATCGCCGACAGCGGCAGGCGGTACGCGTCGAGGGCGTCGGAGACCTCCTCCGGGAGGACGGCGTCGTGCGAGCCGAGGCCCTGCGCAGGAGCTTCGCGAGCGCGTACGCCTGCTCGACCGTCTCCGAGCCGGAGAGCGCGATGACGACGCGGCCGCTCCGCGGCGCGCAGGAGCCGCTCCGCCTCGTCGATCGCCTCGTCCCACGAGACGGGCTCGAAGCCGCGGCGGCGGACGCGCTTGATCGGATCGACGATCGCGGTCGTCGGCGCGGAGGTGCGTGAAGGCGAAGCGGCCCTTGTCGCAGATCCAGCCCTCGTCGACCTCGGGGTGGTTCCGCGACAGGATGCGCTTCACCTTGCCCTCGCGCGTCGTCGCGTGACGTGTTGCAGCCGACCGGGCAGAGGCCGCAGACCGTGGGGACGTTCGTGATCTCCCACGGCCGCGCCTCGAAGCGGTACTGCGTCGGCAGCAGCGCGCCGACGGGGCAGAGCTCGGTGACGTTGCCGGTGAACGGGCCGGAGTACGGCTCGTCCTCGAACGTCGTGATGACGGACATCGCGCCGCGGTTGCGCGCGACGAGCTGGCCGTCCTCGCTCACGTCCTCGCTGAAGCGCGTGCAGCGGTAGCAGAGGATGCAGCGCTCGCGGTCGAGCGAGATCGTCGGCGAGATCGGAATCGGCTTCTCGAACGTGAGCTTCTCGAAGCTCATGCGCGTGCTGCCCGGGCCGTAGCGGAACGTCAGGTCCTGGAGCGGGCACTCGCCGCCCTTGTCGCAGACGGGGCAGTCGAGCGGGTGGTTGACGAGGATGAACTCGAGCGTGCCGTTCTGCCCGACGGACGCCTTCTCCGACGTGCGCGCCGTCTTGACGACCATCCCGTCCGACGCGGTCGTCGTGCACGCGGTCTGGAGCTTCGGGATCCCCTCGATCTCGACGAGGCACATGCGGCACGCGCCGATGCCTTCGCCGAGCCGCGGCTCGTAGCAGAACACGGGGATCTCGATGCCGGCGGCGAGCGCCGTCTCGACGATGCCCGTCCCCTTCGGGACGTGCACCTCGTGCTCGTCGATCGTGACGCGGACGAGATCGCTCACACGCGCACCTCTTCCGCGACGGGAGTTGCATGGTGCTGGTCGGACGGCGCGAAGAGCCGGTCGAGCGAGGAGTCGTGGCCGAACGGGCAACCGCCGCTCAGGTGCGCGCGGAACTCGTCGCGGAACTTCGTCACGCAGCTCGCGACGATCATCGCGTCGGAGTCGCCGAGGACGCAGAGGCACTTGCCGATGATCCGGTCGCAGACGTCGAGGGCGAGGTCGAGGTCGCTCTCGGACGCGGTGCCGTTCTCGACCGCGCGCAGCATCTGCACGAGCCAGCGCGTCCCGACCCGGCACGGCGTGCACTTGCCGCACGACTCGTGCATGTAGAACTGCCCGACCCGGAGCGCGAACTGCACCATGCACGTCCGGTCGTCGAGGACGCAGACGACACCGGAGCCGATGAAGTAGCCCTTCTGACCGAGCGAGTTCGCGTCGAGCTTCGTGTCGAGGTCGTCCGGCGTCATCACCGGGAACGACGAGCCGCCCATCATCACGGCCTTCAGCGACCGGCCGTCCGGGACGCCGCCGCCCACCTCCTCGATCAGGTGGCGGGTGGTGATGCCGTGCGGCAGCTCGTACACGCCCGGCCGCACGACGTTGCCGGAGAGGCAGAAGAGCCGCGTGCCGGTCGAGTCGGGCGGCGCGCCGATCTGTGCGAACTCCGCCGGGCCGATCTCGAGCACCTTCGGGATGGTCGTGATCGTCTCGACGTTGTTGATGAGCGTCGGCGCGGCGTACAGGCCTTCGATGGCCGGGAACGGCGGCTTCGAGCGCGGCTGGCCGCGCTCGCCCTCGAGCGACGACAGGAGCGCCGTCTCCTCGCCGCAGATGTACGCGCCGGCGCCGCGGTGGATGACCATCGTGACGCCGCCGAGCAGGCCCGCAGCGTTCGCCTCGTCGAGGGCCGCCTTGAGGACGTCGTACTCGGTCGAGTACTCGCCGCGGATGTAGATGAAGACGAACTTCGACTGGATCGCGTGCGCGGCGATGAGGCAGCCCTCGATCAGCCGGTGCGGGACGCGGAGCATGATCTCGCGGTCCTTGAACGTCCCCGGCTCGGACTCGTCGGCGTTCACCGTGATGTAGATCGGCTTCGCGACCTTGTCCGGCGTCGGGATGAAGCTCGCCTTGCGCCCGGACGGGAAGAACGCGCCGCCGCGGCCGCGCAGGTTCGACTCGATGAGCTCGCCGATCACCTGCTGCGGCTCCATCGCGCGCGCCCGCTCCAGCTGTGCGTAGCCGCCGGCCGCGCGGTATGCGGAGAGCTCGCTCAGCGGAGCCTGCTCGGCGCCGGCGAGCACCAGCAGGTCAGGCATTCCGCAGCTCCTGGACGATCGCGGGGACGGCCTCGGGCGTCACCGACTGGTGATAGCGATGGTCGACCGCGACGAGCGTCGGCGTCGAGCAGCCGCCGAGGCACTCGACCGCGCGCAGCGTGATGGCGCCGTCGCTCGTCGTCTCGCCGGGCGCGACTCCGAGCTCGAGCTCGAACGCTTCGAGCACCGCCTGCGCGTTGACGAGCCCGCAGCAGACGTTCGTGCATACCTCGATCACGTGCGTCCCGACAGGCTCGAGATGGAGCATGTCGTAGAAGCTCGCGACCGACATGCAGTACGCGGGCGTGAGGTCGAGCGCCTCGCCGACCTCTTCGAGCGCCTCGCGCGAGAGCCAGCCGTACTGCTCCTGCGCGAGCCGTAGCGCCGGCAGGATCGCCGACTTCGACTCGGGGTACCGCTTCGCGACCTTGCGGATGTCCTCGACGAGCGCGCTCACCGGTCGGTGTCTCCCATGACCGCGTCGAGCGAGCCGACGACCGCGATGAGGTCGGCGATGAGCGTGTTGTGTGCGCACGTCGCCGTCGCCTGGAGCGCGGCGAAGGACGGGGCGCGGAAGTGCACGCGCCACGGCTTCGGGCCGCCGTCGCTGACGACGTAGCAGCCGCACTCGCCGCGCGGCGACTCGAGGGCGACGTAGATCTCGCCGGCGGGGACGCGGTAGCCCTCGGTGACGATCTTGAAGTGGTGGATGAGCGACTCCATCGAGGTGTGGAGCTCCTCGCGCGGCGGCAGCACGACCTTGCGGTCGTCCGCGATCCACGGCTGCCCTTCCATGCGCTCGAGCTTGTCGATGCACTGGCGCACGATCTTCACCGACTCCGCCATCTCGTCCATGCGCACGCGATACCGGTCGTAGACGTCGCAGCCCGTGTACACCGGCACCTTGAAGTCGACCTGGTCGTACGCGAGGTACGGCTGGTCGCGGCGGAGGTCCCAGTCGACGCCGGATGCGCGCAGCACCGGACCCGTCTGCCCGAGCGCGATCGCGTCCTCCGCCGACAGCAGCCCGACGCCCTTCGTGCGCTCGAGCCAGATCTCGTTGCGGTCGAGAAGCGTGAGGTAGTCGTCGAGCGCGTGCGGCATCCACTCGACGAACTTGCGCGCCTCGGGATAGAAGCCGGTTGGGATGTCCTCGGCGAGCCCGCCGGCCTGGAAGTAGCGGGTGTGCATCCGCTGGCCGGTGACGAGCTCGAACAGGTCGAGGATCTGCTCGCGCTCGCGGAAGCAGTACCAGAACATCGAGATCGCACCCAGCTCGAGCGCCGACGTGCCGAGATAGACGAGATGCGAATGGATGCGGTTGAGCTCGCACAGGAGCATCCGCATCCACGTCGCCTTCTCCGGGACCTCGAGCTCGAGCATCTTCTCGATCGCGAGGACGAAGACGAGCTCGTTGTTCTGGTAGCCGACGTAGTCGATGCGCTCGGGGTACGTGATCGCCTTCCACCACGTCTTCTGCTCCATGTTCTTCTCGAAGCCGGTGTGGAGGTAGCCGATCACCGCCGAGAGGCCGACGACGAGCTCGCCGTCGAGGTCGACGATGAGCCGCAGCACGCCGTGCGTCGACGGGTGGTTCGGTCCGAAGTTGACCTGGAGGATGTCGTCCGTCTCGTGGAGCGCCGGCGGGACGTCGAGGATCGTCGGCACCCGCGCCGGGATGCGCGTGCCCTCGTACGGCGGCTCGCCGACGATCGGCCAGTGGCGCGTCCGGCCGGTGTGCGGGACGGTCGCGCTCATTCGGCTGAGGAGAAGCGGACCGGCTCGCCGCCGATCGGGTAGTCCTTGCGCAGCGGATGGCCTTCCCAGTCGTCCTCCATCAGGAGGCGGGCGAGGTTCGGGTGGCCGTCGAAGTGGATTCCCATGAGGTCGTACTGCTCGCGCTCGAACCAGTCGGCTGCGGGCCAGACGGATATGACGCTGTCGACGGACTCGCCGTCGTCGAGCCACGTCTGCAGGCGGAGGCGCGGCGCGCCCTGGCGCAGCGCGAGCAGGTGGTAGTTGACGGAGAACCGCCACGGCTTCGACTCCGGCAGCGCCTGGAGGCCCTGCGTCATCGGGAAGTTGAGGTCGCGGCCGCTCGCGGTGCCGACGTACCCGGAGACGCCCTTCGCCGCCCAGTCGAGGTAGTCGGTGGCGACGATGTCGACGAGCATGTTGAAGCCGAGCGCGTCGCGCGCGTACTCGCATGCGGCGCGGATCGACGCGCTGTCGACGACGACCGTCGTCTCGCCGAGCGCCTCCCGCGTCTCGATGAAGCCCGGGATCTTCGCGTAGTCGGTCACGTCGCCACTTCCCTGCGCTCGTACGCGGGCGGCACGCCGGCGAGGTGCGCCTCGTGCAGGCGGATGATCCCTTCCATGAGCGCCTCGGGGCGCGGCGGGCAGAACGGGACGTAGATGTCGACGGGGACGATGCGATCGACGCCCTGGAGGATCGCGTAGTTGTTGAACATGCCGCCGGAGCTCGCACACGCGCCCATCGCGATCACCCACTTCGGCTCGAGCATCTGGTCGTAGATCTGCCGGAGCGGCGCGGCCATCTTGTGCGACACGCGTCCGGAGACGATGAGCAGGTCGGCCTGGCGCGGCGACGATCGGAACGCCTCCATCCCGAAGCGGGCGAGGTCGTATCGCGCGCCGACGATCGACATCATCTCGATCGCGCAGCACGCGAGGCCGAACGTGTCGGGCCACATCGACTTCGTCTGCGCCCAGCGGACGGCCTTCTCGAGCGTCGTCAGCCCGAGCGCCTGCTCGAGCTCCTCGACGCCGAGCTCCTCCTCGAAGCGCGACGGGCCTTTCGTCGGCCACAGCAGGCGCTCCGACTGGAGCCCGTAGTCGCGAAGGCGTGTCACCACTCGAGGGCGCCCTTGCGCCAGATGTAGACGTATGCGACGACGAGGATGAGCACGAAGAACGCGAACTCGACGAAGCCGAACCAGCCGAGCGCGTGCAGCTGCACCGCGAGCGGGTACAGGAACACGATCTCGATGTCGAAGACGATGAAGAGCATCGCGGTGAGGTAGAAGCTCACGGTGAAGCGCTGCGGCTTCATCTGGCCCTGCGAGACGCCCGACTCGAACGGGATCGTCCTCGCGCGGGTGCGCCGTGCCGGCCGCTGCGCGAAGGCGAACGACATGACGATCATCGAGGCCGGGATGGCGAGGGCCATCAGGGCGTAGATGAAAAACGGAAGCCAGTCGCGGAGCATCCGAGGCGCGACGTTACCAAGCCCGCACTTGTTCACGCTCGACACCAGGAACAGCCGGGGAGACGACTGTTACAAAGTTCCCCCTTCAGGAAGACGGCGAGGACCGTCGTCGTTGGTACGATGGTGAGCGTGGAGCTTCAGGAGCGCACCGAGAGCATCGTCTCGCTGACCCCGGCGGCAGCCGGGAAGATCCGCGAGCTCATCGCCGGCGAGGCGGACGTCTCCGTCCTCCGGGTCGCCATCGAGGGCGGCGGCTGCTCCGGGTTCCAGTACGGCCTCGGTTTCGACCGCGGCGCCCAGGAGGGCGACCACGAGTTCGAGATCGAGGGCGTCAAGGTCGTCGTCGACCCCTTCAGCGCCCCGTATCTCAAGGGCGCGACGGTCGACTACCTCGAAACGATCCAGGAGTCCGGGTTCAAGATCGACAACCCGAACGCGGTCTCGTCCTGCGGCTGCGGGCACTCCTTCCAGGTCGCCGACGGGGAAGCGCCCGAAGAGGGCGCCGCACGGCTGCGGCTCGGGCTGCTCGCACTGACCGCTTCTGCGGCCTTTCCACGAGTCTGCCCGGCCTGACGGCCACTAGCATCCGCAGCGATGGATCCTCTGCGCGTCGCGGTCGTGGGCTCGGGGCCCGCGGGCTTCTATGCGGCAGGCGCCCTCCTCGGCGGGGACGTTCCGGCCGAGGTCGACATGTTCGAGCGGCTGCCGACGCCGTGGGGCCTCGTCCGCCTCGGCGTCGCCCCCGACCATCCGAAGCTCAAGACGGTCTCGCGCGCGTTCGAGAAGATCGCCGAGCGCCCCGGCTTCCGCTTCATCGGGAACGTCGAGGTCGGCCGCGACATCGCGCACGAGGACCTCGTCCGCCTGTACGACGCGGTCGTCTACTGCACCGGCGCCCAGACCGACCGCCGGCTCGGGATCCCGGGTGAGGACCTGCCGGGCTCGTGGCCCGCGACCGAGTTCGTCGCCTGGTACAACGGCCACCCGGACTACCAGGGCCTCGAGTTCGACCTCGACGTCGAGCGGGCGATCGTGGTCGGGGTCGGGAACGTGGCGATGGACGTTGCGCGGATGCTCGCGCTCACGCCCGAGGAGCTCGCCGTCACCGACACCGCCGACGAGGCGATCGCGGCGATCAACGCGTCGCCGGTGAAGGAGATCGTCGTCGTCGGCCGCCGCGGCCCCGCGCAGGCGGCGTTCACGACGCCCGAGCTCATCGAGCTCGGCGAGCTCGCCGGCGCCGACGTGATCGTCGACCCGCGCGACCTCGAGGGCGCGGACGGCGGCGGCGACACGAACGCCGAGCGCAACCTCGAGACGCTGCGCGAGTACGCCTCGCGCGCTCCCTCGGGCAAGGGCAAGCGGCTCGTCTTCAAGTTCCTGACGTCGCCCGTCGCGATCCTCGGCGACGGCAAGGTCGAAGCCGTCGAGCTCGTCCGCAACCGGCTCGAGACCGACGCAGACGGCTGGGTGAAGGCCGTCGCGACGGACGAGCGCGAGACGCTTCCGTGCGGGCTCGTCTTCCGTAGCGTCGGCTACCGCGGCGTGACGATTCCCGGCGTTCCCTTCGACGAGCGCAAGGGCACGATTCTGAGCGAGGGCGGCCGCGTGGAGCCGGGCGTCTACGCAGCGGGGTGGATCAAGCGCGGCCCGTCCGGCGTGATCGGGACGAACAAGAAGTGCGCCGTCGAGACCGTCGAGCTCGTGCTCGAGGACTTCGCCGCCGGGAAGCTGACCCGGAGCGACGCGACCTCGGCCGACGTCGACGCCCTCCTCGACGAGCGCGGGATCAAGCGGGTTCTGTACGCCGGCTGGCGCGCGATCGACGAGGTCGAGCGCTCCGAGGGCGAGAAGCAAGGCCGCCCGCGGGTCAAGCTCTGCACCTGGGATGCGCTGCTCGCGGCGGCCGAGAAGGCTGCGAGCCTAGAATCACAGGCGAGCTGAGCCAGACCGACGAGCACCAGCAGTTGTGGGGAGGCGAGACCGCGAAGGCGGTCGCGAACTTTCCCGTGTCCGGCGAGCCGATCCCGGCTCCCGTCGCCCGCTGGCTCGGACGCATCAAGGGCGCAGCCGCCCGCGTGAACGCGGATCTCGGGCTGCTCGACCGCGACAAGGCGGAGCGCATCGCGGCCGCGGCCGATCGCATCGCCCGCGGCGAGCTCGACGACCAGTTCCCGATCGACGTCTTCCAGACCGGGTCGGGCACCTCCTCGAACATGAACGCGAACGAGGTGATCGCCACCCTTGCGGGCGCCGACATCCACGCGAACGACGACGTGAACATGGGGCAGTCGTCGAACGACGTCTTCCCGTCCGCCGTCCATCTCGCCGCGCTCGAGGAGATCGTCCGCGACCTGATGCCGGCGCTCGAGCAGCTTGCGAATTCGCTCCAGGCGAAGGCGGTCGAGTTCGACGACGTCGTGAAGTCCGGGCGCACGCACTGGATGGACGCCGTTCCCGTCACGCTCGGTCAGGAGTTCGCGGGCTACGCCGCCCAGGTGCGCCAGGGCTACGACCGCGTCGGCTCGACTCTCGAACGGCTCGGGCAGATCCCGCTCGGCGGCACGGCGACCGGCACCGGGCTCAACACGCATCCGGAGTTCGCGGCGCGCGTGCGCGCGATCCTCAACGGGGAGACCGGGCTCCAGATCTCCGCGCCGGCGGACCCGTTCGAGGCGCAGGCCGCGCGCGACGGGATCGTCGAGGCGTCCGGCGCGCTGAAGACCGTCGCCGTCTCGCTCACGAAGGTCGCGAACGACATCCGCTTCCTCGGCTCGGGCCCGCGCGCCGGCCTCGGCGAGATCGCGCTCCCGGAGCTGCAGAAGGGGAGCTCGATCATGCCGGGCAAGGTGAATCCCGTCATGCCCGAGGTCGTCACGCAGGTCGCGGCGCAGGTGATCGGCAACGACATGGCGATTTCCGTCGGCGGCATGCAGGGCCACTTCGAGCTGAACGTGTTCGTGCCGCTCCTCGCGCGCAACATCCTCGACTCGGTGAAGCTTCTCGCGAGTGCGTGCCGGCTCTTCGCCGAGAAGTGCGTCGACGGGATCGAGGCGAACCGCGAGACATGCGAGCACTACGCCGAGCTGACGCTCTCCGCGTCGGCTGCGCTCAACCCGTACATCGGCTACGACCGCGTGGGCGAGATCGTCAAGGAGGCGGCGGCGTCCGGCCGCTCGCTCCGGGAGGTCGCGCGCGAGAAGGGCGTCGAAGAGTCGGTGCTCGACGAGGTGCTCGACTACCGCAAGATGGCCAAGCCGCACGGCGACTAGGCCGACGGCGTCACCTTCGCGGGCAGCGTCAGCGACGCCCGCAGGATCTTCGCGGTGCGGGCCGAGCCGAGCTCGATGTGCGCCGCGCGCGTGAACGCGATCTCGAGCACGCCGAGGGAGATCGAGTGGCACATGATCCCCGTGGGCGGCGCGACGGTGATCGTCACCGCATGCCCGGAGACCGAGACCTTCGCCGTCTTGAAGGTGTTCGTCGTCACCGTCTTCGCCGCGATCGTCGCCGGGAGCTTCGTGGACGCCGGAAAGACGACCTTCAGCGACCCGGTCGGCCGTCCGCAGACGAGCGGGTATCCCTCGGCGCTCACCTTCACACCCGAAGGCCCTGCGGCAGCCGCGGCGGTGCCGGCGCCGGCGAGCAGGGCGACGATCGCCAGAGCAACTCGCACGATTCCATGGTATCTCTGTCCGACCGAGTCGGAGGGTTGCAAATCGGGCGAATCGGGGTGAGGATCCGCCCGACGCAGGCAGGGGGCGCCGCAGCGCCTCGAATGCGCATGAAAGGGAGGAAATCCCCTATGAACCACCCGAATAGGTGGTGGGTCGCTCTCGTTGCCGCGGCTGTCGTCGGTGCGGCGATCGCGGCTCTCGCGGGATCGGCAGGCGGCGTCAAGGCCGCACGCCACGGCGCGATGGCGCCGGCAAGCGGCTCAGCCGCGCTCTACAAGGCGATCGGCAGCCCGCTTGCCGGATCGACCGGCACCGTCCACTTCGGCTGTCAGACCACGACCCCGGCCGGGTGCTACGGCCCCGATCAGATCAGGGCCGCATACGGCATCCAGCCGCTCCTCGACCACGGCCTGAACGGCAGCGGTCGCACGATCGCGATCGTCGATGCGTACGGCAGCCCGACGATCAACGCCGACCTCGCGTTGTTCGACACGACGTGGGGTCTCCCGGCGCCGCCGAGCTTCCAGGTGGTCGCGCCGTTCGGCATCGACCCGACCGATCAGGCCAACGCCGACGGATGGTCAGGTGAGACGTCGCTCGACGTCGAGTGGTCGCACGCAGTTGCGCCGAACGCGAACATCGTTCTCGTCGTCGCGAAGTCGAACAGCGACTCCGACATCCTCGACGCCACGCAGTGGGTCTCCGACCACAACGCCGGGGACGTGCTCTCGCAGAGCTTCGGCGAGGCGGAGCAGTGCATGGCTTCGTCCGACATCGATCGCCAGCACAAGCTGTTCGCGAAGATGAGCCGGCAGGGGATCACCCTGTTCGCATCGTCGGGCGACCAGGGCGCCGGTCAGTTCACGTGTGACGGCAGCGCGTACTTCAAGGCCGTCAGCACGCCGTCGAGCGACCCGCTTGTCACGGGCGTCGGCGGAACCGACCTGATCGCGGACGGGACGAGCGGGAAGTACGGCTCCGAGTCGGCGTGGAACGAGTCGTCCATCTTCGGCGACGCGGTCGCCGGCGGCGGCGGCGTCTCCGTCCTGTACTCGAGCCCGAGCTACCAGTCGCTCGTCGAGCACAACAAGATGCGCACCGTTCCGGACGTCTCGTACAACGCCGCTGTCTTCCAGGGCGTCATCACTGCCTGGAAGGGCTCGTTCTTCCGCTTCGGCGGAACGAGCGCTGGCTCGCCGCAGTGGGCGGGCATCGTGGCGATCGCGGATCAGCTCGAGCACGGCCGCGTCGGCCAGATCAACTCGGGTCTGTACCAGACCCGGGGCTCGAGGCTCTTCTTCCACGACGTCACGACCGGCAACAACTCGATCCCGGATCTGACGCCCTTCCAGGGGGCAGCGTTCGGGACGCCGATCGACGGCTACAGCGCAGGGCCTGGATACGACCTCGTCACCGGTCTCGGGACGCCCGTCGCGGCGACCCTCGTGCCGTACATGGCGATCCACGGGCTGCTGAACGACAACGACTTCGGCAGCATCGGTCAGTCGCACGGCGGTGACAACGGCCACCGCGGTCACAAGCACGACCACTAGCAACCGGTCGTAACGAGGAACGCAGAGGGGCTCCCGAGAGGGGGCCCCTCTGTCCTCATCCGGGGGATGGCGCTCGTCCCGGTTCTCGGGCACGATTCACGGCCTACGAAAGGTGCGGCTTTGAACAATCGACTGCGGCAGGTCATTCTCCGTTTTGCGGCGCTCGGGGTGCTGGCGTCGTCGCTCGTCTTCGCCGGCGGGGCGCTGTCGGCGCATCCAAAGCAGACCGTCCTGCCCACGAGCTACGTGGCCAGCCCGCCGTCCGTCTTCTTCGACGCGACCGGTGGCTCGCAGCCGTGCGCGCCCGGCTTCATCTGCTACCGACCGAACGAGATGAAGGCGATCTACGACGTCCCGGCCGGCCTCGACGGCAGCGGGCAGACGATCATCGTCGTGGACGCGTACGGCAGCCCGACGATCAAGGCCGACCTCGCCGCCTTCGACGCGGAGAACGCGCTTCCCGATCCGAGCTTCAAGATCATCGGTCCGAACGGCTCGGGCAAGCAGAAGGACCCGAACGTCCAGGGGTGGCAGCTCGAGACCTCGATCGACGTCGAGTGGGCGCACGCGATCGCTCCGGGCGCAGCCATCGTCCTCGTCGTGTCGAAGAACGACAACGCGCACGCGATCACCGACGCCGAGGCGAACGTCGTCTCGAAATACCCGGGCGCGATCATCTCGCAGAGCTTCGGGACGGACGAGACCTTCGTGCGGAAGGGCTTCATCGACGACCGCAGCGCGCATCGCGTCTACGCCGCGGCCGCGGCGCTCGGCGACACCGTGCTCGCCTCGACCGGCGACTTCGGCGTGAGCGGCTACGGCGATGCGAGCCAAGTCGCCTGGTATCCGGCCTCCGACCCGCTCGTGACCGCCGTCGGCGGCACCGAGGGCATGCCGTACCCGGCCGGCCTTCAGAACGCGGCCGGCGGCTACGGCGGCGAGGAGACGTGGAACGAGAGCGCGATCGGCGGCGGCGCCACCGGCGGCGCGCCGAGCCAGCTCTTCCCGTCGCCGCCGTACCAGTCCGGCGTCAGCGGCAACTCGAAGCGCACGGTGCCCGACGTCTCGTACAACGCCTCGAGCTTCGCCGGCGTGGTCATCATCCTCGGCGGCAGGCACGCGGTCGTCGGCGGCACGAGTGCAGGCTCGCCGCAGTGGGCGGGCATCATCGCGCTCGCCGACCAGGCGCGGGCGAGCGCCGGCAACGGGCCGCTGGGCACGATCAACGCGGCGCTGTACGGCATCTACACCGGCTCGCGCTACCACGTCGACTTCCACGACGTCGTCTCGGGCGACAACACGTACGACCCGGCCGTCCCGGGCTTCTCGGCGCACGCGGGCTACGACTTCGCCACCGGCATCGGCACGCCCGACGCCGCCAATCTCATCGGCGACCTGACGGCCGTTGCAGGCGTGTCTGCGCCGTCGAAGCTCAAGAACATCACGTGTCAGAACCAGCAGCTCACCGGCGCGTACAAGGACGTGACGGTGAAGACCGGTACGTGGTGCGACCTGCTGAACGCGACCGTCACCGGTGACGTGTCGGCGGACAAGGCGTCCGGCCTCGGCATCGTCGGGACGACAATCGCGGGTGCCCTGCACGCCGGGCATACGGCAGGCGCCGGCGATCCTTCCCATCCGGGGACGAACGTCGTGTGCAACAGCGCTGTCTTCGGGAACTTCCGGATCGACAACAGCGCGAGCGCAGCGCCGTGGAACATCGGCGGGACCGCCTGTGCCGGATCGCCCGACGTCACCGGCAGCACCGGCAGCGTCGTCGCCAACAACTTCCAATTCGACGGCAATGCCGCCACGGCGAACGAGGTCAGCAACAACACGGTCGCCGGCAACTTCGAGTGCACGGGCGACGCCGGGGTGACCGGCAGTGGCAACCTCGTGGTCGGGAGCATCACCGGCCAGTGCACGGCGACGCAGCTGACGGACGGCTAGCTAGGGCTCTCTAGTACGCGACCGCGCCGCGGCCCGTTGCCGCGGTGCGGCGCTGCTCGTACTCTTTCCGCGGATGAGCGTGCTCATCGCACTCACCCTTCTGGCCGGCGGGCTTCACGGCGTCGTCACCCGAGGGCCCACGACCCCGGTCTGCCGCGTCGCGGTGCCATGCGACGCGCCGGCCGTCGGGGCCGTGCTCGTCTTCGCGCGCGCCGGTCACGGGGCCGTCCGCGTGCGGGTCGGAGCCGGCGGGCGCTACTCGGTGCGGCTCGCCCCGGGGACGTACACGGTGGGCGGGCAGTCGGCGCCGAAGATCGGCGGCTTCCGCCCGCGCCTCGTCCGCGTCGTCGCCGGCGTGTCGCGCCGCGTCGACTTCTTCATCGATACGGGAATCCGCTAGTACGCGACCGCGCCGCGCCCGGTGGCCGCGGCGTGTCTCTGTTCATCGGCGCGGTACGACGAGCGGACGAGCGGTCCCGAGAAGACCGAGCCGAAGCCGAGCTCCTCGCCCTGCTCGCGGAACCAGCGGAACTCGTCGGGGTGCACCCAGCGGTCGATCGGCGCGTGCTTCGCGCTCGGCTGGAGGTACTGGCCGATCGTCACGACGTCGACGCCGTTCGCGCGCAGGTCGCGCAACGTCTCGACCACCTCGTCGTTCGTCTCGCCGAGGCCGACGATGATCCCCGACTTCGTGAGGACGTCGTAGTCGGCGAGCTCCTTCGCCCGCCGCAGGAGCCAGAGCGCCTTGTCGTAGCTCGCCTTCGCGCCGCGCATGCGCGCGTGCAGCCGGCGGACGGTCTCGATGTTGTGGTTGAAGACCTCGGGGCGCGCGGCGAGGACGGTGTGGAGCGCCTCTTCCTCGACGTCGAGGAAGTCGGGCGTCAGCACCTCGACGCTCGCGTGCGGGAGCTTCGACTTGAGCGCGCGGATCGTCGCCGCGTAGTGGCTTGCACCGCGATCCGGGACGTCGTCGCGGTCGACCGATGTGACGACGACGTACTTGAGGCCCATCTGCGCCGCAGCCTGGGCGACGCGGAGCGGCTCGAGCGGGTCGGGCGGCGCCTCGGGCCGGCCGGAGTTGACGTAGCAGTACCGGCAGGCGCGCGTGCACGTCTCGCCGAGGATCTGGAACGTCGCGGTGCCGCGGCCCCAGCACTCGGAGATGTTCGGGCACCGGGCCTCCTCGCAGATCGTGTTGAGCGAGAGCCCGTGGACGAGCTTCTGGACGTCGAAGTAGCTGCCGTCCCGAGACGGGGCGCGCACCTTCATCCACTCGGGGCGGCGAGGCCGGTCGGCGACGGGAATCGACGTTTCCATCCTGTTACCCAGTTTAGACGCAGAGAGCCGCCCGGATTCCCTACCCTGGGAGGAGTAGTCGTCGCCTTCCGATTGGAGTCCTATGCGTCATTCGACGAACCCCTGGATCGTGCTCGTGCTCGTCTGCTTCGCGCAGTTCATGGTCGTGCTCGACGCCACCGTGGTGAACGTCGCGCTGCCCTCGATCCAGCGCGACCTGCACATGAGCGAGGCCGACCTCCAGTGGATCGTCAACGCGTACACGCTCGTCTTCGGCGGCTTCTTGCTCCTCGGCGGCCGCGCCGGCGACCTTCTCGGGCGCAAGCGGCTCTTCCTCGGCGGCCTCGTCGTCTTCACGATCGCGTCGCTCCTCGACGGCCTCTCCAGCAGCCAGGGGATGCTCATCGGCGCGCGCAGCCTCCAGGGTCTCGGCGCCGCCTTCATCTCCCCGGCGGCGCTCGCGATCATCTCGACGACGTTCAAGGAGGGCTCGGACCGCGCGAAGGCGCTCGGCATCTGGGCGGCGATCGCGATCGGCGGGTCGGCCGTCGGCCTCGTGCTCGGCGGGGCGCTGACGCAGGCGTTCTCGTGGCCGTGGATCTTCTTCATCAACGTCCCCGTCGGCATTGCGACGTTCCTGTTCTCGCTGCGGCTCGTACCGGAGTCGAAAGACGAGGTTGCGCACCGGAGCTTCGACGTCCCGGGCGCGGTCACCGTCACCGGCGGCCTCATGATCCTCGTCTACGCGATCGTCCGCGCCCAGCAGCAGGGCTGGGGATCGACGCGGACGATCGGTACCTTCGCGCTCGCCGCGGTGCTCCTCGTCGCGTTCGTCTTCATCGAGCTGCGCAGCATCGCTCCGCTCGTGCGCTTGTCGATCTTTCGCGTGCGCTCGCTCGCGGCCGCGAACGTCGTCATGTTGTTCGTGATGTCGGGGATGTTCGCGATGTTCTTCTTCAACTCGCTCTACATCCAGCGCGTCCTCGGGTACGGGCCGCTCAAGGCCGGGCTTGCGTTCCTGCCGTTCACGGCGGGGATCATGGTGTCGGCCGGGCTCGCGTCGAGCTTCGCGCCGCGGGTCGGCGTGCGCCTCGTGGCGATTCTCGGCATGGGCGTCTCGTGCGCCGGCCTGCTGCTCCTCACGCGGCTGCCGGTCCACGGCTCGTACGTCGCCGACTTCCTGCCGTCTCTGCTCCTCGTCTCACTCGGCATGGGCGCCGTCTTCGTTCCGCTGACGCTCATCGCGACGACGGGTCTCGAGGACGACGACCAGGGGCTCGCCTCGGGCCTCTTCAACACGTCGCAGCAGGTGGGCGGCGCGCTCGGGCTGGCGATCCTGTCGACGATCGCCGCGAGCCGCACGAACCATCTCGGCGGCAGCGGCGCGTCTGCCCTCGTCGGCGGCTTCCACTACGCGTTCGCCGGGACGGTCGTCCTTGTCCTCGTCGGTCTCGTCTCGATGGTCGCGATGCTCCGCGCGCACCACGTCGAGGGCATCGAGGCCGAAGCCGCGCCCGCAGGCGTCTCGGCCTAGGCCTCGGGCGTCGTCGACGAGCGCGCGTGCTCGCGCGCTTGGCCGTTCAGGTGCTCGAGGGCCTCGCGGACGTGGCCGTACGCCGACCACGCGTGCGCCGCGCCGCGCGGTACGTTCTCGTCCCGGAAGTGCTCCGCCGCCGTGCGTGCGTGGGCGGCGGCCCGGTCGAGCTCGGCCGCGACCTCGTCGTAGAGCCGTGCCGTCTCGTCCAGCCGGTCGCTCATCAGTGCGTGCGAGTCTACGACGATCGTCCCGGAAGCACCAGCCGGGCCTCTACTGCGCTAGCGGGCCGCGAGCTCGGCGTGGCGCGGCTGCGGCCACAGGCCGCCGCCGTCCTCGGACGGGATCTCCTCCAGCTCGAGCCCGAAGACCTCGGCGAGCGCCGCGACCGCGTGCGGTCGGACGTCGTCCACGCTCACGGGCCGCCCGGCCTCGCGCGCGATCGTCGTGAACGCTGCGTCCTCGAGGCCGCAGGCGGTGATCCACTCGGTGAACGGCGCGGGGTCGAGGTCGACGTTGAGCGCGTACCCGTGCGTCGTGACCCACCGCGACACGTGCACCCCGATCGACGCGATCTTCCGCGGCGGCCGCGTCAGCCAGACGCCGGTGAGTCCGTCGATGCGCTCGCCGGCGACGTCGAACGCCGCTGTCGTGCGGATGAGCGCCTCCTCGAGGTTGCGCACGTACTGCTTCACGTCGCGGCCGTGCCGCTTCAGGTCGAGGATCGGGTAGCAGACGAGCTGTCCGGGAGCGTGGTACGTCGACTTCCCGCCGCGGTCGGTCTCGACGATCTCGACCGACGCGCTCTCGGGGAGATGGAGCTCCGCGCTCTCGTCCGTCCGCCGTCCCAGCGTGACCACCGGCGGGTGCTCGAGGAAGATCACCGTGTCGGGAATCGCGCCCTGCGAGACGGCGCCGGCGAGCGAGCGCTGCAGGTCCCACGCCTCCGTGTAGGGCACCTGACCGAGCTGCAGGAGATACGCCCCGCGCGCCACCGCGTCAGCGTAGCCGCCTGAGTGCTTCGCGCCGGCTCAGCGGGCTGAGCTCGTGCGTCTCGACGAAGCGGACGACCTCGTCGGGCGCCACCTTCGACCGCTCGCGCAGGGCCCAGCCGATCGCCTTGCGGATGAAGAACTCGCGGTCGGCGAGGTTCGGCTCGATGCACCCGTGCAGCAGCGGCACGTCGGTATCGGCTCTGCGCGCGACCTGGCAGATGATCGCCGTGCGCCGCTTCCAGAGATTCGCGTCGCAGCTCCAGGCGACCACCGTGTCGCGGATCTCGGGAAGGAGCGGCCCGATGCGATGGATCGCCACCGTATCCACGAGGTCCCACCACGCACCGGTCACGACCATGTGCTCGAAGAGCGGTAGCGCGTCGATCGACGTGAACGGGCGGGTGAGCCCGATTGCGACGTATCGCTCCTCGCGGTGCTCGGCGCCGTCCCACAACGAGCGCACTTCGTCGACGGAGGCCGCCGGGACGAGCTTGCAGACCTCGCCGACGCCGGCGGACTGCACGCCGAGGAACGGCATCTCCGACTTCATGTACGCGCGCATCGGCTCCGCCTTCGCCGGGTCGGCTCGGCGCCGGAGCTCCGCGCGGACGGCGTCGGTCAGTCCGCCTTGCGTTGTCCGAACATCCAGCGGTGCCCCTCGATGTCCTCGGCGGTGTAGATCCGGAAGCCGATGCCGGGCTCCTCGGGCTCGCGGAGGATCGTCGCTCCGCGCTCGACCGCGCGGGCGTGGTGCGCGTCGACGTCGGCGACCTCGACGAAGTGCCCGTCGATCACCCACGGGTTGTCGTACATCGTCCGCGCCGCGTCGCACGTCTCGCGATGACGCTTCGGGCTGACGTAACCGGCGGGCGTCGAGAGATAGATCGTCGCGCCCTCGAGGTCGAGCTCGGCGTGGGTGATGCGTCCGTCCTCCTCGTACCGGCTGTCGCGGTCCTCGACCGCTCCGAACGCCGCCGAGAGCCAGTCGATCGCGGCGGCCGCGTCCTCGTAGCCGAGGAACGGGACGATCCGCTGGCTAGCCGCCGTCGCCTTCCCAGCTCTCGAGCCGCTCGCGCAGGTCGCGCAGGAAGCGGCCCGCGTAGGCGCCGTCGACGAGGCGATGGTCGTACGTGAGGGTGATGTTCATGATCGGCTTGATCGCGATCGCGTCGTTGCCACTCGCGTCGGTGATGACCCACGGCCGCTTGACGAGCGCGTACGTGCCGAGGATCGCCGACTGCGGCTGGTTGATCACCGGCGTGCCGTGGAACGTCCCGTAGCCGCCGGGGTTCGTGATCGTGAACGTGCCGCCCGCGACGTCGTCGGGGACGAGCTTCTTCTCGCGGGATCGCGTTGCAAGGTCTGCGATCGCCTTCGCGATGCCGAGCAGGTTCATCGTCTCCGCGTTTCGGATCACCGGGACGATGAGGCCCTTGCCCTCGGCGAGCTCGACGGCGATGCCGAGGTTGACGAACTTCCGCGTGACGATCGAGTCGCCGCGCAGCTCGCCGTTGATGTACGGGTAGTCCTTCAGCGTGTCGACGGTCGCGCGCGCGATGAACGCGAGGTACGTCGGGTTGACGCCGTACGAAGACTGGTACTCCTTCTTCAGCACCTCGCGCGCCGCGACGACCTTCGACATGTCGACCTCGATCGCGCTCGTGACGTGTGCGGCGGTGTCGAGCGAGCGGCGCATGTGCTCCGCGATGCCGCGGCGCATGGCCGTCACCGGCTCGGCCTCCTCGCCGACTGCAGCGTCCGGCTGCGGTCTAGGAACCTGAGGCGTGGCAGGTGCTGCGGGGACAGACGGCGCCGAAGGCGCCGGCTGTGGTTGGCGTTCGACGAACGCCAACATGTCCTGCTTCGTCACGCGGCCGCCGCGGCCGGTGCCGGGAACCTGGCTCGGGTCGATGCCGTGCTCGGCGGCAATGCGCGCGACGACGGGCGAGACGAACTTGCCGTTCCCCGTCGGCTGCTGCACGGCCACGCGCGGCTCCGGCTCGGCGGCCGGCTGCGCCTCGGCGGCCGGCGCGGCCACGGGCTCGGGCTCCGGCGCCGGCTCGGGCGCGCCGGCGGCGCCGCCGATCTGTGCGAGCTTCGTCCCGACCGCGACCGTCTCGCCTTCCTGGACGAGGATCTGCGTGACCGTGCCGGATGCGGGGCTCGGCACCTCGGTGTCGACCTTGTCGGTCGAGATCTCGAGCAGCGGCTCGTCCGCCTCGATCTGCTCGCCCTCGCGCTTGAGCCACTTCGTGATCGTCCCCTCGGAGACGGAGACGCCCATCTGCGGCATGACGACGTCCACTGCGGTGTCGGTCGCCATCTCTCCTAGTACTCCGCAAGCTCGCGCAGGCCGGCGACGACGTCGTCGACCTGGGGGATGAACGCCTTCTCGAGCGGGGGCGAGAACGGCACCGGCGTGTCGGGCGCGGCGATGCGCCGCACCGGCGCGTCGAGATCCTCGAACGCCTCCTCCGCGATCGTCGCCGCGATCTCCGCGCCGAAGCCACCGGTCCGGTTGTCCTCGTGGAGGACGAGCACCTTCGACGTCTTCCGGACGGACTCGAGCACCGCCGCCTTGTCCCACGGCATGATGGAGCGCAGATCGATGACTTCGACCGAGACGCCGTCGGCGTCGAGCTGCTGCGCGGCCTCTTCGGCCGTGTAGACCATCGCGCCCCACGTGATGACGGAGAGGTCGCTGCCCTCGCGATGCATTCGCGCCTTGCCGATCGGCACGGTGTAGCGCTCCTCGCGCACCTCGCCCTTGATGCGGCGGTAGAGATGCTTGTGCTCGAAGAAGAGAACGGGGTTCGGATCCTCGATCGCGCTGATGAGCAGCCCCTTCGCATCCTCCGGTGTCGCGGGGCAGACGCACTTGAGGCCGGGGATGTGCGCGAACGACGACTCGGGGTTCTGGGAGTGGAACGGTCCGCCCGAGAAGCCGCCGCCCGACGGCAGCCGCACGACGATCGGCACGGGAGTGCCGGCGCGCCAGCGCTGCTTCGCCGCGACGGTGACGAGGTGATCCCACGCGCACGAGATGAAGTCCGCGAACTGCATCTCGCAGACCGGCCGGAGCCCCATCATCGACGCGCCGGTGCACGCGCCGAGGATCGCCGTCTCCGCGAGCGGCGCGTCGATGACGCGCCACGGCCCGAACTCCTCCTGGAAGCCGAGCGAGACCTTGAACGCGCCGCCGTAGACGCCGACGTCTTCGCCGATGAGGAAGACGCGCTTGTCGCGCCGCATCTCGGTGCGCAGACCGTCGGAGATCGCCTGGAGATAGGTCAGCTCGGCCATTACTTGTGGTGGGGAGTCTCGAGGTCCTCGATCGACGCGTACACGCCGTCCAGGAGGTCGGACGGATCCGGCATCGGGGAGTCCTCCGCGCGCTGGAGCGCGTCGTTCAGGAGCTTCTTCACCCCGGTCCCGATCTCGTCCTCTTCGTCGTCGGTCATCTCGATGTTCGTCCGCAGCCAGGTGCGGAAGCGCTCGATCGGATCGGACTCGGCCCACTTCTCGAACATCACCTTCGGGACGTAGAACGCGTCGTCGTGCACGGCGTGCCCTTCCATGCGCAGCGTCAGGCACTCGAGCAGCGTCGGCCCGTCGCCGGCGCGCGCCTTGTCGATCGCGCGCTTCGCCTCGCGGTACACGGCGAGGATGTCGGTCCCGTCGACGACGACGCCCTCGAACCCGTAGGCCTGCGCGCGGTCGGCGACGTGCTCGGTCGCGTACTCGAGATGCGTCGGCGTGGAGTACGCCCACTGGTTGTTGTCGCAAACGAAGAGAACCGGAAGCTTCCGCGTGCCGGCGAGCGTCATGCCCTCGTGCGTGTCGCCGCGCGCTGACGCGCCCTCGCCGAACCAGGCGAGCGCGACGCGCGGCTCTTCGCGGATGCGGAACGCGAGCCCCGCGCCGACGGCGACCGGCAGCATCGCGGGCAGGTGGCTGACCATCGCGATGAGCCCGAGGTTCGGGTCGGCCATGTGCACGTTGCCGTCGCGGCCCTTCGTCGGCCCGTCGGCGCGGCCCATGTACTGCGCGAAGATGCGCCACGGCTCGACGCCGCGCGTGATGTGCACGCCCATGTCGCGATGGAGCGGCGCGCCGACGTCGTCGGTGCCCATCGCTGTCGCGACGCCGACGGCCGCGGCCTCGTTGCCGCGGCCCGTGTAGAACGAGCCGGGGATCTTCCCCTGCCGGTAGAGGATGTGCCCGCGCTCCTCGACGCCGCGCGTGATGACCATGTTCCGGTACATCCCGAGGAGGTCCTCGCGGTCGAGACCTGCCTCCCGCGCGTCGTGGAGCGAGCCGACCGGCTCCGCTTCTCTCGCCACCGCCATCTCGCGGGACTTTAGCGCCACTCGAAGGTCTCGCCGATCAGTCGGAGCCGAGCCTTCGTCTCCGCGTCGCAAAGGGCTCCGATGACTCCGGCCTCGTAGAACGAGTGGGGATCGAGCCCGAGGGAGGTCGCCGCCTCGTAGTCCCGGGTGAGGTCGGTGTCGAACATCGCGGGGTCGTCCGTCGAGATCGAGCAGAGGACGCCCGCGGCGGCGAGCCGCGGCAGCGGGTGCTCCGCGAGCGAGGCGACGGCTCCGGTGCGGAGGTTCGAGAGCGGGCAGATGTCGAGCACGATGCCCCGGGCGGCGATCTCGCGGACGAGCCCCGGATCCTCCTCGGCGCGGATCCCGTGCCGCAGCCGGTCGGCGCCGAGCGCGTCGAGCGCCCCGCGGACGGACGCGGCTCCGGCAACTTCGCCGGCGTGCGGCACGGAGCCGAGGCCGAGCGAGTGCGCGAGCGCGAACGCGTCCGCGTACGGCTCCGGCGGATACTCGGCCTCGAGCCCGCCGAGTCCGACGCCGACGACGCCGCGGTCTCGGTACCGCGCCGACCACTCGACGGTCGCGCGCGCCTCCTCCATCGTGAAGCTGCGCGGGATGTCCGGCGTGAGCCGCACCTCGACGCCGGTGGACTCGCGCGCCTCCTGCGCGCCGGCGCAGACGCCCTCGAAGATCTCCTCCCACGAGCAGCCGCGGCGGACGCGCTCGGCCGGGCTGAAGATCCCTTCGAGATACACGGCTCCGTGCGCTGCCGCCTCGACGGCGTAGTCGGTCACCATCTGCCGGAAGTCCTCCGCGGTGCGCAGCGCGTTCGTCGTGAGGATCCAGACCTCGATGAAGTGGCGGAAGTCGCGGTAGTGGTACAGGGCCTCGAGATCGTCCGGCAGCGCGTAGTCGTTCCGCTCGGCGATCTCGCGCAGCGTCGGCGCGCGCACGGTCCCTTCGAGGTGCACGTGCAGCTCGATCTTCGGATAGTCAGCGGTTTGCATCGTTGTCCAGCCACGTGCCGGCGACGCGCGACCAGAACTCCGGCTGCGGTGCGAAGCCGAGCGCCGCGTAGAACGCCTGCGCGTCGTCCGTCTGCAGGCCGATGTGCTGGCCGGGCACGGCGCCGGCGAGCATCCGCACGAGCGTCGCAGCGATCCCTTGCCGCCGGTGGGACGACTGCGTCCACACGTCGACGAGGTAGGCGTTGCATACGCCGTCGGAGAGGAGCCGCGCCATGCCGACCACGCGGCCGCCGTCGCGTGCGAAGGCGACGTGCTGGGATTGCTCGAACGATCGGCGGAGCGCGTCCGGCGAGCGGCCGTTGTCGAAGCGGTCCGCGGCGAGGTCGGCCTTCGCCTGCGCCCAGTCGATCCCCTCGAGCGAGCTGTCGAAGCTCACCGCCACGCGGCCGAGGCTACAGTCCGGACGTGGGCAAGGCCTCCGACTGGCTGCGCGAGGAGCGCCGGAAGGTGCTCGGCGACTGGGTCGCATTCTGCGTCGGGTGCGGGGCGGCGCGCCGGTGGTTCGAGGAGTTCGAGGCCGAGCTGCCGGACACATGCCCGCAGTGCGGCGGGAAGCTCCTGCGCCGCTGCCCGGGCTGCAACGCGCCGATCGCCTCGATCGCGGCCGTCGACTGCGAGGAATGCGGTGCGCCGCTGCGTGCGGACGAGCTCTTCGGCTCGCCGATCCGCCGCAAGTAGCAGGAATTCGCTCCTCTTTCGGCAAGTAGAAGGGGATGCGGTACGCCCTCGGGGTCTGTCTGCTCGTCCTCATCCTGGTTGCCCCGGCGGGCGCCGCGCGGACCGCCACGCCGACGAACAAGGCGCTCCCGACCGTCGTCGGCGCGCTCCGCGTCGGTGAGCAGGTCACCGGCTCGAGCGGGATCTGGTCCGGATCGGGAACGATCGCGTACTCGTACGCGTGGAACCGCTGCGACGCGCTCGGCAACGGCTGCACCGTCATCTCCGGCGCCGCCCTCCCGACGTACAAGCTCGCCGCCGCCGACCTCGGCAAGACGCTCGGGCTGACGGTGACCGCGAAGGATTCCGCCGGCACCGCGACCGCGTATGCGAGCCTCGTCGGTCCGGTGGCCCCGCAGGCCGCGCTCGCGTCGATCGGCCGTCCGGTCGTGACGGGGACGGCGAAGGTCGGCTCGACGCTCACGGTCTCGGTCGGGGTCTGGACGGCGGCGCCGTCCGCCGTGACGTACTCCTGGCTGCGCTGCGACAAGACGGGACGCGCGTGCGCACCGATCGCGGGCGCGGCGTCGTCGACCGATGTTCCCGGCGCCGCCGACGCGGGGCACACCCTCGTCGCGCGCGTGCAGGCGACCGCAGGCTCCTCGACGCAGGTGACGCTCAGCCTCGCGACCGCCGCCGTCGCCGGCGGCACAGGCGGCACGACGACGACGACCACTACGACTACGACGACGACTACGACGACGCCCACCACCACGACCACGACGACGACGCCCACGCCGCAACCCGGAGCGAGCACGCGGCCCGTCGTGGCGGGGACGGCGAAGGTCGGGCAGCGGCTCACCGGCAGCGCGCCGACCGGCACGACGGGCGCGATCGCGTACCAGTGGTATCGCTGCGACGCCGCGGGCGCACACTGCAGCTCCATCCACGGCGCCGTCGCCGCGAAGTACCTCCTCGTCGCGAAGGACGCGGGCAAGACGATCGGCCTCACGCTCAACATCACGCCGAGCGGCGGCACGGCGACGCCGTCGTACGCATCGCTCGTCGGGCCTGTCGCAGCAGCAGCCGGCGCCGCCTCGACGGCGCAGCCCGCCGTGACGGGGAAGCCGGTGCAGGGTCAGACGCTCACGGCGGCCGCCGGCACGTGGACGCAGACGCCCGGCTCCGTCGCGTACGCGTGGTGGCGCTGCAACGCGAACGGTCGCATCTGCGCGCCGATCGACGGCGCGACGAGCGCGACGTACGTTCCGGTCGCCACGGACGTCGGACACGCGCTCGCCGCCCTCGTCACCGCGACCGTCGGCTCGTCGACACAGGGAGCGCTCAGCGTCGCGACGGATGCGATCAAGGCACCGCCGCCGCTCGCGCCCATCGCGCCGCTCGTCGTCACCGGCACGGCGAAGGTCGGCCAGCGCCTCACGGGCGCCGCCGGAACGTGGACCGGGACGGAGCCGATCGCGTTCCACTATCAGTGGTACCGCTGCGACGCCGGCGGCGCGCACTGCGCGTCCGTGCACGGCGCAACCGTCGCGACGTTCCGCCTCACGACCAAGGACGCCGGCAAGACGATCGGACTGACGATCACCGCGACGGACGGGAACGGCACGAAGCAGGCGGCGTACGCGTCGCTCGTGGGTCCGGTCGCCGCGTCGACCGCGACGCTCGCGCCGACCGCGCAGCCGAAGCTGACCGGCTCGGCGGTGCAGGGACAGACGCTGGCGGTCGACGCCGGCACGTGGAGCACGAAGCCTGCGTCCACCACCTACGCGTGGCAGCGCTGCAACGCCAACGGCCGCGTGTGCGTCGCGATCGCGGGCGCGACCTCGGCGTCGTACGCCGTCACCGCCGCCGACGCAGGCCACGCGCTCGTCGCCGTCGTCACGGTGCATGCCGGCGCGGCCACTGCGAGCGCGTTCAGCGTCGCAAGTGCAGCCGTGAAGGCCTAGTAGAGCTCGTTCTCGAAGCCCTGGACGACGGGGCCGCTGAGGATCTGCGAGAAGCGGATGACGGTGACGACGTCGCCGGGATCGACGGCGCGGTTGTAGAGCTGGCCGAGGAACGTCGCCATCTCGTCGGTGCGCCGGATCTCGGGGTTGTCGTGCTCGATCTCGCGCGGGGAGAGCTCGCCGAGCGTCTTGACCTCGACCTTGTCGATGACGGCGTCGAACACGAACTCGCGTGCGCTGAACCGGTTGCCGCACAGCACCTTGACGACCATGCCCTTCTTGTACTTCCCGGACTTGTCGCCGAGGCGGATGGTGGCGGACTTGCGGCCGGTGCGCAGCTGGTCGGCGACCATCGGTGAGTAGAAGTTCAGCGCGTACATAGGCTCCTGCGTGCCCGCTCAGGCGGGGCAATCATAGGGGAGGAACGGCTCGACATGGGCGCGTGCCACCTGGTCCGGCGTCGTGCACCCGAGCAGCCCGAGTCCGAGGGCGATCTCGTCGCGGAGGAGCGAGAGCGCATGGGCGACGCCCGGCCCGCCCTCGACCGCGAGTGCGCACGCGAACGCGCGCGCTGCGAACGCCGCGCGGGCGCCGAGCGCGAGCGCCTTGAGCACGTCCGTGCCGCGGCGGATGCCACCGTCGACGTACACCTCGCACCGCCCCGCCACGGCTTCCGCAACCTCCGGCAGCGCGTCGAGGCCGGCGGCGGCGCCGTCGAGCTGCCTGCCGCCGTGGTTCGAGACCCAGATCGCGTCCACGCCGTGCTCCACCGCGAGCGTCGCGTCCTCGCGCGTGAGGATCCCCTTCAGCACGAGCGGCAGCGGGAGCTCGCTGCGAATCCACTCGAGGTCGTCCCACGTGAGTGCCGCCGACGTCTCGAACAGGCTCGCGTACGGCAGGTGCACGTCGGCGGGCGGGTTCTGGAAGCCGAGCCGCAGGTCGCGCTCGCGGCGGCCGACGTACGGCAGGTCGACGGTGAGGACGACCGCGGAGTAGCCGGACTCGCGGGCCTCGTGCACGTGGTCGAGCGTCCGCTGTCGGTCGCGGAGCACGTACAGCTGGAGCCAGCGCGGCCCGGCTCCGGCGGTCGCGATCTCCGCGTGCGAGCTCGACGTGAGCGTCGAGACGGACATGACGACGTTCGCGGCGGCCGCGGCGCGCGCGGTCGCCACCTCGCCCTCGGGGTCGATGAGCCGCTGCATCGCGAACGGCGCGATCCCGAGCGGCATCGAGACGGGCGTCCCGAGCAGCGTCGTCGCCGTCGTCACCTCGCTGACGTCGACGAGCATCCGCGGCCGGAACCGCCACCGGTCGTAGGCGGCGCGGTTCGCGCGGAGCGTGACCTCGTCCCCGGCGCCGCCCTCGAAGTAGCACCAGACTGCCGGGTCGACCTTGGCGGCGGCCGCGTCGACGTAGTCGGAGATGCTGACGGCACTCATCAGCCGCCGACCCTATCGCGCGCCTTCGCGGCCATCTCCTTTTCTCCGCCGTAGGCGAGGAGGCGGGGCGCGTCGGCGAGCGGCAGCCACCGGGCCGCCGCCACCTCCACCCGCATCGCTTCCTCGATCTCGCCGATCCGCCCGCGGCCCGCGGCGAGGAGGTAGAAGCTCACGATCTTGAAGACCCGCACCCCGCCCCGGCGGGTGTACGTGTACTTCACGTCGCCGAGCTTCTCGACGATCCGGCCGCCGACGCCGGTCTCCTCGAGGACCTCCCGCACCGCCGTCTCGGCCGGCGACTCGCCCGCGTCGATGTTCCCCTTCGGCAGGACCCAGACGCCGTCCGGCTTGCCCTGAGGCCGGATGGCGGCCAGGTGCGCGCGGCCGCGGATCTGGCGCACGAGCACGCCTCCGGCCGAGAACTCCCGCTCCATGGTGGGGTTCTAGCCGATTTGCGGAGCGGGCCGATTGCTCGTACAATGCCCTGGCACTCTCGGGGTGAGAGTGCCAGCAAGCGTCACGATGTGTCGCAGTCAGGAGGCAGTTGTATGAACCTGAAGCCGCTTGGTGACCGCCTGATCGTCGAGGTCCTCGATGAAGAGGACGTGACGAGCAGCGGCATCGTGCTGCCGGACACCGCGAAGGAGAAGCCGCAGCGCGGCCGTGTCCTCGCCGTCGGCCCGGGCAGCCGGGACGACAACGGCAAGTTTGTTCCGCTCGACCTGGCGGAGGGCGACGAGATCGTCTTCTCCAAGTACGGCGGGACCGAGATCAAGGTCGGCGTGGACGAGTACCTGATCCTGCGCGAGTCCGATGTGCTCGCGAAGGTCGTCGGGACGCGCGAGCCGGTCGGCGCAAAAAAGTAAGGGAGGACTGAAAACGATATGGCTCACAAGGAGCTGAAGTTCAACGAGGATGCGCGGCGCGCTCTCGAGCGCGGCGTGAACATCCTCGCCGACGCGGTCAAGGTCACCCTTGGCCCGAAGGGGCGCTACGTCGTCCTCGACAAGAAGTTCGGCGCGCCCACGATCACGAACGACGGGGTCACCATCGCCCGCGAGATCGAGGTCGAGGACGTGTTCGAGAACCAGGGCGCGCAGCTCGTGCGCGAGGTCGCGACGGCGACGAACGACGTCGCCGGCGACGGCACGACCACCGCGACCGTGCTCGCTCAGGCGATCGTCCGCGAGGGTCTGAAGAACGTCGCCGCGGGTGCGAACCCGATGGGTCTCAAGCGCGGCATCGAGAAGGCCGTCGACGCAGTGGTCGAGAACCTCAAGTCGCAGTCGAAGAGCGTCTCCGGCAAGGAGGACATCGCCCGCGTGGCGACCGTCTCCTCGCGCGAGCGCGAGATCGGCGAAGTGATCGCGGACTCGATCGAGAAGGTCGGCAAGGACGGCGTCGTGAACGTCGAGGAGGGCCAGACGCTCGGCCTCGAGCTCGAGTTCACCGAGGGCATGCAGTTCGACAAGGGCTACCTGTCGCCGTACATGGTCACGGATCCCGAGCGGATGGAAGCCGTCCTCGACGAGCCGTACATCCTCGTCGCGAACCAGAAGATCGGTGCGGTCAAGGATCTCCTGCCGGTGCTCGAGCAGGTCATCCAGGCCGGCAAGCCGCTGCTGATCGTCGCCGAGGACGTCGAGGGCGAGTCGCTCGCCACGATCGTCGTCAACAAGCTGCGCGGCACGTTCCAGGCCGTCGCGGTGAAGGCGCCCGGCTTCGGCGATCGCCGCAAGCGGATGCTCGAGGACATCGCCATCCTGTCGGGCGGCGAGGTCATCACCGAGGAGATGGGCCTCAAGCTCGAGAACACGAAGATCTCGCAGCTCGGCCACGCCCGCCGCGTCGTCGTCGACAAGGACTCGACGACGATCATCGACGGCGCCGGCGACTCCGAGGCGATCAAGGGCCGCATCAAGCAGCTCAAGTCGGAGATCGAGAACACGGATAGCGACTTCGACCGCGAGAAGCTCCAGGAGCGCCTCGCGAAGCTGTCCGGCGGCGTCGCGGTCGTCAAGGTCGGCGCATCGACCGAGACCGAGATGAAGGAGAAGAAGCACCGCGTCGAGGACGCGCTGCAGGCTGCCCGCGCGGCCCTCGAAGAGGGTCAGGTGCCGGGTGGCGGTGTCGCCCTCATCAACGCCGCGGACGCGATCCGCGACGACCTGCTCGGCGGTCTCGACGGTGACGAGAAGACCGGCGCGAAGATCATCCTTCGCGCGCTCGAGGAGCCGCTCCGGCAGCTCGCCGCGAACGCGGGCCTCGAGGGTTCGATCGCCGTCGAGCACGTCCGCCAGGCGAAGCCGGGCTTCGGCCTGAACGTCGACACGGGCGAGGTCGAGGACCTGCTCAAGTCAGGCATCGGCGACCCGACGATGGTCACCCGCTCGGCGCTCCAGAACGCGGCGTCGATCGCGAAGAACATCCTCACCACCGAGGCGATCGTCGCCGAGGCGCCCGAGAAGGCCGGCGCCGGCATGGGCGGCGGCATGCCGGATATGGGCGGGATGATGTAACGAACGAAAGCTTGCGCTTTCGTTCGAAGGGGGCCGGCTTGCCGGCCCCCTTTTCGTTTGTGCGCCTCAGGCCACATTCACCCGACTCGAATGCGCCACTCCTGTTGGCCCTGGAAGTCGTCGACCCACATGTCGCCGAACGCATTGCGGACGACGAACGGGCTGCCGGTGACGGCGAACGTGTCGACGACGGCGTTCGTCGCCGGGTCGATGCGCGAGATCGGTGCCGTCGCGGAGATTCGGGATCCATTCGAGGCCGTCCGGGCCGCGGGCTCCGTCGGACGGGGATGAGCCGACCTTCGTCGTTGCGACGACGGTGTTCGTCGCCGGATCGATTCGCGACACCGAGCCGTCGAGCGTGTTCGAGACCCACACTCCGTCGTCGTGAGCATCGATGCAGAGCTCGCTTCCCTTGCCGACGTCGATCGTCGTGACGGCGTTCGTCGCCGGGTCGATCCGGTAGACGTCGTCCGTTCCTGCGAGGCGACCCAGATCGAGCCCGCGCCTGCGCGGATACACGTCGGTGACCCGCCGGTCTTGATCGTCGTTCACGACCGGGCTCGTCTTCGCGTCGATGCGCGAGACGGTGCCGTCGGCCTGGTTCGTCGACCACACCGCGCCGAAGGCGAAGGCGACGTCCCATGGCTTGCTGCCGACGCGGATCTGCTTCGTCCCGCGCAGCGTGCGCGGGTTCACGCGCGAGATCGTTCCCGAGTCGAAGTTCTCGACCCACAGCGAATCCGGCGCCTGCCACGACTCCGCACGGCCCGGACCCGACCTTCACCGTACGCACGACTTTGTTCGTGCGCGGGTCGACGCGCGCGACGTTCGCGCCGAGCGTAGTTGTCGACGTAGAGGTAGGGGCCGTACGCAGCGCGCCGCACGGCTGGAACCCTGTCCGGATCTTCGCGGCCGGCGTCGGCGTCATGACCGTCACCGCCGCGGCGGCAAGTGCGAGTAGCGTGCGAAGCATGTCCGTCCCCCGCTGGAGAGATACTGCGAAGTCGCAGGACTATGCTACGAAATCGCAGGATAGTCAAGTGATCCAGCCGGGGCTGTTCCTCCAGCCGTTCGTCGTCTCGCAGCTCTTGGGCGAGGTGATCGCCGGCATCGTCGAGGGGAGCGGCATCTCCGGCTCCGAGTTCGCGGTGACGAGCTCGATTGCGATCTGGGCCGGCATCACGCCGACCGAGCTTGCGCGTGCGCTCGGCATGTCGCCGACGACGCTGTCGGCGATGCTCAACCGTCTCGAGGAGAAGGGGCAGGTCCGCCGCCGGCGCGATCCGCTGGACGGCCGCCGGTTCGTGCTGGAGCTGACCGCGAAAGGGCGCCGGACGCGGCAGCGGAACCTCGAGCGTTTCCCGGAGTGGCTCGAGCGTGTGAGCAGTCGTTTTGGCGGCGACCCCGAGGAGGTGCTCGAGCCGATGCGCCGGCTGGAGCAGGCGCTTCGCGCCGCGCTCGCAGCTAGCCGCGCTCAGAATCCGTAGCGCTCCTCTTTCCAGTAGTCGGCGTTGTTGTTGTAGCCGTAGCGTTCCCAAAAGCCGGGCTTGTCGATCGATGAGAGCTCGATCTCGCGGAGCCACTTCGCGCTCTTCCAGAAGTACTTCGACGGGACGAAGAGGCGGACAGGCCAGCCGTGGTCCGGCGTGAGCGGCTCGCCGTCGGCCTCGTACACGATGAGCGCGTGCTCGTCTTCGATCGCGGCGAGCGGGACGTTCGCGGTGAAGCCGTGCTCCGCATGCGCGACGACGAAGTTGGCGGTCGGCTTCGGGCTGCACAGCTTCGCGACCTCGCGCCAGTGGACGCCCTTGAAGCGCGCGTCGAAGCGGCTCCAGCGGGTGACGCAGTGAATGTCCGTCGTGAGCTCGGTCGCGGGCAGCGCCTTCAGCTCGTCGAAGGTCAGCGTCACCTCGTTCTCGACCTCGCCCCACACGCGCAGCGTCCACGTTGCGATGTCCACGTCGGGCACGTCGCCCGCGTGCAGGACCGGCCACTTCTCCGTCAGGTACTGGCCGGGCGGGAGCCGCGCCGGGTCGTAGCCGGCGTCGCGAACCTTGTCCTCGGCCTTCGAGCGGAAGAGCGGCATCGCATTCGTAGACTAAACGCATGGATGTGGCCGACCGCCCGCGCGCCTTCGTCCGGGTCGCCGGAGCGGACGCGCGCGACTACCTCCAGCGGATGGTCTCGAACGACGTCGACGCGCTCGACGTCGACGAGGCCGTCCCCGCGCTCCTGCTCACGGCGAAGGCGCGGCTCATCGCGCCGCTCGTCGTCTGGCGCCGCGGCGACGAGGACTTCCTGCTCCTCACCGAGCCCGAGCTCGGGGAGACCGTGCGCGCGCACCTCACTCGCATGCGCCTCCGCGCCCGGTGCGAGGTCGAGCCGGAGGAGCACGCATGCGCACTCGTCTTCGGCGGCGAGGGCATCGCCACCGGCTTCCCCGGCGCCGTCGAAGTGCTCGACGCGGAGCTCGAGCCGACGATGTCGGCTGAGGAGCTCGAGCTGCGGCGGATCGAGGCCGGCGTGCCGCGCTGGGGCTACGAGCTCGACGACCGCGTCCTCCCGGCCGAGGCCGGCCTCGACGCGACGCACGTGAGCTTCTCGAAGGGGTGCTACCCCGGCCAGGAGCCGATCGCGCGGCTCCACTACCGCGGCCACGTGAACCGAAAGCTCGAGGTCGTCGAGCTCGACGACGGCACGGCGGTCGAGCGCGTGACGAGCCGGGCACGCCGCCCCGACGGCACCGTCGTCGCGCTCGCGTACGTACGTACAAGTGCCTAGGCTCGAGCCCGCCGGCTGGTGGTCGGTGCGGGCCGCGTCGAACCTCAAGCCGGCGACGTATCGCTGCCCGCTCTGCGGCTACCGGCTGCACGCGATGTCGCCGCACGTCCTCATCGCGCCGGAGGGGGACACGAGCCGGCGCCGCCACGCGCACGCCGAGTGCGTCGAGGCCGCGCGCAAGCAGGGGCGGATGCCGAGCTACGACGAGTGGCGGAAGACGCAGCCGCGCAAGAGCATCCGGCTACACTGGCCCTTCCCGAGGCGCCCGTAGCTCAGGGGATAGAGCGCTGCCCTGCGGAGGCAGAGGTCGCAAGTTCGAATCTTGCCGGGCGCATCACGAGACGACCTGGAACGGGTGGAGCCGCCAGTTCTTCCAGGTCGCGTACCACGCGGGGAGCGGCTTCGGCGTCTTGGGCCGTATGCCCTTCTGGCCGTGCAGCTGCCAGGCGAGGAGCTTCCATGCCCATGGCGGCGCGCTCCGTAGACCCTTCGGCGGCGGCGTCGGTCGCACGACGACCGGGTTGCTCGCCCCGCTCTGGTTCCCCTTCGCGTCGAACGCGGTCACGGTGAAGACGCTGCTGCCGTGCGGATTGAAGGCGTGAACGCTCGCGGTCGTCGCCCCGCCCGAGACGGTTGCGAGCGGGGCGCCGCCGAGGAGGATCTCGTAGTGGTCGACGCCGACGTTGTCGGTCGATGCGCGCCATGAGAGGACGAGGGACGACGACGGGAACTTCCCGGACAATGCGGTCGGCGCCGCCGGGGGATGGGTATCGACCGGCGTGACCGCGTTCGAGGCGGTCGACGGCGGACTCGTGCCGAGAGTGTTCGTGACGGTGACGGTGAACGTGTAGGCCGTGCCGTCCGTGAGGCCCGTGACCGTGATCGGGCACGACGGCGCCGATGCATGCGCTCCGCCGGGGGACGCCGTCGCGGTGTAGGAGGTGATCGTCGCGCCGCCGTTCGTCACCGGTGCGGTGCAGCTGACGGTCGCCTGCTGGTCGCCCGCCGTCGCCGAGGCTCCGGTCGGGGACGGTGGCGCGCCGATCGGCATGACCGTGTTCGACGCGGCCGATGCGGGACTCGAGCCGGCCCTGTTCTGCGCAACCACCGTGAACGTGTACTGCGCGCCGTTCACGAGGCCGGTGACCGTGCACGTGAACGCACCCGACGACCAGGTGCACGTCTGCCCGCCGCTGCCGGACGCCGTGACGACGTAGTGCGTGATCGCTGCGCCGCCGTTCGACGCCGGCGCCGACCACGTCACCGTCGCCTGCGCGTTTCCCGCAGTGGCGAACAAGCCCGTCGGCGCGCCGGGCACCGTCGCGGGCGTGACAGTCGCGACGGCGGAGGGCGGGCCGCTGCCGTCGGTGTTCGTCGCCGTCACCGAGACGAAGTAGCTCGTGCCGTTCGTCAGCCCGAGGATGGTGCACGTGAGCGCACCGGTCGTCGTGCACGTCGCGCCTCCGGGCGCGGCCGTGGCGGTGTAGCCGGTGATGGCCGGCGTGGCCGCGACCGCGTGCCATGCGACCGTCGCCCTCGCGTTACCCGGGGTCGCGGTGACGCCGGTGGGCTGCCCCGGAACCGCAGCGTGAGCCGCACTCGCACCGCACGCGGCGATCGCAAGCGCGAGTCCAATCGCTGACAAGAGGCGACGCACGTGAACCCACCGTATCCCTGTTGCCGAAGCCCGGCAATGGGCTCACTCGAGCCATTCCGTGTCGAACCGCGGATGCTCGTGCACGTCCACCTGGCGGAGGCGTCCGTTTCCGGAGTTGAAGAACCGGTGTGGGACGCCGGCCGGCGCGACGACGATCTCGCCGCCGTGGACGACGCGCTGCTCGTCCCCGAGCGTGAACGTCGCGTCGCCTTCGAGCACGACGAACACTTCCCGATACGGATGCCGGTGCAGGCGCGGGCCTTCGCCGTGCGCGGCGTCGACGACGATCACCGACACGGTCGCGCCGAGCTCGTCACCGATCTTCTCGAATCCATCCATGCCCGTATGACCCTCGCCGGACGCGGAACTCATCGCGCGAGCGCCTCGACCGCGTCCTCGAGACGCTCGTGCACGCTCGCCGAGACGTACACCGTCCACGGATGGGCCCACACGCCGCCGGTGAAGGCGACCACCGGCTTGCCGGTCGAGTGCGCGTACCACGCCTCCATCGCCGTTCCCTCGTCGGGCTCGGTGAACGCGGCGAGGACGGCGTCGCAGCCGTCGATGTCGGCGAGGTCGCCGTCGACGATCTCGCGCTCGTTGCCCTCGGTGCGGCCGCGGAAGTCGCGGCGCATCGGGTCGACCGGCTCGAGACCGCGCTCACGTAGGAGCTCCGATGCGCGCCGCCGGTATTCGTCGGCGTACGGCGGCCCGGCGAGATAGATCCTTTGCATGCGTAGAGTGTCGCCGATGGAGTTCGTCGCCCTCGGCCATGCCGGCAGCGAGCACTACGCGGGCCTCGAGTCGTTCCCGAATCCGGGCGTCCGCGAGGTGGAGATGACGAGCGACGAGCTGACCGCGGTCTGCCCGATCACCGCGCAGCCGGACTACTACACGGCGTCGATCACGTACAGCCCGAAGGGGCTCTGCCTCGAGTCGAAGTCGCTGAAGCTCTACCTCGCGCGCTACCGGAACGAGGGCGCCTTCGGGGAGGCGCTTGCCGTGCGGATCAGGGACGACGTCGCGGCCGCGCTCGAGCTCGAGGCCGCCGCCGTCACGGTGAAGCTGACGCAGAAGGCGCGCGGCGGAATCACCATCGTCGCCACGGCCTAGTGCGGATGACGGCGGCCGTGGCCGTCGCCAGCATGGAACGGTGAGGGTCCTCCGGCGTCCTCCCGGCATCCTGGTCGTCGCGTGCGCGGCGATCGCGCTGGTCAGCCTTACGCTGAGCACCGTCGCGCCGCTGCTGCCGCACTTCAAGGAGTCGATGCACTCCTCGCTCTACGCGGCACTCGTGGTCGCGGCGCACCCCACCGGCTCGCTCATCGCGGCGGTGCCGACGCTTCTGCTCTCGCGCCGGATCGGCCTGCCGCGTCTCATCCTCGCCGGCGGCGTGGTCGGCTCGCTTGCGAGCCTCCTCTTCGTCTGGCCGGGCGCCGGCTGGTGGATCGTCGTCGCGCGCTTCGGCTTCGGCTTCAGCGCGACCATGGTGTGGCAGTCGGTCTTTGCGTGGACGATCACGAACACCGGCCTCGAGCGCCGCGCGCGGACGATCGGTGTTCTCACCGGTGCGTCGACGGCGGGCATGCTCGTCGGCCCGCAGCTCGGCGCTCTCGCAGCGGACGACGGCGTCTGGCTCTGCGCCGTGCCGCCGCTGCTCCTGCTCGTCGTCGCCACGCGCTTCGGCTTGCTCCCGCGCTACGAGATGCTCGAGCGTGCCGACGCCGCACGGCTCCGGGCGACGCTCGGCTCGCGCGACGCGCTCGGCGGCCTTGCCCTCACGGGCGCGGGCGCGGTCGTCGGGCTCGGCACGATGGTCGCCATCCCGCTCACGCTCGGCGACCGCGGCGTGGGAGCATTCGGCATCGGTGCGATCCTCACGTGCGCCTACGCTGTGCTCGTCTTCGGGAACCCGTTCGCCGGTCGTGCCGCCGACCGGGGCAAGACACGCACGCTCGTCGTCGGCGACTTCGTGCTTCTCGCGCTCGTTTTAGTCGGGCTGGAAGCGACGTCGGGCACCGCCGCCGCAGTCGTCCTCTCGTTCGGCGCCGTGTGCCTCGTGACGCTGCCCGGGCTCGCCGGCAACGTCCTTCTGAGCCGTGCCGCCTCGGCTGCGAACCTCGACCAGACGCTGAGTCAGACGTTCGCCACGCTCGCGTGGGCGCCCGCTGCGATCGTCGGCTCGGTGGCCGCAGGCGCGGTCTCCTCGCCTGACGCGGCGCTCGTGCTGCTCGCGTGCGCCGCGGCGCTCGCGGCCGGTGTCGCCGCGCTCGAACGCGTGCAGCGACACCGGCCGCAGACCGCCTGACGATCAGCCCGCGAGCGGCTTCCCCGTCTCGAGCAGCGTCTTCAGGCCGCTGAGCACGTACATCCAGCCGCCGGCGACATTCTCGCTCGTGTGCGGAGAGGCTTCGAGCCGGTCGTGCGTGACGGTAAGGAGCGAGACGCCTCCGTCCTTCGCCTCGATCTCCCATGTCACACGGCTCTCCGGCTCGGTCGCCGTCTGCTCGTCGTAGAGCGCCCGCCAGCCGTGGACGAGCCGGTGCGGCGCGTCGAGCTCGATGAGCTCGCCCGTGACGAGGTCGTTGCCCTCGCCGTCGACGCCGCGAAAGCTGGTCCGTGACGTGGACATGCGAGCCGTAGAAGTACTTCGCGGTGAACTCCGGCGTCGTGATCGCCTCCCAGATCGCCTCGGGCGTCGCCCGGATGAACACCTGGTAGACCTGCGTCGCCTGCGCGGTGATGGTCGTCATGCGGTCTCCTCCAGTTCGTGCTTGAGATCAGCGAGCGCCGCCACGCGGTGCTCGGTGTACTTGTCGATCCACCGGTCGTGGATGAGGCGGATGGGCACCGGGTTGAGGAAGTGGAGCTTCTCCCGGCCCTGCTTCCGCGCGACCACGAGCCCCGCGTCCTCGAGCACGCGCAGGTGCTTCATGACCCCGAAGCGCGTCATCTCGAGCTCCGACTCGAGCTCGGTGAGCGTGCGGCCGTCGCGCTCGAAGAGCCGGTCGAGGAGGTGGCGGCGCGTGGGATCCGCGAGAGCCTTGAAGATGCGGTCGTCGTCATCCACGCCGAGGAGAATACGTGACTGATCGGTCACATGTCAAACCGCTCGTTCTGACGGAGGAGGACGTCGCCCGCCTCCTTTCGCCCGCCGCGGCCGTCGACGCGATCGAGGCGTGCTTCCGGCGGATGGCCGCCGGCGAGGTCGAGAACCGTCCGCGCTACCGGCTGGCGCTCGAGCACGGCGCGCTCGCCGTCATGGCGGCGGTCGACCTCGGCCTCGGCCTCGCCGGCGCGAAGGTGTACTCGGGCTTCCGCGAGGGCGCGCGCTTCGTCGTCCTGCTCTTCCGCGCCGACGTGCCCGAGCTCGTCGCGGTCGTCGACGCCGACAAGCTCGGGCAGCTACGCACGGGCGCGGCGAGCGCCGTCGCGGCGAAGTTCCTCGCGCGGCCCGGTGCGGCGAGCCTCGGCGTCATCGGCTGTGGCTGGCAGGCGGAGACGCAGGTGGCGTGCATCCGCGCTGCCGTTCCCGGCATCGAGCGCGTCGTCGCCTACTGCCGGACCGAGGCGTCGCTGCAGGCGTTCTGCGAGCGCAACGGCACGGAGGCAGGCGAGAGCGCACGCGACTGCGCCGAGTGCGACGTCGTCGTCACGGTGACGGGATCGCCCGACCCGGTGCTGCGCGGCGAGTGGCTCCGGCCCGGCGCGCTCGTATGCGCGGTCGGCGCGAACGACGGCAAGCGGCGCGAGCTCGACGACGTCGTCCTCGAGCGGGCGGCGTTCGTCTGCTGCGACTCGATCGAGGACGCCCGGCTCGAATCCGCGGACCTCACCCAGCCCGTCGCGAACGGCGTGCTCGACTGGCTCGAGGTGCACGAGCTCCAGCAGGTCGTCGCGGGGGAGCTGCCGGGCCGGCAGGGCGACGACGACATCGTCGTCTTCAAGTCGAACGGGCTCGCCGCCTGGGACATCGCGGCCGCGGCCGCCGTCGTCGAGGCCTCTAGTTCGGGTTGAGGGATCCGCGCGCGGCCTCGACGTCCTGCTCGCCGAGCGCGTGGATGACGTCGGGCCGCATGAGCATGCGCTTCTGCTGCTCGACGCTGAGGCGGTTCTGGACGTAGGCGTCCTGGAGGACGTCCTCGAGCCTCCTGCCGGAGCCGTGCTCGCGCAGGAGATACCCGACGACGACCTCTTCCGCCGAGCTCTTCGCGAAGAGGAAGGAGAACGGGTTCCGAACGAAGCTCGCGAGGCGCAGCATCGGGGCAATTGTACAATCGTCCCGTGCACGTCTCGTCCGACCGCGGCAGGTTCGCGGAGCGGGTGCTCCATGGGGTGGACGACGCCGGGAACGACGAGCGCGTCGTCATCTGGATCGAACGCATGCCCGGAGCCGTGTGGGGTGTCGGCCGCGCGGTGAACCCGGAGCAGCGCAACGACTCGGCGCCTCGGAAGGACGACTACATCTTCGAGGGGTACGAGCTCGACGACGCACTCGAGCAGGCGAACGCCGCGCTCGAGGACGACCTCACCGTCTCGGAGGCGGACGGGCGGCCCGAGCATCTCCGGCCGTTCACGCGCGACGAGCTGCTCAAGCCGCTCGAAGCGTGGTTCTTCGGGCGCTCGACGCCGTAAACGGAATACGCTCCCGCGCCATGCTCGTCCGCGTCGGCTTCAGCGCAGATCCCGACGACGCCTTCATGTTCTGGGGGCTCGCCTCGGGCACCGTCGGCGCGCGAGGCTACGAGTTCGAGCCGGTGATCGCAGACATCCAGAGCCTCAACGAATGGTCGCTCGAAGGACGGCTCGAGGTGACGGCGATGTCGCTCGCCACGTACCCGCTCGTGCACGAGCGCTACGCGCTGCTCCCGCACGGCGCGAGCATCGGCTCCGGCTACGGCCCCATCGTCGTCGCGCCCGAGCGGCTGACGCTCGACGAGCTTCGCACCGAAGAGATCGTCGTCCCGGGAAAGCTGACGACCGCGTTCCTCGTGCTCCGGATGGCGCTCGGCGGCGACTTCGCGTGCCGCGTCCTTCCCTTCGACGAGATCCTCGACGAGGTCGCCTCCGGCCGCGCGCGCGCCGGTCTTCTCATCCACGAGGGACAGCTCACGTACGGCGACGCCGGCGTCACGAAGTGCCTCGACCTCGGCGAGTGGTGGCTGCTCGAGACCGGACTGCCGCTGCCGCTCGGCGTGAACACGATCAGGCGCGATCTCGGCGCGCGCGTGATGAGCGAGGTCTCCGGGATCCTGCGCGAGTCGATCGACGCCGGGTTCGCGCACCGCGCCGAGGCGCTCGAGTACGCGCTCGGCTTCGGCCGAGGCCTCGACAACGCGCGTGGCGACGAGTTCATCGGCATGTACGTCAACGACCTGACGCTCGACTACGGCGACGAGGGGCGGCAGGCGGTGCGCGAGCTCCTCGAGCGGGCGAATGCCGGCATTCAGGTTCAATGGGTCGAGTGAGCCGCGCGGTCGTCGTCGCCGGTGTGCGCACGCCCGTCGGGCGGTACGGCGGTGTGCTCGCGGGCGAGCGTCCGGACGATCTCGCCGCGCTCGCGATCCGAGCGGCGGTCGAGCGCGCCGGCGTCGAGCCGGGCGAGATCGAGGACGTCTACTTCGGCTGCGCGAACCAGGCGGGTGAGGACAACCGCAACGTCGCGCGCATGGCCGCGCTCCTTGCCGGGCTGCCTCAGTCGGTCGCCGGCGTGACCGTCAACCGGTTGTGCGCGTCCGGTCTCTCGGCCGTCGTCGGCGCATGCCACGCGATCGCGGCGGGCGACGGCGACCTGTTCGTCGCGGGCGGCGTCGAGTCGATGACGCGTGCGCCCTTTGTGTTCGGGAAGAACGAGAAGCCTTTCGCGCGCGGCGACCGGACGGTGTACGACACGACGCTCGGCTGGCGCTTTCCGAATCCGCAGATGGAGGAGATGTTTCCGCTCGAGGCGATGGGCGAGACCGGCGAGAACGTCGCCGAGCGCTACGGCGTGTCGCGCGAGGATCAGGATGCGTTCGCGCTCGCGTCGCAGCAGCGCTGGGCGGCGGCGAACGACGCCGGCCGGTTCGACGACGAGCTCGTTCCCGTCGGCGACGTCGTGCGCGACGAGCATCCGCGTCCCGAGACGACACTCGAGCGCCTCGCCGCGCTGAAGCCTGCGTTCCGCGCGGGCGGAACCGTCACGGCCGGCAACTCGTCCGGCGTCAACGACGGTGCGGCCGCGCTCGTCATCGCTTCGGAGGAGAAGGCGCGCGCTCTCGGCGTCGAGCCGCTGGGGACGTTCGTCGCGAACGCGGTCGCGGGCGTCGACCCGCGCGTGATGGGGATCGGCCCCGTGCCGGCGGTCCGCAAGGTGCTCGCACGCGCCGGCATCGGCGTCGGCGACGTCGACCTCGTCGAGCTGAACGAGGCGTTCGCGTCGCAGAGCCTCGTCGTCCTGCGCGAGCTCGGCCTCGACCACGCGAAGGTGAACGTCAACGGCGGTGCGATCGCGCTCGGCCATCCGCTCGGGATGAGCGGCGCGCGCCTCGTCGTCTCGCTCCTGCACGAGCTGCGCCGCCGCGGCGGCCGCTACGGGCTGGCCACGCTTTGCGTCGGCGTCGGCCAGGGCCAGGCGGCTCTGTTCGAGCGCGTCTAGCCGACCGGGGGGCGGATGTAGATGACGGCCTCGTGCTTGATGGGCACGAAGGGCGCGCCGATCCGCATGACGAGGTCCTCGACGGTCGAGTAGACCTCTGCGTCGTCGTCCTGGTTCGCGACAACGATGCCGACCTCGTTCTCCGGCTCGGCTTCGAGACCGTGCTCCCGGAGGAGCGTGAGCAGCATGTCGCGGTCCGGAATCCGTGCTGCCTCGACCTGAATCGACTCCATCGGATCCAATACCTCGCCTCTGGTCGCCTGAGCCAAACCTTCAGCCCGATCTGGGATCCAAGTGTGGACTCCGCAGCGGCCGAGGTCAACCGGTAGTTTCGCTTTCGTGGCCATTGCGCCCTCCGATCCCTCCAGGCTCTAGATGCCGCGCGCCCGCCGGCCGACCTCGATGTCGGCGTACGGCGTTCCCGAGGAGGAGGACGGGATGCTCCCCTGGAGCTGGGCCGCCGAGCGCCTCGCGAAGGGTCACAACTACTGGGTGGCGACGAACGGGCCGCACGCGTCGCCGGTCTGGGCCCTGTGGCGGAACGGCGCGCTCGTGTTCAGCTGCAGCCCGCAGTCGCGGAAGGGGAAGGCGATCAAGCGCGACCCGCGCGTCGTCGTCCACCTGGAGAGCGGCGACGAGGTCGTCATCGTCGAGGGGAACGCCGAGCCGTTCACCGTCGACGACTCGATGCTCGACGAGTACGAGCGGAAGTACGCCTTCCGGGCCGACAAGGCGGAAGGCTGGTATCGCGTCGCACCGCGCCGCGTCCTTGCGTGGACGGAGAAGGGCTTTCCGCGCAACGCGACCCGCTTCGACTTCTAGCTACTCCGGACGGAAGTACACCTCGAGCAAGTTGCCGGACGGGTCGGCGAAGAAGATCGCGTAGTAGCCGGGCCCGTATGGCATCTCCTTAGGGCCGCTCAGCTCGGCGCCCGCCGTGCGCGCAACGCCGGCGACGCGATCGACGTCTTCCCGTGACCCCACGGCGAAGGCGATGCGGTTCTCGTTCGGCGCGTGACCCGCGCTCTCGGTGACGGCGAAGTACGCCGCCCAGAGCAGCTCGTCCGTCGTCCCCCACACCTTCCATCCGCCGCCGTGGTAGCGCTCCGTGAAGCCGAGCGCAGGCAGGAGCGCGTCGTAGAACGCCTCCGCTGTTGCGAGCTCGCCGACGCGCAGGTCGATGTGCCCGAACGGATTCACTTGCGCAGGGAGAGCGCTGCGCCGGCGCCGAGCAGCACGATCCCGAGCAGGCGCGGCCAGTGCAGGGGGATCTGCTTCGAGCCGAGGAGCCCGAAGCGGTCGATCGCGGCGCCCATGACGAGCTGGCCGGCGATGAGGATGCCGACGGTCGCGGCGACGCCGATCCGCGGCCCCGCATACGTGACCGTGAAGACGATGAGCAGGCTGAAGACCGCGCCGGTGAGCATCCACCACGGCTGATGCAGGGATCGGGCGATGCCGTCCGCGCTCTGCCGCGCGACGAGCAGGATGACGAACGCGACCGCGCCCGACAGCACCGAGGCGAACGTCAGGGCCTCGAGCACGCCGACGCGCTCGCCGAGGCGTGACATGACCGCGACCTGAAGCGACCCTGCGAGCCCGGCCGCGACGGCGAGGATCGATGCTAGCGCGCTCCCTGACACGGGCTTAATGTACGACATCGTGATCTTCCAGCCCGAGCTGGAGACCATGCCCCGCGCCGAGCTCGAGCGCCTCCAGCGCGAGCGTCTCCGTGCGCGCTTCGGAGTGGAGCTCGAAGCCCTGCCGGAGCAGCCGTTCACGACGAAGTCCCAGTTCCGCGACGCATACCCGTTCGGGATGCTCCGCGTGCCGCGTGACCAGTGCATCCGCATCCACGCCTCGTCCGGTACGCGCGGCAAGCCGACGATCGTCGCGTACACGCGCAACGACATCGCCCTGTGGGCCGACTGCTCCGCCCGCGCGATTGCATCCGCCGGCGGCGGGCCCGGGACGCTCGTCCACATCGCGTACGGCTACGGCCTCTTCACCGGCGGGCTCGGGTTCCACTACGGCGCCGAGCGGCTCGGCTGCACCGTCGTTCCGGCATCGAGCGGCAACACCCCACGCCACGGGCAGCTGCTCCAGGACCTCGGCGGAGAGATCCTCTGCTGCACTCCGAGCTATGCGCTCGCGATCGCGGAGCACGTCGAGGACGTGACGCGCTTGAAGCTCCGCGCCGCGATCTGCGGTGCCGAGCCGTGGACGGAACGGATCCGCGGCGCGATCGAGGAGGCGCTCAACGTCACCGCGGTCGACCACTACGGGCTCTCGGAGATCGTCGGTCCCGGCGTCTCGGCCGAATGCCTCGAAGGCCTGTCCGGCGCCCATGTCAACGAGGACCACTTCCTCGTCGAGGCGATCGATCCCGAGACCGGCGCGGCGGTTCCGGACGGCGAGATCGGCGAGCTCGTGTTCACGACGCTCACGAAGGAGGCGATCCCGCTCCTGCGCTACCGAACCGGCGACCTCGCGTCGCTCACACGCGAGCCGTGCGTGTGCGGGCGGACGCTCGCGCGCATGTCGCGCGTCGTCGGCCGAACCGACGACATGCTCATCATCCGCGGCGTCAACGTCTTCCCGAGCGAGATCGAGCGCGTGCTGCTCGGCTTCGACGGAGTCGACCCGCACTACCAGCTCATCATCGAGCGCGACGAGCATCTCGACGAGCTCACGGTGCAGATCGAAGGAAACGTCGACCCCGCGCCGGTCCGCGAGAAGCTCGAGCGCGCGCTCGGATTGAACGCGCGCGTCGAGGTAGTCGAGAGCGGCGCGATCCCGCGCAGCGAAGGCAAGGCGCTGCGCGTGCTCGACCGCAGGAAGCTCTAGGCAGCGCTCGAGTCGGCCTGCCAGAGATGGAACGCGTTGCCCTCGGAGTCCTTGCACGCCGCGAACCAGCCGTGCGTCGGCACCGGCGTCTTGTCCCCGGCCTCGCCGCCGAGCTCGCGCACCTTCGCCATCGACCCTTCGATGTCGGGCGTGTCGAAGTAGAAGTTCGGATGGCCGCGATCGTCGGACGGCATGACGGCGACGCCGGAGTTCTCGCCCGTGCTCGCCATGCGGTAGTCGTAGCCCTCCATCACCGGGCCGCCGAACTCCCAGCCGAACAGCCCGCCCCAGAACGCCTGCGCGCGGTCGACGTTCCCCGCGGGAAACTCGATGTGAACCACTTCACCTGCCATCTCGTAGTCTCCTCCCGTTAACGAGTGAAAGGGACCGGAATGTATCGCGTGATCGTGTTCTACGACGAGGCGCCCGAGGCGGATGCGTACGCCGAGCACGCCGAGGTGTGCAAGCAGGTTCCGAACGGGGTCTTCCGTCACGGCAAGATCACCGGCTCTCCGATGGGCGAGCCCACGCACGCGTACTACGCGGAGTGGGAGTTCCCGGACGAAGCCTCGTTCAAGAGCGCGATCGGGAGCGACGAGTTCATGGCGAGCGGCAAGGACGCGTACAAGCGCGGCTTCCCGCAGCCGACGGCGGAGTTCCTCGAGCTCAGCTGAAGTTCGGCTTGCGGCGCTCGCGGACGGCGGCGACCCCTTCGCCGACGTCGGGCCCCGTCATGTCGAGGAACTCGAGCGCGAGCGACGCGTCGAGCGCAGGGCCCGCAGCGCGGAGCCAGTTGTTCAGCGCGAGCTTCGTGTGCGCGATCGCGGCCTGCGAGCCGGCTGCGAGCCTGCGCGCGATGTCGAGCGCGCGCTCCTCGAGCTCGTCGGCGGGCACGCAGAGCGAGACGAGGCCGATGCGCTCGGCCTCCTCGCCGCTCACCGGCTCGCAGAGGAGCAGGTGGTACTTCGCCTTCGCGAGCCCGCACAGGAGCGGCCACACGATGACGGCGTGGTCGCCGGCCGCGACGCCGAGTCGCGTGTGGCCGTCGACGATCCGCGCCGTCGGGGCCGCGATGCTGATGTCGGCGAGGAGCGCGACCGCGAGGCCTGCACCGACGGCGTGACCGTCGATCGCCGCGACGATGGGCTTGCGGCAGTTGACGATGTTGTAGACGAGGTCGCGCGCCTCGTGGAAGACGCGCACCCGTGTCTCCCAGTCGCGCGCGATCTCCTCGACGAGATCGAGGTCACCGCCGGCGCTGAACGCGCCGTCCGCGCCGCGGACGACGACGACGCGCGTCTCCGGGTCGCGGTCGACCGTCTGCCAGATCGAAGCCAGGTGCCCGTGCGCCTCGGCGCCGACGGCGTTGAGCTTGCCGGGGTTCCGGAGCGTGATCCGGAGGATCCACTTCTCCGGACGGTCGATCTCGAGGCTCGTAAACTCGGCGTACACATGGCGGAGCCTAACGTCCTCGTCGAGCGCGACGGCCGCGTCGGCGTCGTGCTCATGAACCGGCCGAAGCAGCTCAACGCACTCTCGGGCGAGCTCATGGACGCCGTCGTCGCCTCGCTCACCGAGCTCGACGACGATCCGGAGATCCGGGCGATCGTGCTCGGTGGGAGCGAGCGCGCCTTTGCTGCAGGCGCCGACATCGGCGAGCTCTCGGCGGGAACGCCGGTGTCGCTCTACGAGAACCGGCGCCTCGACAAGTGGGACGCGATCCGGAGGGTGCGGACGCCGATCGTCGCCGCGGTGTCGGGGTTCTGCCTCGGCGGCGGGTGCGAGCTCGCGATGCTCTGCGACCTCGTCGTCGCGTCCGAGTCGGCGAAGTTCGGCCAGCCCGAGATCAACCTCGGCGTGCTCCCGGGCGCCGGCGGCACGCAGCGGCTCACGCGCGCGGTCGGGAAGGCGCTCGCGATGGACATGATCCTGACCGGCCGCATGCTCTCCGCGGACGAGGCGCTGTCGTACGGGCTCGTCTCGCGCGTCGTCGCGAAGGAGGCGTGGCTCGTGGAGGCGAAGCGCGTCGCCGGCGAGATCGCGGCGAAGGGGCCGGTCGCCGTCCGGCTCGCGAAGGAGGCGATCGACCAGGCGTTCGAGTCGCCGCTCGCCGCCGGCGTCGAGCTCGAGCGTCGCTCGTTCTTCGTCGCGCGGGCATCCGAGGACGCCGACGAGGGGCTGAGCGCGTTCCTCGAGAAGCGGCCGCCCGAGTTCAAGGGAAAGTAGCTCCGCGGAATCCCCGATGGGCTTTCGGCGCCGGGGGCGCCACGTTGCGTTGGTCCTCGTCGAGCTCAGGAGGCTGCACGATGGCTGATGAAGAGGCCCCACCCGAGGAGAAGACCGTCGAGCGCAACCTGCACAGGTGCGTGCGCTGCGGCCAGGTCGCCGCGGTGCTCTCGATCGTCCTCGTCGTCCCGATGATCCGAAAGCGGCGCGCGCAGGCGCATCACAAGCGCGCGTTTCCCCTTTTCGGTCACTAGAAGGCCGCGCCCATACGGTGTAGCGTCGGCGGCGAGGGCATGCTGAAGAAGGTCGTGGGTCTCGCGGCAGCCGTCGCCGTCTGTGTGGGCGCGTCCACGTCGCCTGCGCGCGCCGACGCGCCCGCTGACGTCTTCTCCGGCGTCGGCATGTTCGTCGACAACCCGCAGGACTTCCCGGACGCGCCAACGATCGCGACCGAGATGGAGGCGAATCACTTCACGTGGGTCGCGCTCCATCTCGACGACGTCGGCACGCTCGAATGGACCGATCCGACCTGGATCCCGACCATGCGTGCGCACGGCATCTCGGTCGGGGTCTGGGGCGTCGAGGGGCTCAACCCGATCGCGAGCGCCGGGATCGCCGACCTCGTGCTCCGAACGTGGAGCTTCGACTTCTACATCGCCGACGCCGAAGCGCCGTACGAGGGCAAGCACCGGTCGACCGGCTGGGAGCGGTCGGCGGCGTTCGTGCTCTCGTTCCGCTCGATGCAGCCGACGATCCCGGCCGCGCTCGTGACGCTCGGGGCCGCGAAGGCGCCGTACGTTCTGCCGATCGACTTCGGCGCGTGGCGGAACGGCGGCTTCGATCTCCTCCCCGAGGCGTACTTCAACCAGTACCCGGGCGACCGGCCCGACCTCACCGTTGCGCACGCGGTCCGCGCCGGTTGGCCGCTCGCGCTCGTCCACCCGGTGATCGGCGTCTACCACCACTACCCCGCCTCCCGGTACGTGCCGCTCCTGGAGAACCTCGGCACGCGCGGCTTCTCGGTGTTCCTCGGCGACCAGATGACCCCGGCCGACTATCTCGCGCTGTCGGGCATCGCTGCGTCGACGATCGCGGCGGGATAGATTCCGCCGCATGGCCGAGGTCGAGGTCGCGCGCGACGGCGCGGTACAGACGATCACGCTCAACCGCCCGGACGTCCTCAACGCGTTCAACCGCGCGCTCCACGCCGGGCTCCGCGACGCGCTGAAGGAGGCGCGCGACCCGGACGTGCGCGCGGTAGTCATCACGGGCGCGGGCCGCGGCTTCTGCGCGGGGCAGGACCTGACCGAGTTCCAGGAGGCGCCGGACGTCGGCGCGAGCCTGCGCGCGACGTATCACCCGAACGTGCTCGCGATCCGCGCGCTCGAGAAGCCCGTGATCGCGGCCGTGAACGGTGCTTGCGCGGGCGCGGGGCTCTCGCTCGCCTGCGCGTGCGACATCCGCATCGCCTCGGACACTGCGGCCTTCGTTCCCGGCTTCGTCGGGATCGGCCTCATCCCGGACGCGGGCGGCACGTACTTCATCCATCGCCTGCTCGGCGCGCCGCGCGCGTTCGAGTGGATGTCCTCCAACCGGCGGCTGACGGCCGCCGAGGCGCACGCGTGGGGCCTCGTCTCCGAGGTCGTCGAGGCCGACGCGCTCGCCGCGCGGGCGGCTGAGCTCGCGGCGACCTATGCGGCTTTGCCGACGCGCGCGATCGGGATGACGAAGCGGCTGTTCGACCATGCCGACGGCGCGACGCTCGAGGAGCAGCTCGAGATGGAGGCGCAGCTCCAGGCGGTCGCCGCGCAGACGGAGGACTTCCGCGAGGGCGTCGCCGCGTTCGTCGAGAAGCGGCCGCCGCGCTTCAGCGGCCGCTGAGAAGCCCGAGCACTTCGCCGTCCTCGGGCCAGCGGTGGACGGCCTGCTTGGAGAAGACCGTCTCCCCGTCCGCGACCACGTCGAACTGGCTCTTCGCTCCCTGCCGGGAGGTGGCGTCGAACCCGTGTGCCTTCAGCTCGGCCGCGAGACTCGCGGCCCGTTCGTCGTAGCCCCCTCAGACGGGGCAGTACAGGATCTCGACGTGCATCGGGCAGGAGCGTACACTCGTCGTGCGATGGAGCACGCAGTCACGCTCGTGGTCACGGACGACCTGAAGCGCAGCCGGCTCACCGTCTTCTTCCGTCTGCTGCTCGGCATCCCGCACCTCATCTGGCTCAGCCTCTGGGGGATCGCCGTGTGGTTCGTCGTGATCATCTCGTGGTTCGCAGCGCTCTTCACGAAGCGCGTTCCCGACGGGCTGCACGGCTTCCTCGCGCGGTACGTCCGCTACCAGGTGCACGTGTACGCGTACATGACGCTCGCGGCGAATCCGTATCCCGGCTTCGACGGCGGTGGGGGCTATCCGATCGACGTCCACATCGCGCCGGCGGCCGACCAGGGACGCCTCGGCGTGTTCTTCCGCACGCTCCTCGCGATCCCGGCGCTCGTCATCTCGTCCGTCATGAACTACCTCGTCGAGATCCTCGTCTTCTTCGGCTGGTTCGTCTGCCTCTTCGTCGGGCGGATGCCGGAGGGGATGCGCAACCTGCTCGCGTTCACGATCCGCTACCACGCGCAGACGCAGGCGTACGTCTCGCTCGTCACGTCGCAGTACCCGAGCCTCAACGTCGGGCTCGACGCGGCGCCGGCGAGCCCGACGGCGTAGTCCACACCACACAGGGATAGGGTCGGGGGATGGTCATCCGCCCGCGTCTTCTTGTCGTCGCCTTGGCCGTGCTCGGCCTGGCCGGCTGCGGGCGGCGGCGGCGGTTCCTCCGCACCTCCTTCCCAGCTCGTCTCGCCGGCCCAGTTTGCGCGTGTCGTCGCCGCGCCAGGCGTGAAGACGCTGAACGTGCTCGGGCCGGGCGCGCCGACGATTGCCGGCACCGACCTGGCAATCCCCGCCGACGATCTCGAAGCGTCGGCGGCGCAGCTGCCGTCGATCTCGACGCGGCTGGCCGTGTACTGCTGGAGCGGTCACACGAGCGCGCGAGCGGTGAAGACGCTGCACGATCTCGGCTACAAGCGAATCGTCGAGCTGCGCGGCGGAATGCTCGCGTGGCAGGCAGCCGGCCTGCCGTTGCGCACGCCCGGGTAGTGGTCGACTTTCTCTGCGCTCAGGGTCGGATGTCGTAGCTGACGAGCGACCGCGCCGGGAGGGTCGCGGCGAAGGTGCCGTTCCTCACCGTCATCGGGGCCTGTGCGGAAAGCCGGTGGGATCTGTCGGTCAGGTATGGCGTGGCGTGCGCTCCGCCGAGCCCGCGCAGGGAGAAGGTCGCAACCTGGCGGCTGTGAGCCCTGTTGAGAACGACCACCGCGATCGATCCGTCGCTGTTGCGAAACGCGCTCGCCTCGAGGCCCACTCCGCTCGTCGTCGTGCCGATGCGCATCGCGCCAGGACGGATGAAGCGGCTGTAGCTCGCAAACGCCCACAGCCGACCGGAAGTGGCGACGGCATTTGCCTTGACGTCAACCAATCCGGTGTTGGGACCGGTGATGGTCGTGGTGCTCGTGTTGGCGCCCCATAGGTAGAGGAACGCGCTGAGGTTCGCTTTGGTCAAGCCCGTGTAGATGTTCTGCGCCCAGGTGAACCCGGACAACTGTGAGCCGTCGTCCCAGGCTGCGTCAAACGGCCCGGTGTCGAACGGCGCCCACTCGGTCTCCCAGACCGGCTTGCTCCAGCCGCGCAGCGACGAGTCGAGCGGGACGAAATAGCCGTGACTGGTGAACAGCGCCGTTGCCGTGTTCGCTGCCTTGTCGGTCTCGAGCGCGGCCGCGTACTGCTGCGCGTAGTTCCAGCCGATGCTGGCGCAGCACTCGGCGCGCGTCGAAAGCCCTGATCGAGCGAGCGTTGCGCCTAGGATCGCCATGAAGTCGGCCGTCTGCGCCGGGCTCATGATCATGCTGTCCTGGGCGACACTGAGGTTCCCCTCGTTCTCCGGGCCTACATACGTGAGGGGCACGCCTGACGCGGCGTAGTCCTTTGCGTACTGCACGAGGTAGTTGGCGTAAGCCTGTCGCCAGTCCCCGGTCTTGCACTTCGCGCCCGGCTCTCCGCAAACCGTGCCGCCGTGGATTGCCGAGCCGTTGGTCTTCATGAACGCGGGCGCGCTCCAGGCATCGGCGAACACATTCGAGACGCTGTAGTCGGCCTTGATCTGCTTCGCGAACCACAGCTGCCCTTGATCCTGGTCGACCTCGGCGAGCGATAGATAGGACGGCTTCGCGTTCGGGCCGCTCGGCGCCTTCGGCTCGATCGTGAACCCCGCATCGGCGCTGATCTCATTGCGCAAGATCGTCAGGCCCGCCCCATGCGTCGGGCTATAGAGCAAGCTCAACACCTGCTTCTGAACCGAAGCAGGCACGGTCATCAACGCCTTGGCTTGCCCGAACCCCTCCGACACACCAAACCCGGCGATGCGTTGGTAGTGCCTGGCAGGGTCGATCGCGACTGTGGATCGACCCGTCGCGCCGGCCGAAGCGGCGAGCGGGAGCACAACCACGGCGACCACCGCGCAGCAACCGACCAGCCGTCCGAAGGCTCGAGGCGCCACCCTAGATCGTCTTGAACTGCTCGAACGGCTGCCGGCAGCTCTCGCAGTAGCGGAGCGAACGGCACGGCGTCGGGCCGAAGAGGTTCTCGAGCTTCGTCTCCGTCGACCCGCAGTACGGGCACCGGTGCACCTGCGACCGGAGCTGCACGAGCCGCGGCGCCGGAGGCGCGAATCCCGCCTCGCGCAGCTTCTCCCGCCCCGCGGCGGTGATCTTGTCCGTCGACCACGAGTCGTCGTTCACGACCTCGACCTCCGCCTCGGCGCCGAGCTCGCCGACCTTGCCTTCGATCGCGCGCACCATCGCCTCGAGGGCGGGGCAGCCGAGGAACGTCGGCGTGAACTCCACGCGGACGTGTCCCTCAGAGACGTTGACCGATCGGATGACGCCCAGGTCGACGAGGGAGACGACGGGAATCTCCGGGTCGGGGATCTCGTCGAACGCGGCCCAGACCTGCTCCGCCGTCACCACTGCGCACCTGCCGGAGCGGAGCGCCTGACGATCGTCATCTCCTCCCAGAGCGGCGCGAGGTCGTCGGTGTGCGTCCCGCGCTCGACGGCGTCGACGACCGGCAGGCCGACGCGCGCGGCGAGCGCGTCGCGCTGCTCCGGCGGGAGGACGCCGAGGGCGTACGGCCACAGCTCCTCGACGGCGGCGATGAAGCGCGGCTCGTCACGCAGCCGCTCGTGCCACATCTCCGCGTGCATGCGGTGGTACGCCTCCTCGCGGTTGATCTTCGCCGCGAGCGGCAGCTCTTCCATCAACGCGGTGATGCGGATCTCGTCCGCGACTTCGTACAGCCACCGGCGCGCGATCGTGTGCGCCCAGTCGAGCAGACGGAGCTCGACGAGCGGCGCGCAACGGTAGTCCTCGAGAGCGCGATCGAACGCGAGCGCGTCGGCATCGTCGGTGAGCAGCTCGTACACCGCGCGCGCATGGCCGATCTCGTTCTGCGCGATCGACGAGAACGCGACGTCCTCCTCGAGCATCGGCGCGATCCCCGTCCATTCCGAGTCGCGCCAGCCGATGACGAGCTCGTCGTCAGCGAGGCCGAGAAGCAGCTCGTTCACGGGCCTCCTTCAACCGCGCCTTGATCGAGTAGCCGTCGACGCGCCGGTACTTGAGATCGAACTCGTCCGCCCAGTCCTCGACGTCGTGGATCGCGTCGCGCGGCACGAGCCACAGCGCCACCGACTCGCCGCGCCGGCCGTACTGCTCGCGCGCCCATGCCTCCGCGAACTCGGTGTCGGGCGCGACGACGGAGCCTGCGTGCTCGAACGCGCGCCCCTTCCGCTCCTGCCGGAACACCTCGAAGATCATGCGACGAGCACGGCGTCGCGCACCCATTGCTCCTGGTCGAGGAAGCGCCGGCGGAACGCGAGCCGCTCCTCCGTCTTCGGCCCGTGCCCGGTGACGACGTGCATCAGCTCGTCCCAGTCGGGCTCGGTGTACTCCCACGTTCCGTCGTCGCGCCGCCGCAGCTTCGGATCGGGAATCGTCAGCCCGAGCTCGAGGATCTGCGGCACGTAGCCCTCGAGGAACTGCTGGCGCGCCTCCTCGTTCCCCTGCGACTTGATGCGCCAGACGTACATCGGGTCGTCTTCCTTCGGAATCGGGTTGCCGTGGAACTGCATGAGCGGCCCCCACCAGCGGTCGAGCGCCTCCTGCACGAGATCGAACTGCTCCTCCGTGCCGGTGACCATCGCGAGGATGACGTCGCGCCCGTGGAGGATGTGGAACGACTCCTCCCAGCAGATCTTCTTCATGATCCGCGCGTACGGCGCGTACGAGCACTTGAGCAGCGCCTTCTGGCTGATGATCGCCGCCGCGTCCACGAGCCACGCGATGACGCCGACGTCGCCCCACGTCTTCGTCGGGTAATGGAAGACGTTGTGGAACTTCGCCTTCCCGTCGACGAGATCGGCGAGGCACCGGTCGCGCGGCTTGCCGAGGTCCTCGACGACGCGGTAGATGAGCTGCGCGTGGCCGACCTCGTCCTGCACCTTCGCCGTCAGCGCGAGCTTGCGCTGGAGCGTCGGCGCACGGAGGATCCACTCCCGCTCGGGCAGGACGCCCATGAGCTCGGAGTTGCCGTGCATCTCGATGAACTTCACGAGCTTCGCCCGGTAGCCGTCGGGCATCCAGTCGGCCACCTCGACCTGGCCGCCGTCCTGGACGTACGCGAGAAATGCCTGCTCGTCCCCGGGTATCTCGATCGCAGCCACCACGCACCACCTTCCGAACGATCGTTAGCCTCCGGAGTGTAAATGAGCGCCCGCCGGACAGAGCTGACCCGCGACCGCCGCCCGCCTCTTCGCCGAGAAGGGCTACCACGGCACCTCGATCGGGGACATCGCCCAGGCGCTCGGCGTCCAGAAGGGGTCGCTCTACTCGCACATCGCGTCGAAGGCCGACCTCCTCTGGGACGTCGCGAGCGAGGGAGCGGCCGCCTTCCACGCCGGCCTCGACGGCGTGCCCGACGACGGGCCTGTCGTCGAGCGCATCCGTGCGGCGCTGCGGGCGCACCTGCGCGTCGTCGCCGAGCAGCTCGACATCGCCACGGTGTTCATCCGCGAGTGGCGCTACCTCGAGGGCGAGCGCCGCGAGCAGTTCGTCGCCGAGCGGCGCCGGTACGAGGAGCGGTTCCGCGCGCTCTTCCGCGAGGGGCGCGAGCTCGGCGAGCTCCGCACCGACCTCGACGACGGCACCGCCGCGCTGCTCGCGCTCTCCGCCGCCAACTGGGCGTACACGTGGCTGCGGCCCGGCGCCGACACCGACGCGCTCGCCGACCGCTTCACCGCGCTCCTCGTGGACGGCATGCGCGGGTACGCCACCCCGTAACCGATCCGGGCTGTTCGCCGTTCCACGGGCGCATGCGCATTCGCGCCGCCCTCCTCGCCGGCCTCTGTGCACTCGCGCTGGCCGCGCCCGCGCTCGCCGACCAGGCGCCGCCGCCCGGGCAGGCGCTCTCGCCCGAGATCGTTCCCGGCGCCGGGCTGAGCGGCGTGGCCGGCGTTCGTGCCGCGCGCTACCGGACCGTCCACGCGCTCGGCGTCACGGCCGCCGGGAGCTTCCGTGTCGACTTCGGCGCCGGACCAGGAAACAAGGTCGTCCTCGTCCGCCACGGCACGCCGGTCTTCCGTGCGCTGCGCTTCACGTCCATGCGCTGGACCGCGAATGCCGTCCAGATGCAGGGCATCGGGCTCGCCGACGGCATGCGCGTGCGCTTCAGCGCATTCGCGGTCGACGGTGGGAGGCGTGACGTCTTCAAGCTCGACTGGGGCAGGCGCGCGAGCGTCGGCGGCCCGCTGTCGCACGGTGCGATCGTGATTCACTGACGGCCTGCCCGTCGCTCTCATCGTCAATCCGTTCGCCTCCCGCGTCACCCAGGCGAAGCTCGCCGCGGTGCAGGAGGAGCTCGCGCGCGCGGGCGAGCTCAACGTCGTCCTCACCGAGCGTCCCGGGCACGCGACCGAGCTCGTGCGCTCCGCCTGCGCGGGCGGGTGCGAGGCGGTCGTCGTCTTCTCCGGCGACGGCGGCTTCAACGAGGCGCTGAACGGGCTCGAGGCCGACATCCCGATCGGGTTCCTGCCCGGCGGCGGCACGAGCGTGCTCTCGCGCGCGCTCGGACTCCCGGCCGACCCCGCCGCCGCCGCTCGCCGGCTCGCGGACGCGATCGTCGAGCACAGCACCCGGAAGATCACCGTCGGCCGCGTGAACGGGCGCCGCTTCGCGTTCGGCGCAGGCGTCGGGCTCGATGCGGAGGCGGTGCGCCGCGTCGATCGTATGGGGCGCACCGACGAGGGGAAGCGGCCCGGCGATCTCGCGTTCGCGCTTGCCATCGTCCGCTCGCTCGGCGCACGGCGCGGGCACATGGAGCCGATCCTCGAGGTGAAGGGCTTCGGCCGGGCGGCCTTCGCGCTCATCGCGAACGGCAGCCCGTACACGTACGCGAAGCGGCTGCCGTTGCCGATCGCGCCGAAGGCCCAGTTCGAGCTCGGCCTCGACGTGGTCGCTCCCGTTCGCGTGCGCCGGCGGACGCTCGTCCCGACGGCGCTCTCGATCCTCGCCGGCCGCGCCGCCGATCGTCGAGACACGCTCTACGGCCACAACCTCGACCGAGTGGAGATCGTCTGTGACCGGCCGACCGCGCTGCACGCCGACGGGGAGGACCTCGGGGACGTCGCAGAGGCGCTCTTCGAAACCGAGCGGGGCGCCGTCTCGGTGCTCGTATAGTCCATTCTGGACTAATCCAACTCGGATCGATATGTTCTGCGCGTGCCGGCGAGGACTCCGATTGCCGTGGCTCAGCTGACGACGACCGAGGCCGCCGTGCTCGCGCTTCTCGCGATGGAAGGGGAGCGGTCCGGCTACGACCTCATGAAGCTCGTGACGAAGTCGATCGCGCATGTCTGGTCACCGGCGCGCAGCGGCCTCTACGCCGTCCTGCCGCGGCTCGAGCGGGCGGGTCTCGTGCGCCGACGCGAGGTCGCTCAGAAGCGGCGCCCGGCGAAGCACCTGTACACGATCACGCGAGGCGGCAGGCAGGCGCTCGACGGCTGGCTCGAAACGGTGGAGCCGGGGGCGACCGACGCCTTCTTCCTCAAGCTCTTCGTCGGCGGCCTCACGACGCCTGATGTTCTGCGCGAGCAGCTGATGCAGTTCCGGGCCGATGCCGAGTCCCGGCTCGCCACGTACCGGGCCATCGAGCCGACGAACACGAATCGCGGCCACGACTGGTACCACCGACACCTCCTGCGGCTCGGCATCGCGCGTGCGGAGCTCGACCTCGAGTGGGCCGACGGCGTCGTGCGTGCGCTCGCCCGCCGGCGATGATCGCGGCCTGGAGCGGCACGTACGACCTGCCGGCGTCCGCGACGCCGGTCGCGATCGTCGTGCAGATGCACGGCCGCACGGCCACGGTCTCGCTCGGGCCGGGTCACGCGGGGGCCACGGAGGTCGCCCTCGGCATCGAGGGAACGCGGGTCCGGTTCTGCGTTCCCGGGGCTTCCGGACGAACGTCGTCTTTGACAGGCTCGATCAGGAAGGGAGCGCTCGCCGGGACGGTCCGGCAGGGCGGACTGCGCGGGACGTTCTCGTTACGTCGCGGGCTCGCTCGCATCGTCGCGCTTCTCGGCGCCTATCGCACCGCCGCCGGCGCGGAGGCGGCAGTCGTTCAGCCGGAAGGGGTGCCGCCTATCCTCGTCGAGCTGCCGTCCGGCGCCACGCACGGCATCGGCCCTGCGCTCAGCGTCGGGACACGACTCGGGGACACGCACGGGGACGGTTCGATCGTGCCCGACGCGGCCGGCTTCACGTGGAAGGGGGCGCACTACGCGCGGGTCGCGCTACGCGGGCGTGAGGTACGCGTCGGCGTCGATGCGGCGACGCTCACGCTTCCACCTGGGCCGGGACCGTTCCCCGCCGTCACGATGGTGCACGGCTCCGGTCCGAGCACGCGCGACGAGTTCGACGTGTTCGCGATGTACTTCGCGCTGCACGGGATCGCCGTTCTCGCCGACGACAAGCGAGGCGCCGGTGAATCGGGCGGCGTCTATCCCGGTGACGTCGCTTCCGCGACGACGCTGAAGGTGCTCGCGCGCGACGCCGAGCGCGAGGTGCGCTTCCTCTCGGCGCTGCCGCAGGTCGACCCGCAGCGCGTCGGACTCTGCGGCGACAGCCAGGCGGGCTGGATCGTGCCCCTCGCCGCAGCGCGGGAACCGGCCGTGCGCTGGGCGATCCTCAACAGCGGGCCGACGGTCACGGTCGGCGAGAGCGACTACTGGGGTCAGCTCGCGGGCGAGTCCGAGTCGCCGCCGGGCGGAACGCGTGCGGCGATGCTCGCCGAGGTCCGCGCTGCCGGGCCTTCCGGCTTCGATCCCGCGCCGGCGCTGCGGACGCTCGCGATCCCGGCGCTCTGGATGTACGGCTCCGACGACCGAAACGTGCCGACGGAGCTCTGCGTCGACCGGCTTCTTACCCTGACGCGCCGGCCACGACTTCAGCTGGATCGTCTTGCCGACCGCCCACACGCCGCTCGTGCTCCCGACCGGACTCCTGTCGAGCCTTCCGCGGTCGCCCGGCTTCGATCCGCGCTTCTTCCCAGCGGTCGACGACTGGCTCCGCCGTGCGGGAGTGAAGCGGTAGGGCACGTTACGCTTCCGGCGTGGCCCAGGTCGCACACGGCGAGCCGGAGCTTGCGCCGCGTCCTCGACGAGGATCGCGAGGTCGACGGGCTCGCGCGAGCAGGAGCTGCTCGACCTCTACCGCTCGATGGTGCTGCTGCGGACGTACGACGAGCGCTCGCTCGTCTATCACCGGCAGGGGCGCATCGGCACGTACGCGATCTTCTGGAACCACGAGGCGATGCAGGCCGGCTCCGTGCACGCGCTCGCCGACGACGACTGGATCTTCCCGAGCTACCGCGAGTCGGCGATCGGCCTGCTGCGCGGGATGCCGCCGGCGACGGTGCTGTCGCTGGTGGCGCGGACATCCCGGCCGGCTGGTGGAACCCGGCCGACTACAACGTCGCCTCGATCTGCGTCCCGATCGCGACGCACGTGCCGCACGCGGCCGGCCTCGCGTGGGGCAAGAAGCTGAAGGGCGAGCGCGCGTGCGCGATCGTCTACTTCGGCGACGGCGCGACGAGCGAGGGCGCGTTCCACGAGGGCGCGAACTTCGCCGCGGTCATGCAGGCGCCGCTCATCCTCTTCTGCAACAACAACCAGTGGGCGATCTCGACGCCGCTCTCGGCGCAGACGCGCGCGGAGGCGCTCGCCGACAAGGCCGTCGGCTACGGCATGCCCGGCGTGCGCGTCGACGGCGGCGACGTGCTCGCGGTCTACGAGGCGACGCGCGAGGCGGTCGAGCGCGCGCGCGCCGGCGGCGGCCCGACGTTCATCGAAGCGGTCACGTACCGCGCCGCGCCGCACGCGACCGCCGACGACCCGCGCGCGTACATCGACCTCGAGCGCGTCGAGCAGGAGAAGCAGAACGAGTGCCTCGGCCGCTACGAGCGCTACCTCCGCCGGCTCGGCGTGCTCACCGACGAGCTCGAGGCGGAGATCAAGGCCGAGGCGCGCGGAGGCGATGCGGCGCGGCATCGCCGAGGCGGAGGCGGAGCCCGAGCCGGATCCGGAGCTGCTGTTCGAGCACGCGTTCGCCAACCCGCCGCCGAATCATCCGGGAGGGCTGGGAGTGACTGAGCGCCTCCTCGTCGAGGCGGTGAACGACGCGCTCCACGTCGAGCTCGAGCGCGACCCGACGGTGATGGTGATGGGCGAGGACGTCGGCCGCGCCGGCGGCGTGTTCCGCGCGACCGCCGGCCTGCGCGAGCGCTTCGGCGCGAACCGCTGCGTCGACACGCCGCTCGCCGAGGCGGGGATCCTCGGCACCGCGGTCGGCCTGTGCATGGCCGGCTGGCGGCCGGTGTGCGAGATGCAGTACGACGCGTTCTCGTATCCGTGCCTCGACCAGCTGATCACGCACGTCGGGCGCTACCGCTGGCGCACCGGCGGCGCGATGGAGTTCCCGATCATCGTGCGCATGCCGTACGGCGGCGGCGTCCGCGCGCCCGAGCTGCACGACGACTCGCCCGAGACGTACTACGTGCACACGCCGGGCATCAAGGTCGCGATCCCGTCGACGCCCGCCGACGCGAAGGGGCTGCTCGCGGCGGCGATCCGCGACCCGGATCCGGTCGTCATCTTCGAGCCGAAGCTCATCTACCGCACGGAGCGCGGCGAGGTGCCCGACGGCGACTACGTCGTGCCGCTCGGCAAGGCGCGGATCGCCCGCGCCGGCGACGACGTCACGCTCGTCGCGTACGGCGCGATGGTGCCGCTGTGCCTGCGCGTCGCGGAAGAGCTCGACGGCGAGGCTTCGTGCGAGGTGCTCGACATCCGCACGCTGAAGCCGCTCGACGAGGAGTCGCTGCTCGCGTCCGCCGCGAAGACGGGTCGCGTCGTGATCGTGCAGGAGGCGCCGCGCACCGTCGGCTTCGGCGCGGAGATCGCCGCGATCCTCGCCGAGAAGGCGATGCTCGATCTCCGCGGGCCCGTGCTCCGCGTGACCGGCTTCGACGTCCCGTATCCGTACTGGAAGCTCGAGGACGCGTACATGCCGTCCGTCGAGCGCGTGTCGAAGGCCGTGCGCGAGCTGCTCGCGTTTTGATCTCGCGCGGGTTCTTCTCGAACGACTACGAGCCGGTCGCGAGCGTCGATCCCGGCGACTCGGTCGTCTTCTCGTCGCTGAACGCGGGCTGGCAGTGGGACGCGGACGACGGCCGCGACCGGCCTGACGGAGCCGGCCACGCGCTGTACGGCCCGATCGAGGTGCGCGGTGTTCGCGCCGGGCAGACGCTCGTCGTCCGCTTCGACGAGGTGACGCCGCGGGGCTGGGGCGCGACGTACGCGCACGGACAGGAGTTCCTCTGGACGCTCGACGGCGACACGTGGCGCATGCGTGCCCACGCCGTGCGCTCGGCGCCGTTCCTCGGCGTGATCGGGATGCCGCCGCCCGAGCCGGGCGAGCACTCGACGATTCCGCCGCGGCGCTGGGGCGGGAACATCGACTGCAAGCTGCTCACCGCCGGAACGACGCTCTACCTCCCGATCCCCGTCGACGGCGCGCTCCTCATGGCCGGCGACGGCCACGGCGCACAGGGCGACGGCGAGGTGTCGGGCACCGCGATCGAGTGTCCCGTCGAGCGCGCGCAGCTCACGCTCGAGGTGAGCGACCTCGAGCTGCGCTCTGCCGATCGCGCGGACGGCCGACGCGTGGCTCGCATTCGGCTTCGACGAGGACCTCGACGTCGCCGCCGAGCAGGCGATGGCGACGATGCTCGACCTGATGGAACGCGAGCTCGCGATTCCGCGCACCGAGGCGCTCGCGCTCGCGAGCGTCTCCGTCGACCTGCACGTGACGCAGATCGTGAATCAGGTGAAGGGCGTCCACGCCATACTGCGCGCGTGAGCTACGAGTTCAAGCTTCCCGACCTCGGCGAAGGGCTGACCGAGGGCGAGATCGCGCGGTGGCTCGTGAGCGAGGGCCAGGAGATCGCCGAGGACGACCCGCTCGTCGAGATCGCCACCGACAAGACGACGGTCGAGATCCCGTCGCCGGCGGCGGGGACGGTGACGAAGATCTTCGTCGGCGAAGGCGAGATCGTTCCGGTCGGCACGGTGCTCGTCGTGATCGGGGATGGAGCCGCAGTCGAAAGGCCGGTACCTGGCACCGCTTCGCGCGAGCCAGGTACCTGTTCGGGCTACCCCGCTGGTGCGCCGGCTGCGCTCAGGAGCTCGGCGTCGACCTCGACACCGTCACCGGCACGGGCCCGCAGGGGCGCGTCACCGAGCAGGACGTGCGCGGCGGCGCGGCGCCGCGCGAAGGACGGCGCGAGCCGATCCGCGGCATCAAGCGGCAGATGTTCGAGCACCTGACGAGGGCGCACGCGGTGCCGACCGTGACGTGGGTCGAGGAGTGCGACTTCACGGGCGTCGACCTGAAGCGACTCGTCGCGCTCGTGCTCAAGGCGTCCGCGGAGTCGCTGCGCGAGTTCCCGGAGCTGAACGCGCGCGTCGAGGACGGCGAGCTCGTGTACCTCGACCGCTACGACATCGGCGTCGCGGTGCAGACCGACCAGGGTCTCGTCGTGCCGGTCGTCCGCGGGTGCGATGCGCACTCGCTCGACGAGCTCGACGCCGAGGTGCGCCGGCTCGCCGAGGCCGCCGGCGCCGGCTCGCTCGCGCCCGAGGAGCTGCGCGGCGGCACATTCACCGTGACGAGCGCCGGCCTCTCGGCGGGCCTGTTCGTCACCCCGCTTGTCAACGACCCCGAGGTGGCGATCCTCGGCATCCATCGCATCGGCGATCGCGCGGTCGTCCGCGACGGCGAGGTCGCCGTGCGCCGGATGGGGAACGTCTCGGTGACGTTCGACCATCGCGTCATCGACGGCAAGCGCGCGGCCGACTTCGGCCTCGCCGTCATCGCGCGCCTGCAGCAGTAGCTACACCGGTACGCGGAGATGCGAATCGAGCATCTCCTCGATGCGCGGCGTCGTCGCACGGCCGTCGATGCGGGCGACGATGCGCCGGTCCTTGAGGAGCACGAGCGCGGGCACCGTCTCCACCCGGAACCGCCTCGCGAGGTCGGGGCGCTCGTCGACGTCGACCTTCTTGACGACCAGCTGGCCGCGCTCCTTGCGCGCCACGTGCGCGAGGAGGCTCTCCATCCGCCGCGCCGGACCGGACCGGTGCGACGTGAAGAACACGAGAAGGGGGCGGGGGTCGGTATCCACGGGTCGCTCGCGTTAACAACGTCGAAACCGCCTGGCTGGGTACGCGGATTACACTGCTGGCTGATGGGCGGCTGGTACTGGATCGGCGTCGCCGTCGGCCTCGGCGCCGCGGTCGGCGTGTTCGTATCCGGCCTCGTGCGGATACCGCTCGCCGCGATCGTCGCCGCCGCAGCGGCCGGCGTCGGAGTCGGCGTCGCCCTCGACGTCTGGCAGCCCGGCGGCGCCGTCGACGCGATCGGCGGCGGTGTGGGCGCGGCCGTCGGCGCACTCGGCGCGGTGCAGATCGTCCGCGGCGCGCTCAAGCGCGGCGGGACGCGCGGCGGGACGGCGGCGCTCGTCGCCGGCGCCGCGGTCGTCGCGGCCGGTCTCGCGTTCGTCCCGGTGCTCGGATACCTCGAGGCGCTCGCGCTGCCCGCGCTCGCCGCGAGGCTGCGCCGCCGCCAGCCGGAGCGCTACGCCGGTCTGCGCACGCTCGCCCGGGACTAGCCTCGTGCCCGCGAAGAAGCTCGTCCTCATCGTCGTCGACGGGATGACGCCCGACGCGTTCGAGCGCGTCGTGGCCGATCGCCGCGCGCCGGCGCTCGCGTTCCTCGCCGAGCACGGCGTCTACCGGCGCGGCACGAGCGTGTTCCCGTCGCTGACGCCGGTCTGCCTCTCGTCGATCGCGACGGGAGCGGGCCCCGACGTGCACCACATCCCGCACCTCGTGTGGTGGCACCGCAAGGAGCGGCGCATCGTCGAGTACGGATCGTCGTTCGCCGCGCTGCGCGCCGCCGGCATGACGCAGTCGATCACGGACACGATCTACAACCTGAACCGCAAGCACCTCGCCGCGGACGCGATGACCGTGTACGAGGCGCTCGAGAAGACGGGGCTCGTCACCGCCGCGGTGAACATCACGTGCTACCGCGGCGGCACTCGGTACGCGCCGACACTGCCGTGGGTGACGAAGCCGGCGTACGGCCCGAAGCGGTTCTTCTTCTACAGCCTGTTCGAGTCCGACGAGACGGGGGCGCCGCTCGCGGTGCGCGACCGCGCGGGCGGGTCGACGGACGCGTACGCGGCCGCCGTCGGGCGGTGGCTCGTGACGCGCGACGGCTTCGACTTCCTCGCGTACTACCTCTCCGACTACGACTACGCGTCGCACACGCACGGGCCCGAAGGGGCGGAGGACGTCGCGCTCGCCCGCGTCGACGCCGCGGTCCAGGCGCTGCTCGACGCAGCCGGCGGCGGCGACGAGTTCCTCGAGCGGTACGCGGTCGTGCTCGTCGCCGACCACGGGCAGACGCAGGTCGACCGTGCCGCGCGTCTCGAGACGCCGCTCGCGCGGCTCGAGGGCCAGATCGTCGTCACCGCGTCGAACCGCGCCGGCCAGGTGTATCTCCGTCCACGCGCAGCTGTCGACGCCGCCGGCCTCGCCGCGCTGCTCGACGGCGAGCCGTCGGTCGAGGTGAGCCTGCGCCTGGAGGGTGACGAGGCGGTTGCGCGCCGCGACGGCGAGGAGCTTCGCTTCCGGCCGGCCGGCGACGGCTGGGAGACGAGCGGCGACGCGTCGATCCTCGACCACCCGGACGCCTTCGCCCGCGTCTGGTCCGCACTCGCCAACCCGAACGCGGGCGAGCTGCTCGTGTCGGCGGCCGAGGGCTGGGAGTACACGGATCTCGGAGGCAAGCACCACGCGGGCGGCGGTAGCCACGGCTCGCTCGTCGCGGGCGACACCTTCGTCCCGGTCCTCACGATCGGCGTCGATACGGAGATCGAGCGCATCACCGACATCACGCCGGCCGCGATCGCGCACTTCGATGCTCTCTGACCGCGGCTCCATGGTCGAGCGGCAGCTGCGCGACCGCGGCATCGCGGACGCACGCGTGCTCGCGGCGATGGAACGCGTGCCGCGCGAGCTGTTCGTCCTCCCCGATCTCCGCGACCACGCGTACGACGATGCCGCGCTGCCGATCGGCGACGGCCAGACGATCTCGCAGCCGTACATGGTCGCGTTGATCTGCGAGGAGCTCGCGCTCGAAGGCGGCGAGCGCGTGCTCGACGTCGGGACGGGATCGGGCTACCAGGCGGCGGTGATGGCCGAGCTCGCGGGCGAGGTGCACTCGGTCGAGCGGATTCCGGCGCTCGCCGACCGGGCGCGCGCATCCCTTGCGGCCGCGGGGTACGGCGACCGTGTGCACGTGCACGTCGGCGACGGCACGCTCGGTCTCCCGGAGCACGCGCCCTACGCCGCGATCGCGGTCGCGGCCGCGGCGCCGGGCGTCCCCGAGGCGCTCTACGACCAGCTCGAGCCGGACGGGCGCCTCGTCGTCCCCGTCGGCGGCCGCTGGGAGCAGCTGCTCGAGGTCGTCGTCCGGAGCCCGGACGGCCCGCACGTCATGCGCTCCGTGCCCTGCCGGTTCGTCCCGCTCGTCGGCGAGGAGGGCTTCGACGTCCGCTGACTACGCCCGGCGCCGCGTCCGCGTCGAGGGCCGGGTGCAGGGCGTCGGCTTCCGGCAGCAGACAGCGGCGCGCGCCCGCTCGCTCGGCCTCGCCGGCTGGGTCGCGAACGTCGCGGACGGCTCGGTCGAGGCGGTCTTCGAGGGGCCGCGCGACCTCGTCGAGTCGATGGTGGACTGGTGCCGCCGCGGGCCGAGCGGCGCACACGTCGCGCGCGTGGTCGACCGCTCGGAGCCGCTCGCCGGGGAGGCGGGCTTCCGCGTCGAGTTTGGCCTGCGCCCGAGCGGTTAGGAACGTTTCGGCAATGTCGGTCGAAGCTGTCCCCTCCTCCGCCCTGTCGCTCCTCGGCGTGCCCGTCCGCCTCCACGGGAGCCGGCTCGGCCGGACCGCCGACCTGCTCGTCGACACCCAGCGGTGGCGGGTGCTCGGCTTCGTCGTCGACTGCGGCGACGAGCTGCAGCGGTTCCTGCCGTTCGCCGCGTCGCAGCCCGGCCCGGGCGAGATCGCGGTCGGTTCGCCCCTCATGCTCCTCGACGACGTCGGCTTCTACCGCGCCCACGCGCTCTCCCTCCGCGCCATCCTCGGAGCCGGGATCGTCCGGGGCGGCAGGCTCGCCGGCCCACTCTCCGACCTCGTGGTCGCCCGCACCGCGGACGTCGACGAGCTCGAGATCGACGTCGACGGCAGGCCGCGGCGCGTTCCGGCTGCCGGCTCCAGCGTGTCCTCGCCCGCGGCGTCCGCCGCCTGAGCGCTCCCAGCTACCCTCGCCACATGCTCGACACCAGCCAGGTCAGCGTCGCACTACGGGCACGACGGAACTGGGAAGAGCTGGGGAAGTTCTGCGCCGTCGGCGCCGTCGGGTACGCCATCAACCTCGGGGTGTACGCGGCCGTTCTCCAGGCCGGCGTGCACTACCTCGTCGCGGCGACGTGCTCGTTCCTCGTCGCGGTGACGAGCAACTACTTCTGGAACCGCGTGTGGACGTTCCGCGACCGGCGTGCGGGCGTCGCCGCGCAGGGAATGCGCTTCTTCCTCGTCTCGCTCGTCTCGCTCGGTGCCAACCTGCTCGTGCTGCACGTGCTGATCAGCGTCGGCGCGGGTAAGCTCGTCGCGCAAGCGATCGCGATCGTGCTCGTGACTCCGTTGAACTTCATCGGGAACAAGCTCTGGTCGTTCAGGCGCGCCGTCTCCTCCTCGTAGCGCTCTGCGCCCTCGCGGTCGCGCCGGCTGCGACGGCTGCGACGACGCCGACGGCGCCGGTCTTCGACGGCAAGGGGCACCTCGTCCAGACCCCGTTCGTGCCGACGACGCCGCAGGCGCGGCTGACGAAGCAGCGCGCGCTCGCGATCGTCCTCGCGTACCCGAAGGTGCATGCGTGGCTGACGCGCTACCCGGTCAAGGGCCGCAGCGACGACGAGTCGTACGACACGAAGACGCAGAGCTGGACCGTGAAGATCTGGTGGGGGAAGGCGGGCGAGATCGTCCAGGCGGCGGTCGACGACGCAAGCGGTGCGGTGACCTCGGCGTACACCGGCCCGCAGGTCGCGTGGGGGATGGCGCGCGGCGTCAAGGGCGCCTTCGGCGGCGCGAAGATCAACACGCCCTGGGTGTGGGGCGTGTTCTGCCTCGTGTTCTTCGTCGGCCTCGCCGACTTCCGCCGGCTGCTCTCGCTTCGCAATCTCGACCTCGTGATGCTGCTGTCGCCGACGGCGTCGCTCTGGTTCTTCAACCACGGCGACATCTTCACGGCGGTGCCGCTCTTCTATCCGGCGCTCGTGTGGGTCGATCGCGCGTGGTCTGTGGATCGGCTTCACGGGGCGCGGCTCGCGCTCGCGCGTGCTCTGGCCGACGTGGATCATGCTCGCCGCGACCGTCTTCCTCGCGGGATTCCGCATCGGCCTCAACGTCGAGGCGTCGAACGTCATCGACGTCGGCTACTCGGGCGTCATCGGCGCGGAGCGCATCGTGTCCGAGGGCCAGGCTCCGTGGGGCCACTTCCCGATCGAGGGAACGCTCCCCGCCTGCGGGCCGGCCGACGCGTCGGGCGAGATTCGCGACCACGTCCAGACGAACGGCCGCTGCGAGTCCGCGAACCCGCAGGGCGACACGTACGGCCCGACCGCGTACGAGGCGTACATCCCCGGCTATGTCATCCGCGGCTGGAGCGGGAAGTGGGACGACCTTCCCGCGGTGCACTTCACGTCGATCCTGTTCGACATGCTGACGATCATCGGACTGTGGCTCGTCGGCCTGCGCTTCGGCGGCGCACGTCTCGCCGCCGTGCTCGCGTTCGCGTGGGCGGCGTATCCGTTCACGCAGTACGCGTCGAGCTCGAACACGAACGACACGATCATGCCGTGCCTCCTCGTCTACGGCTTCTGGCTCGCGTCGTCTCCGGTGGGTCGCGGCGTGTTCGGCGCGCTGTCGGGGTGGAGCAAGTTCGCATCGCTCATCGTCGTGCCGTTGTGGACGACGTATCCCGACAGGCGACCGTCGTCGCGCTTCCTCGCCGCCTTCGCGGCGGCGACGCTCGTCGCGTTCTCGATCGTCCTCCTCGAGCCGTCGCCGCTGCACGAGCTGCGCGTCTTCTGGGATCGCACGATCGCGTGGCAGGTCGGCCGCGACTCGCCGTTCTCGCTCTGGGACTGGCGGCAGTACCACGCGCGCGGCCTCCCCGACCTGCACCTCCTGCAGCGCGTGCTCCAGGGCGCTGCTCGTCCTCGGTGCGGTCGCGCTCGCGTGCGTTCCCGCGCCGGAAGTCGCCGCTGCAGCTCGCGGCGCTCACGGCCGCGCTCCTCGCCGGCTTCGAGCTCGTGCAGACGTACTGGCTCTACACGTACATCCCGTGGTTCTTCCCCTTCGCCGCGATCGCGGTGCTCGCCCCGGCGGCGTTCGCGCGCGTCCCGGTCCGCCTCGAGGAGGCGGACTACCGCGCCTGGCCCTTCGTCCCCTCCGCCGGCTAAGCCAGGACGCGGAGCAGCTCGATCGCCTCGGCGCGGCCCGCGTCGGTGCAGTCGACGACGACGCCCTCGATGCGAACGCCGCCGTGCGCCGGTGAGAAGCGCACCGGCAGCCGCGTGCGCATGCGCCGGATCGCGAGATCGGCCTCGACGCCGATGACCGAGTCGTGCGGACCGGTCATGCCTGCATCGGTGACCGCTGCGGTCCCGTTCGGGAGGATGCGCGCGTCGTTCGTCTGCACGTGCGTGTGCGTGCCGATCACGGCGGTGACGCGGCCGTCGAGCCACGTCGCCATCGCGACCTTCTCGCTCGTCGCCTCGGCGTGGAAGTCGACGACGACGACCGGAGCCTGCGCGCGCGCCTGTTCGACGAGATCGTCGACCATCTCCCACGGCGACGTCGGTGCGTCGATGAACAGCTGGCCGAGAAGGTTGATCGCCGCCACCTTCACGCCGTTCTTCGCCTCGACGACCGTGAGGCCGCGCCCGGGCGCGTGCGAGCCCGCGTTCGCCGGCCGGATCACGGTCTCGCTCTTGTCGAGGTACGGCCCGATTCCGTCGCGGCGAAACGTGTGATTCCCGAGCGTGATGATGTCCGCACCGGAGGCGAGGAGGCGGTCGGCGAGCTTGCCCGTGATGCCCGCGCCGTCGGCGACGTTCTCGCCGTTGACGATGCACACGTCGACGCCGAGCTCGTCGCGCAGCGCCGGCAGCCGCTGCTCGACCGCGAGCCGCCCCGGCGGGCCGAACACGTCTGCGAGGAAGAGGATCCTCAGTTGAGGACCAGCGCGGCGGAGGGCCGGACTTCCAACGACACGTGGTTGCCCGCGTCGTTCGTATAGCGCGCGAGCGCCTGATGCTCGACGCTCGACAGGTCGACGACGGTTCCGACCTTCGTCCGGCCGCTGACGACGCTCGCGCCGACCGTGAGGGCCTTGTCGGGGCGCAGCTGCGTGAGCGTCACGACGAGGGACGGCGCGTTCTGCGGCTGGATGTCGACCTGCGAGCCGAAGGAACGGCCGGCGACGACGAAAGGCGCGATGCCGACGATCGTGCCGTCGACGGGTGCATAGACGTCCGTGCCGGGCGCAGCGCCGACGTCGAGCGCAGACATCGCGCCGCCGTCGAGGCGATACCACACCGGATGGCCGCCGGAGCCGCCGAAGATCGCGTGGAAGACGCGTTGCACGACACCCTCGTTGCCCTGGTGGCCGAGCGGTGCGAGCGGCAGCGCGCCGTCGCTTGCGCTGTGGTACCCGATCGCCGTCGCCAGGCTTTGCATGACCGGCATCTGCAGACGGACGGATCCGTGCACGGCGACGATCTGCGGGAAGGGCTCGGATGCGACCACGCCCGACCGCGAAACCGAGAGCCGTTGGAGGTCGTTCGTCGCCCCTCCGCCGAAAGCGGTGAGCGCGAGCGCGATCACGAGCACGACCGCGAGGACGATGAGCAGCGCGAACCGACGGGCTCGACGCGCCGCGCGCGCCTCCCGACGTTCGACGCGCCGCCTCCGAATGGGGCGTGAGGACGGCATGTCGCCGGGCACCGTATCGAAGGACCTCCGGTCATTCAACCGGGGTTCCACCCATTCGAGCGCGAGTGCACCCTCCGTCCAGTCCCAGGAATCACGCGGATTCCGCCTGGTGCCCGCGATACGATCGCTCGCATGCCGGGTGCTCCCGCGACGAGGATCGAGATCCCGCGGTGGGTGCAGCTGGTGGGTCTCCCGCTGCTGCTGCTGCTCGTGTGGGTGGTGGCGGGAGCCGTGCGTCACGCGGTGTTCCTCTTCCTCGTGGCGCTGCTCATCGCCCTCCTCCTCAACCCGCTCGTCCGCGGACTGGGGAGGGTCTGGATACCGCGCGGGCTCGCGGTTGCGATCGTGTACTTGGCCTTTGCGGCGGCACTCGCACTCGCAGTCCTCGCTCTCGCGACGGTGGTGGTGCAGCAGACACGCAGCGCCAGCCACCGCGTTGACAACTACTTTACGGTCGTCTCCGGACAAACCCAGCAGACGGGAGCGGACCACGACCTCGCCCGCTTCCAGCACTGGCTCAACAGGCATCACCTCAAGCAGATCCATGTCGAGAAGAGCGGACACAAGTTCCTCAACTCGATCGGGACGAAGGACGTCGAGAAGTACACGACGAAGGCGCTGAACTGGGCGGAGGGCGCGGGGCTCGCAGTCGTGTCGCTGCTCTTCAGCGCGCTGCTCATCGTCGTCGTGTCGATCTACATGCTGCTCGACATGCCGCGACTGAAATCCGCGGTCGACCGGCGGTTCCCGCCGCGACCGGGATTCACGCCGTTGATCGAGCGGATGGAGCAGGCGCTCGCCGCTTACGTGCGGGGACAGCTGCTGCTGTCGTTCATCATCGGCGCGAGCTCCGGCCTCGGTCTGTGGATTCTCGGTATGACGGGCGCGCTCCCGCACGGCGGCAAGTACGCGCTGCTCTTCGGTGCGTGGGCCGGCATCACCGAGCTCATTCCGTACGTCGGACCATGGCTCGGCGCGCTGCCGCCCGTCCTGTACGCGCTCGTCACGCACCCGGTCTCCGCGCTCTGGGTCGCGCTCCTCTACCTCGGGATCCAGCAGCTCGAGGGTCACCTCGTCGTGCCGAACGTCATGGGCCGCTCGCTTCGGCTCCATCCGCTGCTCGTCATCTTCGGACTGCTCGCAGGCGCCGAGATCTACGGGTTCCCCGGCATCCTCGTCGCGCTTCCGCTGCTTGCGGCGGGCCGCGCCGCGTGGGAGTTCTTCGGCGAGCGGATCGAGCTCCAGCAGTGGAACGCCGCGTCGCCGCTCGCCGTCGACGTCGAGATCGTTCCGCCCGAGACGCCACCGCCGGTCGCGACCGGTCCATGACCCAACCGCTCCTGCGCGCGCTACAGGTAGCGCGCCGCTACGGCGACGTCGAGGCGCTCGCGCCCACCGATCTCGAGCTCGTGCCGGGCGAGACCGTCGCGCTCGTCGGAGCGAACGGCGCCGGGAAGTCGACGCTCCTCGCGATCCTCGCCGGCGCGATCGAGGCGAGCGAGGGCTCCGTCGAGACGTACGCGCGCGTCGGCTGGGTGCCGCAGCGTCCGGCGCACTACGCGCGGCTGTCTCCGCGGGAGAACCTCGAGCTCTTCGCGCGCCTCGAAGGGGTCGGCGAGCCCGCGGACGCTGCGGCGCAGATGCTCGAGCGCTTCGCGCTTCCGACGGCCGCGCGTCCGTCCGGCGAGCTGTCGGTCGGGAACCGCCAGCGGCTGAACGTCGCCATCGCGCTGCTCGGCGAGCCGCGCGTCCTCCTGCTCGACGAGCCGACTGCGGCGCTCGACCCGGGCCAGCGCCGGCGCGTGTGGGAGGTCGCCGACGCGTTGCGCGCGGAAGGAGGCGCCGTGTGCTTCGCGACGCAGAACCTCGAGGAGATCGAGCACGCCGGCCGCACGATCGTCCTCCAGGACGGCCGCGTCGTGACGTTGACGGTCGACGAGGTGTTCGGATGACCGCCGTGCTCCTCGTGCTGCGCAAGGACCTGCGCGTGCTCCTGCGCTCGCCGCTCCTGCTCGGCGCGCTCGTCGCGTATCCGATCGTCATCGCGGTGCTCGTCGGTCTCGTCGCCGGGTACGCGAGCGCGAAGCCGCGCGTCGCATTCGTCGACGAGGACAACCTCCCGCGTGTCGTCTCGGTCGCCGGCCACCGCTTTCACCTGCAGACGGTGATCGACGACGTCGCGCGGCAGGTGACGCTCGTGCGCCTCGACCCGGCCGAGGCCGCGCGCGAGCTCGCGGACGGCAAGGTGGTCGCGACCATCACCGTGCCGCCGGGCTTCCTCGGCGATCTCGAGACGACGGTCGTCACGCCGAAGCTCATCCTCCAGACGGGCAGCGGCGGCCTCGCGCCGCGCGTGACGCAGCAGATGCAGTCGCTCGTGTACCAGCTGAACCTCAAGCTCCAGGCGGGATACATCACCGCGAACCTCGAGTTCGTGCAGCTGCTCCTGCACGGCGGGAAGGGCCACTTCCTCGGCCGGAGCTTCGACGTCCTCGGGCTCGCGCGGACGCAGCAGGAGCTCGCCACGATGCCGTCGACCGAGCGCGTCGCCGCGATCGAGCACTTCGTGCAGCAGGCGCGCGTCGGGCTCGCGCAGACGGGCAGCGCGCTGCGGGCGACGGCGAATCCGATCGCGCTGAAGCAGGCGCCGAGGCGCGGGCGCACGTGGCTGCTGTCGGCGCAGGTGCAGTCGTACGGGATCGCGGTCACCGTCACGTTCCTCGCGCTCCTGCTCGCGGCCGGCGCGACCGCGGCCGAGCGCGACGAGGGGACGATCGGCCGGCTGCGGCGCGGGCTCGTCTCGTTCGGTGAGCTCGTGTGGGCGAAGGTCGCGCTCGCCGGTGTCGTCGGTCTCGTCCTCGGCTTCGCGCTCGTCGTCGTCTTCGGCGTCGTCGTCGAGGCGGGCGGCGTCACCGGCGGCGAGCCGTGGTCGCGGCTGCCGCTCCTGCTCGCGGGCGTGCTGCTCGCGGCAGGCGCCGTCGGCGCCGCCGGGGCGTTGCTCGGCGCGCTCGCGCGCGAGGCGCGGACAGCATCGCTCCTCGCCGTGCTCATCGTGCTCCCGGTCGTCTTCCTCGGCCTCGTCCCGCGTGGCGCCGTTCCCGTCGCGTACTGGATCAGCCTCTTCCTTCCCTTCGCCCACGCCGTGCGCCTCTTCGGCGCGGCGCTCTACGACACGAGCCCGTGGGGCACGGTCGGGATCGAGGCCGCGTGGCTGCTCGGGATCGGCACGGCGCTGTGGTTCCTCGCCGCCCGGTCGGTGCGGCGCCTCGCGGGATGACGCCGACGTGGGCGCACGTGCGGGCGCGCCGCCTCCAGCGCAGCCGCCTCACCGAGCCTGCCGCGTCCGCGGTCGAAGCCGTGCGCGACACGTGCGGCATCCAGGCGCAGCTGCAGGCTGCGGCCGAGCTCGGCGTGCGACTGCGTGTCGGCGGCGACGCCGACGTCCGGGCGGCGCTCTGGCAGGAGCGCACGCTCGTGCGCACGTGGACTCTCCGCGGCACGCTGCACCTTCACCCCGCCGACGAGCTCGGGCTCTGGACCGCGGCGGCGCGTGCGACCGGGCGGCACGACACACCGCCGGGTCTTCTCGACGCATTCGAGACCGTGCTCGCCGACGGCGAGCCCCGGCTGCGCGAGGAGCTCGCAACGGAGGTGGCGGCGCGCGTCGGCGAGTGGGCACGCGAGCCGATGCGATCCGGCTGGGGCTACCTCGTCGGCGACGCCGCGGCCGCGGGCATCCTCTGCAACGGCCCCCCGCGTGGACCCAAGGTGACGTTCGTGCATGCGCGCAGCTGGCTCGGCCCGTTCCGCGAGTGGGACGAGCAGGACGCATTGCGTGAAGCGCTGCGGCGCTACGTCCGCGCGTACGGCCCGGTGCGCGACGCGCGCTTCGTCGGTGCATCGCTCGACGCGATCCGGGACGAGCTCGAGCCCATCGACGTCGAGGGGCGGCGCGGCTGGATCCTCGCCGGCGACGGCGACTTCCCCGACCCGGCGCCGTCCGTCTTCCTGTTACCGCAGTACGACGTGTACATCCTCGCGTTCCGTGAGCGGGAGCATCTCCTCTGGGGAGCCGCGAAGGAGCTGTACTGGGACACCCGCTGGCTGAAGAGCGGCCGGTACGAGTCTCCCGTCTCCTTCCGCAACGTCGTCGTCGACGGTGCGATCGCGGGCAAGTGGAGCCCGGACGGCCTCGAGCTCGCCGAGCCGCTCGGCCCCGCACACCGGGAGCTGCTCGAGGCGGAGGTTGCGAGGGTGCGTACTCTTTCCGCGTGAGCTCCTTCCCCGACGTCCGCCTCCGCCGGTTCCGCCGGACGGGCGGCCTGCGCGGCCTCGTGCGCGAGACGCGGCTGTCGCTCGACCAGTTCGTCATGCCGCTCTTCGTCGCGCCCGACGCGCTCCCGGACGAGGCGCTGCCGGCGATGTCCCGCCGAACCGTCGACGGCACGGTGCGCGAGGTCGAGGAGCTCGTGCGCCTCGGCGTCGGCGCCGTGATCCTTTTCGGGATCCCCGAGGAGAAGGACGACGAGGCGACCGGCGCGTGGGAGGACGACGGGATCGTCCAGCGCGCGCTGCGTGCGCTCCGGCCCGAGTTTCCGGATCTCGTCCTGCTCACGGACGTCTGCCTCTGCGAGTACACGTCGCACGGGCACTGCGGCGTCGTCGTCGACGGCGAGGTGCACAACGACCGCAGCATCGAGCTGCTCGCCCGCACGGCGGTGAGCCACGTCGAGGCGGGTGCAGACGTCGTCGCGCCGAGCGACATGATGGACGGCCGCGTCGCCGCGATCCGCGAGGCGCTCGACGACCGCAGCTTCGAATCGACGCCGATCCTCTCGTACGCCGCGAAGTACGCATCCGCGTTCTACGGCCCGTTCCGCGAGGCGGCCGGCGTCGGCGCCGTCGTTCGGCGACCGGCGCAGCTACCAGATGGATCCGGCGAACGTCCGCGAGGCGCTGCGCGAGTGCGAGCTCGACATCGAGGAGGGAGCGGACGCGCTCATCATCAAGCCGGCGCTTCCGTATCTCGACGTGATCCGCGCGGCGCGCGAGGCGTTCGACGTGCCGATCGCCGCGTACAACGTCTCCGGCGAGTACGCCATGGTGAAGGCCGCCGCGCGCGGCGGCTGGCTCGACGAGCGCCAGGCGGCGCTCGAAGCGTTGACGGGGATCCGCCGTGCCGGCGCCGACCTCGTCATCAGCTACTGGACCAAAGACCTCGCTACGTGGCTTTAGGTCTCCGGTGCCAGGCACCCGAGTTTGACGTGATGGAAACAAGGGCCGAAACCCTGGTGCCTGGCACCGGAGTGCGATGAAAACGCGCAGCGAGCTCTATCGCCGCGCGCTCGAGCTCATCCCCGGCGGCGTCAACTCGCCTGTTCGCGCGATGAAGGCGGTCGGCCTCGACGAGCCGTTCTTCGTCGCGCGCGGCGAGGGCGCGTATCTCGAGGACGTCGACGGCAATCGCTATCTCGACTGGGTCATGTCGTGGGGGCCGCTCCTCTTCGGGCACGCGGACGCGGAGACGGTGGAGGCGGTGCGTGAGGCGGCCCTGCGCGGCACGAGCTTCGGCGCGCCGACCGAGGCCGAGGTCGAGCTCGCGGCGGAGATCGTCGACGCCGTTCCATCCGTCGAGCGGGCACGTCTCGTGTCGTCGGGCACCGAGGCGGCGATGAGCACCATCCGCCTCGCCCGCGGGTTCACGAAGCGCGACCGCATCCTCAAGTTCGCCGGCTGCTACCACGGCCACGTCGATGCGCTGCTCGCGAGCGCGGGCTCCGGGCTTGCGACGCTCGGGATCCCGTCGACACCCGGCGTGCCGACGTCGGTCACGGGCGACACGATCGTCTGCCCGTACAACGACGTCGAGGCGGTCGCCGAGGCGGTCCTCCGCTACGGCGAAGGACTTGCGGCGATCGTCGTCGAGCCGATCGCCGGGAACATGGGCGTCGTCCCGCCCGTCGACGGCTTCCTCGACGCGCTGCGCGCGCTGTGCGACGCGTCCGGCGCGCTGCTCGTCTTCGACGAGGTCATCACCGGCTTCCGCGTCGCGCGCGGCGGCGCGCAGGAGCGCTACGGCGTCACGCCCGACCTCACGATCCTCGGGAAGATCGTCGGCGGCGGCCTGCCGCTCGCCGCGTTCGGCGGGCGCGCCGACGTGATGGAGAAGCTCGCGCCCTCCGGTCCCGTGTACCAGGCGGGGACGCTCTCCGGAAACCCGCTCGCCACCGCCGCCGGTCTGTCGGTGCTGCGGCGGCTGCGCGACCCGCGCGTCTACGAAGAGCTCGAGCGGCGCGGCGCCGCACTCGAGGCGGGTCTGGCGCCGTTCGCACGCGTGCAGCGCGTCGGCGCGATGCTCACGCCGTTCATGACGGACGCGCCGGTACGCAACTTCGAGGATGCACAGCGCTGCGACACGGAACGCTACGGCGCGCTCTTCCGTCACCTGCTCGAGCACGGCATCTACATCGCGCCGTCGCAGTTCGAGGCGATGTTCGTCTCGCTCGCCCACGGCGACGACGAGATCGCCCGGACGGTCGACGCGGTCGCGTCGTTCTCCTGATGTGGGACGAGATCGCAGGAGCGGCGGCCGAGGAGAGCTCGCTCTGGGAGCAGTGCCTCCGCCCGAAGGAACAGCGGACGGAGCGGGCGGTCTTCTCCGAGCTCTCCGAGCCGCAGTACGGCCTCGGCCTCGAGACGATCTACGAGGGGTACCTCGTGCACTACGGTACGTCGCGGCTCTTCGCGCCGACCGACGCCGACGTGTCCCTTCTTCTCGGCGACTACCTCTATGCGCACGGGCTCGTGCGCATCGCATCGTCCGGCGAGACGGACGCGGTGGCCGACCTGTCGGAGCTCATCTCGCTCTGCAGCCAGCTGCGGGCGGAGGACGCCGAGGGCGACGGGCCGCTCTGGGCCGCGAGCGCCGCGCTGCTCGGCGCGGGCGCCGGCCTCGACGACGCCCGGGCCGCGCTCCGGCTGCGCGGGGACGCAGCCCCGCTCGACGCCGCCGCGCGCGCGGCCGCCGGCGACGAGGCGGTCGACCGTGCGCTCGCCGCGCACCTGTCGCTGAGGTAGATTCCCGCCGTGCTCGCGACGCTGCACCTGCTCGCCGTCGAGACGGCCGCGGAGGAAGGCAAGAAGACCGTCCTCGTCATGCTCGCCGTCGGCTTGATCTTCGTGGCCGTGATCGCCTTGGGTGAGCTGACGCACTGGCTTCGGCACAGACGCTGACGCGTCTGTGCCGGTTGGGTTTCTGCTCCGCAGAGCGGTCGCGGGCAAAGCCCGCGACCTCTTATCTGACGTGGGCGACGGGTAGTGCTGCGTGGGCAGTGGGGCCTTCGGCCTCCCCGCCCACTGGTCCGGCCTCCACGTAAGCCTTCGGCTTACGCTCCGGCCCTTTGCCGTGGCGGACTTCCAGCGGTCTACACTCGCCTGCCGTGGCTGTTCGCGACCTCCGCGACTGGATCTCCCTCCTCGAGCGCGAGGGCGAGCTCGTTCGCGTGCCGGCCGAGGTCGATCCGGACCTCGAGGTGACCGAGATCGTCGGCCGCCTGGTCCGGCAGGGCGGCCCGGCGCTTCTCTTCGAGCATCCGAGGGGGGCGCAGCACCCGCTGCTGATCAACCAGTTCGGCACGGAGCGCCGCATGTGCCTCGCCTTCGGCGTCGAGCGCCTCGACGACGTCGCGCGCAAGCTCTCGGACGTCCTCGAGATGCAGCCGCCGACGGGCCTCGTCGAGAAGGTCCGCGGACTCCAGAAGCTGAAGTCGATCGCCGACTCGCTGCCGCGCACCGTGCGGAAGGGCGCGTGCCAGGAGATCGTGCTCCAGGGAGACGAGGTCGACCTCGGCCGTCTCCCCATCCAGCGCTGCTGGCCCGGCGATCCCGCACCGTTCATCACGCTTCCGGCCGTGATCACGCGCGACCCGCGCGACGGCACGCGGAACGTCGGCATGTACCGGATGCAGGTGATCGACCGGAACACGACGTTCATGCACTGGCAGATTCACAAGGACGGCCGCGCCGACTGGCTCGCGAGCGACGGCCGCATCCCCGTCGCGGTCGCGCTCGGCCTCGACCCGGTGAGCGCATACTCGGCGAGCGCGCCGCTGCCGAAGCACATCGACGAATTCATGCTCGCCGGCTTCCTTCGCGGCGAGCCGGTTGAGCTGGTCAAGGGCGTCACCGTCGACATCGACGTGCCCGCGAACGCCGAGATCGTGCTCGAGGGCTACGTCGAGAAGGACGAGGTCGGCGACGAGGGGCCGTTCGGCGACCACACCGGCTACTACACGGCGGTCGAGCCGTTCCCGGTGTTCCACGTCACGGCGATGACGATGCGCCGCGATGCGATCTATCCGTCGATCGTCGTCGGGAAGCCGCCGCAGGAGGACGCGTGGCTCGGCAAGGCGACGGAGCGGATCTTCCTGCCGGCAGTGCGCGCGAGCGTGCCCGAGATCGTCGACTACGACCTGCCGGTCGCCGGCGCGTTCCACAACTGCTGCATCGTCTCGATCCGCAAGTCGTATCCCGGGCAGGCGCAGAAGGTGATGCACGCGCTGTGGGGGCTCGGGATGCTGAGCCTGACGAAGTGCATCGTCGTCGTCGACGCGCACGTCGACGTCCACGACTACGAGCAAGTGACGTTCTACACAGGTGCGAACGTCGATCCCGGACGCGACGTCATCCTCAGCGAGGGGCCGACCGACCATCTCGATCACGCGCCGGAGCGGCAGTTCGTCAGCGGGAAGCTCGGTATCGACGCCACCGCGAAGCTGCCGGAGGAGGGCGCCCGGCCGTGGCCGGAGGAGATCGAGATGACGCCGGAGGTCAAGGAGCTCGTCGACAGGCGCTGGGCGGAATACGGGTTCGGCTCGCACAGCACGGCGCGATCAGGTTGAATCACGGCCGGATGCAGGAGGAGGGGATGACACCGGGGCCGCCCGAGCACGGCCCTCCGCCGACGCTCTGGCCGCTCGGGTTCGCGATCGGCATCGCCGTCGCACTCGTCGGGCTCATCGTCAACCCCGAGCTGATCGCCTCGATCGGCGGTGGGATCGCGATCGTCTTCGGTTTCCTCTGGGCACGCGACGCGACGTCCTCGATGCGCAGCCACGTACCCGTCGTCCAGGCGGAGGTGCGCGAGATGACTCCCGCGGAGGCCGCCGCCGTGCCGGCCGCGGCTTCGATTCCGCCGGCGGCGACCGTCGAGCGGTTCCCGCGCAGCCGCTTCCTCGAGGGCGCGACGCTCGGCCTCGGCGGCATCATCGGCGGCATCGTCACGATCCCGGTCGCGGGCTTCGCGATCCTTCCCGGCTTCCTCGGCCAGAAGCGCCACGACGTCGACCTCGGTCCGCTCACGGCCTATCCGGTCGGGCAGTGGTACATCGCGACGTTCGTCGTCGATCCGAAGGAAGGCGACGTGTCGCGGCGCACCGCGTTCATCCGGAACAACGGCAACCTCGGCAAGGACCCGAGCTTCACGATCATCTCCAACCGCTGCGCACACCTCGGCTGCCCCGTGCAGGCGAACGGGCCGACGGGGGCGATCCTCGGCGAGAAGAACGTCGTCGAGCACGGGGCGAACGGCGAGGTCCTGCTCCGCCCGGTCGTGCCCGCCGGCTTCGGCTGCCCGTGCCACGGCGGCCAGTACGACCCCGAGGGCAACCGCACGGCAGGCCCGCCCGTCCGAGCGCTCGACCGCTACTCGTTCGACGTGAGGAAGGGGCGCCTCGTCCTGCTCAGTACGTACTCCGTGTCGCACGTCGTCGGCACCGGCGCGCAGGCGAAGATCTACAAGTACAAGTCCGCCGGGCCGGGCGAGCACGTCGACGGCCCCGAGCAGTGGTTCTATCCCCTCCAGCCGCCGCACCACTGATGGCGATCCGGCGAGCTCCGAGCAAGGCGCAGGTCCGCCGCGAGCAGATGCTGGCGGCGGTCAACTATCCGCTCGACTGGCTCGAGGAGCGCTCGGGCCTCGTCGGCGCGACGCGCTACTTCCTCTTCCGCAAGGTCCCGGGCGACACGAACTGGATGCAGACGCTCGGGTCGGCCTCACTCACCGCCTTCATCGTGCAGGCGGTCACGGGCGTGATCCTCGCGATGTACTACAAGCCGTCGCCGCACGATGCGTACCCGTCGATCCAGAACATCACCGATCACGTGACGATGGGCTGGCTCGTCCGCGGCATGCACAAGTGGGGCGCGAGCGTCTTCATCATCCTCATGTTCCTGCACATGGGCCGCGTGTTCCTCTTCGGCGCGTACAAGTATCCGCGCGAGCTGAACTGGATCATCGGCGTGCTCATCCTCGTCATGGGCCTCACCGAAGGCTTCACCGGCTACCTGCTCCCGTGGGACCAGACGGCGTACTGGGCGAGCGTCGTCGGCATCAACCTCAACGGGACGGCGCCGTTCCTCGGGCCGTGGCTCGCGCAGTTCCTACGCTCGGGCCAGGAGATCGGCCCCGACACGTTGTCGCGCTTCTACTCGCTCCACATGCTGATCATCCCGGCCGGAATCATCGGCCTCATCACGCTGCACCTCTATCTCGTCATCCGGCTCGGCGTGACGTCGCCGCCGTGGTCGCGTGACGCCGCCGGCGAGGCGCGCCCCGAGGTCGACACGCCGGTGCGTGCGGGTCTGACGCGGCCGGTCCCGCACGGCACGTCGGGAGGCAGGGACTGATGGCCGGCGAGAAGCCGACGCCGCTCGAGGAGCGCCGCGCGGGATTCGCGCGCTACAAGAAGGACGTCAAGGACCGCGGGAAGCCGTTCTACCCGTTCGCGATGTTCCACGACACGGTGATGAGCCTCGTCGTCGTGGTCGTCATCGTCGGGCTCGCCGTCGTCTGGAAGTGGACCGCATACGGCCCGCACCACAACGGGCTCGACAAGGGCCTGCTCGGCCCCGAGTACGCGGCGCCGGCGGACCCCGGCACGGTCAGCTTCGTGCCGCGGCCCGACTGGTACTTCTACTTCCTCTTCTATCTCCTGCGCATCTTCAAGTGGCCGGAGTCGGTGTTCCTCGGGACGATCGGCGTGCCGACGATCGGGCTCATCCTCCTGCTCGCGCTGCCGTTCATGGATCTGCGCCACGAGCGGCGCCCGTCGCGGCGCCCGGTCGCGATGGTCGCGGCGGTGCTCACGATCCTGTCGATGGCCGTCCTCACGTGGAAGGGCGCGACCGCGAAGGAGGCGCTCGCCTCCGAGGTGATCGCGGACGTTCCGTCGTGGGTGCAGCAGGAGAGGCTCCCGGCGACGGCGGTGCCCGGCGCGAAGCTGTTCGCGACCGCGGGCTGTACGGCGTGTCACACGTATCTCGGGACGGGCTCGTCGAACCTCGGCGCGCCGGACCTCACCGCCATCGGCACGCGCAAGCTCGGCATCAGCTTCCAGATCCGTCACCTGCAGTGCCCGTCGTGCGTGAACTCCGGCTCGCCGATGCCGAAGTTCGCTTCGCTCGGCGACCAGCGGCTGCACGACCTCGCCGTCTTCCTCGAAGCCTCGCAAGGCAAGAAATAGCTCTGTCCTCGCGAGTGCTGCGCACTCGCTCGGAGACTGAGTGCGCTCCGCGTGCCGGAGAGCGCGGCTCCCGCACGCGGAGATCAAGAGGGTGTCTGTCAGCGGATGGTCGTTCTGCGCGACCGGTGGTGGCTCCGCCATCCCCGGCCGCTGGTCCGGCCCGGCTCCAACGCTTCGCGTTGGCCCGGGCCACGGTGCTCGCACTCGGCGGCTTGGCGCAAGCCTCCGATGGCGCGCGGCAACAGCGAAGATTCCCTCATGGCTCTTCGCCTGACGGAGTCGAGCGGCCGCCTTCCCGCCGACGGTGTGCGGCGGATGTTCGACCGCATCGCTCCGGTGTACGACGCGATGAACCGCGTCATGACCGCCGGGCTCGACCGGCGGTGGCGGCGCGCGACCGTCGACGCTGTCGTCCGGCCGGGCGACCGCGTGCTCGACGCGTGCTGCGGCACGGGCGATCTCGCGATCGCGGCACGCGGCCGGGGCGCGGACGTCGTCGGCCTCGACTTCTCGGAAGCGATGCTCGTGCGGGCGCGCACGAAGGCGGCCGACGTCGAGTGGGTCGCGGGCGACGTCCTCGCGCTGGCGTTCGAGGACGCCTCGTTCGATGCCGTCACCGTCGGCTTCGGTATCCGCAACGTCGACGACCTCGCCGCCGGCCTGCGCGAGCTCCGGCGGGTGCTGCGCCCCGGCGGCCGGCTCGGGATCCTCGAGATCACGAGCCCGCGCGGCCCGCTCGCGCCCTTCTACCGGCTCTGGTTCGACCGCTTCATCCCGGCGCTCGGCCGCGTCCTCCCGGGCGGCGCGGCGTACACGTACCTGCCTGCCAGCGTCCGCCGGTTCCCCGGTCCGGAGGAGCTCGCCGAGCTCCTCGTTGTCTGCGGCTTCGCTGAGGTGCGATTTCGGCTCTTCGCCGGGGGTATCGTCGCATTGCACGTGGCGGAGGTACGGAGGGCAGAAGCATGAGCACGCTTTCCGAGATTCGGGAAGCTCCAGGGCTCGAGACGTACCTCGACGCGATCGAGGAGCGCCTCGCGCGGACCGTCGCCAGCCACCCCGGGCTCGTCGCGGCCGTCGGCAACGAGGCCCTCGCCGCCGGAGGCAAGCGCATGCGGCCGCTGCTCGTCTTCCTCTCCGCGCCTGCGGGCACGGAGCCGTCGATTGCGGCGGGCGTCGCGGTCGAGCTCGTACACATGGCGACGCTCGTCCACGACGACCTCATCGACCGCGCCCACTTCCGCCGCGGCAAGGCCGCCGCGTGGTCGGTGTACGGTCCGCTGGCCGCGCGGGCGACGGGCGACTACCTCTTCGCGCGGGCGTTCGCGGAGCTGACCGCGACCGGGGACGGGGCGGCGGTCGAGGTCCTCGCGGACGCGACCCTCTGCCTCGCGCGCGGCGAGGCACTGCAGCGGACGCAGACGCACGATCCCTCGACGACCGTCGAGGCGTATCTCGAGCGCTGCGCCCTCAAGACGGGGAAGCTCTTCGAGGCGGCGTGCCGGCTCGGCGGCGGTCCGGGCGCGTACGGCCTCGCGCTCGGCGTCGCGTTCCAGATCGTCGACGACGTCCTCGACTGTTCCGGGACGACGATCGAGACCGGGAAGATCGCCGGCACCGATCTCCGCGACGGGACGCCGACGCTGCCGCTCCTGCTCGCGGCGCGGCAGGACGAAGTCGTCCGCGATGCGATCGCCGGCGGCCCGCTCGACGGCGCGCTCGTGCGCGTTGCCGCAAGCGGTGCTCTAGAGCGCTCTCGGGAGGTCGCGCTGGATTACGCTAATCGCGCCCGCGCGTGCCTCAACGGCCAGGTTCACCGGGACGAGCTCGAGTCGCTGACACACGCGGTCGTCAACCGAGAGAGGTAGGCACGCCCCGTTGGCAGTTCTCGACACCCTTGAGACGTTCGCCCCGATCCGGGAGAAGATCGACGCCGGAGAGCGCCTCGACTTCGAGGACGGCGTCGCCCTCATGGAGTCGGACGACCTGCTCGCGCTCGGCGAGCTCGCCGACCGCGCGCGCCGGCATCGCGGCGGCAGCGACGAGGTCTACTTCGTCCAGAACCTCTATCTCAACCAGACGAACGTCTGCCGCGTGAAGTGCAAGTTCTGCGCGTTCGCGAAGACCGGCAAGCAGGAAGAGGCGTACACGATCAGCGCCGACGAGCTCGTCGAGGACGCGGTCGTGCAGTACGACGTGTCGCGGTTCACGGAGATCCACTGCGTGAACGGCGAGAACCCGCACGTCGACCTCGAGTTCTATGCGGACGTGCTGCGCAAGCTGAAGGCGGCCCTGCCCGACGTCCATCTGAAGTTCTACACAGCATCCGAGATCCACCACATGTCGAAGCTCGAGGGGTGCTCGCACGACGAGGTGCTCCGCGTGCTGAAGGACGCGGGCCTCGGCTCGCTCCCCGGCGGCGGCGCCGAGATCTTCGCCGACCGCGTGCGCCGGCTCATCGCTCCCGGCAAGGAGCATCCCGACGAGTGGTTCCACGTGCACGACACCGCGCACCGGATGGGGATCCCGACGCACTGCACGCTGCTGTACGGACACGTGGAGACGTACGAGGAGCGCATCGACCACATGGTGCGGCTGCGCGCGCAGCAGGACGAGACCGGCGGCTTTCTCGCCTTCATCCCGCTCGCGTTCCATCCGGAGAACACCGTGTTCGAACGCCGCGGCTTCAAGTTCACCACCGGCGCCGACGACCTGAAGATGGCGGCGGTGTCGCGGCTGATGCTCGACAACATCCCGAACATCAAGGCCTACTGGATCATGATGGGCCTGCCGCTGACGCAGGTCGCGCTCCACTTCGGCTCGAACGACGTGCAGGGGACGGTCGTACGCGAGCAGATCTTCCAGGCGGCCGGCGCGACGAGCGGGACGGAGCAGAAGGTCGACGAGCTCGTCCGCGTCATCAAGGAGGCGGGCCGCATCCCCGTGCAGCGCGACACGCTCTACAACGAGCTGCGCCGATGGTGAAGCTCGGCCGCATCTCGTACGTGAACATGGCGCCGGTCTTCTACCGCGTCGAGACCGAGGTGGAGGAGGTGCTCGGCGTTCCGACCGAGCTCAACCGGCTCCTCATCGAGGGAGAGCTGGACACCGCGCCGATCTCGTCGATCGAGTACGCGCGCAACGCGGACAAGCTGCGGTTGCTGCCGCGCCTCTGCGTCGCGTCGGAGGGCGCAGTCGAGTCGATCCAGCTCGTGTCGAAGAAGCCGCTCGAGCAGGTGCGCGTCGTCGCCGTCACGCCCGAGTCGGCGACGTCGGTCGTCCTGACGAAGGTGCTGCTGCCCGAGGCCGAACACGTGCCGCTCGGCGAGGAGGCGGACGCGAAGCTCCTCATCGGCGATGCGGCGCTCAAGTCGGCGTTCGAGGATCCGACGCCGCACCACGACCTCGGCCGCCTGTGGCTCGAGCGCACGGGCCTGCCGATGGTCTTCGCGGTCTGGGCCTGCCCCGAGCCGCTCGCGGACGGCCTCGCCGAGCTCGAGGACGCGCTCGTCGCCTCGGTCCGGCGTGCGCGCGCCGAGCCCGAGCAGCTCGCGTTCGAGGCAGCGGAGCGCTACGGCTATCCCGCCGGCTTCCTCGCCCGCTACTTCGAGAAGCTCCGCTACCGCTTCGGCCCGCGCGAACGTGCCGGCCTGTACACGTTCCTCGAGCTCGCCCGCGACGCCGGCCAGCTCGAGACGGTTCCGGAGCTCCGGTTCGTGCAGACGACCGGCGCCGCAGTCGCGTGAACGCGATCCTCGAGAAGGCCTTCGAAGGCGAACGCATCACGGACGAGGACGCGGTCGCCCTGCTGCGCTCGCGCGACCTCGTCTCCGTCGGTCGCGTGGCGAACGAGATCCGCAATCGCAAGCACGATCCCGAGCGGATCACGTTCATCATCGACCGCAACCTCAACTACACGAACATCTGTTACACCGACTGCGACTTCTGCGCGTTCTACCGGAGCCCCGGCGACACGCGCGAGGGGTATCTCCTGCCGAAGCCGGTGATCTTCAAGAAGATCGAGGAGACGCTCGCGATCGGCGGCACCGGCCTCCTCATGCAGGGCGGCCACCATCCCGATCTCGGCATCGACTACTACGAGGATCTCTTCCGCTCGATCAAGGCGCGCTACGCGATCCACCTGCACGCGCTGTCGCCGTCGGAGGTGCAGCACATCGCGCGGCGCTCGAAGCTGACGATCCCGGAGACGCTGACGCGGCTGCGCGACGCGGGCCTCGACTCGATCCCGGGCGGCGGCGCGGAGATCCTCGTCGAGCGCGTGCGCAAGATCATCGCGCCGCAGAAGACGAAGAGCTCCGAGTGGATCGGCGTGATGCGGCACGCGCACCGGCTCGGCATCTCGACGACGGCGACGATGATGTACGGCCACGTCGAGACGCTCGAGGAGCGCGTCGAGCACATGCGGCGCATCCGCGACCTGCAGGACGAGACCGGCGGCTTCCGCGCGTTCTTCTCGTGGACGTTCCAGGACGACGGCAACCGGCTCGGCGACAAGGTGCCGCCGGATACGCGGCCGACGTCGTTCGACTACCTGCTCACGCAGGCGGTATCGCGCATCTACCTCGACAACGTGCCGCACATCGGCTCGTCGTGGGTGACGCAGGGGAAGAAGATCGGCCAGGTCGCGCTCCAGTTCGGCGCCGACGACCTCGGCTCGGTGATGATCGAGGAGAACGTCGTCTCGGCCGCGGGCACGACCCATCGCACGACGGCGGACGAGTTCGTCCACCTCATCCGGTCGCTGGGCAAGACGCCGGTGCAGCGCGACACGCTGTACCGCGACGTCCGCGTCTGGAACTAGCCGCCGCGTGGCGGCCGAGGTTCACAGCGCGACGAAGCAGCCGCTCGCGCACGAGCAGGCGCGGGCGCTCCTGCGCGAGGCCGGCGCAGATGCGGGCGACCTCGTCGAGCTACGCGACGGCGAGTTCACGGTCTGCTATGCGACCGACGACGTCGTCCTCAAGGTCTGGCCCGAGCCCGGGACGCCGCTTCTCGCCTACGAGGACGGACTCGTGCACGCCGAGGTCGACTTCTGCAGGCGCGCCCGCGAGTTCGACTTCCCTGCGCCGGAGCTCGTCCACGTCGACACGTCGAGGGAGCTCGTCGACCGCGACTGGCTCGTCATGACGCGATTGCCCGGCACGCCGCTGCACCGCGCCGGCGATGTCGACGTCGAGCGCGCGCTCGGAGAGGCGGTCGCGCGGCTCCACCGTGTCGCCGGCCAGACCTTCGGCTACGTCGGCCGCCCGTCGCTTCAGGCGGCAACGTGGCGTGAGGCCTTCTCCCTGATCCTCGGCGCGGTGCTCGACGACGCGCTGCGCTACGACGCGCGGCTGCCGTTCTCGATCGCCGATGCACGCGCCGCGCTCGACGCCGCGGCTCCGGCGCTCGACGAGGTCACGGTGCCGGTGCTCGTCCACTTCGACTTGTGGGCCGGAAACGTCCTCGTCGACGGCACCCGCCTGTCCGGGGTCATCGACGGCGAACGCTCGCTCTACGCCGATCCGCTCGCCGAGTGGCCGACGCTCGCGTTCGGGCGCGAGCCGGCCGACCGCCCTGAGCTCCTCGCCGGCTACGGCGCCACCGAGCTCGACGCCGCCGCCCGCACGCGGCTCGACCTCTACCGGCTCTACCTCTCCCTCGTCGTGCTCGTCGAGGAGGTGCCGCGCCGCTACGACCCGGCGCAGCGCGCTCCGCTGCGGGCCCGCGTGGAGGAGTTGGCGCTGGCGGCGGTCGCCCGCCTCGCAGGCCGCTAACCTGGCGCGGGGTCGTGCTTCGCAAGCTGCTCATCCTTGCCGCGGTCGCCGGGACGCTCGCCGTGCCGGCCGGCGCCGCGCGCCGTGCCGCGAGCCAGATCGTCTCGTCGCAGCTGCTCATGCCGGGCGTGACGTACCAGCGACAGGTGCAGTTCACCTCGCGCGGCCCGGTCGTCGTCGACGCCGTCATCGCGCCGAAGCCCGACGGCTCGCTCTACACGCTCACGCCTGCACTCGCGCACAACGCGGTCGCGGGGACCGAGCGGCTCACCGACATCGAGAAGGACGCGAGCGCGACGGCGACCGAGGTCGGCGTCAACGGCGACTTCTTCGCCGGGAACGGGCCCGCCACCGGCATCGTCATGCGCGGCGGCACCCTCGAAGAGGCGCCCTCGTCCTCCCGGTCGAGCCTCGGCATCGCGCCGGACGGGACGCTCGCCGTCGCGCGCGTCGCATTCGACGGCACGTGGCGCGGGACGAGTCAGCGCCGTCAGCTCGACCTCAACGACAAGCCCGTCTCCGGCCACACGACGCTGTACACGTCGGCGTGGGGGCCGGCGACGCCGGCGGAGAGCGGTGTCGTCGAGGACGTCATCGCGTCGCTGCCGCCGACGCAGCCGAACCGCGTCGTCTCCGGCGTCGTGACGCAGGTGCTCGCGCAGGGCGGCACGCCGATCCCGCCCGGCGGCGCCGTGCTCGTCTCGCGCGGCGCGCAGGCGCCGCATCTCACCGCAGAGGCGCCGGCGGGGACGACGGTCGAGTTCCGCCTCACGCTCACGCCGAACTGGAGCAGCCAGTCCTACGCGATCGGCGGCGGCCCGCTCCTCGTGCTCAACGGCAAGCCGGTCTTCCGCGCCGACGAGTCGTTCGACGACTCGGTGCTCAACGTACGCGGCGCGCGCAGCGCGGTCGGCCAGCTCGCGGACGGACGCATCCTCCTCGTCACCGTCGAGGGCGGCGGCTCCGCGTACAGCGCGGGCATGACGAACTACGAGCTCGCGAGCGCGATGGCGCGGCTCGGCGCCGTCACCGCGATGGGGCTCGGCAGCGGCACACCGGCGGGCATGGCCTTCGACGGCACGCTACTCACGCGCCCGGTGAAGGCGGAGCCGCCGATCTCCGACGCGCTCGTCCTCTCGTACAACGGCGTCTACGCGGCGCCGCCGTCGGCGGACGTCGTCTCGCCGAACGGCGACGGCGTCGACGACTCGGAGACGTTCTCGTACAAGCTCGTCGTCCCGGCGCAGGTGACGGCGTCGCTCACCGGGCCCGGCGGCGCGGCGATCACGCTCGCGCAGGACGCGGAGCAGCCGGGCCTGCACACGGTGACGTGGGACGGGCAGCCGAGCACGGAGGGCCAGTGGAAGCTCGACGTGAGCGCGGCCGACGCGCAGGGGCGCACGACGACCGCGGAGCGTCCGTTCCTCCTCGACAACACGCTCGGCGCGCTGCAGGCGTCTCCCTCGAACGCCCACATCGACCCGGCGTCGAAGGGCATCCTCACCGCGAGCTTCCAGCTCGTCCATCCTGCGAAGGTGACGGCGACGATCGAGACGCGGACGGGCATCGTCCTCGCGACGCTCGTCAACGCGAAGATGCAGCCGGGCGCCCAGAAGGTCATCTGGAACGGCCGCCTGTGGACGGGATCGCTCGCATTCACCGGTGCGTACCAGGTGCACGTCGTCGCGGCGAACTCGATCGGCACGGTCGAGCTCACCGCTCCGTTCGTCGCGCGCCGTTAGGATCGCGCCCGTGCTCGTCGCAAGCGTCTCCTCGAGCTTCACCTCGCAGGTCGCGTCCCACGGCGCCTATGCCGTCTTCGGGCTGATGGCGATCGACGCGCTCTTCCCGGCCTTCAGCGAGCTCGTCATGCTCTACGCCGGTGCGATCGCCGCCGGCGTCTTCGCCTCGGCGCACCACGTCTCGCTCTTCGGGGCGAACGTCCACTTCGGCATCGGCGCGTTCTTCGTCATGGCCCTCGCGGGGACGCTCGGCTACTTCGTCGGCGCGATCGTCGGGTGGGGCATCGGCCGGATCGGTGGGCGGCTGCTCCTCGAGCAGCACGGCCGGTGGTTCCATGTGACGCCGGAGCGGTTCGAGCGGGCCGAGCGCTGGTTCGACCGCTGGGGGAACCTCGGCGTCCTCGTCGGCCGGGTCACTCCGATCGTCCGCTCGTTCGTCTCGTATCCGGCCGGGGCTCTCGAGATGCGCCTCGCCCCGTACACGGTGCTGACCCTCATCGGCTCCGCGATCTGGGCGTTCGCCATCGCCGGGATCGGCTACGGCCTCGGATCGAGCTACCGCCGGTTCGACCACGGCTTCAAGTACGTCGAATACCTCGTGGTTGCAGGCATCGTGCTCCTCGCGGCGTATCTCCTCTACCGCTGGCTCAGTGCCGCTAGAGTGAGGCGAGGCCGTGTCTCCGATACCACTGATTGACGTCAAGTCTCAGTACGCCCCGCTGATCCCGGAGATCGAGCGCCGGTTCCGAGAAGTTCTCGAAAGCGGCCAGTTCATCCGGGGATCGAACTACTGGGAGTTCCAGAAGGAGGCGGCCGCGCACCTCGGTGTCGCGAAGTCCGTCGGCGTCGCCAACGGCACCGACGCGATCGTCCTCGTTCTCGACGCGATGGAGATCGGCCCCGGCGACGAGGTGATCTGCCCGGCGTTCACGTTCTACGCGACGGCCGAGTCGATCGCGCGCCGCGGCGCCACGCCGGTCTTCGCCGACGTCGACCCCGTGACGCTCAACGTCGATCCCGAGGACGTCGCCGCGAAGATCACGCCGCGCACGCGCGCGATCATGCCCGTGCACCTGTTCGGGCGGCCCGCGCCGATGGACGAGCTCGTCACGCTAGGCCTGCCGGTGATCGAGGACGCGGCGCAGGCATTCGGCGCGCCGGGCGTCGCGAAGACCGGCACCGTCGCGACGTACAGCTTCTTCCCGACGAAGAACCTCTTCTGCCTCGGCGACGGCGGGCTCGTCGCCACGAACGACGTGGAGCTCGCGGATCGCGTGCAGATGCTCTCGTTCCACGGCTCGCGCGACAAGACCGAGTTCGACTTCGTCGGCTACAACTCGCGCCTCGACGAAGTGCAGGCCGCGATGCTGCGTCTCTTCATCACGCACGTCGACGAGTGGAACGCCGGCCGTCGCGCCGCCGCCGCCCGCTACGCCGAGCTCGGCCTCGGCGACCTCGTCGACATCCCGCAGGACGAGCCGGGCCACATCTACCACCTCTTCGTGTGCCGCTCCCCCGAGCGCGACCGCATCCGCGCCGCGCTGACGGAGGCGAAGATCGCGTCCGCGGTCTACTACACGACGCCCCTGCACCTGCAGCCCGCGCTGCGCTTCCTCGGCAACGAGCCCGGCTCGCTGCCCGAGACCGAGCGCGTGGCCGGGGAGAACTTCTCCGTTCCGCTCTGGCCGGGGATCCCGGTCGAGACGCAGGCGCAGGTGGTCGACGTCGTCCGCTCAGCGGTCGGCGCAGTCGCCACCGCATGAGCGGGCTCGGCAAGAGCCGCTTCCTCCAGCTCGTCGCCGACGCCGCGATCGTGGCGGTCTCGTGGTTCCTCGCGTTCAGGCTCCGGTTCGACCACGCGCTCCCGATCTACTACGACACGCTGCTGCGGCGGACGATCCTCCTCGTCGTCGTCATCAAGCTCGCCGTCTTCCTGCTGTTCGGCTTCCACCGCCGGTGGTGGCGCTACGTCTCGGTGCGCGACATGTGGAGCGCGGCCCAAGGCGTCGTCGTCGCCTCGCTCGTCGCCGACGTCACCGTCTACTTCGTCTCGCCGGTGCACAACGTCCGCCTGCCGCGCTCGATCGCCGTGATGGATCTCCTCATCACGCTCGCGCTCGTCGCCGGCGCGCGGCTCCTGACGCGCACGCTCATGGAGCGGCCGCACTTCGGCGTCGTCGCCCGCGGCAAGGAGGTCATCGTCGTCGGCGCCGGTGATGCGGGCCGGCTCGATCGTCCAGGAGATGCAGCGCTCGCGGATGCTCGCGTACACGCCGATCGCGTTCATCGACGACGACCCGCGCAAGCGCAACACGCGCATCCTCGGCGTCCGGGTCGTCGGGACGATGGCCGAGCTGCCGCGCATCGTCCGCGAGTACAAGCCCGACGAGGTGCTCATCGCCATCCCGTCCGCCTCGGGCGAGATGCGCCGCCGCGTCGTCGAGGCGGCTCAGGGCTCGAACGTGCCGGTGAAGACGCTGCCGGGGCTGTACGAGCTCATCACCGGCGACGTGAACCTCGCGGGCCAGATCCGTCCGGTGCAGGTCGAGGACGTCCTCGGCCGCGAGCAGGTCGAGGTCGACTTCGAGAGCATCGCCTCCTATCTCAAGGGCCAGACCGTGCTCGTCACCGGCGCGGGCGGCTCCATCGGCTCGGAGCTCTGCCGCCAGATCGCCCGCGTCGGCCCGACCCGGCTCATCCTCGTCGACAACGGCGAGACCGCGCTGTTCGACATCGAGCGCGAGCTCGTCGACGAGCGCGACTTCACCGCCGCCGTGCCGAAGCTCGTCGACGTCCGCAACCGCGCGGCGTTCCGGCGCGAGGTGTTCGAGAAGTACAAGCCGACCGTCGTCTTCCACGCGGCCGCGTACAAGCACGTGCCGCTCATGGAGACGCATCCGCTCGAGTCCGTGCGCAACAACGTCGTCGGCACGCGCATCACCGCCGAGCTCTCGGCGGAGTTCGGCGTCGAGCGCTTCGTCCTCATCTCCACCGACAAGGCGGTCAATCCGAAGACGGTCATGGGCCAGTCGAAGGCGCTGTGCGAGTGGGTCATCGAGTCGCTCGGCCACCGTCGCGACGTGCAGACGCGCTTCGTCGCCGTCCGCTTCGGAAACGTGCTCAACTCGTCCGGGTCGGTCATCCCGACGTTCCGCCGGCAGATCGAGCGCGGCGGCCCGGTGACGGTGACGCATCCCGAGATGACGCGCTTCTTCATGACCATCCCGGAAGCGGTGTCGCTCGTCGTGCAGGCGGGCGCGATCGGCGGCCGCGGGCAGATCTTCGTCCTCGACATGGGCGAGCCCGTGAAGATCGTCGACCTCGCGATGAACATGGTGCGGCTCTCCGGGCACGAGCCGCGTCTCCCGGGCGACACGGCGACCGGCCCACGAGACGTGCGCATCGCGTTCGTCGGCTCGCGGCCGGGCGAGAAGATCCACGAGGAGCTCTGGAGCGGCGACGAGTCCGTCGGCGAGACCGAGCATCCGAAGATCAAGCGCCTGTCCCGGCCGCCGATCGACGCCGCGTGGCTCTCGGACCAGCTCGGCGAGCTCGAAGGGCTCGCCGACGCGGGCGACACGCTCGAGGTGGTCGCGAAGCTCGGCGCGATCGTGCGGGCGCCCGTTCGCGAGACTATGGCGTCGCCGGCGGCCCCCCGACGCACCGAAGCGTCACCGCGAACGGCAGACGAACCGTCTGCGTCCGCGTGAACAGCGACAGGTAGCTGTACCGCAGCCGCACCCGGTCGGCGTAGACGTCCGGCGTCGCCGACGTCGCGTTCTCGCAGCGCATGCCGAACCGGACGACGACGATCGCGTCGTCACCGGGGGCGAGCCGCAGGCGCCGGAAGGGGACGAGCTCCGCCGGCGTCGCGCTCGCCGTCGCCGACGTCGTCGCGAGCAGCGCGGTCGCGCCGATCCACGGCGTCGGGCCGGGCGGCGGCTCGTCGAGGCCCGTGACCGTGACGGCGAAGCGGCCCTTGTTGTGGAGCGTGATCGCCATGTCGAACGACCGGCCGTGCCGCCGCGTCGGGAAGTAGACGGGCCGGCCGAGGGATCCGGTCACGGGCTGCACGGCGGCGCCGATGCCCGGGCCGGGCGCGAAGCCCGAGTCGAGGCCCTCGAGCGGCGCGTAGGCGCCGAGCCAGACGAAGACGCACACGGCGGCGACGGCGGCGATGACGAGGACGCCGAGGGCGATCGCAGCGGCCGTGCGCAGCGGATGTCGTTGCGCCCGGTCGCCGCCGACGGTGAGACCGTCCACGGACCCGATTGTTCCACGGCTCAGGGGAGCGCGGAGAGGAGCAGCTCGAGCATGAGCGCCGGGTCGCGGCGCGTGCGCTCGCCGGCGCCGGCGGCGCGCTTCGTCGAGGTCGAGCGCGCGCGGGTCGGTGAGCGGCTTCAGGCGCCCTTCGCGGATGAGCTCCTCGTCGACGCCGCCGAGCCGGCCGCCGTACGTCGTGTAGACGGGCACGCCGAGCGCGGCCGCCTCGCGGTTCATCGTCCCGCCGGCCGAGACGACGAGGTCGGCGAGCGCGATGAGGCTCTGCGCGTCGACGGCGCTTCTCCGGGAGGATCACCGACGGCAGGGCGAGCCGCCGGACGTACTCGCGCTGCTCCTCCGTGCGCGGCAGCACGAACGCGTGCACGTTCTCGAGGCGGCCGAGGTGCTCGAGCGTCATCGGGAAGAGCGGGTTCGACTGGCGGTGGTAGAGCGAGACGTCGGGCGGCGGCCGCAGCACGACGAGCACGCGCGCCGGGTCGACGCCGAACCGGTCGAGGAGCGAGCGGTCGGGCTCGAAGTCGGCGAGGTAGTACTCCTCCTTCAGGCCGGGGTACTGGACGAGCTTCGGCGGCCGGACGCCGTACTTCGTCGAGCCGCTCGGGCGGGATCGCGTCGGGGACGACGACCTTCGTCGCCGCGCGGCAGCCGAGCTGGTGCTGGAGCGTCGCGAACTCGTAGTCGAACGTCGTCGAGCTCGGGATGCCGAGCCGGCGCGCGGTGATCGTCAGCTCGTGCGAGCCGTGCGCGAGCGCGACGTCGAAGTCGCGGCCCTTCGCCCAGCGCTTGAGCGCGCCGAGCCGGCCCGGCCATGCGCCGCGCCTTCTGGACGCGCGAGCGGCCGCCGTGCCTGCCGATCACCTCGGCGGCTCGAGGCCGTGCAGCTCGAGCAGCTGGAGCGTCTGCGCGTAGTCGCGCGCGGTGATCTCCACCTCGTCGCCGCGGCCGCGCATGATCTCGATCAGCGGCCGGAAGACGAGCACGTGCGCCGTCGCGGTCATGTCGATCCACACCCTCACGCGAGCAGCGCCTCCATCCGGGCCGATCGCAGGAGCGGCGGCTCCTGCTCGACGTGGCGCTCGTACCAGAGCGTGAACGCGAGCAGGCCCCAGAGCTGCCGGCTGTCTGTCCTGCGCGCCGCGCGACGTGCTCGTCGAGCAGCCGCGTCACCGGCCGCCGGCCGGAAGAAGCCCTGCCGCGTCAGCGTCTCCGCGGAGAGCGTCGTCGCGCGCGAACGGCGCGAGCTCGCCGCGCAGCCACGCGGCCGCCGGGATCGAGAAGCCGCGCTTCCGCCCGTGCACGATCTCGCGCGGGAGGAGCGGCTCGGCCGCCTTGCGCAGCAGCACCTTCTTCGACAGCCCGCGCACGCTTGAGCTGCGTCGGCAGCGCGAACGCGAAGTTCGTCACGACCGGGTCGAGGAACGGGACGCGCGCCTCGAGCGAGTGCGCCATCGACGCGCGGTCGGTCTTCACGAGCAGGTCGTCGACGAGGTAGACGCCGAAGTCGACGTGCTGGAGGCGCGCGAGCTCGTCCGCGCCCGCCGTCTCGGCGTAGCGCTCGCGGTAGACGTCGACGGGGTCGAAGCGCGCTCGCGCCGGCCGTGCAGCTCGGCGCGCGCGTCCGGCGAGAAGATCTCCTTCCAGCCGTGGTGCCGCTCGAGCGGCGGCAGGTGCGCGGCGCGGACGAAGCGCTTCGCGCGGTAGTCGAGGCTCACGCGCCCGCGTCGAGCTCGGCAGCGCGCTCGACGAGCGGCGACGCCAATGCGCGCGAGCGGGCCGACGCGGTCGGCGAGCAGGTCGGCCGCGTACGTGTAGTAGCCGCCGAACAGCTCGTCGCCGCCCTCGCCGGAGAGCGCGACCTTCACGTGCTCGGCCGCGAGCTGCGAGACGAGGTACGTCGGCAGCGCCGACGAGTCGGCGAACGGCTCGTCGAACGCGTCGGCGAGCGCGGGCAGCAGCAGCCGCGGGTCGGGCTGGAGGAGCAGCTCGTGGTGGTTCGTGCCGTAGCGCTCGGCGACGCGGCGCGCGTCGGCGCGCTCGTCGAAGCTCCGCTCGGCGAAGCCGATCGGTGAACGTGTGCACCGCCTCCGGCGTCTCCTGCGCGGCGAGCGCGGCGAGGACGGCCGAGTCGACGCCGCCGGAGAGGAGCACGCCGACCGGCACGTCGGCGAGCAGGTGGGCGCGGACGGAGTCGCGCAGGCGCGCGCGCAGCTCCTCGACGAGCTCCGCCTCGTCGTCGCCGCGCAGCTCGGCCTCCTGGACGGGCACCGGATGCGCGTAGCGCTCGACGTGGAAGCTCGCCGTCTTCCTCCCAGACGAGCAGGTGCCCGGCCGGCAGCTTCCGCACGTCGCGGAAGATCGAGTACGGCGCCGGGATCGAGTTGAAGGCGAGGAACGCCTCGAGCGCGTCGAGGTCGATCTCGCCGCGCGGCAGCGCGCGCAGCTCCGACGCGAACTCGAGCGTCGCCCGCCGCGGCGCGGTAGTAGAGCGGCTTGATCCCGTACCGGTCGCGCGCGAGCACGAGCCGCCGCCGGCGCACGTCCCAGAGCGCGATCGCGAACATGCCGCGCAGGTGCCGGGCGAAGTCGAGGCCGTCGCGCTCGTACAGGTGGACGAGCGTCTCCGTGTCGGAGTGCGTGCGGTACGTGTGCCCGTCGCGGCGCAGCTCGCGCATGCAGCTCCGGGTGGTTGTAGATCTCGCCGTTCTGGACGACGACGCACGCTCTCGTCCTCGTTGAAGATCGGCTGGTCGCCGCCCTCGAGGTCGATGATCGAGAGCCGACGCGAGCGCGAGCGCGACGGAGCCGTCGACGTAATCGCCTGCGCTGTCGGGCCCGCGGTGCACGAGCGTCGCGCTCATCGCCTCGAGCCGCGCCCGGTCGGCGGCGCCGGCGATTCCACAGATCCCGCACATCGGCCGCGAACTCTAGGTGCGGCAGCGGCGCGAGGCGCGGGCGAACGCGGCCGCCGCCGGCTTCGCGTGCCCGCCGCGGGCGATGAGCCCGGACTGCCACCCGGCGGCGCGCCGCTCGTCGACGAGCTCGAAGTTGAAGAAGGCGTGCACGAGCGGCTGGCAGGCGGCGAGGCGGAGGGCGGCGGCGACGTCGCGCGCCTGCTGCGCGGGCGAGATCGCGTCCGTCTGGAAGCCGTCCTCGAGGTACCAGATCGTCGGCGTCCCACCGAACGCCCGCAGCGCGGTCACGAGCCGCGGATAGTCGCCCTCGCCGAGGAAGTCGCCGCGGTGCACGGCCGTCGGCAGCCTCGCCGGCGGTGAGCGGGTACGGGTTGTGGCCGAAGCCGTCGACGAGCGGCTCCGTCCGGCCGCTCGCGCGGTACGCGGCGGCGAGCGCGCCGAGGAACGCGAGCGGGGCGTGCGCGGACGCAGTCGAGTCGAGCACCTCGACGCGCGTCGAGTGGAGGACGTCGTAGCAGCGCGCGAGCAGCGACTCGTACTGCGGCGGGCGTGCCGCGCCAGTACGTCTTCGAGTTCGCCTCGTTCCAGACGACGATCGCGCGCGCGTCGGGAACGAGCGCGAGGGCGGCGCGCGCGTAGCCGCAGAAGCGCCGTCTGCGCCCACGCCGCCGTCGGCGTGCTCGCGCCGAAGCCGAAGACGGCGAGGACGACGGTCGTCGTGCGCGCGGCGGTCTCGGCGCGCGACAGCTCGTCGCGCCGCACCGCCGTCGGCGTCGGTCTCGCCGCGCCACGGCACCCAGACGCGCACCGCGTCCGCGCCGAGCGACTGCTGCCGCCGCACGACGGTGAGCGGGAACGGCGTCCACTTGAGCGTGTCGTCGTCGACCCCGACGAGCAGCGTGCGCGTCGTGGTGTGGGTGCGTGACCATCCACGCGCCGTAGCCGATGAAGATGGCGGCGACCGCGAGGGCTGCGATTCTCAGGCGCCGCGGGATGCGAGACCTCGCAGCGACTGCTTCAGGACGCGCCACCCGGTGGCGAAGACGGTGCGGAGGTAGAGGCGCACCGAGCGGTCGGCGATCCACTCGAGGTCGTGCGCGAGCTTCTCCGCCATCGACGTCTCGTAGCCGCGCCGCACCTGCGCGAGGCCGGTGAGGCCGGGCCGCACGACGAGGCGCTGCCAGTACGCGGGCAGGTCGCGCGCGAGCTCCTCGAAGAAGACGGGCCGGATCGGCCGCGGGCCGACGAGGCTCATGTCGCCGCGCAGGACGTTGACGAACTGCGGGATCTCGTCGAGCTGCGTCGCCTTCAGCCATTTGCCGAGCGGCGCGAACTCCTCCTCGGTGCGGCGCACGAGCTCCTCGCCGAGGTACGGGCCGAGGCGCGACTCGGCGTCGCGCTTCAGCGTCCGGAACTTGAACATCGTGAAGACGTGGCCGCCGCGCCCGACACGCTCGCCGCGGTAGAGGACGGGGAAGCCGCTCGTCGCGACGAGTGCGAGCGCGATGACCGTCGCCGCCGGCAGCGCGGCGACGACGAAGATCGCCGAGAGGACGAGGTCGAGCGTGCGCAGGAGGACGTCGCGCGGGCGGGCGGGCGTCTCGCGGGCGAGGTCCCGGTAGCCGCGGACGAGGGTGTCCTCCGTCACAGCTCGATGCTAGATCCCCGGGCCAAGAAACCGAAGATAAGCTCCGCTAATGGACACGCGGCAGCTGGCGGCGTTCTGCGCCGTCGTCGAGCGGCGGAGCTTCTCGCAGCGCGGCGGAGCAGCTCGGCGTGACCCAGCCGGCGGTGAGTCTCCAGATCCGCTCGCTCGAGAAGCGGCTCGGCCGGCAGCTGCTCGACCGCTCCGGCCGCCGCGTCGAGCCGACCGAGGCGGGGCACCGGCTCTACCGCAGCGCGCAGCGGCTGCTCGCGCAGGAGGAGCAGCTCCTCGCCGAGCTCGGCGAGGAGGCGGACGGCGAGCTCTCCGGGCGGCTCGAGATCGGCGCCTCCACCGGGCCGGGCGGGACGGTGCTGCCGGTCGTCCTCGGCGAGTTCCAGCGGCGGCACCCGGCCGTGACGGTCGCGCTGTCGGTCTCCGACACGCAGCACGTCATCGAGCAGGTCGCGCGGCGCGAGCTCGAGCTCGGCGTCGTCGGCGCGCAGCGGCGCCATCGCGGCGTCGTCTTCGAGCCGTTCTTCCGGGACGAGGTCGTGCTCGCCGTCCCGCGCGGCCACCGCTTCGCCGACCGCACGGTGACGATCGAGGAGCTGCGCGACGAGCCGATCGTGCTCATGCAGGAAGGCGCCGGCGTGCGGCAGGTGATCGAGGACGAGCTGCGCGACCGCGGGCGTGCGCCTGCGCGATCTCGACGTGCGGCTCGAGCTCGGCCTGCAGGAGTCGGCGCGGAGCGCGGCGATCGCCGGCTACGGGATCACGTTCATCTCGCGCGCGGCGATCGACGCCGACGTCGCTGCGGGCGCGCTCGCGGTCGCGCGCGTGCAGGGGCTCGACCCGGTACGCGAGATCTCGCTCGTCCGCTCGACCGGTCGCGCGGAGACGCGCGTCGCGCAGCAGTTCGTCGACTTCGCGCGGGCGAAACTCGCGTGATCGTCCGCTGGGGGAACGTCTCGCTGCTCGCCGAGGTGCTCGACGAGCTCGGCGTGCACGATCCGCCGCTCGTCGTCGCGAGCCCGCGCTGGGATGCGCTCGAGCTGCCGTTCGCCGCCGGCGGCGCGGTGGAACGAGGTTCCGTCGTCGCGCGTCGAGGAGGCGGCCGATCTCGCGCGCGACTGCGTCGTCGCCGTCGGCGGCGGCAGCGCGATCGACCTCGGCAAGGCGATCTCGGCGGGGGCCCGCGTCCCGCTCGTCTCGGTGCCGACGACGTACTCCGGCGCGGAGTGGACGCCGTACTTCGGCGTGCGCGACCCGCAGCGGCGCATGCGCGGCGGCGGCGCCGGCGCCCGCAACGCGGGCATCGTCTACGACGTCGGGCTCACGGTCGGCCTGCCGCGGGCGGAGACGGTCGGCACGGCGATGAACGCGCTCGCGCACTGCGCCGAGGCGCTGTACGTGCACGGGCACAACCCGGAGTCGGACGAGGCACGCGCTCGAGGGCGCCCAGCTCATCTCGCACTGGCTGCCGCGCGTCGTCGAGACGCCGGCCGACCGCGACGCGCGCACCGAGCTCCTGCGCGGCGCTGCGTGCGGCGGCGAGGCGCTCGCCGGCTCGATGCTCGCGCTCGCGCATGCGATGGCGCAGGCGGTCGGCGGCAAGTACGGCTTCCCGCACGGGACGCTGAACGGCATCCTCCTGCCGCCCGCGCTCCGCTACAACACGCGCTACGCGCCGGCGGCCGTGCGCGCGTTCGGCGAAGCCGTCGGCGGCGACCCCATCGCGCGCGTCGAGGAGCTGACCGCGCTCGGCGGCGTCACACGTCTCTCGCGAGCTCGGCGTCCCGGAGGCGGACATCCCCGAGCTCGCGGCCTCTGCCGCGCAGCGCGGCGGCAACCAGGCGAATCCACACCCGGCCACGCCGGCTGAGATCGAAGAGCTGCTCCGCAGCGTGTACTAGAGGCCTGATGTGAAATTCGGCCGGGCCGGATGACGCCCCAGGCGCGGCGCGGGATCAGCACGTTCGGCCACGACGCGTAGCTCTGCTACGCGTCGCGACCGCCCGCACTGCCCCGCTTGGCCTGGAGCGCCCCCGACGGCGGCCGGATTTCCCATCAACCCTCTAGCGGAATCTCCTGAGCTCCTCGCGCGCGAAGCCCCAAGCGGCAAGCGCGCCGAACGCTACGGCGTACGCGGCGAGCAGGAGCCAATGCGACAGGCGCCACGGCGCGCCCGCGACTGCCGGCCACAGCACGTCGCCCCACTGGCGTGTCGGCGTGTACGGCGAGACGGCGCGCACGCTACGCGGCAGGTCTCCCGGGCCTGTCCACAATCCGCCCGCATAGGCGAGCAGCATGTAGAGGATGTTCGCAACGGGGAGCGCGCTCTTCGGCGACGCCCAGTACGCGATCGCGAGACCGAGGACGACGAACGGCACCGATCCGGCCAGAAGCCCGGCGGCGAGGCGGAGCCAGGCGGTCGCCGACAGCGACGCGGACGTCGTCGCGAGCGCTACCAGGATCACCACGGCCACCGACGCGAGTGCGAACACGAGCGCGGCGAGGACGCGCGCGGCGATGCGCACGATCGGGGGCGCCGCGAGCGTACGCAGCCACGCCTGCCACGGCGTGCCCCGCTCGATCGCCCCGGAGACCCCGAACTGGAAGAACCCGACGCCGAGCACGGCGAACGCGGCGTACGACGCGACGAGGATCTCGGGGTGCACGTGCGCGCGCGGGAGCCCGAACAGCACGAACATGAGCGCCGGAAACGCGAGCGTCGCCACGCTGAAGCCCGGGAAGCGCACGAGCTCGACGACCTGGACGCGCGCATGGACGAGCGTCAGCCTCACGCCGGCACCGCCTCCGTCAGCCGTAGGAAGGCCTCCTCGAGGTTCGCACCGGCGCAGGTCTTGAGCCGCTCAGGGGTTCCGTCGGCGACGACGGCCCCGTGCGCCAGGACGACGACACGCCGCGCGAGCGCATCCGCCTCCTCGAGCGAGTGCGTCGTCAGCAGTACGGTGCCGCCCGCCTCGGAGAACCCGCGGATCGCAGCCCATGCCTGCCGACGCGACTCGACGTCGAGCCCCGTCGTCGGCTCGTCGAGGACGACGACCTCCGGCGCGGCGGCGAATGCGAGCGCGAGCGCAAGGCGTCTGCTCTGTCCGCCCGAGAGCCCGCCCGCTTGCCTGCCGGCGGTGTCGTCGAGGCCGAACTGCGCCGTCAGATCGGCGAGCGTCGGCGATGACGGTGCGTGCGCGCGTGCGAGCGTGAGGATCTCGCGCACGCGCAGCGTCGGCGGGAACCCCATCGCCTGCGGCGTCGCGCCCAGCCCTCGCCGCGCGCGCCAGTCGCGCGGATCCCGGCCGAAGAGGCGGACCTCGCCGGCGGTGGGGCGGCGCAGACCGAGCACGAGGCTGACGAGCGTCGTCTTGCCGGCGCCGTTCGGGCCGAGCAGCGCGACGAGCTCGCCCCGATCGATCTCGAGATCGAGCGGCCGCAGCGCGAGCGTGGAGCCGAAGCGCTTCTCCGCCGCGCGAAAGGCGATCGCGCTCGCCGGTGCGACAGCGCCGCGGCCGAGCACGGCGAGCGCGTTGTAGACGGCATGCGCGAGCGCACAGGCGACGAGGCTCCCCGTGGAGACGAAGAGCGTTCCGAGTGCCGCGCCGGTCGCGAGGTGCACGGCGGCTCCGCGCGCGCGGAGCGCGGGGAGGTGCGTCGCTGCGAACGCCGCCGACGTGATCCCGATCGCGGCCGCAGGCCCTGCCGGTCCGATGAGCCGCGCGAGGGCGAACGCGCGCCAGACCGCCTCCTCGCTCATGCCGGTGAGCGCGACGACGAGCGTTGCGAGTAGGGCGAGCCGTGTGAGCAGGAACCGGGGATGGGTGCGCGCGAGGAACGCGAACAGGAGGACGCCTGCGCCAAGCCCCAGCGGAGCCGACAGCGCGATCGCCAGCGGGCCGCGGGGCGGCGGTGTCGGTGCGAGCCGGAGCAGGAGCGGACCGAGCACGATGAGGAGCGCGAGGGAGGTGAGCGTTCCGCGACGCCTCATGCGGCCGTACCGAGGACGACTACGTAGACGACGGACTCCTCGACGCCGTCGGCGCCTGCGACGGCGTCGACCTGCGCGTCGTAGTAGCCGCCGAGCGGCAGCGCGGCGACGTCGAGGGCAGCCGCTGCGAGGACGACGTTCTGCGCAACGTGCCCGGCCTCCAGCAGGGCGAAGCGGTAGCCGCGCTGGCCGTACTTGAACCGCGTGCGTCCGAAGACCGCCAGCAGGAGGAACGCGCAGGCGGCGCCGGCAAAGAGGCCCGGGAACGGGCACGCCGCCTCGAGTGCAGCCCACGGATCGTCGAACGTCTGCTCCTCGAGCGCGTGCAGCGCCGCGTCGTAGCGGTGCACGCCGCGCGGCAGACCGTCGACGTCGCGGACGGCGATGAGCACCTCGAGCGGATAGAGCGCTCCCCCCGACGGCACGGTGCGCCGGGCCGAGCCGCGGACGCCGTAGGCGGCGTCGAGGAGCGTCGCGACGACGGCGACTCCGAGCGGCTGCGCTGCGAACTCGCGCCGGGTCGCGCGTAGGTCGAACGCGCGGGAGAGCGAGACGTCGCACGGGAGCGGGTGCGGCAACGCGTGCGCGGTGCGTTCCAGGTTGCGCCGCACGGCATGTGCTGCCGCGGTCTGGAGGTCGCTGTTCGCGGCGAGCCGGACGAGCCCCGCCGCCTGCCGATGCACGAGCGCCGGGTGGAGCTTCGACGCCTCGTGGAAGAGCTCCGCGGGATCGTCGATCGCCGGCTCGCCGTCGCCGTAGAGCTCGGCGCGCACGAGCGGTGCGGCCTTCGGCCTCACGGGAACGGATGCGGGTCGGGATTGACGTCCGCCTCCGTCAGCCGCCGCCACCCGAGCCGGCGCGGCTCGTCATAGATGCGGCGGCCGCCGAGCATCCGCGCGTCGTGCTCGACGTCGAGTGCGCACAGCTCCGGCGCGACGACGCGAATCACCGTGAGACCGGCCTCGCGGACGTCGGGCGAGGTCACGTCGACCGTGTACGCCGACGCCGAGCGGCGCGCGAGCCGCTCGCAGATCGCCTCCACGTGCGCGGGCGGGGTCTTCCCGGGCAAGAGGCGCACGTCCGCCGCAGCGCGTGTGCGCGCCGAGGCGTCGAGGAACGACGCCCGGACGGCGTTCGCCGGCTCGGCGTAGTAGCGGACGTGGTCGTCGAAGTCGCGGATCTGCTCCGGCGGCGGAACGCCATGCTGGCGCAGCGCTTGCGCCCACGTCCGCACGCGCATCGCCTCGTCGAGCGCCTTCTCGACTGCCCGCTCGACCGTCGTCGCCGCGGCCGCGCCGACTCCGAGCGGTGCCCCGCCGGGGACGCCGCTCCGCGCAACGCCGAGCACGCACGGAACGTCCCAGAACGCGCTCAGGTCGATCGCAGAGACGCGCAGCCCCGTGGGCGCGACGCGCTCGCGCACGAACGTCTCGAGTGCGTCGTTGCCCTTCCACGCGAGACGCGGCCACGAGAGCCGTGCGTTCCACGTGATCATGAACGCGTCGCGCTCGATCACCTCGAGGAGCGCGCGCTGTGTCGCCTCGGCTTCGCTGGCGTGGCAGGCGAGCCCGTTGCTCGTCGACCGGGAGATGGGCGGCTCGTCGCGGTCGGACACGAGGTGGACGAGCTGCGCCGGAAGCCACGCCGGTTCGCCGTCCGGGAGCGCGCGCCCCGCGACCCACGCGAGGCGCGTGTCACGGTCGAAGCGGACGTAGGGAAAGCCCGGCGTCGCATATTGCGCTGCGGTGAAGAGCGCGAACCGGCTCGGGTCGACAGCGGACGGTCCGAGCTCGCGTGCGGTGGCGACGACGAGTCCGTCCGGATCTGCGAACGACGCCGAGTAGCGTTCGACGGCTTCGCCGATTGCGGCGGCGCGTGCGTCGGCGATGGACGTCCCGGAGCCGCCGCCGCCGTGCGCGACGGGCGAGCCGACGAGCGTCGCAGCGTGCGCGGTCTCGCACCACATCGTCACGAGGCGGACGTCCTGCGGCCCGCCGAGGACCTCCTGGACGCCGCGGACGACGCCGACGTACGGCGAGACTAAGGATGCGAGGGGATCAGGCGGCAACGTCGTGCGCTCCGCTCCACGGCGCTGCGGCCGGCCGGCGCGCCGCGGGCGAGCAGACCGGGCAGCGCGGGACGCGATAGACGAAGTGCCTCGTGCAGCGGAGCTCCGGCGCGAGCTCGACGGCGACGAGCGTGCCCGCGTCTGCGCGGTCGCCGGCGAGCCAGCGGAGGGCGGCGAGCGCGGCGAGCCCTGCGAGGGCGGCGTCGAGTGCGGGCGCGCCGGGGTAGGCGCCGTCGCCGCAGTCGCGGCCGGGGGCGATCGTCGAGTCGCGCCGGAGGCGGTAGCACTCGTGGCAGGCGGTCTGGCCGGGCACGAACACCGGGCCGACGGCGGCGAACCGGCCGTCGAAGGGCAGGACCTGGAGCCACGTCGCCTCCGCGTCCCGCGCGGCGCGGTTCCAATCGGCGACGCGTGCGCCCTCGCCGGCGCCGGGAACGACGACCGTGAGCCCGGCTGCCGTCGGCTCGTCGTCCCAATCGAGTTGTTCGACCGCGCCGGCGCCGCTCGCCTGCAGGAGGCGGCCGACGATCCCAGCCAGGGGCGCGCCTCCGAGCACGTGCACCTCGACTGCGGCGAGTGAGACGTGCAGCTCGGCGCACGTGCGCCCCTCGGGGTCGAGGGCGGAGAGGAGCTCGGCGCACCGGCGCGCTCCCGCGGCCGCATCCGCGGGAGCGGCCTCGGTGAGGAGGTCGTGCGCGCGCAGGAGCGAGAGCGCGTGCTCGACCGCCGGCCGGACGCCTTCGCCGAGCTCGCCGACGACCTCGTCGACCGTCCGCGTCCCGTCGAGGAGCGGCAGCAGGTGCGGCAGGAGCCGCTCGGCGGCCGCGCCCTCGAGCTCGAGCACCGAGCCTGCGTAGCGGAGGGTGGAGCGGCCGCCGTCGACCGACAGCCGGTACCAGGGCTTCAACAGCGGCCGCTCCACGGGGCCTACTCGTTCGCCCGCTGGCTACAGGAGCAGCAGAGCACGATGCTGCAGCAGATCGGGAACGCCGCGAACGCGTTCCCCACCGCAGGGGATCCACGCTCGGTGACCCGGAGGTCGAGCAGCTCGTCGGCGAGCTCGTCCAACATCGCGTGCCTCCTTCGGTTGACGGTCGGCGCACCGTACCGTTGTCAATCCTGACAATCAAGATGGCAGTTTGGGCCATGTCCCAGCGGTGTAAAGATATGGAGAACTTATTGGTGCAATTAGCGAGCTATGGGTACCATCGCCCAGACGTGGCCACGGACGCCGGATTCGACGTGCTCGTGATCGGCAGCGGGGCCTCCGGCCTCGCCGCTGCCGTTGCCGCCGAACGGTCCGGCGCGCGCGTCGCGCTCGCGACGAAGGGCTCGATCCAGTCGTGCAACTCCGCGAAGGCGCAGGGCGGCATCCAGGCCGCGCTCGGCGAGGACGACTCGCCCGAGCAGCACGCACAGGACGTCTGGAAGAGCTCGCACGAGACGGCGAACATGGAGCTCGTCGAGGTGCTCACCTCGGAGGCGCCGTCGGCGATCCACTGGCTCGAGGAGCTCGGGGTCGAGTTCACGCGCGAGAACGGGGGCTACCGGCTCGCGCGCTGCGGCGGCGCGTCGCAGAAGCGGCTCCTCCAGGTCGGCGACCGGACGGGCCACGCGATCACGAAGGCGCTTCGCGACGCGGTCGAGAGCTCGAGCGTCACCGTCTTCCCGAACGCGCCGCTGCGCGAGCTCGACGGTGCGTGGCGCGCGCGCTGCGGCGAGCACCTCATCGAGGCGAGCACCGTCGTCCTCGCCGCCGGCGGCCGCTGCTACGCGGAGGCGGAGGAGCGCGGCGAGCTGTCGACGAACCATCCCGGCGCCACCGGCGAGGTGACGAAGATCGCGCTCGGGCTCGGCGCCGAGGCGCGCGACCTCGACGCGCTCCAGTACCACCCGAACGGCGGCGCGTGGCCGGAGACGATGCAGGGCTACTCGATCCCGGAGACGACGCGCGCGTACGGCGCCGTCCTCCTCAACGCCGACGAGGAGGAGTTCACCGACTCGCTCGGCCCGCGCGACGTCGTCGCGCAGGCGATCGTCGACGAGGTGGCGAAGGGCAAGGGCGTCGAGACGCCCGACGGCCGCCCCGCCGTGTGGCTCGACACGACGCGCATCGGCGCGCACGACGCGGAGCTCTCGCTCCCGTACATGCTGCGCCGCTACCGCGCCGGCGGCATCGACCCGCTCGCCGAGAAGCTCTTCACGTACCCCGTGCTCCACTACCAGAACGGCGGGCTCGTCATCGACCGCGACGGGAAGACGACGCTCGACGGCCTCTACGCCTGCGGCGAGATCGCGGGCGGGACGCACGGACGCAATCGCATGATGGGCAACTCACTCTTGGAATGCGTCGTCTTCGGAAGGAGAGCCGGTGCCGCAGCTGCTGGACACTGATCTGAGCGCCGCGGTGGAGGACGCCGCCGCGCACCTGTACGTCTGGGCGCTGAAGGACATCCCGCAGGACCTGCGCGACGCGCTCAAGGCCGCCGCCGGGCGCGAGACGTCCGTGCCCGGGCAGCGCGTCCTCAACACGATCCTCCGCAACGTCGAGGTCGCCGACGGCGAGAACAACCTCGTCTGCCAGGACACCGGCATCGCCGTGTACACGTGCCGCGTCGGCGAGCACTTCCCGCTCCATCCGGCGCGCATCTACGAGGCGCTCCGCGACGGCACCGCGCGCGCGACGATCGAGCATCCGCTGCGCTCGAACGCCGTGCACACGATCACGCGCGAGAACACCGGCCCGAACATCGGCTACCGCCTGCCGATCGTCCACTGGGAGTTCGTCCAGGACTGGGACGGCCTCGACGTGAAGTGCGTGCCGAAGGGCTCCGGCTCCGAGAACATGAGCTTCCTCAAGATGTGCGTCCCCGCCGACGGCGTGACGGGCATCAAGAAGTTCGTGCTCGAGAGCATCGTCGGCGCCGGCGGGAAACCGTGCCCGCCCGGCATCGTCGGCGTAGGCATAGGCGGCAGCGCCGACTATGCCATGTATCTCGCGAAGGAGGCGATCGCGCGGCCGATCGGCACGCGCAACTCCGACCCGATCGTCGCGCAGCTCGAGGACGAGCTGATGGGACTCCTGAACGAGACCGGCATCGGGCCGATGGGACTCGGCGGCGACGTCACCGTCCTCAACTGCCACATCGAGCACGCGGACACGCACATGACGCTCAACCCCGTCGCCGTCAACTACCAGTGCTGGGCGGCGCGGCGCGCGAGCGCGCACATCGCCGCCGACGGAACCACCGACTTCGATCGCGAGGCGTGAGATGGCGACGCACGAAGTGACGTTCCCGATCACCGACCCGCAGGAGATCCTCAAGCTCCGAGCGGGCGACGAGGTGACGGTGCAGGGCCACATCATCGGCATCCGCGACCGCACGCAGATCCGCATCTTCGACCAGGGCGTCGAGCCGCCGATGGACCTCCGCGGCGCGTTCCTCCTCCACACCGCGCCCGGCGTGCGCAAGCTCGCCGACGGCAAGTACGAGAAGGTCTGCATCGGCACGACGACGAGCGCGCGCATGGTGCGCTTCACCGAGCCGCTCGGCGCGCAGTACGGCGTGCGCGCGATCTGCGGCAAGGGCGGCTTCCCCGACGACGCGATCGCCCCGATGCAGAAGCTCGGGATGGTCTACTTCGCCATCGTCGGCGGCGCCGCCGCGCTCGAGACCACGCAGATCGAGGAGATCGAGGAGGTCGCGTGGGAGGAGCTCATGCCCGAGTGCCTCTGGAAGTTCCGCGTGAAGGACTTCGGGCCGCTCACCGTCGGCATCGACGCGCACGGCAACTCGCTCTACCACGACGTCCAGACGGCCGCGACGAAGAAGCTGGAGGAGCTCTATGCCCGTTTCTGAGTTCGATCTCGGCATCAAGCGCGACGGCGGCCTCACGCACGTCCTCGACAAGGGCCTCGGCCCGCGCGCGTGGGAGGACATCCTCGAGACCGCCGGCGACCACATCGACATCGTCAAGCTCGGCTGGGGCACCGCGTACGTCACGCAGAACCTCGAGCGCAAGCTCGAGGTTCTCCGCGAGAAGCCCGTCGTGCTCGGCGGGACGTTCTTCGAGGTCGTCTACGCCCGCGACAAGCTCGACGAGTACAAGCGCTGGCTCCAGAGCCTCGGCCTCACGCACGTCGAGATCTCCGACGGCACGATCGACATCCCGCGCGAGCGCAAGCTCGAGCTCGTCGAGGAGTTCGCGCGCGACTTCACCGTCCTCTCCGAGGTCGGCTCGAAGGACTCCGAGGTCAACTTCGCCCCGTACCTCTGGGTGCAGTGGATCGAGGAGGAGCTCGCCGCCGGCGCCTGGAAGGTCGTCACCGAGTCGCGCGAGGGCGGAACCGCCGGCATCTTCCGGCCGACCGGCGAGATGCGCACCGGCCTCGTCGACGAGATCGCGCACTCGATCGACTTCCACGACCTCATCTGGGAGGCGCCGTCGAAGTCGGCGCAGGCGTGGTTCATCAAGCACTTCGGCGCCGACGTGAACCTCGGCAACATCCCGCCCGACGAGGCGATCCCGCTCGAGACGCTCCGTCTCGGGCTGCGCGGCGACACGCTGAAGGAGGTGCTCCTCGGTGGCGAGCCTGCTTCAGCTTCCTGACGTCGAGGCGATGAGCGCAGAGGAGAGCCTCCTCTGGGCCTACGACCGCTTCGGCGACAAGCTCTGCCTCACGTGTTCGTGGCAGAAGCAGTCGTCCGTGCTCGTGCACATGGTGAGCGAGCTCGGCATCGACATCCCCGTCATCGAGCTCGACACCGGCCTCTTCTTCGAGGAGACGTACGAGACGCGCGAGCGCCTCGTCGAGCGCTACGGCCTCGACCTCGTCCGTCCCGAGGTCATCTCCATCGCCGAGCAGCACAAGCAGGAGGGGCCGAACCTCTGGGAACGGAACCCCGACCGCTGCTGCCACGTGCGCAAGGTGGAGCCGCTCGAGCGCGTGCTGAAGGACTTCGACGCGTGGATCTCCGGCATCCGCCGCGAGCAGAGCCTCACGCGCAAGGACGCGCAGCGCGTCGAGTGCAGCGAGCGCTACGACGTCTGGAAGGTGCAGCCGCTCGTCGACTGGGACGCGAAGCGCGTCGACGCGTACATCCACGTCAACGAGATCCCGTACAACCCGCTCCACGACGCGGGCTACCCTTCGATCGGCTGCATCCCGTGCACGCGGCCGGTCAGCCGTGACCAGGACGAGCGCGCGGGACGCTGGGCCGACTCCGACAAGATCGAGTGCGGCATCCACACGAAGTGAGCGGGTTCACGCTCTGGTTCACCGGCCTCTCGGGCGTCCGGGAAGACGACCATCTCCGAGCTCGTCGCGCCGGAGCTGGAGCGCCGCGGCCTGCTCGTGGAGCGGCTCGACGGCGACGTCGTCCGCACGCACCTCTCGTACGGGCTCGGCTTCTCGAAGGCCGACCGCGACGCGAACATCGAGCGCATCGGCTGGGTCGCCTCGCGGCTGACCCGCGCGGGCGCGGCGGTGGTCGTCTCCGCCATCTCGCCGTACGAGGAGGCGCGCCGAACGGCGCGCGCGCTCGTCGAGGAGCACGGCGCCGTTCGTCGAGGTGTACGTCGCGACGCCGGTCGAGGAGTGCGAGCGCCGCGACGTGAAGGGCCTGTACGCGAAGGCGCGCGCCGGCGAGATCCCGGAGTTCACCGGCGTCTCCGACCCGTACGAGGAGCCGGCGAATCCGGAGCTGCGGATCGACACGACGGTGCACGAGCCCGCCGAGTCGGCGCAGCTCGTCCTCGCGAAGCTCGAGGAGCTCGGATGCAGCGGGTGAAGCTCACGCATCTCCAGCGGCTCGAGGCGGAGGCGATCGACGTCATGCGCGAGGTCGTCGCCGAGGCCGAGAACCCGGTGATGCTCTACTCGATCGGCAAGGACAGCTCGGTCATGCTCCACCTCGCGCGCGAAGGCGTTCCATCCCGCGCCGCCGCCGTTCCCGTTCCTGCACGTCGACACGACGTGGAAGTTCAAGGACATGTACGCGTTCCGCGAGCGGATGCAGCGCGAGCACGGCTTCGAGCTGCTCGTCCACGTGAACGAGGACGGCCTGCGCGCGCGGCATCAACCCGTTCGACGAGCGGCTCCGTCGTCCACACCGACGTGATGAAGACGGAGGCGCTCAAGCAGGCGCTCGACAAGTACGGCTTCGACGCCGCGTTCGGCGGCGCGCGCCGCGACGAGGAGAAGTCGCGCGCGAAGGAGCGGATCTTCTCGTTCCGCACGGCGCAGCACCGCTGGGACCCGAAGAACCAGCGCCCCGAGCTCTGGCGGCTGTACAACGCGCGCCACCGCCGCGGCGAGTCGATGCGCGTCTTCCCGCTCTCGAACTGGACCGAGCTCGACGTGTGGCTCTACATCTACCTCGAGCAGATCCCGATCGTGCCGCTCTACTTCGCCGCCGAGCGGCCGGTCGTCGAGCGCGACGGGACGATGATCATGGTCGACGACGAGCGGATGCCGCTCGAGCCCGGCGAGGAGCCGGAGCATGAAGCAGCGTTCGCTTCCGCACGCTCGGCTGCTATCCGCTGACGCGGCGCGATCGAGAGCGACGCGCGACGACGCTGCCGGAGATCATCCAGGAGATGCTGCTCGCACGGACGTCCGAGCGGCAGGGGCGCGTCATCGACCACGACGCCGCCGCCTCGATGGAGAAGAAGAAGGTCGAGGGCTACTTCTAGTGGCGCAGACCGATCTGATCTCCGAGGACATCCTCGCGTACCTCGACGCGCACGAGCACAAGAGCCTCCTGCGCTTCATCACGTGCGGCAGCGTCGACGACGGCAAGAGCACGCTCATCGGCCGGCTGCTGTACGAGTCGCAGATGCTCTTCGAGGACCAGCTCGCGGCGCTCGAGGCGGACTCGCGCCGCGTCGGCACGCAGGGCGACGAGCTCGACTTCGCGCTCCTGCTCGACGGCCTCGCCGCCGAGCGCGAGCAGGGCATCACGATCGACGTCGCGTACCGCTACTTCTCGACCGACACAGCGCAAGTACATCGTCGCCGACACGCCGGGCCACGAGCAGTACACGCGCAACATGGTCACCGGCGCATCGACCGCCGACTGCGCGCGTCATCCTGCTCGACGCGCGCAAGGGCGTGCTCACGCAGACGCGCCGCCACAGCTACCTCGTCCACATGCTCGGCATCCGCCACGTCGCGGTCGCCGTGAACAAGATGGACCTCGTCGACTTCTCCGAGGAGCGGTTCGACGAGATCGAGCGCGAATACGGCGAGTTCGCGCGCGCAGCTCGGTCTCGAGGAGATTCACGCTCATCCCGCTGTCGGCCCTGCGCGGCGACAACGTCGTCGAGCCCGTCCGACGCGATGCCGTGGTACGCCGGCCCGACGCTCATGGAGCTACCTCGAGACGGTCGAGGTCGACCAGGAGCGGATGCAGGACGCGCCGTTCCGCCTGCCCGTGCAGTGGGTGAACCGGCCGAGCTCCGACTTCCGCGGCTTCACCGGCACGATCGCCGGCGGCTCGGTCGGGCCGGGCGACCGCGTCGTCGTGCTCCCGCGCGGCCAGGAGACGACCGTCGCGCGCGTCGTCACGTTCGAGGGCGACCTCGAGCGCGCCGTCGCCGGGCAGGCGGTGACGCTGACGCTCGCGGACGAGATCGACGTCAGCCGCGGCGACGTGCTCGCCGCTTCCGACGCGCCGGCGCAGGTCGGCGACCAGTTCGAGGCGACGGTCGTGTGGATGGCGGACGAGCCGCTCCTCCGCGGCCGCACGTATCTCATGCGCGTCGGGCACGAAGACGGTCGCGGCCACGGTCGCGCCGCTGAAGTACAAGCTCGACGTCGACACGCTCGACCGCATCGCCGCGAACGAGCTCGAGCTGAACGCGATCGGCGTCGTCAACCTCGAGCTGAGCGAGCCGATCGCCTTCGACCCGTACGTCGAGAACCGCGACACCGGCGGCTTCATCCTCATCGACCGGATCACGAACCACACGGTCGGCGCGGGGCTGCTCCACTTCGCGCTCCGCCGCTCGCACAACGTGCCGTGGCAGTCGATCGAGGTCGACTCCGCCGCGCGCGCGACCGCGCTCGGCACAGCGCCCGTTCGTCGTGTGGCTGACCGGTCTCCCCGGCGCCGGCAAGTCGATCGATCGCCAACGTGCTCGAGCGGCGGCTGCACGCGCTCGGCCAAGCGGACGTTCATGCTCGACGGCGACAACCTCCGCCACGGCCTGAGCAAGGACCTCGGCTTCACGCCGTCCGACCGCGCGGAGAACAACCGGCGCGCGAGCGAGGTGGCCAAGCTCTTCACCGAGGCCGGCCTCATCGTCGTCGTGCGCGTTCGTCTCCCCGTTCCGCGCCGACCGCGAGACGGCGATGAAGCTCTTCGCCGAGGGCGAGTTCGTCGAGGTGTTCGTCGACCTGCCCGCGGAGCTCGCGGCCGAGCGCGACACGAAGGGGCTGTACGCGAAGGCGCGCGGCGGCGAGCTCGAGAACCTCACCGGCATCGGCGCCGTCGTACGAGGCGCCCGAGAGTCCCGCCGTCCACCTGGACATGACCGCCCTCGATGCGGAGCAGGCGGCCGACCGCGTCTTCGCCGTCCTCGCGGAGCGCGGCCTCCTTTGACCTGGCAGTTCGTCCTCGCCGGCCTCGCGGTCGGCGTCCTCGTCGGCATGACGGGTATGGGCGGCGGCTCGCTCATGACGCCGATGCTCGTCTTCATCTTCGGCTTCAACCCGGCGACGGCGATCGGGACCGACGTCCTGCACGGCGCGGTCTTCAAGACCGTCGGCGGGCTGCGCCACCACTCCCTCGGCACGACGCACGCGAAGCTCAGCGGTTGGATGTTCGTCGGCAGCGCGCCCGCTTCGCTCCTCGGGGTGGCGACGGCGACGTGGCTCAAGCACCGCTACGGCGACGGCATCGACTCGACGGAGGGCGTCGTCCTCGGCTCCGCGCTCCTGCTCGGCGGCGTCGGGATGCTCTTGAAGAGCATCGTGCGCCTGCGCGACATCGCCGACGTGCCGTTCGTCATGCGCCGCCGCGACAAGCTCGCCGCGATCGCCATCGGCGTATTCGGCGGCTACATCGTCGGCCTCACCTCCGTCGGCAGCGGCGTCTTCTTCGGGCTGACGCTCCTCATCGTGTTCCCGCTCCGCGCGCACAAGGTCGTCGGCACGGACATCCTCCACGCGGCCGGACTGCTCTGGGTCGCCGGCTTCGGCCATCTCGTTGCCGGGAACGTCGACACGCACGCGATGGCGTGGCTCCTCGTCGGCTCGATCCCGGGCGTCCTCGCCGGCAGCCAGCTGACGATCAAGGTTCCCGACCGCTCGCTCCGCCTCGTGCTCTGCTGCGTCCTCTTCGCCTCCGGGTCGAAGCTCGTCGCCCCGAACGGGAACGGCTGGCTCGTGGCGGCCGGCGTCTTCGTGCTCGGTGTCGTCGCTGCCGGGCTCGCCGTGCGGGCGCGGGACGGTGCGCGGGTCGCCTCGGTCGCGCGCGTGGACTGACGCATCTTGATGCTATGATGCGTCTATGTCCAAGGTGCGGACGACGCTGACGATCGACGAAGAGGTGCTGCGCGCCGTGAAGGTGCGCGGGGCTCGGACCGGGAAGGGCGACAGTGAGGTGATCGAGGAAGCGCTTCGCGGCGCGTTGGGGTTCGACCTGCTCGAGCGCGTCTGGGCTCGCAACGACGATCTGACCGAGGACGACGCGATGGCACTCGCCCTCGAAGCCCAGGAGTACGCCCGGCGCCGGCGCTGAGTGCGCGCCGTCCTCGACACGAACGTCCTCATCGCCGCCCTGATCTCGCAGACGGGCGTGCCGGCAGAGGTCGTCGCCCGGGGACTCGCGGGCGAGTTCGAGATCGTCGTCTCGGAGACGCTGCTTACGGAATTGAGAGAGGCTCTTGCGGCTCCAAACCTTCGGAAGCGTGTCCTGCCGGAGGAAGCCGCCGAGTTCGCCACGCTTCTCGCCGCACATGCGCTCTCATATGCAGATCCATTGCCGCCGCCCCGGCGCTCCGCTGACCGTAACGATGACTATCTGGTGGCTCTCGCCGAAATCGCGACGGGCGTGCTCGTCTCGGGAGACCGTCATTTGCTCGACCTCGCCGCCGAGCTCCCCGTTCGGACGCCACGCGACTTCCTCTTGATGTTGGGCCAATAGACTTCTTCCGCTTTGCAGCGGATTCTCTCGACGGCCGTCATCGTCGGCCTGCTCGCGGCGACGGCTGCGGCCTTCGCGGTCACCGAGCGGCTGAAGCTCACGAAGAGCCCGATCACCGGCACGAAGGTCGTGCGCGCGTACCTATCGCCGCGCGCCCACACGACGGCGGCCGTCAACGTGCGGTTCCGGCGCGGCGACATCGTTACGGCCACGGTCGTCGACTCCGGTCGCCACGATGTCGACACGCTCGTGTACCGCGTCCGCATGCCGAAGGGGCGGCACACGTTCACGTGGAACGGCGTCACCGACGCCGGCGCGGTCGCGCCCGACGGGACGTACCGCTTCGAGATCCATCTCGCGAACCAGCACCGCACGATCCTCCTGCCGAACCCGATCGCGCTCGAGTCGAAGCTCCCCGTCGTGCTCGACGCGGGCGCGGTGCGGCCGGCGTTCTCGCCGGACGGCGACCACCAGTCCGACACGGTCACGATCCACTACAAGCTGAGCGCCGACGCGCACGTGCTCGTGTACGTGAACGGGCACCGCATCATCCGCAGCCGCTCGCACAGGCAGAAGGACAAGATCGCCTGGGGCGGCAAGGTGGACGGGAAGCTTCTGCCGCGCGGGCTCGTACGTCCTCACGATCGGCGCGGTCGACCTCGCCGGCAACACGGCCGTGAAGGTGCAGCACGTCGCCGTCGAGCTTCGGTACATCACGCTGTCGCCGAAGGAGCTGAGGGTCAAGCGCGGCGCGATCTTCCGGGTCGGCGTGTCGACGGACGCGAAGCGCTACCACTGGTCGTTCGGCAGTCGCAAGGGCGTCTCCACCGTGAGCCGTCTGAAGTTGCGCGCCCCGTCGGGTCGCGGCACGTTCCGGCTGACGGTGACGGAGAACGGGCACTCCGACCACGCCGCGGTGACCGTCAGGTGATCGGCCTCGCGCGGCTCGCCGGGCCGGTCGCGTGCCTCGGCCTCGTGCTGCTCCTCGTCGCCCGGTCGCGGCGCGACCGGCTCGCCGGGCTCGGCTTCGCCGCGCTCGGCGCGTGCATGCTCGCGGCCGCGCTCGCGCCCGCGCACTGGGGCCAGGCCGTCGTCGGAGGCATCGCCGCGCTCGCGATCGGCGCCGTCCTCGCCGTCGCGTTCCGGCGTTACCCGTGGCTCCTGCCGCTGTTCGCGCTCGCGTGCATCCCGGTGCGGGTCGGCGCGCTCGGGCACCAGCTCCTCATTCCCCTGTACGTCGTCGTGGTCGGCGCGGCGATGACGCTCGCGTGGGAGCTCGCGCACGGCGACCTCAGGCCGCGCGAGCTGCGGCCGGGCGGCGTGGCCGCTCGCGGCGTACGTCGGCTGGGTCGGCCTGTCGCTCGGCTGGACGGTGGATGCGCACGAGGGGGCGACCGAGGTGCTCGCGTTCTACGTGCCGTTCACCGTGCTCGCCCTCTGCATCGCGCGCCTCCCGTGGAGCCGGCGCTGGCTCTGGGCGTTCTACGCCGAGCTGACGGCGATGGCGCTCGTCTTCTCGGCCGTCGGCTTCTACCAGTACCAGACGCGCAACGTGTTCGAGAACCCGAAGGTCGTCCTCTCGAACGCGTACGCGCGCGTTCTTCCGGGTCAACTCCGTGTTCTGGGATCCGTCCGTGTACGGGCGGTTCCTCGTCGTCGCGATGGTGCCGAGCATCGTGCTCATCGTCGCGCGAGCCGCTCCCTCCGGCTCGCGTGGCGGGCCGCGGTCGTCCTCGTGATCACGTGGCTCGGCCTCCTCATCTCGTTCTCCCAGTCGAGCTTCGCCGCGCTCGTCGTGGCGGTCATCGGCGTGAGCGCCGTCGCGTGGCGGTGGAAGTCGCTCGTGGCGGTCGGGCTCGCGGCGGCCGTGCTCGCCGGGGTCGCGGTCGCCCAGCCGGCCGTGCGGCGGTCGATCCAGCACCACACGACGAGCGGGCTGAACAGCGCCTCGAGCGGCCGCTACAGCCTCGTCGCGAACGGGATCCGCATCGCCGTGGCACACCCGGTGCGCGGTGTCGGCGTCGGCGGCTTCAAGCACGCGTACGCTAAGCGCGTGACGAAGCTGCACGGGAAGAAGAACCTCAAGACGGCGGCGTCCCACGACACGCCCGTGACGGTGTCGGCGGAGACGGGCGGCGTCGGCCTGGCGCTGTTCGCCTGGCTCCTCGTCGCGCTCGGCCGCGACGCGTACGACGGCCGGCGGCGGATCGTCGCCTTGTCCGCCGGGCTCGGGCTCGCGGCCATCCTCGTGCACTCGCTCTTCTACAACGACTTCTTCGAGGATCCGACGACGTGGCTCCTGCTCGCCTTCGTCGCGCTCGCCGTGCCGCCGGCCGCGGAGGCTGCGCCCGTCAGGCGGACGGATGAGCGCGAGGCGGTGGCGGCGTGATCGAGAGCTGGCGGCGCGCGCTCGTCCTCGCCCCGCACACCGACGACGGTGAGTTCGGCTGCGGCGGCACGATGGCGCGGCTCGTCGACGCCGGCTGCGAGGTGCGGTACGTCGCGTTCTCGATCGCGACGCGCTCGCTGCCGGAGGGCTTCCCGCCCGACACGCTCGCGCGCGAGGTGCGGGAGGCGACGAGCGAGCTCGGCATCCCGCCGGAGCGGCTCGACGTGCACGACTTCGACGTGCGCACGTTCCCCGAGCGGCGGCAGGAGATCCTCGAGCAGCTCGTCGCGCTCTGGGAGGAGTGGCGGCCGGACGTCGTGTTCCAGCCGAGCCTCCACGACATCCACCAGGACCACCAGACGGTCGCGCAGGAGGGCCTGCGCGCGTTCAAGCGCACGACGATCCTCGGCTACGAGATCCCGTGGAACAACTTCGACTTCGCGTACCAGTGGTACGTCGCGCTCGAGAAGACGCACATCGAGCGCAAGGTCGCAGCGCTCGAGAAGTACGCGTCGCAGCAGCACCGCCGCTACGCGAACCCCGAGTACGTGTGGAACGTCGCGCGCACGCACGGGATCAACGTGAACCGCGAGTACGCCGAGGTGTTCCAGGTGTACCGCGTCATCGACTGACGACGCGCGTCACACCGGCAGCTCCTCTCCGGCCTGTTCGCGGACCATGTACTCGGCGTACCAGTCCGGCCAGTTCTCGTCGCGCACGCCCGTCCGGGCCTCGTGCTCGCCGTGCGCGGCCGCTGCGCGCCGAAGCGCGCCCGCGAGCTCGGCGGCCGACGAGAACGTCGTCGCGGCGGGATCGACGCGGCCGGGCAGGCGGCTCGTGACCTCCTGCAGCAACCAGCCGTTCCCGTCCGGGTCGCGGAACGAAGCGAACGAACGGTAGGTGCCCGCGTCCGGATCGGGGCCGTCGACGCGGCCGCCTCCGTCCTCGTGGAACCGGGCGCCGGGCGCTCCCTCGTGGAACACGTTGCCGATCTCGACGCCGTGCGCGGCGAGCTCGTCGCGCGCCGCCGCGAGGTCGGACACGATGAGGTACAGGCTCTCGGTGGAGCCCGGCGCCGCCGAGGTGAGGCCCGTGCCGAACTGGATCGAGCACGCGGAGCCCGGGGGCGTGAGCTGCACGATCCGGAAGTCGTCGCCTCTCGCGACGTCCGCATCGAGCCGCCAGCCGAGCCCGCCGTAGAACGCCTTGGCCCGGTCGACGTCCGCGACCGGGATCACCACGACCTCGAGCAGCATGTCCGTCATCTCGACCTCCTCCGCTGGGGTGGCCGCGATGATTCCAGCTTCGGGGCTTGAGGCGCCGCGGCCTCCGGCCGATATAGGGCGCCATGACCCGTTTCATCGGTCTCCCGATGCTGCTCGTGACCCTCGCGATCGGCGGCTACCTGTACTCGAAGGACATGAAGTCGAACGGCCCCACCTCGCCGACGGTCACGCAGATGATCGGTCAGGCGAACTCGGCGGTCGCGGCGACGAACTTCGAGCAGGCGGACGCCGCGATGCAGGGCTTCTATGCCCAGAACGGCTCGTACGCGGGGGCCGTGCTCCCGCCCGGCACGGGCGTCGTCCTCGTGCGCTCCGATGCGACGTCGTACTGCCTCCAGGCGGGCACGGAGCACGAGTCCGGCCCCGGCGGCCAGGCGCAGCCCGGCTCCTGCTGACGGCTTGACCGCGACCCGCAAGGGGCATAGAACGCGTGCATGCGCACCTGCGCCCGTTGCTCGAGCGTGCTGGCGGACGACTTCCGCTTCTGCCCGCACTGCGGGGCCGCGCAGCGTGTCAAGGTGGTCGAGTACTTCCGCGGCCATCCCGAGATCGACGACGGCGGGCTGCGCATCTCCGCGTACCTGACTGAGCCGCGCCACGTCCGCATGAGCGTCTGGCGGGACGAGCGAGCCGAGTCGGCGATCTCGCTCGAACCGGCAGAGGCGCACCGGCTCGGGCGCTTCCTGCTCGCGATCACGCCGAGCGGCGACAGCCTGATCCACCGGGGAACGCAGGCGCTGCGCGATCTCGTCGCCCGGCGCTGAGTGGCGACGCAGGCGGAGAAGGGAGCCGCGTTCGCGGCACTGCACGCGGGCGAGCCGTTCCTCATCCCGAACCCGTGGGACGCCGGCTCCGCGCGCGTGCTCGAGGCGCTCGGCTTCCGAGCGCTCGCGACGACGAGCTCGGGCTTCGCGTTCACGCTCGGCCGGCTCGACGGCGGCGCGACGCTCGACGAGGTCGCCGCGCACGTACGCGCGCTCACCGGGGCATCGAGCCTGCCCGTCTCCGTCGACCTCGAGAACGGCTACGGCCCCGCCCCCGAGGACGCCGCGAATGCGATCGCCCGCGTCGCCGAGGCGGGCGCCGTCGGCGGCTCGATCGAGGACTACGACCCGAGCGGCGTCATCTACGACGCCGCCCACGCCGCCGAGCGCGTCGCGGCGGCGAGCGAGGCGGCGCGCGCGCTCGGCTTCCCGTTCGTGCTGACCGGCCGCGCCGAGAACCACCTCCGCGGTAACCCCGACCTCGACGACACGATCGCGCGGCTGCAGGCGTACGAGCGCGCCGGCGCGGACTGCCTCTACGCGCCGGGGCTGCGCACGGCCGACGAGATCCGCGCCGTCTGCGACGCCGTCGGCAAGCCGGTGAACGTCCTCGCGACGCCGCGCCTCTCGGTCGCCGAGATCTTCGACGCCGGCGCGCAGCGGATCAGCGTCGGCGGCCGCCTCGCGTACGTCGCCATCGCCGCTGTCGCGGCGGCGGCCGAGGAGATGCTCCAGGGCAGCTTCGCCGGGCTGGACGTCTCGCCGCCCGTCCGCGACTGGCTCAGCTGAGCTCGACGATGCGCTCGGCGAGCGCGGAGTGCCGTCGCCGGCCTTCCGCCCGACCGACCGCCATCGTCAGCGCGCGGCGCTCACCGACGAGCACGCACAGCTTCTCCGCGCGCGTCACCGCGGTATAGAGGAGCGGCCGCGACAGCATCACCGTGTACGCCGTCGACCACGGCGCGACGACGGCGGGGAACTGCGACCCCTGCGCGCGGTGCACGGTCAGCGCCCACGCGAGGATGTACGTCTCGAGCGCGGACGCCGGAACGACGAGCTCGCGCTCGCCGTCGTCGAGCGAGAGGCGAGCCTCCTGCTCCTCCTCGTCCCACGCGGTGACGAACGCGACCTCGCCGTTCATGACCTCGCGGTCGGGCGTGTAGTCGTTCTTCGTCTGCACGATGCGCGAGCCGACACGGATCCCCGCGCGCGCGAGGACGACGGGAGCGTCGCCGGGGTTCAGGCGCCGTTCGAGCTCCTCGTTGAGCGCGATGAGACCGACGGCGCCGCGGCGCATCGGCACGAGCGTCATGACGTCGGTGCGCGCGTCGAGGCCGTAGTGCATGGGGATGCGCTCGCACACGAGCTCGAGCACTGCGTCGCGCATCGCCTCCTGCTCCTGCTTCGCGACGAAGAAGAAGTCCTCGTCGAGCTCGACGTTCGCGCCGAGCGACGCACGCGCGTCGTCGGGCGAGAGGAACGGCAGCTCGCCTGCGTTGATCCGGCGCGCGCTGCGCACGATGAGCGACCGCGCCGCCTGCCGGTAGATCGCGGTCAGGTGGACGCGGGGAGACCGCGTTCGAGTCGACGAGATCGGCGAGGACGCGGCCGGCCCCGATCGGCGGCAGCTGGTCGGTGTCGCCGACGAGGAGGACGTGGCAGTCGCCGGCGGCGCGGAAGAACGCGTCGGCGAGCTCGAGCGAGAGCATCGACGCCTCGTCGACGATGATCAGGTCGTAGCTCTTCGACAGCGGATCGTCCTCGTCGCGCTGGAACCCCTCGATCGGCGAGTAGCCGAGTGCGCGGTGGATCGTCATCGCCTCGTGTCCGGTGAGGTCGCGCATCCGCCGCGCCGCCTTGCCGGTCGGCGCACACAGGAGCACGCGCCGGCGGGCGCGCCGCGCGATGTCGACGAGCACGCGCTGCGTGTGCGTCTTGCCTGCTCCCGGCAGCCCGGTGAGGAGCACGAGCGACCGCGTGCGGACGAGCTCGACGACCGCCCACTGCTCCTCCGAGACGAACGCCTCCGGCCGCGACTCGGCCGCGAACAGCTCGTCCTCCGCCGCGGCGGCGCGTCGTGCGAGCACGCGGGCCAGGCGGCGCTCCATCTCCCAGAGCGCGGTGCGGTAGATCCGGTCGTCCTCGACGACGACCTCGTCCTCGGCGGCGAGCGTGCGCACCGCCGACTCGATCGGCTCGACGTCGGCGACCTCGAGGAGCTTGCCGGCGCGCGGCCACAGCTCGGCGAGCGGCAGGAACGTGTTCCCGTCCGCCTCCGCGCCCTCGAGGACGAACTGCAGGCCGGCGCGGAGGCGCTGCGGCGCGTCGGGCTCGACGCCGAGCGACCGCGCGATGCGGTCGGCGATCGTGAAGCCGACGCCGGGGAGCTCGATGAGCCGGTACGGATCGTGCTCGAGGACGGCGACGACTTCGTCGCCGAACGTCCGCACGAGCCGGCCGGCCAGTCCGGCGCTGATGCCGTGCGAGAAGAGGAAGGTCTCGACCTCCCTGATCGTCGCCACCTCGCGCCAGGCGTCGATCGCGCGCTCGATGCTCTTCTGCGAGATCTTCCGGCCGCTGCGCGTCCGGACTTCGCGCAGCCGCTCGGGGTTGCGGTCGAGCTCGGCGAAGACCAGGTCGGCGCCGAAGTGGGCGACGATCGCGCGGGCGAAGACGGGGCCGATGCCCGGGACGCGCGTCGTGAGCCAGCGGACGACGCCCTCCTCCGACTTCGGCAGCGCCGAGCGGAACGTCTCGACGGTGAACTGCCAGCCGTAGCGCTTGTGCTCCGAGAACGCGCCCGCGCAGACGAGCTGGTCGCCCGCGGCGGCGTGGCCGAGCGGACCGGTGAGCGTCAGGTCCTCGCCGTCGCTCCGCTCGCCGCGCGTCGCCGACCAGACGGCGAACTCGAGATCGGGGGAGACGTAGCGCGGGCCGGAGAGCGCGAGCGTGACCTCGATCTCCCGCGCGTCGACGTCCTGCGGCGGCGCGTCGCTGTCGAGCTCCCACACCCTTCCGACGATACGCGAGGCGTCGCCGCTCGGCAGCGTCCCTTCAGGACGAGAGCAGCTCGCTGCCCGCCGCCGTCAGCACCACGGTCCCGCGCTCGACGCGGACGAGATCGTCGGCCAGCGCGTCCTCCCAGATGGACAGCCGCGGGCACGAGGTCTTCCACGCCTCGATCGTGTCGGCGTAGCTTCGGGGCCGTTCCGCGATCCAGGCGAGCATCTGCGCGGTGAGGGAGGCCATCCGCGGATTGTCGGGGCGGTCCGGAGCCCGGTCAAACGGTTCTCGCTTGACAGGGTCGCGGGGACCTGAGAGATTCCCTTTCGCCAAGTCCCTGTGGGCCCTCGGGTTCACGGGGACTAGGCATTTATACGGCCGAATCGGCAAAGCCGATCCGGCCTTTTTTGTCGGCGTCGCAAGCGCCGCCTTGGGCCAATTTCCCTCCGTGCTTCCCCGGATGTCCTTATGGGAGGCATAAGCTAGGACTAGGGATCGGTGGCCTCCACGACCATGGACCGACCCTTTTCGGCGCGTTCGAGCGCGTCCGCGCTCCTGCGGCTCGACCGCGTCCGGCTCGGCTACCCGACACGCCGACCGGCTTCCACGTCGCGGTCGACGAGCGCGACCTTCGACGTCGCGGCCGCACGAGAAGCTCGTCGTCATCGGCCCGTCGGGCTGCGGCAAGTCGACGCTCCTGAAGGCGGTCGCCGGCTTCGTCGAGCCGATCGCCGGCACGATCGAGCTCGCCGGCGCGACGTCGCTCCGCCCGGGCCCCGACCGCGCCGTCGTCTTCCAGGAGTTCGACCAGCTGCTTCCCGTGGCGGACGGTGCTCGACAACGTCGCGTACCCGCTGCGCGTCAACGGCAGCGGCCGCCGCGAGGCGGCCGAGCGCGCGCGCACGTTCCTCGCGCTGACGCACCTCGACGGCGTCGGCCGACCGCTATCCCGCACGAGCTCTCGGGCGGCATGAAGCAGCGCGTCGCGATCGCGCGCGCGCTCGCGCTCGAGCCGCGGATCCTGCTGATGGACGAGCCGTTCGGCGCGCTCGACGCGATCACGCGGCAGCGGCTCCAGGCCGAGCTGAACCGCATCGTCGCCGAGACCGGCGTGACGCTCCTCTTCGTCACGCACTCGATCGAGGAGGCGCTCGTGCTCGGCGACCGCGTCGTCGTCCTCTCGCGAGGCGCCGTCGCACGTGCTCGAGGTCGTCGACGTGCGCGAGCTCGGCGGCCCGGAGACGCCCGAGTACTCCGCGATGCGCGGCCGGCTGCGCGGCGCTGCTCGCGGTCGACCGGGAGGAGCTGATGGACGATGTCCGCGCTACTCGACTAGCGCCGCGCCGCCGCGCGCGCCTGCCGCTCGGCTGGGCGCCGCTGCCCGCGCTCGGTGCGCAAGGGTCTGCTCCTCGTCGCTGCTCTGTCGGCGTGTGGCAGGCGTACGTCAGCGTTCAGCCACGTCAACCACCTGCTCTTCGCGACGCCCGTGGCAGACGCGCGACGACGTTCGGGACGGGCTGGGCGGACGGCTCGCTCGCCGGCCCGACGTGGACGACGCTCCGGATCCTCCTCGAGGGCATCGGCATCGGCGTCGGCGATCGCGCTCGTGCTTCACGGTGCTTCGCGACGCTCTCGACGTTCGGCACCGACCTGCTCGAGCTGCTCACGTCGGTCTTCAACCCGCTCCCCGGCGTCGCGGTCCTGCCGCTCGCGATGCTCTGGTTCGGGATCGACGACGAGCGCGATCATCTTCACGGTCGCGATCGCGACGATCTGGCCGGTCGCGATCAACCTCAGCATCGGGCTTCCGGACCGTGAGCCCGACGATCGTCGCCGTCGGCCGGAACATCGGCCTGTCGCGGCTGCGCGTCGTCACCGACGTGCTCGTCCCGGCGGCGCTGCCGCACGCCGTCACCGGCCTGAAGACCGCGTGGGCGTTCGGCTGGCGCACGATGATCGCCTCGGAGCTCGTCTTCGGCGTCGCCGGCAGCAAGGGCGGCCTCGGCAACTACATCAACAACGCACGCCTCTACTTCCTGACGCCCCGCAGTCTTCGCGGGGCTCGTGACGATCGCCGCTGCTCGGCGTCGTGTTCGAGGCGCTCTTCGGCGTCGCTCGAGCGGCGCACGGTCGTCCGCTGGGGGATGAAGACATCGTGACCGATCGAAGGAAGGACGCAATGACCACGCACAGATCGCAGCTCGTGCTCTTCGTCGCGGTGCTCGCGGCGCTCGCGCGTCGCTCGCCGCGTCGGCGAGCGCCGGCCGGCACGCGTCGGTGCCCGCTCCGAGCAAGGTCACGATCGCGTACCAGCCCGGCATCGGCTACGCGCCGCTGATCGTGCTGAAGACGCAGCACACGCTCGAGGCGCAGTTCCCGAACACGACGTTCGCGTGGAAGGTGCTCTCGTCCGGCGCCGCGATCACGAACGGGATGATCTCCGGCGACATCCAGATCGGCGCCGGCGGCGTCGGCCCGCTCATCGTCGGCTGGGCAGCGGGCGTCGACTGGAAGATCATCGCGCCGCTCGACTGGGGCGATCTCTGGCTGATGGCCAAGGACCCGAACATCAAGACGATCGCCGACCTCAAGGGCAAGAAGATCGCGATGCCGGGGCCGACCTCGATCCAGGGCGTCGTGCTCCGCAAGATGGCCCAGGTCAAGCTCGGCGACGCGCACGCGCTCGACGCCGGCGATCGTCTCGATGGACCATCCGACCGCGATGCAGGCGCTGCTCACCGGGCAGATCGACGCGCATCTGACCTCGGCGCCGTACCAGCTGCAGGAGAAGGTGCACGGCGCGCACATCGTCGCGCGCAGCTACCAGTACTTCGGCGCGCAGCTCGTTCCTCGACGCGTGGGAGACGTCGAAGTTCTACAACCAGTACCCGCAGTTCTCGAAGACGTTCTACCAACGACGTCGCGCAGGCGATCGAGCTGATCAACAAGAACCCGACGAAGGTCGCGCACATCCTCCAGGACGACTCCGGCGGCGTGCCGACGTGGCGCCAGTACAAGCAGTGGATCGGCGTCGTCGGGCCTGAAGTTCACGACGCAGCCGCTCGGCCTGATGCGCTTCGCGAACTTCATGAACAAGATCGCGATGATCAGGAAGATGCCGACCTCGTGGAAGGACCTTGTCCTCCCGCCGATCTACGTCCAGAAGGGCAGTTGAGCTAGAGCACGAGCTCGGCCATCACCTGCAGCGCCTCCGGCTGCGGTGAGCCGACGATGAGCGTCGTCACGGGCGTCTCGCGCCAGGCCGCGAGACGCTCGGCGATGCGCTCCTTCGGTCCGACGAGTGCGACCGCGTCGACGAGCGCGTCCGGGACGGCGTCGATTGCTTCGCGCTGGCGGCCGCCGAGGTAGAGCTCCTGGATGCGCTCCGCGTCCTCCTCCCACCCGTAGCGGCGCACGAGCGCGTTGTAGAAGTTCTTCCCCTTCGCGCCCATGCCGCCGACGTAGAGCGCGAGGCTCGGCTTGAGCGAGTCGCGCAGGGCCTGCACGTCGTCGCCGACGAGGACGTTCACCGTCGCCGCGACCTCGAAGCCGGGCGGCGGCGGGGGAAAGGCGTTCGCGAACCGCTCCGGGTCGACGAAGATCGGCAGCCAGCCGTCGGCGATCTCGAACGCGAGCGCGACGTTCTTCGGCCCGATCGCCGCGAGGTAGATCGGGATGTCGGCGCGCAGCGGCCGCAGCATCATCTTCAGCGGCTTGCCGAGCCCGGTCGCGCCGGGACCGTCGTACGGGATGCGGTAGTGCTCGCCGTGGTGCTCGACCACCTCGCGGCGGAGCGCGGCGCGCACGATCTCGACGTACTCGCGCGTCTTCCCGAGCGGCTTGCCCCACGCCTCGCCGTGCCAGCCCTCGACCACCTGCGGCCCGGAGGTGCCGAGGCCGAGGATGAAGCGCCCGCCCGACATGAGGTCGAGCGTCGCCGCCGTCATCGCCGTGTTCGCCGGCGAGCGGCCGGGGATCTGCATGATCGCCGAGCCGACCTTGATGCGGCGTCGTCAGGGCGGCTATCCACGCGAGCACCGTGACCGCGTCCGTTCCCCACGCCTCCGCCGCCCAGACGGAGTCGTAGCCGAGCCGCTCCGCCTCCTGCGCGAGCGGAACGAGCTCGGCGGGATTCGTTCCCGGGGACGCGTAGCCGAGGTTGACGCCGAGCCGCATGGTGCGAGCATACGACCGTGCCGCTCATCCTGGACATCCATGCCAACGGGGAGACGGTCGGAGTCCATCGGGGCGTGACGATCGAGGTGACGCTCCCCTCCAACCCGAGCACGGGCTACTCGTGGAGGCTCGTCGCCGGCGACGGCCGCGTCGTCCACCTCGTGTCGCATCGCTACGAGCCGCCCGCGAAGGCCATCCCGGGCGCGGGCGGACGCGAGGTGTGGCGCTTCGTCGCGCGCCTCCGCGGCTCGGTGACGCTCGTCCTCGGCTACCTCAGGCCGTGGCAGCCGAAGCACGTCGTGCAGCGCTTTCGCGTGACGTTGCGCGTCACGTAACCTGATCGGCCGTGCCGCACCCGGAGCTCGCAGCCGAACAGGCCTACGTCGACAACGCGTACGCGTGCCTCGATCGCATGCGGACGACGCTCGAGGGCGCGCAGGACCGGATGGCGACGGAGTTCGCGGCCGTCGCGATGGAGGCGTGGCTCAAGCGCCGCGCGAGGACGTTCCAGGACGCCGAGCGCGGGCTCTGCTTCGGCCGGCTCACGCTCGACGCGGACGCTCCGCCCGCTGTACGTCGGGCGCCGCTGGGTGCACGACGACGCGCACGAGGTGCTCGTCGTCAACTGGCAGGCGCCGGCGTCGCGGCCGTTCTACACGGCCACGCCCACCGATCCGCAGCGCGTCACGCAGCGCCGCCGCTTCCGCACCGAGGGCCGCCGGCTCACCGACATCTCCGACGAGTCGCTCGACGGCTCCGTCCTCGAAGGCGCCTCCGTCTCCGACTTCCTGCTCGAGGAGCTCGAGCGGCGCCGCGAGGGGCGGATGCGGGACATCGTCGCGACCATCCAGTCCGACCAGTACCGGCTCATCACCGCCGAGCCGGAGGGCGCGCTCGTCGTGCAGGGCGGGCCGGGCACCGGAAAGACGGCGGTCGGCCTCCACCGCGCGTCGTGGCTCCTGTTCACGCACCGCGAGCAGCTGCGCCGCGTGCTCGTCGTCGGGCCGAACCCGACGTTCATGGACTACGTCTCCCACGTGCTGCCTGCGCTCGGCGAGGAGGCGGTCGAGCAGCGCGCGGTCTCGGAGATGCTCGACGGGATCGAGACGGGACGCGAGGAGGCGCAGGACGTCGCCGCGCTCAAGGCCGACCCGCGGCTGAGCGAGGTCGTCCAGCGTGCGGTCGAGCTGTCGGTCCACCCGGCGCCGGAGGAGCTCGTCCTGTACGCGGACGGCGTCTTCGTCTCCGTGAAGGAGCGCGACGTCCGCGCGCTGCTCGACGAAGCGCTCGAGCCGGGCGTCGCGCTCGCACCGGCGCGCGATCGCTTCCGCATGGCGCTGCTCCGCCGCTTCTACGAGCGCTACGGCGAGCTGCTCGGCCCGCGCGCACTGCGGAGCTTCGACGATCTCGAGCGCGCCCTCCGACGCAACGGCTTCCTCACGAAGTACCTCGACCGCGTCCTCGCCGCTGCCGCGCTCGGAGAAGCTCGTGGCGCGCCTGCTCACGTCGCCGTCCGTCCTCGCCGAGGCGGCGGCCGGCGTGCTCGACCGCGACGAGCAGCGTCTCCTCCTCCGCGACCGCCCGCGCCGCGTCTCCGACCTGCGCTGGAGCGACCACGACCTGCCGCTCCTCGACGTCGCCCGCACGCTCGTCGACGGGCCGGCGCGCTCGTACGGGCACGTCATCGTCGACGAGGCCCAGGATCTCTCGCCGATGCAGCTGATGATGGTCTCCCGCCGCGCCGTCGACGGGTCGCTCACGATGCTCGGCGACGTCGCACAGGCAACCGGCCCGGTCACGTACGGGCGCTGGGAGGAGCTGAAGCCGTATCTCCCGGAGGACGTCGAGGTCCGGATCGAGGAGCTCCGCCACGCATACCGCGTGCCCGCGGAGATCATGGACCTCGCGCTGCCCCTGCTCGACCGGATCGCACCCGACGTCGAGCCGCCGCTCGCATACCGGCAAGGCGGCGCGCCGCCGAAGCTCGTCCGCGTCGGCGAGGACGAGCTCATGGACACTGCGCTGCGCGAGGCGGGCGAGCTCGACGACGGACTGCTCGCCGTCATCGGCCCGCGCTCGCTCGTCCACCGCCACGGCGAGCTGTTCGACGAGGCCGACGTCCCGCTCCTCACCGCGCGCGAGGCGAAGGGCCTCGAGTTCGACCACGTCGTCGTCGTCGAGCCTGCGCTCATCGTCGACGAAGGCGGCGAGCGCGGCCTGCGCGAGGTCTACGTTGCACTCACACGGCCGACGAAGACGCTCGTCGTCGTCCACTCGAGACCGCTGCCGTGAGGCGCGGGAGGAGGCTCACATGATGCGCATGCGCACGCTCGGCGAAGGCGGCCCGGAGGTGTCGGTCGTCGGTCTCGGGACGAACAACTTCGGCGGCCGCTGCGACTTCTACCAGAGCAAGGCCGTCATCGACGTTGCGATCGAGGAGGGCATCACGCTCTTCGACACGGCCGACATCTACTCGCAGGGAACGAGTGAGGAGTTCATCGGCCGCGCGGTCGAGCGGCGGCGCGACAGCGTCGTGCTCGCGACGAAGTTCGGCAAGCCGATGGACGCGAACCCGAGCGAGTCCCGCGGCTCGCGCGAGTACATCCGCTGGGCGGTAGAGGCCTCGCTCGCGCGCCTGCGCACCGACGTCATCGACGTCTACCAGATGCACGAGCCCGATCCGAGCACGCCGATCGAGGAGACGCTCGGCGCACTCGACGAGCTCGTCCGCGAGGGCAAGGTGCGGTTCATCGGCTCCTCGAACTTCTCCGCGGCGCAAGTGGAGGAGGCGGACCGCATCGCCCGCGAGCGCGGCCTCGCGCGGTTCGTCGCGGCGCAGAACGAGTACAGCTTCGTCGAGCGCGAGGCGGAGGACGAGCTCCTGCCCGTGTGCGAGCGGCTCGGGATCGGCATGCTCCCGTACTTCCCGCTCGCGAGCGGCTTGCTCACCGGCAAGCACGCGCCCGGCGAGGTGCCGAGCACGGGCAGGCTCGCGGGCCGCGAGATCCCCGCCGAGCGGTGGGAGCGCGTCGAGGCGCTGCAGCGCTTCGCCGACGAGCGTGGCGTCTCGCTGCTCGACGTCGCCGTCGGCGGGCTCGCGGCGATGCCGGCGATCGTCTCGGTGATCGCGGGTGCGACGCAGCCGGAACAGGTGATCGCGAACGTGAAGGCGGGAGAGTGGGAGCCGACGGCGGACGACCTCGCGGCACTCCGCGCATTGCGCTAGCCGACGACGTCGAGCTCGTCCGCACACTCTTCCGCGAGTACGCCGGCGGGATCGGCGTCGACCTGGCGTTCCAGGGCTTCGAGGAGGAGCTCGCCGCGCTTCCGGCCGGGTACGACGCGATCCTCGTCGCGTGGCTCGGTGGCGACGCGGTGGGCTGCATCGGGGTCAGGCCGCTCGAGGACGGCATCTGCGAGATGAAGCGCCTCTACCTCCGTCCCGCCGCGCGCGGCGCCGGCGCCGGGCGGGCGCTCGCCGAGGCCGCGATCGCGCGCGCCCGCGCCCTCGGCTACACGCACATGCGGCTCGACACGATGCCGTCGATGGCAGGCGGCGGTGACGCTCTACCGCTCGCTCGGCTTCGTCGAGATCGCCCCGTACCGGTTCAACCCGGTGCCGGGAGCGACGTTCATGGAGTTGCGGCTCTGAAGACGCGCCGCATGCGGCGACGCTCCGCCGGCAGATAGAAGCCGAGTGCGGCGAGCACGAGCGGATACACGAGCACGAGCGGCGAACGACGGCGCGAGCGGCAGGTGCGTCGTCCGGGCCGCGACGGTGAGCCCGACGCCGGAGCCGAGCGCCGTCACGATGCGCCGCCACTGGTACGGCACCGGGTAGACGTGCTGTGCGTACACCGTCATGCCGATGAAGAGCACGACGTAGGCGGCCGCGGTCGAGATCGACGGCGCCGACCATGCCCCACCGCGGGATGAGCCAGAAGTTGAGTGCCGACGTTCACCGCAGCGCCGATGCCCGTGACGACCCAGTTGAGCTGCGTGCGGCGCGCGCGGCCGCTGCCGATCGCGAGCACCGTGTAGCCCGCGTAGACCGCGCCGGCGAACGCGAGCAGCGCGACTCCCTTCTCGGCGCGCTGGTAGTGCGGCGTCGGTGAGCAGCTGCGTCCACCAGGGCGCGAGCGCGCCGAGCGCGAGCGCGACCCAGGACGTGAACGCGAGCAGGTACGTGAGGACGAACGCGTACGTGCGCTTCGCCTCGCCGTCGTCCTCGATCGAGTACGCGAACGCCGGCCACGCTGTGCGGAAGGCGATCATGACGAACGTGATCACCGAGGCGATCTTCACCGCGGCCGAGTAGACGCCGACCTCGGCGAGGCCCTTGTACCAGACGACGAACTCGCGATCGACCCAGTTGATCGTCCACAGCGCGAGCGCCGACGGCACGAGCGGCATGCCGAACTTCTGCATCTTCCGCAGGAGGACGCGATCGAACTCGAGCCCGAGCTGCTCGGTGCGGTACACGACGAGCGCGACGTAGACGAGGAGCGTGCCGGTGAAGTTGCCGACGACGAGCCCGACCGCGCCCCAGTGGAACACGGCGACGAACACGACCATCGCGCACACCGTGATGAGGACGTTGGCCACGCTCGCGATCGCGTATGCACGGACCGCTCCTCGACGCGGAAGAGCGCGGTCAGCTGCTGGTAGTTCGTCTGCGCCCAGAGCCCGACGGCGCCGGCGCGGACGAGCGTCGGGTCGTGGCCGAGCCCGAGCCAGTGCCCGATCGGCCCCGCGAACACGACGCCGAGCAGCGAGACCGAGCGTCGACATCGCCATCGTGAACCAGAACGACGTCCGGACGACGGTGAGCTTCGCCGGCCTGCTCCTTCTCGTCGAAGTAGAAGCGGAAGAACGCGCTCGCGATCCCCATCTGGAGTGCGATCGCGACGACGGCGGTCGTCGCGGTGAGGATCTCCACCCGGCCGTACGCCTTCGGCGGCAGGTAGTGCGTGTACAGCGGCAGGAGCAGCGTCGCGAGGATGCGCGACACGAGCCCGCCGAGTCCGTAGATCGCCGAGTGGCGACCGAGCCGCTTCAGCTCCTGTCCGAGCCTCACTGCAGGCCAGCGTAGAGATCGATCAGGCGATCGGCGACGTTTGCGAGGTCGTGCACCCGCTCGACGTACGCGCGGCTCGCGGCTCCGATGCGCCGGCGCTCCTGCGGCGAGGACGATGAGCCGGTCGAGGACGTCTGGCAGCGTCTCCTTCGTCGCATGGACGATCGGCACCTCGATGCCGAACGCCTCCTCGGTGCGGCGCACCGCCTCCTCGTGCAGGAAGGAGACGACGGGCTTGCCGAGCGCCATCGCCTCGATCGCGAACACGCCGTACCAGCCCGCATTCAGCTGGTCCACGACGAGATCGGCGGCGCGGTAGCGCTCGAACGCCTCGACGTGCTCGACGCCCTCGACGAGCTCGAGGTCGAGACCGAGCTGCTCGCACGCCGCGACGACCTCGGCCGTTCCCTTGCGCGAGCGAGACGACGGCGCGTGCAGGACGACCGGCCGGCCCGTGGCCGACGGCGGCGAGGGCTTGATCGCCGCGACGTCGATGCCCGGCGGGACGACGTGAGCGTCGGGCACCCAGCGTGCGGCGTCGTACGAGCCGACGACGACCGCGCCCGCCTTCCGCGCCCACTCGAGCTCCTCGCGCGGCCGGCCGCGGATGTCCGAGCCGAGGAAGTGCATGACGGACGGCTTTCGCAGCAGCTTGAGGAGCGGAAACTGGACGGACTTCGGGAGCAGCGTGAGCCCGAAGTAGAAGTGGAAGACGTCCGTCTGGGGCGCGAGCTTCGCGAACGCGCGCCATTGCGTCATCTGCTGCCGGAGGAGACCGCCGTGCCGCTCGAGGTCGACGTCGGCCTCGGGATGGAGGCGGTACCGGTTGAACACGACGAGCCGCGCGTCCACACCGCGGGCGCGGAGCGCCTGGACGTTCGCCCACGGGATGCCCGCCGTGTTGACGGGACAGTGGGTGACTCTCACTGGTCGAACTCGACCTGGTCGAAGTACCGCAGCGCGGTGCGACCGGGGCGGATGCGCGAGCGCAGCGTCTCGAGCTCGTCGTCGGAGATCTCGCCGAGCGCGCGTTTCACGCCGAGCCACGGCAGGTTGAGATCCTCCTGGTAGACGATCGTGGAGATGCGTGGGTTGATCTCGATGACGCGGTCGCCGACGAGCTGGATGTTGAGGAACCACTCGATCTCGAGCTCGCGCACGATCCGGTCGGCGATCTCCATGAGCGCGTCGTCGGCGAGCGTGACGAAGTACATCGCGAGCCCGGCTCGCATCGACTCGCGCGTCTTCGGATGCCCGAGGACGATGCGTTCGCCGTCGGCGATGCCGTCGATCGTGCGCTCGCCGCCCGTGGCGACCTCCATCACGAGCAGCTCGGTGCCGCCCGTCTCCGGCAGGAGCTCGAGCGCCTCCTCGAGGCGCATCGCCACCGATCCCGGCCGCTCGTGCAGGAGCTGGTGCGCGCGGTCGACCGTCGGATCGAGGATGCGGAAGCCGCGCGAGCCGGACGAGAAGACGGGCTTGAAGCACACGGGCCGGTCCGGGTAGCCGAGCTCGCGCGCGGCGGCCTCGACCTCGCGCGCGCCGGCGACGCGCCGGAACTCGATCGTCGGCACACCGATCCGCTGCAGGAGCGTGTACGTCTCCGCCTTGTCGTTCGAGCGGTGCACCGTGTCCGGCGACGAGACGAGCACGGGAACGGGGAAGCGCTCGCGCGCGGCGGCGAGGCCGGGCAGGTCGAACGACGACTGCGGCAGGACGACGTCGACGCGCTCGCGCTCGACGAGCTCGAGCACCGCGTCGGCGTAGCCCGGGTCGGATCCCGCCGGGACGATGTGGAACGCGTCGCACAGGTGGCGGCCGATCGACCGCTCCGACATGTCGACGCCGACGAGGCGCACGTCTCGCTCGCCGTTCGCGCGAAGCGCGTGCAGCAGCGCCGCGGTGCCGGGCGCGCCGGCTGCGGTGACCATGACTGTCGTCACAGCAGGTCGATCCGGTCGTTGGCGAGCATCTCCAGCCACTCGGCGCGCTTCGCGGCGAGCATCGACTCCATGCTCTCGCGCATCGTCGCGCCGTCGTACACCCAGATCTCCGGATGGACGAGCAGCTGCAGCCACTCGAACGCGCCGGCCGCGAGCTCGTCGTGCGGGCAGCCCTCGCGCCACGACGGTTCGAGTCCGACCGGTAGAGGCCCTTCGTGAAGAACGGCTCTTCCATGACGTTGACCGCACCGTCGATCGGCTGCGAGACGTACCCGGGGTCGGGGTTGTGCCAGGCGACGACTTTGTCGAAGCGGCCGTCGAGCTCGGCGCGGGGATACACGGCGTGCAGGCCGACGGCGTGGCCCCAGTGGCGGAGCTGCCGCTGTGCGTAGTGGCCGAGATGCGAGTCGAGGTTGTAGAAGCCGCTCTCCGTCATGAGGAAGTACGTCGCGCGCACGCCGAGCTCGTGCTCGATGCGCGCCATCTCGAGCGCGGCCTCGAGCGACAGGTCGACGTCGTGCCGGAGATAGAGGTCGCCCGCGCGCGGATGCCGGTCGAAGCTCGCCCACTCGTAGCCGCCGGCGCGGGCGGCGTCGAGCAGCTCGCGGTAGTGCGTCAGATCGAACGCGCAAGCACCCACTGGAACGTGGCCTCTCCCTCCGGTTCGCGGAACGTGACGAGCTCGTCGCGCACGATCTCGAAGTCCGCGTCCCGCACGAGCCGCGAGTTCACCGCCGCCGGATAGCTCGAGAAGAACGTCGGGGCGTCGTCGATCCACGTGCCCGTCCATGCCTCGGTATCGCTCTGTCCGAATGCGTGCATGAACCAGCCACCCGGGACGAGCCAGCCGTGGATGTTCGTCAAGAGGCCGGGAAGGCGCCCCCGCGGAACGTGATTGAAGACATAGAAGGAGACGCACGCGTCGTAGCTCCCCTCGGGCAGCTGAAGCTCGAGGAAGTCGGCCTCGAGCACGGTGACGCCCTCGGCGCGCGCGACGAGATCCACTCCCGTCAGCTGAAAGCCGTGACGTGCGAGAGCCCGTGCGTCGTCTCCGTTGCCGCAGCCGAGCTCGAGGATGCGAGCGCTCGGCGCGAGCTTCGAGGCGAGCAGCTCGCGCCACTCGGCGCGCGGATCGCCCACGATGCGGTCGCGCCACGCGTCGAACTTCTCGCCGAGCTGTCGGTACCCGTCCCTGACGATCTCGGTGGTCATACCGGCTCCACTTCTACCTGGAAGAGGCGCGCGGCGGCCTCGGCGCGCTGCAGCGCTTCGACGTTCGTGTCGGCGACGGCGATGACGTAGCCGCGGCGGTCGCCGTCGAGGCGCACCGGCCGGATCGTCTCGCCGATCTGGAGGTACGTCTCCGCCTGGACGACGCCGGGCGCGGCGAGCACCGGATCGAGCGGGCCGATGCCGGTGACGCGGCCGGTCGGCAGCGGCCCCGGCGAGGCGGTGAGGAAGCGGATCGCGAGCGGCTGCTGGAGCTGCGGGCGCGCGAGCTCGTCCGGCACCGGCTCGCCGAGCGCCTGGCGGAGCGCGACCTCGAACAGGTCGACGCCGACGGCGTGGCGCGCGAGGTCGGCCATCTGGCCGCCCGGGATGCGCGCCGCCACCTCGATGACGAGGACGCCCTCGTCGGTGACGAGCAGCTGCGGGAACGCGATGCCGTCGCGCAGGCCGAGCGCGTGCGTCGCGTGCGCGGCGACCCGCTCCGCCTCTTCGAGCGCGTCGCCGAAGATCGTCGTCGGGTAGACGTGGATCCAGCCGACGCCGAAGCCGATGCCCGGCGGGCGCAGCCGGTCGGAGAGCGTGAGCACCTCCGCCTCGCCGTTGCGCGCGACGACGAGCCCGTTCAGCTCGAGGCCGTCGTGGAAGCGCTCGAGCACCACTTCGCCCTCCGCCGACTCGGCGAGCGCAGCGTGCAGGTGCCCGTCGAGGTCGTCGATCGACTCGAGGCGGAAGATGCCGCGCTGGCCGCCCGAGTCGGCCGGCTTCAGCACCGCCGGGAAGCCGACCGTCTCCGCCGCCGCCCGCGCCGACGCGAGATCGCGCGCGGCCGCGAAGCGCGGCTGCGGCACGCCGGCCTCGGCGAGCAGGCGGCGCATGGCGATCTTCTGCGTCATCACGTGCGCGACGTCCGTGCCGATCCCCGGCAGGCCGAGCTCCTCCGCGACGGCCGCGACGATGGGGACGGCGCGGTCGGCGGAGACCGTGAGGACGCCGTCGACGCCGTGCCGGCGCCCGACCTCGACCACCTCCTCGACGTCGACGAAGTCGACGACCTCGCCGACGTCCGCGATCGCGAGCCCCGGCGCGCCTCCGTTGCGGTCGACCGCGACCACCCGGACGCCCCGCTCCTGCGCGTGCGCGATCGCCCGGCGTTGGTGTCGTCCGGCGCCGACGAAGAGGACGGTCTTGCCGCGCATGCCGCGAACGAGCTTAGTGGTGCCGGCGGGAGGCGAGGGCGTCGGTGCTCCGGCGGGGCTCGTCGGGGAGCCTCACGTCGCGGACCGCCAGGCGGACCTTCTCGCTCAGGCGCGCCGGCCGGAGCTCGGCGAGCAGGACCGCACCGGCGCCCGGACCCGAGCTGCCGTAGCGCGCCTTCTCGGCTTCGGCGAGCGTCGCCGTGCGCCAGCCGTCGTCCGTGTGGAGGTAGAGCTCGTCCTCGAAGACGACGAAGCCCGCGTCCTCGAAGAGGCCGATCCACTCGAGCGGCGGCCGCTGCAGCTGCCAGCCCTGGTCGTCGCGCACGCCGGTGGGGACGCTGAGGAGGAGCCGTCCGTCGCGCGCGAGGACGCGGTGCAGCTCGCGCAGAGCAGCGGACTGGCCCGCATCGTCACGCGCCGTGTCGACGCCGTAGACGGCGTTGTCGAGGCCGACGTGCTCCAGCGTGGAGACGAGGAGCGCGACGTCGAAGCTGCCGTCCGGGAACGGGAGCTCGCGGACGTCGGCGATCGCGTCCGCCGGCTGCGCGAGGTCGACGGTGACGAGCTCCGGCGCACCGAGGTCGCGCAGACCGTCGAGGTACGCGGGGACGGCGTTCGCCGAGCCGACGTCGAGGACGCGGCGCTCGCCGGCGTAGCGGGCGAGGCACCAGGGGATCTCGATCGCCCGCTCGTCGCTCCACCCGGGCGCGAGCAGCTCGCGCGGCCGGCCGCTCCGCGCCCGCTCGAGCCGGGCGCGCGCAAGGCCGTCGTCGAGCAGCTCGACGAGCTCGAACTCGCGGCTCTCGACCATCTCGCGGATGAGCCGCGCCCGTGAGACCTCGCCGCGCTCGACCCGCTCGACGGCCTCGGGATCGGGGTCGCGGTGGAGCACGAGGCGCCAGGCCTGTTCGACGAAGTCCTTCACGGAAGCCAGGCTAGAGTGACCGTCGTGGCCCTGCACGGCAAGCGCATCTTCATCACCGGCGGCGCCGGGTTCATCGCGACGACGCTCGCGCGCCTGCTCGTCGACGACAACGAGGTGATCGCGCTCGACAACCTCCACCGCGACGCCCTCTCCGGGACCGATCTCGGCGAGCATCCGAACTTCACGCTCCACCAGGCGGACGTGCTCGACGCCGACGCGGTGAAGGACCTCTCGAAGGGCGCGACGCACATCGTCCACTGCGCCGCCATCGCCGGCGTCGACACCGTGCGCGAGAGCCCCGTGCGGACGATGCGCGTGAACATGATCGGCACGTACAACGTGCTCGAGGCCGCCGTCGCGACGCTCGATTCGCTCGAGCGGTTCGTCGACTTCTCGACGAGCGAGGTGTTCGGCACGCACGCGATCAATGCCGACGAGGGGCAGGTCTCGACGATCGGCTCCGTCGGCGAGGCGCGGTGGACATACGCCGTGTCGAAGCTCGCGGGCGAGCACATGGCGCACGCGTACCACGACGAGCTCCACGTCCCGACCGTCACCGTTCGCCCGTTCAACGTCTACGGGCCGGGGCAGATCGGCGGCGGGGCGATTCGCGCGTTCATCGAGGCCGCGCTCGCGGGCCGCGACCTCACCATCCACGGCGACGGCAAGCAGGTGCGCGCGTGGTGCTTCGTCGACGACATGGTCGACGCGGTGCTCCTGTGCCTCGAGCGACCGGAGGCCGTCGGCCAGAGCTTCAACATCGGCAACGACCGGTCGACCGTGACGATCCTCGAGCTCGCCGAGCGGATCAAGCGCCTCACCGGCTGCCCCGGGGAGATCGTCTTCCAGCCGCTGCACTACGCCGACGTCGAGCTGCGCAGCCCGAACGTCGGCAAGGCGCGCGAGCTGCTCGGCTTCGAAGCGCAGGTGGAGCTCGACGACGGCCTCGAGAGGACGATCGCTTGGTACCGGACGCGCAAGCCCGCACTGACCTGATCCGGCTCGCGTATCCGGAGGTCGGCGACGACGAGCTCGCCGAGATCGCGGCCGTGCTCGCAAGCGGCCAGCTGACGATGGGCGTGAAGGTGGACGAGTTCGAGTCGCTCCTCGCCGGCGCGGCCGGAACCGCACACGCGGCCGCCGTCTCGTCGGGGACGGCGGCGCTCCACGTCGCCGTGCTCGCACTGGGCCTCGGCCCCGGCGACGAGGTGCTCGTTCCGGCGTACACGTTCCCGGCGACGGCGAACGTCGTCGCCCTCGCCGGCGCGACGCCGGTGCTCGTCGACGTCGACCCGGTGACGATGAACATCGATCCCGAGGGCGCGGCGCGGCGCGTGACGCCGAGGACGAAGGCCGTGCTCGCAGTCCACCTGTTCGGCCGGCCGGCGCGGCTCGAGGAGCTGCCGGCGCTGCCGGTGCTCGAGGACGCGGCGGGCGCGCTCGGCGCTCTCCGCCGCGGCTCTCCGTGCGGGAGTCTCGGCGCGCTCGCCTGCTTCTCGTTCCATCCGCGCAAGATCGTCACCACGGGCGAGGGCGGCGCCGTCACGACGGACGACGCCGCGCTCGACGAGCGCGTGCGCTCGCTGCGGCACCACGGCTGGTCGCCGTCGGATGCGTACGACGACATGCCGGCGCCCGCGTTCAACTACCGCCTGAGCGACGTCCTCTGTGCGCTCGGCATCCCGCAGCTGCGCCGCCTCGACGAGCTGCTCGCCGCGCGCGAGCGCATCGCCGCCGGCTACGCCGAGCGCCTCGCGGGCCTCGACGTCGTCCTGCCCGCCGCCGACGCCGGCGACCGGCATGGGCTCCAGGCGTACGTCGTCCAGGTCGACCGCCGCGACGAAGTGATGGCCGGGCTGCGGGCGCAGGGCATCCAGTGCCAGATCGGGACATACGCGCTCCACCGGCTCGGCGCCTACCGCGACCAGGGCCCGTTCCCCGGCGCGGACGCCGCCTTCGAGCGCGCGCTCGCACTGCCGCTGCACGGGCGGCTGGGCGAGGGCGACCTCGACCGGGTGGCGGAGGCCCTTGACAAGCTTGTGAGTCATCACTAACCTACGGCGCATGGTCGTTCGCCTGTCAGCAGCGGAGCGCCGGGAGGACATCCTCGACGCCGCGATGATCGAGTTCGCCGAGCGCGGCCTCGAGGGCACGTCGACGGAGGACATCGCCCGCCGCGCCGGCATCTCCCAGCCGTACCTCTTCCGCCTCTTCGGCACGAAGAAGGAGCTCTTCATCGCCACGGTCAGCCGCTGCTTCCGCGAGACGCTCGAGATGTTCCAGCGGGCGGCCGAGGGCAAGCGGGGCGAGGAGGCCCTGCAGGCGATCGGCCACGCCTACATGGCGCAGCTGGAGACGAATCGGACGTGGCTGCGGGCGCAGATGCAGGCGTACGCCGCCTCCGAGGACCCGGAGATCCGGTCCGTCGTCCGCGCCGGCTACGGCGACCTGATCGCGTACGTCCGCCGCGTCTCGGACGCGGACTGGCCGATCGTCTGGCACTTCTTCGCGGAGGGGATGCTGCTGAACGTCCTCGCCTCGATGCACGTCAACGACAACCCCGACCCCTGGATGGTGGAGCTGCTCGACGGCTGCGCCGCCAGCAAGCCCTACTGACCGTCTCTTTTTTTCACCAAGGAGGAAGTGATGACTCACACACAAAAGCGCTCGATGTTCTGGACACTGGCGATCACCTCGGTCGCGCTGTTCATGGTCAGCCTCGACAACCTCGTCGTGACGACGGCGCTGCCGGTGATCCGGCGCAACCTGCACGCGACCATCTCCCAGCTCGAGTGGACGGTGAACGCGTACACGCTGACCTTCGCCGTGCTGCTCCTCACCGGCGCCGCGCTCGGCGACCGCTTCGGCCGCCGGCGGCTGTTCGCGCTCGGCCTGCTCCTCTTCACCGGCGCCTCGGCGGCGGCGGCGCTGTCGACGAGCGCGAACGGGCTCGACATCGCCCGCGCGGCTGCAGGGCGTCGGCGGCGCGATCGTGACGCCGCTGACGCTGACGATCCTCTCCGCCGCCGTTCCGCGCGAACCGCAGCGGGCTGGCGCTCGGGATCTGGGGCGGCGTCGGCGGCCTCGCGATCGCGATCGGGCCGCTCGTCGGCGGCGCGATCGTGAACGGCGTCTCGTGGCACTGGATCTTCTGGCTCAACGTGCCGATCGGGCTCGTGCTCGCCCCGCTCGCGCTCGCGCGGCTCGAGGAGACGCGCGGCGTCGACTCGTCGCTCGACCTGCGCGGGCTCGCGCTCGCGAGCACCGGCCTGCTCGGAATCGTGTGGGGCCTCGTGCGCGGGAACGCACACGGCTGGACGAGCACGGGCATCGTCGTCCCGATCGTCGCGGGCATCGCCCTCGTCGCTGCGTTCGTCGCGTGGGAGCTGCGCGCGAAGAGCGCCGATGCTGCCGATGCAGTTCTTCCGCAACCGGACGTTCGCACTGACGAACGTCGCGTCGCTCCTCATGTTCTTCGGGATGTTCGGCTCGATCTTCCTGCTCGCGCAGTTCTTCCAGACGGTGCAGGGCTTCTCGCCGCTCCAGGCCGGGCTCCGCATCCTGCCGTGGACGGCGATGCCGATCTTCGTCGCGCCGATCGCCGGCGCGCTCTCCGATCGCGTCGGCGGCCAGCGGCTCATGACCCTCGGGCTCACGCTCCAGGCGTCCGGTCTCGCGTGGATCGCGGCGGTGACGGGCGCCGGGGACGGCGTACTCCGAGCTCGTCGCGCCGTTCATCCTGTCCGGCGCGGGGATGGCGCTCTTCTTCGCCCCGGTCGCGAACGTCGTGCTCAGCTCCGTCCGGCCCGAGATGGAGGGCAAGGCCTCGGGCGCGAACAACGCGATCCGCGAGCTCGGCGGCGTCTTCGGCGTCGCGGTGCTCGCATCGCTCTTCGCCCACGAGGGCGGCTACCGCACCGCGTTGACGTTCACGCACGGCACGTCGACGGCGGTGTACGTCGGCGCCGCGGTCGTCGCGCTCGGCGCGCTCGCGTCGGCGCTCATCAAGCCGCCGCGCCGGCTCGAGCAGGTCGCGCAGCCCGAGCTCATGGCGGACGCCGCGTAGCCACCCGGTAGGGGAGACGTGCGATGGGATACTCCGCGGGATGGCGTCTCTCCGCAGGCGCGCCGTCCTCGCGGCGTCGCACGTCCCCTACGTCTACGGGCTGACGAAGCTCGGCCGGGTCTTCGGCACGGACAAGGTCGACCCGTCGCACACGCGCAACGGCCTCGCGTACACCGACGTCTACGAGCGCTACCTCCGCGCGTGGCGCATGCGCCGGTTCACGCTCCTCGAGCTCGGCGTCTTCCGCGGCGACAGCCTCCGCATGTGGAACGCGTTCTTCCCGCGTGCGGAGGTCGTCGGCCTCGACCTCGAGCCGCGGGCGGTCGAGCGCGCGCCCGAGTTCGACGTGACGACGGGATCGCAGGCAGACCCGGCCGTCCTCGGGAGCATCCTCGAGCGGCATCCGGGCATCCGCCTCGTCGTCGACGACGCGAGCCACATCACGTCGCTCACGATCGCGTCGTTCCGGTACCTGTTTCCGCGCCTCCCTCGCGGAAGCCTCTACATCATGGAAGACCTCTCCCCGGGGACGTACGGCGAGTGGCCGGGCCACAATCCGGACCGCGGCGCCCACTGGCCGGGCGCGGCCGAGAATCCCGGCACGCCGGCGTCCACGCCGCGGAAGGAGATGGACGACTTCCTCCTCGACCTCGTCCACGACTGCGATCTCGGCGGCGGACCGTTCGGCGAAGGGCCCGGGCAGAAGGAGGTCGCCTTCGTCCACGTCTGGCCCTCGATCGTCGTGGTCGGACGCGCCTGATCCGGCATAGCCGGTCCCGTCGCGACAATGGATCCGTGCGCCTTCTCGTTCTCGGTGCCGGGCCCGGCTCCCTCGGCGTCCTGGCTGCGGCCCGTCGCCGCGGCCTGACCCTCGTCGCGGCCGACCGCGACGCATCCGCCCCGGGCTTCCGCTACGCCGACCGGCGCGCGATCGTGTCGATCGAGGACGAGCCGGCGATCGACCGGCTCGCGCGCGCCGAGGAGATCGACGGGGTCGTCGCGCCCGGCACCGACCACGCCGTCGCGATCGCGGCCCGCATCGCGCATCGGCTCGGACTGCCGCACCCGCTGCAGCCGGAGGCCGCGGCGCTCTCCGTCTCCCGCCTGCGTCAGCGCGAGCGGCTCGCAGCGGCCGGGTTCGCGCAGCCCCGGTCGCTCGCGTGTCGCACGGCCGGTGAGGCGTCGGCCGCCGCCGCCGAGCTCGGCTTCCCGGTCGTCGTCGAGACGCCGGACAGCCGCGGCGAGCGCGCCGTGCGTCTCGCGCGTACGCCCAACGAGCTCGGCGCCGCCACCGCCGGCGCGCTCGCGGAGTCGCGCGGCGACTACTGCCTCGTCGAGGAGCTCCCCGGATTGCGCGGCGTCACCGTCAACGGCTTCTTCCTCGCCGGCACGTTCGTGCCGCTCACGATCACGGATCCGGTACAGGCACCTCCGCCCGCGTTCGGCGTCCCGCTCGCGCACCTCTGGCCGGCCGACCTCACGGAGAAGCAGGCGCAGGAGGCGCGCGACACGACCGCGGCCGCGGCGGCCGAGCTCGGGATCGAGGACGGGCCCGTGACCGCGCTGCTCCTGCTCGCGCCGAGCGGGCCGCTCGTCGCGAAGGTGTCCGCACGCGTCGGCGGCGGTCACGACGCGGAGCTGTGCCGGCTCGCGCTCGGCGTGGACGAGAGCGCGCTCGCGGTGTCGGCGGCGATCGGCGAGCCCGTGCACGAGCACGACCTCGCTCCCGTCGCGGTCGCCGGCGGCGCGTGCGTGCGCTTCCTCGTCGCACCGCCCGGCGAGCTGCGCGGCGTCGTGGGCGTCGAGCGTGCGTTCACGGTCGCGGGCGTCCGCTCGATCCATGTGTACCGGAAGCCCGGCCACGTCTTCGGCGACCTCGCTGCGCGCGTCCGATCGCGCCGGCGCCGTGCTCGCGACGGGGAAGACGCGTGCCGCCGCAGGCGCGGCCGCCGCCGAGGCGGCGGGGCGCATCGATCTCGCGACGGGGCCGGTCGAGGCGGTCGCTTGACCCTCACGTCGCCGGGGCGGCGCTGCCAAAGGAGCCAAGCACGCGGCGTGAAGGACAGTACGAACGAGTACGGCCGAACGCCGCGTGCGCAGGATCCTGCAGGCAGCGTCGTCAGCCTTCTGCGGAGCGCCGCTCCGCGGCGCGGGAGCAGAAGGCGGCCGGCGGCGTGAGGAGAGCTGTTCGGGTCGGTGCGACACTTGTCGTCACCGGCCTCTGCACCGCCTACATCGTCTGGAAGATCGACATCGGCAAGACGGCGCACGTGCTCGCGCACGCCCGCGCCGGCTGGTGGATCGCGGCGCTCGCGATCATGGTCGGGTCGGTCTGGCCGATGGCCTGGCGCTGGCAGCGGCTGCTCGCCGCACGCGGCGTGCACGAGACGCTGCCGCGGCTCGTGCGCACGTACTTCGTCGGCTACGCGGCAGGGCAGGTGCTTCCGACCGCGCTCGGCGGCGACGCGTCGCGCATCTACGAGACGGCGCGCCGCCACGAAGGCGCGGGCGGGGCGGCGGCGGGCACGGTGCTGCTCGAGCGCGCGCTCGGCGGCGCGGCGACGCTCGTGCTCGCCGTCGTCGGCTTCGCGCTCGCTGTCGGCCGCTACAGCGTCGGCGGCTACCTCTGGGTCGAGCTCGCCTTCGTCGTCGCGACGATCGCGCTCGGCGTCGTGCTCTTCTCCACGCGGATGCGCCGGCCGCTCCAGCTCGTGCGGCCGCTGCTGCGCACGCTCCGCATCGAGCGTCCTCTGCGCGACGTCTACGTCGCGCTGCACGCGTTCCGCAAGGACGCGCGGCTGCTCGTCGAGATGTTCGCGCTCACGCTCGCGGTGCAGGCAGTGCGCGTGCTCGCCATCTGGTGCTCGGGCAAGGCCGTCGGCGTCGACCTCTCACCGCGTCCCTACTACGTCATGGGTCCGCTGCTCTTCCTCGTCGCGCTCGTGCCGTTCACCGTGAACGGGCTCGCCGTGCGCGAATCGTTCTTCGTCTCGTTCCTCGGCGCGCTCGGCGTCGGCGCCGATCCGGCGTTTGCGACGGGCTTCCTCTTCTTCGTCGTCACGATCGCGCTTGCGCTCCCGGGCGCCGCGATCGTCACGCGCGAGGCATTCCAACGGCGATGAGCGACGTCTCCGCCGTCGTCGTGACGTACGACTCGCGACCGTGGATCGAGCGCTGCCTCGAGAGCGTGCGCGGCGTCGAAACGGTCGTCGTCGACCACGGCTCGAGCGACGGCACGGTCGCCTTCGTCCGCGAGCGCTTCCCCGAGGTGACCGTCGTCGAGGAGGAGAATCGCGGCCTCGCCTTCGGATGGAACACCGGTGTCGCGCACACCGCCGGGGCGTACGTCCTGCTGCTCAACGCGGACGCATGGATGCACGAGGGCGCGCTCGACGCGCTCGTCGCGTTCGCGGACGCGCATCCGCGCGCCGCCGTCGTCGCCCCGCGGCTGAGCAACCCGGACGGCAGCCTGCAACGCTCCGTGCGCGGCTATCCGACGCTGTGGCGCATCGCGACCGAGTACCTGTTCTTGCGCAAGCTCGCGCCGCATTCGAGCGCGTTGAACGCGTTCTACGCCGGCGGCTTCGCCCACGACGAGCCACGCGAGGCGGAGTGGATCATGGGCGCGGTGTGGCTCGTCCGCCGAGCGGCGATCGACGAGATCGGCCCCGCCGACGACGGGTTCTTCCTCTTCAGCGAGGAGACCGACTGGGCCTACCGCTTCCGCCGCGCCGGCTGGGAGGTGTGGTTCGACCCGGACGCCGGTGCTACGCACGTCTACGGCGGCTTCGCACGGCGGCCGGATGCTCGCGGAGAACGTCAGGAGCCAGCTCCGCTTCCTGCGGAAGCATCGCGGCGGCGCGTACGCCAGGGCGGCGCGCTGGATCCTCGTGCTCGGCCTGCTCCTCCGGCGCAAGCTCGACGTCGTGCGCGCGCTATGACCGCGGCGATCGCCGTCGCGCTCCTGTTCGTCTCGTGGCTCCTGCCGGGAGAGGGCGTGGGGCTCTGGATCCGCCTCGCGGCCGCGACTCTCGTGCTCCTCCTGCCGGGCCGCTTCGTCGCGCGCGCGCTCGGGCAGCGCGGGCCGGCGGCCGCCTTCGTCTGGTCCTGTCGCGACTCGTCGCCGGCGCGCTCGCGCTCACGTTCGCCGTCCACGGCTCGCTCGCGCTCACGCTCGCGCTCGTGCTCGCGGCCGGCGCAGTCGCGCTGCCGTTCGCGTGGAAGCGCCACGACGACGACGAGCCGTTGCCGGGCCGGAGCCTCGTCGTCGCTCGGCGGCGTGCTCCTCGGGGCGCTCGTGTGGGGCATCGAGGGCGTCGTCCACGGCGACGCGCTCTTCCACCTCGGCCGCATCCGGAAGCTCGACGACTTCGGCTCGCTCTCGCTGCGCGCGGTGGACGAGTTCAAGGACGGCGGCCTGCACCCCGGCTACGCGTTCCCGCTCTGGCACGGCTGGCTCGCGCTCGTCGCGAAGCTCGCCCGCGTCGATCCGACGAAGGTCGTGCTGCACGAGTCGAGCATCCTCGTGCCGCTCGCGCTCGTGCTCGCGTACGAGGTGGGCCGCGTCGGTGTTCCGCTCGGCGTGGCTCGGCCTCGCGGCGATGCTCGCGCAGGTGGCGCTCATCGCGTTCGCGCCCGGCCAGCGGCGGCGCGTACACGTCGCTCGAGCTGCCGGGAACGGTCGCGCGGCAGCTGCTCGTGCCGGCGGCGCTCGACGCTCTTCTTCCGCTTCGTCCGCACGCCGGGGTGGCTGCTCGCGCTCACGCTCGCGCGTCGCGGGCATGGACCTCGCGTTCGTGCACCCGACGTACGCGCTGTTCCTCGCGATCCCGCTCGCTCGGCTTCGGGCTCGCGCGGCTGCTCGTCGCGCGCGCCGACGCGCGCGTCAGCGCCGGCGCGCTCGTCGCGTACGGCGTGCCGGTGCTGCTCGTCTTCGCGTGGCTCGAGCCGATCGTGTCCGAGACGCACTCGCACAACCCGAGCGCGACCGAGCTCGCGCGACCAGCTCAAGCACTACGCGCGCGAGCTCGTCGTCCACTCGCCGACCGAGCTACCACCTCGCGGCCGGCATGGTTGCGCGCACCGGTGCGGTCGCCGTCGCCGCGCTCGTGCTCGTTCCGCTCGCCGGGCTCGCCGCGCGCCGGCGCTGGAGCGCGCTCGTCCTCGGCGGCAGCGTGCTCGTGCTCGGCCTCGAGCTCTGGTCGCTCGTCTTCACGCACTTCTCCGACCTCGTCTCGCTCTCGCAGGCGCGCCGGGCCGCCGGCTTCGTCCCGTTCGCGTTCGCGCTCGCCGGCGGCGCCGCGCGTCGCCACGCGTTTCCTCCGCCTGCTCGTCGCTGCCGGTCGCGCTCGCCGCCGGGATCGTCCTGCAGCTCGAGTACCCGGGCAACTTCGGCTGCCCAGCCGCATGTCGGCGCCCGGCGCTCGCGGCGTGGATCGCGCTGTTCGGCGGGGCTCGTCGCGCTCGCCGCTCGCGGCCGGGCGCGACCGCGGGCTCGACGCTCGAGCGGCCGGGAGCCGTCGCCGCGTGCGCCGTCGCCGTCTTCGTGCTCCCCGTCGTCGTCCACGGCTTCTCGCACTGGACGCGCGCAGACGACGACGGACCCGTACGCGCTCACGCCGGGGCTCGTCGCGTACCTGCGGCACGACGTTCCGTCCCGCGCCGTCGTCTTCGCGGATCTCGAGACGAGCTATCGCATCTCGGCGTACGCGCCGGTGTACGTCTGCGCGGCGCCGCCGGCGCACGTCGCGGACACGAACGCGAACCGCCCGTACGCGCGCCGGGACGATCTGCTCCGGTTCCTCCGGACCGGCGAGCCTCTCCGTTCCGCGGCGCTACCACGCCGGCTGGCTCGTCCTCGCGTGCGCGAGCCGGTCGCGCGCGTCGAGGCGCAGGGCGCGCGCGCGGTCTACCGCGACGCGAGCTTCATCGTGTTCAAGCTCTGATCGCCCGTCGACCTCGAACTCGCTCGCGGCGAAGCCGGTGTTTCCGCGCGTGTCCCACGCCTGCACCTGGATCGCGTACACGCCGTCGAGGAGGCTGATGCCGTGCGTGAGCCAGAACACGTACGTGCCGGGGCGATGCGGCCGGTTCTGCCGCGTGGCCGGCGCGTAGATCGCGGTCGAACTCGCTGCGGCGGGTGGAACGTCCGGAAGTCGACGGCGACCGTCCAGGGCACGACGGGTGCGCCGTTCTCGAGCGAGGCGCCAGCGCACGAACTCCGGCGTCCAGATCGCCTGTCGCCACGGGGCCGGGCGGCGCGATCGGCGGCGGGTCGTAGGCCTGGACGGTCGCCTTCATCGTCCCGTTCGACTGGTCGACGTCGATCGGCCCGACGACCGGCACCGTCCGGTCGCCGGAACGGGGCGAGGCCGCCGCGGCGCAGCGGGTTCACGTACGTGTGGCCGTCGAACTCCGCGAAGTGCACGTGACCGAAGCCGAAGCGGACGACGCCGATCTTCGCGCCCTTCTTCACGAACGAGTGCTCCGGCACGGTCGCGCGGACGTGCCAGTACGAGAACTCGTGCCCGCCCGGCTGCCGGACCGCGATCGCGTCGGAGTAGACGGAAGACGGTTCCGGACGCGACCGCGTACACGGCCGTGCCGTCGCGCGCGCGAGATGTCGACGCCGAAGTGGAAGAGTGCCGGCCGAGCCGCGGATCGTCGAACGCGCCGCGGACCGCGTGCTGGCGGTCGAAGGGCTTGATGCGGCCAGCCGTAGGCGTGCGCGAAGGCGGGCGCGCAGAGCGCCGCGACGCCTGCCGCAACGAACGCCACAACCCTCGACCACGGCCCGTTCAGACCGTAGCATCGGGTCGGTGAAACTCCTACTCGTGACGCTGTACTTCCCGCCGGCGGGCGGCGGCGGCGTGCAGCGCCCGCTGAAGTTCGCGAGCCATCTGCCGGCGCTCGGCATCGAGACGCACGTGCTCGCGCCCGACGACCCGAAATGGCTGCACGAGGACGCCGACCTGCCGCTGCCGACGCAGGCCTGGGTCCACCGCGCGCGCTACGTCGGCCCGCGCGGCCGGCGAATCGCCGACGAGCTGCACGGCCGCTCCGGCGTCGACCTCGCCGTCCGCCGCGCGTCGACCGATCGGGCGGCGGCTGCTCGTGCCCGGACGAGAACGTCACGTGGAACGCGACCGCGATCCCGAAGGCGATCTCGATCGCCCGGAGCGAGGGCATCGACGTCGTGCTGACGACGTCGCCGCCGGGCTCGGTGCACCTGATCGGCGCAGCGGTGCAGGCGGCGACGGGCGCGAAGTGGGTGGCCGATCTCCGCGACTCGCTCGTCGCGCATCCGCACCGCCGCGCCGGAGCGCGTCGGCGTGCGCGTGAAGGAGCAGGCGGCGCGCGGCGTCGCCGCGCTCGTCGCCCGGCGGGCGGACGCGATCGTCGCGGCGGCGGACGCGATCGCCGACGAGACCCGCGCGCCTCGCACCCGCGAGGGCCGGTGGTGACGATCGCGAACGGCTGCGACTTCGACGACTTCGCCGGGCTCGAGTACGCGCGCGAGCGATCGCTTCCGCATCACGCACGCGGGCTCGTTCTTCGGCAAGCGCGACCCGAAGCCGTTCCTCCAGGCGCTCGCCGACTCGGGGCTCGAGGACGTGACCGTCCGCTTCGTCGGCGACTTCCGCCCCGGCGACCGCGAGTTCATGGACGAGCCTCGGGCTCGCCGACCGCGTCGAGCTGATCGACTACGTCCCGCGCCGCGCGCTCGCTCGAGCTCCAGCGCGAGAGCGACGTGCTGCTGCTGCTGATCCCCGAGGCCGGCGGCCGCGGCCGCGGCGTGCTCTCGGGCAAGGTGTTCGAGTACCTCGCCGCCGAGCGGCCGATCCTCGCCGTCGTGCCGCCGGACGGCGCGGCCGCGAAGCTGCTCCGCGACACGGGCGCGGGCGTCGTCGTCGGCGCCCGATGACGTCGACGGCGATCCGCGCCGCGCTCGTCGACCTGCACGCGCGCTGGCGCGACGGCGGGCTCGACGCGCACGCCGCTCTCGCCCGAGTGGCGGGAGCAAGCTCTCGCGCGCGACGCCGCGTCGAGGAGCTCGCCGACCTCCTGCGGAGCCTCGTGTGACCGCGATCGCCGCCGTCGCGCTGCCGCGCGTCGTCGAGCCGCACGCGCGTCGCCGACTTCTTCTTCTTCGCGACGTTCTTCTGCGTGACGTTCGAGAAGGTGCACTGGAACGTCGCCGGCACGGTCGGGATCGCGGACGTCCTGACGATCCTCTTCCTCGCCGCGTTCGCGCTCGCAGAGCCGTGGGCCGTCACGCCGCGGACGACGGGCGATCGTGCTCGGGCTTCTTCGTCGCGTTCCTGCTCGTCGTACCTGCTCGGCTTCTTCAACCTCGAGACGAAGCAGGCGCTCGACCAGTACGAGAAGGGGATGGTGAAGTTCGTCCTCCACTTCGTGTTCCTCGCGTGTGCGGTGACGTATCCTCGCGCGGCGCGGCGAGCGCTTCTACTGGCGCACGGTCGGCTGGTTCACGGCCGGGCTCGCTCGCGAACGCGGTCTACGGCGTGCTCCAGCTGCTCGTCCGCGCGCGCGGGCCACAACCTCGACCACACCGTTCTGTCGCCGCTCACCGGCGGCGCGAGCTCGATCAACATCTACGGCTCCGTGAACGGCGCGTCGGTGTACCGGCCGAACGCGCTGACCGGCGACCCGAACCACCTCGGGATCATGCTCGACATCCCGCTGCTCGCCCTGACGCCCGTGTACCTCCGCCTCGGGACGCGGGCACCGGTTGCAGCTGGCCGCTCGGGCTCACGCTCGCGTTCCTGCTGCTCGTCCTGCTCGCGACGCTGTCGCGCAGCGGCGCGCTCGGCCTGCTCGTCGGGCTGCTCATCCTCGCGCTCCCGTACCGGCGCTTCGTGTGGTCGCGCGCGCTGCTCGCGCCGCTCGCCGCGGTGGCGCTCGTCGCTCGCGTACGTCTTCTACTCGCGCTGGCACTTCTTCTCGGTCGTGATCTCGTCGCGGCTGCAGACCGGCGGCAAGTCGACGTCGGCGCACTTCGCCGTGTACGACTTCGTCCCGCACGTCCTGCACTCGAATCCGCTGTTCGGGCTCGGGCTGAACACGTTCTCCGTCTACTACGAGTTCGTCACCGGCAAGACGAACTGGGGGCCGCACTCGTACTGGGTCGCGCTCATCGTCGAGACGGGGCTCGTCGGCGCGCTGCTGTTCCTCGTCTTCCTGCGCTACGTCTTCCTGCGGCTGCGCGCGGCGCGCGCGCTCGGCCGCACGCTCGATCGCATGCGCGACCCGATGGGCGCACGTGCGTCCGCTCGCGTGGGGGATGACGGCGGCGCTCGACCGGAACGATGGCCGCGAACTTCTTCTACCTGACGATGCAGTTCTATTACTTCTACGGATTCGTCGCGCTCGCGCTCGCGCTGCCGGTGGTGTTCCACGCGCGCGCGCGGCCGGCGTGAAGGTCCTCGTCCTGACGACGTCGTACCCGCGCGGGGCGGACGATCCCGCGGGCAGCTTCGTCGCCGCCGGTGTCGAGGCGGCGCGCGCACGCGGCGTCGACGTCGACGTCGTCTCGCCGGCGTCGTTCCGTCACCTCGGGCTCGCCTACGGCCACGGCATCGTCGGCAACGTCCGCCGCCGGCCGTGGCTCGCGCTCGTCGTGCCGCTCTTCCTCTGGCGGTTCCGGCGCGCCGCCGCCGGCCGCGACTGCGACCTCGTGCACGCGCACTGGCTCGCTGCCGGAGCGGTGGCGGCGACGCTCGGCAAGCCGTACGTCGTGCAGGTCTGGGGCACCGACGTCGAGCTCGCACGGCGCGTGCCGTGGCTCGCGCGTCCGATCCTCCGTCGCGCACGGCTCGTGCTCGCCGCTTCGCCGTTCCTCGCCGCGGAGGCGCGTCGCCTCGGTGCGCGCGAGGTGCGGGTCGTGCCGACCGGCGTCTCGATCCCGGAGGCTCCGGGCGAGCCGGAGGAGCCGCTGCACGTGCTCTACGCGGGGCGGCTCTCCGCGGAGAAGGGGATCGAGGACTTCCTCCGCGCGACCGAGGGGATCCGGCGCGTCATCGTCGGCGCCGGGCCGGTCGCGGCGCGGGACGGAGTCGGTGCCGTCGCCCCCGCGGAGGTCGGCGCGTACTACGAGCGCGCGGCCGTCGTCTGCGTGCCGTCGCGGCGCGAGGGCTACGGCATGGTCGTGCGCGAGGCGATGGCGTGGGGGCGGCCCGTCGTGGCTGCGCGTGTGGGCGGTCTCGCCGACGCCGTCGACGACGGCAGCACGGGGCTGCTCGTGCCGCCGGGCGACCCGGCGGCGCTGCGCGCCGCGGTCGAGCGCCTCCTCGGCGACGCGGAGCTGCGACGCCGCCTCGGCGCCGCCGCGCGCGAGAAGGCGCGCCGCGAGTGGTCGCCGGACGCCGCGGGGGCTGCGCTCGTCGCGTGCTACGAGGAGGCCGGCCGCCGGAGCACTGCCGCGACGCCGAAGAGGACGTAGACGGGGTCGAACGGCAGGTTGTACTCCGGCGTCGGGCCGTAGCCGAGCAGCGTCGCGAACACGACGAGCAGCGCCCCGGCGACGAGCCCGAGCAGCGGCAGCACGGCGCGGTTGCGCCGCACGAGAAGCGCGACGAGCCCGAGCGCGATCCAGATCGCCATGCGCGGGAAGATGCGCGAGATCCAGTTGAGCACGCTCGCGAACGAGCTCGAGCCGGAGCGGTCGGGCAGGTCGTGCAGGAGCCGCGACACCTCGCGGTACTGCCGGGCGACGCGCGTCTGGTCGGGAAGCCGGCCGCTCGGCGTCGACGCGAGCCACCACCGGTTCCCGCCCATCGTCGCGATGTCCGCGGGCGCAGCGGCGAGCGCGCGTGCGGGAGCCGCGGCCGACGGCGTGTGCGTCGCGGGCCAGCGGTACGGCGTGCTCACCTCGGACCACATCCCCGAGACGACGTCGTGTGCGTACAGACCGGGATGGCGGCGGATCGCCTCGATGCCGGCGCGGCGGAGGATCGTGTAGTTGCTGTTCCATCCCCAGACACGGTCTGAGAGGTTCACGAGGTCGTCCCACATGTTGTCGTCCTCGACGGAGAAGAACTGATCCACCGTGACGTCGTGCTGCACGTACGGCTTCTTCGTGAGCAGGTCGGTGCGCACCGCCTGCGCGAGCTCGCGCGACGCCGGCCCGTTCCCTGGCTGGACGATCTTCTCGATGACAAACGTGCGGTAGAACGGCGTGCCCACCCACGTGCCGCGTGCGACCGTGAAGTCGCCGTAGCGCAGGCCGTTGTACGACGCCCAGCCGAGGAGCAGGACGACCGCGGTGCCGAGATACGCGCCGGCGAGGACGAGCCGGCGCCGCCACACGACCGGCAGGAAGAGCGGGACGACGACGGAGACGAGCAGCGCCTCCGCACCCGGGCGTGCGAGGACCATCGCGACGAGCGCGACGCCCGCGAGCGCGAACGCGCGGATCCCGGACGCCTCGGCCGCCCGCGTGACGGCGAGCACCCAGAGCGCGAGCGTCAGCGCGAGGATCGGATCGCTCGACACCTGATGGAACAGCGCGCCGTATGCCGGGAACACGAGCAGCGCGACGGCGGTGACGACCGCCGTCCCGCGCCCGAACCGCCGGGCGACGAGCGCGAACGCGAGGATCGACGTCGCGTACGCGAACGCCATCGCCACCTCGGCGAGGATGGCGCCGCCGGCCTGGAGGAGCGCGCCGAACACGAGCGGGGCGAGCGGCGTCCGGAAGAGCATGAGGAACGGGTACGCCGGATGCGCGTGCCACACGTCGACGTAGTACTCGAGGTACGTCGACGCGTCGCGGCCCGCGCGCAGCGGCCACGCGATGCTCTCGATGCCGTAGACCGCGAGCGCCGCGACGAAGCACGTCACGGCGGCGGCGCGCGTGTCGGCGAAGGCGGTGATCCGGCGCCAGGCGCTCCGCATCGGGGCCTCAGGATAGATATAAGGCCTCGTGCCCCTGGACGTTCCCCGCGACGAGCCGTCGACCTACGCGCCGAGCCACGACGACGTCCTCGCCGAGATGGCGGGGGCGCGCAACTACAACGCGTGGCTGTTCGACCGCGCCGTCCCGTACCTCGGCAACCGCGTGCTCGACGTCGGCGCAGGCATCGGGACGTTCACCGAGCTTGCGTCCGCCCGCGGGGCGGCGGTGACGGCGCTCGAGCCGGACCCGGCGTTCGCGGCGCTCCTCCGCGGGCGCTTCCCACGCGTCGACGTCGTGCAGGCCGACGTGACGGAGCTCGACGTCGCTGCCCGGGCCGGGACGTTCGACTCGATCGTCTGCTTCAACGTGCTCGAGCACGTCGGCGACGACGAGGTTGCGCTGCGGACGTTCCACGAGCTGCTCGCACCGGGCGGGTGCGTGCTGCTCCTCGTCCCCGCGCACGAGTGGCTCTCGTCGCCCTTCGACCGCGCGGTCGGGCACGAGCGCCGGTACACGGCGGCGCCGATGCGCGCGCTCCTCGCGCGGACGGGGTTCGCCGCCGACGACCTGCGCTACGTGAACCCCGTCGGCGCGCTCGGCTGGCTCGTCTCGATGCGCCTGCGCCGGCGGAAGGAGCTGCCGGCCGGCCAGGTGCGCGCGTTCGACCGGCTCGTCCCGTTCCTGCGCCCGCTCGACGCGCTGCGCCTGCCCTTCGGGCAGTCGCTCTGGGTGGTGGCCCGGAAGCCCTAGGCCGTGCGGAGCCGCGCGAGGAAGTGGAAGCGCCGCTCGAAGACGAGGCTCGCGGGGAACGGGTACAGGCCGAGGCGGCCGTTCCACGACTCGACGGCGAGACCGAGCCGGGCGAAGGCGCCGTCCCACTCGCGCCTGCTCCAGAACGTGTCGGGGATCGAGATCCCGTGCGCCGTGTTCGCGAGCCGCTCCATCAGGTGCAGCGTCTCGGTCGAGAGGAAGCCTTCCGCCATCACGTCCTTGAGGACGACGACCCCGCGCGACGCGCGCCGAGCCTCCGCGAGCAGCGCCGCGGGATCGTCTGCGTGGTGGAGGACGTCGACGAGCATCACCGCGTCGAAGGAGCCGTCGGCGTAGGGAAGCGTCGTGCCGTCGAACGGCTCGACGGGGACGTGCTGGTCGGGCCGGACGAGCACCTCGACTGCCCGCAACGCGAGGTCGGGCCGGCGGTCGAGGACCTTCCGCGCGATGAGGCCGTCGCCGGTGCCGACGTCGAGCACGGACGCGTCGCGGGGAAGCAGCTCCGCGAGCCCGCCGGCGAGGACGTCCGTCCGGCGGCGGTGGACGTAGTCGTCGTGGATGCGGTCGAACAGCTTCACCGGCGCCGCAGCCCGAGGATGCTCAGGAAGAAGCTCGCGAGGATCGTCTGCGACCCGAGCGCGATGAGGACGGCTGCCGGGATCACGAGGCGCAGCGTCGACGCGTATGCGAGCGGGCCGAACGAGCGGTTGCTCCAGTGCACGACCTCGTACACGGAGCCGGCGAGCCCGAGCGCGAGCAGGACGAAGCCGACGACGATGCCGGTCTCGAGCGTGACGACACGGAAGAGCCGCTCCCACGTGCGGCTCGTCGGCAGCAGTCCTTCTGCGATCGCGAACGTGCGCGCGCCCGCGAAGAAGATCACCGCCTGGTAGCCGACGACGACGGTGATGGCCGCGTACAGCAGCGTGTGCACGTCGAAGGTGACGCCGCCGATCGTGCGCGCGCGGAGCGCGAGCAGGATCGTCGCGACGGTGCCGGCGAGCATCGCTGCGAGGCCGGGGTAGAGGAACAGCCACGACGGGCTGTACAGGAGGAGGAAGCGAAGGCTCCGCCAGCCGTCGCGCCACGTTCGCAGGTGCGCCTGCCGGTCGCGCGCGTCGGGAGAGAGCGTCGTCGGCACCTCCGCGATCCGGAGGCCGTGGATGCTCGACTTCACGACCATCTCGATCGCGAACTCCATCCCGGTCGAGCGGAGATCGAGGTCGCGGATCGCGTCGCGGCGGAAGCCGCGGAGGCCGCAGTAGATGTCGCCCGCCGGGCTCTTGAACAGCCGCCGCGCGATGAGCGTGAGCACGGGGTTGCCGAGGTACTTGTGGAGGAACGGCATCGCGCCGCGCTCGATGCCGCCGGAGAAGCGGTTCCCGAGCACGAGGTCGTCGCCGGCGCGCAGGCGCCCGACGAAACCCGTCAAGACGCGAGAAGTCGTACGTGCCGTCGGCGTCGCCCATGATCACGTACGTGCCCTGAGCGGCCTCGATGCCGGCCGCGAGCGCGCTGCCGTAGCCCCGCTGCGCGACGTCGACGACGCGCGCGCCCCGCTCGCGGGCGATCGCCTGGGAGCCGTCGCTGCTGCCGTTGTCGGCGACCACCACCTCGCCCTCGACGCCGAGCTCGTGCATCGACCCGACCGCCGCCTCGACGCAGGCGCCGATCGTGGCCGCCTCGTTGAGGCAGGGGATCACGACCGAGAGTTCCACGTGCGCCTGAGAGGATAGGACGGCTACGTGCCGGAGCCGTTGCGCGCACGACGTAGTTGCCGAGGACGAGCATGTCCATGTGCGTCTTGAGGAACGTGTCGACGGCCTCCGCCGGCGTCCTCACGATCGGCTCGTTCTCGTTGAACGACGTGTTGAGCAGGACCGGCACGTCCGGTCAGCCGGCCGAACTCCTCGATCAGCCGGTAGTAGCGCGGCTCGACGTCCCGCTCGACCGTCTGCAGGCGGCCGGTGTCGTCGACGTGGTTGACGGCGGGGATCTCGTCCGCGCTTGTCCGGCCTCGTCTTGTAGACGAGCACCATGAACGGCGACGTGTAGTCCTGGTCGAACCAGTCGCCGGTCGCGCTCCGCGAGGATCGACGGCGCGAACGGCCGGAACGGCTCGCGGTGCTTGATGCGCGCGTTGAGGATGTCCTTCATGTCGCTCGCGGCGCGGGTCGGCGACGATCGAGCGGTTGCCGAGCGCGCGCGGGCCGAACTCCATCCGGCCCTGGAACCAGCCGACGACGTCGCCGGCGGCGATGCGCTCCGCGACCGCGCGGAAGAGCGCGTCGTCGTCGAGGCGCTCGGCCGTCAGGCCGGCGGCGTCGACCGCGGCGGCGATACTCCTCGTCGCGAGTACTCCGGCCCGGTGTACGCGTGCGTCATGACGAAGCCGCGCGGCTGCCGGAGCTCCTGGTTCCAGACGTAGTACGCGGCGCCGACCGCGGTGCCGGAGTCGCCGGCGGCCGGCTGGATGTAGAGCCCGTCGAAGCGGCGTCTCCGGCCGGATGCGCCCGTTCGCGACCGCGTTGAGCGCGACGCCGCCGGCGAGGCAGAGATCGGTCATGCCGGTCGACTCGTGCAGGCCGCGCGACGATGTGGAGGTAGACCTCCTCGAGGCGCTTCTGCAGCGCCGCGGCGACGTCCTCGTAGTGGCTGCGTCATCTCGCGCGCGCGGCTCGCGCGCAGGCCCGAGCGTCTCGACGAGCTTGTCCGAGTAGATGCGGCCGATCGTCGGCGAGCCCTCGTCCCACGTCATGTCGACGCCTTCCTTGTCGTGCGTGAAGTAGTCGAGGTCGAGCGCGAACAGAGTCGCCGTCGGTCTGCACGATGTCGCGCATCGCCTTCAGGTACCGCTCGGGATCGCCGTACGGCGCGAGGCCCATGACCTTGCCCTCGTCGCCGTACTTCGGGAAGCCGAGCCACTGCGTGAGCGCGGCGTAGAAGATGCCGAGCGAGTGCGGGAAGAGGACGCGGTCGAGAACGCGGTACGAGTTGCCGTGCCCGACCGCCGTCATCGTCGAGCAGAAGTCGCCGAAGCCGTCGATCGAGAGGATCGCCGCCTCGTCGAACGGCGAGACGAAGAACGCGCGACGCGACGTGCGCCTGGTGGTGCTCGACGTTGTGCACCTGTGCCCGGAGCGTGTCGCGGCCGATGCCGAGCGAGTCGGTGAGCGCCGTCTTGACGTCGCGGATCTTCGCCGCGTTCTGGAGGCGCGCCTTCAGGTAGCGCGCGCTCGCGCCGTGGCGGATCGTCCGCAGGAGCTTCTGGCCGACGTTCGCGCGCGGGTCGCGCGAGACCGCGAGATGGTCGAGCTCCTCGGGGCCGATGCCGCCCTCGGCGAGGCACCAGCGCGGCCGCGAGGGCCGGAAAGCCGGCGACGTGCTTGACCCGGTTGAACCGCTCTTCCTCGGCGGCGGCGACGAGCTCGCCGTCGATGACGAGCGCCGCGGCCGCGTCGCCGTGATAGGCGTTGAGGCCGAGAATGGCGGTCACTCGGGCCAGCGTAGCTGTCTCCGCGATCGTGTCGAGCAGGAACGAAGGGCATCTGCTCGGTCGTTGCCTCGACGCGATCGCGTTCTGCGACGAGGTCATCGTGATCGACGTCGAGTCGACCGACGACACGGTCGCGGTGGCGGAGACCCACGGTGCGCGGGTCGTTCCCCATGCGCTCGTCCCGATCGCCGAGGCGGCCCGCGTGACGGTCGCCCCGCAGGCACGGCACGACTGGCTGCTCGTCGTCGATCCGGACGAGGAGGTGCCGCCGGCGCTCGCCCGCGAGGTCGCGGCGCTCCTCCCGACGCTCGCCGACGACGTCGCGGCCGTGGACGCGCCGCGGCAGTACTACTTCGCCGGCCGGCCCCTGCGCGGCACCGTCTGGGGCGGGCCGAACAAGCGGCGGCTGCTCGTCCGGCGGAGCGCGGTGACGCTCACGCCCGCGATCTGGGGCGGCATGGTCATCCACCGGGGGCGCCGCGTGGTCGACCTGCCGTTCACAGCCGAGACCGCGATCGCCCACTACTGGACGACCGGCTTCCCCGAGCTCGCCGAGCGGCACCGCCGCTACCTCGAGCTCGAGCCGGCCGACCGCGCCGCCGCCGGCGAGGTGACCGGGTGGCGCAGCCGTCCTCGCGATGCCGTGGCGCGCGTTCCGCGAGAGCTACGTCACGCGGCGCGGCTATCTCGACGGGATCACCGGCCTGCGCCTGTCGGTCTTCTGGGCCGTCTTCCGCACGCGGGGCGAGCTCGCGCTGCTCCGGAGGCTCCGAAGCACGACGCTATAGTCGCCGCGGTGGCGGACCTCCCGCTCGTCTCGATCGTGACGCCGTCTCTGAACCAGGGGCAGTTCATCGAGGAGGCCATCCGCTCGGTGCTCGAGCAGGACTACCCGAACGTCGAGCACATCGTCGTCGACGGCGGCTCGACCGACGGGACGCTCGCCGTCCTCGCCCGGTACCCGCACCTGACGTGGGTGTCGGAGCCGGATCGCGGCCAGGCGGACGCGGTCAACAAGGGGTTCCGGCTCGCGACCGGCGAGATCTTCGGCTGGATCAACGCCGACGACGCGTACCTGCCCGGCGCGGTGTCGACGGCGGTGGCCGCGCTCCGCGAGAGGGGCGCCGGTCTCGTCCACGGCGGCTGGCGGCAGATCGACGAGGGCGGCGCGACCATCCGCGACATCGCTCCCGTGCCGTACGACCACGACGCGGAGCTCAACGACCGGAACGCCGTGTGCCAGCCGGGCGCGCTCTTCACGCGCGAAGCGTTCGAGGCGGTCGGCGGCGTCGACCCGAGCTACCGCTACGCGATGGACTACGAGCTCTGGCTCAAGCTCGGCGCGCGCTTCCCGGTGACGCACGTCGACGCGATTCTCGGCGCGTACCGGCTCCACCCGGCGTCGAAGACGGTCGCCGAGACGTCGGGCTTCTGGGCCGAGACGGTGCGCGCGAGCCGCACGCACGGCGGCAGGCGCTTCTCGCGCATCTACGTCGACTGGTACCTGCCGCGCGCGCGTCCCTCGCTCTTCCGCTTCGTGCGTGTCTTTCGCTTTCTCCGGTCGGGCGACGTCCGCGGGCTCGGCGGACGCGTCGCCGTGCACGCGTCGCGCCTCACCGGGCGCCGCTCGTGAGCGCTGTGCGCAGCGTCGCGAAGACCGTCCTGCCGAAGGGCGTGCGCAACACGCTGCGCGTGGAGGCGGAGGTGCTGCGCAACAGCGGCCCGCGCTATACGGCGCTGTGGAACCTCGCGCTCCTCGACGCGTGGACGCGTGACCGGATGCGCCGGCGCCGGTACACGCAGCTCGACGAGGCGGAGGCGCGCGCCGCGCGCCGGTCGGACCGCGTCTTCGTCTACGGCGGCGGCGCGTCGATGAACGACATCCCGCCGGACGAATGGGCGGCGATGGCGGAGCACGACACCTTCGGGTTCAACGCGTTCTACTGGGAGCGGTGGATCCGCGTCGACTTCCAGCTCTTCCGCGGCGGCGCGTACCGCGTCCTGCGCCCGACGCACCGCGCTGCGGAGCTCCGGGATGCCGTGCGCGCGAACCCCAACTTCGCGAACACGATCTACGTCATGCAGGACGACTACCTCGGCCACTACGCGAACTTCCTCGCCGGCGGCGCGTACCTCCCGGCCGGCGCACGGCTCTTCCGGTACCGCACCGCGCCCGGCGTCGGGCCGCCGACGCGGAGCTTCGCCGAGGGGATCCGGCACGCGCCGGGGACGCTCGTCGATGCGGTCAACTGCGCGTACTGCCTCGGCTGGAAGGAGATCGTCCTCGTCGGCATCGACCTGTACGACAGCCGCTACTACTGGCTGCCGCCGGACAAGACGCTGACGTACGACCCGGCGGTCAACAGCGTCGTCCCGGGCGACGTGAACCTTCTGCGCGGCAACACCGCCGGCGACCCGCACAACACCGTCACCGCCGGGATCGTGAAGCTCATGGGCGAGTGGCGGGAGCTGCTCGCCGAGGACGGCGTGAGCCTCAGCGTGCACAACCCGAAGTCGCTGCTCACCGAGGTGCTGCCCGTGTTCGACGCCGCGAAGGCCGTGCGATGACGACGCTCGTGCGCGCGATCGTGCAGGCGCGGATGAGCTCGACGCGCTTCCCAGGCAAGGTGCTCGCGCCGTTTCACGGCGAGCCGATCGTCATCCACGTCGTCCGCGCCGCGGCCGACGCCGTCGGCGCCGAGAACGTCGTCGTCGCGACGAGCGACGAGCCGAGCGACGACCCGCTCGCCGCGTATCTCGCCTCCGTCGGCGTCGCGTGCTTCCGCGGCCCGATGGACGACGTGCTCGAGCGCTTCCGGCTCTGTGCGCGGGAGCATCCGTCCACGTGGGTGCTCCGGCTCTCCGCCGACAGCCCGCTGCTCGACCCGGACGTGATCCGCCTGGTGATCGGTGCAGCGTCGGACGACGTCGACGTCGTCACGACCGCGCTCGGCTCGTCGGCGCACGGGACGAACGCGGAGCTCATCCGCTCGTCGACGCTGCTCGAGTCCGACCTCGCCGACGCGACGGACGAGGACCGCGAGCACGTGCTGCCGTTCTTCTACCGGCACCCGGACCGCTTCCGGATTCTGCCCGTGCCGGTGGACCGGCGAGGCGTCCCGGTCGACACGGTCGAGGACCTCGCGCGGATCGAGGCGCTGCGGTGATCGGCGCCGCCGTCGTCGGGCTCGGCGTGGGCGAGGCGCACGCCCGGACGTACGCGGAGGATCCGCGCGCGGAGCTCCGCTGGGTCTTCGACCTCGACCGCGAGCGGGCGGAGCGCGTCGCCGCCGAGCTCGGCGCGCGCGCCGCGCGCGACCTCGACGAGATCCTCGCGGACGACGCAGTGGGGGCCGTCTCGATCGCGTCGTTCGACGACGCGCACTATGCGCAGACGCTCGCCGCGCTTCGCAACGGCCGGCACGTCTTCGTCGAGAAGCCGCTGTGCCGCACCGTGCAGGAGGCGCGCGAGCTCAAGGCGGCGTGGGAGCGGGCGGGGCGGCCCGTGCTCGCGTCGAACCTCGTCCTCCGCGCGGCGCCGCTCTACGCGTGGCTGCGCGCGGAGCTCGAGGCCGGCGCTCTCGGTGCTCCCTATGCGTTCGACGGCGACTACCTGTACGGGCGCCTCGCGAAGATCACGGACGGGTGGCGTTCGGGCGTCGAGAACTACTCCGTCATGCTCGGCGGCGGCGTCCATCTCGTCGACCTCATGCTCTGGCTGACGGGCCAGCGGCCGGCGCGCGTCTCCGCTGCCGGGAACAAGATCTCGACCGAGGGAACGGCCTTTCGCTACCTCGACTTCGCGGCGGCGACCTTCGCGTTCGAGTCCGGCCTCGTCGGGCGGGTCACCGCGAACTTCGGGAGCGTCCATCCGCACCAGCACGTCGTCCGCGTCTTCGGCACGCGCGCGACGTTCGTCCACGACGACGCCGGCGCCCGCCTGCACGAGAGCCGCGATCCGGGGGAGACGCCCCGGCTGCTCGACGCCGCGGCGGTGCCGGAGACGAAGGGCGTCCTCGTGCCGGCGTTCCTCGACGCGATCGAGGCCGGCGACGCGGGCGGCGCCCAGCACGAGCTCGACGTCATCTGCGTATGCGCCGCGGCCGACCGGGCGCTCCACGACGGCACGGTCGTCGACGTCGACTACGTCTGACCCGCCCGCCGCCCGGACGGCTACCGTTGGCCCGATGTCGGCCCCTGCGACGAGGACCATCCCGTTCGGCCGGCCGTGGCTCAACGACGACGACCGCAAGGCGGTCGCCGACGTCCTCGACGGCCCGATCCTCGCGCACGGCCCCGAGAGCGCCGCGTTCGAGGAGGAGTTCGGCCGCTTCGTCGGCGACGGCGCGCACTGCGTGTCGATGAGCTCGTGCGCCGCGGCGCTCCACATGGCGTACGAGTACTTCGGGCTCGGCCCCGGCGACGAGGCGATCGTGCCCGGCGCGAGACGCACGCGGCGACGTCGAACACCGCCGAGTGGGTCGGCGCCACCTCCGTCTTCGTCGACTGCGACCCGGCGACGGGGAACGTGACCGCGGAGGCGATCCGGGCTGCGATCACGCCGCGCACGAAGGCGATCACCATCGTCCACTTCGTCGGCATCCCCTGCGACGTCGCCGGCGATCGCCGCCCTCGCGAAGGAGCACGGGATCCCGCTCATCGAGGACTGCGCGCTCGCGGTCGGCGCGCGCGTCGACGGCACGCACGTCGGCCTGTTCGGCGACGCGGGCTGCTTCTCGTTCTATCCCGTCAAGCACATCACGACCGCCGAGGGCGGAATGTTCATCTCGCGGCACGAGGACGTCGCCGCCCGCGTCGCGCGGCTGCGCGCGCACGGCGTCGACCGGTCGCACGCCGAGCGCACCGTCCCCGGGATGTACGACGTGCCGTCCATCGGGCTCAACTACCGGCTGAGCGAGATCCAGGCCGCGCTCGGGCGCTCGCAGCTCGCGCGCATCGACGAGATCCTCGAGCGCCGGCGGGCGAACTTCGTGGCGCTCGTCGCCGCGCTCGCGGTCGATCCCCGTCTCCGCGTCCTCGACGGACCCGGCAACAGCCACTACTGCGCGTCGCTCGTGCTCGAGGGCGAGCTGGGCGCGCGGCGCAACGACGTCCTGCGGCTCGTCGGCGAGCGCGGGATCGGCGCGAGCGTGTACTACCCGCAACCGGTGCCGCGGATGACGTACTACCGCGAGAAGTACGGCTACGACGCCGCGCGCTATCCGGGCGCGGAGACGATCAGCGATCGCGCGATCGCGCTTCCCGTCGGCCCGCATCTCGAGCCCGGCGATCCGGAGGCGGTCGCCGCCGCCGTGCTCGCCGCTGTCGAGGAGGTCTCGTGAGGGTCGCGGTCATCGGCGGCGCCGGCTTCATCGGCCACCACGTCGCGCTCGAGCTCGCCGCGCGCGGGACGGACGTCCACGTCGTCGACAGCCTGCAGGTGAACAACGTCATCGCGGTCGCGACCGACGAGCGCTACGCGCCGCACCGCGACCTGTACTCGCGCATCCTCCAGGAGCGGCTCGATCTGCTGCGCGACGCGGACGTGCCCGTGCACATCCAGGACGCGCGCGACTATCACGCGCTGTCGCGCCTGCTGACCGACATCGCTCCGACCGCGATCGTCCACGGCGCCGCCGTCTCGCACGCGGGACAGTCGAACAAGGATCCGTACAACACGTTCGACCACAGCCTGCGCACGCTCGAGAACGCGCTCGACTGGGCGCGCTCCCGTGTCGAGCACTTCGTCTTCCTCTCGTCGAGCATGGTCTACGGGAACTTCCTCACGCCCGAGGTCGTCGAGACGCATCCGCTCGAGCCGATGGGGATCTACGGCGCACTGAAGGTCGCGGGGGAGAAGATGGTGATCGCGTACCAGCAGGTGTTCGACCTGCCGTACACGATCATCCGGCCCTCCGCGCTGTACGGGCCGCGCTGCATCAGCCGCCGCGTCAGCCAGGTGTTCATCGAGAACGCACTCGAAGGGCGGCCGATCTCGATCGCCGGCGACGGGTCGGAGCGCCTCGACTTCACGTACATCGACGATCTCGTGCACGGCATCTGCCTCGTCCTCGACAAGCCCTCCGCGCGCAACGAGATCTTCAACCTGACGTACGGCGAAGCGCGCTCGATCGCCGAGGTGGTCGACCTCCTCCGGCGGAGCTTCCCCGACCTCGACGTCGTGCACGAGGAGCGCGACCGTCTCATGCCCGAGCGCGGCACCCTGAGCGTCGCGAAGGCGCGCGACCTGCTCGGCTACGCACCGGAGAACCCGATCGATGCCGGCCTCCCCAAGTACGTCGACTGGTACCGGCAGCTCGTCGGCAGTGCAGCCGTCTGAGCCCCGCCGGGACGGCTGGCTCTCGGACGTCCTCGGCTTCGACGCCTGGACCGGGTCGGCGCCCGCGGGCGTCGCGCCGGCGCTCGTCACGCGGCGCGTCGCCACGGACGACGTCGACGGGCTCCGCGCGGCAGAGGCGCTGGGGTTCTCGGTCGTGGACGTGAACGTGACGCTCGAGCGGGCCGGTTTCGACGCCGCACCTGCCCCGTCGGTCGCGGTCGCGACCCCCGACCAGTTCGGCGCGCTGCTGGACGTCGCGGGCAGCTGCTTCCGGTACTCGCGCTTCCACCTCGACCCGCGCATCCCGCGCGAGGCGGCCGACCGCGTGAAGCGGGAGTGGGTGCGCAGCTACGTGGAAGGCACGCGCGGGATCGAGCTCCTCGCCGCCGGCACGGACGGGTTCCTCGCGGTGCTCGAGGCGGCGGACGGCGCTCGCGTCATCGACCTCGTCGGCGTCGCGCCGGCTGCGCAGGGGCGCGGCATCGGTGCGGCGCTCGTGATCGCCTTCGGCAGCCGGCACGGAGAGGGCGGGCGGACGCTGCGCGTCGGCACGCAGATCGCGAACGTCCCCTCGCTCCGCCTGTACGAGAAGCTCGGCTTCCGCATCGTCTCGGCCGTGTACGTCCTCCACCGGCACGTGGACGCCTGATGCGCATCGCCGGCTTCGACACCGACGAGCGAGTCCTCGTCGTCGCCGAGATCGGGAACAACCACGAGGGCGACCTCGCGGTCGCGCGCGGGCTCGTCGAGGCAGCCGCCGAGGCAGGCGCCGACGCGGTGAAGTTCCAGACGTTCCGCGTCGACGCGTTCGTCTCCCCGTCGGACGCGGAGCGGTACGAGCGGATGTCGCGCTTCGAGCTCTCGCCGGAGGCGTTCGCGGAGCTTGCAGAGCTTGCGCACGAGCGGTCGCTCGCCTTCCTCTCGACTCCGCTCGATCTCGACAGCGTCGGCGCCCTGGCGCCGATCGTCGACGCGTACAAGATCGCGTCCGGCGACATCGACTTCTTTCCGCTGCTCGAAGCCGTCGCAGGCACAGGCAAGCCGGTCGTCATCTCGACGGGGCAGAGCGAGCCGGCGGAGATCGAGCGGGCCGTCGGCGTCTTCGGCGGCGGCGTCGGAGTGCTGCAGTGCGTCGGGAGCTATCCCGCACCGGATGCGGAGATCAACCTGCGCGCGATCGGGGTGCTCGCCGGCCTGCTGCCCGGCTGCACGATCGGCTTCTCCGATCACACCGCAGGTCTCGACGCCGCTCCGCTCGCGGTCGCGTGCGGTGCGCGGATCGTCGAGAAGCACTTCACGCTCGACCGGGACTATTCGGACTTCCGCGACCATGCGCTCTCCGCGGATCCGGCCGGCCTGCGCGAGCTCGTAGTGCGGATCCGCCACGCGGAGGAGCTGCTCGGCGTGCCCGAGAAATCGGTGCAGCCGTCGGAGCGGGACGCCCGCGTCGCCGTCCGCAGATCGGTCGCCGCCGGACGCGCGCTCCCGGCGGGTCATCGCATCGAGGCGGCCGACCTGATCTGGACGCGGCCGGCAGACGGGCTGAGGCCCGGCGACGAGGACGGCGTCGTCGGTCGCACGCTGCGCCGCGACCTGATCCAGGGCGAGCACCTCCGCCCGGACGACGTCGTCTAGAGCCGCCGCCGCACCGCCGCAGCGAGCATCTTCAGCCGTCCCTTGAGGAACAGCGAGTCGATGTGCGCCTGGTTTCCGCCGAAGTACGCGTTGACGACGCGTGCGTACTGGTTGAAGACCGAGTTGTTGTAGATGAGCGCGTCGCAGCGACCGAGGAGGAACATGTCGGCGAGCGTGTCGAAGACCGACGCGCGGTCGTCGCCCGGTGCGCCCTCGAACGCGTGCAGGTCGCCGGTGTCGGGCGGCGGGAACGTCCGCCGCCGCGTAACCGAACGCGGCAGGCGCGAGAGGAGCCGGCTCATCGGCTCCGAGTCGGTCGCGTAGAACGTCACCGCCGTCTCGCGCACCGCGCGCGGGAGGTGCGCAGCGCGTTTCGCCACCGCGCGTTCGAGCACGCGCAGAAGCCGCTCGCCGTCGTCGAGGACGGTGAGGTCGACGCGGCCCGCGTACGGCTGGCCCGGACGGAAGTACGCGCCGTTGCCGGTGCGGACGTTCACGCCGACGACGAAGCGCCCGTCGAGGTGCTCGCCGGCCCACTCGTCGATCGCCGTGCGCAGCTCCGGTCCCGGCGCGAGCTCCTGGTAGAAGCGGCGCAGGTGGGCGAAGCGCCCCTTCTCGTCGGCGGCCGGGAACAGCCGGTCCGGCCCGTGGTACTCCTCGAGGACGACGAACTCGCGGCCGGCCAGGTCGAGGTCGCCGCGCGCGGCCGCGGCCGCGTCGTTCGCGTTCAGCCATGGCGTGCCCGTTTCGCGGCCGTACTCGGCGCCCGCGACCGGCGCGTACGACACTGGCACGCCGAGCAGCGTGTCGCGGTTCTCGAAGAACTCGGAGAAGTAGTTGATCGTCTTGTCCTGGAGCTGCGCCATGCCGCGCCAGTCGACGACGAGCCCGCGCTCGAGTCGCTGCGCGACGAGGACGGCGCCGGCGAGGCTCGCGAGGTTCGAGCCGACGTTGCTCCCGGGGAACGGCCGGGTGACGACGTAGCCGCGTGTCACGTCCACGCTTATCTCACGTCCGCCGGCCGGCCGCCAGGCGGACGACGTCCTCGTTCACGTCGCCGTACTGCGCGCGCGGATGGAGGCAGTGGAAGTCGCTGTACCGGCCGCGCGCGATGCGCATGCGCATCGCCGGATCGCGAACGGCTGGCTCGGTGAGCTCGAGATTGAGACGGCGGTACCCGGTGTAGCGGTCGTCGAGGATCCAGACGTCGCGGTGCGTGCGGCCGCGCTCGACGAGCGAGCGGTGGAGGACGAGCTGATCCGTCGTCCAGCCGCTGCCGCCCTGCACGCCGTCGTACGTGAGCCCGGCGCTCCACTCGACGAGACGCCTGCGGACGTCGTCTCGCTCGGCGACGCCGAAGATCTCCCCCCATGTGCCGGGCTGGGCGGCGTTGAAGCAGACGGGAATCTCGCCCGCGGGGAGGAGAAGGTCGCGGTACGCGAGGAAGTGGCGCTCGTCGACGCGGCCCGCGGGCCGGTGGAAGTACCCGCCGTTCAGCGGGACCATGTCGACGTCGGAGGTGACGACGCCGCCTCCGCCGGTCTCGAGCACCGCGGGGTAGAGGAGCCGGATGCACTGCGCCTGCAGCGCCGTGTGCACACCGGGGATCGGCTCGACGACGTGGACGCGCGGGTCGCGCTGGAGCTCCTCCGGCACGTCCGCCGCCGGTGCGACGAGGACGAGCACCGGCTCGAGCTGCGCGATCGACCGCCACGCCTCGGCCGTCAGCGGCCAGCACTCGAGATACCGCGGATTGAGGTCGCTCGACACGAGCACGTGCGTCAGACGCAGGTGCCGCGCGCCTCGTGCGACGCGGGGCCGCGGCACGATCGCGTTCACCGGCGGACGGGTCGCGATCCGTCCGCGGAGATGCCGGAAGAGCCTGCCGAGCGCGAGTCGCGCGTTCCCGATGGCCCACCTGACGCGCGCCTGCGACACGGGCCAGCGTAGCGGAGGCGACGGAGCCGGACGCTATCGTGTCCTGCGTGGAGCAGGCAGTCGTCCCCGACGCGCCGCGCCCCGCATCGGCCACCGCTGTCCGGCGGATCCAGCCGTCGCGCGGGATCGTCGTCATGAACTGGAAGGAGCTCTGGCACTACCGGGAGCTCCTCTGGACGCTCGTGTTCCGCGACATCCGGGCGCGCTACAAGCAGACGTACCTCGGGCCGATATGGGCGGTCCTGAAGCCCCTCATCTCGATGGTGCTCATGGCGGCGGTCTTCGGCGGCCTGGCGGGCTTCACCTCGGGCCAGCCGAACATTCCGTACCCGCTCTTCCTCTACGCCGGAATGATCATCTGGACGTACTTCCTCACCGCGCTTCCCGGTGCGTCCCAGGCACTGCTGAACAACGCGAGCATCCTCGGCAAGATCTACTTCCCGCGGCTGTACGCGCCCATCGGCCAGGTGACCGCGCCGCTCGTCGACTTCGCCATCGCGTTCCTCGTCGTCTTCGGGCTGTTCGGGTACTACGGCCGCTGGCCGAGCTGGCACATCGTGTTCCTGCCGGCGTTCGTCCTCCTCGCGGTGTTCGCGAGCCTTGGCTTCGGCATCTGGCTGTGCGGTATCTCCGTGCGCTACCGCGACATTCCGTACGCCATTCCCTTCGTCCTCCAGCTCTGGTTCTATGTGACGCCGGTGCTCTACCCGGTGTCCCGGCTGCCGGAGCCGTACCGCAAGCTCGTGGCGATCAACCCGATGACGTCGGTGATCGACGGCTTCCGCTGGTCACTGCTCGGGATCTCGACGCCGAACCTGTCGGTTCTCTTCGTGTCGAGCGGCGTCGTCATTCTCGTGCTCGTGAGCGGTCTCTACGCGTTCCGCCGGGCGGAACGCACCGTCGTGGACATGTTCTAGTGGCAGACCTCGCGATCAGCGCACGCGGGCTCGGCAAGCAGTACCGGCTCGGTCAGGTGGAGTCCGGCTTCAGCCGCGTCCGCCGCCTCCTCCGCAAGCGGGAGTCGGCCGGCTTCATGTGGGCGCTCGACGACATGACCTTCGACATCGAGCAGGGCGAGACGGTGGCGCTCGTCGGCCGCAACGGGGCCGGCAAGTCGACGCTCCTCAAGGTGCTCGCGCGGATCACCGAGCCGACGACGGGATACGTCGACGTGCGCGGGCGCGTCGGTGCTCTGCTCGAGATCGGCACCGGCTTCCACGGCCAGCTCACCGGTCGCGAGAACGTCTACCTCAACGGCTCCATCCTCGGCATGACACGCGCCGAGGTGCGCGGCAAGTTCGAGCAGATCGTCGAGTTCTCGGGCGTCGAGAAGCACATCGACACGCCGGTCAAGTGGTACTCGAGCGGGATGTACATCCGGCTCGCGTTCGCGGTCGCCGCGCACCTCGAGCCGGAGATCCTCATCGTCGACGAGGTGCTCGCGGTCGGTGACGCCGACTTCCAGCGCCGCTGCATCGGACGCATGAGCGAGGTGGCACGCGACGGCAGCACGGTGCTGTTCGTGAGCCACAACATGCAGCCCGTGCGCGCGCTCTGCGAGCGTGCGCTCCTGCTCGAGAGCGGCCGGATCATCGACGACGGGCCGACCGACGCGGTTGTCCGGCGCTACCTCGCGTCGATCGAGCCGCTCGAGACCGGGCGGCGCCGGTGGGTCGACCCCACGCTGCGGCCGGGCAACGACTACTGCCGGCTCGTCGAGGTCCGCGCCGAGGACGAGAACGGCGCTCCGAGCGCCACGTTCTTCTCGAGCTCGCCGGTCGACATCATCGTCGAGCTCGACGTTCTCACTCCCGACCCGGCGCTCGTCGCCGCGATCGACCTCGTGGCGGGTGACGGCTCCACCGTGCTCCGCTCGTACAACGTCGACGGTGACTCCGATCTCCGCCCGGGAGTCCGCGCGGGCGTCCACGCGCTTCGCTGCCGGATCCCGGCGGGCTTCCTCAACGGGGGCCGGTACATCATCAACGTGCGCGTCCAGTCCCACGGGATCGACGGCACGATCAGCGAGACGGGCATCCTCCACTTCGACGTGACGCCGGACCACGGCGGGTCGTACTTCGTCGCGTCGCACGTCATCCGTCCCGGCGTGATCGCGCCCGTGCTGGAGTGGGCCGAGGTCGAGCCGGCCGAGGACCCCGCTCTCGCGTCGCGGGCGAGCGCCGTCTAGAGCGAGTCGAACCAGCCGAGCGCGTCCCAGAGCGCGTCGATCCGCCGTAGCCGCTCCGGCTGGTCCACCGCCATCGCGGCGCTGATTGCGTGCCGATCGTCCGTCGCGAGCAGATGGTCGAGATGCGTCCACGACTCGAACCGGCGGACGTGCGGCATCCACTCGGCGTCGTAGAAGTCGGCGCGGTCGAGGTACCAGTCGACCACCTGCGGGTCGTGCACGTCGTTCAGGTCGAGGCCTTCCGGCCGCCGCGCCGGCGGCTGACCCGTCACCTGGCAGAACGAGATCGACGAGAGCACGTCCTCGGGGTACTCGGCCATGAGCTCCTTCAGGAACGCGCGGTCCGGGACGTAGATCGGAGCGCAGGCGGTGTAGTGCTCGAACAGCGCCATGATGCTGACGTTGTACGGGATGAAGACGAGCGCCTCGCGGTCGTACAGGTCGGTCTGTGCATAGCGCGCGCCGAGGGAGCCGAGCGGGATCGCGGCACGCTTCAGCGCGCCGACGGCGTCGCCGGCGAGCCGCTCGCCGTTCGTGCAGATCACCGCACCGGGCGTTCGTCCCGTGTACCTGAGCCCGGTGTACGTGCACGCGCTCGGGATGTGCACCGCGTCGAGCCCGGTGTAGTGCCGGAGGTAGTCGGCGTCCGCCTTGTTGTTGGCGGTGAGCGTCAGCCAGCCGTCCTCGACGCCGGCGCGCAGGCCCGCGTCGAGCCAGTCCCAGTGCGGCCGGAAGTGCGTGCACGGCCACTCGTAGCGCGTGGCGGCGACGGCGAGCGTCGGCTTGCCCAGGCCGGCGTACAGGAGCGAGAACCCCGGCGGATACGTGGCGACGAAGCCGCGGAACGAGCGGAGGTACGGCCCGTACACGCGCTGGAAGCGCCGCGCCAGCCGCGGCCCGAACGAATGGAACGTCCGCTCGTTCACGATCGCGACCGGATCGCGCGGCCGGCCGGCGAGCCAGCTGTGCCCGGAGAGCGTCCAGTCGACGAGAGAGCGGCCATGGCGTTGGAGCTGCCCGCGGACGTCGGCGATGACGGCGACGTGCAGGTCGAGGTCGAAGACGTCGCCGCCCGCGCGGGCCGGCGTGAGGTGCCGTGCGGCGTGCGCGCCGCGCCGGGCGGCGTCGCGCACGGTCGCCGGTGTCGGGCGGGCGAGCGGACGGCCGGCGGCGCGCGAGAGCAGGCTCATCGCGGCTGAGCGTACTTCGGGCGTTACGCTGGCCGCCGATGAGGGCCTTCGCGCACGCGGCCCGCCGCCGTGCACGGCTGGAGCGCGACGTCGTGCGCTCGCGCTTCGCGACTGCGGATCTCGCGCTCTTCCACGACTTCGCCCCGGCGCCCGCGGGCGGCGCGCACCAGACGCTGCGCGCGCTCGTCGGCGAGTGCCGACGCCGCGGCATCCGCGTCGCGCACAACACGATCCCCCGCGGCACGCGGGCGTGCCTCTTCAACTCGTTCAACTTCGACGCCGGCCGTTTCGAGCGGTTCGTGGCCATGGCGGAGAGCTGTCGCATGGTCCACCGCGTCGGCGCGGTGACGACGCTGTACCGCGGCTACGACGACGGTACGGACGCGCACGTCGCCGAGCTGAACCGCCGCTTCGCCGACGCGACCATCGCCATCTCGCAGGCGACGGTCGACATGTACGGCAGCATCGGCATCGAGCTCGTCGATCCGCACGTCGTCCACAACGTCGTCGACCCGGCCATCTTCCATCCGCACGGCCGCGAGCCCTTCGACCGCTCGCGGAAGACGCGGCTCGTCGCCGTCAGCTGGTCCGACAACCCGCGCAAGGGCGGCCCGACGTACCGCTGGCTCGAGGGCGCGCTCGACTGGGACCGGTACTCGTTCACGTACGTCGGGAACACGCAGGAGGAGTTCGAGCGGATCGAGGTCGTGCCGCCCCTTGCCTCGCGCGAGCTTGCGAACCTCTTGCGCGCGCACGACGTGTTCGTCACCGCCACCGAGGACGACGCCTACTCGAATGCGCTCGTCGAGGCCCTCTCGTGCGGCCTCCCGGCCGTCTACCTCGACAGCGGCGGGAGCGGCGAGGCCGTCCAGGGTGCTGGATTCCCGTTCACGGAGCGCGAGCAGATCCCGGCGCTCCTCGACCGGCTCCGCGACGAGTACGAGGCCAGGCAGGCTGCGATCGCGCTCCCGAGCATGGCCGAGCTCGTCGACCGGTACCTCGAAGTGCTGCGGCGGGCTCCTCCGAGACGGACGTTAGGCTGACGACCGTCGTGAGAGAGCCTCCAGACTCTCGCCGCAGCGCGCTCGCCACACCCGCGGATGTACCGCGAGGCCCTCGCCGCGCGACGGCGCCTCCGTGCGCTCCCGGACGATCTGCCGCACGAGGAGGCGCTCGACCTCGCGCGCAACCTGACGTGGTACGGCGGCCGGCTGCGGCCGACGCAGGCCACCGACGAGATCGTCTGGCTGCTCGGCCTGCTCGAGCGGATGCAGCCGAAGACGATCGTCGAGGTCGGGACCGACGAGGGCGGGACGCTCTTCCTCTGGACGCGCGTCGCCGCGCCCGACGCGCTCATCGTCGCGATCGACGCGCGGCCCCTCGGCGTCCTCGGCCAGCGCTCGGCCTACGCGCTCGTGCGCAAGGGTCTCGCACGGAAGCAGCAGCGCATCGAGGTCGTCATGCCCGTGAACTCGCAGATCCAGGAGACGGTCGACCGCGTGCGCGGGATCACCGGCGGACGCCCCGTCGACTTCCTCTTCATCGACGGCGACCACAGCTACGAAGGCGTGAAGCGCGACTTCGAGCTGTGGAGCCCCCTCGTGCGGTCCGGCGGCATGATCGCCTTCCACGACATGCGGCCCGACCATCCGACGGCGTGCCGCGTCTGTGGGCGGAGCTGAAGGAGCGCTTCGAGACGGAGGAGCGGATCGCCTCCACCGAGCCGAACTACGGCATCGGCGTCGTCCACGTTCCATGAGTCGTGCGCACTGAGCCGCTTCGCCGCGCCGCGCGGCGTGCGGTCTCCGTCGCGAGCGCACGCTGGGCGCCGTACAGCAGGCTCTTCTTCGTCGGCGAGGGCGCCGGCTGGGTGATCGACGAGGAGCAGCGCGCCGTCGCCGATCTCGCGCAACGGCTCGGCATCGACGTCGTGCGGCGCCTGCCGCCGACGGCGGCGCGGCGGCAGTCGGTCTTCTACGGCAGTCACTTCACGTTCTTCGACCACGCCGACGCCCACGACGCGACACACCGTGTCGCGACGACGTACTTCCACGGCCTTCCCGGCACGCCGGGGATGCCGGAGTTCGACCGTGCCTTCGCCGCGCTGGGGAGGCTGCACGAGCGGATCGACCGCGTGCAGGTCTCCCACCGAGAGCTCGAGGAGCATCGTGCTCTCGAGCGGCATCGACCCGGCGAAGGTGTTTCGCATCCCGATCGGGATCGAGCCGCAGCTCTTCGGCCCGCACACGGCGGCGCCGCGCGCCGCGCTCGGCCTTCCCGACGACGCATTCGTCGTCGGCTCCTTCCAGAAGGACGGCGTCGGGTGGGACGACGGCCTCGAGCCGAAGCTCGTCAAGGGGCCCGACGTGCTCGTCGCCGCGCTCGCCGCGCTGCACGAGCGGCGTACCCGAGCCTGCACGTGCTGCTCTCGGGGCCGGCGCGCGGATTCGTCAAGGCGGGGCTGGAGCGGCACGGCGTCCCGTACGTCCACCGCGTCCTCGCCGCGCTACGAGGACATCGGCTCGCTCTACGCGGCGCTCGACGCGTACGTCGTCCCGTCGCGGCAGGAGGGAGGGCCGAAGGGCGTGCTCGAGTCGATGGCCGCCGGCGTGCCGCTCGTGTCGACGCGGGTCGGCCAGGCCGTCGACCTCGTCCGCGACGGCGAGAACGGCTGGCTCGTCGAGGTCGACGACGTCGACGCGCTCGTCGAGCCGGCTCGCGGCGATCGCGGCCGGCGCCGCCGATCTCGACGCGGTCACGCGCCGCAGGCCGCGAGACCGCGGACGCCAACTCGTACGACGTCCCAGCTTCCGCTCTGGCGAGGCGTTCTTCGACGGCTTCGTCGCGCTCGTGACGAGTTCCGTGGACGATCCGCGGCCCGGTGCGGCGCGCGCGGAACGCGCTCGCGCTCGCGCCGTTGACCGCGCGCCAGGTGCCGCGTTGGCGCGCAATCGCGCGGCACGCGCCCGCGGGACGCGGTGGCGGTGTCGTACGGCGTCGACGACGATGCCGGGCGGCGGCGACGTCGTCTTCGGCGGTGCGGTGAAGTTCCAGCTGCTCGATCGGACGCTGCCGAACGCGCCGCGCGACTTCAACGTCCTCTATCTCGGCTCGAGCTCGCATGCCGCTCGAGGCGCGGACGCTCGTGCGGCTCGCACGCCGCCGGCGGCGCGGCCTTCGTCTGGAACCAGAACGGCGTCGCGTACCGCGGGTGGTACGGCGACGGCTGGGAGCTCGTCAACGCGTCCGCGGGCGCGGCTCCTGCGCGAGGCCGACCACGTCGTCTACCAGAGCGCGTTCTGCAAGCTCGGCGCCGACCGGTTCTACGGCCAGCCGCGCGGCGCGTGGGAGATCCTGCACAACCCGGTCGACACGGCGGCGTTCGCTCCCGCGTTGTCGCGGCCCGAGCGCCCGCTCACGCTTCTCCTCGGCGGCAACCAGTACCAGCGGTATCGCGTCGAGCGCGCGCTCGAGACGCTCGCCATCGTCAGGCGCGAGGCACCCGGCGCACGGCTCGCTCGTCGCGGGCGTGCTCTCGTTCGCCGGTGACGGCGCGGCCGCAGACGCTGCGGATGGTCGACCGGCTCGGACTCGACGACGCGGTCGAGCTGACGGGCGCGTACACGCAGGACGACGCGCCGTCGCTCGTGCGCAGCGCCGACGTCCTCCTGCACACGAAGTACAACGACCCGTGCCCGACGTCGTGCTCGAGGCGATGGCGTGCGGGCTCCCGGTCGTCTACTCCGCGAGCGGCGGGACGCCGGAGCTCGTCGGCGAGGACGCCGGCATCGGCGTCGCGGCGCCGCTCGACTGGGAGCGCGACCATCCGCCGAGCCCCGCGCGGCTCGCCGAGGCGGTCGTCGCGCTCGCCGAGGACCTGACGGCGAGGAGCGCGGCGGCGCGGGAGCGTGCGCTGCGCTTCGATGCGGGCGCCTGGGTCGAGCGCCACCGGGCGATCTTCGAGAAGCTGGTCGCATGAAGAGCCGGCTCCTGCGGCTTCTCGATCCGCTCCTTCAGAGCTCCGCCGCGGAGCGCGCTCGTCGCGGTCCTCGTGAAGCTGTGGACGTCGAGCGCGTCGCGGCTGCCGCCGGACGAGGGGCTGCGCCGCCTCTTGCGGCTCGACGACCACCTGCACGAACGCGTCGACGGGCTCGCGATGGACCTCGACGGCGGCGTGCACGCGAAGCATCGGCTCACGGGGTACCACGACTTCTTCGTCGCGCACGTGCATGCCGGCCAACGCGTGCTCGACGTCGGCTGCGGAAAGGGCGAGCTCGCCCACGATCTGGCGACGCGCAGCGGCGCCGGCGTCACGGGCATCGACATCAGCCGGCCGTCGCTCGAGTTCGCCCGCCGGCGCTGATCCGGACGTCGAGTTCGTCGAGGCCGACGTGCTTACATGGGCGCCGCCGCACGACTACGACGTCGTCGTGCTCTCGAACGTGCTCGAGCACATCGCGGCGCGCGTCGAGCTGCTCCGGCGGCTGCTCGACGCGGTCCACCCGAAACGGTTCCTCATCCGCGTCCCGAGCGAGGAGCGCGACTGGCTCGTCCCGCTGCGCAAGGAGCTGGGCCTTCCGCACTTCAGCGACCCCACGCACGAGACGGAGTACACGGTCGAGCAGCTGCGCGCGGAGCTGCACGAGGCAGGCCTCGAGATCGCCGAGCTCGAGCAGCGCTGGGGCGAGATCTGGGCTGTGGGTACCGCGGAGGCCGGGGCTATCCTGGGCTCGATGAGCGCGGTCGCAGAGACCCAAGAGCCACTACGACGCCGGACGCGTCACCGTCATCGAGGCCGAAGCGCGGCTGGCGGGCGCTCGACTCCGGCGAGCTGTGGGACTACCGCGAGCTCCTGTATCTTCCTCGTCTGGCGGGACGTGAAGATCCGGTACAAGCAGACGGCGGTCGGGTGCCGCGTGGGTCGGTCTCCAGCCGCGTGCTGACCGTCGCTCATCTTCACGGTCGTGCTCGGCCACTACGCGCATCTGCAGTCGAACGTCCCGTACATGCTGCTGACGCTCAGCGCGTTCCTCCCGTGGCTCCTGTTCGCGAACGCGCTGACGGCCTCGACGAAGAGCATCGTCGAGAACCAGGCGCTCGTCACGAAGGTCTACGTGCCGCGGGTGCTCATCCCGCTCGCGCCGGTGCTCGCGGGGCTCGTCGACATGTGTGTCGGCTTCGTCGTGCTCGCGGCCGCGATGACGTGTTACGGGTATGTGCCGAGCTGGCACATCGTCTTCCTGCCGTTCTTCGTGCTGTTCGCCGTCGTTGCGTCCGTCGCGGTGACGCTCTGGCTGTCGGCGCTCAACGTGAAGTACCGCGACGTGCAGTACGCGGTCCCGTTCCTCCAGCAGGCGTGGTTCTTCGCGACGCCGGTCGCGTACTCGGCGGCGATCTTCCCGCTCGGCATCCGGCCGTGGATCGGGCTCAATCCGATGGCAGGCGTCGTTCAGGGCTTCCGCTGGACGCTGTTCGGCAACGACGTCGCGCAGGTCGGCCACCTCATGTTGCTGTCGTTCGGCGTCGTCGCCGTCCTGCTCGTGATCGGCCTCGAGTACTTCCGGCGCGTCGAGCGGAGCTTCGCCGATGTCGTCTGAGCTCGTCATCACCGCCGAAGGCATCGGGAAGCGCTACCGGCTCGGCGAGCGGGAGTCGTACGCCGCGCTGCGCGACGTGCATCGCCGGCGCGCTCACCGCGCCGATCCGCGCGCGTGCGCCAGCGCCGCACGCCGCGCCCGGAGATCTGGGCGCTCGAGGACGTCTCGTTCACGCTCGGCCGCGGCGAGGTGCTCGGGCTCATCGGCGCGAACGGCGCCGGCAAGAGCACGCTGCTGAAGATCCTGTCGCGCATCACCGAGCCGACGAAGGGGCGCGTCGTGCTGCGCGGCCGCGTCGGCTCGCTGCTCGAGGTCGGCACCGGCTTTCACCCCGAGCTCACCGGCCGCGAGAACATCATGCTGAACGGGACGATCCTCGGCATGCGCCGCGCCGAGATCGTCCGCAGGTTCGACGAGATCGTCGAGTTCTCCGGCGCGCAGAAGTTCCTCGACACGCCGGTGAAGCGCTACTCGAGCGGCATGCAGGTGCGGCTCGCGTTCGCGGTCGCCGCGCACCTCGAGCCGGAGATCCTGCTCGTCGACGAGGTGCTCGCGGTCGGCGACGCCGAGTTCCAGCAGAAATGCCTCGGGAAGATGCGCGACGTGACGCGCGAGGGCCGCACGGTCATCTTCGTGAGCCACAACCTCGCCGCCGTGCGCTGCGCTTTGCCCGCGCGCGCTCGTTCTCGAGAGCGGGCGGCTCGTCTTCGACGGCGCCGACCGAGGATGCGGTGCATCGGTATCTCGGCCACGTGGCGAGGGCGAGCGGACCCGGCCGTCGTCGAGGGCGAGGCGCTCGGCCGCACCTCGCGAAGGACGCGGCTCTACAGCGACCAGCCGTTCTTCGCTTGCACGCGCATCGCCGTGCTCGACGACGACGGGCTGCCGTGCGCCGACGTTCCGGCTCCGACGAGGAGATCTACCGTCGCGGTCGACTACCGCGTCTTCCGGCCCGTCCCCGCGCTCCGCGTGCTCGTCACGCTGACGGACGAGAACCAGGTCGCCGGTGCTGCGGACGGAGACGCATCGACGATCCCAGCCGGCGAAGGCCCGATGCGGCTCGAGCCCGGCGCCTACCGGTCGGTCGTGCGCCTGCCGCGCGGGCTGTTCGGCGAGACGCGAGCTCGATCTGAACGTGAGCCTCATCGCCGAGGTGAACCAGATCGTCGACTTCGCCGCCGTCGCGACGATCGAGGTCCGCTTCTCGGGCCTCGGCGCGAACATGCGCGGGAACGCGGTGCTGCGGCCGCAGCTCGAGTGGCGCACCGAGTCGGCCGACGAGCGCGCGTCGACTCAGACGGCCTGAAGCACGATCAGCTTCGTCGCCGGCCCGGCGTGGAGCCGTGCCGTCACCGCGCGGTCGAGCGCGGCGATCGGGGGAACGACGACAGACGCGACCCGGTCGCGGCCCTTCACCGCCGCCGTGAGCCCGCGCCAGAAGAGCCGGTGCGCCGCGAAGGCGGGCCGCGAGCCGGCGTCGACGGGATCGGAGAGGAACGCAGCCGTTGGGAAAACGGTCGCGATGCGCAGGCCGGCGCCGGCGGCTGCGCTCTCCCACTGCGGGAGCGTCCGCACGACGTTGTGCGCACTCTCCGCGGCGGGCGGCATCCAGCGGCCGCGCACGACGAGCGGGTCGAGCACCGTGAGGTAGCCGCCGGGCGCGAGCTGCGACGCGAGGTTCGCGAGCGCGCGCTGGAAGCGCTCCTCGTCGACGACGTGGTGGAGGACGCTCATGATCGTGACGACGTCGAACGTCCGGCCCGGGAACGGCGCGTTCTCGCCGATGTCAGCGACGGAGCGAACTCGGAGCCGGGGAACCGTTCGCGCAGGCGGTCGACCGCGGCGGGGACGAGATCGGAGCCGGCGACGCTCGCCGCTCCTTCGCGCCGCCACAGGTCGACCCAGAACCCGGTGCCGCTGCCGACGTCGAGCACCGTGCGCCCGCGCACGCCGACTCCGGCGGCGTCGAGGCCGCGGAGCACGCCGCGGGCGGCGTTCGCGTACAGGTAGCGGTTGAAGACGAAGCGGAAGCGTCGGGTGGCCGACGATGCCGAGATCGTCGGCGCTGTCGTGGAGCTGCGCCCAGTAGTCCTTCGGGCGGTAGCTCTCGCCTGCGCGCGGGTGCGTCACGGACGCCACCTTACCGGGGTCACGCGCCGTGACGGCGCGTGTCGGCGATGCGCATGTAGAGCGACCGCAGCACGCGCGAGCCGCGCGCGATTCGCCGCGGCGCGGCGAGCGCTCGCTCCGCAGCGCACGCGCAACCGCGATGCGCACGGCGGCGACCGGCTTCCCGAGCGGAGCGGCACTTCGGAGGATCGGGAACGCGGCGGCGACGGCGCGGCTGCGCTGGTCGCCGTGCCGCGCCGCGAAGGCCGCGAGCGGGCGCGCCCGGCGCGCATAGTCATCGGCGCCGCCGGCCCAGCCGTCGAGCAGGCACGCGGCTGCACGCTGCGCGAGCGCAAGCGAGAGCTCGTCGCGGCCGGCGGCGTCGAGCGCGAGCCGTTCCGACGCGGCGGCGACGAAGCGCTCGAGGCCGTCGTCGGCGAGCGGCGCCTCGGTCCAGAAGCGTGGATGCTGCGCGGACGAGCAGACGCAGCGTCTCCGCCGGCGAATCCGGGTCGAGCGCCGCGAGGAAGCGGCGATGGCTGCGCGCGTCGCTCTCCTCGACCATCGCCGTCTTCGCGTACGTCATCTGCTGCTCGTGGCGCCGGTACCGGAGCGAGCGTCTCCGGAACGACACGCGCTTCGCGGCGGGCGAGCACGAGCCGGCGGTAGAGCTCCTGGTCCTCGGCCGCGTTCAGCTCCTCGTCGAAGCCGCCGAGCGTCGACGACGACGTCGCGCCGGAACATGAGCGACGGGTGGACGAGGAAGATGTGGCCGGTCACGACCTGCGCCGCGAACTGCGCGAACGTGTCGAGCTCGCGGCCGCAGCCGCGTCCAGACCCTGCCGTCTGTATGACGACGTCGACCCACGTGCCGACGAGCGCGACACCGGGATCGCGTCGAGCACGTCCACCTGCAGCTCTAGGCGACGCGGGAGGCAGAGGTCGTCGTGGTCGAGCCGGGCGACGTACTCGCCGCGCGCCTCGCGCAGTCCGCGGTTGAGCGACGGGATCTGGCCGATGTTGCTTGCGTTCCCGAGGACGCGGATGCGCGGGTCGTCCGGCAGCTTCTCGACGGCGCCGTCGGTGCTCGCGTCGTCGACGATGAGGAGCTCGAAGTCGCCGAAGGTCTGCGCGAGCACGCTCGTCGACGCCTTCGCGCAGGAACGTGCCGCCGTTGTGGACGGCGAGGAGGACGGTGACGCGCGGATCGGTCATGCGAGCGCGTCCGCGTAGACGTCGGCGAACGTTTGCGCGACGTGCTCGATCGAGTAGCGCTCCGCGGCGCGGGCGGCGATCGCCGTGCGGTCCCAGCGGCCGGCGAGCGCCTCGAGGATGCGCTCGGCGAGCTCCGCGGGCGTCCTCCGGCGCGGCGAGCAGGCCGTTGCCTCTCGACGATCTCCGGGATCCCGCCGACGCGGCTCGCGACGATGGGCAAGGCCTGCCGCCTGCGCCTCGACGAGCACGCACGGATTGTTGTCGAACCGGCTCGCGAGCACGAACAGGTCGCTCCGGGCGAGGATGCTCCGCGATCGCCGGCTTCGGCTCGAAGCCGTGGAACGTCACGTCGAGGCCGAGCGTCGTGGCGAGCTGCCCGTACGCGAGCCGCTCGGGGCCGTCGCCGACGACGTCGAGCGTCGCGCCCGGGCGCTCCTGGCGCACGCGGGCGAAGGCGTGCAGGAGGACGTCGATCCCCTTCTGGTGCTGGAGGAGCCCGACGGTGACGAGTCTCTCGCCGCCTCCGCCGGCGCCCGGATGGAACAGCGATGTGTCGACCGCGTTCGGGACGACGAGGAAGCGCCCGCGGATGCCTGCGGCGCGCATCGCGGCCGCGAGGCTCTCGCTGACGGGCATCACCGTCTTCGCGCCGCCGCAGGACGAGACGCGCCGCCAGTGTGAGCGGCTTGCCGAGGCGGGTGGGGTCTTCCGGCAGGAAGATCGTCCAGTGCTCGGTCTCGACCATCGGCTTGGCGCATGAGTGCCGCCGGGAGCGCGGCGAGGAAGAAGTGCGCGTGCATGACGTCGGGGTCGAAGCCGCTCCGCCGCACCGCGCGGTAGCCGGCGAGCCCGGCGGCGACGTGGGCGGCGACGCTGAGCGCGGTCGGCCGGTACGGATAGCGCGACGCGCCACGTCGGGAACTCGGCGCCGTCCTCGCGCCGCACCGAGATGCCGCGCGCGTCGTGACGGCGGTCGAGGTGCAGCACGGCGACGTCCGCGTGCCGTGCGGCCGCGCGCGCGTGCTCGAGCACGAAGACGCCCGTCGCCGGCGCCTCGACGCTCGGGTACGACGTCGTGACGAAGAGAACGTTCACGAGTCGAGGAAGCGGCGCGCCCAGAGCTCGAGGTTGAGCGCGCGCCACAGCTCCATTCCCGCCTGGAGGTCTCCGCTGCGATGCCGCTGCAGCCGCTGGGCGGCCGGCGCGCGCGTCGACGAAGCCCGCGCTCGCGGAACGACTGCGACGCGAACACGTCGGCCGCGAGGTCGCCGAGCGCGCCGCGCAGGAAGCGCGCTCTCGGGCGTGACGAAGCCGAGCTTGTCGCGCCGCGCCGCGACCGTCGGGCGGCAGGAGGTCGGCGAGCGCGCGGCGCAGGACCGACTTCGTCTCGCCGCGACGGATGAGCTCGTCGCCCGGGAGCGAGAACGCGAGCTCGACGAGCCGGTGGTCGAGCAGCGGCACGCGCGCCTCGAGCGAGTGCGCCATCGAGTTGCGGTCCTCGTAGCGCAGCAGCTCGGGCAGGCCGCGGTGCGTGAGCGTGAGGTGCAGCTGGCGGCGCAGCCGGTCGGGGAAGACGGCGCCGTTCGCCGCTCGAGCGGAGCGGCTCGACGCGCGCAGCTCGGGCGCGACGAGCGTCGAACCGCCGCGCAGCTGTCCGCGCGCCGCGAGGCGGAGCGCGCTCGGGCACGTGCGGGGTCGCGAGCGCGACCGCGGCCCAGCGGGGGCCGTTGACGGACGCGAACGCGCGCAGCTCGCGCGTCGCCTCGGCGAGCCGTCCCTCGCGCAGGAGGTCGGAGAGCCGGTAGCCGAAGGAGGCGCGGTAGCCGGCGAGGATCTCGTCGCCGCCCTGGCCGTCGAGCATGACCGTCAGCCCGGCGCGGCGCGCCTCGCGCATGACGTACCAGCCGGCGCAGATCGAGGTCGAGCCGAACGGCTCGCCCTGCGCCTGCGACGATCGCGGGGAGGTCGTTCGACGAGGTCGCTCGCGTCGAACGTGACCCAGTGCGGCTCCGCGCCCGTGCGGTCGACGACCGCGCTGCGCGTACGGGCGCTCGTCGAAGCCGCGCGTCGTCGAAGTACGCGGTGACCGTCTTCTGGTGCTCGTGGCCCGTGGTGCGCGACGGCGACCGCGATCGACGACGAGTCGATGCCGCCCGACAGGCACGTGCCGACCGGGACGTCGCTGCGCAGCTGCAGGCGCACCGCGTCGAGGAACGTCTCGCGCACCGCCGCGACCGCATCGGCGGGCGGCGGCGAGCGGCTCGAGCGACCAGTACCGCCGGAGCCGCAGGCCGTCCGGCCCGAACGTGAGCGAGTGCGCCGGCGGCAGGCGGACGACGTCCGCGAAGAACGTCTCGTCGCCCTGGTCGAGGTAGCCCTGCTCGAGGTAGTCGCGGACGGCGCCGAGGTTCGCGCCGGCCGCGCGCGAGCGGCCACGGCTCGCTCGCGAACGCGAAGCGCGTGCCGTCGACGCGGTAGTAGAACGGCTTGATGCCGAGCCGGTCGCGCGAGCAGAAGAGCGTCCGCCGCGACGCGTCCCAGATGACGAACGCCCACATGCCGTTGAACCGCTCGACGCAGGCCTCGCCCCACTCGCGGTACGCGGCGAGGATCACCTCGCTGTCGGTGCCGGTCGAGAACGCGATGGCCCTTCGCGCGCAGCTCCTCGCGCAGCTCGAGGTAGTTGTAGATCTCGCCGTTGTGCAGGAGCTGCAGCTCGCCGTCGCGCATCGGCTGCGAGCCCGGCGTCGGAGAGGTCGAGGATCGCGAGGCGCAGATGGCCGAGGCAGACGCCCTCGTCGGCGAACACGCCGCGGCCGTCGGGGCCGCGGTGCGCGAGCTCGTCGAGCATGCGCTCGACCGCCTCGCGCTCGGGCGGCCGGCCGAGCTCGACGACTCCGCGCGAGGCCGCACATCAGCGCGGCCGCTTTCCGGCGAGCGCGTACGCGGCGGCGGCGGCGCGGATCGCGACGCGCTGCGCGCGCGGCGCGCGGACGTAGCGCCGGATGAGGAGCGGCGAGACGAGCCTCCCGCCGTGGCGGCGGCTCACGGCGAGCCGCTCGGGCCAGAAGTCCTCGCGGCGGCGGACCGTCTTCGCCTCCTCGTGGAGGCGCTGCACCGCCCAGACGGCGTCGACGTGCCGCACGGGGAAGCGCATGCCGATGCGCAGCCAGAGGTCGTAGTCCATCGTCAGGTGGAGGCTCTCGTCGATGCCGCCGACGCGTCTCGAACGCCTCGCGCGTGAAGAAGACCGCCGGCGAGTAGATGCCGCAGCCGAGGTTGAGCTCCGTCCAGAGGTCGAACTCCGGACGCGAGCGGATGCGCCGCGGGTTGACGCCGTCGTCGTTGACCCGCGTCACGTCGGCGTAGACGAGGCCCGCTCCGTGTCGGCGAGCGCCGCGACCGCCGGCGGCGACCGCGTCGGGCTCGTACGCGTCGTCCGCGTTGAGCCAGCCGAGGACGTCGCCCGTCGCGAGCGCGAACCCCTTGTTGAGCGCGTGCGACTGTCCGCGGTCCGGCTCCGACATCCAGCGGAGCCGTCGTACTCGCGCGAGGATCTCGAGCGTGCCGTCGGTCGAGCCGCCGTCGACGACGATGTGCTCGATCGGCGCGTACGTCTGCGCGCGCACGCTCTCGATCGCCTCGCGCAGGTAGCGCGCCTGGTTCGAGGGACGGCGTGACGATCGAGACGAGCGTCATACGGCGACGGGCACGCGTACGGGCTCGCGGCTCGACGTCGAGCCGCCGAGCAGCTCGTCGTAGACGCGCTCGACCGCGCGCGCGTTGCTCGCCGGGTCGAACCGCACGCGTGCATGCTCGGCTGCGGCCTCGCCGAGCCGGCGGCGAAGGTCGGGATCGTCGATGAGCAGCCGCAGCGCGGCCGCGAGCTGCTCGGGGTTCGCGTCCTGCGAGCAGCAGGCCCGGTCTTGCCCGGGAAGGAGCACGCCGGCGCCGGCCTCGGAGCCGGACGCGACCACCGGCTTGCCGTACGTCGCCGCCTCGAGCACCGGCCGGCCGAGCCCGACGCCCTGGTTCGGGAACGTGACGATGTCGAGCGCGCTGTAGATCTCGCCCGTCTCGGCCGTGAACGGCAGGAACGAGAAGTGATCCTGCAGACCCTTCGCGGCGACGAGGTCCTTGATCGCCGACTCCTCGTCGGTGAGGAGGTTCGTGAGCGCGAGCGCGCGGCCGCGCATCGTCTTGAAGTACTCCGGCGGGCGGACGCCGCCGCCCATGATCACGAAGTGCGCCGGCGCGCCCTCGCGCACGAGGATCTCGGCGGCGGAGACGAGCTCCTGCCAGCCCTTCTGCCGCCGGACGAATCCGGCGAAGCCGATCGCGACGCGGTCCTCCGGCAGGCCGAGCGCCGCCTTGCCGCCGACGCCGGACGGCGACGGCGGCCGCACGGAGTTGTGCACGATCTCGAGCGGCAGCCGGATCGGGAAGCGCGCCGCGACGTCGCGGTCGATCGCGATCGCGGCGTCGCCGAACGCGTCCATGAACGCGCCGATCATGCGCGAGCGATGGTCGCGGCCCTCGCCGGCGAGCGCCGAGCGCAGGTGCCAGACGACCTTCGCGCCGTGGTTGTGCGCGACCCACGCGGCCGCGAGCAGCGGCGAGTCGTTCAGGTGCACGATCGGGAAGCGGTGCTCGCGCATGAGCTCGCGACAGCTGCTGGACGTGCGGCTGCAGCGACGAGATCTCGCGGCTGAGGACGAGCCAGCGCAGGCCCTCGTACGGCGAGTCCCACGCGTGCGCGAAGATCGACACCTCGCCGGTGTGCACGATCGCGCCGGCGTCGGCGAACAGGTCGGCGGCCGGGCCTTCCGGGCAGAACACGTGCGGCTCGAAGCGCGGGTCGAGATGGCGGATGAGCTGCGCGAGCGACGACGGCGCGCCGCCGAGCTGCGGGCGGTGGTGCACGTAGAGGATCGGGATGCGGTCCCGCGACGGCAGGATCTCGACGTAGATGGACTCGATGCGGCGCGCGTTGCGGGCCGGGTCGAAGTTCTCCTCGGCGTGCGCGCGCGCCGTGCGGCCGAGCGAGTGGCGCCGGTCGGCGTCCTGCAGCAGCTCCGCGACCGCGTCCGCGATCGAGTCGACGCCGTAGTCGGGGACGAGCACGCCGGTCTCGCCGGGGACGACGACGCCGCCGCCGGTGCGCGAGCCCGACGCGACGACGGGCACGCCGCTCGCCGCCGCCTCGATCACCGGGCGGCCGAGCTCCGGGCCCTGCGACGGCGCGACGACGACGTCGGACGCCTGGTAGAGGTTCGTCGTGTCCTGCGTGAACGGGATGAAGCGCACGACGTCGTCGAGCTCGAGCTCGTGCACGAGCTGCTTCGCCTCCGACTCGTAGTCGCGCGTCAGGTCGACGAGCTGGAGCGAGCGGCCGACGACGGTGCGGAAGAACTCCTGGCCGCGGACGGCGCCGCCGACGACGAGATAGCTCGCGTCGACGCCGCGCTCGCGCAGCCGCGCGGCCGCCTCGATGAACTCGCGGAAGCCCTTCGACGGATAGATGAAGCCGAAGAACGAGACGACGGGCAGGTCGGCCGGCAGGCCGAGCGCCGCGCGCGCGGCGTGCGCGGTCGCCCGGCCGGAAGCGCTGCAGGTCGACGGAGTTCGGGACGACCGTCGAGCCGACGCCGAACACCTCGGCGACGTCGCGGTTGATCGCGATCGACGTCGTCGCGAGCCTGCGGATCGCGCGGCGGATGAGCGCCGAGCGGCGGTCGCGTGCCCCGCTCCGGCAGCGCCGAGCGCAGGTGCCAGACGACCGGCAGGCCCTGCGCGCCGCGCGAGGTACGCGGCCGGGATCAGCGGCGAGTCGTTGAAGTGGACGAGCTCGAAGCGCTGCTCGCGCAGCGTGCGGCGGAACTGGTGCACGTGGCTCGGCAGGCGCGCGAGCTCGCGGCCGAAGAGGAGCCAGCGGCGGCCGCGGTAGGTCGACGCCCAGATGTGCGTGAAGCCGGCGACGGCGCCGGTGTGGACGACGGCGCCGGCCTCCCGGAAGAGCTCGGCGGCCGGGCCGGGCGGGCAGTAGACGTGCGGCTCGAACTGCTCGCGGTCGAGCTCGCGGATCAGGTACGAGAGCGACTCCGGGGCGCCGCCGAGCTCGGAGCGGTGATGGACGAACAGGACCGGAGTCGGGCGCGGCATCGGTCAATGCTAGCCAGCACCCTGGCTGAATCCGGTCACCCGCCGGAGCAGCGGACGGAGCCGGGCGGCCCAGATGCGGCCGCGCAGACGGAGCGCGAGGGCACGTGCTTCGACACGCGCCCGGCCGCGGTAGCGCGCCTGTGCGAGATACCGGTAGTCGCCGCGGCGGCGGTGCCCCCAGATCACCTGCTGCGGATGGTCGTGCGGGCTGCGGAACCCTGCGTACTCGTCGAGGTCGGCGACGACGAGGTCGTGCGGGTACGCGAGCAGCAGGTGGGCGTTCAGCACCGACTGGTCCCAGCGGAACACGCGCGCGTCGTTCAGCTCGGGGCTGTCCTCGTGGCCGAGGCCGTAGTTCAGCCGGCCCGCCTCGTGCGCGGAGAAGCCGCGGCTGCGGCCGGCGAGGCAGTCCTCGTACGTCGGCACGAGCACGTCGTCCCAGAACCGGCCCGACGTGCGGAAGCCGATGATCCCCGCCGCGACGGCATGACGCTCCGCGGCGGCGCGGTCGATGCCGTACAGCTCGTACCACGAGCTCGGGAAGAGCGCGCTCGCCTCGTGCCCCTGCGACACGACCCAGTAGCCGAGCTCGTCGATCTGCCGGAGCACCGGCTCGAGGCTGCGCAGCACGGTCGCGCCCGCGTCGAGGTAGAAGACGCGCTCGGCGTCGAGGTGCATCCAGATCCACGGCTTCCACGTGAACCCCTTCGCCCAGTGCGGCGCGAAGGGCGGGACGTCCCTGACCTCGACGCCGTCGATCGCCTCCGCGAGCCGCCGCTGCTGCGCGGTCATGCCGAGGTCGTGGACGACGATCGCGTCGAAGCAGTCGGAGTTCCGCTGCACTGAGCCGATCATGCTCAGGAGATGGAATCCGTACCGGGCGTCTGCTGCCGAGGCGAGGACGGTTCGCACGCCCGGCGAGTGTAATAACCTCGCGCTGTGCTCAAGCACCGGGTCGTCACCCTGCTCGCGAAGCGCGCGCCCGGGCTCCTACCGCTCCGGCACGTCGGGACGTACCACCGGAGCAACAAGTTCTTCATCGCCGACGACGACCAGTACGCCGGGGTCGACTACGCGTCCGTCTACGAGCGGTACCTCCGGCCCTGGCGCCGGCGTGCCTTCACGCTGCTCGAGCTCGGTGTCTATCGGGGCGACTCGCTCCGCATGTGGCGGGACTACTTTCCGAAGGCGGACATCGTCGGCCTCGACATCGATCCGGAGTCGGCGCAGCGCGCACCCGGCTTCGAGGTCTACGTCGGGTCGCAGGCGGACCCGGAGCTGCTCGCGCGGGTGAAGCGCGAGCATCCGCGCATCGACGTCGTCGTCGACGACGCGAGCCACCTCAACGCGTTGACGGTGGCGAGCTTCCGGGAGCTGTTCCCGCACCTCGCTCCCGGCGGCCTCTACTTCATCGAGGACGTGCCACGGGGGAGCGGCGACGTCCCGGAGACGGAGGCCGGCGTCGCCTTCAACGTCGGCGTCGACCTCGTGAACCGGCGCGAGGACATCGACGGGCTCATCACCGAGCTCGCGAACGACGTCGAGGAGGGCGTGCGTCGCTCCGCCGACTTCGTCCACGTGTATCCGCGGATCGTCGTGATCAAGCGCGCAGCGAGCGCGCGATCTTCCTGAGCTTCCACGCGTACGTCGAGCGGCTGAACCACTTCTCGTTGAGCTTCGTCCACCAGCGCAGCTGGTACCACGCGCCGAACAAACGCGCCCGCGCGGCGCCGGGACCCGTGTACCGCGCACGCTTGAGGTAACGCATGTCGCCACGGCGGCGGTGCGCCCAGATCACCTGCCGGGGATGCTCGCGCGGCGTCCGCACACCGGCGTACTCGTCGATGTCGGCGGCGACCGCGTCGGGCAGCTCCTGCGCGAGGTGGATGTTCAGGATGCTCTGATCCCATCTGAACGTCGTGCAGTCGCGGACGATCGGCGCGTCCTCGTGCGCGAGGCCGCGGTTGCGGCCGTCGGCGTCGGAGGCCGAGAAGCCGAGACTGCGTCCGGCGAGGCAGTCCTCGTACGTCGGCACGACGACGCGGTCCCAGAAGGCGCCGCTCGTCTCGAAGCCGATGATCCCGGCGGCGACGTACGGCCGGTCGTCGAGTGCGCGGTCGAGGCCGTAGAGGTCGTAGTAGTCGGACGGGACGAGGTCGCGCAGTGCGTTGCCCTGCGAGACGAGGAAGTAGCCGCGCTCCGCTACCTGCCGCATGGCCGGCTCGAGGCTGCGCAGGACCGTCGCGCCCGCGTCGAGATAGAAGACGCGCTCCGCATCGAGGTGCGTCCAGATCCACGGCTTCCACGTGAACCCCTGCGCCCAGTGCGGCGTGAAGGGCGGGATCTCCTTGAGCTCGACGCCGGGCAGGCGTTCGAGGAGTGCGCGCTGGTGCGCGGTGAGGCCGAGGTCGTGGACGGCGATCCGGTCGAAGACGTCGGAGTTCCTCTTCACCGACGCGACGAGGTTCACGAGGTGGTAGCCGTACCGGGCGTCGGCCGCGGACGCGAACGTCGTCGTCATCGACCGCCGAGTGTAGTGCGGTGCGACGGCGGTACGATGCCCGCGCCCTGCAGGCCCCCCTTCATCGTGTGTGGCAGCTGCGCCCGTACGCGTACCGGGCGCTCGACCGCCCTCCGCTGCGCGGGCTCCTCGCGCGCGCGGCCACGTGGGCGGCCCGGCGCGAGAGCGGCGCCGACGTGGAGATCGCGTACCGCGACGGGCTGTGGGCGTACCGCGCGGGCGGCGCGTGGATCCCGGGCGAGCGGCGGTTCGTCTACCGCCATGGCCGCGACATCGCCGGCTGGCCCGGCTTCGATCGCGCGCTCGCCGAGGACATGTGGCTCCACGTCTACCGGCCCGAGCCGGGCGACGTCATCGTCGACGTCGGTGCGGGCATCGGCGGCGAGACGCAGGCGTTCTCCGAGGCGGTCGGCCCCACGGGGCGCGTCCTCAGCATCGAGGCGAACCCGTCGACGTACGAGCGCCTTCGCGCGCGCGTCCGCTGGAACCACCTCGACAACGTCGCGCCGGTGCAGTGCGCGATCGTCGACCGCGCGCAGCCGGTCTACGTCGAGGACCGCCCCGAGGTGTACGAGCGCAACACCGTCAGCCTCGAGCGCCGCGCACGCGACCTCGCGGCTCCGGTCGAAGGCGTGTCGCTCGACGAGCTCTGCGCGCGCGAGGGGATCGAGCACATCGACTTCCTCAAGGTGAACATCGAGGGGGCGGAGCGGCTCGCGATCGAGGGCATGACGGACGTCATCGGCCGCACCGGCGCCGTGTGCGTCGCGTGTCACGACTTCGCGGACGAAGAGCGGCGCACGAAGCAGCCGGTGACGGCGTTCCTCGAGGCGGCGGGCTTCGACATCGTCACGCGCGACGACGACCCGCGCCCCTTCGTCCGCGACCACGTCCACGCGATCCGGCGCTGATGCGCGCGCCGTGGCCGAATCTGTTCCTCGTCGGGGCGCCGCGGTGCGGGACGACGTCGCTCTTCACGTATCTCGCCGCGCATCCCGGCGTCTTCGGCCCGTCCGAGAAGGAGCCGCACTACTACGACCGCGACGTGCTCGGGCCGGGCGGCATGAGCGAGGACGCGTACGCCGCGCTCTTCGCCGGGTCGGAGACGGAGCGCTGGCGGCTCGACGCTTCCGCGCTGTACCTGTACTCGCCCGGCGCGCCGGCGGCGATCGCGCGCGACGCACCCGGGGCGCACGTCGTCGTCTCGCTCCGCGACCCCGTCGAGCTCGTCGCGTCGTGGCACAAGCTCCTCGTCGCGTCCGGCGCGGAGACGATCCTCGACCTCGTGGCCGCGATCGACGCCGAGCCGGATCGCCGCGAGGGGCGGCGCGTGCCGCCGAACGTCGCGCCCGCGCTTCTCCTCTACACCGAGATCGGCGGGTTCGCCGCGCACGTCGCACGCTGGCGCGAGGCGTTCGGCGACGAGCGGGTGCACGTCGTGCGGCTCGAGACGCTCGACGAGACGTGCGCGGGGCTCGTACGCGCGCTCGGGCTCGAGCCGGTCGGCCAGGAGCTTCCGCACCTCAACCCGGCGCGCAGGACGATGGGCGCCGCGGCGCTGCTGAACCGCTCGTCGCCGCTGCGCTCCGTCGCGCGGATGCTCCTCCCGCAGGGCGCACGCCGCGCCGTGTGGCACCGCGTCAACCGGGCGCTCACGCCGACGGGCGAGCGCGATCCGGTCGATCCCGCGCTGCGCGGCAGGCTCGAGTCGCAGTTCGCCGCCGAGCTCGACCTCCTCGCGCGCACGGCCTGATGGCCCGCGTCGGCTTCGACGGGCTCATGATCTCGCCGAACGGCAAGGGTCACGCGCGGAGCGAGCTGCACGCCATCGAGGCGCTCGCGGCGCGGAAGGAGCACGAGCTCGTCGTGTTCGTCCGCGAGCCGGCCGCGATCGACGGCGTCGAGGTCGTTCCGATCGGGTCGCGCCTCACCGCGGAGTGGGAGCTGCGCGGGCTCGCGCGCGAAGCGGCGCGCCGCCGCCTCGACGTGTTCGTCTCGTTGAGCGAGCGCCTGCCGCTTGCGGGCGGGCCGCCGGTCGTCGTCTGGCTGTTCGAGTCGCCCGTCCACCGGATCCGCGCGAACCGCGAGAGCGGCGCGCCGCTCCGCCACCGCGGGAGCGACCTGCTCACCGCCGCGATCTGGCGCCGCTCGCTCCGCCGCGCAGCGCACGTCGCGTTCGGCTCGGAGGCGACGCGCGACGAGGTGCTCTCGTCGATGCGGCTCGCGTCGACGAACGTCGTGTATCCCGGCGTGCCGCCGGGCTTCGGCCCCGGCCCCGCCCCCGATCGCGGCGCGTACGTCTTCCATCTCGGCTCGAACGACCCTCGCGACGACACCGCGCTCGCGGTCGAGGCGTGCCGCCGCGCCGGCGTCCGGCTCCTCGTCGCCGGCGGCTGGGCGGGCGAGGGCGCGGAGGCGCTCGGCCGCGTCTCGGACGAGGAGCTGCGCGACCTGTACCGCGGCGCGACGGCGTACGTCGATCCGACGCGGTACGAGGGCTTCGGCTACGGCGTGCTCGAGGCGATGGCGTGCGGCGCACCGGTCGTGGCGAGCGCCGTCACCTCCATTCCCGAAGTGGTCGGCGACGCCGGGCTCCTGTGCGTGCCCGGCGCGGTGGACGCATTCGCGGAGGCGATCGCGCGCCTCGCCGGCGACGCCGGCCTTCAGGCGCAGCTGCGCGAGCGCGGACTCGAGCGCGCCGCGCGGTTCACCTGGGATGCGACCGGCGCCGGCCTCAGCGACGCGATCGCCGCGGCGCTGCAACGGCGCTGACCGACGCCACGACCGCATCCGCCCACGCGTCGGGCGTGAAGCGCGCCGCGATCTCGCGCGAGCGGGCGCCGGCCGAACGCCGGAAGCCCTCGTCCTCGACGAGGCGGACGATGGCGTCGCGCAGCGCGCCGGGATCGTCGGGCGGGACGCGGAACCCGTTCACGCCGTCCTCGATCAGCTCCCACGCCGCTCCGGCCGCCGTCGTCGAGACGAGCGGCAGCCCGGCGAGCCCGGCCTCGTTGAGGATCATCCCCCACGGCTCCGAGCGCGACGGCAGGACCGCGATGTCGGCGTCGGCATAGATACCGCCGAGATCGTCGCGGCCGACGTTGCCGAGGAAGGTGACGTTCGGGCCGGCGATCTCGCGCAAGCGCGGCTCCTCGGGGCCCGAGCCGGCGAGCACGACGTCGACCGGCAGGTCGCGCGTCGCCTCGAGGAGCGTGTCGATGCCTTTCTCCGCCGCGAGCCGTCCGACCGCGACGAGGCGGACACGCCCATCGGTGCGCGTGCGCGCCGCAGAGCTGAAGACCGACTGGTCGACCGCGTTCGGCGCGACAAAGACCCGGCGCTCGTCGATGCCGAGCGAGACGAGGTAGTCGCGCGCCGCCGAGCCGGGGACGAGGAACGCACGCGGAGCGCGGAGCAGCAGCCGCTTGAACGCGTCGAGCCGTCCGCTCCGCTCGTCCTCGTCCGTGCTCTCCGTCCACAGGATCGTCGGGATCCGGCGCAGCCGGCACCACACGAGCGCCTCCCAGAACGCGGGCTGGTTCCACCCGCCGAGCACGACGGCGTCCGCGCGGTCGATCTTCCCGCCGATGCTGCTGTTGACGAGGAGCCAGTGCGCGCGCACGGTGGTCGCGAAGCCGGAGACGACCTGCCAGTCGAAGCGGAGCTCGTCGCGGTGCAGGTCGTACGGCCGGTCGGGGTGCCGCTCCTGGAGGAACAGCACGCGCAGGTCGACGCGATCTGCGAGGGCGTTGAAGAGGGGGATGCGGTACGGGGCCGGGATCTCTGTCAGGAGCGCGACTCGCGTCACGTCCTGCGCAGGCCGCTCGCGAACAGGAACCACCCCAGATGCCGCAGCAGCTCCCGTTGCGGGGCGGTCGGGACGAGGTGCGCCACGTGCTGCCGAAGCTTCGACGGCAGCGGGATCGCCTCTCCTATCTGCCCCATCACTCTCGTGTCGATGTTCTCGAACCATGGTCCCAGCGCTTCCGCAAACTCGCGCCGCGTGTAGTGGCGGGCGATGACTCCGTCCGACCACCGGTTCGCGAGCTCGTCGGGCTTCTCGTGCAAGAGCCCTCCGCGCACGACGCCCCGGTAGAGCACGTAGTTGAGCCAGTACGTGAGCGAGCTTCGATGGTAGACCATGAGCGAGAGGCGTCCGCCCGGCCGCAGCACGCGCGCGATCTCCGCGATCACGCGCTGCGTGTCGGCGGAGTGGTGGATCACGCCCCACGACCACACGAAGTCGAACGACGCGTCGGGATACGGCAGCGACTCCGCATCCGCCTCGCGCACGTCGCCGACGAGGCCCGCAAGCGCGAGGCGCCGCGTCGTCAGCTCGATCGCGGTCGGCGTGAGGTCGACAGCGCTGACGTTCGCACCCGCCTCCGCGAGGAGGCGCGTGTGCACGCCCGTGCCGCAGCCGATCTCGAGGACGTCCTTGCCCGCGAGCTCGTCGTACGGGATGAGCGCCGAGAAGGGCTGCGCGCCGTCCGCCTGCGCGAACCACGCCTCGGAGAGGAACCGGCGCTCGATCTCCGCGAGGTGCTCGGGGCTGCCCGGCTCGAACGCGATCTCGCCCCGCCAGTCGTACGTCATCGGGTTGTCCGTCCACCACTCGCGGACGTCGACCTGCGTAGGGCGGGCGGACTCCATCTCGCCCAGGATTGTAAGCCCTGCGTAAATTAAATCTCGTAGATCCTGAGAATCTCTTCCGCCGCCCGGGCGGCGGAGAACTCCGTCCGCACGCGCTCGCGTCCGGCCTCGCCGAGCTGCCGCGCCCGGTCCGGGTCGGCGAGGAGCCCGGAGAGCGCCTCGGCGAGCGCCGCGGCGTCGCCGGGCGGCACGAGCAGCCCGGTCACGCCGTCGACGACGAGCTCCGCCGTCCCTCCGGCGGGGGTCGTCACCACGGGCTTACCCCTGGCCATCGCCTCGAGCACGACGAGCGGCAGCCCTTCGGCGCTCGAAGGCAGGCAGAAGACGTCGCACCCCGCGAGGAGCGCGGGAACGTCGCTCCGGTAGCCGGCGAAGACGACGCGGCCGGCGACGCCGAGCCGCTCGGCTCGCGCGCGCAGCTCGGCTTCGTACGCCCCGCCCTGCTCGAGGTCGCCGCCGACGAGCACGGCGGTGGCCGCCGACGTTCACGATCGCCTCGATCAGCGTGTGCTGGCCCTTCACCTCCGCGAGGCGCGCGACCTCGAGCACGGTCGGCCCAGCCGCGAGGCGCACGGGCTCCACGTCGTCCGCCGGCTCGATCCCGTTGTGCACGGTGACGATTCGTGCGGCGGGGTAGCCCTGGCGCACGAGGTCGGCGCGCGTCGCGTCGGAGACGGCGACGAACGCGAAGCAGAGCCGCGCGGTCGCGTTGTCGATCGCGATCTGCACGCCGCGGCCCGGGCCGGTGCGGAACGCGTTCTGGATGTGCAGGTGCGAGAGAACGCGTGCGCCCGCGAGCCGGCCGGCGACGCGGGCAAGGACGTTGACGGCGAAGTGGCCGTGCGTGTGCACGATGTCGACGCGCTCGCGGCGGAAGACGCGCAGCAACCGGACGAGCGCACGGCGCGTCGAGCGCGCCGGACACGGGGACGACGTGGGCGGTGATCCCCGCGGCGCGCACGAGGTCGAGGAACGGGCCGTCCGACGGCGACACGAAGAGCACGTCGTGACCGGCGTCGCGCGCGGCCCGGGCGAGCCTCAGCGCGACGATCTGGCCGCCGGCGACGTCGCCGCCGATGACGACGTGCGCGATCTTCACGGCCGCGGCCGCGTGCACACGGCGTAGAGCACCTTCGCGCGCTCGATGAGCTCGCGGTCGATGACGACGTCGCCGAGCGTCGCGTGCTCCATCGCCGGCGTGCCTGTCAAGACAGCGGCGCGCCGGAGCATCGCGGAGCGGCGCCGCAGTCCGAGCACGTCGAGCCGTTGCAGCGCACGGTGCCGTCGCGTCTGCAGACGGCGCTCGCCGTACATCTCGACATCGTCGAACGACGTGCGGAGGACGCGCTCGAAATCGGCGCGGTCGTACTCGACGCGATGGTGCGGATTCGCCGGCGTGTGCGTCGTACGGTCGGCGTGCGGCGTCGACACGAGCAGCGCTCCCGCCGGGCGGAGGACGCGCGCCGCCTCGCGGACGAGCGCCTCGGGATCGGCGACGTGCTCGATCGTCTCGAACGAGCAGACCGCGTCGAACGACTCCGCCTCGAACGGAAGCGCCGCCGCGTCGAGCACGCGGAACTCGACGTTCGGGCGTCCGTAGCGCCGCTGCGCGTACGCGACCGTGTCCCCGTCGACATCGCCGCCCACGACGCGGCGGGCGGAATCGGCGAGGAACGCCGTGCCGTAGCCGACGCCGCAACCGAGGTCGAGCACCTCGCGGCCCTCGCACCAGGGAAGCGCGAACGCGTATCGCTTCAGATGCATCGCCACGATCCCGGGCTCGGTCTCGTCCGGGACGATCCGCTCAGGATGGCTCAAGGCGGGGACTATCCTTGCACGCGCCTTGCCGCGAGCCGCCCGCCAGCGCATCCTCGATCGACTCGTTCCGCCGCTCGCGGGAGCGACGGTGGTCGCATTCGCGGCCGGCTCGAGCTCGATCCCCCGCGTGACGAGCGCGGGCCATCACGTGCGGTGGGTCGTCCTCGTCGCGCTGCTGCTCGCCGCCGCGCTCTGGACCCTGCCGCGTCCGGCGCTGCCGCGGCGCCCGCTCGTCGCCGCCGCCGTGCTCGTCGCCCTGGCCGCGTTGTCGACGGCATGGTCGGTCTCGCCGAGGACGACCTTCGAGCGGGCGGCGTCCCTCGGCATCCTCTTCGTGACCTGCCTCCTGCTCGCGGCGGCCGTGTCGGCACGTCCGGACCGCGCCTCCGCGCTGCTCGCCGGCATCCTCGGCGGCGTCGCCGTCGTCGGGGTCCTGGGGCTCTTCGTGCTCGTGGCCGACCACAGCCGTGCGGTCGTGGCGGCGACGTACGAGGGGCCGGCGCGGTTCCGCGGCTTCGGCCAGGACCCGAACACGGTCGCGCTGCTCTTCGGCGTCACGACGCCGCTCGGCGTCTGGGCGGTGCTCGCGCGCAGGCGGACCGTCCTCGCCGCCGTGACGCTCTGCCTCCTCGTCGGCACGATCGTCGCCACCGGATCGCGCGGCGGCCTCGTCGCGGGCGCAGCCGGAAGCGCGATCGTCGTCCTCGTGCGCGCAGGGCGGCGGCCGCGGGCGATCGCCGTCGGCCTCGCCGCCGTTGCCGTCGTTGCGGCCGCCGGCGCGGGGATCCAGTCGCTGCCGAACCCCGCGACGAGCGGCGTCCCGGTCGTGGTGCCGGCGAACCTGCCGGCGGCGAAGGCCGGCTACCTCGACGCCGAGTCGGCGTACCCGCTCAACGCCGACATCGGCCGGCCGCTACCGGGCGGGAGCCAGCCGGCCGTCACGCGCAGCCTCTTCGGCGGCAGCGGCAGGCTCGACGCGTGGCGCGGGGCGCTGCACGCGGTGGCCCGGCGGCCGGTCGCCGGCCACGGATTCGGGACGGAGCAGACCGTCTTCGTCGACCGCTACTACCAGTTCGTCGGCGGCCTCCCCGAGAACTCGTACATCGGGCTCGCCGTCCAGCTCGGCGTCGCCGGACTCGTCACCCTCGTCGCGCTCCTCGCCGCGCTCGTGCTCCCGGGAGTCCGCGCGCTGTCGGGGCTGCGCCGGGACCTCGCCGCCGCCTGCCTCGGCGTCCTCGCCGCCGGGCTCGTCGTCGCGCTCGTGCAGTCGTACCTGTACTCGGTCGGGAACATCGCGGCCGCCGCGCTGTGGATCCCCGCCTTCCTGCTCGGGACGATCGATGGCTAGAGCGCGCAGCGACCGGCCCCGCCTGCTCGTCCTCAACCAGTACTACGCGCCGGGGTTCGAGGCGACGGCGTACCTGCTCTCGCAGCTGTGCGCTGCGCTCACGTCCGACTTCGACGTGACCGTGATCACCGGGAAGCTCGCGATCCCGCGCGCGGATCCGGGACGCACGACCGTGGACGGCGTCGACGTCGTCCGCGTGCGCTCGACCGCGTTCGACCGCAGCAACCTGCCGCTGCGCGCGCTCAACTACGTCACGTATCTCCTCAGCTCGCTGCGCGCCGGGCTCTTCGCGGGGCGGCCGGACGTCGTGCTCTGCATGACCGATCCGCCCGTGATCGCCGACGTCGCGCTCGCCGTCGCACGGCGGTATCGCGTGCCTCTCGTCGTCGTCAGCCAGGACGTGTTCCCGGAGATCGCCGTCGAGCTGAAGCGGCTGGAGAGCAAGCCGCTCATCGAGATCCTCCGGCGGCTCATCGGCTTCTATCTCCGGCGGGCCGACCGCGTCGTCGCCATCGGCGACACGATGCGCGAGCGCCTCATCCAGAAGGGCGCCTCGCCCGATCGCATCTCCGTCATCCCGAACTGGGTCGACACGGAGGCGATCACGCCTTCCCCGAAGGACAACGACTGGTCGCGCGCGCACGGGCTTGCGGACCGCTTCGTCGTCATGCACTCGGGCAACGTCGGCCACGCGCAGAACCTCGACGCGCTCGTGCGTGCGACGACGTTCCTCCGCGATCTCGACGACCTGACGGTGACGATCATCGGCGGCGGCGCGCGCTACGCGCAGCTCGCCGACCTCGTCGAGCTCCTCGAGGCCGACCGCGTTCGCTTCTTCGGCTACCAGCCGCGCGAGCTGCTGTCGCTCTCGCTCTCCACCGCCGACGTGCACGTCGTCGGGCTCGCGCGCGGGCTCTCGGGCTATGTCGTGCCGAGCCGGCTGTACGGGATCCTCGCCGCCGGCCGGCCGGTGATCGCCGCCGCCGATCCGGAGAGCGAGACGGCGCGCATCGTGCTGGAGGAGGGCTGCGGCGTCGTCGTGCCGCCCGGGCGCCCCGAGCTGCTCGCGCGGGCGATCCGCGCCGCGTACGACGGCGAGCTCGATCTTCAGGAGATGGGCGCGCGCGGTCGCGCGTACGTCGTGCGCGAGGCGGACCGCAGCGTCGCGTTCGCCCGCTACCGGAGCATGCTCGGTGAGCTGGCGCAGACGTAGCGTCATCGTCGGCGCGATCGCCGTCGTCGTCGCGGCCGCCCTCGTCGGGATCGGGCGCTGGGAGGGCTCGCGCGAGGCGCACCGGGAGATGCGCGGGTTCCACATCGTGCAGCGGCTCATCGGCCCGCTCGACTCGCGGAGCCTGTCGGGCTTCCGCGTCCTGCCCGGCTTCGACTGCCTGACGTACAAGCGCGGGGCGAACGTCTTCGCGCTCGAGCTCTGCGTCGACCGCAGCGGCCGCGTCGTCGAGGCGATCGACCGCCGCACGTACGACCGGCGCATCTGGTCGCTCCGCTTCGATCCGGCGGCATCGACCGACCGCGTCGACCGGGCGGAGGTGGACCGGCTGCTCGAGAGGATGCGCGCCTCGTGAAGCTCTCCTCGCCGCCGGCCCGGCTCGCCCGTGCCGCCGTCAACCGCATCGCGGGCGACGACATCCGTGTCGTCCGCGTGCTGTCGGGCGTCGCGCGGGGCAAGCGGCTCGCGCTCGACCTGAGCAAGGAGAAGGCGTACTGGCTCGGGCACTACGAGCGCCCGCTCCAGGAGTTCCTCCGGGAGAACGTCCATCCGGGCGACGTCGTCTACGACGTCGGCGCGCACGTCGGCTTCCTCAGCGTGTGCGCGGCGAGCCGCGGCGCGCGGGTCGTCGCCGTCGAGCCCGATCCGGCGAACGCCGCCCGCCTGCGCCGGAACGCCGGGCTGAACGGGCTCGACATCGCGGTCGTCGAGGCGGCGGCGTGGCACGAGAGCGGCCGCGTCGAGCTCGTTCCCGGCGCCTCGGCGAAGGAGTTCCACGTCGTGACGGGCGAGGGCTGGCGAGCGTCGCTCTCGACGACCTCGCGCGGGAGCACGGCGCTCCGAACCTCGTCAAGCTCGACGTCGAGGGCGCCGAGGTGCACGTCCTCGAGGGCGCGCGCCGCATCCTCGCCGAGTCGAGGCCGATCGTCGTCTGCGAGCTCCACGGCGACGAGGCGCGCGCGCAGGTGCCCGCGAAGCTGGCGGGATACCGGCTGAGCGAGCTCGACTCGCGCGACCGGATCGTCGCCCGCCCGCACGAGTAAGGTCGGGCGCGATGACGGCACTCCTCGCGGTCTTCTGGGTCTCGCTCGGATTCCTCGTCTGGACCCATGCGGCGTACCCGCTCGCCGCGTCCGCGCTGGCCCGCGTGCGCGCGCGGCCGGCGCGCAAGGGAGACGGGCTGCCGAGCGTGACGCTCATCGTCGCGGCGCACAACGAAGAGGCCGTGATCGAGCGTCGCATCGAGAACCTGCGCGCGCTCGACTACCCCGCGGAGCTGCTCACCGTCGTCGTCACCTCCGACGCGTCGACGGACAAGACCGAGGAGCTCGCCGAGCGCGCCGGCGCACGCGTCGTGCGCAATCCGCGCGGAGGCAAGGTCGCCGCGCAGGATCACGCCGTCCGCGAGGCGACGAGCGACGTCGTCGCGTTCACCGACGCGAACTCGACGTGGGCGCCCGACGCGCTGCGCACGCTCGTGCGGGTGTTCGCGGATCCCGACGTCGCGTACGTGTGCGGGCGGCTGAACGTGCAGGCGGACGACGGCCGCAACAAGGAGGGCCTGTACTGGCGGTACGAGCTCGGCGTGCGCGCGGCCGAGTCGCTCATCGACTCCGTCACCGGCGGCAACGGCTCGATCTACGCGGTGCGCCGCGCCGACTACGTCGAGGTCGATCCGCGCTTCGGCCACGATCTCTCGCTCCCGTACCTCATGGTCCAGCGCGGACGGCGCGCGGTGTACGAGCCGGACGCGAACGCATTCGAGAAGGCGACGCCGACGACGGAGGACGAGTACCGGCGCAAGGTGCGGATGTTCGAGCACTGCTGGGCGATCGTCCTCGAGGGGAAGATGCTCCGCCGCCTCCGGCCGCTCTACCTCGTCGAGATCCTGTCGCACCGGCACCTCCGCTACGCGAGCGGCCTGCTCCACCTCGTCCTGCTCGGCACGTCGATCGCGCTCGTCGGGCACGGCATCGTCTACGCGATCGCCCTCGGCCTGCAGCTCGGCGTGATCGCGGCGGCGCTTGTTCGGCGTCGGCATCGCGCGCTACTACGTCCTCGTCACGTGGGCGACGGTGCAGTCGCTCTTCAACTACGTGCGGCACGGCGTGCCGGCGACGTGGGAGATCGCCGAGGGCACGCGGTGAACCGCGCGGCGGACGTCGCGGTCGCCGGCACGGCGCTCGTGCTCGCGTCGCCCGTGCTCGCGCTCGCCGCCGTCGCCGTCAAGGCGACGAGCCGAGGGCCGGCGCTCTACCGGCAGGTGCGCGTCGGTCGCGACGGCGCCGACTTCGAGCTGCTCAAGCTGCGCACGATGGTGCAGGGGGCAGAGACGCAGGGGGCGGGGTTCGCGGTCGACCGCGGGGATCCGCGCATCACACCGGTCGGGCGGATCCTGCGGCGCCTCTCGCTCGACGAGCTGCCGCAGCTGTGGAACGTCGTCCGCGGCGACATGAGCGTCATCGGGCCGCGGCCGACGCTGCGCTACCAGGTCGAGCGCTACACGCCGCGGCAGATGCGGAGGCTCGAGGTCAAGCCCGGCATCACCGGTTGGGCGCAGGTGCACGGCCGCGCGACGCTGCCGTGGGACGAGCGCATCGAGCTCGACGTCTGGTACGTCGAGCACCGCTCGCCGCGCCTCGACGTCGCGATCCTCGCGAAGACGCCGCTCGCGCTCTTCGGCGGGACGTACAAGGGCCCGACCGGCGGCTGGAACGGCTAGCAGCCGCGCTCGTACACGACCTGCACCGCGAGCTTCGCCGTCTCCGACGCCCACTCCTCGGCGAGGTACTTGAGCGGCGAGGACGTTCCTACCGTCCAGAGATCGCCGTGGAAGCAGCGCCGGAACAGCATCCGCGCGCGGGTCACGTGGTACGTCGAGGTGACGACGATGATGCGATGCCAGCCGTGGAGGCGCGCGAGCCGGCTCACCGTCTCTGCCTCGCCGCGCGTGCTGTACGGCACCGCTTCGAAGCAGACGACGCGGAAACGCAGCTTCCCGTACGCGCCGTCACAGAGCTTCCGCGCCTTGACCCACTTCTGGTCGCGCTGGACGCTCGAGATCGCCAGCACCGGGGCGACGCCGCGCCGCATGAGGCGGAGCGCCGGGTCGAGCCGCGTGTCCCGCCCACCCGAGAGGACGACGACGACGTCGGCGTGGACGGGCGGCCGGTCGTTCGCCGGCGGCCACACGAACAGGACTGCGACTGCGACGAGCCAGAGGCCGACGAGCATGCCGAGAGCGACGAGAAGGCGGTGGAGCACGGGACGACGGTACCCTCTCGCCCCGTGACCGCCGCCGGCGTCCTCTTCACCTGTGCAGGCCAGCGCGTGGACATCATCACGGCGTTCCGCCGGGCCGGTGCCCGGACCGTCGCGGTCGATGTGAACCCGCTCGCACCGGCGCTCTACCACGCCGACGTGCATGCGTTCGCTCCCCGTGTCGACGACGCGGCGTACGTCGACGCGCTCGTCGGTCTCGTTGCGGCGCACGACGTCTCGCTCGTCGTGCCGCTCACCGACCTCGACCACGGCGTCCTTTCGCGCGCCCGTGACCGGATCGGCGCCCTCGTGCTCCTGCCGTCCACCGAGGTCGTCGACGCGCTCGCCGACAAGTGGCTCGCGCATCTGCTCTTCGTCGAGCGCGGAATCGGCTCGCCGTCGACGTGGCTGCCGGACGGCGTCCCCGGCGACGTCGAGTTCCCGCTGCTCGTGAAGGCGCGGCACGGCTTCGGCTCGCGCAACATCTTCCGCTGCGCCGACCGCCGCGAGCTCGACTTCTTCCTCGGCTACACAACCGCCGATTCGATGGTGCAGGCGTGCTGCCGCGGCGAGGAGTTCTCCATCGACGTCTTCTGCGACCTCGAGAGCCGGTGCCTCAACGCGGTGCCGCGCACGATGATCGAGTCGAAGGGCGGCGAGTCGATAAAGGGAATGACGATCGCCGACTCGGATCTCGTCGAGGTCGGCCGTCACGTCTCGGAGACGATCGGTCTCGTCGGCCCCGCGAACATCCAGTGCTTCCGCGAGCCGGACGGGACGCATCTCGTCACCGACATCAATCCGCGCTTCGGCGGCGGCTTCCCGCTGCCGACCGCCGCCGGAAGCCGGTATCCGGAGCTCGCGCTCGCGCTCGCGGCCGGCGAGCGGCCCGAGCCGCGGCTCGGCGATTTCCACGCAGGGCTGTACATGACGCGCTTCTTCTCGGAGCTCGTGCTGACCGCCGGGAACGGGGATAGCCTGGAACCGTTCGCGGAAGAGCTCCCAGAGTCCGTCGTGGAGCCTTAGGGGTTTCGCTCGTTCTCGTCGCTGCCGCCTGCGGCGGGGCGGCGAAGCCTGCGGTGCCGCCGACGTCGACGCACGTGCGCGTCCCCGCGCACGTCGCGCACCCGTCGAAGCTCGTCGTCACGGTGATCGACGGCGACCTCAACGTCCGCGTTGCGGGTGCGCTCGTCCACCTCTGGTACCGGAGCGCGCACACGAACCGTCGCGGCGAGGCGACGATCCACGTGCCCGACCGCCGCGACCTGGCCGTCACCGTGCGCGCGGCCGGCTTCGGGGCGCGCACGGTGTGGGAGCCGTTCGGGAAGTTCCGGCGCGTCACCGTGCACCTCTACCGCCCGAGCCTCCAGTGGCCGATGTACGGCGCGACGCCGAGCCGGTCGGAGTCGCAGTCGCACATCCGCCTGCGCCCGCCGTTCAAGACGGTGTGGGCCGTGCCGCTCGGCGGCCTGCTCGAGTTCCCCGCGGTCGTCGACAGCGGCGTCGCGTACATCGGCAACCGCAGCGGCACCGTCTTCGCGATCTCGATGCGCCTCGGTCACGTGCTCTGGCACCGGTCGACGCCGCACGGCGAGATGGCGTCGTCGCCCGCCGTCTTCGGCCCCTACCTCGTCGTCCACTCGATGAACGGCGCCGTCTACGTGCTCGACCGCGCGAACGGCCGGGTGCGATGGAGCTATTCGGTCGGCTCGGCGATCGAGTCGTCGCCGATCGTGCGGAACGGCGTCGACTACTTCGGCACGTGGGACGGACGGCTCGTGGCGCTCGACCTGCGGCGGCATCGCGTGCGCTGGGTGCGTCGCCTCGGCGCGAAGATCACCTCGAGCGCGGCGATCGCCGGCGGCCGGCTCTTCATCGGCGACTACGCCGGTCGTCTCTGGGCCGTCTCGCCGGTCACGGGCGCGACGCGGTGGGTGCGCAGCGTCAACGGCCGCGTCTACGGGACGCCGGCCGTGCTGCACGGGCGCGTGTTCGTCCCGTCGTCCACCGGGAACTCGCTGACGGCGTTCTCGACGACGGGCCGGTATCTCTGGCGCGTCTACACCGGCGGGTACGTCTACTCGTCGCCTGCCGCGTGGGACGGCCGCGTGTTCTTCGGCTCGTACAACGGCGTGTTCTACGGCGTCTCGGCCGGGAGCGGCCGCGTGCTCTGGCGTGTGGGTACCGGTGGCCCCATCTCCGGCGCGGCCGTCGTCGTGTCGGGCGTCGCGTACGCGGGGAGCTTCGCGGGCCGCATCGTCGGCGTCGAGGCAGCCAGCGGGCGCGTTCTCGTCAACTTCAAGCACGGTCACTACGTCCCAGTGAGTGGGAACGGAATGCGCCTGCTCTTCCACGGATACTCCGAGCTCTACGCCGTCAGGCCGGTTCGCGCGCTGCGATGAGGCGGGCGACGGCAGCAGCGGCCGTGGGGGCGGCCGCGCTCTTCGCCGCCCCTCTTGCATCCGCCGCGACGGCGCGGACGGTCACGCTCGCGCGCAGCGGGATCGCGCATGCGCTGGCGCAGCACTGGATCAAGGCGGAGGACGCACGCCGCTATCGCACCGACGTGTACGTCGCGCAGCGCGACGTGAACCATCTGCCCAAGCTTCGTGCGCGTGTCGTCGCGTCGCAGCTCGCGCAGGTGACGACGATGTGGGACTCGTACACGTCGCCGCGCGCACTTGCGCTCTTCGCGCAGCTCGAGGAGAACACCGCGTATCTCGAGCATCACCGCATCCCGGTCGGGTCGGGACAGCTCGACGTGAGCGGCGACGACGGCGTCGTCTACCGCTGGTTCCCGGGACTCGGGCTCGAGTTCCACCCACTCGCGAGCTTCGGCGCGCTCAACAGTCGCGTCTCCGCGCAGGACGCCGACGGCGCGCAAACGCTCGCCGACGCATTGCTCGCACGCGCAATCCCGCGCAGCGGACGTCTCATCTGGGAGTACTCGTTCCCGTTCGGCGGCGGCCGGCCGCCGTGGGCGTCGGGCATGGCGGAGGCGGTGGCTGCGCAGTCGCTCGCGCGCACCGGCTCACTCCTCGGCGATCCGCAATACACGGCCGACGCGGCACGCGCGTTCGCCGCGGTCCCGCCGCTCGTCATGCAGACGAAGTGGGGGCAGTGGATCCGGCTCTATGGCTTCTCGCGGCTCGTCGTGCTGAACGCGCAGCTCCAGGCGATCCTCTCGCTGTCGGACTACGGCTCGACGGCGGGGAACGGCGCGGCGACGGCGCTCGCGCAGAAGCTCGACGCGGCCGCGCAGGCGCTCTTCCCGCGCTTCGACACCGGCGACTGGTCGCTGTACGACCTCGGCGGCGCATACGCGCCGCTCGACTACGAGCAGTTCGTCACGCAGGAGCTCGCCCAGCTCGCCTCACGGACGCAGGAGCCGTTCTGGGCCGACGCGGCGCAGCGGTTCAAGGCGTACCTCGGCCCGCCGCAGGTGACGGAGGGGACGCCGCCGCCGACGCTCTACCCGCAGCCGGCGGACGGGTTCCTCGACAGCGCTTCGATCCCGATCACGCTCTCGCAGCGATCGTCCGTCATCGTCTCGATCGGGAGCAAGGTCCTCACGTACCGCTTCGCGCGCGGAACGCACGTGCTCACGTGGACGCCCGACCCGACGCTCGCGGCGGGGACGTATCCCGTCACCGTGTCCGCCGTGAGCCATTCGGGCGTGCGCGCGACGGTGCAGCTCACGCCCGTGACGATCGCCTGGGATCAGGCGCCGCCGAACTTCCCGCAGCCGCCGACGCTCTCCGGGACGACGCTCACGTGGCAGTCCGACGACGCCGGCACGCCGTGGCTCCATCTCGTCGTGACGTTCACGGACCCGGCGGGCGTCAACCCGCCGCAGACCGTCGACCTCGGCCAGGTGCCCACCGCCGGGACCGCCGGCGTCACGCCGCCGCCCGGGAGCTGGGAGGCGTCGCTCCAGGCGACGAACTCAGCCGGGCAGACGACGACGGTCGATCTCGGCGCCGTCACCGGCTAGAGCCGCGACGCCGAAGACGAGCCACGTGAGCGCGTCGAGCGGGATGCCGGCGTAGAAGCCCTGCGCCGCCCAGAGCCAGACGAGCAGACCCACTCCCGCGAGCCCGTACAGGCCGGTGGCAGAGCCGGCGCGCGCGCGCCGGAAGGCGAGCCACGCCGCAGCGCCGAACATCGCCGCCCAGAGCGCAAGGCCGACGACGCCGAGGTCGGCGGCCGCCTCGATCCACCCGTCCTGGACGCCGTACCGGCGCGACGCCGACGGGAACGCGAGCGCGACCTCGTTCGGGAAGCGGCGGTGCGCCGCCGGCAGATACGGGTCGAAGACCGCCGGTTCCGTCGTGCCCTCCCAGCCGGTGCCGAGAAGCGGGTGGCCCTTCCAGATCTCGTAGCCGAGCCAGGAGAGCAGCGTGCGATGCGCGTACGACGGCGTGCGATCCGAGCTCGCCTGCGTGCTCGCCGGCGCCGAGTTCACGAAGTGGCGGAACGCGTTGAGGTCGTTGCCGCGGATGGCGATCGTTCCTGCGAGGACGACGAGAGCCGCAGCTGCGACGGCGGCGACGCGGCGCGGCGCGAGCTCGCGCCGCACGAGCAGGACGATGCCGACGAGAGCGAGCGCGGTGGCGAGGCCGATCACCGAGGCGAGCGCGCCCGCGATGATCATCCCGACGATCCCGCCGGCCGTCGCGACTGCCGTCAGCGCACGGCCGATCCCGAGCCGCGGGAGGGCGAGCCCGAGGATCCCGACGAGGAGGGCTCCCGCCGCCAGTGCCGCCCAGTCGGACGAGCCGATGAACGACGCCTGGCGCACGCCGCCGCGGCCGTCGGCCATGAAGATCGCCGCGCCGAAGAACTGCGCGAGCCCGACGACTGCGGCGAGCGCGTTCCAGAGCACGAGCGACCACGCCGCGATCGCGAGGTCGGCGGCGCCGCGGACGACGAGCGGGACGGCGGGTGCGAGCAGGGCGTACTCGGCGAACTTCGCGCCGGTGACCGTGTGCGCGTGCCAGTCGTAGCCGGCGCCGGAGACGTGCCGTCCCCACGCGATCTCGAACAGGACCCACGCGAAGAAGAGCACGACGGCGACCCAGAGGAGCCGGGCGCTGCGCAGCGGCGCCCAGCCCTCGGTGAGGCCCGAGGCGATGGCGGCGGCCACGACCGCGAGCACGGCGAAGTCGGAGAGATACGCGTGCACGCTCGTCGACCCGACATGGAGCTCGACGCCCGGCTGGTAGTGCACGTGCAGGAAGAGGAGCGGGATCGCCGCGCCGAGGACGAGCGCGCGCAGCTTCATCGCGACCTCGCGCGCACGCGCTCGACGATCGCGAGCAGCGCGACCGCCCCGAGCAGGTCGAGAAGGAAGTCCCACGGCACGCGGTAGCGGGTCACGCCGACGAAGATCATCGCGACGACCGACTGGTAGCCGACGAGGAGGAGTGCGAGCACGGCGAGCGCGCGCTCGACGAGGAACAGGCCGGCGGTCGCGAGGAGGTAGAGCGCGACCATGTACACGGGCTCGACCGTCGAGCGGAGCGTGCCGACCCACGAGCTCGCCCCGGGGCTCGACGCGGTCTCGACGACGGTCGGCTGCCAGAGCCACTGGAGGTCGACTGGCACGAGCTTCGCCTTCGCGCCCGGATGGTGGATCCAGAACGACTTCACCTCGTGCTCGTAGCTCGTCATCTGCGCGCACTCGCTGTACGGGATGACGACTCCCGTCTTCTGCCAGTGGAAGTAGATGTCCTGCGGGTCGAGCGGGAACGACTTCGGGATCGGGACGTTGTCGATCCATCCGCCGCGCTCGAGCGTCGCGTACGTGCCGAGGTTGTTCGCCTTCCAGAGGGCGCGCGCATCGGTCGTGATCGTGAAGCAGCCGACGTCGGCGCTGTTGCGCACGAGCCACGGCGCGACGACGATCCCCGCCGCGGCGAGGATCGCGGCGCACGAGAGAAGCGTGCGGCGCGAGACGCTGCTCCGCCACAGGAGGTACGCGCCGAGCACGAACGGCAGCGCGGCGAGGCGGACGTTGCCGAGGATCGCCAGCCCGAGCACCGCTCCGAGCGGCACGGCGCGCCTCCACGAGAAGCGCTCCGCCGCGTGGAGCGTGAGATACACGAGCGCCGCCGCGAGCAGTTGGTCGAGGATCTCGCGGTTCATGTGGACGTCGTGCCAGATGAGGTACGGGTGGAGCGCGACGCCCAGGCCGGCGAGCAGCCCGATGCGGGGCGTCAGCCAGCGCTTGCCGATCTGCCAGACGACGAGCACCGTGCAGACGGCGACGCAGATCTGCGCGATCCCGACCGTCTCCCAGCTGCGGCCGAAGATCCAGTACAGCGGGATGAGGAACCAGCCGTACAACGGCTGCGTGTACGCGGACGGGTGGCCCGGGATGAAGCCGTACGTCCCGGTGGCGAGATACGTCTGCGCGAACGTGTCGCCCTTGTCGACGTTGTCGACGAGGATCGAGCCGCGTTCGTGCAGGAGGGCGACCAGCCGCGGGAGGGACGTCGCGAGAACGAGCAGCAGCACCGCCCGGCGGGTACGCACGGGCCTGCACGCTACCGGACGGTCCCGGCGGCACGGCTAAGCTCCTGCGCGCATGCGGCGCCTGCTCATCGCCCTCGCCGCAGCGGCCGTGCTCGTCGCCGGCGCGCTCGCGGCCTACGTCGTCCATCGCTTGCAGCAGGGCGGGGACATCCGTGGCTCGACTTCGAGCGAGTTCGTCACGACGCAGGCTGCGCCGGCACCGCCGCCTCCGCGCGTGCCGTGGCCGACGTACGGCTTCTCCGCCGACCGGACGCGCTCGGTGCAGCTCGCGCTCCGCCCGCCGTTCCGGACGGTCTGGAAGTACCAGGCGGGCAGCCTCGTCGAGTTCCCGCCGGCGATCGGCTACGGCCGCCTCTTCTTCTCGACGAACGCGGGCACGTTCACCGCGATCGGCGAGAAGACGGGGATGTACGCATGGAAGTACCGCTCGCACCGCTGCGTCGCCGCGACGCCGGCGATCGGCCCGCACGCGCACGGCACGGTGTACGAGACGTTCCTCAACCGGCCGCCGTGCAACGCGCAGGGCGGCGGGCACGGCGTCGACGGCGAGGTGATCGCGTTCGGCGTCGGCCTCGGGAAGATCCACTGGCGGCACACGATCGGCCCGTCGGAGAGCTCGCCGCTGCTCGTGGGCGATCGGCTGTACGTCGGCGACTGGAACGGCGACGTCTGGGCGTTCGATGCGAACCACGGCGACGTCGTCTGGCACCGGCACGTCGCGCACGGCGCGATCAAGGGTGCGCTCGCGTACGCCGGCGGCCGGCTGTACGTCGGCGCGTACGACGGCCATGTGTACTGCCTGTCGCGCGGCGGATCGGTCGTGTGGCGCGGCTCGGCGCAGCCGCGGCTCTTCGGTGCGGCGAGGTTCTACTCGACGCCGGCGATCGCGTACGGCCGCGTGTACATCGGATCGACCGACGGCAAGATGTACGCGTTCGGCGCCGCGACGGGGCACCGGCTGTGGTCGCACTCGACCGGCGGCTACGTCTACGCGTCGCCGGCGATCTGGAACCGGCTCGTCCTCGCCGGCTCGTACGGCGGGCGGTTCCTCGCGCTCGACGCCGGCACCGGCGAAGTGCGCTGGAGCTTCGACGCGCACGGGCCGATCTCCGGGTCGGCGACCGCGATCGGCGGCGTCGTCTACTTCTCCACGCTGAAGCAGAAGGGGCTCAAGAACGGACGGACGTACGCGCTCGACGCGCGCACCGGGAAGCTGCTGTGGTCGTTCCCGGACGGGAAGTACACGCCGACGGTCGCCGCGGGCCGGCGCCTGTTCCTCATCGGCTACGGCGTCGTCTATGGGATGGTCCCGAAGCCGTGAGGTACCTGGTCACAGGCGCGGCGGGCTTCATCGGCTCGCATCTCTCCGAGGCGCTCCTCGCGCGCGGCGACGAGGTCGTCGGCGTCGACTGCTTCACCGACTACTACGACCCGGCGCTGAAGGAGGAGAACGCGCGCGGGATCGCCGTGCGCCGCGTCGACCTCGCCGAGGACGGTCTCGACCTCGCCGGCGTCGACGGCGTCTTCCACCTCGCGGGCCAGCCGGGCGTGCGCAGCTTCGGCGAGGCGTTCCCGCTCTACCTGCGCGGCAACGTGCTCGCGACGCAGCGCGTCTTCCAGTCGGCGGCTGAGGCGGGCGTGCGCATCGTGTTCGCGTCGTCGTCGTCGGTGTACGGCGAGGCCGAGCGCTACCCGACGCCGGAAGAGACCCCGCCGCATCCGATCTCTCCGTACGGCGTCACGAAGCTCGCGTGCGAGCACCTCGCCGCCGCGTACGCGACCGCCTTCGGCCTCGAGGCCGTCATCCTGCGCTACTTCACCGTGTACGGGCCGCGACAGCGCCCCGACATGTTCTTCCGCCGGGTGTGCGACGCGCTTATCGGCGGCGGGACGTTCGAGATCTACGGCAGCGGCGAGCAGTCGCGGAGCTTCACCGAGGTCGGAGACACCGTCGCCGCGACGATCGCCGCGATGGACGGCGGCGCGCCCGGGTCGGTCTACAACGTCGGCGGCGGGGAGGAGGCGTCGATGCTCGAGGCGATCGCGCTCCTCGAGCAGCTCGCGGGGAGCGCGCTCGACGTCCGGCACGTCGACGTCGCCCGCGGCGACGTCCGGCGCACGAAGGCCGACGTGTCGAGGATCCGCACCGCGCTCGGCTGGCAGCCGCGCGTCGGCCTCGCAGACGGGCTGGCGCGGATGTGGTCGTGGGCCTCAGCTAGAGTCGCCGCGCCGTGACGTTCGATCCCGAAGCCGAGCGCGAAGTCGATTTCGGCCGCTACTGGCGGCTCCTCGCCGCCCGCTGGTGGGTCGTCGCGGGCGGGATCGTCCTCGGCGCGATCGTCGGCTACGCGGTCGCCCTCGGCGGGAGCCAGCGGTACAGCGCCTCGGCGACGCTCTACCTCGGCCAGCCGTACACCGCGAGCGGCAACGTCGCGCTCCAGGGGCTCCAGACGAACCCGAGCACCGTCGGCACGGTCGGGCACTCGCTCGCCGTCGACCAGCGCGTCGCGGAGATCTGCAAGGCGAAGATCGGGACGTTCCGCTCGGGGATCTCGACGAAGGCGATCGCCGGCAGCCTCTCGAAGAACGGCCAGAACCCGCTCGTCTCGCTCACCGTCCTCTCGGCGAAGAAGAAGACCGCGGCGTGCGCGGCGAACCAGCTCGCGAAGGCGGTCATCGCCCGCATCTCCGGCTACGCGGTCGAGAAGATCGCGAGCTTCAGCGCTCAGATCGGGAACCAGGAGAGGCAGATCAAGGATCTCGAGACCGCGATCAACGATCCGAACATCTCCTCCACCGACAAGCTCATCCTCCAGACGCAGCTGAACTCCGCCCAGGCCGACCTCTCCACGACGACGCAGCTGCTCCATCAGGCGAAGGCCGTCGAGGAGCCGTCGGTGCTGACGCCGGCCTCGTCCGCGCGCGTGACCGCGCGCAGCCGGCGCAACTCCGTCGTCGTCGCCGGCCTCATCGGGCTCGTGCTCGGCGCGCTCGCCGCGCTCCTGTGGGACCGCGTGGCCGCCGCAGTGGCCCGCCGCCGCGGGGCCTAGATGCTCGAGGGCAAGACCGTCGCGGTCGTCGTGCCCGCGCACGACGAGGAGACGCTGGTCGGCACGACGCTCGGCGGCATCCCCGCCTTCGTCGACACGGTGATCGTCGTCGACGACGGCTCGTCGGACGCGACGGCGGAGCGGGCTCGCTCGTTCGGCGACCCGCGCGTCGAGGTGGTCGAGCACGAGCGCAACCGCGGTGTCGGCGCTGCGATCGTCACCGGCTACCGGCGGGCGCTCGAGCTGGACGCCGACGTCGTCTGCGTCATGGCCGCCGACAACCAGATGGATCCGGCCGACCTCGTGACGCTCGTGCAGCCGGTCGCGCGCGGCGAGCTCGACTACGCGAAGGCGAACCGTCTCTTCACCGGGCAGGCGTGGGACCTCATCCCGCGGACGCGCTACCTCGGAAACGCGGTTCTCTCGCTGCTGACGAAGGTCGCCTCCGGCTACTGGCACGTCGCCGACTCGCAGTCGGGCTACACGGCGATCGCCGCGCCGATGCTCGCGCAGCTCGACCTCGACCGCGTCTACCCCGGCTACGGCTTCCCGAACGACCTGCTCGTCCATCTGAACGTGTGGAACGCGCGCGTCCGCGACTTCCAGTCGCGGCCGGTGTACGGCGTCGGCGAGCGCTCGGGGATCCGCTACCGGCGCGTCGTGCCGCGCATCTCGTGGCTGCTCCTGCGCGGGTTCTTCTGGCGGCTGCGCGAGAAGTACGTCATCCGCGACTTCCACCCGCTCGTCTTCTTCTACGCGTTCGGCTTCCTGTCGACGCTCGCCGGCTTCGTTCTCGGGATCCTCGAGCTCGTCGACCGGATCGACGGCCACCAGGTCAGCGTCGGCACCGTCGTGCTCATCGCGCTGCTGCTCATCTCGGGCTCGCAGTTCACGCTGTTCGCGATGTGGTTCGACATGGAGTCGAACAAGGACCTGCGCTAGGACGCGCGACCGGCGAGACGCCGGAGCTTCGCCGGCGCGCGGCGCGCCCGTGCGGGGAGCGCCGACGAGAAGCGCCGCGATCGCGCGATCCGCTGTCGCAGCACGTGCGGCTCCGACGTCCGCCATCCGCTTCCGCGCAGACGCTCGCGGATTCGTGTCGCGAGCTCCGGCCCGTAGAACGCCTCCGCGAATGCGTCGACGATGCAGTAGACGAGATAGCGGTCCGCGTGCCGCGCGTCGCCCTCGTACGCGCTCCAGTCGAGCGTCGCGCCCGCCCACTTCACGAGCTCGAACGACGGCCAGTAGTACGTGCCCGCGGGCGCCTGCGCCATCGCACCGTCGATCGCGACGCGCAGCACCGACTTCGACACGCAGTCCGCCGTCATGCACGAGATCTCGCGGAACGTCGCCTCGAGCGGAACGGGCGAGAGCGTCAGCACGATCGGCGCGTTCGCGTTGACCGTGCGGATGAGCCGGATCGTCTCGAGGATGTTCTGCTCGTTCTCCTCGACCGTGCTGAGCCGGAAGACGTGGCGGTCCTCGTCGAAGATCTCCTCGGGGACGCCTCGCCAGAAGACGCCGCCGGTCTCGCGGTCGACCCAGACCTCGGCGAGTCCGATGGTGAACACGAACGCGCCCGCGTTGACGATGTGCTCGAGGTAGCGATGCCGTTCCTCGTCCGGCAGCCACTCCTTGATCTCGCCGTCCTCCGACCGCTCGTAGCGATACGCGCGGCTCGTGCTCTCGCCTTCGACGCACCACGAGACGAAGTCGAGGATGGCGAACGTGTTGTTGAGACCCGAGGGGATCCAGAAGCTGCCGCTCGCGAACTGCGCGAGCTCGAGCACCCGGCGGAGCTCGAGCGCGAAGCACGAGCCGAGGGTGACGACGGTGTCCCGCTCGGTGAGCAGCGGGCCCGGCGGCAGATGGCCGGGAAGGATGTGCTCCCGGAACAGGCGCGGGACGTCCTCGTAGAGGCTCAGGACCTTCGGGTACAGCTGCACGCTCTCCTTGTGCCAGCGGTGCATCGCCCACGAGCGGTGTCCGCTCTTCGGCTCCTGCGGGGACAGCGTCCCGAGCTGGAACGGGTCGGATGCGGGCGGGGCGTCGGCGTCGTCCGCCGCGGCAGGCTCGATCGGCGACGAGCGCTTCATGCCGAGCATCGAGTCATTGTACGGGAGCCGTTGAAGGCGTAAATCCTTCGTTAAGAGCCGGTCGACCGCCGACAACGCCGATAGCATCGATCCGATGTCGACGGCGGTCGTGACGGGCGGCGCAGGCTTCCTGGGCTCCCACCTGTGCGATCACCTCGTTGCCAAGGGCTTCCGGGTGATCTGCGTGGACAACCTCGAGACGGGGTCGCTTCAGAACGTCGAGCACCTGCGCGGCGACTCGTTCGGGTTCGTCCACCACGACATGACGGCGCACCTCGAGATCGACGAGGCCGTCGACCTCGTCTTCCATCTCGCGAGCCCCGCGAGCCCGATCGACTACCTGCGAGCTGCCGCTCCAGACGCTGAAGGTCGGCGCGCTCGGCACGCACAACGCGCTCGGCCTGGCGAAGTGCGAAGCGCGCGCGCTTCCTGCTCGCGTCGACGAGCGAGGTGTACGGCGACCCGCTCGATCCATCCGCAGCCGGAGACGTACTGGGGCAACGTGAACCCGATCGGCCCGCGCGGCGTGTACGACGAGGCGAAGCGCTACGCCGAGGCGCTCACGATGGCGTACCACCGGCAGCAGGGCGTCGACACGTGCATCGTCCGCATCTTCAACACGTACGGCCCGCGCATGCGTCCGAACGACGGCCGCGCGATCCCGACGTTCATCCGCCAGGCGCTCGCGGAACGAGCCGCTGACGGTCTTCGGCGACGGCTCGCAGACGCGCAGCTTCTGCTACGTCGACGATCTCGTTCGCGGTCTCGTGCTGCTCGCCGAGAGCGGCGAGCACCTGCCCGTCAACATCGGCAACCCGCAAGAGCTGACGCTGCTCGAGCTCGCGGAGACCGTCATCCGCGTCACCGGCTCGAAGAGCGAGATCGTCTTCGAGGCGCTGCCCGTCGACGATCCCCAGGTGCGGCAGCCCGACATCACGCGCGCCCGGCAGCTGCTCGGCTGGGAGCCGCAGATCGGTCTCGAGGACGGCCTGCGGAACGATCCTGCAATCGACCCAACGGGAGTCACTGAGTGTCTAGACGCGCCGTTCTCATCGTCGTCCTCGTCCTGGCCGCCACCGGTCTCGCGGTCTCCGCAGCCGGCGCCGCGCCGAAAAAGCACGCCGTCGCGTCGTCGAGCCATCTGCTCGTCGGCGTCAACGACGAGGCCGACACGCTGTACGGGAACCCGGTGACGGGCTTCCAGGCGCTCAAGGCGCTCAACGCCAAGGTGCTCCGCGTGAACCTCTACTGGGGCGGGACGAAGTGGGCGGTGTCGCGCGGCGCGAAGCCGACCGACCCGACCGACCCGGGAGATCCCGCGTACGACTGGGCGCTCTACGACCGCCTCATGCGGTACGCGGCGACGTACCACATCAAGGTCGTGTTCTCGGTCCTCTTCACGCCCTCGTGGGCGAACGGCGGCAAGGCACGGACCGTCGCGCCGACGAACGCGAAGGAGCTTCAGGACTTCGCCTACGCGGCGGCTGCCCGGTACAACGGCTCCTACGTGCCGCCGAGCTGGCAGCAGCAGCCGACGCTCGAGAGCCCGACGGAGCCGCTGCCGGCGGTGACGTTCTGGACCGCGTGGAACGAGCCGAACAACCCCGTCTTCCTGTCGCCGCAGTACGTGCGCCAGGGCGGCAAGTGGGTCGTCGAGAGCGCGATCCAGTACGCGAAGATCTGCAACGCCGTCTACGCCGGCGTCCACGCGGGCGGCACGGCCGGCGAGAAGGTCGCGTGCGGCGTGACTGCGCCGAAGGGCAACGACGCGCCCACGACGTCGCGCCCGTCCGTCGATCCGCTCTCGTTCCTCGAGGCCGCGAAGAAGGCCGGGATGAAGAACTTCGACGTGTACGCGCATCACCCGTACTACGCGCGGGCGACGGAGTCGCCGTCGTACATCCCGAGCGGCAAGGAGGCGCGCCGCATCCAGATGGGCAACATCGGCGTCCTCCTCGCGGAGATCACGAAGCTGTACGGACCGAAGCACCTCTGGATCACCGAGTACGGCTACGAGACGAATCCGCCGGACCACAGCTTCGGCGTGTCGTACGCGAACCAGGCGGCGTGGCTGACGCAGGCCTACGCGATCGCGAAGAAGAACCCGCGCATCGACATGATGCTCTGGTTCCTCATCCGCGACGACGCGAGCCTCGGCGGCTGGCAGTCCGGTCTCGAGACGGTGTCCGGGAAGAAGAAGCCGGCCTGGAACGCGTTCGTCAAGGTCGCGACCGGGTAATTCCCCGGTCGGCCAGGAGCGTGCGGTAGAGCGTGTCGACGTCGTCGACGAGGCGCTCTACCGCGTAGCGCTCCACCACGCGCGAGCGGCCGGCCTCGCCCATCCGCGCGCGTCGCTGCGGGTCGGCGGCGAGCTCGGCGAGCGGCGCCGCGAGCGCGTCCGGATCGTCCGAGTCGACGAGGAAGCCGTCCACGCCGTCGCGGACGACGTCGGGGATCCCGCCGACGCGCGTCGCGACCACCGGCCGGCCCGCCGCCAGCGACTCGATCACGCTCACCGGCGTGCCCTCGTTGATCGACGGCAGCAGGAGCACGTCGATCGCGTCGTAGAACGGGGCGACGTCCTCCTGGTAGCCGAGGAAGAGGCAGCGCTTGATCACGCCGAGCTCGTGGGCATGCCGCTCGAGGCGGTCGCGGTCGGGGCCGTCGCCGACGAGCACGGCGTACGCGTCGACGCCGCGCTCGACGAGCTTCTGCAGCGCGTCGACGACGCGCTCCGTGCGCTTCACCGCCGTCATGCGGCCGACCCAGCCGACGACGAAGGCATCCTCGTGCAGGCCCATCTGCCGGCGGCTCTCCCGCCGCTGCGCGTCGTCGTTGTCGACGCGCCGGCCGAGGTCGATGCCGAGCCGCACGACGGTGAACTTCGAAGCGGGCGCGACGTGGAGCGCGACGAGATCGTCGCGGACCTCGGGGCTGACGGCGATGAGCGACGTCGTCGCCCGTGCGAGCCAGCGCTCGAGCGTGCGGAACCCGAACGTCGTGATCCGGCCGAAGTACCCGCGCAGCACGTGGCCGTGGAACGTGTGCACGACGATCGGCGGACGCGCGCTGCCGGCGAGGAGCGCCGCGATGCGTCCGACCGCCCCCGCCTTCGCCGTGTGCGTGTGCAGGATCGTCGGCCGCTCCCGGCGGATGAGCTGCGCGAGCCGGAGCATCGCGCGCAGGTCGCGGACGGGGGAGATCTTCCGGCTCAGGTCGTCGAGCGTCTCCACGTGCACGCCCTCCGCGTCGGCGACGAACGCCATCGACTCCTCGCCGCGCGCGATCGTTCCGGCGACGAGCGTCGTCTCGTAGCCGCGGCCGGCGAGGCCCGCGGTGAGGTACGCGACGTGGAGCGCGGGCCCGCCGACGTTGAGGCGGGCAATAACTCGGAGGACCTTGATGGGTGGTTCAGCCACGCAGGTGGTCGATCGTGCGGCGCAGCCCGTCCTCGAGGTCGACCGACGGCACGTAGCCGAGGACGTCGCGCGCCGCCGACACGTCCGCCCACGAGTCGCGGATGTCGCCCGGGCGCGGCGGCGCGAAGCTCTTTTCCACCGGCATGCCGACGATGCGGCTGATCGCGTCGGCGACGTCGTTGACGCTCGCGGGCGATCCCGCCGCGACGTTGAAGATCCGCCCGCTTGCGTTCTCCGCGTGGGCCGCGCGCACCGTCGCGTCGACGACGTTCGCGACGTACGTGAAGTCGCGCGACTGCTCGCCGTCGCCGTAGACGGTCACCGGCTCGCCGGACGTGATCGCGGTGATGAAGAGCGGAACCATCGCCGCGTACTGGGAGAACGGGCTCTGCCGCGGGCCGAAGACGTTGAAGTAGCGCAGGACGACCGTCTGGAAGGACTCGTACACGCGGGAGAAGCTGACGCAGTAGCGCTCGGCCGCGAGCTTCGCGACGCCGTACGGCGAGATCGGATCGGCCGGCAGCGACTCGCTCACCGGGAGACCGGCCTGTGCGCCGTACACCGACGACGACGACGAGAACACGACGCGCCGGACGCCCTCGTCGCGGGCGGCGAGGAGCACGTTCAGCGTCCCCTCGACGTTGACCGCGCTCGACGTGAGCGGGTCCTGCACCGAGCGGGGAACCGAGCCGAGCGCGCCGAGGTGGTAGACGGTCTCGGTGCCGCGGACCGCGTTGTGCACGCGCTCGTAGCTGCGGAGCTCGCCCTCGACGATCTCGACGTCGAGGCCCTCGAGGTTCGCGCGGTTGCCGGTCGAGAAGTTGTCGAGCACGCGGACGTCGTCGCCGCGGTCGAGCAGGGCGCGAACGAGGTTCGAGCCGATGAAGCCCGCGCCGCCGGTGACGAGTGCCTTGGCCATCAGGGGGCGAGTGTAGTCCGGGGACGTGCCGAGGCCCTCACTACACTGGCCGACTGATGGACGGCACGGTCCTCCGGCGCCGGGCGGGTGCTGCAGCAGGCACGTACGCCTCGATCGTGCTCGGGTTCCTCGGCACGATCATCGCCGCCCGGGTGTTCTCGACCGAGGTGCTCGGTCTCTTCACGCTCGTCATCGCCTCGGCCGGGTTCTTCCAGACGCTCCTCGACCTCACGATCGAGGAGGCGCTCATCAAGTTCGGCTTCCGGTACATCACGCGGGAGGACTGGGGCCGGCTCCGCCGCATCTTCCGGCGAACGTTCGCGTTCAAGGTGGTCGGCGCGCTCATGGCCGGGGCTGCGCTCGTCGGGCTCGGCGCCGGTGCCGGCACGGTCTTCCACCACAGTGAGCTGCGCGGGCCGCTCATGATCTCCGCGCTCCTGCCGCTCGCGCAGGCGCCCGAGGGGATGGCAGCCGTGCCATTCATGCTCCGCGGCCGCTACGACGTGCGCGGCGGCTTCCTCATGCTCTCGATGGCGCTGCGCCTCACGGCGATCGCGGTCGGCACGCACTTCGGGCTCACATGGACGATCGTCGCGATCGTGCTCGCACAGATGGCTGCATCGGCGGCGATCGGCGCCGCCGGTCTCGTCGTGTTCCGCCGCTTCCCGACCGCCCCCGTCCGTCCCCTCGACGAGGACGCGCGGGAGATCCTGCGCTTCATCGCGCAGTCGAGCGTCGCCACCGGGGTCGTGTCGCTGCGTACGACGCTCACGCCGATGCTGCTCGGCATCGCCTCGACCGCACGCCAGGTCGGCTTCTTCCGCGTCGCGCAGTCTCCGCAGACGGGCTTCAACGCCGTCTCCGCGCCGATCAGGCTCGTCCTGCTGAGCGAGCAGACGCGCGACTGGGAGCGCGGCGACAGCGAGCGTGTGTTCAGAGGCGTGCGGCGGTACACGCTGCTCGCGTCCCTCGGCAGCGTCGTGCTGCTTCCGCTCCTGCTCGTGTTCATGTCGCCGATCGTGCGGATCCTGTTCGAGTCGAAGAATCTCGGTGCGGTGAACGCGGCGCGCATCATCGTCGTCGCCGGCGCGGTGCAGTTCGTCGTCGGCTGGTCGAAGTCGTTCGCCGTCACCATCGGGCGGCCCAACCTGCGCATCTGGACGCACGGCATCGAGACCGCCGTCCTCCTCCCGCTCGCCGTCGTGCTCGGCTGGCAGTGGGGAGCGAGCGGCGCCGCCGTCGCTGTGCTCGCCTCGAGCGTCGTGTTCGCACTCGCGTGGGGTGTGCTGTTCGCGCGCATCCGCCGCGAGCCGCCGCCGGCGAGGCCGCCGCTCGAGCGGGAGATCGCGGGGCTTTCGACGTGAGAGTGCTCGTCGTATCCGGGATCTGGCCGCCGGACGTCGGCGGTCCGGCGAGCCACGCGCCCGAGGTGGCCGGCTTCCTCGCGGAGCGCGGCCACGCGGTCGAGGTCGTCACCACGGCGTCGGAGCAGCCCGCGCGTCAGGCGTACGCCGTGCGCTGGGTGCCGCGGTCGCTTCCGCCCGGCGTCAGGCACCTGCGGGCCGCGGCGCTCGTCCGCGCCCGCGCCGTGCACAACGACGTCGTGTACACGACGGGGATGTTCGGGCGGAGCTGCGCGGGCGCGACTGCCGCCCGTCGCCCGTACGTCGTGAAGCTCACCGCCGACCCCGCCTTCGAGCGCGCCCGGAGGCGCGGCATGGTCGAGGGCGACGTGGACGCGTTCCAGAACGCGCGCACCGACCTGCGCGTCCGCGTCCTCCGCATCGCGCGCGACGTCGAGCTGCGCCGGGCCGCGCACGTCTTCTGCCCGAGCAGCTATCTCCGCGACCTCGCGGTCTCGTGGGGCGTTCCGGCCGCCCACGTGAGCGTGCTTCCGAATCCGTACCCCGCGCTGCCGGATCTCCCGCCGCGCGACGAGCTGCGCAAGCGCTTCGGCATGGACGGCCCCACGCTCGCGTTCGCCGGCAGGCTCGGCCCGCAGAAGGCGCTCGACGTCGCACTCGCGGCCGTCGACGCGGTCGAGGGCGTGTCGCTTCTCATCGCGGGCGACGGCGACGAGCGGGCGCGGCTCGAGGCGCTCGCCGGCCCACGCGTCCGCTTCCTCGGTCCGCAGCCGCGCGAAGGCGTGCTCGAGCTCTTCCGCGCCGCGGACGCCTCGCTCCTCTCGTCGAGCTGGGAGAACTTCCCGCACACGGTCGTCGAAGCGCTCGCCGTCGGCACGCCTGTCATCGCGACGCGCGTCGGCGGCGTCGCGGAGGTCGTGCGCGACGGCGAGAACGGGCTCCTCGTCTCCGCCGGCGACGCGGACGCGCTTGCTGCGAGCATCCGCCGCTACTTCTCCGACGACGTCCTCCGCGAGCGCCTGCGCTCTGCCGCCGCGGACTCCGTGCGCGACTACGACCGCGAGACGATCTTCGGACGGCTCGAACGCGTGCTTCTGGACGCGGCGGCATGAGCCGCCCGCGCGTCCTCTTCGTCGGCCGCTCGCGCTACCGGCTGCCGCTCGATCCGCAGACCGCGGCGAAATGGGACGCACTCGCAGGCGAGATGGACATCCGCGTCCTCGGCGGCGGCGGGCCCGCAGACGACGGCCGCTTCCATCTCCTCCCGTCGCGCACGCCGGCGTTCTACCTCTCGCTGCCGCGGCACGTCGCGCGCGAGCTCCGCGCGTTTCGCCCCGATGTGGTGATCGCGCAGAGCCCGTACGAGACGAGCGCCGTGCTCACCGGGCGGGCGCTCGCGCGTTCGGACGCGCGCGTCGTCCTCGAGGTGCACGGCGACTGGGACACGGCGACGCGGCTGTACGGCTCGCCGCTGCGGCGGCTGCTCGAGCCGGTGAGCAGGGCGGCGGCACGCGCGGCGGTGAGGCGCACGGACGCGGTCCGCACCGTGTCGCCGTTCACGAGCTCGCTCGTGCGCGCGCTCGGCGTCGAGCCCGCGGCGACGTTCACGACGTACTTCGACGTGTCGGCGTTCTCCGCGTCGCCGCCGGCGTCGCTGCCGGCCCGGCCGTGCGCGCTGTTCGTCGGCGTGCTCGAGCGGTACAAGAACGTGCACGGGCTGGCGGACGCATGGCGGCGGGCGGCGCCGGACGTACCCGAGGCGACGCTCCACCTCGTCGGGAACGGGCGGGAGCGCGAGGTCGCGGAGGCGCTCGTGCGCGACTTCCCCGGCCGCGTGACGTGGGACGAGCGGCTGCCGTCGGAAGGAGTGGCGGCCGCGCTCGACGCGGCGACGCTGCTCCTGCTGCCGTCGTTCTCCGAAGGCCTGCCGCGTGTGGCGATGGAGGCGTTCGCGCGCGGGCGGCCCGTCGTCGGCTCGCGCGCCGGCGGGATCCCCGACATCGTCGAGGACGGCGTCAGCGGCCTGCTCGTGCCGCCCGGCGACGCCCCCGCGCTCGCGGCCGCCCTCGTGCGCGTCCTCGGCGACCCCGCCCTCGCGGAGACGCTCGCCGCGGGCGCACGCGCCGCGGGGCCGCGGTGGCTCCAGACCCCCGAGGAGTTTGCACGCCGCACGCGCGAGCTCGTCGACGCCGTGCGGAGATGACGAAGCTCGTCTTCGTCACGCAGCAGGTCGATCGCGGGCACCCGACGCTCGGCGCGGCCGCGGACATGGTCGCCGCCCTCGCCGCGCGCGTGGACGAAGTGGTCGTGCTCGCGTCGGCGGCCGCCGTCGACGCGCTGCCGGGCAATGTCCGTTTCCGGAGCTTCGCGGCGCCGACCCAGGCGCTGCGCGGCCTGCGCTTCGAGGCGGCTCTCGCGCGCGAGCTCGTCCGCGGCCGGCCCGTCGGCCTGCTCGCGCACATGTCGCCGGTGTACGCGCTGCTCGCCGCGCCGCTCCTGCGGCCGCTCGGTATCCCCATCCTGCTCTGGTTCACGCAGCAGCGCGGAGGCGCGCACCTCGGCCGCTCGCTTCGCATCGTCGATGCCGTGCTCTCGGTCGACGAGCGCAGCGTCCCGATCCGCTCCCCGAAGGTGCGTGGGATCGGCCACGGGATCGACACGTCGCTGTTCGCCTGCGCTCCGCGCCGCGAAGGCTCCCTGCGGCTGCTCTCGCTCGGGCGCTACTCCGACGTGAAGGGCCACGACGTCGCCGTCCGCGCGCTCGCCTCGCTGCCGGAGGCCGAGCTGACCGTCTGCGGCGAGGAGGCGACGCCCAACGACGCGACCATCCGGGCACGGCTCGCGGAGCTCGTCCGCGAGCTCCGGCTCGGCGACCGCGTGCGGCTCGCCGACGCCGTGCCGCGCACCGAGATCCCGGCGCTGCTCGCACGGACGGACGTGCTCGTGAACGCGACCCACGGCACGAGCGCCGACAAGGTCGTGTTCGAGGCGCTCGCGTCGTGCGTGCCGGTCGTGGCCGCGTCGCCGGTCTTCGACGGGCTCCTTCCGGAGGCGCTGCGCTTCCGCGACGGGGACGCCGAGGAGCTCGCGCGCTCGGTCGTGCGGGCCGCATCGCTGCCGCAGGAGGAACGGAATGCGTTGCGCCTGAGGGTCGAGGCGGAGCACTCAGTCGGGCACTGGGCGGACGAGGTCCTCGCAGGCGTTAGGCTGGCCCGCGGATGAGCACCGTTCTCATCACCGGGGGCGCCGGCTTCATCGGCTCCCACATGTCCGCCGCCCTCGCCGAGGAGGGGCACGACGTCGTCGTCGTCGACCCGCTGCTCACGTACGCGTACACCTTCGAGCCGCGGCACTGGCACAGCCTCCAGTACCGGCGAGAGGTCCTGCTGAAGGATGCCCGCGTCGTCGTCGCCTCCACCGAGGGCCGCGACGAGCTGCGCCGCGTGATGCAGGAGACCACGCCCGAGTACGTCGTCCACCTCGGCGTGCTTCCGCTCGCGACGGTCGCGCGCGTCCGTCCCGACCACGCGTTCGAGAGCATGCTGCGCGGGACCTTCAACCTCGTGGACGTCGCGCTCGACATGGGGCTGAAGAAGTTCCTCTACGTGTCCTCGAGCATGGCGTACGGCGACTTCACGCAGACGCCGATGCCGGAGTCCGCGACGATGGCGCCGAAGGATCCGTACGGCGGCTTCAAGCTCGCGGGCGAGATCATCGTCCAGACGTATTCGCGCGCGCAGGGGCTCCCGTACGCGATCGTGCGCCCGTCGGCGGTCTACGGCCCGACCGACATGAACGACCGCATCGTGCAGCGCTTCGTCGAGTGCGCGCGCTGGTCGCGGCCGCTCACCGTGGTCGACCCCGACAACACGTGGCTCGACTTCTCATACGTGAAGGACGTCGCGGACGGGATGGTGAAGGCGCTGCTCTCACCGGTCGAGAACGAGACGTTCAACATCACCGCGGGCCAAGGTCGCACGCTCACTGAGCTGTACGACTTCCTGCGTGAGCGCTATCCCGACATGCCGGTGGAGGTCTCGACGAAGACCGATGACTTCCGGCCGAAGCGCGGGGCGCTCGACATCGCGAAGGCGCGCGAGCTCCTCGGCTACGAGCCGCGCTACTCGCTCGAGCGCGGTCTCGAGGAGTACCTCGAGTTCCTGAGCTCGCGTCCGGCGGACGTGCCGGCAGTCGCGTGATCCCGTACTTCGCGCTCGACCGCGAGTTCGACGCGCTGCGCGAGCCGATCATGGCCCGCGTCGAGGAGGTCTTCCGCTCCGGGCGGCTGTTGCAGGGGCCATGGATCGCGGACTTCGAGCGCGAGCTCGCGCAGCTCGCCGGCCGCAAGCACGCGGTGGCCGTGAACTCGTGCACGGATGCGCTCTACTTCGCCTTCGCTGCGCTCGGGATCGGGGCCGGCGACGAGGTGATGGTCCCGGACTTCTCGTTCGCCGCGACGGCGTCGTCCGTGCTCCGCACCGGCGCCGTTCCGGCGTACGTCGACATCGGCTCGAACTACGAGCTCGACCTCGCGCATGCCGAGTCGCTCCTGTCGGAGCGGACGAAGGCGCTCGTGTACGTCGACCTGTACGGCCGCATGGGCGACGCCGCCGCACTCGAGGGATTTGCCTCCGAGCACGGCCTCCTGCTCGTCGAGGACGCGGCGCAGACGCTCGGCGGCGTCCGTGACGGACGACGCGCCGGGTCGGCGGGCGCCGTGAGCTGCTTCAGCTTCGACCCGACGAAGGTCGTGAGCGCGCCCGGCAGCGGCGGCGCGCTCCTCACCGACGACGACGCCATCGCAGAGGCGGCGTTCGCGCTCAGCCATCACGGCAAGTCGCGCGCCGGCGACTTCGACCGCGTGGGCCAGAACGCGCAGATGTCGTCGATCGTCGCGGCGGTGCTCTCGGTGAAGCTCGCGTACGAGGAGCGGTGGCTGCGCGCCCGCCAGCGCATCGCCGCCGCGTACGGGGAGGCGCTCGCGTCGACCGCGGCCGTCGTCCCCGAGCGCCCGGCCGACCGGGAGCACGTGTTCCACAAGTACGTCGTCCGCGTGCCGGAGCGCGATGCGGTCCGCGCCGCCCTCGAGGCGCGCGGCGTGTCGACGCTCGTCCACTACTCGACCGCGCTCTCGGCGCTGCCGTTCGCGGCCGCGTCCCCCAAGCGCGGCGGCGGCGAGCGCGCAGCGCGCTTCGCCGGCGAGGTGCTCTCGCTGCCGGTGCACGCGCACCTGCGCGACGACGAGATCGAGCAGATCTGCGCCGCGCTTGCCGAGACGGTTCGTCCGGCGGCGTGACGAAGCCGCGCGTCCTCTTCGTCTCGCGCGAGCGCATCCGCCTCCCGCTCGCCGGTGCGCAGGAGCGCAAGTGGACCGCGGTGCAGGACGTCGTCGAGGCGCGCGTCGTCGCGGCCGCTCCCGCCGGGGCTCCGACGGAGGGCGGCCCCTTCCGTCTCGCCGGCCCGACGCATCCCGCGCTCGCGGACGGCGCCCGCTACTACCTCGAGCTGCCGCTCCGCATCGCGCGCGAGCTCCGTGTGTTCCCGGCCGATGTCGCGCTCGTGCAGGGCGTGCACGAGGCCGCCGCGTTCCTCGTCGGCCGGCGCCTCGCGCGCGCACGCACGAAGCTCATCCTCGACGTCCAGGGCGACTGGCACGAGGCGACGCGCCTCTACGGTTCGTCGCTGCGGCGCCTGCTCAACCCGGTGAACGACGCGATCCCGCGGCTCGTCGTCCCGCGCGCCGACGCCGTGCGGACGGTGTCGACGCAGACGAGCGGGCTCGTGCGCGCGCTCGGGGTCGAGCCGGCGGCGGTGTTCCCCTCGTACGTCGACGCCGACGCATTCCTCGCCGAGCCACCCGAGCCGCTGCCATCCGCTCCGCGCGCCGTGTTCGTCGGCGTGCTCGAGCGCTACAAGGCGCTCGACACCCTCGTCGCTGCCTGGCGGCGGGCGGCGCCGCGCGTGCCGGACGCCACGCTGCACCTCGTCGGCGACGGCACGCTCCGCCCGCAGGTCGCGGCGCTCGTGCGCGACCTGCCGGCCCAGACGGAGTGGTCGGCCCGCCTCGACGCCGAAGGCGTGTCGGCGGCGATGGACGCCTCCTGGCTCGTCTGCCTCCCGTCCCGCTCGGAGGGTCTTCCGCGCGTCGCCCTCGAGGGCATGGCGCGCGGCCGCGCGGTCGTCGGCGGCAACCGCGCCGGCATCCCCGACGTCGTCCACGACGGCGAGAACGGACTGCTCGTCGATCCCGACGACGCGGACGCGCTCGCCGCTGCGCTCGTCCACATCCTCTCCGACCGGGCGGAGGCCGAGCGCCTCGGCGCTGCTGCGCGGCTGACCGGGGAGGAGTGGGTGACGACGCCCGAGCAGTACGGCGCGCGCGTCGAGCAGCTCGTGCGGTCCGTTCTCGCGGGCTAATCTGGCCCCATGCCGGTGCTGCGTGAACAGGTCAAGCAGGCCCTGAAGAACACGGTCTACCGCACCATCGGCGAGGCCGCGAGCGGTATCGGCGCAGTCGACGGGGACGGGCGCTCGCTGCGCGTCCTCATGTACCACAAGGTCAACGACCTTCCGAACAACCGCATGTCGATGCCCGTGTCGCGCTTCGACGAGCAGATGGCGCAGCTCAGGGACTTCGGCTACCGCGTCGTCGACCTCGAGGCGGTGCTCGCGCACTACGGCCGTGGGGAGCCGCTGCCGGAAGGCGCGGTGCTGATCACGTTCGACGACGGGTACCGCGACAACCTCCTCAACGCCGCGCCGGTCCTGAAGAAGCACGGGTACCCGGCGGTTCAGTTCGTCCCCATCGCGTACGTCGGCGATACGCAGCCGCTCCCGCACGAGCGTTACCTCGCCGCGCACGGCGTCCACAACCCGACGGTCGACTGGGACGAGATCCGCGAGCTCGAGTCGTACGGCGTGCGCGTCGAGTCGCACGGCATCAGCCACAAGCCGCTCGCCGAGCTCGAGATCGACGAGGCTGCGCGTGAGATCGCGATCTCGAAGCTCGAGCTCGAGCGCCGGCTCGGCCGGCCCGTCCGCGCGTTCTCGTACGTCAAGGGCTCGGAGGCCGACTACAAGCCCGTGCACCCGAGCCTCGTGAAGCAGGCGGGCTACGACATCGCCTTCACCGCCGTCTCGGGTGCGAACTCCCCGCGGAGCGATCCGCTGCAGCTTCGCCGGTACAACGTCGAGCCGTACTCCGCGCGGACGTTCGAGCTCGTCCTCGCCGGCGCCTGTGATCTCATCGCGATCAAGGACACGGTGACCGGCACGCACGCACGGCGCCTGTTCAACGCGGCGCTCGGCACGACATCGCGGTAATGGCCGATCGAACCTGGCAGATCGTTCCGTACGAGCCGGGACGTCGTGCCGACTTTCTCGCGCTCATGCGCGACGTGTACGAGGGCACCGGCTGGTCGGAGGAGGAGTTCGACTGGTGGTTCGAACAGAACCCGACGGGCCACTTCATCCTCAACCTCGCGGTGGAGGACGGCGCGACGATCGGCGCGGCGGCGCAGTCGTATGCACGCATGGTCCTCGGCGGCCGCGAAGGCGAGGCCACGTTCACGATCCACGTGATGACCGGCCCCGCCGCGCGCGGGAAGGGCGTCTTCACCGGCCTGCAGCGCCACAACGACGACCTCGCCGCGCACGCGGGCGCCCGGCTTGCGCTCGGCTTCACGAACCCGATGGCCGGCCCGATCTTCGTCGCCAAGCTCGGGTGGGACGAGCTGTGCTGGCTCCGCCTGTGGGCCCGCCCGAAGCGGCCGCTGCGCGCCCTCCGGCACCTGCGGGCGCACGGCAAGCCGACCGGCGGTGTGCGCGGGGCCGTCGAGGAGTTCGGGCCGCGCCACGAGGAGATCTACCGCCGCGCCGCGGCCGGCTGGCCGGCGCACTTCGTCAAGAGCGCCGACTACCTCAACTGGCGCTATCGCGCCTCGACGCGGCCGTACGCGAGCTTCTCCACCGGCCGCGGCTTCGCCGTCGTGGGCTGGGGCGTCTTCCGGGGCATCTCCGCGGGGCTCGTGTGCGAGCTCGTCGGCGGCGACGGCGTCCGCCTGCTCAACCGCTGCGTCCGCGCGGCCGACGCCGACATCGTCATCGCCATGCCGAACCCCGGGGAGTACGCGACGTATCTCGCCGCCGGCTTCCTGCCGACGCCTGCGGCGATCAGGTTCATCGGCCGGTCGCTGCAAGCAGACGAGCCGTTGCCGCACGGGCGCGACGCGTTCCGCTTCTCGCTCGGCGACACGGACATCTTCTGATGGCGAAGCGGAAGCTCGTCTTCATCACGCAGGTCGTCGACCCGGCGGATGCGAATCTCGGCGCGACGAGCGCGAAGATCGCCGCTCTCGCCCGCCGCGTGGACGAGGTCGTCGTCGTCTGCGACCGCGGCGTCGAGGGCGTGCTCCCGTCCAACTGCCGCCTGCGCGTGTTCGGCGCGCCGACGCGCGCGCAGCGGGCCGTGCGCTACGTCACCGCGATCGTCTCGGAGCTGCGCGAACGCCCGGTGGCCGTCGTCGGGCACATGGTGCCGCTGTACACGATCGTCGCGGCGCCGTTCGTGCGCGCGCGGCGCGTGCCGCTCGTGCTCTGGTACACGCACTGGAAGGGGCATGCCGTCCTCCGCATCGCGATGCTCGTGTGCACGCACCTGACGAGCCAGTACGAGGCGTCGTTCCCGCTGCCGTCGCGCAAGCTGCACGGCATCGGCCACGGCATCGACGTGAGCGAGTTCCCGTGCCAGCCCGTCGTCCCTGCGGCCGGACGTCCGTTCCGCGTGCTGTCGCTCGGCCGCTACTCGCGGCCGAAGAAGCTCGACGAGATGGTCGAGGGCGTGCGCATCGCGCGCACGCGCGGCGTCGACGTTCGCATCGACCTCTACGGCACCGCCGGCTCCGAGCAGGAGGCGGCGTACAAGCGCGAGCTCGAGGAGATGGTGGCGCAGCCGGAGTACGCAGGATTCGCGTCGGTGGGCAGGCCGATCCCGCGCACGGAGCTGCCGCCGGTGTACGCGCAGGCGGACGTCGTCGCCTCCGACTTCATCTCGACCGACAAGATCGTGCTCGAGGCGTGCTCCTCGTGCCGCCCCGTCCTCGCCTCGCATCCTGCCTTCGACGGGCTGTTCGCGGGCATCGAGCCGCCGCTCGCGTTCGTGCGCGGGCGCCCGGAGACGTTCGCCGACCGCGTCGAAGCCCTGGCCGCGCTCGACGACGACGCCCGCCACGCGATCGGGAGGACGCTCCGCGAGCGGGTGCGCGAGCACCACTCGGTCGAGACGTGGGCGGACGCCATACTCGGGCTGGTCGAGCCATGAAACGGGGCCTCGTCGTGCACATGCAGAAGGTCGCGGGCATCTCCGGCTCGGAGGCGCACCTGCTCTCGCTGCTCCCGCGGCTCCGCGAGCACGGGTGGGACGTTCGCATGCTCATGCTCCACGAGGACGAGCCCGGCGCCTGGGACTTCGCGCGCGCGCTCACCGACCGCGGCGTGCCGCTCGACGCGATCCGGATCCGCGCGGACGTCGACCCGATCGCGTTCGGGGAGCTCGTCACGTATCTCGTCCGCAGGCGCCCGGCGATCCTGCACACGCATCTCGTGCACGCGGAGACGTACGGCCTTCTCGCCGGCACGGTCGCGCGTGTTCCCGTGCGCTTCTCGACGAAGCACGGCTTCAACGAGTTCCGGGAGATGCCGTACTTCGGCCTCGCCGACCGCGCCGTCGCGAGCCTCGCGCACGTCGAGATCGCAATCTCGCGCGGCCTCGCGCGCTACCTCGAGGAAGTCGAGGGATTCGACGGCGAGAGCTTCGAGATCGTCCACTACGGCATCGAGCCCGACGGCGAGCCGCGGCCGTACGCGGGCGACCTGCCGCGGCTCTTGTGCGTCGGCAGGCTCATCCCGATCAAGGGCCACATCGTCCTCCTGCGGGCGTTCGCCGACGCGAAGAAGACGCTGCCGGAGCTGCAGCTCGACATCGCCGGCCGCGGTCCGCTCGAGCCCGCGCTCCGAGCGCTCGCCCGCGAGCTCGGAGTCGGCGAGGCGGTGCGGTTCCTCGGTCACGTGACGCCGATCCAGGGCGCGATCGAGGAGGCGTCGGTCGTCGTCGTACCGTCGATGGGCGAGGGCTTCGGCATGGTCGCGCTCGAGGCGATGGAGCGCGCCCGGCCCGTGATCGCAGCGTCGATCGGCGGCCTCGGCGAGATCGTCCGCGACGGCGAGACCGGCGTCCTCGTGCCGCCCGGCGAAGCCGAGCCGCTCGGCGCCGCCATCGTCCGCGTCGCCGGCGATCCCGCGCTCGCGCAGCGGATGGGCGAGGCGGGGAGGCAGCGCGCGCTCTCGCGCTTCCTCCAGTCCTTCTGCACGGAGCGGACCGAGCTGCTCTACACGGACGCGCTGGCGAGACTGCGGTAGAGCTCCGCCGTCCGGTCGGCCATCGCCGCGACCGAGAACTCCTTCTGCGCCCGCGCCCGTCCTGCCTCGCCGAGGGACGGCGTCGCGAGCGCGTGGTCGACCGCGGCGGCGAGTGCCGCCGGATCGTCCGGCGCGACGAGATAGCCCGTCTCGCCGTCGACGACGAGCTCGGGGAGCGAGCTGACGTTCGTCGCGACGACCGGCAGGCCGCACACCATCGCCTCGAGCACGGCGAGGCCGAAGCCCTCCCAACGCGCCGGGTGGACGTAGACGGTCGCGCGCCGCAGCCACGCGGCGACGTCGGGAACGCGTCCCGGGAGGAACACGCGCGACGAGACGACCTGCTCCTCCGCGAGCTGCTCGAGCGTCTCCCGCTGGGGACCTTCGCCGAGCACGACGAGGACGACGTCGTCCGGCAGGAACGACAGCGCCTGGATCGCGGTGTCGATGCCCTTCTGCGCCGTGAGGCGCGACACGGAGAGGAGCACGCGTGCGTCCGCCGGCACGGGATCGGGCGGGTTCTCGCCCCACGGTGCCGGCGGCTCGTCGAGCCCGTAGTGGATCGTCTCGACCTTCGATGCGGGGACACCGACGCGCTCGACCGTGAAGCGGCGCAGCGAGTCGGAGATCGTGACGACGCGGTCGGCCGCGCGCGCGAGGCCGCGCTCGACGTACCGGAACGGGCCGGCGCGGAACGGGTCGTCGTTGTGCTTCGTCGACACGAGCCGCGTGCGCCGGAGCATCGCCGCCACGCCGCCGTAGACGTCCGCGTGCACGAGATGCGTGTGCACGACGTCCGCGTCGAGCGAACGCACGAGCTTCGCGAGCAGGATCGGATCGAGGTCGCGGGGAGCCTGCAGCCGCACCGCCGGCACGCGCAGCGCGTCGTAGAAGTCGGCCGGGTTCCACGCGGGGTCGTCGAGGCCGATGAACACGGGTTCGATTCCGCGCGCCGCGAGTGCGGGCAGGAGCGTGAGCAGGTGGCGCTCGGAGCCGCCGATCCCGCGCATGCGGTGGACGTGGGCGACGCGCACTAGACGGCGACCGGCGCCGGCGCCTCGACGTGCGTGCGCTGCCAGAGCTCGAGCATGACGAGCGTCCAGAGCCGGTGGCCGTGGTCGGCGTCGCCGGCCGCGTGCTCGGAGATGAGCCGTTCGATCGCGGCGGTGCGGAACCAGCCCCGCGAGCGTGCGCGCTCGTCGAGGAGCAGCTCGCGGGCGAGCGGCTGCAGCTCGCCGCGGAACCAGCGCGCGAGCGGAACGCCGAAGCCGCTCTTCCCGCGCGCGGCCACCCCGGGCGGCAGGAGCTCGCCGAAGGCGCGCCGCAGCGCCACCTTGCCGGTACGGCCGTCCCACTTGAGCGTGTCGGGGAGCGAGAGGCCGAGCTCGACGACGCGCCGGTCGAGGAGCGGGGAGCGGAGCTCGAGCGAGTGCGCCATCGACGCGATGTCGGACTTCGGCAGGAGGTCGCCCGGCAGGTACGTCCCGATGTCGACGAGCTGGAGACCGGCGGTGCCCTCGGTGGGCGGGCGGCCGAGGAGGAAGCCGGCCGACGCGAGCACGCCGATCTCGTCCTTCGCGTCGTCGCTCCACAGCCCGGCGCGCTCGCCGAGCGTGAAGACCTGCATGAGCTGTCCGTACCGCTCGGCGCGCGGCACGGCTGCGGCTTCGAGGAAGCGGGCCGCACGGAAGAGCGGCGAGCGCCGCTCGCGCCTCGCGCCCGGGAGCGCACGCACGAGCCGCGCGCCCGTCGACGCGACCGGCCCAGGTATGCGCTCGGCGAGCGTCATCGCCAGGTACCGCTCGTAGCCCGCGAACGACTCGTCGCCGCCGTCGCCGACGAGGCCGACCGTGACCTCGCGTCGCGCCGCCTCGCAGATGAGATAGAGCGGCAGCGCGGCCTCGTCGCCGAGCGGCTCGTCGAACGCCTCCGCGAGCCGGGGCAGCGTCGCCGCCGCGTCGGGCTCGAGCACGATCTCCTCGTGGTGCGTCGCGTATCGCTGCGCGACCGCGCGTGCGTGCGGACGCTCGTCGTAGCGCTCGTCTGCGAAGCCGACCGTGAACGTGCGCACCGGCGCCGACGACGCCGACGCCATGAGCGCGACGACGACGGCGGAGTCGATCCCGCCCGAGAGCAGTGCGCCGAGCGGCACGTCGGCGACGAGACGTTCGCGCACTGCTTCGGTCACGGTGTCGCGCACGCGCTCGAGCCACAGCTCGTCCGCGAGCTGAGCAGTCTCGATCTGCGCGTGCCAGTAGCGCGAGATCGTCTCGTGCTCGCCTTCGGCGACGAGCACGGACGCGGGCGCCAGCCGGTGCACGCCGCGCAGGCCCGTTCGCTCGCCGGGGACGTACTGGAGCGCGAGATACGCGTCGAGCGCTACGAGATCGGGCTCGCGGCGGAGGTCCGGCAGTGCGAGGAGCGCCTTCAGCTCCGATGCGAACGCGAGCGTGCCGTCGTCGAGGCGCGTCCAGACGAGTGGCTTCTTGCCGAGCCGGTCGCGCGCGAGCACGAGCCGGTTCGCCGTCGCGTCCCAGAGCGCGACCGCAAACATCCCCTCGAGCTTCCCGACGAACTCGGGACCGTACTCCTCGTACAGGTGCGGGATGACGGGCGTGTCGCCCCGTCCGCGGACGTCGTGCCCCTTCTCCGCGAGCTCGCGCCGCAGCTCCTGGAAGTTGTAGAGCTCGCCGTTGAAGACGGCGATCACGTCGCCGCGCTCGTTGGCGACCGGCTGATAGCCGAGCTCGGGATCGATCACCTGCAGCCGCTGGTGGCCGAGGACGCACATGCCGAACGCGTCCGTCGAGCCCTGGTCGGGACCGCGATGCCGGATGCGCGCGCGCATCGCGTCGACGAGGGCGGGAGGTGGGGCGCCGGACGGCGAATAGAGTCCGCAGATCCCGCACATGCGCAACAGTGTGCCTTGCACCGCAGTCGTGTCGTGCCACGTCGAGCGCCCGCTCGACGACGAGGCCTGGGCCCGGTTCGGCCGTCTGCAGCGGCGGCGTCCGGGCGGCTTCGACGTGATCGCGCTGATGCGACCGCCCGACGAGGCGTTCGGCGAGGGCGAGACGGTGTGGCTCGAGCGCGCGCGCGCCGCCGCTGCGCGCGCGCCGTTCGGTCTGCACACGCACTGGACGAGCCCCACGCACGCCCGTCCCACCGGCGGCGATCCGGCCGAGCGCGTGCGCCGCGAGACGCTCTGGATGCGCGACCGCGGTCTCGAGCCGCGCTACTTCTGCGGCGGCGGTTGGTACTCCGACGACGGTGTGCGCGCCGTCGTCGCCGAGCTCGGTCTCGTCGACTGCACGCCTCGCACGGGCGAGCCGTCGGCGCTGACGCTCCCGACGACGCATTCGGTCGGCGCGCTCGCCCGCGCCGTCCTTCGGCCGCTGCCGGGGTACGTGCACGCGTACTTCCACGACTACGACCTGCTCGACACGCGGCGGCGCACGGCGCTCGCTGCTTCGCTCGCCGTGCTCGGCCGCCGCGCCGGGAAGATCTGAGGGAGGCGCGCAGTACAATGGCGGCTTCGTGGCGACGAAGCCTGTTGTCGGCACCGGCCCGGACGACGGCGTCCCGTCGGACCGGAGCGCCGGGACGGCCGACATCCGCTCCGGACCGATGCTCCCATCGCGGATCCAGGTCCGGGCGCTCGCGCGCCGGACGCTGAGCGTCGCCGCGCTCGTCGTCATCGACCTCTGCGGTCTCGCGAGTGCGCTCTATCTCGCGCTCGTGCTGCGCGAGCTCTACTACGGGCAGCGCCCGATCCTCTGGGGCATCCCGTGGGACGCCGAGCAGAACTGGCTCCCGTTCCTCATGGTCGTCACCGTGCTCGTCTTCTGGCAGGCGGGGCTGTACGCGCCGCGCGAGCGTCGCGCCGGCGCGGGACGGATCGTGTCGTCGCTCCTCCTCGTGACGGTCGTGACGCTCGCGTTCTCGGTCGGCACGGGCTACCAGCACTCGACGTTCGGCCTGTACGGGACCGCCTTCGTGCTCAGCGTCGTCGTCATCGGGCTGCTGCGGGCGAGCTACGAGGTCGTCACTGCCGACCTCTGGCGCGTCGCCGGCGTCCGCCGCCGTGCACTGCTCGTCGGTGACGGCGAACATCTCGTGTCGCTGAGGCGTGCGATCGGCCGCGGCCGGAGCGGCATCGACTACGAGTTCGTCGGCGTCCTCTCGCCGAGCACCGACGCGGGTGCTCTCCCCGTGCTCGGCTGGCTCTCCGACCTCGATGCCGTCCTCGCCGAGCACCGGCCGGACGAGCTCATCGTGAGCGGCGCCGGCCTCCGCGAGGAGGAGCTGCTCGACCTCGTCGAGGAGGCGCACCGCTTCGGCGTCAAGGTGCGGATCGCGCCGACGACGCTCGACCTGCTCACACAGCACGCCGAGTACGTCCCCGGTCAGGGCGTGCCGTTGTTCGAGCTGCGGCCGCCCGTCTTCGCCGGCCTCGACTGGATGGTGAAGCGCGGGTTCGACATCAGCGTCAGCACGCTGCTGATCCTGCTTGCGACGCCGTTCTGGGCAGTCATCGCGCTCGCGGTGAAGCTCGACTCACCCGGGCCGGTGTTCTACCGCGACCGCCGCGTCGGCCTGGGCGAGCAGGAGTTCGGCATGTTCAAGTTCCGCTCGATGTACGTCGACGCGAATCTGCGCCAGGCGGGGCTCGAGGCGTCGAACGAGGCGTCGGGCCCGCTCTTCAAGATCAAGGACGACCCGCGCGTCACGCGCACCGGCAAGATCCTCCGTCGCTATTCGCTCGACGAGCTGCCGCAGGTGCTGAACGTGCTCCGCGGCGAGATGTCGCTCGTGGGGCCGCGCCCGCTGCCGCTGCGCGACTACGTCCAGCTCGAGGACTGGCACCGCAAGCGCTACCTCGTCCTTCCCGGCATGACGGGCCTGTGGCAGGTGTCCGGCCGCATCGACCTGAGCTTCGACGACCTCGTGCGGCTCGACTTCTACTACCTCGAGAACTGGTCGATCTGGCTCGACATCTCGATCCTCGCGAAGACGCTCCCCGCCGTCGCGGCCCGTACCGGCGCGTACTAGTCGGCGACCGCGTCGACGTGGTAGTTCGCCGCGAGCGAGCCGGGGATCGGCTCGCGTAGGAGCGGGACGGCGCGATCGAGCGCCTCGCCCGTCGCGTTCAGTGCGACAACGAGCGGGCGGCCGAGCGGACGGATGTGCGCGCGCTTGAAGAGCAGGTCGACGACGTGCGCGACGAGCATCGCGACGGTGGCGGTCGTGCCGGCGCCAGGCGCGGCGGTCACCGACGACCAGCTGCCGTTCTCCCGGAACAGCCGCTCGAGCCCGGTGTGGGTCCACCGCCAGAGGTCCTCCGGGTTCGGGTGGAACGGGTAGATGCCGTGCGTCGAGGCGAGCACGCGGCCGCCGGGCCGGACGACGCGCCGCAGCTCGCGCACGGCTGCGGCCGGGTCGGGAACGTGCTCGAGCACCTGGAGGCAGAGGACGACGTCGAAGCTCGCGTCGTCGATCGGCATCGCCTCGATCTCGCCGTGAACGTCGGCGTACGGGTTCCCCGGCCGGTCGAAGCCGACGATCTCGGCAGCGGACGAGAACAGCGGGTCGTACGGCCGGTCGCCGCAGCCGACGTCGAGGATGCGCATGCCCGCGACGTCGTGCGCCGCGAGCCACGTGACGAGCGGCTTGCGGACCGCGTAGCCGACGGTCGTCCGGCGAGGATTCAAGCGCGGGCTGAGCGGCATGCCGTCCGAGCCTACCGGGCGCTAACCGTTCCTTCAGATGTCGTTGACACAATGGACGGCATGCGCGCCCCCAAGGTGCTCGCGGTCGCGTCCGCCGCGGATCTCGACTTCCGGTACGGCTGCACGCCCGCCTGGTGGCAGCTCTGGAAGGGGCTGGCCGAGATCGGCGTCGACCTCATCGTCACGCCGTACCGCGGCCGTGCGATCGAGTCGCCGTGGTGGCGCACCGTGCCGAACCCGCTCTACCGCGAGGCCGAGCTGTTCGCCGCGGGCCGCGGGCTCGCCGCGCGCGTGCAGCGGCAGGAGTTCGTGCGCCGGTCCGAGCACGAGCCGGGCGACACCGCCGCCGACCGGGCGATCCGGTCCGCGATCTGGCGCTACGTGACGCCGCGCTGGCGGCGCCACCTCGAGCGGACGATCGAGCGCGAGGGCGGCGTCGACGCCGTCATCGTCTTCACCGTGCCGATGGCGCACTTCCGCGGCATCCCAACCGCGCTCCGCGAGCGCTTCGACGTTCCCGTCGCGTACTACGACGGCGACCTGCCCATGAGCCTGCCCGAGTACGGCGGCACCGACACGAGCGGCTTCAACTACTACGTCGGCGCCGACCCGTCGGAGTACGACCTCGTCGTCGGGAACTCGGAGGGCGCACTCGACAGCGTGCGCGCGCTCGGCGCGCGGCGCGCGGAGGCGATCCACTGGGGTGCCGATCCCAGGCTCTTTCATCCGCACGACGTCGCGAAGGGGATGGACGTCTTCTTCTACGGCCACTCGGACAAGTTCCGGCAGGAGTGGATGCGCGACCTCATCGGCGAGCCGAGCAGGCGGCTCGACGGCGCCGACTTCGCGATCGGCGGCTACGACTACCGCGGGGACGTCGGCCGCGCGCGCATGCTCGGCCGCGTGCCGTTCAACGTCTTCCCGCGCACGATCTCGTCCGCCCGCATCAACGTGAACGCGACGCGGCGTGCGCACGCGGAGGTCACGGCCTCGTCGACGTCCCGCCTCTTCGAGCTCGCCGCCTGCGGCGCGGCGATCGTCTCGAACCCGCTCGCCGGCGTCGAGCGGTGGTTCGAGCCCGGACGCGAGCTGCGCGTCGTCTCCGGCGTGGACGAGGCGGTGGAGGCGTACGCCGAGCTGCTCGACGACCCGGGGCAGGCCGAGGAGCTCGGCAGCCGTGCGCGCGAGCGCGTGCTCGACGAGCACACGTACGTCCACCGCGCGCGGCAGCTGCTCGACCTCGTCGGCCTCGGCGTCCCGGCGGAGGCCGGTGTCTGACCTCTCGGACCTGCGCCGCGTCGCGATCGTCCCGGCCCTGAACGAGGAGCGCGCGCTGCCGGGCGTCATCGACGAGCTGCGCGCGTTCGACTCCGGGCTCGACATCGTCGTCGTCGACGACGGCTCCGTCGACGGCACCGCCGCCGTCGCGCGGGCGAAGGGCGCCCGCGTCCTGAGCCTGCCCTTCAACGTCGGGATCGGCGGCGCCGTGCAGACGGGCTTCCGGTTCGCCTTCGAGAACGACTACGACCTCGCCGTGCGCGTCGACGGTGACGGACAGCACGACGCGTCGCAGCTCGGGCGGCTCGTCGCGCCCGTCCTCGCCGGCGAGGTGGACGTCGCCGTCGGCTCGCGCTTCGCCTCCGACGCCGAGGGCTACCGCTCGTCGCGCGCGCGGCGCGTGGGCATCCGGCTGCTCGCGCAGATCGTCTCGCGCATCGTCGGCCAGCGCGTCACCGACACGACGTCGGGCTTCCAGGCGGTGAACAAGCACGGCATCGCGCTGTTCGCCCGCGACTACCCGCACGAGTATCCGGAGGTAGAGGCGACGGTGATGGTGTTCCGCCACCGGCTCCGCCTGTGCGAGGTGCCGGTGACGATGCGCGAGCGCGGGGGCGGCCGCTCGTCGATCACGTCGCTGCGCTCCGTCTACTACATGGTCAAGGTCTTGCTCGCGATCTTCGTCGGACTGTTCCGGCGCAACGTCGTACCGCAGGAGGACGCCAGATGACTCCGCTCGCCGTCTCCATCGCCGGCGCGATCGCCTCGTTCACGCTCGTGCTCGTCGTCCTCGAGCTCATCCGCAGCCACCGGCTGAGGGAGCGCTACGCGCTCCTCTGGCTGGCGACCGGGCTCACGCTCACGGCGCTGTCCGCATGGCGCGACGGGCTCAACACGATCGCGCGCTGGGTCGGCGTCCGGAGCTATCCGCCGGCCGTGCTGTTCGCCGTCGGCATCCTCTTCATCCTCGCCGTGCTGCTCCACTACTCGACGGTCATCTCGAGGCTGTCGGACCAGAACGTCGTGCTCGCGCAGCGGCTCGCGCTGCTCGAGCAGCAGCTCCACGACGACGCCTAGCCCGTCGGGATCTTGACGACGACCGGCGGCCCGGCGACGTAGATGTCGCCCTGGTTCGCCTCGTCGAGCCAGCTCGCCTTCGCGCCGATCCGGTACTGCCACACGCCCGGCCCGGGCCGCTCCTGGTACGCGGTGCCGGCGTTGATGTAGGCGACGATGCTCCCGAGCAGGCGGCACTGCGCGCCGCCGCCGGTGACGTCGCACGCGGTCGTCGCGTTGATGGGTGCACGGAGGACGACGTAGTTCATGTGCCCGCCGATCGAGTGCAGCGTCGGCCATTGCAGCGTCACGAGGCCTCCGGTCTCGGTGATCGTCGACCGCCAGCCGTTGTCGATCGCGAACGGCGCGGACAGCGAGTTGCCGTTCTGCGTGTAGTAGACGAGCTTGTCCGAGTTGGAGAGCCGCGGGAGTGCCGAGAGACCGATCGGAACGACCGCGAACAGCGTCACGAGCCCGGCGACGACGCCGACGCGGAGCCGGTGCGACCCCCACGGCCGGCTCGGCCCGCGCTGGAGCTTCTGCGGCAGTCGGGGGAACAGCAGCAGCGTCCCGGCGATGAGCATGAGCGCGGCCGGGATGGTGAAGATCGACTGCCGGAGGATGTCAGAGTTGTCGACCGTCGAGCCGTGGGTCGACGATCCCCACTTCACGAAGATGGTCGCGAACATCCAGCCGCCGAACAGGAGCCCGGCCGGGCGCGACTTGCGCAGGAGGCCGATGAGGCCCGCGATCGCGATCCATTCGAGGATGCGCGAGCTCCAGAAGTGGTCGCGGAGGCTGTCGAGCTGCTCGACCTGGAACCAGTGCCAGTCGAAGTTCACGTACTTGTGCAGGTTGAAGCTCACGCCGACGACAGGTGTGTGCGGGCCGGCCGCGAGCCTCGTGGCGCGGGCGCTGTTCGAGAACAGCGGCACGTTCCCCTCGCCGCGCGCCTTCCACACGACGAGCGCGACGACGCTCGGCAGCACTCCGACCCCGAAGGCGACGATGCCGCGCCAGCGTCGAGCGGCGAGGAATGCGAGCCCGGCTCCGACGAGGAACGGCGCATTCGACGGCTTGATCCCGAGCGCGATCCCTGCGAGGAGGCCTGCGACGACGCCGTCGACGGGCATCCGGTCCTGCACCGCGCGGAGCGTGAAGTACGCCGCCGCCGCAAGCACGACCATCGCGGGGAAGTCCGACATGACCGACAGGCCGAACGACTGCGGCAGCAGGAGCTCCGTGTACCGCTGGTGGTAGCCGGCGTCCGCGTACTTGATGCCGATGACCGGCACGACCACCCAGAGGAGCGCGCACCAGTAGCCGAACAGGCGTCCGCCGATCCGCTCGCCGATCCCGTAGATCGAGACGAACGCGATCGGCATGAGGACGAGCACGTTGAAGAGCAGGATCGCCGGCAGCGCCGAGACGAGGTTCGGTCCGGCGATGAGGGCGAACGGAAGCAGGACGATCGACCAGACGTATCCGACCGACGTGTGCGTCAGCTTCCCGTGCCCCATGAGCCACGACGCCGCCCAGTGCCAGAGCTGGTCGCCGCCCTGGTAGTAGATCCATCCGTTCCGGCGCACGCTGAGCCCGACGGCGAGGATGACCAGCCACTCGATCACGAGGAGCCCCGACAGCACGTACAGCGGCCGCGCGTCCTCGAGCCATGCGAGCGCGCGGCCGATGCGGCCGCGAACGCGGGGGACGACGAGCGCGTACGAGCTCACTTGGCCGCCGGGACCGTGGCGCGGTACCACTCGATCGTGCGGGCGAGGCCGTCGCGGAGCGGCGTATGCGCCTCGAAGCCGAACAGCTCCTTTGCGCGCGAGACGTCGAGGCGGCGTCGCGGCTGCCCGTTCGGCATCGACGTGTCCCAGACGATCTCGCCCTCGAACCCGGTCAGCTCGGCGATGAGCTCGGCGAGGTCGCGGATCGAGATCTCCTCGCTCGTGCCGAGGTTCACTGGATCGGGCCCGTCGTAGCGGTCGGCCGCGAGGAGCATGCCCTCGGCACAGTCGTCGACGTAGAGGAACTCGCGTGTCGGGGAGCCGTCGCCCCACAGCACGACCTCGCCGTGCGCCTCGACCATCTTGCGGATGAGCGCGGGGATGACGTGCGAGTTCGTGAGGTCGAAGTTGTCGCGGGGGCCGTACAGGTTCGCGGAGAGGAGATAGATCGCGTCGGTCCCGTACTGCGCGCGGTAGCTCTGCGCGCCGACGAGCAGCGTCTTCTTCGCGATGCCGTACGGCGCGTTCGTCTCCTCCGGATACCCGTCCCACAGGTCCTCCTCGCGGAACGGCACGGGCGTGAACTTCGGGTACGCGCACACGGTTCCCGCGGTCACGAGCTTGTCGACGCCGCCGAGGCGGCTGAGCTCGAGCACGTGCGCGCCCATCATGAGGTTCGCGTACCAGTAGCGCCCCGGATTCGCGCGGTTCGCGCCGATGCCGCCGACTTCTGCGGCGAGGTGGAAGACGAGCTCGGGCCGCGCGTCGCGGAAGAGCCGCTCCGCGTCGTCCCATCGCGTCAGGTCGTAGTCGGCGCGACGGGCGACGACCGGATCCTCGCCGCGGTCGCGAAGCCGCTCGACGAGGTGCGAGCCGAGAAAACCACCTCCACCCGTGACTACGATCCGCACCGCCGCCTAGGGTAGCTGCGTGCAGAGGACGTCGGCCCTTCGTAGCGGCGTGCTCACCGGCCTGGCGCAGGTCCTCGTCGCGCTCGCGGCGGCCGGCGCGGGTGCCCTGCTCGCCCACAAGTTCGGCCGCAACGCCGAGACGGACGGTTTCCTCGACGCGTACGCCGTCTACATCGTGCTCATCTTCGCCGCCCAGTCCTTCCGCATGGTGGTGGTGCCGGACCTCACGCGTGCCGCCGAGGAGGGGCGGCTCGGCGGCGAGAGCCGGAGCTACGCGGTCGCCTACCTCGCGCTCGCGGTCCCCGTCTCCGTCCTCGTGGCGGTCTTCTCGTCGCAGATCGGCGACGTCCTCACCGGCAGCCTGCCGCCGCGCTCCGCGCACATCGCCGCCCGGGCGCTCGTCGTGCTCGTCCCGGCCGCGTTCGTCCAGCTGCTCGCCGCTCTCGCGGCGAGCGCGCTCGCGGCGCTCGACAGCTACGGCGTCGCGGCGGCCGGCTTCGCGCTCGGCGGTGTCGTCGGGCTCGCGGTCTTCGCGGCGCTCTCCGGCCACGGGATCATCGCGCTCGCGTGGGGGCTGGCCGTCAATGCCGCCGTCGCGCTCGCCGTCCCCCTCGTCGCGCTCCTGCGCCGCAACGCGCTCGGCGGGCGCCAGGCCGGACCGGCTCGCCATCGGTCCCCGCCTTCGCTATCTCGCCCAGGGCGCCGCCGTGCCGGTGGCGCTCCAGGGCTGCTACCTGCTCGGGCTGCGGTTCGCAGCGCAGCTCGGCGTCGGCCGGGTGACGAGCTTCTCGTACGCGTATCTCGCGGCGTCGACGCTCGTCGGCGCGACGGCGTTCTCGGTGGCGCTCATCTCATCCGCGCCCATGACCCGCCGCGGCTTCGACGAGCTCGCGGCGGCGCGGCACGTCGTGCACGCCGCCTGGGTCAGCCTCTCCATCGTCGGCGCGGCCGCGGGCGTGTTCGCGCTCGTCGGCGGCAGGATCGTCGGCGCCGTGCTCGGCAACGCGTACGGCGGCGGCGTCGGCACGCAGCTCGGACACCTCGTCGTCTACCTTGCTCCGTGGATGCTCGCCTGGGTGGCGTTCGCCGTGACGTTCCCGCTCGTCTTCGTCGCCGAGAAACGGTGGACGCTCGTTCCGCTCGCGCTCGCCGGCTTCGGCGTCTGCATCCCGCTGGGGCTCGGGCTCCGCAGCCTCTGGGGCCTCGACGGGATCGCCGTCGCCGTCGGCCTCGCCACGCTCGTCATCGCCGCCGGCCTCGTCGCGACGCTCGGCATGCAGACGCTCGCCGTCGCCGCGGTCGGGCTCGGCCGGCTCGCCCTGGCGATCGGAGCGGCGACGGCGCTCGCGTTCGGGGGTCTCTCGGTCGCTCTCTCGCCCGTCCCCGCCGCCGTAGCCGGCGTCGCCGTGTACGCGCTGCTCGTCGTCGCCATGCGCTCGCTCGGATTGAGCGAGGCCTGGTCGTACGTGCGGGGGCTGCACGAGTGAAGGCGCTCGTCACCGGCATCGGCGGCCAGGACGGCTCGTACCTCGCCGAGCTCCTCCTCGAGCGCGGATACGACGTCGTCGGCATCGTCCCGCAGCTCGAGACGCCGTACGAGAATCTCGCCGGCGTGCGTGACCGCGTCGAGCTGCTCCAGGTCGACGTGCTCGACGAGGCCGCGCTCGGGCGCGTGCTGCGCGAGCACGCGCCGCGCGAGGTGTACAACCTCGCGTCGCCGTCGTTCGTGCCGATGTCGTGGCAGCAGCCCGTGCGCACGGCCGAGTTCGCGGCCGTCGGCGTCACCGCGCTCCTCGAGGCGATTCGCGCCGTCGAGCCGTCGACGCGCATGTACCAGGCCTCGTCGAGCGAGATCTTCGGCGAGCCGCCGGAGGTGCCGCAGAACGAGGATACGCGGCTCGCGCCGGTCACGCCGTACGGCGTCGCGAAGGCGTACGGGCACTTCATCATCCACTCGTACCGCCGGCGGTACGGGCTGCACGCGAGCTGCGGCATCCTCTACAACCACGAGTCGCCGCGGCGTCCCGTCGACTTCGTGCCGAGCAAGGTGGCGCACGCGGCGGCGGCGATCGCGCTCGGTCTCGAGACGACGCTCTCGATCGGCGACCTGCGGGCGCAGCGCGACTGGGGCTACGCCGGCGACTACGTCGACGCGATGTGGCGCATGGTCCAGCAGGACGAGCCGGGCGACTTCGTCATCGCCACCGGCGTCCTCCACAGCGTCGAGAACCTCGTCGAGCTCGCCTTCGCGCACGTCGGGCTCGACTGGCACGAGCACGTCGAGGTGGACACGTCGCTCCTGCGCGGCGCCGCCGAGCTGCACGATCTCGTCGGGGACGCGTCGAAGGCGCGCGAGGAGCTGGGCTGGGAGCCGCAGGTCGGGTTCGAGGATCTCGTCCGGCTGCTCGTGGATGCTGCTACCGCACGGCTCACGAATCGGTAACAGACCGTCCCTAGACTCCGGGCGAAATGGCTGATCAGCAGGAGCTTTCCGTCGACGAGGTCTACGCGCGCCTGAAGGAGGCCGTCGACCGCGGCTCCCGCGACGTCGCCTCGACCCGCGGGCTCGCCGAGCGCTTCTGGCCGGTGAGCGCCGACAAGCCGCTCGAGCGGCGGGCGGGGCCGAAGGGATGGGTCGCCTTCCAGGCGAAGCGCGTGCTGCGCAAGCTCATGCGCTGGTACGTCGAGCCCGCGTTCGCCGAGCAGCGCATCGTGAACGACGCGCTGCTGCGGCTCGTCGACGACCTCGCGCGCCGGGTCGACGAGCTGGAATCGCGCTGGTGAGGGTCGCGGTCTGCATTCCGCAGGTGCCGTTCGAGCGCGGCGGTGCGGAGATCGTCGCCGACGACCTCGTCGCGCAGCTCCGTGCGCGCGACCACGAGGCGGAGCTCGTCACCGTGCCGTACAAGTGGTATCCCGGCGTGCGCGTGCTCACGCAGGCGTTCCTCTGGCGGCTGCTCGACCTCGAGGAGGCGAACGGCCGCCCGGTCGATGCCGTCATCGCGACGAAGTTCCCGTCGTACGCGGTGCGGCATCCGCGCAAGGTCGTCTGGCTTCTGCACCAGTTCCGGCAGGCGTGGGACCTCGACCGCACCGAGCTCGGGCAGTTCTCCGAGTCGGCGGAGGACCGCGCGCTGCGGCGGCAGGTGCTCGCGTTCGAGCGAACCGTCCTCTGCGAGGCGCGCGCTCTCTTCGCCACGTCGGGGAACGTCGCGGGGAGGCTCAAGGCGTCGACCGGCCTCGACGCCGAGGTGATGCCGCATCCGCCCGCGCCGCTCGCGTACCGCTGCGACCGGTACGACGACTTCATCCTCTCCGTCAACCGCCTCGACCGCGCGAAGCGGATCGACCTGCTGCTCGAGGCGGCTGCTGCCGAGCCGACGCTGCGCGTCGTCATCGCCGGCGACGGCCCCGATCGCGAGCGTCTCGAGCGTCTCGCGCGCGACCGTGGCCTCGACGGCCGCGCGGAGTTCACCGGCCGCGTGAGCGACAAGCAGCTCGCCGATCTCTATGCGAGCTGCCTCGGCGTGTACTACGCGCCCGTCGACGAGGACTTCGGGATGGTGCCGTTCGAGGCGTTCCTCTCCGAGAAGCCGGTGCTGACGACGACGGACGCCGGCGGCCCGCTCGACGTCGTGCACGACCGGCGAACCGGCCTCGTCGTCGCGCCGCAGCCCGCCGAGCTCGCGCGCGCGTGCGTGTGGCTGCGCGACCACGCCGACGAGGCGCGCGCGTTCGGCCGCGCCGGCGCGGAGGTGGCGCGCACGGTGACGTGGGACACGTGCATCGACCGTCTGCTCGGCTCGGTCGCGTGAAGGTCTCGTACTTCTCCCGCTGCCGCCTGCGACGTCGGGCATCGCCGACTACTCGGCGCTGCTCCTGCCTTCGCTCGAGCGTCTCGTCGAGGTCGAGGTCGTGCGGCCGGGACGGACGCGGCCGGTCGCCGACGCGGACGTCGCGCTCTACCACATCGGCAACGACCCCGAGGCGCACGGATGGATCGTCGACGCGCTGCGCCGCCGCCCGGGTGTCGTCGTGCTGCACGACTTCGTCATCCACCATCTCGTCGCCGGGCTCACGATCGGCCGGCACGACGGGCATGCCTACCTCGCCGCGATGGAGCGCGAGGCAGGCGTCCCCGGCCGGCTGCTCGGCTACGGCGTGCTCGAGGGCCGCGTGCCGCCGCTGTGGGAGGTGCGGCCGCAGGAGTTCCCGCTCGCCGGCGAGGTGCTCGACCGGGCGACGAGCGTCATCGTGCACTCGCACTACGTCGAGCGGAAGGTGCGCGAGCACGGCTACGACGGACCGCTGCACCGCATTCCGCATCCGGCGTGGCCGGTGCCGTCGGTCGCGCCGGCGCGCGTCTCCGGCGCGCCGCTCATCGGCTGCTTCGGGCACATCAACGAGAGCAAGCGCATCCCGCAGCTCCTGACGGCGTTCGCGGCGCTGCGGCGGAAGCAGCACGACGCGCGCCTTCTCCTCGTCGGCTCGGAGTCGCCGGGGTTCGACCTCGCGGGCCGCATCGCCCGCACCGGTCTCGACGACACCGGCGTCATCCGCGAGCCGTACGTCGAGGAGGAGCGCCTCTGGTCGCTCATCGCCGCGTGCGACGCGTGCGTGCTCCTGCGCGCGCCGACGATGGGCGAGACGTCGGGCGCCGCGATCAGGACGCTCTCGCTCGGCAAGCCGCTCGTCGTCAGCGACGTCGGCTGGTTCTCCGAGCTGCCCGACGACGTCGCCGTGAAGATCCCGGTCGGCGGCGAGGACGAGGTGAACGCGCTGACCGCGGCGCTGCGCCGGCTCTCCGATCCGGCGGAGGCGAAGGCGATGGGCGCCGCCGCGCGCGCGCTCGTCGAGCGCGACCACGACGTCGACCGCGTCGCCGGGCAGTACGCCGCCGTGCTCGAGGAGGCCGCCGGCGGCGCCGCCGTCCGCGAGCGCGTCCTCCGAGAGGTCGCCGAAGCCGCCGCCGCAGTCGGCGTCGACGAGGAGCCGCTCGCGGCGGAGCTCGTGAACGCCTCGCTCGTAGTCCGTGACGGTTCCGTGGCGGGGCCTGGCCCCGGGTCACGGCTCCGCCTGGCAGGGCCGATGTGGGCGTGGCTCGGAGGTCTGTATGCGGTGGCGGCCACGATCCAGCTCGCGCTCGCGCTCCGCGTGACGTCGCCGTGGATCATGGTCGACGAGCTCGTCTACTCGGACATGGCGCGCAGCTTCGCCGCGACCGGGCACTTCCTCATCCGCGGCGTGCACGCGAACTACGGCTTCGTGTACCCGCTGCTGCTCTCGCCCGTGTACGCGGCGATAGGCCCGATGAGCGACGTGTACCGCTGGTCGCAGGCCGTGGACGCGCTCGTCATCTGCTCCGCCGTCCTGCCTGCGTACCTGCTCGCGCGCCGCGTCGTCCGCCCGCCCGCGGCGCTCGCAGCCGCCGCGCTCGCCGTCGCGATCCCGTCCACCGCGTACGCGGGGACGCTCATGACGGAGAACGTCTTCTATCCCGTCTTCCTCTGGCTCGCGTTCGCGCTCGTCGCCGCGCTCGAGCGGCCGACGCGGCGAAACCAGGTGCTGCTGCTCGCGGTGTGCGCGCTCGCCTTCGAGACGCGCGCGCAGACGGTTGCGCTCGTCGCCGCCGTCCTGACCGCGCCGCTTGCGCTCGCGTGGATCGAGCGCGGCCGGGCGCGGCGGATCGCGGCGTTCGCGCCGCTCTACGCGATCGTCGGCGGCGCGGCGGTCGTCGCGATCGTCGCCGAGGTGGCGCGCGGACGGTCGCCGGCCGCGATCCTCGGCAACTACAGCGTCACGTCGAACGGCGGCTACCGGCTCTGGCCGGTGCTCGAGTGGCTCGTCCTCCATCTCGCCGAGCTCGATCTCGCGCTCTTCGTGCTCCCGTTCGCGGCGCTCATCGTGCTCGTCGCGAACGCGCGCCACCTCGACCGGCGCCTGCGCGTCTACGCGGCCGCATCCGCGTCGCTCTCGGTGTGGCTCGTGCTCGAGGTCGCCGTGTTCGCCTCGCGCTACTCCCAGCGTGTGGAGGAGCGCAACCTCTTCTACCTCATGCCGCTCTTCGTCATCGCGCTGCTCGCGTGGATCGAGCGCGGCCAGCCGAAGCCGCCGCGCGCGGCCGCGGCCGCGGCGGGCGTCGCCGCCGCTCTTCCGGCCGCGATCCCGTTCGCGCATCTGCTGAACATCACCGCCGAGTCCGACACGATCGGGCTGCAGCCCTGGTGGTACGTCCACGACGTGTGGACGGGGGACACGGGGATCGGCGTCGCCGCGGTCACGCTGGCGCTCGCGCTCGGCGCGTTCTTCCTCTGGCTGCCGCCCCGGTACGCGCCGTGGCTGCCGCTCCTCGTCGCGGCCGGATTCCTCTGCACGTGGCTCCCGGTCGAGCTGTGGTCGCACAGCTTCCCGCGGCTCGCGAAGGGCGCCGCCACGCAGGGGATCGGCCGCAAGGACAGGAGCTGGATCGACGCCGCCGTGGGGCGCAACGCCCACGTCGGCGTCGTCTGGGCCGGCGGCAACAACCTCGCCGTGTGGGAGGACGAGTTCTGGAACCGCAGCGTCGACCGGGTCTACGGGCTCGGCGCGAGGCTGCCCGGCGACATGCCCGAGACGCAGACGAGCGTCGACGAGACGACGGGCGTCCTTCGCGGCGTCGCCGAGCGGTACGTCCTCGCGCCGGCGTCGGTGCAGCTCGTCGGGACGCGGATCGCGTCCGACCCCGCGAAGCAGCTCTTCCTCTACCGCGTCACGCCGCCCGCGCGGATCACGACGCGGGTCACGGGCCTCTACCCGACGACGCCAGGCATCGAGGCGTGGTCGGGAGCGCACGTGAGCTGGATCCACTCCGACTGCGGCAGCGGCGGCACGCTCACGGTGAAGGTCTCGAGCGACGCGAACCTCTTCGCCGGCACGACCTCGACCATCGTGGTCAAGGGGTCGACGGCATCCCAGACGTTCCACATCTCACCGCAGACGGTGGACAAGCCGATCACGCTTCAGCTCAACCCTCAGGCCGGCATATGTCGCGTCGATTTCGCGATCTCGCCGACGCGCATCCCCGCGCGCGTCCCGCGCATGCACAGCACCGATCCGCGCTCGCTCGGCCTGCACTTCACGCCGTTCGTCTACACGAGGTGAGGATCGTCGTGGATGTCGCTCCGCTCTCGCACGTGCGAACGGGCGTCGGCAACTACATCCGCGGCTCGCTCCAGGGGATCGCCGCGGCGGCGGCTGGCGAGCACGAGATCGTCGCGTTCGCACCCGCCTCGCGCGCCGGGAGGCGCGAGATCGAGTCGTCGCTCGCCGGCGTCGACGTCGAGCGCCGCCTGCCGGTGCTCCCGGCCGCGCATGCGCTGCGCACGCTCTGGTCGAGAGCGGGCACGCCCCCGGCCGAGCGGTTCCTCGGCGCGTTCGACGTCCTCCACTTCAGCGACTGGATGTATCCGCCGCAGCGGGCCGGGGTACGCTCGACGATGATCCACGACCTCGTCCCGCTCCATTTCCCGGACTGGGTGCATTCGCGGACGCGGCGGATGCACGGCGCGAAATACCGTCACGCGGCGAGCGCGTGCGACGTCGTCGTCGTCAACTCGCACTTCACCGCCGACGACGTCGCGACGACGCTCGGCGTCGACCCCGCGCGCATCCACGTGGCGTACCCGGGTGTCGACACGTCGTTCACGCCGGACGGACCGCGCGCGGACGGCGAGTACGTGCTCGCGGTCGGGACGCTCGAGCCGCGCAAGAACCTCGCCGCCGCGATCGACGCGGCGCAGCGCGCCGGCGTCGAGCTGCGTGTCGCCGGCTCGCGCGGATGGGGCGGAGTGGAGGCGCAGGGCCGCGGCGTGACGTGGCTCGGCTTCGCCGACGAGCAGGAGCTCGCGCGCCTCTATCGGGGTGCGGCGGCGTTCCTCTACCCGTCGCGGTTCGAGGGCTTCGGCATCCCCGTGATCGAGGCGATGGCGTGCGGCACGCCGTGCGTCGTCTCCGCGCATCCCTCGCTCGACGAGTCCTGTGGCGACGCCGCCGTCCGCGTCGACCCCGACGACGTCGAGGCGATCGCGGCGGGCATCGAGCTCGCGTTCTCCGACCGGGACGGGCTCGCGCAGCGCGGCTTCGCGCACGCGCGCCGCTTCACGTGGCTCGCGAACGGGCGTGCTCATCTCGCCGCGTGGGAGGGGGCGCGATGAGAGTCGCCGTCGACGTCACGCCGCTCGAGCAGACCCGCGCGGGCACGGCGCGGTATCTCCGAGCGCTCCTGCCGCGGGTCGAGCGAGCGGTCACGCTCGAACGCAAGCGCGGGTTCGCGCGCGGGAAGGCCGGCACGCTCTGGCTCGACCTCGCGTGGTATCCGCACGTGCTCCCGCACGAGGCGCGCGGCGCCGACGTCCTCCACTGCCCGACGTACCGCGCGCCGCTTCGCAGCCGCGTCCCCGTCGTCGTCACGGTGCACGACCTCGCCGTCCTCCGCCGGCCGAAGGCGTTTCCGCCGTGGACACGGACGTACAGCCGTGTCGTCGTCCCGCGCGTCGTCCGGGCGGCACGGCTCGTCACGGCGGTGTCCGAGTTCACAGCCGACGAGGTCGAGCGCCTGCTCGGCGTCCCGCGCGAGCGCATCCGCGTCGTCCCGAACGCGGCCGACGCCGCGTTCACGGAGGACGGGCCGCGCGCGGACGGGGATTACCTCCTCGCCGTCGGGACGCTCGAGCCGCGCAAGAACCTCGCGCGCGCGATCGAGGCCGCACGCCGGCTCGGTGTCGAGCTCCGTGTGGCCGGCGACCCGGGCTGGGGCGGCGTCGAGGCGAGCGGCCCCGGCGTGACGTGGGTCGGGTTCGCCTCCGACGACGAGCTCGCGCGGCTCTACCGGGGCGCCGCCTGCGTCGTCTATCCGTCGCTCTACGAGGGCTTCGGCATCCCGGTGCTCGAGGCGATGGCGTGCGGCACACCCGTCGTGACGTCGCGCGGTGGCTCGACGGAGGAGGTCGCGGGCGGGGCCGCCGTGCTCGTCGACCCCGAGGACGTCGCGTCGATCGCGTCGGGCATCGAGGAGGCGATCGCACGCCGCGACGAGCTGCGCGCTGCCGGTCTGCGGCGGGCACGCGCCTACTCGTGGGACGAGTCGGCGCGTCTGCTCGTCGACGCATACCGCGAGGCGGCGTCGTGATCGTCGTCGACGCCGACTATCTCGGACGGAACCGAACGGGCGACGAGACGTACGTCCGCGAGCTGCTCCGCGCGCTTCCGCGCGACCTCGACGTCGCGGCGATCACGCGGCGCCCCGATCTCGTCCCGGACGGCATCCGCGCGATCGAGCTGCGCTCGCACCTGCAGGAGACGCGGATGATGTGGGGCGTGCCGCGCCTGTTGCGCCGCCTCCGCCCGGCCCTCGCCCACTTCGTCCATGCGATTCCGCCGGGTCTGCCGTGTCCCGCCGTATTGACCGTGCAGGACCTCTCGTTCGAGCGCGACCCGACCGTCATGGGCCGTCGCGAGCGAACGATGTTCAAGATCGTCGTCCCGTGGTCGGCGCGCCGAGCTGCGCACGTCTTCGCGATCTCCGCGCGCACGCGCGACGATCTCGTCGAGCTCTACGGGATCCCCGAGGAGAAGATCACGGTCACGCCGCTCGCGCCCGATCCCGAGTTCCGGCCGGCCGGCGACGGCCACGACGGGTACCTCCTCTTCGTCAGCAGCGTCGAGCCGCGCAAGGATCCGCTGACCGCGGTCGCCGCTGCGCGGGCGCTCGGCATGCCGCTCGTCGTCGTCGGCCCGCACAAGGACCAGGCGCTCGTCCGGGCGCTGCGCGAGGGCGGCGCCGACGTGCGCGGCTACGTGCCGAAGGACGAGCTCGTCCGCCTGTACCAGCGCGCCGCGTGTCTCGTCCATCCGACGCTGTACGAGGGGTTCGCGCTCACGTGCGCCGAGGCGATGGCATGCGGGACGCCCGTCGTCGCCCGGCCGGACGCGGCCGTCCGCGAGCTCGTCGGCGACGCCGGCGTGCTCACAGACGACATCGTCGGCGGCGTGCGAGAGGCACTCGATCGCCGCGACGCGCTGCGCGAGGCCGGCCTCGCCCGCGCCCGGCTGTACACGTGGGACGAGACCGCACGCCGCACCGCCGAGGTCTACCGGAGGCTCGCGTGAAGGTCTCGGCCGTCGTCGTCTCGCACGGCCACGCAGAGGAGCTCGAGCAGTCGCTGCCCGTGCTCGCCCCGCAGGTCGACGAGCTCCTGCTCATCGCGAACGTCCCCGGCAGCGTCCCGCCACAGCTGCCGGACGGCGTGCGCGTCCTCGCGAGCGAGCGTCCGCTCTCGTTCGCCGCGAACGCGAACGTCGGCATCGCGAACACGAGCCACGAGCTCGTTCTCGTCGCGAACCCGGACGCGATCCCGGCGCCGGACGCGGTGGCGATCCTCCGCGACTTCGTCGCCGCACACCCGCGTTGCGGCGTCGCCGGCCCGCTCATGCTCTACAGCGACGGCAGCTGGCAGGCGTCACGCCGCAGCTTCCCCACCGTCGGCGCGACGCTCGTGCGCCGCACACCGCTGCGCCTGCTCTTTCCACCGTTGCGCTGGCAGCGGCACCACTACCTCCTCGACGAGCGGCCCGAGGAGCCCGTCCAGACGGACACGATGCTCGGCGCGTTTCTCCTCATGCGCCGCACGATGCTCGACGAGATCGGCGGCTGGGATCCCGGCTACCGGATGTACTGCGAGGACATCGATCTCAACTACCGCGCCGCGAAGGCCGGCTGGGAGCGGTGGTACGTGCCGGCCGCCGTCGTGCGGCACGAGTACGCGGCCGTCATCGACAAGCGGTTCCTCACGCGGCACACGATCTGGCACGCACGCGCGATGCTGCGCTTCCTGCGCAAGCATCCCGAGCGCCTGCTCGCGCTGCGATGACGTCCTGGGAGAAATACGCCGGCAAGGCGCACGACTGGACGGACGCCGCGTACGCGGACGCGGACGCGTATCTCGCGCGCCGCGCCGAGGTCGTGCGCACGCTCGGGCCTGCATTGGAGCCGGGGGATGTCGTCCTCGACCTCGCCTGCGGCGACGGCGGGTTCGCCGACTTCCTGCCGGCGCAGCGGTACGTCGGCGTCGACGCGAGCGCGGAGATGGTGGCGGCCGGCCGCGGCCGCGGCCGCGACGTCGTCCAGGCCGACCTGAACGAGTACGAGCCGCCGCAGCCCGTCGAGGCGACGACGATCTTCCGCGCGCTGTACTACGCGGCCGACCGCCGCACGCTGCTGGCGCGCATCGCCGGGTACACGACGCGCAAGCTCGTCTTCGACCTCAACCCGAGGCAGTACCGGCTCGCCGACGTCCGCGCCGACCTCGAGTCGGCCGGCTTCGACCGGCTGGCGACGCGGCCGTTCTTCGTACCGCAGACGAAGGCGCCCCTGCGCGGGCTTCAGCTGCTCGAGCGCAGCGGGCCGCTCGCGGCGGCGATCCTCCGCGTCCGGTTCACGCTCATCTGTGCGGCCTGGTCTGCACGAAGCGGTACGTGAGCTCGACTCCGAGCTTGCGACGGTCGCCGCTCGACGGGTCCCAGTTCGCGGGGATGACCATCTTCGCGACTGCGACGTGCACCGCGAACGTACCGGCAGGCACGCGCACCCACGCGACCTTCGTCTGCGTGCTGTCGACCGACGTCCGGATCGTCCTGACCGCCGGTCCGAGTGCGGGCTCCTGGTCTCGCGTCACGACGCGGTGGAGAACGATGCGCACCGGCGTCGGGCCGCTCTTGTAGCCCCAGTCGTTGCGCGAGTAGACGATGCGCAGCCAGCCGGGCGTGCTCCCGTAGCGGAAGTACGAGCTGCCGTCCGTCCCCGTCCAGCCGTCGGCGTAGATGCCGTTGCACGTGCTCTGCAGCCGGTTCGGACGGCTCAGCTGGACGAGCTTCCACGTCTGCGGGCGGTTGGCCGCGTGATACGCGTGCGTTGCGACCGTCGTCCCGGCGAAGTCGATGCACGGCTGGTCCTCGACGGCGTACGCGTACTGCGGCGTCGGTGCGTTCGGGTCGTCCTGCCAGTAGAGGATCCCGTTCAGCTTCACGTTCGGGCTCCCGGACGGGCCGGGGCCGAGGACGGAGCCGTCGAGGCTGCTCACGCGCGTGATCGAGCGGTTCCAGAACTCGAGCAGCCACTCCGGGTTCTGGTCGATCTCCGCCTCGCCCATGTAGAGCGTCGGCTTCAGGTGCGTCGCGGCGTCGACCCAGCCGAACGGGTGCGTGAGGGTGGCCGCCGCCTGGCGCGCGACCGACTTCGTCCCGGTGGCGGCGGCGAGCTCGCCGGTGACGTTCCACCCGACGATCGCGACCGCGGCGACGCCGAGGACGTAGCCGACGAGCCGGTCCCGTCCGCGCAGGAGCCGCGGCGAGAGCAGCACGAGCATGCCGCCGAAGAAGATGCCGACGAGGAGCCACCGCACGAAGCCCGGCGTCCAGTAGAGGAAGCGGTTGCCCTGCTGGAGGATCGCGAAGCCGAGTGCGTCCGAGTACAGCTGGACGCCCATCTGGTACGGGTACTGCGTCACGTGGTAGAGCGCGTACGCGACGAGGTACAGCGTGTACGAGCCGGCGAGTGCGAGCCCGACGTAGCTGATCCTGCGGCGCGAGAAGACGAGTGCGGTGCCGACGAAGAGCAGCGGCGCGATGTAGATGATGTTCCGCTCCTCGACGCGCGTCGCGAACACCGTCGAGAGGTACGCGGCCTTCATCGCCGTGTACAGGCCGAACGCGACGATGCCTCCGAGCGCGACGGAGCGGAACATGCGCACTTCGCGCGTCCGCTCCTCGCCCGGGGCGCGGAAGAGCGCGGCGAGCCCGGCGACGAAGGGGATGACGCCCATCCCGATCGCGAGACAGCCGGCGGCCCAGTCCGCCTTCGTTGAGGATGCGGTGCTTGTACACGCGCGTCACGACGTGCCACTGCGTCGACTGGTGGCTGAGGATGCCGCTGATGAGGAAGATCGCGCCGAGGAACAGCGCCGCCGCGCCGATCCAGTCGCCGGTCGACCACGTGCGGCGTCTCGCCCTCGCGTTCTCGCTCGACCACCACGCGAACAGGAGCGCGAACACGAGCGCCAGCGGGATCATGAGCAGCTCGCCGCGGACGAGCGGCGCGATCGCCGACGCCACGACCGCGCCGACCTTCCACCATCTGCCGCCGGAGCGGACGACGAAGGCCTTCACGATCAGGAAGAAGCAGAGCGCCGCGTACGGGTACGCGATCGTCTCCTCCACGAGATACGAGGAGTACGCCATCGCAGGGATCGCGCCGGCACCGGCAGCCGCGAACAGCGCCGCATTGCGCCCGACGAGCATGCGCGCGAGGAAGTACGTCGGGAAGACGACCGACGCCATGAGCAGGACGTCGACGTACTTGATCCCGGCGTATGCCGTCGAGACGTCGTGGATCTGCCAGATGACGGAGGTGAGGTAGTTGTAGAGCGAGTCGGCCGAGTGGGGCTGGCCGCGCTCGGCGGCGTGGCCGGTCGCGGCGATCGCGCGCGAGAGCTGCGTGAACTCGAGCTCGTCCCCGAACAGCCACGGCGTGACCCGCTGCCAGCTCTCGACCGCCAGGAGGCCGCAGAGCCAGATGTAGACCATCGCGAGCGGGGCAGCGGCGAGGAACCGGTCGGTGAGGGTGGCGGAGCGGAGCGTCTCCCGGCCGGCGCCCTGCGGCGTCGCGGCGGCGCTCACTCGACGGCTGCGCCGAGGGGAACGGCCTGCGTGAGCTCGATCTCCCGCCGCACGAAGCTGCACGGTACCGCAGCCCGCCGACAGGCCTCCAGGACACCGTCGAGCCGTTCGCGCGGCGCGTCCGGGATCGTCACGAAGCACGGCGTCCGGCGCGAGCCGCCCGATCGCCCAGCCGATGTCGTCGAGACCGCCCACGATCGACACGCCCTGGATGCGGCGCCGGCGCAGGTTGGCGTCGTCGTCGACGAAGCCGACCACACGCTCGCCCGGCGTCTCCCGCAGCTCGCGCAGCAGGCTCCGCCCGCTTCGGCCGGCGCCGACGATGAGCACGCGGTGCTGCCGCCCACGGCCGACGAGAGACGCGAGGCCGCGCGCGACCGCGCGCTCCCAGAAGCGCGAGACCCCGATGAGGAACGTGCACAGGAGGACGTCGATGAGGTACGTCCCGCGCGGGAAGCCGTTCCACGGGACCGTCGCCCATGTGAAGAGGAACGCGACCGCCTCGGAGCCGACGCACGCCGCGACGACGCTCGCCGCATCGCGCGCACCGGCGTAGCGCCAGACGCCGCGGTAGAGGCCGAAGGCGATGAAGAAGACGTAGCGCGCGACGAGCAGCGCGGGCAGCGAGAGATCGAACACGTGGCGCTGCCACGGGACGCCGGTGCCGCGCAGCCGGATGAAGTACGCAGCCGTGAACGACGCGCTGATGAGCAGCGAAGTCGACGACGACCTCGACGAGCCGCTTGCGGTGGACGAGGAGCGAGGCGACGAAGCTCGGCGCGCGATCCGACGCAGGCGCTCGATTCACGTCCGCGAGGTAGCTCCCGAACTGGAGCAGGAACGCGAACGTGATGAGGACGCCGATGAGCGTGATGCGCGTGTCGTCGAGCACCTTGTACGCGAGGCTCGTCAGCCCGAGCGCGGCGGAGACGACGGTGAGGAGGACGACGGCGCGCTTGTCGGAGAGCCCCTCGTAGACGAGGCGGTGCGACGTGTGGTCGCGGCCGCCCTGCGTCACGGGCCGGCCTTCGAGCAGGCGGACGACGGTGACGAGCGTCGTGTCGAGGATCGGCACGGCGAGCACGAGGAGCGGCAGCAGCAGCGTCGCCACCGTCGAGCCGGCGACGGTCCAGCTCGAGGCGAGGCCGAGCGCGCCGAGGGCGAAGCCGAGCAGCTGGCTGCCGCTGTCGCCCATGAACACCGACGCGGGCCGGCGCAGCCGGAGGTTGTACGGGAGGAAGCCGAGGCAGCCGAAGCAGATGCCGAGTGCGAGCGACGGCGATCATGTGGCTCGGATGGATCGTGAACGCGTCGATCGGCGAAGAACGCGCACGCGATCGTCGCGAGCGACGCGGCGAGCCCGTCCATGTTGTCGAGCAGGTTGAACGCGTTCGTCATCCCGATCAGCCAGACGACACCGCAAGCGCGGTCGCAGCGATGTCGTTCGAGATGATCTGGACGTGGATGCCGGACGCGATCACGAGCGCTGCGGCACCGCCCTGCGCCGCGAGCTTCGCGAGCGGAGGGAGCGAGAACACGTCGTCGACGAGCCCGGCGACGAAGAGGATCGCGCAGCCGCCGACGATGCCGCCGAGCTCGCGGCTCGCCGGGATGACGCCCGCCGCGACCGCGATACCGACCGCGACGAGGAAGCCGGCGAAGATGCCGCTGCCGCCGAGGAGCGGCGTCGAGCGCGTGTGCCAGCGGTCGGCGCGCGGGGCCGCGACGACGTGCCGCGCGGCGGGCGTGCGGCGCAGCGCCCAGATCGTCAGCAGGCTCGCCGGAAGCGCGGCGAGAGCGGCCGCGAGCGACCGTCACGGCAGATCAACGCGTAATCAAGGCTGTTAAGCGGGTGTTTGGGGGCCATTGCATCAGCTAGGTTGGCCGACGAGCCGGACGTGGAAACCCTCTCCTCGAGCTCCTCCGCTGCCCGTTCTGCCGTGCCTCGCTCGCGGAGGCCGACGGAGCGCTCACGTGCGGCGGCTGCGGCCGGACGTTCGCGCGTCGAGGACGGCATCCCGCTCATGCTGCACGAGGACCTGCCCGGCGCCCGCGAGAAGCTCGGCGAGACGGCGGGCTGGGTCGAGAAGGCGCGCACCGAGGGCTGGTACGAGCCCGACGACGCGGTCGACGCCGTCCTTCCGTTCGTCAACCGCGAGCTCGGCTGGAACGACCTCGTCTGGCTCGCGAACGGGCACTCGTTCCAGGTGCTGCTCGACCGCTACATCGGAGGCGCTGCGCGGACTGCGCGTGCTCGAGGTCGGAGCGGCGAAGGCGTGGGCGGCTCGCTACTGGCTCGAGCGCGACTGCGAGTTCGTCGCGACCGACATCCTCGTCGACGAGAAGATCGGGCTCGGCCGCGGCGCGTTCTACGGCGACTTCGGCCGCGTGCAGGCGGACGGCGAGCATCTCCCGTTCCCCGACGGGACGTTCGACGTCGTCTACTGCCTCGCGACGCTCCACCATGCGCTCGACCTGCCGACGGATGGTGGCGGAGATGGCGCGGGTCGCGCGGCCGGGCGCGGTCGTCGCCGGACTGAACGAGGGAACGCGCGGCGTCGGGCGAAGTCCGGAGAACCCCGACCAGGCGGCGGAGAAGGAGGTCGGCATCAACGAGCACGTGCACACCGTGTGGGCCTATCTCGGCGCGTTCGTCGGCGCCGGCCTGCGCGTGCGCCGGCTCGAGCGGCCGGACGGGTGGGCGCCGTCGCCGTACGGGCGGCTGCTCTCGAAGATCCCGAAGATCGGCCTGTCGCTCGGGACGATCACGCACCTGAGCGTGGTCCACTACTGCGGCGTCTCGATCTACGCGCGGAAGCCGGCATGAACGTCTACGCCGACCTGATGCGGTACCGCGAGCTGTTCGGGAACCTCTTCCGGCGCGACCTGCAGGCGAAGTACCGCGGCTCGGCGCTCGGCGTCCTGTGGACGATCGCGAACCCGATCATGCTCATGGGCGTCTACCTGCTCGTGTTCAGCGTCGTGCTGGAAGTCGCCGTTCGCGAGCGGCGACCACTACCCGCTGTTCCTCCTCGCGGGACTCGCGATCTGGACGTTCTTCGCGGCGGCGCTCCAGTCGTCGACGCGATCGATGCTCGACAACGCGAACCTCATCCGGAAGATCCGCTTCCCGCGCCAGCTCGTGCCGCTCTCGGTCGTCGGCGCGCACCTCGTGAGCTTCGCCGTGATGCTCGTGCATCCTGCTCGTCGTCAACGCGATCGACCTTCCGCGTGCGCGCTCGACGGAGCTGCTCGCGTCCCGCTGCGCGCTGCTCGTGCGTCGGCCTCGTCTCCGGGCTCGCACTCGCGCTCGCGTCGCTGAACGTGCTCTTCCGTGACGTCGAGTTCATCGTCGCCGCGCTGCTCGTCCCGTGGTTCTTCCTGACGCCGATCATCTATCCGCTCACGTCGGGCACGCTCGCCGAGCACCCGCACGTGATCTGGGTGATCCACTGGGTGAACCCGCTGTCGCCGGCCGTCGAGGCGGTGCGCGCGCCGCTCTTCCTCGGCACGCTGCCGTTCTGGGGCGACGCGCTCTATCTCGTCGTCGCGTGCTTTGCCGCGCTCGCCGTCGGCGCGTTCGTGTTCACGCGCGTCGACGACCAGATCGCGATCGAGGTCTAGGGCTCGACCAGGCGAGGCGCCTCCGGCGGGGGCTGCTCGTCGCGCAGCTCGTCGAACGTCGCCTCGATGTGCTCGTGCGTCTCGACGTCCTCGAGCAGGACGCGCCGCTCGACGGCACCCATCGGCGAAATGCCGCGAATGCGGTACGCGCGTCCGCGGTAGGTGATCTCACCACCGACGGTGAAGTCGTGCAAGGACCGCAGAGCCCCCTCGAAGCCGCAATGGAACTACGTCACGCGACCATACAGTCGCTGCCGTAGGCGGGCAAGCTCAGATGCGCACTTTGAGCACGAGCCGTCCGTCGAACATCCACGGCTCGTCGCCGTCGGCGCGGTAGGCGGGGAGGCCCGCCACCTCGGCGTTCGGCTCGAGCGGTGGCAGGAGGGACGGGCAGACGAGCGGATGGGCGAAGCGCGGATGGCGCCCGCCGCCCGGCGCGTACGGCGCGAGCTCGGCCGGCGTGCGCCGCAGGAGGCCGCGCTCGAGGGCGAGCGCGCCGCCGACGGCCGCGTACCCCTCCTCGTGGAGCGCGCGCGCATGCTCGTGCCAGCCCGGCGCCGGCTCGGCGCCGTCCGGGAAGAACGCCGGGCGCTGCGACGCGTCGCGCGGCAGGACGTCGACGTCGCTCTCGAGCGGGTCGTTCCCGAGCTCGGCGAGCCAGAAGCGGAGCTCCTCGACGAGGTCGACGGAGAGCCGGTAGCGGCCGGGCGGGATCGGACCGCGGAGGGCGATCGTCTGCCGCAGCGTCGCGCCCGGCTCCACGGGGTGCTCGAGCGGCGTGCGCAGCCCGTCCCAGACGATCGGGTTGCCGCGCTCGTCGAGCCAGTGGTACGCGACGAAGATCCCGTCCTTCTCGCCGCGCGTCCGCCACGGGGCGGTGCCGGCGTTCACGGCCTCGATCGTCGCGAGCTGCATCGCGCCCGCCTGCACCGGCGCGTGCTCGATCGCATTCCAGCGCACGACGAGAGGGCCTGAACCCGACACCGGGCTAGTCTAGGAGCCGTGGTGCGGTTTCCAGCGGGGGAGTCTGGCAGCGCAGACGAACGCGCGGGAGACCCGCGCGTTCTGGAGTCGGCATCGCAAGCGACGCCTAGACTCGTGGACGAGCCGCTCCTCGTGCGCGTCGCGCGGCGAGAGCCGGTCGAGCGGACGCCCGTCTGGTTCATGCGGCAGGCCGGCCGATCGCTGCCGGAGTACCGCAAGCTGCGCGAGCGGTACAGCTTCTTCGAGCTCGCCGGCACGCCCGAGCTGTGCGCGGAGGTGACGCTCCAGCCGGTGCGGCGGCACGGCGTCGACGCCGCCGTGCTCTTCGCCGACATCGTCACGCCGGTGCTCGGGATGGGCATCGACGTGAAGCTCGTCGAAGGCGTCGGGCCCGTCGTCGAGGAGCCGATCGCCTCGCTCGCCGACGTCGAGCGCCTCGCTCCCACCGAGCCGGACGAGAACGTGCTCGAGGCGATTCGCATCGTTCGGCGCGAGCTCGACGCCGACCGCGCCGTCATCGGGTTCTGCGGGGCGCCGTTCACCGTCGCGGGCTACCTCGTCGAGGGCAGGCGAAGCCGCGACTTCGCGCGCACGAAAGCGCTCATGTATCGCGAGCCCGCGGTGTGGCACGCGCTGATGGAGAAGCTCACCGAGCAGTTCGCCGGCTACGTCGCCGCGCAGGCGGACGCCGGCGCGGACGTCGTCCAGCTCTTCGACTCGTGGGTCGGAGTGCTCTCTCCCGCCGACTACGCCGAGTTCGTCGAGCCGTACTCGGCGCGCATCCTCGCCGCCGTCGACGTGCCGACGATCCACTTCGGCACCGGCCTGACGGAGGAGCTTCTCGGCCTCCTCGCCCGCGCAGGCGGCGACGTCGTCGGCGTCGACTGGCGGCTGCCGCTCGCGGCCGCGCCGGCCGATCGCGCCGTGCAGGGGAACCTCGAGCCGGCCGTCCTCCTCGGACCGTGGGAGCGGATCGAGCGGGAGGCGCTCGCCGTGCTCGCCGCCGGAGAGCGGCGCTCGCACGTCTTCAACCTCGGTCACGGCGTCCTGCCGGGAACCGACCCCGACGTGCTCACGCGGCTGACCGCCCTCGTGCAGGAGCGCACGGTGGAGGCTCCCGTCTGATCGAGATCCCGCGCGAGGAGCTCGAGCTCGTGCTCGCCGCGACGGTCGCCGACGAGGTCGAGGACCTGCGCGGCCGCAGCTTCGCGTCGGCGGTCGGCGTCTGGCGCGTCCGCGCCGGCGACCGGCGCGCGGTGCTGAAGCTCCTCCGCCTGAACGCAGGCCCGCACCCGAAGTGGCCGTCGCGCGCGGATCCCGGCGACCCGTACTACTGGCTCCGCGAGCCCGTCGCCTACGCCTCGGGCGTCCTCGAGCCGTTCGGCGTCCCCCGGCTGGTCGCCCGCGTCGACCGGCCCGACGGCGACGTCGCGTTGTGGCTCGAGGACGGCGGCGACTCGCACGAGCAGCGCTGGACGCCGGAGCTGCTCGCGGCAGCGGCGCGGCGGCTCGGCGCGGCGCAACGGGAGCTGCTCGGCGTCAACGCGCCGTGGCTCGCGCACGGCTGGCTGCGCGAGTACTTCCGCCTGCACGAGCTGCCGCTCGACGACGGCGTGCTCGACCGGCTCGACGGGATTCCGCAGACGCTCTGCCACCACGACTTCCACCCGGACAACGTCCTCGACTCCGGCCTGCTCATCGACTGGGCCTTCTGCGGCGTCGGCCCGGTCGGGATGGACGCGGGCGTGCTCGTCGGTGACGGCGCCGCCGACGAGAAGTACCCGGCGGACCGGATCGACGAGGTCTTCGACGCCGTGTGGCACGCGTACACCGAAGGCTTCGGCAGCGACGGCGACGACGTCCGCTACGGATACATCCAGGGGATCCGGCGCCTCCGCTGGCTCGTCCGGGAGCGCTCGCCCGCGTGGGCGGCAACGATCGACTTCATCGAGAGGCTAGGGTCGGACGGATGAGCGACGCAGTCGTGCTGATGGCGTACGGCTCGCCGGAGCGGCTCGCGGACGTACCGGCGTACTACTCCGACATCCGCGGAGGCCGTCCGGTCGCGCCGGAGCATCTCGACGATCTCGTCGAGCGCTACCGCCGGCTCGGCATCGAGGACTCGTCGCCGCTCAACGCGATCACCGAGGCGACGCGGGCAGCGCTGGCCGAGGAGCTCGCGCTGCCGGTGCACACGGGGATGAAGCACTGGACGCCGCGCATCGCCGACGCCGCCGAGGCGGCGATCGCGGGCGGCGCCGACCGGATCGCCGGCCTCGTGCTCGCGCCCCACTACTCGGCGCTCTCGATCAAGGGCTACCGCGACCAGCTCGAGCGAGGCCCTCGCGGGCCGTGCGGAGCTCACCTTCGTCGACAGCTGGCACGTCGAGCCGGGATTCGTCGAGCTGCTCGCCGACCGTGTCCGCGGCACGGACGCGCACGTCGTCTTCACCGCACACTCGCTGCCGGCGCGCATCCTCGAGATGGGCGACCCGTACAAGGATCAGCTCCTCGAGACGTCTGCGAGAAGTCGCGAAGGCCGCCGGCCTTCGAGACTTCTCGTTCAGCTTCCAGAGCGAGTCGCCGACGGGCGAGCCGTGGCTCGGACCGGACATCCTCGACCACCTCGATGCCCTGCACGCCGGCGGCGTCGAGCACGTGCTCGTCTGCCCGGTGGGCTTCGTCTCCGACCATCTCGAGATCCGCTGGGATCTCGACGTCGAAGCGCAGGAGAAGGCCGCCGGGCTCGGAATGCGGCTCGAACGGATCGAGATGCCGAACGACGACCCCGCGTTCATCCGCACACTTGCGACCATCGTGAAGAGGGCACTGCCATGAGGCCCGGCGAGATCGTGGTCGAGCACGCGGCGAGACGCTTCCGCGTCTACCCGCGCGAGAGCCGCGCGCTCAAGGATCTCGTCATCGCCCGCGGCCGCACGCGCGGCACCGACGTCTGGGCCCTGCGCGACATCTCGTTCGCCGTCGAGCCCGGCAGCGCGATCGGCCTCGTCGGCCGCAACGGCTCCGGCAAGACGACGCTGCTCCGGCTCCTCTCCGGCATCGTCAAGCCGACGTCGGGCACCGTCGCGGTCGGCGGCCGTATCGGTTCGCTGCTCGAGCTCGGCGCCGGCTTCCATCCCGACCTGACGGGACGCGAGAACGTCTACCTCAACGGCTCGATCCACGGGCTGCGGCGCGCGACGATCCGCGAGAAGCTCGACGAGATCGTCGCCTTCGCCGGCCTCGAGGACTTCATCGACCTGCCGGTGCGGACGTACTCGTCGGGGATGTACATGCGGCTCGGCTTCGCGATCGCGTCGCACATCGAGGCCGACGTGCTCCTGCTCGACGAGGTGTTCGCGGTCGGCGACGAGGCGTTCCAGCGCAAGTGCTTCGGGAAGATCTTCGAGTTCAAGCAGCGCGGCGGCACGATCGTGTTCGTGTCGCACGACGCCGGCGCGGTGGAGAGGCTCTGCGACCGCGCGGTTCTGCTCAGCGAGGGCTGCGTCGCCTTCGACGGCCCGACGCACGAGGCGGTCGTCGCGTACCGGCGGCTCCTCGCCGGCGAGCGCGACCCGGAGGAGCGCGCCGCCGGCCTGAAGGAGTGGGGCGGGGACGTCGCCCGCGTCGAGCGCGTCCGCCTGCTCGGCCCCGAGGGCGAGGAGCGGAGCCAGCTGCTCGCGGGCGAGCCGTTCGCGATCGCGCTCGACGTCGTCGCCGACGCGCCGATCGCGCCGCCGCGCCTGGGCTGGGAGCTGCGCGACGACGGCGGGACCCTCGTCGCGGCGGGCGGCGTCTCGACCGGGGAGCTCGGCTGGGGCGACGAGACGCGCTCGCTCCCGCTGCGCTTCGCCTCGGAGCGCCCGCCGTTCTCCGACGGCCGTCTGCACCTTCGTCTCGACCTCACCGACGAGCACGCCGGCGTGCAGCACCACTCGCTCGACGACGCGCTCGTCTTCGTCGTCTACCCCGCCGACGACGGCCGCGGTCTCGTGCGCCTCGAAGGGCAGTGGTCGCCCGCCGTCGAACTGGAGCGCACATGAGCTCGCGATCGTGCCCCGACTGGCCCGACCTGATGGAGCTCGCGCCGGAGCTTCAGTTCAAGCACTACACCGTCGCCGAGGTGCAGCTGCCTGCCGACGCGCTCATGCACGTCCCCGACGTCCCGCTCTCGGACGTCGCCATCTGCTGCGACCTCGAGCACAACGTCTTCTACGCCGTCCACACGGACGAACGTCTCGCCGACGCGCTGCGGTCGAGCCACTGGTACGAGGTGCGCGACTGGATCAAGGCCGGGCATCCCGGCTCGCAGTACTAGACGACTTGCGTCGGAAGAGCCTTTCCCCGGCGGAACGCGAGCACGTTGTCGACGACGATGCGCGTCATCGCCGCGCGCGTCTCGATCGTCGCGCTCGCGATGTGCGGCGTCAGCACGACGTTCGGCAGCCCGTAGAGCGCGGGCGGCACGTGCGGCTCGTGCACGAACACGTCGAGGCCGGCGCCGATGCGTCCGGAGACGAGCTCGTCGACGAGCGCGTCCTCGTCGACGACGGCGCCGCGCGCGGTGTTCACGAGCGTGGCGCCGTCCTTCATCGAGGCTAGGCGTTCGCGCGTGATGAGCCCCGTCGTCTCCCGCGAGAGCGGGACGTGCAGCGACACGATGTCGCTCTCGCGCATGAGCGCATCCAGGTCGCCCTCGCTGCGGCGGACGTGGAGCACGCGCATGTCGAAGCCCTGCGCGCGCCGCGCGACCGCCGAGCCGATGCGCCCGAGGCCGACGATGCCGAGCGTCGCGCCGCTCACGTCGCGGCCGAGCGACTGCGGCTCCGTCCAGTGCGCGGCCCACGAGCCGGCGCGAACCTGCCGGTCGCCCGTGATCAGGCCGCGGCGGACGGCGAGCATGAGTGCGACGGCGAGATCCGCCGTCGCCGCGTCGAGCACCCCGGGGGTGTTCGTGACCGCGACGCCGCGGGCGGCGCAGGCGTCGACGTCGATGCGGTCGTAGCCGACGCCGTAGTTCGCGACGAGTCGCAGCGCGGGGAACGCGTCGAGGTCGATCGGCTCGTTCGAGACGATGAGCACCTCGACGTCGTCGCGCGTGCCGTCGGCCTGGCCGACCTCGACGTCGCCGAGCTCGTCCCAGGCCGGGCCGGGGAGCCGCCGGGTCGCAAGCACCTTCACCGGGCCGACGCTACTACGCTCTGCCCATGACGAGGGTGGTCGTGCCCTTCGCGGGCTCGAGCGGCAAGACGCGGCTGGGCGCGCCGCAACGGACGCGGCGCGAGATCTCGCTCGCGATGCTCGCGGACGTGCTCGCGGCCGCCTCGGCCGTGGGCAGGCCCGTCGTCGTGACGAACGACGCGGACGGCATCGCGCTCGCCGCCGAGCTCGGCGCTGCGGTGGCGGACGATCCCGGCGGCGGGCAGGGCGCCGCGGTGGCGGCTGCGCTGGCCGCGCTCCCCGGCGAGCCTGTGCTCGTCGTCAACGCCGATCTCCCCTGCGTCGTGCCTGCCGACCTCCGCGCGCTCCTCGCCGCCGTCCCGGCGCACGGGCTCGCGCTCGTCGAGGCGCTCGACGGGACGACGAACGCGCTCGGCCTCTCCCGGCCGGACGTTTTCGAGCCGTTGTACGGCCAAGACAGCGCGAGCCGCTTCCGAGCGCTTACGGTGGAGACCGTGGCCGTCGCGATTCCGAACATCGCCGAGGACGTCGACACGCTCGCCGACCTCGAGCGCCTCCAGCTCCGTTGCGGCCCGCGCACGCAGGCGCGCCTCGCCGAGCTCGCGGCGGCGGCGCCGGAATGAACGTCGCCGTCCTCTCGGGAGGCGTCGGCGGTGCGCGGTTCGCGCAAGGGGTCGTCGGCGTCGTGCCGCCGGAGAGCGTCACGGTCGTCGGCAACGTCGGCGACGACGTCGACGTGCTCGGGCTCCACGTCTCCCCCGATCTCGACTCGATCCTCTACGCGCTCGCACGCGTGAACGACGAGGAGCGCGGGTGGGGCCGCGCGGGCGAGACGTTCCGGACGCTCGAAAGCGTCGCGGCGCTCGGCGGCGAGTCCTGGTTCGGGCTCGGCGACCTCGACCTCGGCCTCCACCTCGTACGCACGCAGGCCCTTCGTTCCGGCGAGCCGCTCTCGCGCGTCACCGCGCGGCTCGCGTCGGCGTTCGGCGTCGCGTCGGCTCTGCTGCCGGTGACCGACGACCGCCTGCGCACGTGGATCGCCACTGCGGCCGGCGAGTTCCCCTTCCAGGAGTGGTTCGTGGGGCGCGGCCACCGCGACGAGGTCGACGCCGTCCGGTTCGACGGGCGCGGACGCCGCCCATCCCGCGCCCGGCGTCCTCGAAGCCGTCGCCGCGGCCGACCAGATTCTCATCGCACCGAGCAACCCGTACGTGTCGATCGCGCCGATCCTCGCGGTGCCGGACGTACGCGACGCGATCGCCGCCCGGCGCGTGCCGTGCGTCGCCGTGAGCCCGCTCATCGGCGGCCGCGCCGTCAAGGGTCCCGCCGACCGCATGCTCGTGCGCATGGCCGGCGGGACGTCGCCGCGCCATCTCGCGCGCTGCTACGACGGCCTGATCGACGCGCTCGTCGTCGACGAGGCGGATGCGGCACGACCTCGACGGGCTCGGCGACGTGCGGCCCATCGTCACGCGCACGCTCATGGTGGACGACTCGGCTCGCCGGCGTCTCGCAGAGGCGGCGCTCGGAGCAGTGCCCGCGTGAAGATCGCGGTCGTCGGGGGCACGGGGGACTTCGGGCTCGCACTTGCCCAGAGGCTCGCGGAGGCGGGCGAGCACGTCGTCATCGGCTCGCGCGACGCCGAGCGCGCACGCGAGAAGGCGGCCGAGGCAGGCTGCCACTCGGGCGTTGCGAACGTCGACGCGGTTCGCGGCGTCGACATCGTCGTGCTCGCGGTGAAGGCGGAGGCGGCGCTCCCGACCGCCGCGGATCTCGCCGACGCGATCGGCGACACGCCCGTTCTGAGCGTCGCGAGCGAGCTGCGCTTCACGAAGACCGGCGTGCATCCCACGGAGGAGCAACGATCGATCGCGGAGCGCACGCAGGAGCTCTTGCGTGCACCCGTCGCCGCCGGCCTGCACTCGCTTGCGGCCAGGTCGCTCGCGCACGGGAAGGCGGACGGCGACGCGCTCGTCTGCGGCGACGACGAGCGTGCGAAGGAGCTCGCGCTCGCACTCGCCGGCGCGGTCGTCGCCGGTCGGGCGCTCGACGCCGGCCCACTCACTAGTGCGCGGGCCCTGGAGGGGATGACCGCGGTGATCGTCAACCTGAATCGCCGCTACCGCGGGCACGCCGGCGTCCGTATCGTCGGTCTGTGACGGCGATCTCGATCGTCCCCGTCGAGGGGATCCCCGAGCTGCGCGAGGGCGACGATCTCGCCGCGATGATCGTCGAGCGGATCGAGCTCGAGGATCGCGACGTGGTCGTCGTCGCGCAGAAGGCGATCTCGAAGATCGAGGGACGGGTCGTCTCGCTCGAGGGAATCGAGCCGTCTGCACGTGCCCTCGAGATCGCCGGCGAAGGGGGCGACCCGGCGCGCCGGATCGAGGTCATCCTCCGCGAGGCGAAGAGCGTCGTCCGCGTACGCCCGCCGCTCGTCATCTGCGAGACCCACCATGGCTTCATCTGCGCGTCGGCGGGCGTCGACGGGTCGAACACGCCGGAGCCCGGGACGCTCGTGCTGTTGCCGCTCGACCCGGACGCATCCGCCGTCCGGCTGCGCGAGGAGCTGCGCGAGCGCACCGGCCGCGACGTGGGCGTCATCGTCACCGACTCGTTCGGCCGCCCGTGGCGCCAGGGCACGACCGACGTCGCCATCGGCGCCGCGGGCGTCGAGGTCATGCAGGATCTCCAGGGCGAGCGCGACCCGATCGGCTACGAGCTGCACGCGACGGTGATCGCGGTGGCCGACGAGATCGCGGCGGCCGCCCAGCTCGTCTCCGGGAAGCTCGGACGCATCCCGGTGACCGTCGTCCGCGGGCTCGACGTCCGCGGCGAGGGGCGGGCGACGGATATCCCGGTCCCGCCGGAGCGGGATCTGTTCCGGTAGGGGCGTAGGTACCCTTCGGGCCTGTGACCGAAGATACGATCGCGGCCGCGAACGAGCATCTGCGCGGCCTCGGCTACGCCGAGCGCGATCTCGCCGTCCACCCTGGTCCCCGCGGCAAAGTGCTCCTGAAGGGGAACAAGCTGCTCAGCCCGCTCAGCGACGAAGTCGACGTCGTCCTGCGGGTCGTACGCGAGCTCGTGCCCCCGGACGGCGAGCTCGGAGGCCGCACGTTACGGCCCGCCGACCTCCGTGCCAGGCTCTGACCGATGGCGTCGACGTCGACAGCGCAGGACCGGATGCGTGCGCTCGTCGAGGCGGGGATCGCGCTCACCTCGGAGCTGTCGCTCGACGCCGTCCTCCAGAAGCTCATCGAGACGGCGGCGACGCTCACGGGCGCGCAGTACGCGGCCCTCGGCGTCCTCGACCCTACCGGCTCGCGGCTCGAGCGCTTCGTCACCACCGGCGTCGACCCCGAGACGCACAGGAGCATCGGCGACCTGCCCACCGGCCGTGGCATCCTCGGCGTGCTCATCCGCGACGCGCGCCCGCTGCGGCTGCACGAGCTCGGTGAGGATCCGCGCTCCGTCGGCTTTCCGCCCGGCCATCCGCCCATGCGTTCGTTTCTCGGCGTCCCGGTCGCACTCCGCGGCGTCTCGTACGGAAACCTCTACCTGACCGAGAAGGACGACGGCGACTTCACGCAGGACGACGAAGAGGCCGTCGTCCTCCTCGCCGCACAGGCGGCGGTCGCGATCGAGAACGCACGCCTGTACGAGTCGGTGACGCGCTGGTCGGCGCAGCTCGAGTCGCTGAACGAGGTCGCGCTCGCGCTCGTGTCCGAGTTCGAGCTCGCCCCGCTGCTGCAGACGATCGCCGTGCGGCTGCGCGGGCTGCTCGCCGCCAACAGCGTCTCCATCGCGCTCCCGCACGGAGAGGTGCTCCGGATCGAGGCCGCGGCCGGCGCCGGAGCCGACAGCGTCATCGGGATGTCGATCCCCGCGCGGTCGAAGACGATGCGCGTGCTCGAGCGCAAGCGGAGCGAGCGCGTCGACTCGATCCTCGACGACCCGGAGATCGACCAGGAGACGGCACGGCGAATGCACATGGTCACCGGCCTCTACGTCCCCCTCGTCCTTCGCGGCGACGCGATCGGCGTCATCACGGCCCAGGACAAGCAAGGCCCCGATCCACGCTTCACGGACGACGACGTCCGCGTCGCGGAAGGCTTCGCCCAGCGTGCCGCCGTCGCCGTCGACCTCTCGCGCCGCGTCGCCCGTGACGCGCTCCAGCGTGTCGTCTCGGCGCAGGAGCAGGAGCGCCGCCGGCTCGCCCGCGAGCTGCACGACGAGACCGGACAGGCGCTGACCTCGATCCTGCTCGGACTACGCACGATCGAAGAGGCGAAGGGACCGGATGAGCTGGCCGCGGCGCTGACGGACGTGCGCGACCTCGTGCGCGCGACGCTCCAGGACGTGCGCCAGCTCGCGGTCGAGCTCCGCCCGAAGGCGCTCGACGACTTCGGCCTCGTCGCGGCGCTCGAACGCCTCACGTCGAGCTTCGGCGAGCAGACCGGCATCTCGATGGAGTTCCAGTCGTCGCTGCCCGCCGGCCGTCTCTCGCCCGAGGTCGAGACCGCGCTCTACCGGATCGTCCAGGAGGCGCTCACGAACATCGTCAAGCACTCCCGGGCCGGCCGCGTGAGCATCGTCGTCGGCCGCAAGGAAGGCGCCGTCTCGGTCGTCGTCGAGGACGACGGCGTCGGCTTCGATCCCGCTCGAACGCGCGAAGAGGGCCTCGGCCTGATAGGTATGCGCGAACGTGTGGCGCTGTTGGGCGGCCGGCTGACGATCGAATCGCGGCCGGGCGCAGGGACGACGTTCGTAGCGGAGGTGCCTAACCAGTGACCCGGGTCTTGATCGTCGACGACCACGCGCTCGTCCGCTCAGGCCTGCGGCTGCTGCTCGAGGCCGAGGACGAGATCACCGTCGACGACGAGGGCGGCAACGCCGAGGAGGCGATCAGGCTGTCGCGGCTGCACAAGCCGGATGTCGTGCTCCTCGACGTCGTCATGCCGGGCCGCAGCGGACTCGAGGTCGTGCCGGAGATCCTCCAGGCGGCGCCGAAGTCCCGCATCCTCGTCCTCTCGATGCAGGACGACCCGAGCTACGTCCGCGAGGCGTTCTCCGCCGGCGCGAGCGGCTACCTCCTGAAGGAGGCGGCCGACAACGAGCTCGTCGCCGCCGTCCGCGAGGTCGCGGCCGGCCGACGGTACGTCCATCCGACCCTCGGCGCGAGGCTCGCCGCCGCGGAGGCGGAGGCCGAGGCACGCGCCGCCGCCGACCCGCTCTCCGAGCGGGAGCGCGAGGTGCTCCGGCTGCTCGCGCTCGGCCACACGAACCAGGAGATCGCGAAGATGCTCTACATCTCCGTCCGCACGGCGGAGACGCACCGGGCGCACATCATGCAGAAGCTGCGGCTCACCACCCGCGCCGAGCTCGTGCGCTACGCGCTCCAGCAGGGGCTGCTGGAGGAGAGCGAGCAGACGCCGTAAGGCTGCTGCGGCTTTCCCGCCGATGGCTTAAGAGCGGCTACCGATGCTCCTGGGGGGCAACGTGACGATCATGCCGCTATGGAGAGCTTCGCAGTCCTCTGGAGCGAGTCGAGCCTCCCGGCGAAGGCCGGCAAGCTCGAATTGGAAGAGTCCGCCCTGCGGTTCGAGGGACCGGGCTTCGTCCATCGCGTCTTCTACGAGGACATCGAGTCGGTGCACGTCGGTCGCGCGACGCGCGAGCGCCTCGCCGGCCGGCCGGCGCTCGTGCTCGACCTCGCCGTCGGCGGCCCGCTCCGCATCGGCAGCCTCGAGGGGCTCGGTGTCCTCAGCGAGCTCGCCGAGCGAATGGGTCACCTGACGGCGACGCACCTTCTGGTCTGATGAGCCGCGTCGCGGTCGTCGTGCCACTGCGGCCCGGCGGGTACGAAGCCGCTGCGCAGCTCGTCGCCGACGGTCCGCCCTTCAAGCTGTCCGAGAGCCCGCTCGACGGGCACTGCGTCTATCTCACCGAGCGCGAGGCCCTCTTCGTCTTCGAAGGGCCGAACGCGCGCGAGGTGATCGAGGAGATCCTCGGCGAGGCGTCCGTCTGGGAGGCGGCGACCTCCTGGCGCGACCTGCTCGCAGGCAAGCCGCGCGTCGCCGACATCGCCTACGCCTGGCGCAGGGACGAGGCCTGAGCCACTAACCTCAGGTGGCAGTGGCAGAAACCGCGGTGCAACCGCTCGCGGCCGAGGAGCTCCGGCTCATCGACGCCTACTGGCGCGCGGCGAACTACGTCTCCGTCGGCCAGATCTACCTGCTCGACAACCCGCTGCTCCGCGAGCGTCTCGTCGCCGAGCACGTGAAGGTGCGGCTGCTCGGCCACTGGGGCACGACGCCTGGCCTCAACTTCGTCTACGCGCACATGAACCGCGCGATCCGGAACTGGGACCTCGACGCGATCTACGTCATGGGCCCGGGCCACGGCGGCCCGGCCGCGGTCGCGAATGCGTACCTCGAGGGGACGTACTCCGAGGTGTACCCCGACATCACGCAGGACGAGGACGGCCTGCGCAAGCTCTTCCGGCAGTTCTCGTTCCCGGGCGGGATCCCGTCGCACGTCGCGCCCGAGACGCCCGGCTCGATCCACGAGGGCGGCGAGCTCGGCTACGCGCTCTCGCACGCGTACGGGGCGGCGTTCGACAACCCGGACCTGCTCGTGTGCTGCATCGTCGGCGACGGTGAGGCCGAGACGGGCCCGCTCGCGACCGCGTGGCACTCGAACAAGTTCCTCGACCCGGTCACCGACGGCGCCGTGCTGCCGATCCTCCATCTCAACGGCTACAAGATCGCGAACCCGACGGTGCTCGCACGCATCGACGACGACGAGCTGACCTCGATGCTCGAAGGGTGCGGCTACACCGTGCACTGGGTCGACGGCACCGATCCCGAGCCGACGCACCAGCGCATGGCTGCGGTGCTCGATCGATGCGTCGAGGAGATCGCCGCGATCCAGCGCGCTGCGCGCGTCGAGGGAGTGACCGAGCGGCCGCGCTGGCCGATGATCGTCATGCGCACACTGAAGGGCTGGACGGGGCCGAAGACCGTCGACGGGCTCCCGACCGAGGGCACGTGGCGTTCGCACCAGGTGCCGATGGCGGAGATGCGGACGAACCCGGAGCACCTCGCGCTGCTCGAGTCGTGGATGAAGAGCTACAAGCCCGAGGAGCTGTTCGACGAGAACGGCGCCCTCGTTCCGGAGCTCGCCGCATTGCCGCCGAAGAGCTACCGCCGCATGAGCGCGAACCCGAACGCGAACGGCGGCCTGCTCCTTCACGACCTCGCGCTCCCGGACTTCCGCGAGTACGCCGTCGAGGTGGCGCGGCCGGCGGTGACGTTCGGCGAGGCGACGCGCGTGCTCGGCACGTATCTGCGCGACGTCATCAAGCTGAATCCGGACCGCTTCCGGCTGTTCGGCCCGGACGAGACGGCGTCGAACCGCCTCGGCGCCGTGTTCGAGACGACGAACCGTGCGTGGGATGCGAGGACCCTGCCCACGGACGATCATCTCGCCCCCGACGGGCGCGTCATGGAGGTGCTCTCGGAGCACCAGTGCCAGGGCTGGCTCGAGGGCTACCTCCTCACCGGCAGGCACGGGCTCTTCAACTGCTACGAGGCGTTCATCCACATCATCGACTCGATGTTCAACCAGCACGCGAAGTGGTTGAAGTCGACGAGCACGATTCCGTGGCGCCGGCCGATCGCGTCGCTCAACTACGTCCTCTCGTCGCACGTGTGGCGGCAGGACCACAACGGCTTCTCGCACCAGGACCCCGGCTTCATCGACCACGTCGTGAACAAGAAGGCGGAGATCATCCGCGTCTACCTGCCGCCGGACGCGAACTGCCTCCTCTCGGTCGCGGACCACTGCCTACGCAGCCGCCACTACGTCAACGTCATCGTCGCCGGCAAGCAGCCGGCGCTCAACTACCTGTCGATGGACGACGCGATCCTGCACTGCACGCGCGGGATCGGGATCTGGGAGTGGGCGTCGAACGACGGAGGGCGACCCGGACGTCGTGATGGCGTGCTGCGGCGACGTCCCGACGCTCGAGACGCTCGCCGCCGTCGACATCCTCCGCCGCGAGCTGCCGTCGCTGCGGGTGCGGGTCGTGAACGTCGTCGACCTCATGCGCCTCCAGCCGGACTCGGAGCATCCGCACGGACTCTCCGACGGCGAGTTCGACACGCTGTTCACGACCGACAAGCCGGTCGTCTTCGCGTACCACGGCTACCCGTGGCTGATCCACCGGCTGACGTACCGGCGCACGAACCACGCGAACATCCACGTGCGCGGGTACAAGGAGGAGGGGACGACGACGACGCCGTTCGACATGGTCATGCTGAACGACCTCGACCGGTTCCATCTCGTGATGGACGTCATCGACCGCGTCCCCTGCGCTCGGCTCGCATGCGGCGATGCTGCGCCAGCAGATGGAGGACGAGCGGGTGCGCGCCCGCGCGTACACGCGCATCGAGGGCGACGACGCGCCCGCGATCCGCGACTGGACCTGGCCGTACTTGAGAGTGTCTCGTCGTCAACGCGGGGTCGAGCAGCCTGAAGCTCTCGTCCTCGACGGTGACGCGGTCGACGAGCTCGCTCGTGGTCGGGACGGTCGACGCGAGGGCTCGAGGACCATCGGCGACGTCGACGCGGTCGGCCACCGCATCGTCCACGGCGGCACGCGAGTTCGTCGAGCCGGTGCTGATCGACGCTGCGGTCGTCCAGCGGCTCGAAGCGCTCACCGACCTCGCGCCGCTGCACCAGCCGAAGTCGCTGCGCGCGCTCGAGCTCGTGAGCCGCACGCTGCCGGACGTGCCGGCGGTCGCGTGCTTCGACACCGCGTTCCACGCGCGCATGCCGGCGGCGGCGACGACGTACGCGCTGCCGCGCGAGTGGCGGACGCGGTGGGACCTGCGGCAGTTCGGCTTCCACGGGCTCTCGCACGCGTACGCGTCCGGGCGCGCGCTCGAGCTCGCGGGAGCCCCCGCGGCGTCGCGCGTCGTCACGTGCCACCTCGGCGCGGGCGCTTCGCTCGCCGCGGTGCGCGACGGGCGCTCGGTCGACACGACGATGGGCTTCACGCCGCTCGACGGGCTCGTCATGGCGACGCGCTCCGGCGAGATCGACCCGGGGCTCATCCTCTGGCTCGAGGAGCACATGGGGATGCCGCCGTCCGAGCTCGCGTCGACGCTCGAGCACCGCTCGGGGCTCCTCGGCCTGACCGGGACGGCGGACATGAAGGAGGTCCTCGACCGCGAGGCGGCGGGTGACGAGACCGCTGCGCTCGCCGTCGGCGTCTATCTCCATCGCCTCCGCGGCGGGATCGCCACGATGGCGGCGGCGCTCGGCGGGCTCGACCTGCTCGTCTTCACCGGCGGCGTCGGCGAGCGGTCGGCGGCGATCCGTGCGCGAGCTGCGGAAGGGCTCGAGTTCCTCGGCGTCGAGATCGACCCGGGCCGGAACGAGGCGGAGCCCGACGCCGAGATCGGCGGCGGCGCGGTGCGCGTCGTTCGTCGTCGCGGCGCGCGAGGACCTGCAGATCGCGCGCGACGTGCGCGCGGTGCTCGGCTGACACCGCCACCCATTGCCGCCGCAACCACGGCGAGCATTACGAGGCCGGAAAGAACGATCCCCGCGACTGCTAGCAGTGCGGTCACGGTGACGCTTGTCCCCCACCACCGCTTCCGTCCGATTGCGAGCACCGCCGCCGGCACGAGCCAGAGAAGCAGCGAGAAGTCGCGAGACGCATCGATGAAAGCGAGGCTCAACGCGCCGGCAGGAATCGGGGCGAGCACAGCGAGCAGGACAGCTGCGGTCAGATGGGCGCGCGCGGTCACGCGACCCGGCGCGAGCTAGCGCTTCTCGAAGACGACGAGCACGGCGAGCTGCTCGTACGCGGTGAAGCGGTGGTCGGCGCCGGCCTCGACGAAGACGGCCGAGCCTTCGCTCACCGGGACGCTCTCGCCCTCGACCTCGAGCACGCCGGAGCCCTCGAGCACGACGTAGACCTCGTCGTACTCGTGCGGCTGCTGCCGATCGGGCTCGGGCGCGACAAGGACGTACACGCCCATCTCGAGGCCCGCCGACTCGTGGACGATCTCGTACCCGCCGCCGGCCGCGCGGAGCTTCGCTGCGACTTCCCGGACACCGAACGCGTGCACGACCTCAACCTAGCGAAGCCGAATAACCTGAAGGGCCGGCAAGCCGACCCCTCAGGCGGTGGATGCGCCGGAGCTTCGAGAAGCCCGGATATGTTGGCGATCGCGCGGCACCGGTCAGGGGAAGGGCGCCGGCAACCACCTTTGACCACACCTTCTCCCGCCCGGGTAGGGGCGACATCGGCTGCGCTACCTACGCGAAGTGCGGGTTTACCGCAGGGAGGCGATTACCAGGATTTCGCCCGCCGCAGCGGCGCCTGCCGCGCGACCCGGACGCGGGCGTCGACCGCAACCGCGCGGTCGGCGAGCGCGAGCACCGGGTTGAGATCGAGCTCGGCGATCTCGGGGAAGTCCTCGACGAGCCGCGAGAGCCGGAGGAGGAGGTCGACGAGCGCGTCGGCGTCAGCAGGGGGTGCGCCCCGGAAGCCGGCGACGAGCCGACCGGCCTTGTCCGCCCGCACGAGCTCGCGGGCGTCGAGGTCGGTCAGCGGGGCGAGCCGGAACGCGCCTGGCCGATCAGCTCGGCCAAGACGCCGCCGAGGCCGAATGCGACGAGAGGCCCGAAGATCGGATCCTGGACGGCGCCGGCGAGCAGCTCGGCTCCGCCGCGGATCATCGGCTGGAGGAGCACGGCAGGCCGATCCGATCGACGGCTGCGCGCACTTCCGCCTCGTCGGCGAGGTTCGAGCGCGACGCCTCCGGACTCCGTCTTGTGGGCGCCGGCGGCCGCGCTCTTGACGACCACGGGGAAGCCGAGCTCCGTGGCAGCCGCCGCCGCGTCGTCCGCGGTGTCGACGACGCACTCGGGGAGCGACGGGAAGCCCGTACGCCTCGAGCAGCCGGCGCGCCTGGCCGGCGCGAGCCACGCATCGTCGCCGCGCGCGAGCGCCTCGGCGACGACGTCGGCCGCTGCTTCGCGGTCGACGTCCAGCTCGGGGATCGTCCCGGCGGGCCGGCGCAGCCAGTCGCCGCGGCGGCCGCGCAGCCCGAGCGCACGCGCTGCCGCCTCGGGAGACGAGAAGAACGGGACAGGGGCGGCGCTGCGCAGCGACGCGGGCGCACCCTTGGCCGAGAGGAACGCGCAGACGACGGGCTTCTCGCCCGCGTCGGCCGCCGGCACGGCTGATCGCCGCTCCGACGTCCTCCTCGCGACACGCCGACGGTCGGGACGAAGAGGACGAAGAGAGCGTCGATGCCGGGATCGGCGAGGAGCGTCGGCAGCACGTCGGCGAACGTCTTCGCCGGTCGCCGACCCGAGGATGTCGATCGGGTTCGACGTGCTGCCCTCGACCGGCATGACCTCGCTCAGCGCCCGCGCGTCTCCGTCGCTCGGCGTCGGGCAGCTCGAGGCCCTCGCCCTCGCACGCGTCGGCGCAGAGGATCCCGAGGCCGCCTGCGTTCGTGAGCACCGCGACCCGGCGGCCGCGCGGCACCGGCTGTCGTTGAGCAGGGCCGCGACGTCGAGGAGCTCGTCGAGCGTCTGCGTGCCGGATGCACGCCGGTCTGGCGGAAGAGCGCGTCGACGGCGGCGTCGGAGCCGGCGAGCGCAGCGGTGTGCGAAGCTCGCGGCCTTGCGCCGGCGGCGCGTCGTGCCGCTCTTGATCGCGAGCACCGGCTTCTCGCGCGCCACGCGGCGCGCGATGCGTGCGAAGCGCGCGGGTTGCCGAAGCACTCGAGATAGAGCATGACGAGCTTCGTCGTTCTCGTCGTCCTCCCAGTACTCGAGGAGGTCGTTCGACGAGACGTCCGCCTTGTTGCCGAGCGACGACGAAGCGACGAGAGACCGAGGCTCGCGCTCCCGCGCCTGCTCGAGCACCGCGAGACCGAGCGCGCCGCTCTGCGACGCGAAGCCGACGCTTCCCGGGCGCGGAATGCGCGCGGAGCGAACGTCGCGTTGAGCCGGGACGACGGTCGGATGCCATGCCGAGGCAGTTCGGCCCGATCAGCGGCGCGCCGTGGTCGCGCACGAGCGCGAGCAGCTGCTCCTGGCGGATGACGCCCTCGGGGCCGATCTCGGCGAAGCCGGCCGAGATGACGACAGAGCGCGCTCACGCCGGCCTCGAGCGCTTCCTGTGCCGCGGCGATGACGGCTCGCCCGGCAGGCAGATCACGACGAGGTCGACCTGCTCCGGGATCTCGCCGACGCTCGCGTAGCCGTGCACGCCGGCGACCGGCGTCGCCGCTGCGGTTGACGGGATAGGCGGCTCCGGCGAAGTCGGCGGTGAGGATGTTGCGGAAGAGCTCGCCGCCGATGGAGCCGCGGCGTGCGGATGCGCCGTAGACGGCGACGCACTTCGGCTCGAGGAACGGCTGAGCGACGCCTGCACGGCGACGTGGTTCGCGCTCGTCGACGCGGTCGCGGTCGTGCGCCGGTCGCCTGCGATCGGGAATCGTCACCTCGATCGGACCCGCCGTCGAGCGCTCGCGCGTCGAGCTCGAAGCCGGCGTCGCGGAACGATCGCGAGCAGTTCTGGTGTTGCTCAGGCAGGATCTCGAAGACGAGGGACTCGATGCCCGCGCTCGGCGGCGCGCTCGGCCAGCCGCTCGAGCAGGCGCGTGCCGATGCCGCGGCCCTGGAGAGTCGTCGGCGACGGCGAACGCGACCTCGGCGGCGCGCGGATCGCGCAGGCGCACGTAGTTGGCGAGGGCGACCATCGCGGCCGTCGTGCGCGACGCCGATGAGCGCGCCGCGCTCGTCCCAGTCGGGATCGAGGAACGGCGCGACGAGCTTCGGCCCGAGGGCCGGGAAGCCGTGGAAGCGGAGGTAGCGGCTGCGCTCGGAGAGTCCCGCGAGGAACTCGAGCATCTGGTCGGCGTCGTCCGCGAGCGGTGCGCGGAGACGCAGGGTGGAGCCGTCCCGGAGGATGACGTCGGTCGAGATCTGATCGAGTGCGCTCATGACACAGGTGTAGCGACCACCAGGGGGCCGAGGCGACGGGATTTTCCCGTAGCCTCGCCGCGATGGATCCGCGGGAATCGCCGCTCCGGAAGCGCGACCTCGACGCCGAGCCGCTGGCCCAGCTCCGGCGCTGGCTCGCGGAGGTGGCGCCGCTCGTCCGGGCGCCTGAGGCGGTGGCGCTGGCCACGGCGACGCCCGACGGGCGCCCGTCCGTCCGGATGGTGCTCATGAAGCAGGCCGACGAGGCCGGAATCGTCTTCTTCACCCAGGTGACGAGCCGCAAGGGCGGCGAGCTGGCGGCGAACCCGCACGCAGCCCTCCTCTTCCACTGGGACGTGCTCGGCCGGCAGGTGCGGATCGAGGGCTCCGTGCAGCCGGTCGAGGGCGCGGAGGCGGACGCGTACTTCGCCTCGCGCCCGCTCGGGGCGCGGCTCGCCGCCCTGGCGTCGCCCCAGAGCGCGCCGGTGGAGTCGCGCGCGTGGCTCGAAGCGCGTGTCGACGCCCTCGAGGCGGCGGGCGAGCCGGCGCGGCCGGCGACATGGGGCGGGTACCGGCTCCTCCCGGAGGCCTGGGAGTTCTGGCAGCACCGGGCGAACCGGCTCCACGACCGCTTCCGCTACCGCCGGCAGGCCGGCGGCTGGCTCATCGAGCGGCTCGGGCCCTAGAAAGGCTTCTGCCGAGGGCGGCGAGGCGCTCGTCCCACTGGGCCCCGACCTCGACGAGCCACTCGGCGGCGTCGCCGAGCGGCTGCGGCGTCACCGCGTAGCGCGTCTCGCGCCCGATCCGGGTCGCTCGCACCAGGCCGGCATCCGCGAGGAGCGCGAGCTGCTTCGCCACCGCCTGGCGGGTGACCGGCAGCCCGGCCGCCAGCTCGGTCGCCGTCGCCGTTCCCCGCTCGGCCACCGAGGCGACGAGCGCCCGCCGGCCCGGGTCGCCCAGGGCGTCGAAGACCGCGTCTACCGGACGGGTGCCCATGCGAGGGCGTGCAGCTCGAGCGCGGTGGCGAAGTCCGGCGACGTCTCCACGACGTGCAGGCGGGTGCCGCCCTCGACCTCCTCGAGCTCGAGCACGACCTCGCCGCCGTCGTCCCAGTCGAGGACGAGGCGCTCCTCCGGCTCGGCCTCGCGGACGGTCGCACGGCGCTCCTCGCCGTCTCCCCAGCGGAAGATCCCCTCGCCGCCGGGCACCGGATCGAGCTCGGCCTCGGTCGCGAACCACTCCTCGAGCCGCTCCGGGTCGGTCAGCGCCTCCCAGACCTCGTCGGGCGGCGCCGGGAAGACGACGTCTCTCTCGACGTGCAACTCCACGGTTGCGTATTATACCCACCGTGAGCATGCTCGTGCCGATGGTGGTGGAGTCCGACGGGCGCTACGAGCGCTCGTTCGACATCTTCTCGCGCCTCCTGCGCGAGCGGATCGTCTTCCTCGGAACCGAGGTGTCGGAGCAGTCGGCGAACCTCATCGTCGCGCAGCTCCTCTTCCTCGAGGCCGAGGATCCCGACGCGGACATCCATCTCTACGTCAACTCGCCGGGCGGCGACGCGTACGCGGGCTTCGCGATCTACGACGCGATGCAGTTCGTCAAGCCGGATGTGCAGACGTACGGCATCGGAATGGCGATGTCGGCCGGCGCGCTCGTGCTCGCATCCGGAGCTCCCGGCAAGCGGCACGTGCTCCCGAACTCGAAGGTGATGATCCACCAGGGATCGGGCGGCTTCCGCGGCACGCCCGCCGACATCCAGATCGCCGCGCGGGAGATCCTCGCGATCACGCGCAAGTACGCGGAGATCATCGCGCGCCACGCCGGCAAGGACGTCGAAGAGGTCATGCGCGACATCGACCGCGACCGCTTCCTCTCGCCCGAGGAAGCGGTGGAGTACGGGCTCGCCGACGCGATCCTGCCCTCGCGCGAGTTCTCATCCGCTTCATAGAGGCGCGCTCCAGGGTTAGCTGCGGAAACGTCGCGCAGAAGGAGTACGCCCATGAACGCCATCAGCAGTCGTCTACCGGCACGCGTCCGCGGCCGCGGCATCCCCCGGTCTCTCCGCGGGATCGGCGCCCTCAACGGGATGCTCGGCGCCGCGTTCGTCGGTGCCGGCATAGCGGCGTACTTCGTCGTCGCGGGTACGAGTGCTCCCGCGGCGCAGATCCGCACGGCGACCGTCGCGCGCGGCGTCGTCCTCTCGACCATCTCGGCGACGGGCACGCTCCAGGCAGCGCAGGAGCTCTCGATCGGCTTTACCTCGGCCGGGACGATCACGTCCGTCGCCGTGAAGCCGGGCGAGCACGTGAAGCGCGGCCAGGTGCTCGGCAAGATCGACGCGACGACCCAGCGCCAGGCGCTCCAGCAGGCGGACGCCTCGCTCTCGACGGCAAACGCGCAGTACGAGCAGACGCTCACGGGCGAGACCGCGCAGCAGCGCAAGCAGGACGCGCTGTCGGTCACGCAGTCCAAGCAATCGCTCGCGACGGCGCAGGCGACCGCAAAGCAGGACGCGAGACAGTCGTCCGCGACGATCGCGAACGCCCAGCGCGCGCTCAAGACCGACCAGGGCCAGGAAAAGGTCGATCTGTACCAGCAGAAGCAGGATCAGGCCGTCTTTGCGAACGCGGACGCCGCGAATGCCGCCATCACCGCCGACAAGGCGCAGCTCGCATCCGACCAGGCGAAGCAGCAGTCCGACCAGCAGCAGCAGCTCGCGATTCAGAACCAGCAGTCGGCCGACAAGACGAGCCTCTCGCAGGCGCAGACGGATCTTCAGCAGGCGACGACCGCGCACGATGCCGCCGGCGAGGCCTCGGCCCAGAACCAGATCGACGACTTCACGTCCGCCGTCAACCACGACCAGACCCAGCTCAACGCGCTCTCCGTGACGCTTCAGAACGACGGCTTCGCGATCACGCAGGACAACACGAAGGTCACGAACGACCAGGCCGCCATGACGTCGCTCCAGAGCGACGCGAAGGCGATCGTCGCCGACGAGGCGAAGATCGCCTCGGACCGGCAGGCGCTCGACAGTGCGCGGATGAGCGTGGCCGCGACCACCGCGAGGGACGAGCAGTCGATCGCGTCGAGCCGGCTCGGGCTCAAGACGACGCTCGCCTCGGTTGCGACGAAGCAGTCGCCGCCGACCGCTGCAGCGCTTGCGTCCGCCCGCGCAGGGGTCGTCAACGCGCAGGTCGGCGTCACGAACGCACGCAAGGCGCTCGCCGAGACGACGCTGCGCGCGCCGATCGCCGGCGTCGTCGCGACCGTCGACGGCACGGTCGGCACTCAGACGTCGGGCGGCGGCACCGTCGGCGCCCTCGTCGTCGCAGCTCGAGCTCGGCGGCGGCAGCGGATCCTCGTCGAGCGGCAGCTCGGCTTCGTGACGCTGACCGGCGTGAAGGGGATGCAGGTCGTCGCCGGCTTCGCGGAGACCGACGCGGCGAAGATCCGCGTCGGCCAGGCCGCGACGGTGACGGTCGACGCGCTGCCGAACGACGGAGCTCGCGGCGCACGTCATCGCGGTCGCCGGGACCGCGACGTCGTCGTCGAGCGTCGTCACGTACAACGGTCACGTTCGCACTCGACCGCAGCGAGACCGGGCTGAAGCCGGGCATGACGGCGAACGTCGACGTCGTCGTCGGCGAGGCGGACAACGTCCTGCACGTGCCGACGGCTGCCGTGACGGGCAGCGGGAGCAACGCGACCGTCACCGTCCTCCGGAACGGCACGCAGGTGAGCGTGTCCCGGTCGTCGCCGGTCTCGCAGGGCGACTCGTCGACGGCGATCCTCAGCGGCCTGAAGGGCAACGAGACCGTCGTCCTTCCGTCGGTGTCGATCTCGAGCTCGGGCGGGACGACGGCGGGACGGCGACGACGGGCACGACCGGCGGCGCGGCGCGTCTCCGCGGCGGCGGCGGCGGCGGCTTCGGCGGCGGGCTCGGCGGATGAGCCGGCCGCGCCGGCGCCGCGACGCTCGTCCTCAGCGCCGTCTCGAAGAGCTACGGCGCCGGCGACATCGCCGTGCACGCGCTGCGGGAGAGTCGATCTCGTCGTCGAGCGCGGCGACTTCGTCGCCGTCATGGGCGCGTCGGGCAGCGGCAAGTCGACGCTCATGAACCTCGTCGGCTGCCTCGACATCCCGACTACGGGCCGCTACCTGCTCGACGGGATCGACGTGAGCGCGCTCGACGAATACGAGCTCGCGTACATCCGCAACCGGAAGATCGGCTTCGTCTTCCAGAGCTTCAACCTCATGCCGCGCACGAGCGCGCTTGCGCAACGTCGAGCTGCCGCTCATCTACGCGCGCGTGCCGAAGCGCGGAGCGCCGCGAGCGCGCGCGAGGCGGCGCTCGTCGCGGTCGGCCTCGCCGACCGCATGCACCACATGCCGTCCGAGCTCTCCGGCGGCCAGCAGCAGCGGGTCGCGATCGCGCGCGCGATCGTGACCGAGCCCGGCGCATCATCCTCGCCGACGAGCCGACCGGCAACCTCGACATCGGCGTCGGGCGTCGAGGTGATGCAGATCTTCGCGCGGCTGAACGCCGAGGGCCGCACGATCGTGATGATCACGCACGAGCCCGACATCGCCGGGTACGCGAAGCGTGTCATCCACCTCGTCGACGGCGGATCGACTCGGACCGGCGGACGAGGCGCTGACGCGCTGCCGCCGAGGCTCGAGCGGCGACGCTCGCAGAGCGGTGAGCGCATGAGCGTGGCCGAGGCGTTCCGGATGGCCGTGCAGGGCGTGCTCGCGAACCGCCTGCGCTCGCTGCTGACGATGCTCGGCATCACGATCGGCGTCGCCGCCGTGATCATCCTCGTCGCGGTCGGGCACGGCTCGCCGGTCGCCGTGCAGAAGCAGATCGAGGGCCTCGGAACGAACGTCGTGCTCGATCCAGCCGGGCGGCTTCGGCTTCGGCCGCGGCTCCGGCGGCTCCCAGAGCTCGTTCACGCAGCTGACGACGAAGGACGTGAAGGCGCTCCAGGACAAGTCGGCGGCGCCGGACATCAAGTCGGTCACCCCCGTCGTCGACGGCTCGGTGACCGCGACGTTCGGCGCCGCGAGCTACGCGCCGAGCCAGTTCGTCGGGACGACGCCGTCGTACTCGGAGGCGCGGAAGTCGCCCGTCGAGGCGGGGACGTTCATCACCGCGGCAGGACGAGTCGCAGCACGCGCGCGTCGTCGTGCTCGGCGAGACCGTCGTCGCGAACCTGTTCGGCACCGCGAATCCGCTCGGGCAGACGATCAAGCTGAACGGCATCGGCTTCCACCGTCGTCGGCGTGCTCGACCCCAAGGGCACGAACGGCATCCAGGACCAGGACGACATCGCGATCGCGCCGCTGACGACGACGCAGGACCTGCATCACCGGCGTCACCGGCGGGCTCGGCCAGATCATCGTCGAGGCGAAGTCGTCGATCAGGTGAACGCCGCCGCAGGCGGAGGCGACCTCGATCCTCACGCCGACGCACTCGATCGAACGGCACGCGCGACCTTCCGCGTCCTCAACCAGGCGTCGCTGCTCCAGACGACGGCGTCGACGCAACCACGTCTTCACGGTGCTGCTCGCCGCGGTCGCCGCGATCTCGCTGCTCGTCGGCGGCATCGGCGTGATGAACATCATGCTCGTCACCGTCACCGAGCGGACGCGCGAGATCGGCATCCGCAAGGCGCTCGGCGCGCGCCGCAGCGACATCCTCGGCCAGTTCCTCACCGAGTCGGTGCTGCTCTCCGTGTGCGGCGGGCGTCGCTCGGCGTCGCGTGCGGGGCTCGTCGGGAGCCGGTTCAAGATCGTCGGCGTCCAGCCGGTCGTCGAGCCGTACTCGGTGCTGCTCGCGTTCGGCGTCGGTATCGCCGTCGGCCTGTTCTTCGGCATCTATCCGGCAAATCGCGCGGCCTCGCTGAGGCCGATCGAAGCACTGCGTTACGAATAGGAGCGATGCATGACGCACAGCTCGACAGTGACCTTCCCATTCCCGCCGACGAGCCCGACGACGACGTCGAGCTCGAGCTCGAGGCGCTCGCACTCGGCGGCGGCGGAAGACTGCCGCGTCGTGACCGCCGTGCTCGCACTCGCGGTGGTCGCCGCGGGAGCCTTCATCGGCGGAGCCGAAGCGCAGAAGCACTACGGGAAGAGCTCCAGCTCCGGCAACGGAAACGGCAGCGCCGCGGCCTCTCACCTCGCGTCTGCGCGGCTCGGCCACGACGCCGACCGGCGGCGGCGGTGGCATCCGGTTTCGGCGGCGCCGGCGCGACGATCGGAACCGTCACCGCGATCAAGGGGTCGACGCTCTACGTCACCGACACGAGCGGCAACACGGTGAAGGTGACGACGTCGGCCGCCTCTGCAGGTGACGCGGACCGTGACCGGGACCGTGAAGAACGTCCGGCCCGGAGACACCGTCGTCATCCGCGGCTCGCAGAAGTCGAACGGCGACGTCGCGGCCGAGTCGATCACGCTCGGCGGCGGCGGCTTCGCCGGCTTCGGCGGCGGCGGCACGCAGCTCTGGCTCTGGAAACAACGGGGGCGCCACCGGCTTCGGCGGCGGCTCAGGAGGTTGAGAATGATCCGATTCACTGCGCCTGTCGCTGCAGCGGCGATGCTCGCTCTTCTCCCGGCGGCGGCAACGGCGGCGACGCCCGTTCAGGGGTCGGTCTTCGGGCCGATCGTCTCCGTGCAGGGCACGACGTTCACCCTGACGACGTCGCTCAGCCCGTCCGGCAAGTCGACCGTCACGGTCGGTAAGGCGACGATCACGGAGCAGGGTACGGCTCCGAAGTCGAGCCTCAAGGTCGGCGCCTGCGTCGCCGCGACGGGCGCACGCGGCAAGAACGGCGTCGTCGCAGCCACGCGGATCACGATCACCGAGCCTGTGAAGGGCCAGTGCGGCGCGGGCTTCGGCGGCGGCCGCGGTAGCGGCCCGCCCCGGACCGGCACGGTGCCGCGGACAGGGACGACGCCAAGCCCTCCGGGCGGTTTCGGCGGCGGCGCGAACTTCGGCTTCGCGTTCGGATCGGTGACGAAGGTGAGCGGCTCGACCATCACCGTGAAGGGGCGGTCGTTCGGGTCGACGAAGGCGACGACGACAACGGTCACCGTGTCTGCGAAGACGTCGCTCGATCAGACGCTCACGGTGAACGCGTCGGCGATCAAAGTGAAGATGTGCGCCTTCGTCCGCGGTACGAGCCCCGACAAGGGCCTCACCGTGAAGGCGACGAACATCGCACTCACGCCGGAGACGAACGGGAAGTGCGCGAGCGGATTCAGGCGCCCGGGCGCATGACATAGGCTCCGCGCGTGGCGGTCGCCGCCGATCTGCGCGCGGAGCTGCTCCGGCTCGTCCCGGACGAGCGGCGCGTGAGCGACGGCGAGTCCGTGCTCGACCAGCACGCCGCGGACGTCAGCTACCACCCGCCGCAGCGTCCCGACGTCGTCGTCTTCCCGGAGTCGACGGCCGAGGTGTCGGCGGTGCTCGCATACGCGAACGAGGCCGGCGTGCCGGTCGTCGCCTTCGGCGCGGGGACGAGCCTCGAGGGGCATGTGATCCCGCTGCACGGCGGCATCAGCCTCGATCTGACGCGGATGGGGGCGATCCTCGCCGTCCGTCCCGACGACCTGACGGCGACGGTGCAGCCGGGCGTCACGCGGTCTCAGCTCGAGGCGGCCACGGGTCCGCACGGCCTGTGGTTCCCCGTCGACCCGGGCGCCGACGCGACGCTCGGCGGCATGGCGGCAACGAATGCGAGCGGTACGACGACCGTGCGGTACGGCGGCATGCGCGCGCATGTGCTCGCGCTCGAGGTCGTGCTCGCCGACGGGCGGATCATCCGGACGGGAACGCGCGCGGTGAAGACCTCGGCCGGCTACAACCTCACCGAGCTGTTCATCGGCTCGGAGGGCACGCTCGGCGTCATCACCGAGCTGACGCTGCGGCTCCACGCGATTCCCGAGCACATCGTCGTCGCGCGCGCTGCGTTCCCGTCCATCGAAGCGGCGTGTCGCACGGCCGCTGCGATCATCGGCGCCGGCATCCCCGTCACGCGCTGCGAGCTGCTCGACGCGGCGACGATCGTCTCGCTGAACGCGTACAAGGGGACGTCGCTCCCCGAGTCGCCGTACCTCTTCTTCGAGCTGGGCGGGACGGAGGCGGGCGTCGTCGGCGATCTCGAGACCGTGCGTGAGCTCGCCGACGACGAGGGTGCGGTCGCATTCGAGTCCGAGCGGGACCCCACCGCCCGCGCGCGGATGTGGGAGGCGCGCCACAACGCGCTGCTCGCGTCGCTCGCGTTCGCACCCGGGTCGAAGCCGATGACGACCGACGTCGCCGTTCCCGTGTCGGAGCTCGCTGCTGCCATCCATCATGCTCGGCTCGCGATCGACGAGTCGGGCCTGCGCGGCGGGATCGTCGGCCATGTCGGCGACGGCAACTTCCATGTGGCGTTCCTGCTCGATCCGGACGACGCGGAGTCGATCGCGCGCGCCGACGCGCTCAACGGGCGCCTCGTCGACGACGCGCTCGCCCGCGGCGGCACGTGCAGCGGCGAGCACGGGATCGGCTACGGCAAGCTCGGATACCTCGAGCGCGAGCACGGCGACCTCGTTCCGCTCTACCGCGGCATCAAGCAGCTGCTGGATCCCAACGGGATCCTCAACCCGGGGAAGGTCGTCCCCTAGGACTCGGGGCCGGCGTAGACGACGCTGCCGGCGACGATCTCGTCGATACGTCCGAGCGTCTCCTCGTCGAGCTCGACGCCGCTCGCGGCCGCGTTGTCCTCGACCTGCTCCGGCTTCGTCGCGCCGATGATCGCGGCCGCGACGTTCGGCTCCCGCAGGATCCACGCGAGCGCGAGCTGGGCCATCGAGATGCCGAGCTCGCCGGCGATCGGGCCGAGCTCCTGCACGCGCCGGAGCAGCGCGTCGTCGAGCTGGCGCTTGCCGAAGAAGTAGTTCATGTGCGCGTTCACGGCGCGGCTGTCGGCGGGCGGCGGGCTGCCCGGCTTGTACTTGCCCGTGAGCACTCCCTGGAACAGCGGCGAGAACACGATCTGCGAGATGCCGTGCTCGGTGCAGTACGGGATGACGTCACGCTCCGGCCCGCGCCAGAGCAGCGAGTACTGCGGCTGGCTCGAGACGAATCGCTCGACGCCCGGCATCTCCATCGCCTCGGCGATCTTCTCGACCGGCCACTCGCTGAAGCCGATGTAGCGTGCCTTCCCCTGGCGGACGACCTCGGTGAGCGCGTCCATCGTCTCCTCGAGCGGCGTGTTCCAGTCGTACCGGTGGCACTGGTACAGGTCGACGTAGTCAGTGCGCAGGCGCGAGAGCGACGCGTCGATCTGCTTGAAGATCTGCTCGCGCGACAGTCCGCTGTCGCCGTCCGGCATCTGGAAGAAGAGCTTCGTCGCGAGGACGTACGAGTCGCGCGGCCGGTCGGCGAGCACCTGGCCGAGGAACTCCTCCGCGGCACCGTCCGAGTAGATGTTGGCGGTGTCGATGAAGTTGATGCCGGCTTCGAACGCCTTCGCGACGCAGGCCTCGGCCCGCTCGCTCGCGACGGCGCCGCCGTACGTCATCCAGGAGCCGAGGCAGATCTCCGACACCTGCAGGTCGCTGGAGCCGAGCTGCCGGTAGCGCATGGCATCGACGCTATCCGTTAGCGTCCGATCCATGCCGCAGTTCGACGCCATCGGCATCGTCAGCGCCGACCTCGACCGGTCGCGTGCCTTCTACCGGCTGCTCGACGTCGTGATCGCGGAGGGTGACGCCCACGTCGAGGCGACGCTTGCGAACGGCACCCGCCTGATGTTCGACACGGAAGAGGTCATCCGCAGCTTCCGGCCGGACTGGAAGCGCGAGACGGGGAACCAGCTCGCGCTCGCATTCGCGTGCACGAGCCCCGCGGACGTGGACGAGACGTACGCCCGCGTCGTCGCGGCCGGCTTCCACGGCGAGAAGGAGCCGTGGGACGCATTCTGGGGCTACCGCTACGCGCAGCTCGTCGATCCCGACGGCGTCCAGGTCGATCTGTTCGCCGCCCTCTGATCGAAGAGCGCATCGAGCTCGCCGGCCGCAGCCTGCTGCTCCGGCGGCCGCCGAGCGCCGACGACCTCATCGACGAGGACGCGTTCGACGAGGAGGAGTTCCTGCCGTACTGGGCCGAGCTCTGGCCGAGCGGCCTCGATCTCGCGCGCGTCGTCGCGGGGCTCGATCTGCGCGGCTCGCGCGTGCTCGAGCTCGGCGCCGGCCTCGGCCTGCCGTCGCTCGCCGCCGCGATCGGCGGCGCCGAGGTGCTCGCGACCGACTGGGCCGAGGACGCGGTCGGGCTCCTGCGGGCCAACGCCGAGCGAAACGGCATCGCTCTCCGCGCCGAGCGGGTCCGTTGGGATGCGCCCGAGCCCGCTCCTGGGCGAGGCGCCGTGGGACCTCGTGCTCGGCGCCGACCTGCTCTACGAGGAGCGCAACGCCGAGCAGCTGCTCGAGCTGCTGCCGCGGCTCGGCGGCGACGTCCTCCTCGCGGAGCCGGGGCGGCCGTTCGCACCCGCGTTCCTCGAGCACTGGGACGTCGAGGAGGTCGCGGACCGGGTATACCGGCTGCGGTGATCGCCCTCGTCCTCGCCGCGATCGCACTCGCGGCGCCTCCGAAGCCGCACGTCGTGTGGAAGCCGATCCCGTTCGGCGCGACGCGCCGCGCGGAGATGGCGCGCTACGCGAAGAAGCACTACGGCATCGATTCGTGGGTGCTGCACCCGCGCGCGATCGTCGAGCACGTGACCGCGACGACGTCGTTCTCGTCCGCGTACAACACGTTTGCCGCGGACGTTCCCGACGCGGAGCTGCACGAGCTGCCCGGCACGTGCGCGCACTTCGTCGTCGACCGCGACGGCACGATCTACCAGCTCGTCCCGCTGGACGTCATGTGCCGCCACACCGTCGGGCTCAACTGGGCGGCGATCGGGATCGAGCACGTCGGGATGTCGGACGCGCAGGTGCTCGGGGACGCCGCGCAGATGCGTTCCTCGCTCGCGCTCACCGTCTGGCTCATGTGGCGGTACCGGATCCCGCTCGCGAGCGTCATCGGCCACAACGAGAGCCTGTCGAGCCCGCTGCACAGGGAGCTCTACGCGCCGTGGCGCTGTCAGACGCACGCCGACTGGCGGCATGCCGACATGGACGTGTACCGCGCGAAGCTCACGGCGCTCGCTCGCCGGTACGGCCTGAAGATCGGCCCGACGTTCCGGCCGCGCCCGACCCACTGCTGATTCGCTCCTCGCCGACGACCTCGACGCGGTCGTGCCCGAGCGCGAACGCGTACTCGTTCGCCACGGCGCTCGGGTGCTCGAGCTCCGCGCCCGGCAGCCCGAGATCACGCTCGCGTTTGCGGTCGCGTATCTCGTCACCGGCCGCGCGTACCAGCCGGGTAGCCGCGAGCCGGAGCTCCACCGCTCCGCGGAGGGCGAATGCCCACAGCACTGCCGCGAGTGCGGCGAGCAGCGCTGCGATCGCCTTCGCCGCTGCAACGACGACGGGTGCCGCGCGGCGGCCGCCGTCGCCGACCGCGTGCGCGGCCGGCACGACGTGGCGCTTGCGGCGCGCGAGGAGGAGCTGCCGCGCCGGGACGACTGCGAGCACCTGGCCCGTCTCGATGGCGCGGCGCCGGTGTCGCCGCTTGCGGACGACGAGCGTCTGCACACGTCCGGCGGCCGCGAAGCCGAGCTGCTCGACGACGCCGAGATTGCGGCTTCCGGCGCGGACGGTGAATCCTTCGCACCGGCTGAGCCAGTAGTCGCAGACCGGGCTGCCGTTCGGGAACGACCTGTCGATGGCGACCATCGGAAAGCCCTTCCCGGCCTCACCGGCGGGCGAAACCACGGCGGCATAGGATCGGCTCATGCTCGCGACGACGGATCTCGCGCTGCGGCTGAGCGAGGCCGAAGCACGCTATGCGGCCGCGAATCCGGAATCGCTCCGGCTGCACGAGCGGCGTGCGCGCGTCATGCCCGGCGGGAACACGCGCACGACGATCCACCAGCCGCCGTTCCCGCTGACGATCGTGCACGGCGAGGGCGCGCGCGTCGCGGATGCGGACGGTCACGAGTACGTCGACCTCCTCGGCGAGTACACGGCGGGCCTCTACGGCCATTCGCATCCCGTCATCGTCGAGGCGATCCGCGACGCGCTCGCCGACGGAATCGTCCTCGGCGCGCCGAACCGCTACGAGATCACGCTCGCGGAGGCGGTCGTCGCGCGTTTCCCGTCGATCGATCTCGTCCGCTTCTGCAACTCGGGAACCGAGGCGAACCTCCTCGCGCTGTCGCTCGCGCGTGCCGTCAGCGGGCGCTCCGGCGTCCTCGTCTTCGCCGGCGCGTACCACGGCGGGATCCTCCTGTTCGCGCACGGCGTCTCGCCGATGAATCCGCCGTTCCGGTGGATCGTCGGCGAGTACAACGACGCCGCCGGCGCGGCGCGACTCGTCGCCGAGCACGCGGACGAGCTCGCCGCGGTCATCGTCGAGCCGCTCCAGGGGGCGGCGGGAGTCATTCCGGGCGACGTGGAGTTCCTCGCGGCGCTCCGCGAGGCGACGGCGGAGCACGGCGTCCTGCTCGTCTTCGACGAGGTGATGACGGCGCGGCTCTCGACCGGCGGGATGCAGGAGCTGCTCGGGATCGACCCGGACCTGACGACGCTCGCGAAGTTCGTGGGCGGCGGGCTCTCGTTCGGCGCCTTCGGCGGCCGTGCCGACCTGATGGGTCGCTTCGACCCGTCGCGTCCCGACGCGCTCCAGCACGGCGGCACCTTCAACAACGACGTGCTCACGATGGCCGCAGGGTCGGCGGGTCTCACGCGGGTGCTGACGACGGCAGAGATCGCGCGGCTCAACGGTCTCGGCGATCGGCTGCGCGACCGGCTCAATGCGTACGCGGGCGAGCACGGCGTCGACTTCTGCGCGACGGGCTACGGCTCGCTCGTCGGTCTCCACTTCGCGCGCGGGCCGGTGCGGAGCGAGCACGACGTGCCGGAAGCGGCTGAGCTGCGCGGGCTCCTGCACCTGCACATGCTCGAGCGCGGCTACTCGTACGGCCGCCGCGGCTTCATCGCGCTGTCGCTTCCGCTCGGCGAGCCGGAGATCGACGGGTTCGCCGCCGCGGTCGAGGAGTTCCTGACCGAAGTGAGGTGAGCCGCGGAGGCCCCGTCACCGGGGCCTCCGCCGAGCTCGGATCAGGCGCCGGAGACTTCGGCGACGTCGTCGCTGTGCGGCCCGAGCGTCCCCTTGAGCGGCCCGTGCTTCGCGATCAACCTCATCGCGTGGTAGACGACGATCGTCGCGACGGCGCCGATCGCGATCCCGTTGAACGAGACGTTCCCGTGCGTCCACGTGTAGTTGCCTGCGCCGATGGTGATGCCGACCGCCGCCGGGAAGAGGTTGACCGGATTGCGGAAGTCGACGTGGTGCTCGACCCAGATCCGGCCGCCGAGGACGGCGATCAACCCGTAGAGGAGGATCGTGGCGCCGCCGAGCACGCCGGTCGGGATGCTGACGACGATGGCGCCGAACTTCGGGATGCAGCCGAGCCCGATCGCGGTCAGCCCGGCGACGATGTACGCCGCCGTCGAGTAGACCCGCGTCGCCGCCATCACGCCGATGTTCTCCGCATACGTCGTCGTGCCCGCGCCGCCGCCGGCGCCGGAGATCATGCGTGGCGAGCCCGTCGCCCATGTACGCGCGGCCGAGCGAGGCGTCGTAGTTCCGGCCGGTCATCGAGGCGACCGCCTTCACGTGGCCCGTGTTCTCGGCGAGGAGGACGAGCACGACCGGGATGACGAGGGTGATCCCGTACAGCGTGAAGCTCGGAGTGTGGAACGGCGGGAGGCTCGACCCACTTCGCGCTGCTCCAGTTGTGGTGCAGGTCGAGCTGGTGGAACGGCCAGGAGGCGACGTACCCGACGACGACGCCGAGGAGGATGGCGACCCGCCCGAGGAAGCCGCGGAGCAGGACGGTGGCTCCGAGGATCGCGGCGAGGGTGATGAACGCCGTGTAGCCCTGCTTCGCGACGTCGCCCGTGGCGACCGGGGCGAGGTTGAGCCCGATGAGCGCGACGACCGCGCCCGTGACCACCGGCGGCATGAGCGCGTTCACCGGTCGCGCGCCGAAGCGATCGACGAGGAACCCGACAGATGAACAGGAGCGCGCCGGCCGCGAAGATGCCGCCGAGCGCGGCGGCCGTTCCGTGGGACTCCGCCGCGATGACCGGCGAGATGAAGGCGAAGCTCGAGCCGGTGTAGCTGGGGAGCCCGAGCCGCTGCCCGCGTCCGGCGGTCGCCGCGATGAAGACGAGCGTGCCGACGCCGGAGAAGAAGATCGTCGTCGTCGGCGGCATGTGGGTCAGCACGGGGACGATGAACGTCGCCCCGAACATCGCGACCACGTGCTGCATCCCGATCCCGATCGTGCGAGGCCAGGAGAGGCGCTCCTCCGGCGCCACGACCTCGGTCGGGCCGAGGGTCTTCCCGTCGCCGTGGACGGTCCACAGGAACGAACCGCGCCCGGTGGCGGGGCGGTCGGGGACGTGCGTGCTCATGTCGGCCTCCTCGAGGCGCTGGTGGGAGCCGTTCTGTGTGCGGCTCGGGAGACCGGGCGCGCAGGATCCGCGCCGCTCTCACCTGCTCGCGTGGAACCCCGGCTACGCTACGCGGCCGGTCGGACGTGAGCGGTTACGACTCACTCCTCCTGGGTAGGGAGGAGACGCCGTGTCCACCGGCCCACTGCCCGCCGGTATCACCCTGGAGCTCGAGGCGCTCAAGCGCCGGCTCTCGTCCATGAGCGCGAGTGAGATGAGCTCGGACGAGACGGAGGCGATGGCGGTCGAGATCAGCGCCATCCGGCTGCAGCTCCGGCGGATCGCCCTCGATCAGCAGGACCTGCGGCAGCTGCACGCCCGCTGAACGGGCGGGAGCTTCAGCTCGCGCGTTCGAAGAGGTTGTGCACGACGCCGTAGTGGTCCTCGTGCACGATCAGCCCGGGCCGGAGCTGCTCGTACTCCGCGAGCGTCAGCGGCACGGTGCGGTGGCACGAGCTGTCGCCGCATTCGCAGATGAATGCGATGAGCCGGCTCTCGCTGCCGAAGACTCGTGCCCTGAACGTGTTCGCGTCGCGTCTCTCGATTCCCATCGTGTCTCCAGATTCGCGCCCGCGATCGGGTTCTGCCACCGCGCCTGCCGATCCAAACGTCGAGCGGCGCCGCCTTGCTCAGACGTGCATGTGCCTGGCAGACTCGGGCGATGTACTTCGTCGTGATCCGAGAACAGGCGCGGGCCTGGAATGCGTCGGCGGGCATGCGCGAGCAGGAGCAGTGGCCCGAGCACGTCGACTACGTCAACGCTGCTGTTGATGACGGCTTCCTGATCCATGCCGGACCGTACGGCGACGGGAATCCGCATCGAGCGCTGCTGGTCGTCAGCGCCGACGACGAGAGCCAGGTTGCATCGCGGCTCGACGACGATCCGTGGACCACCATCGGCGTGCTCGAGACGAAGTCGATCGAACGCTGGGACGTTCTGGTCGGCGACATGGCCCCGACGTGAACGAGATGGACACGTTCGCGGGCGAGACGCGCGCTCTCGATCGGCAGGACGTGCGGGCGCCGCTGCGCTCGCACTGAGCGTCCCTCAGGCGCGAGCGGCGCGGCGTACCGCGTCGGCGGCCGAGCCGGACTCGCCGAGGTGGACGGCGACCCCGAGCTTTCCGAGCATGTTCTCCATCGGAGGACCCATGTGCCCGGCGGAAACGGCTTCGACGTTCTGCTCGCGGATGAAGAGCGCGATGCGTGCGTGGTGGGAGCCTTCGGTTCCCTCGTCGTGCAGACGGTCCCAGCCGACGTCGAGCTCCTGCCAGCTCCGGATCTCGTCTCCGTCGACGTTCGCGACCGCCACGCTCGCCGCCCGCCCCCAGCTGGGGCCGATCAATCCTCCGTCGGTGATCGGGACGCAGACGATCATTCGTCCGCCGATCCTACGTGCTGGATCGCGAGAGGCCCCGTGAACGAGAGGGGCCCGATCGGGCCCCTCTGATCGATCCTGCCGGTGTGCTCGGCTTTAGCTGCAGCCCGTGTTCGTGCCGCAGTCGCGGCACGTGTAGCACGAGCCCGTCCGCACCATGCGGCCGCCGCAGCGGGCGCACTCGACGGCGTCCTCCCACGAGTTGAAGAGGGCCGTCTGGCCGGGCGAGGGGGTCTCGCTCGGCTCGGCGGACGCGCCGCCTTCGCCGTTCTCGTAGCGCTGCGCGAGGCGCGCCTTCACCTCGGCGGAGAGGATGCCGGCCTCCTCCTGCTGGTCGGCGGTGAGGAACCGCTTGCCGAACCAGCGGAAGATGTAGTCGACGATCGACTTCGCGGCACGGATGTCGGGGTCGTTCGTCATGCCGCTCGGCTCGAAGCGCATGTGCGAGAGCTTCGAGACGTACACCTCGGGCGGCACGCCGTACTGGAGGCCCATCGAGACCGCGAGGCAGAGCGAGTTCATCAGGCCGGCCATCGTCGTGCCGTCCTTCGCGATGTCGACGAAGATGTCGCCCGGGCTGCCGTCGTCGTAGAGGCCGACGTGGATGTAGCCCTCGTGGTCGCCGACCTGGAACTTGCGGCCGACCTCGGTGCGGTCGAGCGGGAGCCGCTTGCGCTCGTGCACGAGCACCGGCGGCGTCGCCGCGGTGGACTCCTTGCCCGAGCTCGAGAGCGGCTGCGCGACCTTGCAGTTGTCGCGGTAGATCGCGATCGCCTTCACGCCGAGCTTCCACGCGTCGACGTAGAGGCTCATGACGTCCTCGACCGTCGCCGACTCGGGCAGGTTCACCGTCTTCGAGATCGCGCCGGAGATGAACGGCTGGACGGCGCCCATCATCTTCACGTGACCGAGATAGTGGATCGCCCGGTCGCCGACGGCGCAGTCGAACACCGGATAGTGGTCGGTCTTGACGTACGGCGCGCCGACGACGGTGTTCCGCTCGTCGACGAACGCGACGATCTCGTCCACCTCGCGCGGCGCGTAGCCGAGCTTCTCGAGGCCGGCCTGCACCGTCTTGTTCACGATGGTGATCTCGCCGCCGCCGACGAGCCGCTTCGACTTCACGAGCGAGAAGTCGGGCTCCACGCCGGTCGTGTCGCAGTCCATCATGAAGCTGATCGTCCCGGTCGGCGCGAGCACGGTCGCCTGCGCGTTCCGGTATCCGCTCACCTCACCGAGGTTCAGCGCGTCGTCCCATGCCTTGCGGCACGCCGTGAGCAGGTCGCTCGGGACGACGTCGGTGTTCTCGATGTTCCCGACGGCGGCGCGGTGCTTCGCGATGACGCCGATCATCGGTGCGCGGTTCACCTGGTAGCCGTCGAACGGCCCCATCCGCGACGCGATCTCGGCCGACTTGCGATACGCGCGCCCGGTCATGAGCGCGGTGATCGCGGCCGCATACGCGCGGCCCTCGTCGGAGTCGTACGGCAGGCCGCGCGCCATGAGGAGCGCGCCGAGGTTCGCGTAGCCGAGGCCGAGCTGGCGGAAGCGCTTCGCGTTCCGCTCGATCTCGGGCGTCGGATACGACGAGTAGCCGACGAGGATCTCCTGCGCGAGGAACACGACGTCGCACGCATGCTCGAACGCCTCGACGTCGAGCTCGCCGTCCTCGCGGCGGAACTTCATGAGGTTGAGCGACGCGAGGTTGCACGCCGAGTCGTCGATCGACATGTACTCCGAGCACGGGTTGGACGCGTTGATGCGGCCCGTGTTCGGGAGCGTGTGCCAGCTGTTGATCGTCGTGTCGTACTGGACGCCCGGGTCGGCGCATTCCCACGCTGCATGGGCGATCTGACGCAGCAGGTCGCGCGCCTCCACCGTCGTGAGCACGGCGCCGTCGGTGCGCGCGGTCAGGGTGAACTCGCGACCTTCGGTCGCCGCCTCCATGAACGCGTCGGTGACACGCACCGAGTTGTTCGCGTTCTGGTACTGGATCGACGCCCAATCGGGCGAGTCGAGCGACATGTCGTAGCCCGCCTGCTCGAGGACGCGCGCCTTGCGCTCCTCCTTGGCCTTGCACCAGACGAACTCCTCGATGTCGGGATGGTCGACGTCGAGGACGACCATCTTCGCGGCGCGCCGCGTCTTGCCGCCCGACTTGATCGTGCCGGCGGATGCGTCGGCGCCGCGCATGAACGACACCGGGCCGGACGCGTAGCCGCCCTTCGAGAGCTGCTCCTTCGAGGAGCGGAGCTTCGACAGGTTGACGCCGGAGCCGGAGCCGCCGCGGAAGATGACGCCCTCGCGGCGGATCCAGTCGAGGATCGACTCCATCGAGTCTTCGATCGAGAGGATGAAGCAGGCCGAGCACTGCGGCTTCTCCTCGAAGCCGACGTTGAACCAGACCGGGCTGTTGAACGAGGCGTACTGGTTGACGAGGATCGCCTTCAGCTCGGCCTCGAACGTGTCGCGCTCCTCGTCGTCGGCGAAGTAGCCGCCCTGCGTGCCCCAGGCGACGGCGGTGTCGACGACGCGGCCGACCATCTGCTTGACGCTCGACTCGCGCTCGGGCGAGCTGAGCCGGCCGCGGAAGTACTTCTGGGCGACGATGTTCGTCGCCGTCTGCGACCAGAACTTCGGAAACTCGACGCCGCGCTGCTCGAACGCGGGGCCGTTGCGGCCCGGGATGAGGGCGTCGCGCGTCTCCCAGTCGATCTCGTCGAACGGATCCCGTCCGGGGATCGTGAAGAAGCGGCGTACCCCGAGGCGAGCTGCCTCGTCGCAGACGGTGTTGACCACCTCGCCGGTCGTCAGATCCGCCGTGTTGTGCTCCTCAACGCTCGCCATTCCCGCCCCTCCAACTGTAGTGGCCGTGGGTGTCTCCGCCGAGCGGCCTGGAGGCTCAGCGGGGACCGGAGGTTAGGGCTCGGGTCGGACGGAGCTTCCGGCGCGCGCGGGGGCCGGAGGGCCGGGCACGCGCCGGGCCTGAAGGCGCCTCGTGACCCCAGGTCGCCGCCGCCGTCAGGAGCAGCAGGAGGCCGAGCCCGCCGAGGACGAGCAGGGGGAGCGGGATGGACTGCGCGTTCCCCGGACCGAGCTTGTCGGCGATCGACGTGATGATGCCCTTGCTGTGGCCGCCGCCGCTCGAGTTGCCGCCGCCGCCGCCACCGGTTCCCACGCCGCCGCCGCCGAGGCCGCTCGAGCCGCCGGAGCTGCCGCCGCCTCCGCCGCCGCTCTCCTCGTGCCGTGCGATGAGCAGGGCGCGCTGGATGTCGTCGATCGCGCTCGAGTACTGCTTGATGTCCGGGTACGCGTTGAGGCGCTGGATCGCCTGCGTGTAGCAGGGGAGCGCGTAGAGATGCGTGACGGTGCCGTGCTGGAGCCAGTCGTTGACGACCTGCTCCCAGCACTTCGGCGTTGCCTGCGCGATCGCAGCCGGCGCGGCGGACGCCACCGGCGCACCTGCCGCGAGGAGCGCGCACGCGGACGCAGCCGCGACGAGCGCGAGCGTCGTCTTTCTTCTGATGATTCCGGTCGACATCCTCATACCCGTGCTCCGATCGCGGACGTTGCAAACGTCCGTCCGCTCACCCTCCTGGAAGTCTCCCCGACGGCAGTGTTCTCGCGGTAATGCCGTTGTAAACCGTTTGTGAACGGGCCGTCGACGGCGTTTTCGCAATGCTAGCGTCAGCGCCGGTGCACGCTCACGGCGAACGTCGGGCCACCACCGGGACCGTCGTCGCCTGGGGCTCGGGTGCCCTCGCATTCGCCGCATTCTTCCTGGCGCAGGGGACGTCCCTCGGGCCGCTCGTCTGGATCGGCGGCTTCGCCGTCGCCCTTGCGGCCCTCGCCGGCGCCGCTGCGCTCGCCGGCCTCGTCCCCGTGCCGCGCCTCGACGGGCCTGCTGCGGCCTTCGTCGGCGCGCTCTTCGCGCTTGCCGTGTGGGTCGGGCTGACGACGATCTGGTCGGTGTCGCCGGAGAGCTCCTGGCAGTACACGAACCGGACGCTCGTCTATGCCGCATTTGCGCTGCTCGGCGTGCTCGCCGCCTCGTCGGTCACGCGTCCGTTCGAGCGGATCGCCGACGGCACCGCCGCGCTCCTCGCCGCGCTGTTCGTGTGGGCGCTCGTCGCGAAGTGCGTGCCGTCGATCTACTCCGACTACGGCCGGCTCGCGCGGCTGCGCGCGCCGCTCGACTACTGGAACGAGCTCGCGCTCCTCGCGGCCGTCGGCGTGCCCGTCGCGCTCCGGCTCGCCGCGCGCCGGTACGCCCTCGGCGCACTCCTTCTCTATCTGGCCGGGCTCACCGTGCTCCTCACGTACTCGCGCTTCGCGATCGTGCTCGCGTGTCTCGCCGCGGTCGCGTGGATCGTGTTCGCCGGCGAGCGCGTCGAGAGCCTCGCCGCCGTCGCGCTCGCGGGCGCTGCTGCAGCCGGCGTCTTCGGCGTCGCGCTCGCGCTGCACGGGATCACGAAGGACGGGCAGCCGCGCTCCGTGCGCGCCCACGACGGCTGGATCTTCGCGCTCGCCGTCGTCGCGGGCGCCGCCGTGGTGGCCGGTGCCGCCGTGCTCCTCGCGCGGCGGTGGCCGGTAACGGACGCAGTCCGCCGGCGCGTCGAGCGGGCGGCGGCGCTCGCCGGTGCCGTGGCCGGGCTCGGCGTCGCCGTCGCGGTCGTCGTCTTCGCCGGCCGGATCTGGCACGCGCTCGCGAATCCGGTCTCGAGCCAGATCGGCTCGGGCAGCGGTCACATCGCGAGCCTCAACTCGAGCAACCGCTGGCGCTGGTGGCAGGAGGCGTGGCACGCGTTCGTCCACCATCCGGGAGGCGGCACCGGCGGCGGCACGTTCCAGATCACCGACGCGCTGCTGCACCGGAGCCCGCTGCGGACGACGGAGCCGCACAACGTCCCGCTCCAGTTCCTCAGTGAGACGGGCATCGTCGGGTTGCTCCTCCTCGTCGCCGCGGGGGTCGCGGCTGCGATCGGCATCACGCGCGCACGCGCGCGCGCGGGCGGGGCGGAGCGCGCCGCCGTCACGGCGCTTGCGCTCGGCGTCGCCGTCTTCGCCGTTCATCTCGTCGGCGACATGGACTGGGACTACGTCGGCACGTGCGGGCCGTTGCTCTTCGTCGCGGGCGCGCTCGTCGCTCGCGGTCGTCCGCCTGCGGACGCTGCGCCGGCACGGCGACGCCTCCTCGCGGTCGCGGCCGTTCTGTTCGCGTGCGGCGGGATCTACTCGCTCGCTGCGCCGTACGTCGCGCAGCGGCAGCTCCTGAACCCGACGCTCGCGTCGGCGAAGAGCGCGCACGGCGTCGATCCGCTGTCGACCGATGCGCTCCTCGACTGGGCCGTCGTTCGAGAAGCCGGTGCGCGCGGAGCAGCTGTATCTCGACGCCGCCGCGCTCGAGCCCGAGAACGCGAGCGTCTGGATGGACGTCGGCGACTTCTACTGGTACGTCGAGCGCAGCTGGACGAAGGCGTACCTCGCGTACAGCGAGGCGTGGCAGCACGACAAGTACGGGCCTGCCGGAACGCCGTGCGGCCAGCTCGACCAGGCGCGGCACAAGGTGCTGGGTGTGTGGCCGCCTAGCTGCCCAGGAGGACGACCAGCCGCGACCCACTGAGCGCGGCAGGCGTGAGCCCGTCGACGGGCGCGACGAGCCGGATGTGCGAATCGCGCGCGAGCCGGCGCGCTTCCTTCAGGTAGCCGGGCACGTACATCACCATCGACTGCGCGTAGTGATGGCTCGGCGCGTTCGCCGCGCCGCCGACCGGATAGCCGGCAGCCTGCAGCCGCGCCGCTTCCGCGTGCGCCGCTCCCTGCACGCCGTTCGCGTTGAGGACGAGGACGCGCACCTTCGAGCGCGCCCGCAGCGCGTGCGACGGGAGCGGGGCGAACATGTCCTTCGCCGGGACCGGCACGGCGTGGCGCGCCGGCGCCGTCTTCGTGTGGTGCACGACGGGCGCCGCTGCGGTGGTCGTCGTCTTCGCGGTGTGGTGGCGGAACGGATGCGCGAGCACGAACGCGCCGACTGCGACCAGCCCGACGAGCTCGACCGTCGCGACGGCGGTGGCGACGAGCGTCGCCGTCCGCCACGGGAAGGATTGGGAGAGATGCTCCGCACGGTCCACGGCTCGATCCGTTTCGCCGGTGCGGCGGCCGATCCTCCTAGGAAGTGATCCACTCCCACGTCGCCGAGAGTCCCTCGGCGAGCGAGTGCTCCGGCCGCCAGCCGAGCTCCGACGCGGCGAGGGACGGGTCGAGGACGCTCCGCTGGAGCTCGCCGAGACGCGCCGGCGCGAACGCGGCGTCGCGCTCGACGCCGCTCGCGGCGCGGATCGCCGCGAACAGACCGACGACCGACGTCTCGACCCCGGTGCCGACGTTGTAGACGCCGCCGCGTCGCTCGAGAGCGAGCAGCATCGCGCGCGCGACGTCGACGACGAAGACGTAGTCGCGCGTCTGCGTTCCGTCGCCGAAGATCGTCGGCGTCCCGCCGCCGTGCAGCAGGCCCATGAAGATGGCGACGACGCCGGCCTCGCCGTGGGGCATCTGCCGCGGTCCGTAGACGTTGCCGAGCCGGAGCGACACGTGACGCGTGCCGTACAGGCGGTTCCACGTCGCGAGGTACTCCTCGCCGCAGACCTTCGACGCCCCGTACGGCGCGAGTGGCCGCAGCGGCGCGGACTCGGGCGCCGGCCCGTCGCACTCGCCGTAGCCGGCCCCGCCCGACGACGCGAAGACGACCTGCGCGTCATGCCGGCGCGCCGCCTCGAGGATGCGGATCGTCCCGAGCACGTTCACGTCCGCATCCGTGTCCGGGTGCTCCACCGACACGCGGACGTCGGCCTGCGCGGCGAGATGGAACACCGCGTCGGGCCGGACGGCGTCGAAGACCTCGTCGGGCTGCCGGATGTCGGCCACGTGCAGCTCGGCGGGCGCGGGCACGTTCTCGCGCCGTCCCTTCGACAGATCGTCGAGGGCGTGCACCTCGTCGCCACGGGCGAGCAGCGCCTCGACGACGTGCGAGCCGATGAAGCCCGCGCCTCCGGTCACGATCGCCCGCACTCGCCTATCGTAGGCGGCGCATGTTCGTGACCTTTGAAGGAGTCGACGGCTCCGGCAAGTCGACGCAGGCGGAGCTGCTCCGCGACGCGCTCGTCGCCGAGGGTCGCGAGGCGATCCTCACGCGCGAGCCGGGCGGGACCGAGCTCGGCGAGCGTGCGCGCGAGCTCGTCCTCAACGGGCCGACGATGACGCCGTGGGCGGAGGCCGCGCTCTTCGCGGCGGCGCGCGCGGAGCTCGTCGCGCGGATCATCCTGCCGGCGCTCGAGCGCGGCGCCGACGTCATCTCCGACCGCTACGTCGACTCGTCGCTCGCGTACCAGGGCATCGCCCGCGGCATCGGCATCGAGCACGTGTTCGAGCTCAACTTCCACGTCGTGCAGGGGCTCATGCCGGACCTCACCGTCCTCCTGCTCCTCGATCCGGACGAGGCGGCGCGGCGCTCCGGCGCGACCGACCGGCTCGAGCGCGAGGGGGAGGAGTTCCGCACCCGCGTCGACGAGGCGTACCGCGAGCTCGCCGTGCTCTTCCCCGAGCGCATCGTCGCCTTCGACGGCTCGCTCCCGCCCACCGAGCTCTCCGCTCTCGTCCGTGAAGCGCTTCGAAGCCGTATCTGAGCAGGTGGAGGCGAAGCGCCTCCTCGCCGCCGCGCTCGTCCAAGCCGCCGACTCGTCGGCGGCGCTCGAAGGCGTCGCGGGCTCCGCCCGCGGCGCCGCTTCTGCTTCGCCGGCGCATGCGTACCTCATGCACGGGCCGTCGGGCGTGGGCAAGCGCGACCTCGCGCTGCTCTTCGCTGCGGAGCTGCTCGGCGACCACGCTCGTGTCGAGCGGCGGTCGCACCCCGACCTCTACGTCCTCGAGCCGCTCGGCGACCAGATCCGCATCGACGACATCCGCGAGCTGCGGCACGACCTGCACATGCGCCCGTTCGAGGCGTCCCGCCGCGTGTATCTCATCTTCGGGGCGGACACGATGAACGAGGATGCCGCCGACGCGCTGCTCAAGGATCTCGAGGAGCCGCCGTCGTACGCGGTCATCGTCCTCGTCGCCGACGACCTCGGCCCGCTGCCGGAGACGATCCTCTCCCGCTGCCAGCTCGTGCCGCTGCGCCGCCTCTCCGAGGCTGCGGTGCGCGACGCGGTGCGCGCGCGGGCTCCCGACCTGCCCGACGAGGAGGTCACGACCGTCGCGCGCGTCGCGGGCGGACGGCTCGACCGCGCCGAGCGCCTCCTCGATCCTGCCGCGCAGCACCGCCGCGAGGACCTCCTCGGCATCGCGCGCGCGCTCTACCTCGATCCGGAGTTCGACACCGCGACCGGAGCGGAGACGATCCTCGCGGGCATCGACGAGCGCGGCGCCGAGGCGCGCGCGAAAGCAGAGGAGACGGTCGCCGTGCTCGAGCTCACCGGCCGCGAGGCCGAGCAGCGCCTCCGCCGCGCACAGCGCGGAGCGGAGCGGGACGAGCTGCTTGCCGTGCTCGAGGAGCTCGAATGGTGGTACCGGGATCTCGTCGTCGCCGCCGCCGGCGCCGAGTCGGCCGTCGTCCACGTCGACCGGCTCGCCGAGCTCGGCGCCGACGCGACCCGCGAGCGGATGGCGGCCGCGGAGCGCGCGTGCGAGATCGTCCGCGAGGCCTGGCGCCAGGCCGAGGAGCTCCAGGTCTCGATGCCGCTCGCGGTCGAGGCCGTGCTCATCCGCCTCCGGCGGGAGTTCGCCGGTCTCGGCGCCCGCGCGGCTTTCTGAAGAATCACTCTTTCGGGGTTGCCTTAACCCCCATTCGAGGGGAAAATCCGACCTCCGGCGGGCTCGGGCGGGGCCGCCGACGTTGTCCCGTAGGGGGTAAGGGTGGCCGCAGTCCCGTCCATAGGTCGTGCCGACCGCGCTTCGCGCCCCGCGGCGCCTGAAGCGGATCTGACGCGCGCGCTCTACGAGAAGTACGCGAACCAGATCTTCCGCTACTGCGTGCACCAGCTCGGCTCGCGTGAGGAGGCCGAGGACGCAGTCCAGAGCACGTTCCTCAACGCGTTCCGCGGCATCAAGCGCGGCGTCGTCCCCGAGCTCGAGTCCGCGTGGCTCTTCAAGATCGCGGAGAACGTCTGCCTCTCGCGGCGGCGCTCCTCGTGGCGGCGGGATCGCGTCGAGTCGCCGGCCGACTTCGACGTCGTCGAGGAGGTGACGCCGGCGCCGGGTCGCCTCGCGGACGAGCTCATCGGCCTGCAGGACGTCCTCGAGCAGATGCCGGAGAGCCAGCGCCGCGCGATCCTCCTCCGCGAATGGCAGGGGCTCTCGTACCGCGAGATCGCCGACGAGCTCGAGCTGTCGCAGTCCGCCGTCGAGACGCTCATCTTCCGCGCGCGCCGGTCGCTCGCGCAGGGCCTCGAGCAGCCGCCGGAGCCGGCGGCCAAGCGGCGGCTCGTGCGCGGCGCCGACTGGGGCAATGTCCTCGCCGGGCTCAAGTCGATGCTCCTCGGCGGTGGCGCCGCGGCAAAGGTCGCCGCCGCGGTGGCGGTCGTCAGCGCGTCCACCGTCGTCGCGACGGCGCCGGTGCAGCATCACGCGCGGTCGCACCATCCGGCCCCGGCTGCTCCCGCGTCGACGTCGACGACGCATGCGGGTGCGGCTCCGGCCGCCGCCACCGGCGGCGGGCACGCGGCGTCGACGCCGGGCGGCACGCATCTCGCGCCGGCGATACACGGGCCGGCGACCGCTGTCGTGCCGGGGACCACGCCGGTGGCGACGTTCGATCCGTCACTGCCGGCGGGCGGCTCGCCGGTGTCGTCGCCGGCGGTTGCGCCCGATCAGGCGACGACCGACGCGGTCGGAGTGGCTCCGACGATCACGAACGCGCCGGAGACGTCGTCGACTCCCCCCGCCGGCGGCGCGCCGACGGGCGGCAAGTCGCCGGGCGGCGGCTCGACGTCGGCGCCGCCGGGCGGCTCGACCGGCGGTTCCGGGTCGACGGGGCAGGGCCAGGGCACCGGGCAGGGCAAGGGCACCGGCACCGGCACCGGCACGGGGCAGGGCACCGGGCAGAGCCAGGGCACGGGTCAAGGGCAGGGCACCGGCACCGGGCAGGGCGCGGGCACGGGGCAGAGCCAGGGCACCGGGCAGGGGCCAGGGCACGGGCGGGGCAGGGCACCGGGCAGGGCAAGGGCAAGGGGAAGAGCCGCGGGGGCGACCAGGGCCAGGGGCAGGGCAATGGCGGTGGCAAGGGCCAGAGCGGTCAGGGTCAGGGCGGCGGCGGCAAGGGTCAGAGCGGCGGCAAGGGTCAGACCGGCGGTCAGGGTCAGGGCGGCGGCCAGAGTCAGAGCGGCGGCCAGGGTCAGACGCAGAGCCAGACGCAGAGTCAGACCCAGACCCAGAATCAGACCCAGACGCAGGGGGAGAGTCAGGGCCAGGGCCAGGGCCAAGGCCAGGGCCAGGGGCAAGGCCAGTCTCAGGGGCAAGGCCAGGGCCAGGGCGGCCAGGGCAAGGGGAAGGGCGACGGCCACGGCGGCGACCAGGGCCAGGGCGGCGGCAATCAGGGGCAGGGTGGCGGCAGGGGCCAGTCCGGTGGCCAGGGTCAGGGGCAGGGCAGCAGCTCATCCGGCCAAGGCGATAACGGCGGTCGGTCCGGTGGCGGCAGCGGCAGCGGGAACGGCGGCGGCCAGCAGGGCCAGGGCGGCTCGGCTCCGCCCGCGCCGCCGGCGCAGCCCGATCCGCCCGCCGGCTCCGGTGGCAGCTCGGGCTCAGGCAGCCAGGGCGGCTCGGGTGGCCAGACCACCGGCGGCGGTCAGGGCGGAAGCGGCACGCAGGGCGGCGGCGCCCAGGGCGGCGGCGGCCAGGGTGGGAGCTGGGGTGGCGGCGGAGGCCAGGGCGGCCAGGGCGGCGGTACCCAGGGCAGCGGCGGTCAGGGTGGCAGCGGCGGCGGCCAGGGTGGCGGTGGCGGCCAGGGTGGCGGTGGCGGCGACCGCGGCGCAGGCGGCCAGGGTGGCGGCGGCCAGGGTGGCGGCGGCGGCGGTCGCGGCGGTGACCATGGCGGCGGAGGAGCCGGCCATGGCCACGGCCACTAGTTCGGGTAGCGCCGGAGGCTAGGCGGCGCTGGCGAGCTCGTCGCCGAGCTCGAGCTGGAGACGCGAGAGAGCTTCGGTCTCGAGCTGGCGGACCCGCTCGCGGGTCAGACCGAGCTCCTTGCCGATCGTCTCGAGGGAAGCGGACTCGCCGCCGAAGCCGAAGCGGAGCTCGATGATGCGCCGCTGGCGCTCGGGCAGCTCGGCCACTGCGCGCTGGACGCGCTGGCGGCGGAGCGCCTCCGCGGCCTCTTCGGCCGGGTCGGCGGACGTCTCGTCGGCGAACAGGTCGCCGAGCTCAGAGTCGCTGTCGGAGCCGAGGCCCTGGTTCAGCGAGACGGAGTCGACGGCGTCGAGCGCCTCCTCGACGTGCTCCTTCTTGAGGCGCGTGGCCTCGGCGAGCTCGTCGATCGTCGCCTCGCGTCCGAGCTTTGCCTGGAGCTCGGCCGACGCGCGGTTGAGCTTGATCCGCCGCTCCTGGACGTGGACCGGGATGCGGATCGTCTTCGACTGGTTCGCGACCGCGCGCTGGCAGGCCTGGCGGATCCACCAGGTCGCGTACGTCGAGAACTTGTAGCCCTTGCGCCAGTCGAACTTCTCCGCGGCGCGGTTCAGGCCGATGACGCCCTCCTGGATCAGGTCGAGCAGCGGGACGTCGTGGCCCTGGTAGCGCTTCGCGATCGAGACGACGAGGCGGAGGTTCGAGTTGATCATCCGCTCCTTCGCGGCAGGGTCTCCGCGCTCGATCCGCTTCGCGAGCATGACCTCGTCGGCGGCGGTGAGCAGCTTGTGGCGGCCGGCCGCATCCATGAAGAGCTGGAGCGGGTCGAGCGTGCCCGACGGCGCAGGCGCAGCCTCGGTCGCCGTAATGGCGGCCCGGACGACGACGTCGCGCTCGTCGAGCGCAGCCTGGAGGGCCGCGATCTCGTCGTCGGCGAGCTCGTGCTCGTCGGCGAACGCCTCGAGCTCGCGCTCTTCGACGAAGCCGCGCTCGGCAGCCTCCTCGACGAGGCGCTCGGCAGGCGTCAAATCGTGCAGGTGCATCGTGTCAGTCGTCAGTGGAGTTCCTCTCCTGGTGGTTCTAGGGGACCGCGCCCTTCGCGGGCCCGGAGGCCCCGGCGCGCGGGGCGATCCCGCGATCAGCCGGTCGGCCCCTCTAGTTACTTATAGAACGGGTTAGCGCCCCTGTCCATTCCCAAACATCGCATTCTTGCGATTCCCTTACAACGAGGGCGACTTTCAAGTCGTATTCTGGCCTCCTTTTCTCCGGGGATCATCCGCCCTCCCGATGAGCAAAGGATGAGATCTCCGCTAAATCTCCGTGAAGGCTGCGGGGTACAATCGCTCCCCCAGGCCGACGTAGCTCAGCTGGTAGAGCACATCACTCGTAATGATGGGGTCCACGGTTCGAATCCGCGCGTCGGCTTCTCCGATGAACCGATCCGGCCGCCGGGACGAACACCGGGCGTGAGCCGGCCTCTGGCCCATCTGTCCGACGAGGCGCTCGTCCTCCTCGCCGCGCGCTCCGAGCAGTCGGCGCTCGCGGAGCTGTACGACCGCTACGGCCGCACGGCGTACGGGCTCGCGCTGCGCGTCCTCCGCGACGAGGCGCTCGCCGAGGACGCCGTCCAGGAAGGCTTCCTCGCCGTCTGGCGGACGGCAGCGCGGTTCGTGCCCGAGCGCGGCAAGGCGAGCACGTGGATCCTCACGCTCGTGCACCGCCGCGCCGTCGACACCGTGCGGCGCGAGCAGCGCCGCCGCGCCGATACGCTCGAGGGCGCGCCCGAGCCGGCGGTCGGCAGGCCGCGGACGAGCACGCCTGGCTCCGGCTGCAGCGCGAGCGCGTGCAGGACGCGCTGCGCACGCTGCCCGACGCGCAGCGCGAGGCGCTCGAGCTCGCGTACTACGGCGGCTTCAGCCAGTCGGAGCTCGCCGAGAGGCTCGGCCAGCCGCTCGGTACGATCAAGAGCCAGGATGTTCGCCGGCCTCGCGCGGATGCGCGAGCTGCTCGGCGAGCCCGGAATGGAGATGTCATGGAGCGTGGACCTCCACGAGCTGACCGCGGCGTACGCGCTCGACGCGCTCGACGCCGACGAGGCGGAGGCGTACGAGGCGCACCTCGCGCAGTGCGAGCGCTGCCGCACGGAGCTCGCCGCGCTGAGCGAGACGGCGACCGCGCTCGCGTTCGGCGTCGACGCGCCGCCGCCGCCGCGCGCGTCTGCGCGCCGCGATCCTCGACGCCGCCGCCGCCGAGCGCGCGAACGTCGTCCCGCTGCCGCGGCGGCCGTGGGCGTTCCGCGTCGCCGCGGCCGCGGCGGCAGTCGCAGCATGCGCGGCGCGTCGGCCTCGGCGTCTGGGGCGCGAATCGCAGCCGGAGCACGCACGCAGGCGCTGAGCGCGGTCGTCGTCGTCGGCGCCGACAGGCACGCGACGCTGACCGTCTCCGGGCTCGCCGCCGCGCCGCACGGAAAGACGTACGAGGCGTGGATCATCCCGCCCGGCGGTCATGCGCGGCCGGCCGGGCTCTTCGCCGGCGGCGACGGCACGACGGTCGTCCGTCTGCGTCGGCACGGTGCCGCGCGGCGCCGATCGTCGCCGCGACGGTCGAGCGTGCCGGCGGCGCGAGCGCGCCGACGACGCCGCCGTTCTCTCAGCGCGAACGACTTGTAAGAACTGTCCTCCGAACCGGTCCGGGCGCTCGGGCGAATCAGCGCCGACCCCCGTCCACCAGGAGGAGCACGTGAAGAAGAAGCTCATCTTCGCCTTGCTCGCCGCCGCCGCTGTCACGGCCATCGGGTCTCGCCGCCGCCCGCGGCGGCGGCACCGGCGCCGCGACGGCGTCGAGCCACCGCGAGGCACCGCTGATCTCGCAGGACCCGACGGCGGACAACACGGACCTGTACGCGTTCGTGTCGCCCGACAAGCCGTCGACCGCGACGATCATCTCGAACTGGATCCCGGGTGAGGATCCCGCCGCCGGGCCGAACTACTACACGTTCAGCCCGACCGCGCGGTACGACATCTACGCCGACACGAACGGCGACGGCAAGCCGGACGTCACCTGGCAGTTCCGGTTCACGAACCAGCCGAGCCAGTTCTTCCTCGGCAACACGCAGCAGAAGTACACGTCACGAAGATCGCCGGCGGCAAGTCGACCGTCGTCGGCTCGGGTCTGCTCACGCCGCCCGACAACATCGGGCCGCGGTCGACGCCGAACTACGACGCGCTCGCCGCGAAGGGCATCCACACGCTCGAGCGACGGCAGCACGGTCTTCGCCGGCCAGCGTGACGATCCGTTCTTCGCCGACGTCGGCGCGATCTTCGACCTCGTCGCGATCCGCGACGGCACGGGTGCGACCGGAGGCGGCAAGGACTTCCTCGCCGGCTACGGCGTGCACTCGATCGCCCTGCAGGTGCCGAAGTCGATGCTCGACAACGGCGGCAACCACGTCGTCGGCATCTGGGCCGCGACCGACCGCCAGAAGGTCACGGTCGCGCACGGCAAGGCGCAGACGAAGTGGGTGCAGGTCAGCCGCCTCGGCAACCCGCTGATCAACGAGGTCGATCATCCCGACGAACAAGAAGGACTACTGGAACAGCACGTCGCCCGCGAACGACAAGCAGTTCGCGACAGTACTACACGAGCCCGATCCTCGCGGCCGTGCTCGCAGAAGCTGTATCCGAAGTTCGGTCCCTTCCAAGCAGATCGGGCCGCAGCGACCTCACGCAGGTCCTGCTCACCGGCATCCCGAAGCTCAACTAGACCGGCACGACGCTCGCCGACGAGCTCCGGCTCAACCTGTCGATCGCGCCGACCGCGGCCGACAAGGTCAACCGGCTCGGCGTCATCGGCGGCGACAACGCCGGCTATCCGAACGGCCGCCGGCTCGGTGACGACGTCATCGACATCGACGAGCGCGTCGTCGCCGGCGAGCTGATCGGTCACGCGCTGCCGCTCGGCGACGGCGTCGACGCGAACGACGTGCCGTACCTCGCGTCGTTCCCGTACGTCGCTCCGCCGTTCAGCGGCTTCGACGACACGCACGGCCAGCTCACAAGAAGACGGGTTCGTGCAAGGCTCGTCTCTTCGTCGCAGGGACGGCGGCGGCATTTGCCGCCGCCGTCCTCGCCCTCGGCGGGCGTCCTCCGGCACGCACCGGCGGCTGCCGCGACCGACGCGCTGCCGACCGCGATCGCGGCCGAGCTGCAGAAGGGCTTCGCAGCCGGCGACACGCAGGCGGAGATCGCCGGGCTCCAGGCCGAGCTGCGCGCTCGACCGCACGCAACGTGAAGGCGCTCGACACGCTCGGGCTCGCCTACCTCCAGCGCGTGCGCGAGACCGGCGACCCGACGTACTACGGCAAGGCCGACGGCATCCTGCACGAGGCGCTCCGCTCCACTCCGAACGATCTCGATCGCGACCGCGCGGGCTCGGCCAGCTCGCGCTCTCGCGCCACCGCTTCCGCACTCGCGCTCGCACTCGGCGCTGCGCGCGAAGCGGATCTCGCCGACGACCGCCGGCGTCTACGGCGTCGTCGGCGACGCGGAGCTCGAGCTCGGCCGCTACCCGCAGGCGTTCGCCGCCTTCGACCGCATGAACGCGATCAAGCCCGACGTCGCGTCGTACGCGCGCGTGTCGTATGCGCGCGAGCTGCATCGGCCACACCGCCGACGCCGAGCGCGCGATGGCGCTCGCGGCGTCCGCCGCGGTCGGCGAGCACGAGGCGTCGTCGTGGACGCGCGTGCAGCTCGGCCTCCTCGAGCTCAACTCCGGCCATGCGCGCGCCGCGCTCGTGCAGATGCGGCACGCGCTCCAGCTCTTCCCGGACTACTACTTCGCGCTCGACGGCATGGCCCAGGTGCAGGCCGGCCTCGGCCACCTGCGCACGGCGCGCATCTACGAGCAGGCTGCCGTCGACCGCGTGCCGCTGCCGCAGTACGTCGGCTTCCTCGGCGACCTCGACCGCGTCGCTCGGCGCCCCGCGCGCGGCGAAGCGCGAGTACGCGCTCATCGGCGTCATCCAGAAGCTGCTCGCGGCGAACGGCGTACGGAACGACCTCGACATCGCGCTGTTCGACGTCGACCACGGCGTCGACCTGCCGCACGCGCTCGTGCTCGCGCGCAAGGGATACGCCGAGCGGCCGAGCATCGTCGGCGACGACGTCCTCGGCTGGGCGCTCGCCCGCAACGGCGAGTGCCGCGAGGCGCTGCGCTACTCGGAGCGCTCGCTCCGTCTCGGCACGCAGGACCCGGTGAAGCTCTTCCACCGCGGCTGGATCGCCGCCTGTCTCGGAGACCGCGCAACGGCTCGGGGCTTCTACCGCCGCGCGCTCGCACTCAACCCGCAACTTCTCGCGTCCTGTGGGCGCCCGCCGCCCGGAAGGGAGCCGGCTCGTGAAACGTCTCGCTCGTCCTGCTCGCACTCGCGTTCGCGCTCGCTCGCGCCGGTCGCCGCGCAGGCGCACCCGCTCGGCAACTTCACGATCAACCGCTTCGCGCGCGTCGAGGTCGCCGGCCACCGGCTGTACGTGCGCTACGTCCTCGACATGGCGGAGATCCCGACGTACCAGGCGCGCCAGCAGGGCGTCGACGCCGAACGCGTACGCGCGGCGCCTCGCCGCACGGGCTGCACGTGACGCTCGCCGGCCGCACCGTGCGGCTCGTCCCGGTCGCGCACGCGCTCGCGTTCCCGATCGGCGTCGGCGGGCTGCACACGATGCGGCTCGAGCTCGATCCTCCGCGGCCCCGCGGTGTCGGGCACCGAGCGGCTCACCGTGTCCGACACGAACTACGCGGACCGCATCGGGTGGAAGGAGATCGTCGTCGGCGCCGCCACGCACAGCACCTCCGACGAGCTGCGCGCGTATCCGAAGAGCCTGCTCCAGAGCCCGCTCGACGTCACGACGGCGTCGGCGACCGTCGCGCCGACGCAGCGACGCCGTGCCGGTGCTCCTGCGCGGCACCGCGCTGCAGGCGCCGGACCGCGTCGCCGACTCGGGCTTCACGCGGCTCATCGCGCGCGGGCACCTCAGCGCGCTCGTCATCCTCGCGTCGCTCGCGGCCGCGCTCTTCTGGGGCGCCGCGCACGCGCTCTCGCCCGGCCACGGCAAGACGATCGTCGCCGCGTACCTCGTCGGCAAGCAGCGGCACGCGCGCGCGACGCCGCCGCGCTCGGTGCGATCGTGACGGTGACGCACACGATCGGCGTGTTCGCGCTCGGCGCTCGTGACGCTCGCGCTCTCGCAGTGGATCGTCCCCGACACGCTCTATCCGTGGATCAACCTCACGGCCGGGCTCCTCGTCGTCTCGATCGGGATCACCGTGCTCCGCGCGCGCTACCGGCACGCGCACCACCACCACCATCACCACGATCACGATCACGACCACCATCACCACCACGAACCGTCGCGGCGCAGCCTGCTCGCGGTCGGCGTCTCCGGCGGGCTCCTGCCGTGCCCGTCCGCGCTCGTCGTCCTGCTCGCGGCGATCTCGCTCCACCGCGTCGCGTTCGGGCTCGCTCCTCATCGTCGCGTTCTCGGTCGGGCTCGCGCTCTCGATCACCGGGCTCGGCCTCGCCGCCGTGCTCGCGAAGCGCGCGTTCGCGCACCGCAGCTTCGACGGTCTCCTCGTCCGCGCGCTTCCCGCCGTCTCCGCCGCCGTCATCCTCGCCGCCGGCGTCGCGATGACGGTGCGCGCGATCCCGAGGGTGCACTGATGGACTGGCGCCGGCTCTCGTGCTTCGGCGGCGCGGTCGCGCTCCTCCACGTCGCCGGCTGGGGGCTGCTCCTCGTACTACGCGAGCAGCAGCCCGGCGCTGATCGGCCTCGGGACGCTCGCGTACACGTTCGGCCTGCGGCACGCGTTCGACGCCGACCACATCGCCGCGATCGACAACACGACGCGGAAGTTCCTCCAGGACGGCAAGCGCCCGCTCGGCGTCGGCTTCTTCTTCTCGCTCGGACACTCGAGCGTCGTGCTCGGGCTCGCAGCCGGGCATCGGCGTCGCCGCGACGACCGTGAAGGACCGGCTCCCGTCGTTCGAGCACTGGGGCGGCCCGGTCGGCACTCGGCGTCTCCGGCGCGTTCCTGCTCGCCATCGGCGTCCTCAACCTGCTCGTGCTCGTCGACGTCGTCCGGATCTTCCGCGACATGCGCGGCGGCTCGCTCGACGAGGAGCGGCTCGAAGCGAGGCTCCTCGACCGCGGCCTCATGAGCCGCGGCGTCCTCAAGCGGCTCGGCGACCGGATCCACTCGAGCTGGCAGATGTACCCGCTCGGCGTCCTCTTCGGCCTCGGCTTCGATACGGCCACCGAAGTCGGCCTGCTCGCCCTCTCCGCCGGCGCCGCCGGCCGGCACATGCCGTTCGCGGCCGTGCTCTCGCTGCCGCTCCTCTTCGCCGCCGGGATGTCCCTGCTCGACACGGCGGACGGGGCATTCATGAGCCACGCCTACAGCTGGGCGTTCTCGAGCCCGGTGCGGAAGGTCTACTACAACATCACCGTCACGGCCCTCTCGGTGACGGTCGCGCTCGGCATCGGCGGCGCTCGAGCTCCTCCAGCTCGTCGTCCGGGCCGCCTGGCTCGACGTGGGCACGCTCGGGTACGGAATCGCCGGGCTCTTCCTCCTCACGTGGGCCGTCTCCGCGGTCGTCTGGAGGACGAGTCGCATCGAGGAGCGCTGGGCCGTCCGCGTGCGCGGCTGATCCGCGTCAGAACAGGTGCGGGCCGACGCCGCCGACGAGATAGCCGACCCCGGCGGAGAGGGCACCGACGACGAGCACCTGGAGGCCGCTCCGCACGAGGGCGAGCCGGGCGACCCGGCCCTTCAGCACCCCGAGCCCGAAGAGCGCGCAGCCGGTCGCGGCGAGCGAGAGCACGAGCGCGAGGTGCATGCTGAAGAAGAAGTACGGCCACAGCGGGACGAGGGCGGCGGCCGCGTAGGAGGCGCCGACGACGTACCCGTCGACCTTCGCCGTCTCGGTGTCGTGGAACGGCAGGCCGAGCTCCTTCTCGATCTTCGTCTTCACGAGCGACTCCACCGAGCGTCCGATCGCGAGGCTGGCGGTCTGGGCGTCGGCGGCCGACAGCCCCTCCTCCTCCAGGAGAACCTGGAGCTCGAGCCGCTCGAGGTCGGGGTGGTCGAGCGCCTCGGCGCGCTGGTCTGCGATCTCGCTTGCGATCAGTGCGTTCTCGGCGTGGCTCGACAGGTACGCGCCCGTCCCCATCGCGAGTGCGCCCGCGGCCGCCTCCGCCACCCCGCCGACGATGACCGCCGTCGCGCCGACGGTCGCGCCGGCCAGCCCGGTGACCACGCCGAGCGGCACGAGCAGCCCGTCCTGGAAGCCGAGCACGAGCTCGCGGATGCGCATCGACCGCGACAGCCGCGCCCGCTCGGAGAGCGTGTGATCGCGCAGCGCCGACTCGTCCCGCGGATGCCCGGCGGCATCGCGTCCAGCCGGAAGCAGGGCGGCACTCCGTCCACGCACCCCCCGAGCATTCTCGCCCGGCGGCAGAGGGGCATCAGCGGCCCGACCGATCCCGGATCAGGACAAAGCCACACGATCGAGATTCTTTGGTTCTTCTCAGCATCGGCGCATCCGAATAGGAGAGAATCGCGGAGAACGATGTTCCGGCGGCCCTGCGTACTCCTCCTCTCGATCCTCGTGCTCGTCGCGCTCGTCGTCGCGGTCCCGGCCGGGGCGAAGACGGTGCCCGGGTCGCCGCCGTTCCGCGTCGTCATCCTCGACCACATCACGGGTTGGCAGCTGCGCGACTTCGCGCGGCACGGCGCCGTCGGTCTGCTCGTCCCCGGCGCCGGCCCGTCGACGAACCGCCGCCAGGCGCTCGCACAGCTCGTGCGCGGACGGCAGATGAACGCGCACCTGGGCGGCGTACCGGAAGGCCCGCGGCTGCTGTCGACGACCGCGGCGACGGGAACGCCGAGTCGCGCGCGGACGATCGTCGTCACGCTCCCGCCGAAGGGCGCGCCGATCGCGAACGACCACCGCTACTACGTCGCCGTCCTCGGCGGCGGCTTCCACGGGCTGCTCGTCTCGAAGACGACGAAGATCCCCGGGCTCGTCTCGGTCGTCGACATCGCACCGACGGCGCTCGGTCACCTACGTGGTTCGCTCACGTCGACGCCGTCGGCGCACGCGATCGGGACATTGCGCAACCTCAACGCGCAGATCCACGCGAACAACCGGCTGAAGCTCGCCGCACTCATCGTCATCGCGTGCTTCGCGCTCTTCCTCGCGGTCGTGCGTCCGCGCTCGGCGTTGACGATCGTTCCGGCCGCGCTGTTCACGAACGTCGTGCTCGGCGTGACCCACGTGACGAACGAGGTCACGATCATGGCGGCGATCGTCGTCGGGTCGGTCGCCGGCGGTCTCCTCCTCGAACGGCTGTGCCGGTCGGACTGGCATCTGCTCGGCCTCTTCCTCGTCGTCCTGTTCGGGCACGCGTATCTGCTCGTGCGTCATCCCGACTGGCTCGCGGTGACGCCGCTCGGGCCGACGCAGAACTCGCGCTTCTGGGGCATCGGCAACCAGCTCGAGACGCTGTTGCTCGCGCCGATCCTCGCCGGCGCCGCGATCGCCGCGCGCCGTCTCGGCGTGCTCGGGTTCACGCTGTTCGGCGTGCTCGGTCTCGTGCTCATGACCGACAACCGGCTCGGCTCCGACGGCGGAGGCGCGATCGTGCTCGGCGTCGCGCTCGCATATCTCGGTGCGCGCACGTTCCGCTTCGGCGCGCGGGGCTTCGCGATCCTGCTCGCCGCGTCCGCTGCGCTCGTGCTCAAGATCGTGTCCTCGAACCTCGCCTCTGCGGGGCCGAACCATCTGCGCAGCGCATTCGGGCACGGACTGTGGGGCATCTGGGCTGTCATGCGCAACCGCGTGCCACTGTCGTACGTCCCCGCGCTCGAGAACTGGACCGTCGTCATGCCGCTCGCGGTCTGGTTCGTCGTGTCGTTCGCGGTCGCGATCTACGTCGCGCGGCGGCGACCGGCGCGCGACCTCGTCCTCACGCTCGGCGTCGCGACCGTCACGTCGCTCCTCGTCAACGACTCCGCGATGTACGTCCTCACCGGCGGAGTCGCGGTGGTCGGCTCGATCTTCCGCTTCGCGCCGGCGCCCGCGGTGCCGTTCTCGCTCCGCTCGCTCGTGGGGGTGCGGACGCCGGTCCCGGTTCGCAGCGAAGCCGAGTAGCTCAGCTCGCGCGCTGTGCGCGCCGCTGCGCGAGCTCGCCGTTCGCCGTCGCCGCCTCGGCGGTGAGCGCCGCGTCGAGGTCGGCTGCGACCGGCAGCACCGTCGTCACCGGCGTCGCGCAAAACGGGCATGCCTGCCAGAGCGGGTCGAGCGGCGCTTCGCAGCGCTGGCACGGCTCGCGGAGGCGCGTCGTGCAGACCGGGCATACGAGATAGCCGGCCTCCACGTCGCTCATGCACACCGGGCAGTGCGGCTCCGGGCGGCCCAGCCGGTCGCGAAGCGCGCGTACCTCGATCTCCCGCGCACGCGCATCCGCGAGCGTCTCCGGCGGCCGGAAGAGCATGTAGACGACCGGGCCGACGTACGGAAGGCCGAAGCCGAGCGCGCCCGAGAGGCCGACGAGCAGGCCGTCGTCGATCCGCCGGCGGGCGTCGCGGAGCACCCGGAACCCGAGCCCGAGCCAGAGTACGGCTGCGAAGAGCGCAAGGACGGTGCCGGTGGCCGCGAAGGCGGAGGAGTGGAGCGCGCTGTGGATCGAGCCGAACGCGGATGCCATGCGCGCACGGTCTTGCCCGAACCGGCGGCGCGGAAACTAGAGGGTTGATGTGAAAGTCGGCCGCCGTCGGGGGCGCTCCAGGCCAAGCGGGGCAGTGCGGGCGGTCGCGGCGCGTAGCAGAGCTACGCGTCGTGGCCGAACGTGCTGATCCCGCGCAGCGCCTGGGGCGTCATCCGGCCCGGCCGAGTTTCACATCAAGCCTCTAGCCGGGGGCGATCTGCTGGAGCCGCTCGGCGAGCTCGCGCACGGCGCCGGGGCGCTCGACGCCGGCGATCCGGAGCTTGCGGCCGTCGTGCAGCTCGACCACGAGGGTCGTGCGGTCGCCGATCCGCATGGCGGCCGTGCGGCCGATGTACGCGCTCGCGATCTCGGTCAGGTCGAACAGGCGGTCGTAGGCCGCGTCGCGGGAGCCGCCGCTGAGGTGGAGGGACGACGCCGACAGGTCGAGCCGGCCCGGCCGCGCCGCGTCGTCCTGCTCCGACCACATGACCGGCAGTGAGAGGTCCCAGCCCATCGGGCCAGTGTTCTGGCCGGTCCCGGGCGATCTAACCGCAAACACCCCTACGCCAAGTGCGGGAAACTACGGGTAGTGGAAGCCGCGCTCCGTGTCCTGCACGTTCTCGCCGCGGCCGTCTGGGTCGGCGGGACGGTCGCGCTCGTCTTCGTCGCCGTGCCGCCGGTGCAGCGGCTCGAGGGCGAGATCCGCGCGCGCCTCCTCCGCGACTTCGGCCGGCGGTGGCGGCCGATCGGCTGGAGCGCCCTCGGCGTCGCCGCCCTCACCGGCCTCGGGCTCGCCGCGTACGACCACGCCTTCGACACGGCACCCGCGTCGTTCGACTGGGTGCTCGCCGTGAAGGGCGTGCTCGTCGGCCTGCTCGCCGCCGGCGCCTACGTCCACGACTACGTGCTCGGCCCGGGTCTCGCGCGGCAGATCCGCGAGGGCCGGCCGCAGTCGCTCAGGCCGCTGCTGACGCACATCGGCCGCGCGAATCTCGCGATCACGTGCGCGCTCCCGGTGCTGGGCGTCGTTCTCTCCGAGCTCGGGTAGCCGTTTCGCGCGCACGCGCGCGCGCAAGAACGAGTTCGTGCCGAACCGGAGCCGTGTCGAGCAGGACCTCGCGGTGCTGCTCCTCGTCCGCCGGTCGCGGCTGCGCCGCGCGCGCCGCCGGCCCATCGCCGTCGGGCTCGTGGCGGCCGCGCTCGTCGTCGTCGCGCTCGTCGCCGGTGCCGCCGTCGGCGGGCGCTCCCTGCTCGTCGGATCGTGCACCCTGAACGCCCTGCAGCCGGTCGCGCTCGGGCAGAACTCCTTCCTGTACGCGAAGAACGGCACGCTTCTCGGCGTCGTGCCGTCGAGCGCGCACCGGCAGCCGCTGCGGCTCGACCAGATGTCGTCGTACCTGCCGCAGGCGACGGTTGCGATCGAAGACCGCCGGTTCTGGCAGCACGGCGCGCTCGACTACCAAGGCATCGTGCGTGCGCTCTACTCGGACGTGACCGCGGGCAAGATCGTCGAGGGCGGCTCGACGATCACGCAGGAGCTCGCCCGCAACCTCTATCTCGGCGACTCGCAGCGCACGCTCTCGCGCAAGGTGAAGGAGGCCTGCCTCGCGCTCAAGCTCGCGCAGAGCTGGCCGAAGAAGCGCATCCTCACGGCGTACCTCAACGAGGTGTTCTACGGCCGGGCGGCGCACGGCGCGCAGGCCGGCGCGGAGACGTTCTTCTCGCGTCGCGCTCGCGACCTCACGCTCGCGCAGGCGGCGCTCCTCGCGGGGCTGCCGCAGGCGCCGACCGTCTACGACCCGTTCCTCCATCCCGCGATCGCGCTTCGCCGGCGCGACGACGTGCTGCGCGCGATGCTCGCGAATCGCGTGATCACGACGCAGGAGTACGCGAGCGCACTGTCGGCGCCGCTAGGCCTGAAGCCGGGGACGCTCTACACCGCGCACCGACAGCCGAACTTCTCCGGCTGGGCCGAGCAGCAGCTCGTCGCGCGCTTCGGCGCGCGTCGTGTCGCCGCGGGCGGGCTCGCGGTGCGGACGACGCTCGACCCGGGGATGGAGGGCCAGGCGAGGGCCGCGGTGCAGAGCGTGCTGCAGCGTCCATCCGATCCGGCGGCGGCTCTCGTCGCCATCGACCCGCGCACGGGCGCGGTCCGCGCGATGGTCAGCTACCTGCCCGACGGGCGCAAGCTGACGTTCAACCTCGCGACGCAGAGCACGCGCACGGCCGGAAGCTCGTTCAAGCCGTTCGTCCTCGCGACCGCGATCCTGCACGGCATCTCGCTCTACTCGAGCTTCTCGGGCCCGCCGTCGCTCGTCATCCCCGACCACCGCTGCGACGGTCCGCAAGGCCCGTGGGACGTGCACAACTACGCGGACGAGAACGGCGGCTACATGAACCTGCTGAATGCGACCGCGAACTCGGTGAACACGATCTTCGCGCAGCTCGTCGCGCGCGTCGGCCCGGCGAGCGTCGTGCCGGTCGCGCACCGCATGGGCATCACGACGAAGCTGCAGCCGGTCTGCTCGATCACGCTCGGCACGCAGCCCGTCAACCCGCTCGAGATGACCGACGCGTACGCGACGCTCGCCGCGCACGGGTTGCACCACGATCCGCAGCCGTTCGAGCTCGTCCGCGCGCCGAGCGGGCAGGTGCTCGGCCGGCTGGGCGCGTCCGGCGACCAGGCGCTCCCGCGCGGCGTCGCCGACCAGGTCACGTACGCGCTCGAGGGCGTCGTGCAGCACGGCACGGGCGTCGCTGCGAACTTCGGCCGGCCCGCCGCGGGGAAGACGGGCACGGCCGAGTCATTCCAGGACGCGTGGTTCTGCGGGTACGTGCCGCAGCTCGCGACGTGTGTGTGGGTCGGCTACCCGAAGGCGGAGATCCCGCTCTACGGCGTCGAAGGCGTCGGCGCCGTCGCGGGCGGCACGCTGCCGGCGGAGATCTGGCACCGCTTCATGGCCGCGGCGACGGCGAGCATGCCTGTCCTCTCGTTCCCCACACCGACGATCACCGGCTCGACCGTCTACGGCTCCGGGTACTACACCCCGACGACGACACCGTCGGTCATCGACGTGTCCCCGACTCCGGTCCGGCCGGCGCCCGGCGGGCATTGACGCCGAGGGCTCTCGGACACGTAGACGACCGGCTCGGCGACGCGATCGAACGGGTCGTGCGCAATCACCATCGCCGGCGTCTGGCGCGCATCGGGCAGGAGTGCGCCTTCTCACGCGAGCCGGGTGGCTGGGCGGACAGCGGCGCGTTCCGGCCCCGCGAGGGCGTTGCCGTGGAGCTGCTCGTCGACGGCGCGGAAGCGCTGCCGCGCATCGCGTCGGAGATCGAGTCGGCGCGCTCGCACGTGCACATCGCCGGCTGGACGTTCACGCCGGGTCTGCAGCTCGGCGACGGCGGCCGGATTCTCGGCGAGCTGCTCGCCGACAGCCGCCGGGCGCGTGCCGGTCCGCGTGCTCGCGTGGGCCGGTGCGCCCATCGCGCTCTTCCATCCCGACCGCGGCGAGGTGCGCCGGATGCGCGCCGAGCTCGTCGCCGGCTCCCGCATCGAGGCTCGGCTCGACGCGAAGGAGCGGCCGATGCACTGCCACCACGAGAAGCTCGTGATCGTCGACGACCGCGTCGCCTTCGTCGGCGGCATCGACCTCACGTCGTTCGCCGGCCAGCGACTCGACCACAGCCATCACCGCCCGCGCGGGAGCATGGGCTGGCATGACGCCTGCGTGCGGCTCGAGGGCCCGATCGTCTCCGATGTCGCCGAGCACTTCCGGCTGCGCTGGCGCGAGACGGGCGGCGCGGCGGACGGCACGCCGCACGGTGGCGCGTCCCGTGGCTCCGGCGTCGAGGCGCAGCTCGTGCGCACCGTGCCCGAGCACATCTACGACGGCTTGCCGAAGGGCGAGTTCACGATCCTCGAGAGCTATCTGCGCGCGCTGCGCGAGGCGGAGCGGCTCGTGTACCTCGAAAGCCAGTTCCTCTGGTCGAGCGAGGTCGTGTCGATCCTCGCGGAGAAGCTTCGCCGGCCCCCGACGGACGCGTTCCGTCTCGTCGTCCTCCTGCCGGTGCGCCCGAACAACGGCGCCGACGACACGCGGGGCCAGCTCGGCGTGCTCGTCGAGGCGGACAAGGAGAGCGGCGACCCGACGTCGCGCTTCCTCGCGTGCACGCTCTACCAACCCGGCCGCGGCGGCCTGCCCGTGTACGTCCACGCGAAGATCGGCATCGTCGACGACCGCTGGCTCACGATCGGGTCGGCGAACCTCAACGAGCACTCGTTCTTCAACGACACCGAGGTGAACGTCGTCGTGCGCGACGAGAAGCTCGCGCGCGCGGCGCGGCTACGGCTCTGGTCGGAGCACCTCGAGCGCGACGACGTCGGCGGAGATCCGACGCAGCTCGTCGACGAGGTGTGGCGGCCGCTCGCGGAGGAGCAGCTCGAGCGAAGACGGAAGGACAAGTGGGCGCCGCACCGGTTAACGCTGCTCCCCAACGTGTCGCGTCGCTCGAAAGCAATTTGGGGGCCGTTGAACGGTTTGGTCGTAGATGGCTAGAAGACAACGACGACCCGGGCCGACGCTAACGCGAAGCGTTAGTGGCGGCCGCACGAGCGCGCGGGGATGGCGGTAGCCACCACCGCGCGCGCAGAACTAGACCCGCGCCGACACCCATAAGAGGTCGGCGGCTTGGCCGCCGACCGCTCCGCGAAGCGGTAACTCAACTCATTTCAGATGGCCCAAAGGCCATCTGAAATGACAGGGATGCGCTTGCCCTTCGCGTTCACGCCGGTCGCTTCGAAGTCCGGGCTGCCGATCATGACGTCGAGGTGCACCGGTGACTGGTTGAGGCCGCGCGCGGGCTTGATCGTGCGCGTGCCGCCGAAGCCGGAGCCGAACGCGATGTGCGCGGCGGCGTTCTCGTCGAGGAGCGTGTCGTAAGTACATGCGGCCGCTCTGCCCGATGCGCGACGTCGAGTCGACGAGCGCCACTTCGCCGAGCCGGCGCCCGTTCCCCTTCGGGTCGCTGTCGATGTACCCGGCGACGAAGTCGCGGTCGGATTTCGTCTTCGCATCGAGGCGCACGAGCTTCCCGCCGCGGAACTCGCCTTTCAGCCCCTCGACGAGCCGTCCCTGGAACGATGAGCGGGAACGTGCACGTGAACGTGCCCTCGGTGCCGGTCGCGTCCGGGCTCGTGAACGTCTCCTCGGTCGGCATGTTCGCGGCGATGAGCGAGCCGTGGAGCGTCTTCTCGCTTCCGCCGAGCCACGCGGTCCCCGGGACGAGCTTCACGTCGAGCGCGGTGCCCGGCCCGCGCAGCTCGACACGGGTGAGCCCGAGGGTCGTGAGCTTCTTCGCGCGCCGTGCGAGCGCGGTGCCGTGCGCGAGCCAGCCGCTCACGCCCGGCCCGTCCTCGTCGGTGAGGCGCGAGAACCACATCAGATCCTGCGCGAGCTTGCGCTTCGCCTTCAGGATCGACATCCGCGGGTAGACCTGGCCGGCCCAGTAGTCGGTCGGCCAGCCGGCGATCGTCCAGCGCACGCGCATGTCGAGGCTCGCACGCCGGAACGCGCGCAGCTGCCGTCCCGCCCGCGCGTACTCGGTCATGATCCGCTTCTGCGGGATGCCGTCGAGGAAGCCCGGTTCGCTCTCGCCGCTGATGAAGATCTCCGCCGCGTCCGGCTTCATGAGCTCGCGGTAGCGCCGCTGCGTCCATGGCGTGATGACGCCGAGCGCGTCATCGCGCCCATGCCGGAGCCGCGCGCGCATGACCAGCGGGTCGATCGTGACGACGTCCACCGCGTGCGCGCCGCCGCGGTACGCGGACTCGGCGACGGCGACCATGACCTCGCGGTGCGCGTGCGCGCCGCGGACGACGATCGTGTCGCCGCGCTTCAGCGCGATCGACTTCGTGATCGCGTCGGCGTACCGCTCGAGCTGGGCCGGCTCGAGAATCGCGTCCTTCGCCACGCTCACGAGGCTAGCGCTTCGTCGACGGACGCGTGGATGTTGAAGTGGCGGTCGAGGCCGGAGATCTCGAGCGCTCGCCGCGTCTCGGGCCCGGGCGCGGCGAGGAGGAAGCTCTGCCGGTCGGCGAGGCGGCTGCGCGCCTCGATGAAGACGCCGAGCGCGGTCGAGTCGACGAAGCCGACGTCCGTGAGGTCGACGACGAGCCGCGGCGGCTCCTCGGCGCAGCACGCGAGCAGCGTCTCGCGCACGACGTGCGCGTTGTAGAGGTCCAGCTCTCCCGTGAGGTGCACGACGACCGCGCCGTCGCTGCGGTCGACGGCCCTGACCGGCGGCTCACGCCCTTCTCCGACCCCCTCGGACACGCCGAGATTCAACCATCAACGCGATTCGTATGCTTGTCCGCATGGAGGTCGCCGAGGTCGCCGCCCGGGCGGCGGGGGAGAACTTCCCCGTCGGCTCGATCCTCTTCCCGCGCCGGCTGCGCGGCCACGTCCGCGCGCTCTACTGCTACGCCCGGCTCGTCGACGAGCTCGGGGACGCCTACGACGGCGACCGTCTGGAGGCGCTCGACGAGCTCGAGCACGAGGTCGAGCTCACGTTCACGGGCGAGCCGACGTGGCCGGTCATGCGCAACGTCCAGCCGACCGTCCACGAGTTCGGCCTCACGCGGGAGCCGTTCCTGCGGCTCATCGAGGCGAATCGGATGGACCAGCGGGTGTCCGAGTACGAGACGTGGGACGACCTGAAGTGGTACTGCGTCCACTCGGCCGACCCCTGCGGGCGGCTCGTGCTCGGCGTCCTGCGCCGGCTCGACGACCCGGAGATCGTCGCTGCGAGCGACTCGGTCTGCACCGGCCTCCAGCTCGTCAACTTCCTCCAGGACGTTCCGCGCGACCTCGAGCTCGGGCGCGTGTATCTGCCGGCGGAGGACCGGCGCCGCTTCGGAGACCCGCCCCTCGACCGGCCGAACGACGCGCTCCGCGACCTCCTGCGCTTCGAGGCGGAGCGGGCCGCGTCGCTGCTCGCCGCCGCCGAGGTCCTGCGCGTCCGGATCGGCGGCAGGCTCGGCCGTGCGGTGGCGCTGTTCGGGCGCGGCGGCCTCGCGGCGCTCGACTCGCTCGAGTCCGCGGGCTGGGATCTGTTCACGCAACGGCCGCGCCCGTCGCGCGCGCGGCTCGCGCGGGAGGCGGCGCTCACCCTCATCCGATGAGCACCGCGGTCGAGCAGGCGTACGCCGAGGTTCAGCGAGTCACTCGCGCGCGCGCGAAGAACTTCGCGTACGGGATCATGGTCCTCCCGCGCGACAAGCGACGCGCGATCGCGGCGATCTATGCGTACGCGCGCGAGGTGGACGACATCGCCGACGGAGACGCGGGAGTCGACGACAAACGCGGCGCGCTCGACGCGCTGCGCGCGGCTCTCGACGATCCGCCGGCGACGCCGATGCACGTCGCGCTCGCGGACGCGCGTGCGCGCTTCGGCATTCCCCACGACGCACTGTCGGCGCTCGTCGACGGCGGCCTGCAGGACCTCGTCAAGGCGCGGTACGCGACCTTCGACGAGCTGCGCGGCTATTGCGAGAAGGTGGCGGGCGCCGTCGGCGTCGCGTGCGTCGCCGTCTACGGCTCCGACGACGTCGAGCGCGCGCAGACGCTCGGTGTCGCGCTGCAGCTGATCAACATCATGCGCGACGTCGACGAGGATCGCGGCCTCGGCCGCGTGTACCTCCCGCAGGACGAGCTCGAGCGCTTCGGCGTGACGGAGCTCGCCGTGAGCCCCGAGTGGCGTGAGCTGATGGCGTTCCAGGCCGCGCGGGCGCGCGCGCACCTCGACGAGGGGCTGCGCCTGCTCGACTCGCTCGACCGCCGCAGTGCGCTCTGCGTCTCGACGTTCGCCGGCCTGTACCGCGGCCAGCTCGACCGCATGGAGACGAACGGCTTCGACGTGTTCGACTCCTCGTGCCGGCTCTCGACACCGGCAAAGCTCGCCGTCGTCGCGCGCGGGATGTGGCGATGAAGGCGGCGGTGGTCGGCGGCGGGCTCGCCGGTCTCGCCGCCGCGCTCGAGCTCGTCGACGGCGGTGCGGACGTCACGCTGTACGAGGCGCGGCCGACGCTCGGCGGCGCCGTGCAGACGCTGCCGGAGCGCGAGGGGGACCCGACGCCGCCGCCGGACAACGGCCAGCACATCGCGCTCGGCTGCTTCACGGAGTACATCCGCTTCCTCGACCGCATCGGAGAGAGCGGTTCGATCCTGCGCAAGCGACTCGCGCTTCCTGTGCTCGACGAAGCGTCGCACCGCTTCGACATCGCTCCGAGCCCGGCGGCATTGCTGCGCTACGGGCATCTGTCGCGTCGAGAGCGGTTGCGTCTTCCGCTGACGCTCGTGCGACTGCGCTCGGCGCGGTCGCGTCCGGGTGAAACCTTCGGAGACGTGCTCAGGCGACTCGGCGAGACCGACACGTCGATCGACCGTTTCTGGGACGTCTTCATCCGGCCGGCGCTCAACCTGCGCACCGACGAGGTCGATCCCGATGCGGGCCTGTTCACCGTGCGGACCGCGCTGCTCGGGCCGCGCGCGAACTCGGATCTCGTCCTTCCGCTCAAGCCGCTCGGCTGGATGCACGGCGACGCCGCCGGGCGCGCGCTCGGCGACCGCATCCGGCTCGACGAGCGCGTCGAATCGCTCGACGACGTCGACGCCGATGCGATCGTCGTCGCGGTCCCGCCGGCCGAGTCGGCGCGCCTGCTCGGCGAGCCCGACCCCGGCCTCGAGAGCTCCCCGATCGTCTCCGTCCATCTCCTCTTCGACCGGCCCATACTCAAAGTTCCGCTGGCCGCTTTGCTGGAGTCAGACGCACATTGGGTGTTCGACCGAGGCGCTCTCACCAGCCACCATCCGCAAGATGGTGGCCAGTACCTCACCGTCGTCTCGAGCGGCGTCCCGGAGCTGATGGAGATCCGCGGCCGCGATCTCGTCGACCGCATCGCCGGCCAGCTCACCGAGCGCCTCGGTGCCGCGGAGCTCGTGTGGTCGCGCGTGAGCCGCGAGCCGTACGCGACGATCGCGCTGCGGCCCGGCGTCCGGCGTCCCGGTGTCGAGACCGGCCGCCCAGGCGTTGCGCGCGCGGGAACCTGGACCGACACGGGCTGGCCGGCGACGATGGAGAGCGCCGTGCGCAGCGGTCGCGCGGCGGCTCAGCACCTCTTGAGCAACGTTGCTGCAAGAGTCTCGGCATGAGCGCGACCGAAGAGCTCACCGCGATCGACGCCGCGATCGAGCGCGGCACGCGGCGACTGCTCGAGCTGCAGCGCCCCGACGGAATCTGGGTGGGGGAGCTGGAGTCGAACGTGACGATGACGGCACAGCACCTCTTCTGGAACCACTACCTCGGGCTGCGCACGCCCGAGCTCGATCGCCGCATCGCGAACGAGCTCATGGCGCGCATGCGCGACGACGGCACGTGGTCGATCTGGTTCGAGGGGCCGGCGGACCTCTCGACGTCGCTCGAGGCCTACGTTGCGCTGCGCATGTGCGGCGTCGACCCGGGGCCGAAGGCGCTCGCGTATATCCAGCGGGAGGGCGGCGTCCCCAAGAGCCGCCTGTTCACGAAGTGCTTCCTCGCGCTGCTCGGCCAGTGGCCGTGGCAGCGGATGGTGCCGATCCCGCCGGAGCTCATCCTCCTGCCGCCGTCGTCGCCGTTCTCCGTCTACAACTTCGCCTGCTGGGCGCGCCAGACATTCGTCGCGCTGTCGCTCGCGCAGTCGCTGCGGCCCGTGAAGCCGATCGACGTCGACTTACGGATGCTCGGCGCGCGGCCGGCACGCACCCGGTCCCCGCTCCGGCGCGATCCGCTTCGCCGCACCGCACAGGCGCGCGCAGAGCAGTGGATTCGCGCGCGGCAGGAGGCGGACGGTTCGTGGGGCGGCATCCAGCCGCCGTGGGTGTGGGGGATCATCGCCCTGCACGCGCTCGGCCACGGCCTCGAGGACGAGACGCTCCGCGCGGCGGTCGACGGCTGGCAGGGCTTCATGGTCGAGGACGGCGAGCGGCTCCGTCCCGAGGCGTGCCAGTCGCCGGTCTGGGACACGTCGCTCGCGCTGCTCGCGCTGCGCGCGTGCGGGGTCGCGGACGATCACCCGCAGCTCCGCAAGGCGGGCGAGTACCTCCTCGGGCAGGAGGTGACCGTGACGGGCGACTGGGCGATCCGGCGTCCCGGCGCCGCACCGGGCGGATGGGCGTTCGAGTACGAGAACGATCTCTACCCGGACGTCGACGACGCCGCCGTCGTGCCGCTCTCGCTGCGCGGTCTCGGCATCGGCGAGGAGGACGCGGTGGGCCGGAGCTTCGAGTGGCTGCGGACGATGCAGTCCCGCGGTGGCGGCTGGGGCGCGTTCGACGTCGACAACGACTCGATGTGGCTCTACAAGATCCCGTTCTGCGACTTCGGCAAGGTGACCGACGAGCCGAGCGCCGACGTGACCGCGCACGTGCTCGAGGCGATCGGCCGGGAGCCCGGATACGAGGACGTCGTTCGACGCGGTCTCGACTGGCTGCTCGCGGAGCAGGAGGACGACGGCTCGTGGTTCGGGCGCTGGGGCGTCAATCACCTGTACGGGACAGGCGCGGCCCTGCCGGCGCTCGAGGCGTGCGGCCTTCCCGCCGACCATCCGGCGATGCGGCGGGCCGTGGCCTGGCTCGACTCCGTGCAGCGGGAGGACGGCGGGTTCGGCGAGGACGTCGGCTCGTACCACGACCGCTCGCTGCGCGGCCGTGCGTCCTACGCGACGCCGTCGCAGACCGCCTGGGCGCTCCTCGGATACGTGGCCGCAGGAAACGCTGAGGATGAAGGCGCGCGAAGAGCGGGAGATTATCTTTGCGACGTCCAGCGCCCCGACGGCGACTGGGACGAGCAGCACTTCACCGGCACCGGGTTTCCGACAGATTTCATGATCCGCTACCACCTGTACCGCATCACGTTCCCGCTGCTCGCCCTCGGCCGCATGAGAGAGAGGCTTTCCGCATGAAGTTCCCGCTCCAGTCCACCGTCTCGATCGGCAAGTACGTCGCGGCCCAGCAGCGCAAGGGCGAGCGCTATCCGCTCGTCCTCATGCTCGAGCCCACGCTCGCGTGCAACATCGCGTGCATCGGCTGCGGGAAGATCCGGGAGTACGAGTCGAACCGCGCGCGGCTGACGGTGGAGGAGTGCGTCGACTCGGCGGTGCAGTGCCCGGCGCCGGTCGTCTCGATCTGCGGCGGCGAGCCGCTCGTCTACAAGGGCATCGAAGAGGTCGTCGCGCAGGTGCAGCAGCTCGGCAAGACGATCGAGCTGTGCACGAACGCGCTCCGGCTCGAGCAGTGCCTCGACTGGTTCGAGCCGTCGCCGAAGCTGAGCTTCGTCGTGCACCTCGACGGCATGCAGGAGATCCACGACTACGTCTGCGACTATCCCGGCCTCTGGGAGATCGCGGTGGACGCGATCAAGACGGCGCGCGCCCGCGGCTTCCGCGTCACGACGAACACGACGATCTTCAAGGAGACCGAGCCCTCCGACGTGATCGAGATGATGCGCTACCTCACCGACGAGGTCGGCATCGACGGGATGCTCGTCGCGCCGGGCTACCAGTACTCGCAGATCGATCCCGCGCTGACGATGACGCGGGAGGAGCACGAGGTGAAGTTCAAGGCGATCCGCGCGGCCGTCCGCGAGCACGGCTACCGGTGGATTGCCACTCCGATCTACCAGGACTTCCTCACCGGCGAGCGCGAGCTCTCGTGCGCGCCGTGGGGGTCGATCACGCGGAACCCGTACGGCTGGAAGGGTCCGTGCTACCTCCTCACCGACGGCATCTTCCCGACGTACGAGGCGTTGCTCGAGGGGATGGAGTGGGAGGCGTACGGCCCCGGCAACGATCCGCGCTGCGAGCACTGCGGCATCCACTGCGGCTTCGAGCCCTCGGCTGCGTACGAGGCGTCGAAGAGCCTGAAGGAGACCGTTCGGAGCCTCGCATGGACGCTGACGGGTTGACCTTTGCCGTCGCGACGACGGCGGAAGAACGCATTGCACGACGCATCGGCTTGTCGACCGTCCGCATCGGCGTGCGCGGCGCCGCCGGCCTTCCGGACGGGCGGCTCGTGTCGTTCGGGCTCGCAGGTGCGCTGCACGACGGGCTCCGCGTCGGCGACGTCCTCGACGCGACGCGTGTCGTCGATCTCGCCGGCACGACGCTGTGGGAAGGCACCGGGCTCGGTGTCCGCGGCGCCCGCGGCGGCACGGTGCTCGCTTCCGACGTGCTCGTGCACGACGCCGCCGAGCGGCGCCGGCTGCACGAGGCGAGCGGCGCGGACGCCGTCGACATGGAAAGCGGCATGCTCGCGCGCAGCGGCCGGCTCGCCGGCGTCGTGCGCGCGATCTCGGACGGCGTCGACAGCGACATCGAGGGCGTCGACTCGACGGTGCATCCCGACGGGCGCACCGACGTCGCCGGCCTGCTCCGCTGGCTCGTGACGAAGCGCGGTCGCGCGGTCTCGTCCGCGCGCGACGCGATGCGTGCGCTCACGGCGCTCGAGAAGGCGGTCGCCTGATGGGTCGCGTCCTCCTCGCCGCGCCGCGCTCGTTCTGCGCCGGCGTCGACCGGGCGATCGAGATCGTCGAGCGGCTGCTCGAGCAGCACGGCGCTCCCGTGTACGTCCGCCACCAGATCGTCCACAACGAGCACGTCGTGCGCCGGCTCGAGAGCCTCGGCGCCGTCTTCGTCGAGCACGAGTCCGAGATCCCCGAAGGCGAGATCTGCGTGCTGTCCGCGCACGGCGTCGCGCCGTCGGTGAAGGAGAACGCGGAGCGCCGCGGCCTCCACATCGTCGACGCCACGTGCCCACTCGTGAACAAGGTGCATGCGGAGGCGCGCACGTACGCCGACAGCGGCCATCTCGTCGCGCTCGTCGGCCACGCGAACCACGTCGAGGTGATCGGCACGCTCGGCGAGCGGCCGGAGGCGACCGTCGTCGTCGAGACGCCCGAGCAGGCGCGCGCGCTCCCGACCGACAAGCCCGTCGCGGTGATCACGCAGACGACGCTGTCGCTCGACGACGTTGCGCCGATCGTCGACGCGCTCGCCGAGCACGTCGGCGGCTCGCTGCGCCGGCCGCACGCGGACGACATCTGCTACGCGACCCAGAACCGGCAGGACGCCGTCAAGGCGATGGTGCAGGAGGGCGCGTCGCTCATCTTCGTCATCGGATCCGAGAACAGCTCGAACGCGCAGCGTCTCGTGGAGGTCGCGGAGGCGGCGGGCGCGGAGGCGAAGCTCATCGACGGCGAGAGCGCCCTCGACGTCGAGCTGCTCGACGGCCACGAGACGGTCGGCCTCACCGCCGGCGCCTCGACGCCGGAAGAGCTCGTGCGTGCGACGGCCGCCCGGCTCGCGGAGCAGGGCTACGACCTGCCGGAAGAGATCACGGTCGCCCGCGAGGACGTCCACTTCCGCCTCCCGAAGGAGGTGGCACGCGCATGACCTCGGTCGAAGTCCCGTATTCGATAGCCGCCGCGCTGCCGACGCTGTCGGTCATGGACATCACGAACGACGTGTCGCAGTCGGTCGCGCGCTCGGGCCGCACCGACGGGATCGCGTTCGTCCACCCGCTGCACTCGCTGTCGGTCGTCCGTGTCCAGGAGCGCGAGACGGGGTTCTTCGAGGATCTCGAGGTGCTGCTCGAGCGGATCGTCCCGAGCAGCCACCGCTCCCGCGAGCGGCTCGTGGCGGCGCTTCTCTCCCCCCGGAGCGAGCAGGTTCCGTTCGCCGGCGGCGTCCTCTGCCTGGGAACGTTCCAGCGGATCATGCTCTTCTCGCTCGATGCCGAGCATCGAAGCGACTGGTCATTGACCTTGCTGGGCTAGTGCCGTAGAAGTACCCCGTGCCGGGGCACGAAGAGGCGTGGGCGGATGCTCTCTCGACCGAGCACCTCCATCAGCGTGAGCTGCTCGCGACACTCCGCGACGAGCTCGGCACGTTCGCCCGCGAATGCGCCTCGGCGCTGACGGCGCTCGACGCGTTCGCCGGGCTCGCCGGCGTCAACGAGGTTCTCTCCACGGCGCAGGCGGGCGCCAAGCACGCGAAGCTCGCACTCGACGTCGGGCGCCGGCTGCGCGGCGGCGAGGATCCGGAGCTCGTCGACCTGTACTCGAAGGTGGCCGGCGGCGACGACGTGCCGCCGGCGCTCGTCCGGCACGCGAGCGAGGTGCTCCGCGCGGGGCCGACGCGAACGGATCGGGAGCTGCTCGAGGCCGTGGTCACGGCGTCCGGCGCTGCGGCGGGGATCGAGCAGCTCCTCGGGCCGGCTCCGTGGGCCGCGCTCGCGGCGATGAAGCCGCTCGTCAAGTGGGTTCGAGCAGACGACCGCAGGGAGCTGCGCCACTCGGCGGGAAACGATCTCGCGCAGGTGCTCGCCGCCACAGCGGCGCTCGGTGCGGGAGCGGAGACCGCGGCCGCCGGCGACGCCGCCGCGATCGGGCAGTCGCTTCGCGACTCGATCGAGCACGTCGAGAACGCGGCGAAGGCGGTGCGCGACGGGAAGCTCGAGGAAGTGCTGCGCGAGGCCCGGGAGAAGCTCCAGCAGGACCTCGACGCGCTTCGCGGCATCCACGAGGGCGCGGACGACGCGCCGGAGGAGTGGCGCGCGGCGCGGCGGACCGAGCACGCAGCGCTGACCGAGGAGGTGCGCGTGAAGCTCGAGAAGATCGAGCGGATCCGCGGCCTCCTCCTCCGGATCCTGCCGAACCTCCAGGCGATCACGCGAGCCCTCAGCGTCGTCCAGAAGGTGCATGCGCTCGAAGGACGGCTCGATCCGGCGCCCGCGGCCGGCATGGCGGCTGCACAGGCGGCGCTCGCGCTCCACGCGGGCGACGTGTGGGCCGAGAGCCTGCCGGGCGCCCCGCCCGCACCGCGCGTCCGGCGCGTGTCCACGCGGACGAAGTTGATCGCGGCGGTGACGGCGATCGCCATCGGGGTGGTCGTCGGGATCGCGCTCGCCGGCGGCTCGAGCCCCAAGCCGAAGCCGATCGTGACCGAGACGAACGCCGCGGCTCCTCCTGCGCCCACGACGACGGCGGCTGCGACGCCGGCCGTGGCGGCGAAGCCGACGCTCCTGCCGGTCAACGCGGTCTTCGACCCGAATCAGCGGGCGACCTTCTACACCGTGAGCGTCGAGCAGGGCGGCGAGGCGGTGAGCACGTATCGCTGGTCCCTGACGACGCCGCCCGGGAACCCGACGTGCAACAAGTTCGGGCCACTTCCCGGCAAGCCGAACGAGGCCGTCTGGCACCACGCGGACACGGACGGCTGCACCCACAACGGCATCCAGCACGACGGCACCGTGCACGTCACCGTCCTCAGCGCCCACTGGTCGTGCTCGGAGTCGTTCTTCGGGACGCTCACGAAGACCGGCGCGAAGAACGAGCACTGCATACGCAGGTAGCGGGCTGGCAGACTTCGGGAATGGTGTGGGAGCGTCGGCAGCGTTGGCTTGCGCGGATCGCGCTCGCGCTCCTCGCACTCGTCGCGGAGCTCGGCGGCCGTAGCCTCGCGCACCGGCTCGACGTCGGCCGCCATGTCGGCCGCGTCTCGTACGCGCACGCCGACTACTACCCGTTCCTCCTCGCCGTCGTGAAGGTCGGCCTCGCGCTCATGCTGGCGCGGCTCGTATGGCGTTTCGCCAAGGCGCGTCGCGTCGCATCGCTCGTCGGCGGGTCGCCGCGCGTTCGCGTCGAGCTGTCGGCGCGACTGTGGCTCGTGTCGTTCGCGGCGACTTCCGTCATCTATCTCGTCCAGATGGACGCCGAGCGCGCCGGCTCCGGCCGCTGGCCGCTCTTCGCGCCGTGGCTCCACTCGTCGGCACTGCCCGTGTTCGCGGTGCTGTCCGTCCTCGTCGCGCTCCTCTACCGCAGCGTCGAGCTGTGGCTCCGCGACTACGAGGACCTCGCGGCACATGCCGCTGCCTGCCTGCGCCGGCTCCGGCCCGAGCGCGTCGTGATCGTCGCTCTCCACCTCGTTGCCGCGCCGCGGCAGCGCTTCGGCCTCGCGTTCGAGTCGCGGCCGCCTCCGCTCGCCGCCTGACGGCGCCGTTTTCGAGCGAAGGAGGGAAGGATGAGCGCGGACTATGCGCGCGGGCTGGAGGCCCCAAGGGCCGACGAGACGACGAGGCAGACGGCGCGTGTGCGCGCCGTGCTCGCCATCGGACCGCTGACGGCGGCGGCCGGGGTCGCGTGGGCGATCGTGCAGCCGTGGCGGCTGACGCTGCTGCACCCGCACGCCCAGGGCTTCTGGTGGCTCGTCGCCGAGCCGCCGCTGTACGTCGTCGCCGTCGGGCTGCTCTTCCGCTTCGTCGTCGCGCGGGGGCTCGTCGAGGACATGGAGAAGGACGAGGAATGATCGTCGCGGGGATCGAGCCGAGGGCGGAGTTCGTCCACTGGTGGTTCGCCACCGGCTTCCTCGTGCTCGGGCTCGCGCTGTACGCGGAAGTCATCGTCGGCCCCGCGGTCTGGGCACGGCGGCCGTGGCGGCGCTACCTGTGGCCCGGCACGTGCTTCCTCATGGGCCTGCTCATGTGGCCGGTGATGGCCTTCTACACGAACTCGATGATCCACATGGTCGCGCACGGCTCGTGGGCGCAGGTGCTCATGCTGGCAGGCGCCGCCGAGCTCGGTGTCGTCCGCGGCAAGCTCCACTCGCCGTACTGGCGGCTCCTGACGGCATTCGGGCTCGTCGTCTCCGGGACGGCGCTCCTCGTCCACGAACAGAACGGCTGGTTCTTCGCGCGGGCGGCGTTCCTCCACCACACGCTCGGGTGGTTCGTCCTCGGCGCAGCGGCGTTCCCGCTCGTGCAAGCCTTCCGGCCACGCTCGATCGTCGCTGCGTCGGGCTTCGCGACGACGTTCCTCGTCATCGCCGTGCTCCTCTACTGCGACCGCGACCTCGCACCGATCTTCGGTCACCTGTCGACGTTCGCGGGAGCGCCGCATCGATGAAGCGTGCGGTCGTCGTCGCCGCACTCGCCGCGCTCGTGCTCCCGGCATCCGCGTTCGCGCATGCGTCGCTGCGAAGCGAGTCGCCGGGATTTCGACAGCGGGTCGCTGTCTCGCCGCGTCAGGTCGTCCTGCAGTTCGACGAGACGGTCGATGCGCTGCCGAAGGCGATCGTCGTCCTGACGCCGAACGGGACGAACGTCGCCGGGAAGCCGCATGCGATTCCGTCGCAGCGCGAGATCGTCGTGTCGCTGCCGAAGCTGCGGAAGGGCCCGTACACGATCCGCTGGCAGGCGCTCTCGAACGACGGCCACATCGTCTCCGGCGTGTACACGTTCGGTGTCGGCGTTCCCGCGCCGCCGGTGACGGAGGCGGTCGGCGCGCAAGGCCCGACGCGGACGGAGGACGTCGTCCGCTGGCTCTACTTCCTCGGCCTCGCGCTCGGTGTCGGCGGCATCGGCTTCAGGCTGCTCGTCATCCGGGGGCCGCTGGCGCCGCGCGCGCGGCGCCGCTTCTTCTGGGTCGTCGGCGCCGGCATCGCCGGCGTGCTCGAGACCGGTATCGCGGCGTTCCTGCTCCGAGGAGAGGACTCCCTCCAGCTTCCGTTCGGCCGCTTCCTGTACGGCGACCTCTCGCCGCTCGCGAACGGGACGCGGTTCGGGCAGACGTTCGTCGTCATGGAGCTCGGGTTCGCGCTCGTCGTCGCGCTCGTCTACCTCGCGTGGTTGACCGAGCGGGACGCGTTCCTCTGGGGAGCGTTCGCGCTCGGGCTCGTTTTCGTCTCGGGGCTCTCGCTCTCGGGGCACTCGGCGGCCGGGCCGGGCGACTCGAAGTGGTCGGAGCTCGCCGACTACGTCCACCTCTCCGCCGCCGTGCTCTGGGTCGGCGGACTCGTGCAGCTCGCCGTCGTCGTGTGGCCCGGGCAGCCGGAGCTCCGTGGGACGGCGTTCCTCCGCTTCTCACGGCTCGCGACCGTGCTCGTCGCGCTGCTCGTCGGGGCGGGGACGTATCTCAGCATCCTGCGGCTACCGCGGCTGCACGACCTCTGGACGAGCGGCTACGGGCACGTGCTGCTGCTCAAGCTCGGGCTCGTGTCGCTCGCACTCGGCTGGGGTGCCGTGCATCACTTCCTCGCCGTGCCGCGCATCGACCGCGACGGCGTCCGCCGCACGCTCGCACGGAGCATCGTGGGCGAGAGCGCGGTCGCGGTGGCGGTGCTGCTCGCCGCGGCGATCCTCACCGACTCGCGGCCGGCGCCGCAGCCGGCGCCCGCGAAGGCTCCGACCGCAGCCGTCGCGCCTCGCTAGGCTCTTTCCGGTGGGCAGGCTGAAGCTCCACGCGGCGGCGGTCGCGCGCGTGCTTCCCCGTGGCGGAGGGACCGAACGGCTCGGCCGCGAGGAGCGCCTCGTGTTCGTCATGGGCTCGCCGCGCTCGGGTACGACGTTCCTCGCCGGCGCGATCGGTGGGCTGCCGGGCTTCGTCGACCTAGGCGAGGTGCTGCCGCTGAAGTCCGCCGTGCCGGAGCTCATCGCGCGGCCCGAGGAGGAGGCGGCCGTCCGCATCCGGCGGACGCTCGAGCGCGTCCGGATGCTCGCACTCGTCCGCGGCCTGCGCGGCGTCGAGCAGACGCCGGAGACGGCGTTCCTCGCCGGTGCCGTTGCGCGTGCGTACCCGCATGCACGCCGCGTCCACCTCGTCCGCGACGGCCGCGACGTCGTGTGCTCCCTTCTCGAGCGCGGCTGGCTGAACGCGAACCGCGACCGGCAGGCCGACGACGTCGGAGGCACGTACGGCGCGCGCGCACGCTTCTGGGTCGAGCCCGACCGTGTGCGCGAGTTCGAGGACGCGAGCGACGCGACGCGCGCGGCGTGGGCGTGGCGGCGGTACGTGAGCTCGGCGCGCTCGGGCGACGTCTTCGAGCTGCGCTACGAGGATCTTGCGGCCGACCCCGCAGGCATGGCGGAGACCTTGGGCGAGCATCTCGGCGTCGACGCGGTCGCCGTCGTCGACCAGCTGGCGCGTCGTTCACGCCCGCTCGGTCGGGCGGTTCCGCAGCGACCTTACGGCCGATCAGCTGCGCGACGTGGAACGAGAGGCTGGTCCGCTGCTCGCCGACCTCGGGTACGAATGACGGAACGCCACCGCCCGCCCGCGGGCGGATCGGCAAACTCGAGGTCGACGGGCTGCCAGCCGAGCCGCCGCGCCTGGATGCGTAGCCACCACATGGGCTGCACGCTACGACGGTGAATGTTCACGCCACGTTAAGCCGGGCGGACTTCCTCGCCCAGAGCGCGGGCGCGGTCTTGGCCGCGTCCGGGTGGAAGGTCGCCGAGCGCGGCGTGCAGCACTTTCGTTCGCGTCCCGATCTATCGCCGCCCGTCGTCACGGTGCTGCACGCACCGCAGCAGACGGCACCGGGTCTGCTCTTCCTCGCACCGTCCTCAGGCCCGGGGCAGCGCGGCGTCCTCATCCTCGACCGCGCGGGCGACGTCGTCTGGTTCCATCCGACGGCGCCGCGCACGGCGATGAACTTCCGTGCCGCGTCGTTCCACGGCGCGCCCGTGCTGACGTGGTGGGAGGCGCTGCCGGGCGGCGGGCTCGGCCGCGGCGAGCACGTGATCGTCGATGCGTCGTATCGCGAGATCGCCCGCTTCCCCGCCGGACACGGGATGAAGTCCGACCTGCACGAGCTCCTGCTCACCGCGCGCGGGACGGCGCTCGTGACGAGCTTCGAGGTGCGCCGGCGCGGCGCGAGCGGCCTCACGATGGGCGGCATCGTGCAGGAGCTCGAGGTGCCGAGCGCACGCGTCTTGTTCGAGTGGCGGAGCCTCGACCACGTCGCCGTGGAGGAGTCGTACGTTCCGGTCGGCTATCCGTGGGACTACTTCCACGTGAACTCGATCGACGTCGACGCCGACGACAACCTGCTCGTCTCCGCGCGCAACACGTGGGCGGTCTACAAGGTGCACAGGCGGACCGGGAGGGTGCTGTGGCGGCTGGGCGGCAAGCGCAGCGACTTCGCACTCGGCGCGGGCGCGCGCTTCGCGTACCAGCACGACGCGCGCAGCCACGAGGGCGGACGCGACGTCTCCGTCTTCGACAACGGCGAGACGCATTCGCGCGGCGCCGTCCTCTCGCTCGACGTGAAGCGCATGCGTGCGTCGCTCCGGCGCGAATACGTGCACCATCCGCCGCTGCACGGGTACAAGCTCGGGAGCGTGCAGCTGCTCGCGAACGGCGACGCCCTCGTCGGCTGGGGGACCGATCCGCACTTCACCGAGTACTCGGCCGCCGGCGCCGTGCGCCTCGATGCGACGCTGCCGCACGGCGGCGAGAACTACCGGACGCTGCGCTTCCCATGGGCGGCGCGGCCGCGGGACGTGCCGGTCGCCGTCGTGCGCGGGACGACGATCTACGCGAGCTGGAACGGAGCCACGGGCGTCGCGTCATGGCGGGTCGATCCGGGCGGTGCGCCCGTCCCCCGCCGCGGGTTCGAGACCGCGATTCCCGCTCCCGCCGGGGGACGGTCGGTTCGGGTGGTCGCACTCGGCGCGGACGGGAAGCCACTGGGCAGCTCCGCACCGTTAACGTTGCGCTGATGCTCGTGCTCACTCGTGCGGAGGTGGAGGAGCTGCTCGACCTCGACGCGCTCATCGAGGCGCTTGCCGGCGCGCACGCCGAGCTGTCGGCCGGAGCTGCGTCGCTGCCGCCGCGCGTGGCCGCGTTCACGACGGCGGGGCTGCTCGGCGCGATGCCGGGCTTCGTCCCGAGCGCGGGCCTCGGCGCGAAGCTCGTGTCGCTCTTCCCCGCGAACAAGCCGCCACTCCCGACCCATCAGGCGGCGATCGTCCTCTTCGACGCGAACACGGGGCTCGTGACAGCCCTCATGGACGGGGCGTACATCACCGCGATGCGCACGGCCGCCGCCGCCGCGCTCGCTGCACGCCTGCTGGCGCGTACCGACGCCCGCGTGCTCGCGATCCTCGGCACCGGCACGCAGTCGCGCGCCGCGCGGGAGATGTTCCCGCGTGTCCGGGACTTCGCCGAGATCCGGGTCGCGGGCCGTGGCGAATACGAGGACGCGGTGCGCGGTGCCGACGTCGTCCACGGAACGACCCACTCGCCGGACCCGGTGGTCCTCGCCGGCTGGCTGTCGCCCGGTGCGCACGTGTCGTCGGTCGGGTACAACGCGCCCGGCTCCGAGCTCGACCCCGCGATCGTCGCGAACGCAGACGTCGTGTGCGTCGAGTCGCGCGACTCCGCCTTCGCGCCGCTCCCCGCCGGCGCGCCGGAGCTCGCGGGCTTCGACCCGCAGCGCACCGTCGAGCTCGGCGAGCTCGTCGCGGGCACGCGTGTCGGCCGCACGTCGCCGGGGCAGATGACCTTGTACAAGTCCGTCGGTGTCGCGATCCAGGACCTCGCCGCTGCGGCCCTCGTGCTGGCGGCGGCCAAGGAGCGCGGCGTCGGCCTCGAGATCGAGCTGGAGGAGGTTCACCGATGAACGACTTCTCGCCCGGCCTTGCCGGCGTCGTCGCGGTCGAGACGGAGATCGCCGAGCCGGACCGCGAGGGTGGATCGCTCCGCTACCGCGGCATCGACATCGAGGAGCTCGTCGGCAGCGTCCCGTTCGAGAAGGTGTGGGGGCTGCTCGTCGACGGGGCGCTCGAGCCGGGACTCCCGGCCGCGTCGTGCGAGCTCGACGTGCGGACCGGCGGCCACATGGCCGACCTCCAGGCGATGCTTGCCATCCTCAGCGGCCGGTGGAAGCTCGGCCAGCTCATCGACATCGACGACGAGCGGGCGAAGGAGGATCTGCGGCGGCTGTCGGCCGCGGCACTCTCGATCGTCGCTCAGTCCGGGCGCGGGCCGGACCTTCCGCCCGTACCCGAGGAGACGGTGCTCGCCGGCCGCACCGCCGCGGAACGCTTCCTGCTCGCATGGCGCGGCGAGGTCGACGAGCGGCATGCGAAGGCGATCGACACGTACTGGATCTGCACGGCGGAGCACGGCATGAACGCGTCGACGTTCACAGCGCGGACGGTCGCGTCGACCGGCGCGGATTGCGGCGCGGCGCTGTCGGCCGCGGTCGGCGCGCTCTCCGGGCCGCTGCACGGCGGCGCGCCCGCGCGCGTGCTGCCGATGCTCGACGCGGTCGCGGAGATGGGCGACGCGGAGAAGTGGGTGACCGAGGCGCTCGCACGCCACGAGCGGATCATGGGGTTCGGGCATCGCGTGTACCGCGCCGAGGATCCGCGCTCGCGCCTGTTGAAGCGGACCGCGAAAGAGCTCGGGTCGCCGCGCGTCGCGATCGCGGAGGAGCTCGAACAGGTTGCGCACGAGGCGATCGCGAAGAAGCATCCGGACCACTCGTGGCCGAACGTCGAGTTCTGGTCGGCGATCGTCCTCGACGTCGCCGAGGTGCCGCCGAACCTCGCCCCCGCGATGTTCGCGTGCTCGCGCACCGCGGGCTGGTCGGCGCACGTGCTCGAGCAGAAGCGGCTCGGCGTGCTCATCCGGCCGAGCGCGAGGTATATAGGCCCCGCTCCGCGCAGCCTGCAGCAGGTCTAGGTCAGGGGCGAAGCGGCGACATGCTCGTCGCAATCGCGAGGAGCTCGTGCTGGCTGAGGCCATGTGTCATGAACGTGACCTCCATGCCACGCTCGACCCAGTCGAGCGCCCACTCGCCGGTGATGCGCGCGCAGCCGACCGGCGCGCAGTCCTCGAAGAGGTGTGCTGCATGGCCGTCGATGTTCCAGACTGCGACGCGGGCCGGGGCTCCGAGCTGGCCGCACGTGTACGGGCGTCCCTCCGCAACCTGCAGGGTGGCGCCGTCCGGGCGGCGATACATGGCTATGACCCACGGCCGGTGCGGCATGCCGCCGCAGCGCATCGCTCCGACGGCGCTCTCGAGCTTGAGCCCGAGCGTCGTGGCAGGCACCCCGACGACCATGTGCGAGTACGTCGCCGCGTCCGACCACGTCCCGGCGTGCGCGACGGGGCCGTAGGCCCGGACCACGGAGCTCGTGCGGCTGCACGAGATCGCCCACGATTGGCGGTCCTGCCCGACGACGCACACCCAGCCCGCCGCGCTTCCGTCGTTCGCAGCCCTGTAGAGAGTGCGCATCGCATCCGTACATGACACCGCGCCGCGTTCGACCTGCACCGAGTATGTGTACCGCGTCCACATCGGGAGGACGGAGAACGTCCCGCACGCGCGGGCGGCCCGGGCGGCGCCGGCTGACGTTCCGCTGGCGAGGGAGGCGCCCACGACGGCGACGAGCACGAGACGGCGAGCCACGGCGCGAGCGTACGACCGCCGCGACGGACTTACCTCCGCGAAAACCCGTCAGTCGTAGTACTCGACGGCGTCGCCGGGGCGGAACAGCTTCCAGTCGTCGCCGTCGACGACGCACGCCGACCTTGCCGACGTCCGGATACTCCGAGACGTCGGGCGCGACGTTCGTCGACACGATGACGACGCGCGCGACCTCGTCGGTGTCGTTGCGGATCTCCTTCGCTCCTTCGGGCCCGCGCGGGAACGTCACCACGTCGCCCTCCGCCAGCACACGCTCGCCCTCGGGGGTTCGCAGTGTCGGCCGTCCGCGCAAGACGATGACGAGCTCCTCGCTCCCGTGGTGGAAGTGATTCCAGTTCACGCCGCCGGGCTGGAGCTCCCACACCGACGCGCCGAGCGTCGTTCGCCGGTCGAGCCGGAGTGCCCCGACACCGCCCCAGTCGGGGACGTCGTCCCAGACGTTGCTCATGTCGAGGGGTAGTCTCCCACGCGTGATCGACCCGCGCGACTACCGGGACCGCTTCCCGATCCTCGCGGACTGCATCTACCTCATCAACCACTCGCTCGCCGCGATGCCGGCGGCGGCGGAGGAGCGGCTGCTCGAGTACGCGCGCATGTGGCGGGAGCGCGGCATCCGCTCGTGGGGCGAGGGCTGGTGGAACATGCCGTTCACCGTCGGCGACCAGATCGCTCGGATCATCGGCGGGGCTCCTGGCACGGTGGTGATGCACCAGAACGTCACCGTCGCCGAGATGGTGATCATCTCGTGCTTCCGGAATTCGGGCGCGCGCAACCGCGTCGTGTACGAGGAGGCGAACTTCCCGTCGGTGCGCTACCTCTACCAGGCGCAGCCCGACCTCGAAGTCGTCGCCGTCGAGGACGACCGCGCGATCGTCGACGCGATCGACGAGCGGACGCTGCTCGTGCCGATCAGCCACGTGCTGTTCAAGAACGCCGAGATCCAGGACGTCGAGCCGATCGTCCGCCGCGCACACGAGGTCGGCGCGCACGTCGTCCTCGACTGCTACCAGTCCGCGGGCGTCGTCCCGCTCGACGTGGCGGCACTCGACGTCGACTTCGCCGTCGGCGGCAGCGTGAAGTGGCTGTGCGGCGGGCCCGGTGCGGGATGGCTGTACGTCCGGCCCGACCTCGTCGAGCGGCTCGAGCCGACGTTCGTCGGCTGGCAGGGCCACGCGCGCCCGTTTGCGTTCGAGCCCGAGCTCGAGTACGCGGACGGCGTCGGGCGCTTCCTCACCGGCACGCCGAACGTCCCCGCGCTGTATGCGGCGACGGCGGGCTATGACGTCATCGAGGAGGTCGGCGTCGAGCGCATCCGTGAGCGTTCGCTCGCGCTCACGTCGCTCCTCATCGAGCTGCTCGACGAGGCGGGTCTCGAAGTCGCGAGCCCGCGTGCGCCGGAGCGGCGTGGCGGCACCGTGCTCGTCGGAACGCCCGACCACGCCGCCGTCCACCGCGAGCTCGGCGAGCGCGGCATCATCTGCGACTTCCGCCCGGATGCGGGCATTCGCCTCGGCCCGCACTTCTACAACACGGAGGACGAGCTCCGGCGCACGGTCGCCGAGCTCGCGGACATCGTCGAGAGCGGCGCATACGCGCAGCATGTGGGAGCTTCCGCCAGGTTCTGAGCGTGAGATTTACGTTGCTCTGACACTCATCCCCTTTTGAAGGGATGGGAGTACGTCTTTCACATGGTGATAAAGGACTCGTGGGGCGGGTCGTGGGGGTCTTTGCCGTCGCCGTGGCTGTGCTGGCGTTCGCCGGCGCGGCCTCGGCGGCGCAGCTCATCGATCGCGACGCCTCCGGGCTCCAGCTCTCGGTGAACGCGAAGGGCGAAGCCCTTCTCACGTACACCAAGGGCGGCGCGATCAAGCACGTGCTCCTCTGGGGCGCGATCAACGCGCTCCCACCCGCGCCGGGAACGCAGCAGGTGAAGTTCCACGTCGACTATGCGGGCGGCTGGGGCAAGTACCGGACGCTGTACTGGCAGCACTTCTCCGGCGGGTGCGGCCACTACGACGGCCCGGCGCTGCCGAACGTCGTCGCCGCCTGCAAGGCGCCGGACGGCACCTACTGGGCGGCGCAGCAGTGGCCGCAGCCGCTGCCTGACCTCGGCTTCACGCCGTGGCTCACGACGCAGCGCCAGCAGTGGCTCGAGGTCTCGCACTGGATCGGCCCCGTTGCACAGATCGAGACCGGCATGCACTGGGTCTACGACGGCCGCTTCCAGAGCATCTTCGGCCGGCTCACGTACAACGGCCAGCCGGTGCACGGTTTCGGCACGACCCGCGTCGGCGCGCCGACCGACGGCTTCGGGCGCCTCGTCTACCTCGACACGTTCAACTCGATGTACGGCACAGGCTGGTATCGCGAGAACTCGTTCGTCGCGCACAACCCGTCGGGTGTCTTCTGTTACGGCTTCTACCCGTTCGATCCGACGAAGGGCGGCTACCACTATCCGCCGGGCCAGACCGCGAAGCGCGGGCCGGGCGTCGGCGAGCAGTACCGCCTCTTCGCCGAGGGGCCGGGCGTGACCCCGGACGTCGCCGCCGTCGTCCCCGGGCTCCATCCGTTCGACCGCTCGAATCCGGCCGACGTCGAGCTCGAGGCGCAGCAGGCCGCGGTCATCCGCGGCTGGGGCGACAAGAGCTGCCGGACTAGCTGAGCATCTCGACGAGCTGTTGCGCGTACGCCGGCGCCGTCGGCTCGTCCTCGTGCCGGAAGTAGACGTAGACGGGCTCGGCGGCCGTGCGGATGCGCTCGGCGAAGGCTTCGTCCGGCGCCTCGCGCCGGCGGAGGTAGCGGAACGGCGCCGGATGCTCGAGGTCGTTCACGCGCACCGCGCCCGCCTCTGCGAGCCGCGGCTCGATGCCGTCCCACGACGCGTGCTCGAGATCGAATGCGACGCGGAGGCCCGGCGAGAGCGAGCCGAGCAGCAGCTCGAGCGCGCCTTCGTCCCGTGCGCTCTTGAGCGAGACGCGCACCGGCCCCAGGCGGTCGCCGAGCGCGCGGACGCCGGCGTCGAAGGCGTCGAGCGCGCGCGGCCGGTGGCCGGGGAGCTTCGGCGCGAACTCGAACCCGTCCGGCGCCTGCTCGGCCCAGCGGCGGAACTGCTCCGCGCCCGGCATCCGGTACCCGGTGGTGTTGAGCTCCACCGTCCGGAAGCGCTCCGCGTAGAACGCGAGGAAGGCGGACGGGTCGAGCCCGGCGGGGTAGAAGCCGGGCCGCCAGGACGGGTAGGACCAGCCCGATGTTCCGACCGAGACCCGCGGTAGCGTGTTCCCTCCCGTGACCACCGTGCACAGCCTGCCACTCCCGGTCGAGTCGTTCACGGACGAGGAGCGCGAGCGTCTCGCGCCGCACTTCACGAACCTCGACCGGCCGGTGTTCGGGCTCGTCAACCTGCCGGAGACGGTGAAGGGCGCCCTCTTCGCGCGCTACTCGCGCTATCCCGGCACGCTGCGGCGGCTCTTCCTCGACGAGTTCGCGGACTCGGTGCCGGAGGTCCCGCTCATCGAGGGCGCGGAGGGGCAGCGCGCGGCCGATCTGTACGAGCGCATCTTCGTCGGCTACGGCGACGACTCCGTCGCGCAGCTCGGCGGCGCGCACATCGCGTGCGAGTGGACGTCGAACCTCCTGACGAAGATCCTCCAGCGCCCGCGGCTCGCCGCGTATCTCGAGCAGTCGACGCGCTACATCGCCTACGACGCGCAGATCGAGGGGTACGGCTACCGCTACCACCGCGATGCGCGCTTCGGCGAGGCGTACGAGCACGCGCTGGACGATCTGTTCGCGACGTACGCGCGTCTGCTCGAGGACACGTCGTCGTGGGTCGCGGATCGCTTCCCGGCCGGCGAGGGCGAGTCGCCCGCGGCGCACCGGCGCGCCGTGCGCGCGAAGGCGCTCGACCTCGTGCGCGGGCTTCTCCCCGCCGCGTCGCTGTCGCACGTCGGCATGTACGCGAGCGGCCAGACGTACGAGCAGCTCGTGCTCCACCTGCTCGCGCATCCGCTCGCCGAGGCGCGCGCGTACGGGACGATGCTCCTCGAGGAGCTGCAGCACATCATTCCGAGCTTCGTCTCCCGCGTCCCGCGCGAGGACCGCGGCGGACGGTGGATCGAGTTCCTGCGCGAGCGGCGCACGGCGGCCGACGCGGTTGCCGCACGGCTCGGCCTCGAGTCGCGCGCGGCGGAGGTGGGCCCGTCGGTGCGGCTCGTGCGCGCGCACGGGACGGAGGAGGAGCTGCTCGCCGCACTCGTGTACGAGTCGTCGGCGCTCTCGGAGGAGGATGCGCTGCACGCGGTCGCGCGACTCGGCGCCGACGAGCGCGTCGCGCTGCTCCGCGAGCTCGTCGGCACGCGGGAGAACCGGCGCCACCGGCCGGGTCGCGGCTTCGAGACGCTCCGGTACCGCTTCGAGATCGTCTCCGACTACGGCGCGTTCCGCGACCTCCAGCGCCACCGCCTGCTCACGTGCCAGTGGCAGCGGCTCACCCCTGACCTCGGCGCGGACGTCCCGCACGAGCTCGTGGCCGCCGGGCTCGGCGGCGAGTTCGAGCGCGCGCTCGACGTCTCGCGCGGCGAGTACGAGCGCCTACGCGCCGACGGCCTCGCCGAGGAGGCGCCGTACGCGCTCTGCCTCGCGTTCCGGATCCGCTACGTGCTCGAGCTCGACGCGCGCGAGGCGCTCCACCTCATCGAGCTCCGGTCGGGACGCGAGGGCCATCCGTCGTACCGCGCAGTCGCGCACGAGATGCGGCGCGTGATCGCGGACGTCCATCCGACCGTCGCCGCGGCGATGTCGTTCGTCGACGACTCGACGGAGGAGCGGCTGGAACGCCTTCTCTCCGAGATGCGGAACGAGGCTAAGTCGGTCTGAGGACGATCTGGCCGGGCTCGTTGTCCGTGAAGCCTTGGTGCCGCGTGATCACCCAGCTGTCGCCGGTCTGCAGCTTGTAGGGCGCGGTGAGCTGCACCGTCGTCCCTTGCGTGCCGTGGGCGACGAGGAAGCTTCCGCATGACGCCCACGGCTTGCCGTCGCGGACGAGGTAGACCTCGTAGTACGACCGCGCGGGCAGTGCCGGCAGGCCCTCGACCGAGAGCTTCATCGGCCAGTTGCCGGCGGCGTCCTTCGGCTCGAGCTGGAGCGACGCGAGCGCGTGCGGTGCGGCCGGCGTGCCGCTGAGCTGCAGCGTGCGCACCGCGTTCGTCGCCGCCGGTGTTGCCGGTGAGATAGCCGCCGAGGAAGGCGAGGGCCAGGACGGCGACCGCGGCCGCGAGCAGCATCACCTGGCGGCGGACCTTGACCCTCCGCTGCCTGCCGCCGATCGTGATCGCCAATGACGGCCCGGCTTCGAGCGCGGGCGTCATCTCCGGCGGCGGCCCGGCCTCGACGAGGAGGTCGTGCACGCGGCGGAGCCGCTCACGCTCGGCGCCGTCGACCTCCGGGCCGACGAGCTCGTCGAAGTTCAAGGGGTTCATGCCAGCTCTCCTTCCAAGATCTCTGCCAGGCGCGCCAGCGCACTGCGCGTCCGGGTCTTCACGGTGCCGAGGGGGATGTCGAGGAAGCTCGCCACCTCGCTCTGCGAGAGCCCGCTCCAGTACGCGAGCTCGAGGACGTCGCGCTCTTTGGCCGGGAGCGACTCGAGGGCGCGGTGGACGCGCCAGGACACATACGACGATTCGGCCTGCTCCGCCGGACCCGGCTCGACCGAGACGACGTCGGGCGGGTCGCCGGCGAGGTCGGCGCGCACGCGCAGACGGTCGACGACCGCGTTGCGCGCGACGGCGTAGAGCCACGGCGCCGCCGGACCGCGCTCCGGCCGGTAGCTGCCGGCCGAGCGCCAGACGGCGGCGAACATCTCCTGCACGGCGTCCTCGGCGCGCTGGCGGTCGCGGAGGCGCCGCATCGCCAGGCCGAAGATCGAGCGGACGTAGCGGTGGTAGAGGATCTCGAACGCTTCGCGGTCCCGGGCTGCGACCCGGACGAGCAGCTCCGAGTCCGTCGCCTCTCCGGCGTCGGCCTGAGCAGCCCTCTCGGCGCCGCCGGGAATGGCATGCAGGTGCGCACGGGTGTCCAACGCGAGCTCCATCTCTCCATCGTCTTTACGCATCGCGCGCCCCTTCGGTTTCGGAAGTCATAGCCGCACCGGTGTGCGAGGTGCAAGAAACCCGTTCGGAAACGGTGAAAACGCGTGCCTCGGAGCGTGGGAACCGACCCGCCGGGGAGGACCAAAGCGCACTCGAGCAGGAGGTTGCGGATGAAGCGGCTTCTCCTGCTCGCGATCGCAGCGTTCACGGCCGCCACGGTGGCCGTGGCAGCGGCCGCGGGCACGCAGACGGTTCAGATCGGGAAGGACGGCTTCACCCCACGCGGCGCGACGATCGCCGTCGGCGACACCGTCACGTGGCACAACGCCGACTCGGTGTCCCTCTCGGCGTCCCTGCCGACCGTCGTCTACGGGAACGACACCGCCCTGACCGGCAGCGTCTCGAACCAGCTCGCGAGCGAGCCGGTGACGCTCACGGCGCAGGCGTTCGACAAGAGCGTCCAGTCCGTCGACGCCACGCAGACGACGTCGAACGGCGCATTCCGGTTCGCCGTCTCGCCGACGATCAGGACGACGTACCAGTCGCACTGGCTCGTCGCCGACAGCCGGCCGGTGACGGTCGACGTCGCTCCCCGTGTCGGCTTCGGCCGCAGCGGCCGGACCTTCGTCGCGAAGGTGACGTCCGACTTGACGTACTCCGGCCGCTTCGTGTGGGTCCAGCGGCACTTCGGCTTCGGCTGGAAGAGCATGAAGCGCGTGTTCCTCGGAGCGAACTCGCGCGCGGTCTTCAGCATGAAGACCGCGCACGGACGCACGATGCTGCGCCTCGTCCTGCCCGCCGGCCAGGCGGGCGCGGGGTATATCGCCGGGCTCAGCCGGACGATCGTCGTCCATCGCTAGGCGACAGACGTGTGAGGCGCGCGGGGCTACCCGCGCGCCTCACCGAACCGCCGGCTCACCTCGTCCCAGTTGACGACGTTCCACCACGCCTCGAGGTACGCAGGGCGCTTGTTCTGGTACTTGAGGTAGTACGCGTGCTCCCAGACGTCGATGCCGAGCAGCGGCACGTGGCTCTGCATGTACGGCGAGTCCTGATTCGGCGTCGAGTACGCGGAAAGTCCGGTCCCGTCCCAGACGAGCCACGTCCAGCCGCTGCCGAAGCGCTTGACGCCGCCGTCCGTGATCGCGGCCTTGAAGTCGGCAAAGGATCCGAACGAGTCGCCGATCGCCTTCCCGAGATCTCCTCCCGGCTCGCCGCCGCCGTCCGGCGACATGATCGTCCAGAAGAGCGAGTGGTTGGCGTGGCCGCCGGCGTTGTTCCGCACCGGCGTGCGCTTGTCCTCGGGGAGGATGTCGAGGTCGGCGAGGATCTGGTCGACGGGCCGGTTCTCCCATTCGGTACCGGCGAGCGCGGCGTTCGCGTTGTCGACGTACGCCTTGTGGTGGAGGTCGTGGTGGATGCGCATCGTCTCCGCGTCGATGTGCGGCTCGAGTGCGTCGTACGCGTACGGCAGGGCGGGCAGTTCGAAGGCCATTCCCGGGGCTCCTTTCAACCGTCTTGTCGTCTCGTCGAGGAGGATATGCTCCCTCGCCATGGCCACGCTTGCCTTCAACTTCCAGGAGATCGCTCCCCGGGAGCTTCGCCCCGAGCTGTACGAGCTCGCCGGCATCTCCCGCGCCTCGGTCGAGGCCCACTACAAGCTCTACGTCGGCTACGTGAACAAGCGGAACGAGATCCTCGGCCGGCTCGCCGACGTCGATCTCGCGACCGCCAACCAGGTCTACTCCGACCTGCGCGCGCTCAAGGTCGACCTCACCTTCGCGATCGGCGGCATCAAGAACCACGAGCTCTACTTCGCCCATCTCGGCGGCGGCGGAGGAGACCCGACGGGGCGTGTCGGAGCGCTCGTGAAGCGGGACTTCGGCTCGGTCGCCGCGTGGCGCGCCGACCTCCGCGCGACCGGCCTCGCCGCGCGCGGCTGGGCGTGGACGGCGTACGACTGGGACGAGGGCCGCCTCTTCAACTACATCGGCGACGCCCAGAACACCTTCCCCGTCTGGAACGCGACGCCGCTCGTCGCGCTCGACGTCTACGAGCACGCGTACTTCGCGGACTACCAGACCGACCGCGCCGGATACATCGACGCGTTCTTCGACAATCTCGACTGGGACGTCGTGAACGGGCTCGTCGAGCAGTACGCGATTCCCGCCTGACGCCATGTCGACCGTCGGCCTCGTCGTGGCCGGGTACCTCGCAGGCTCGATGCCCTGGGGCTACTGGCTCGTGCGCATGTTCCGGCACGAGGACATCCGCACGAAGGGGAGCGGGAACATCGGCGGGAGCAACGTCTGGCGCGTCTACGGGCGCTATCTCGGGCTGCCGACGGTCTTCCTCGACACGGCCAAGGGATTCGTCCCGGCGCTCGTGGCGACGCTCCTCGTCGGGCATCTCGCGGGCGTGCTCGCCGGCGCCGCGGCGATGGCCGGCCACTGGCGGCCGCTGTTCATGAAGTTCAAGCGGGGCGGGAAGATCGTCGCCACCACCGGCGGCGCGTTCCTCGGTGTCGCGCCGCTCGTCGGCGCCGTCGGGCTCGGCGTGTGGATCCTCGTCTTCTTCACGCTCCGCTATCCGTCGCTCGCGTCGATGGTCTCGGCCGTGTCGCTCATCGCGTGGTCGTTGCTGCTCGGCTATCCGTGGCCGGTGACGGTGTTCGCCGCGTGCGCGGCGGCCGGCGTCGTCCTGCTTCACAAGGCGAATCTCCGCCGGCTCGTGCGCGGCGAGGAGAACCGTTCGACGTTGTGGCGGCGGTGGTGGCGGAAGGACGACGCTAGCGCCGCAGCCAGTCCCTGAGCTCGGTGTGGCGGAGCGGGCCGTGCCCGCCGCCGTCGAGCTCCGCGCGCAGCTCCCCGACCGTGCCGAAGCGCTCCGCGACGACCTCGTGCGCGTGGATCGTCTCGAAGTTCAACTGCCGCGAGAGGACGAAGTCGCCGTCGTCGAGCTGCGGCAGGTCGTCGAGGACGCTCTTCAGCGCGACGCGCACGGAGTCCTCGACGAACCGCGGCTGGAGGTGCGCGTGCTCGACGACGAAGAGCTCGTCTGGGCGCTTCAGCAGCTCGTAGATCGGCGAGCTCATCGACCCCTCCACGATCTCGAGGAGGCGCTCCGCGTTCACGCGCGCCTGCGTCCCGATGAAGAGCGTCCCCTGGCCGCGCTGGTTGTGCGTCGCGATCGGGACGAGCTCGAGGATCCGCTCGACGTCGTCGCTGTCGAAGCCGGCGTCGATGAGCCGCTCCGACGCACGGCCGCGCACGAGCCCCTGCGCGCACGGGCACGCGTTGATGCCGATCGCCTCGACGCCGATGACGCGGCGTACGCCGGTGCGCGAGGCGGCGGCGATGCCGATGAGCGAGACCATCTCCTGCGTCGAGAGCTGCGTCACCGGCGTGCGCCGCTCGTACGGGTAGCGCGCGTGGATCTTCACCTCGGCGACGAGCGCGTGCTGCCGCTCGACGATGCGCCGGGCGACGTGCTCGGCGAGATCCTCGACGAGGAACGCCTCGTCCTCGACGACCCCCTCGACCGCCTCCTCGAAGAGCTCGGGGAAGCGGGACATGTGGACGCCCTTCTGCGACGGGTCGAGGTCGACCGTGCAGTCGATCGTCGCGGAGATGAGCTTCTCCTTGCGGCCGCGGCCGATGCGCACGGCTTTCTGGACGCCGGTGACGCCGACCCGCGACAGCCCGAGCCGCACCTCCGGCGTCGAGGCCTGGAGATCGTCGAGCGGGCTGTGCGTCGGCTTGGCGATACCGCTAGGTTAGTCCCCGCGTGCAGACCGACACGTCCTTCGCCCGGCTCGTCTCGCTCGCATGTCACGACGTCAGGACTCCTCTGGCGACCGTGCACGGTTTCGCTGCGACCCTTTCGAAGACGATGGAGCTCGCTCCACCGGCCGACCGGTACGTCGAGATGATCGAGGCGGCGTCGAAGCAGATCGCCGAGCTCCTCGACGAGCTCTCGGTCGCCGCCCGGATCGAGGGCGGCCGCTACGACCCGGTCGCGCGCGAGACGGACACGCTCACGCTCGCGCAGGCGGCGGCGGAACGGCTCGGTGCCGACCGCGTCCACGTCTCGGGGACGGGCGCCGTCGTGGAGACCGACGTCGAGTCGGTCGACCGCGGCGTCTCCGCGCTCGTGCAGGCGACGCTCCGGCACGGCGGCCTCGACGAGGTCGACGTCGTCGTGGACGGGAAGGAGATCCGGGTCTCGCCGGTGACCGAGTCGTCGGCGAAGGTCGTCCTCGGGCAGGACCTCCGCGATCTCGGCGCAGCGGTTGCGGTGCGCGTGCTCGCGACGCTCGGCGGGTCGGTGTCGGTCAGCGGGCAGACGCTGACGATGCAGCTGGCATAGCCGCCGCATCGGCAAGCTGATGGCAGCTGCGGCAGCGCGCCTCGTACTGCTCGAGCGCGCCGACGACGATCGTCTCGCCGTCCGCCGGCGCCGGCATGCCGTCGACGAGCCGCTGCGTCATCGTCGCCGGACCGCCGCAACGGTGGCAGACGGCCTGGAGCTTGTCCACGAGCTCGGCGCGGCAGAGGAGCTCGGGCATCGCGCCGAACGGGAGGCCGCGGAAGTCCTGGTCGAGGCCGGCGGCGACGACGCGCGCGCCCTCCTCGATGAGGCGCTCGATGACGTCGACGATCTCCGGTGCGAAGAACTGCACCTCGTCGATGCCGACCGCGTCGTAGCCGCTTGCGAGCCCGACGATCTCCTCCGGCCGTGACACGGCGACGGCGCGCATCTTCGCGCCCGCGTGGCTGACGACGTGGCCGATGTCGTACCGGTCGTCGATGCGCGGCTTCACGATGAGCGCGCGCTGGCCGGCGATCTCCGCGCGGCGCAGCCGGCGGATGAGCTCCTCGCTCTTGCCGCAGAACATCGGCCCGCAGACGACTTCAAGCCAGCCGCCACGCTCGGGGAACAACCGGATCACAGGGGGACCCTAGTGAGTGCGCTGGACGGACTGTTCGAACGCGAAGCGGGCGAGGAGCCGCAGGCTCACGATGCCGAGCGGGCGTCCGTCCTTGACCACCGGAAGGTGCCGGAAGTTATGGGCGAACATGATCTTCGCAGCCTCGTCGACGTCGACGTCCGGCTCGACCGTCACCGGGTCGGGGGTCATCCACTGCCGCACCCTCGCCTCGGCGGCGCGGGCGCGGGAGGCGACCGCGCGCAGGAGGTCGCGCTCGGTGACGATGCCGACGATGCGCACCATGTCCTCGACGACGACGACCGCGCCGACGTTGGCCGCGACCATCTTCTCGGCGGCCTCGCCGATCGTGTCCGACGGCTCGACGGTCAAGACGTCCTTGATCATCAGATCCGCGACGGTGGCCATGCTGGAGCCTAGACGATTACTTAACGCAGGAGCCGCGACATGCGCCGGTCCTTGAGGACGCGGCCGCCCGTCTGGCACTCGGGGCAGTAGTAGATCGTGTGCTCCTCGAAGTCGACGCGTGCGATCGGCGTGCCGCACACGTCGCAGGGCTCGCCGAGCTTGTCGTGGACGCGGTACGTCTTCTCGTCGCCGGCGCCGCGCTCGCGGAGCTCGAGGCCGCGGGCGAGCTCGGAGTCGATCGCGGCGGCGAGCCGTGCGATCTCCTCGTCGTCGAGATCCTTCGAGAGCGCGTACGGGGAGAGCTTCGCCTCGTGGAGGATTTCGTTCGCCCACGCGCGCCCGATGCCGGCGATGACGCGCTGGTCGCGCAGCAGTGCGTGCAGGCGCCGTCCTTCGCCGCGGAGGATCGTCCCCAGCTCGGCCGCGCCGATGCCCGCCGCCTCCGGGCCGAGGTGCGCGAGCTCCGCGCCCGCGGCCTCCGGCGTGAGGAGCCACACGCCGGCGCGCTTCCGCCGCGCGTTCTCGGTGAGGACGAGCTTCGAGCCGCCGGCGAACTCGAGGGCGAACGCCGGCACCTTCGGCCCCTTGTCGCCCGCGCGAAGCGACTTCAGCCGCCCCGACGTCATCAGGTGGACGAGGAGCACGAGCTCGCCGTCCTCGGTGGGGAAGAGGAGGCGCTTGCCGCGACGCTCGACGCCGCGGAAGCGCCGGCCCTCGAGAGCGGCGAGCGGCGGGTCGAACGTCTTCAGCGTCGCGATGTGCGCCGGCCCGGCCTTCGCGATCGGGAAGGCCGTCACCGGGTCACTGAGCCGGCGCCGCCAGGCCTCCATCTCCGGGTACTCGGGCATCGGAAGGGACGGTAGCGCTCCGGATCGGGGAGACCATGATCGGGATGCAGGCGAGCGTCGCTCCGGCTGCGGCCGCGAAGAGCGTCGTCCGCAGTCCGAGCGGCCCGGCGAGGAGTCCGGCGAAGGCGGACCCGGCGGGGATCGTCCCCCAGTACATGAGTCGCACGACCGAGTTCATTCGCCCGAGCAGGCGGGTGGGCGTGATCGCCTGGCGGTACGTCAGCTGGTTGACGTTGGCGAAGAAGCCGACCGTCGACGCGATGAAGCCCGTCGCGACGATGACGACCGCGGCGTGCGCCTGTGGTGCTCCCGGCACTGCCGCCGTCAGCGCGGAGAAGACGATGCCCGAGTACGCGATCATCCGGCCGATCCCGTACCGCGCCGCGAGCCGCTCGTTGACGAGCGCGCCGAGGAGCAGGCCCGAGCTGCCGAGCGCGAGCACGACGCCGATCTCGGTCGCCCCCCAGTGGAGCGTGCGCACGAAGTAGACGACCTCGATCGCGAAGAACCCGGACGTGAAGAGGTTCCACAGCGAGGTCCAGATCGTGAGCGTGCGAAGCGTCGGCTCGTTGAAGACGTAGCGGATGCCTTCGAGCAGCTCGTCGCGCCCGCGCGTCTGCGCCGGCTCGGGCTTTGTCTCGCGTCCGCGGATGTCGGAGACGAACGCGCCCGACGCGACGTAGCTCGCGGCGTTCGCCATGACCGCGACTGCGGCGCCGACGGCGCCGATGAGCGCGCCTGCGAGCGTCGGCCCGATGACCTGCGCGATCGCAGCCGTCCCGAGCAGCTTCGCGTTCGCCTCGCTCAGGTGCTCACGGGAGACGAGTCCGGGAAGGAACGACAAGTACGAGACGTCGAAGACGACCGTGAGCGCGCCGTGGATCAGGGCGACGATGTAGAGCTGCTCGAGCGTCAGGTGGCCGAGCCAGAACGCGGTCGGGATCGAGGCGAGGTTGAGCGCGCGCCCGAAGTCGGCGGCGATCATGAGCGGCCGCCGGCGGACGCGATCGATCCACACGCCCGCGGGCAGCGAGAAGAGGACGAACGGGACGACCGTGAACGCACGCAGGAGCGCCACCTGGAGCGCGCCCTGCTTCAGCACGAAGAGCGCCGTGAGCGGGATGGCGAGCGCGCTCACCTGCTCGCCGAGCTGGCTGATTCCGTTCGCGGCCCAGAGATCGACGAAGCCGCGGTCGCGCCAGAGCGCGCTACGCATCGGCCGCTGCGGGGCCCGGCAGCGGCGTGCCCTCGACGAGACCGCCCTCGAGCTCGGCCTGCGCGGGCGTCGGCTCTGTCACCGGCTCGGGCATCTCGCGGATCGAGCGTACCGGCGACAGGAGGACCGTCAGGAAGACAGGAATGCCGCCGATCGCGCCGACCCACAGGGCGGCGCGCAGGCCGACGGTCTGGCCGAGCGCGCCGCCGAGCAGCGTCCCGAGCGGGATCGTCCCCCAGACGATCCAGCGCATCGCCGCGTTCATTCGTCCCTGCAGGCGCTCGGGCGTGATCGCCTGCCGCAGGCTCACCTGCGTGATGTTGTAGGCGACCGACGCGAAGCCGAACAGCGCCATGCCGGCGATGAGCACGGGAATCGGGAACGACCGCGGGGCGAGCGGGAAGGCGACGCCGGCCAGCGAGAAGACGATTGCGTATCCGACGATCGCCGGCCCGACACCGACTTTCCGCTGGATGCGGTTGGCGACGAGCGCTCCGGTGATCGAGCCGACGGAGCCGACCGCGAACACGGCGCCGAGCGCGACCGACGACATGTGCAGGACGCGAACCGCATACAGCAGGTAGACCGCGAAGAGGATCTGCGTGAAGAAGTTCGACGACCCCGTGCATGCTGCGATGGCGCGGAGGTGACGATTGCCGGTCACCCACCGCAGGCCTTCCTTCACCTGGGGCCACATCCTCGGGTGCGCCACGCCCGGCGCGCGCTCTGGCAGCACCTCGCGATGGCGCATGCGCAGCATGAACACGGTCGAGACGACGAAGCTCGCTGCGTCTCCGATGATGGCGTACGGCGCCGTAATCGCGGCGATGAGCCCGCCCGACATGCTCGGGCCCGCGACCTGCGCGACCGAGACCGTGAGCTGCAGCTTCGAGTTGCCGTCGACGAGGTGCTCCCGGTCGATGAGCGCGGGCAGGTACGACTGGTACGCGACGTCGAAGAAGACGGTGAAGATCCCGATCACGAATTGCAGGATCAGCAGGTGCCAGATCTGCAACACGCCGGCGAGCCAGAGGATCGGGATGAGCGCGAGGAGGACGGCGCGGGATGCGTCGCCGACGATGAGGATGTGCCGGCGCCGGAGCCGGTCGACCCAGACCCCCGCCGGCAGCGCGAAGAGGATGAACGGCATGAAGCCGAGTACGCCGAGCAGCGAGAACTCGATCGGGCTCGCGTTCAGGCCCACCGCCGCGAGCCATGGGATGGCGAGCTGCGAGACCTGCGAGCCGAGCTCGCTGATCGACTGACCGGTCCAGAGCTTCAGGAAGTCGGGATGCGACCAGAGCCCGCCGGTCGGGCGGCGGAGCCTAGACACCGGGACGCTTGTACATGGCGGTGACGAGGGCGTACGGTTCCCCGTCCGGCGTCTCCGCGGCCCGGAAGTCCTCCATGAGGCGCTTCAGCCGCCGCTCGAGGCGGACGCGGTCCTTCTTCGCGAGTGACGCCTTCGTGTGGCCGAAGCCGCTGCCTTCGTGCGAGCGCTCGAGCTCGCTCGCGGCCTGGCGGAGCATCGCGGTGCCGATCGCGCGTGCATCGGCCGGATCCTCCGTCTGGAAGAGGAAGAGCCGCGCCGTGCGTCCGTAGAACCTCTCCGTCATCGCCCGCACCTTGCGTGTGCGGACGACGTGGATGAGCCCGGCGCTCTCGAGGACCTTCAGGTGGTGGCCGACGGTCCCCTTCGGGATCCCGAGCTTCTCGGCGAGCTGCTGCGTCGAGAACGCGCGCTCGCGGAGGAGTGCGATGACTGCCGTCCGCACCCCATCCGCAAGCGCGCGGAGTTGCTCCGGCTGCGAGACGACGAGCGTGTCGGGCGCCTCGTAGTCGGGTTGGAGCGGAGCGTCGACCGAGGGAATGGTCGGCACCGTCCGAATGTACGGGATTTGCCGCCCATTCGCAAGGCCACGGCCCGCCCGCGTTAGGCTGCGCCGCCGTGGAGCCGATCGTCGTCGAGGTGCGCCGGAACGGGATCGTCGAGGCGCGCCACCGGGTGCACGCTGTCGCCGTTCGCGGCGGCGACGTTCTGGCGGCGGCCGGCGACCCGGATCGCGCGTGCTTCATGCGCTCCTCCTCGAAGCCGATCCAGGCGCTTCCGGTCGCCCGCGCCCGGGCCGACCTCGACGACCGACTGCTCGCGATCGCATGCGCCTCGCACCGGGCGACCGAGGATCAGATCGCGGCCGTGCGCGCGCTCCTCGCCCTCGCCCCCGCAGCCGAGGACGACCTCGAGCTCGGCCTCCAGGAGGGCCGTCCGCCGCAGAAGGTCTTCCACAACTGCTCGGGCAAGCACGCCGGCATGCTCGCCCTCTGCCGGGCGCAGGGCTGGCCGCTCGAGGGCTACCGCCGCGCCGACCACCCGGTGCAGCGCGCGTGCGGGGACGCGCACGGCGAGGCGGCGGAGCTCGACCCGGCCGAGCTGCCCACGGGCACGGACGGGTGCGGCGTCGTCACCTTCTCCCTGCCGCTCCACCGCATGGCGCACGCGTACGCACGCCTCGAGTCCCTCCCCGGAGGAGGACGCATCGCCACCGCGATGCGCGCGCATCCGGACCTCGTCGGCGGCCCCGACGGCGCCGACCTCCACCTCATGCGCGCGGTGCCCGGCTGGTTCGCGAAGGGCGGGGCGGAAGGTCTCCTCTGTGCCGGCGGCCCCGACGGCACCGGCGTCGCGCTCAAGTGCGAGGACGGCGCCTCGCGACCACTCGAGCCTGCACTTGCGGCGTTTCTCGGCCCGCTCGGACTCCCTGTCAACAGCCTCTCGGTCACGCCGATTCGCAACTCGCGCGGCGACGTCGTCGGCGAGTGCGGAGTCGCCTGAGACCGGACTGACAAGTTTCCTTTACGAATCTGTAACTGCTCACTAAGATCCGTCCACTTCGAGGAGGAGGCCGGGAGGACGCAGGGACGCCGGCCGCGTGCAGTCGTTCGTCGATCGTCGCTTTTCCGTATCAACGACAAGCAGCCGGAGGTCGCCAACGTGCTCACCGTTGACATCTCACTTCCCGAGGTCGAGGAGCTCCAGAAGCTCGTTGCCGAGGGACAGGAGAAAGGGTTTCTCACCTATGACGAGATCGTCAACGCGCTCGAGGACGTCGAGCTCACGAAGGAGCAGATCGAAGACTTCTACACCTACCTCGTAGAGCACAGCGTCGAGCTCATGGAGGGCGAGCAGCACAAGACGCCGCCCCACGAGCAGCCGCAGCCGGAGGACGACAAGGTCCCCGCGCCGAAGTTGGATCTCACCGTCGAGCCGTCGCTCGACTCGCTCCGCCTCTACCTCCGCGAGATCGGCAAGGTGCCGCTGCTCACAGCCGACCAGGAGGTGTCGCTCGCGAAGCGCATCGAGCGCGGCGACATGGGCGCGAAGACACAGATGACCGAGGCGAACCTCCGCCTCGTCGTCTCGATCGCGAAGGGCTACCTCGGCCGCGGGCTCTCGTTCCTCGACCTCATCCAGGAGGGCTCGCTCGGCCTCATCCGCGCGGTGGAGAAGTTCGACTACCGCAAGGGCTACAAGTTCTCGACGTACGCGACGTGGTGGATCCGGCAGGCCGTCACACGCGCGATCGCCGACAAGGCCCGCACGATCCGCATCCCCGTGCACATGGTCGAGAAGCTGAACAAGGTCGTGCACATCGAGCGGCAGCTCGTGCAACGGCTCGGCCGCGAGCCGAACGCGGACGAGATCGCGGAGGAGCTCGAGATGACGCCGGAGGAGGTGCGCGAGATCCTGCGCATGGCGCAGCTCCCCGTCAGCCTCGAGAAGCCGATCGGCGAGGAGGAGGAGTCGGCGCTCGGCGACTTCGTCCAGGACGAGACCGCGGAGTCGCCGTTCGACACGGCGCAGCTCTCACTGCGGCGCGAGGACATCGACTCGGCGCTCGGCGCGCTGCCCGAGCGCGAGCGCCAGGTGATCGAGCTTCGCTTCGGCCTCCTGGGCGGCCCGCCCCGGACGCTCGAGGAGGTCGGCCGCGCCTTCGGCGTCACGCGCGAGCGCATCCGCCAGATCGAGAACAACACGCTGAAGAAGCTCGAGCACCTGCCGGAAGCGCAGGCGCTCAGGGACGCCGTCAGCTAGGCGCGTCCTCTTTCTTCGGCTCGACCCGCTCGGCGGGAACGAAGAGCCGGCAGTGCGGGCACTTGAAGCCGCGGTAGCGCGACGCCGCACCCTCGAGCAGCGGTGCCGCGAACGACTTGCGGCAATGCGGGCACGCCACCTCGAACGACTCCCCCATCGGAATGAGGGTACCTGCTCCGTCCGGTCCGGGCCCTAGCCTCCGCGCTCATGGAAGAAAGCGTGCTCCGCCGCGGTGTAGCCGAGTTCGTCGGCACGTTCACGCTGATCTTCATCGGCGGGGGCGCCGGGGCGATTTCCGGCAACGACATCGTCGCGGTCGCCCTCGCGAATGGTCTCGCGATCGGCCTCATGGTCTCGAACTTCGGCCACATCTCCGGCGGGCTGTTCAACCCGGCGATCACGCTCGGCTTCCTCTCGACGCGCCGCATCACGCCGCGCATGGCGGTCGTCTACTGGATCGCGCAGTTCGGTGGCGCGGTGATTGCGGCCGGCATCCTGCGCTGGCTCGTGCACAAGCCGGCGTTCTTCGGCGCGATCCCGAGCGCGCACACGATCGGCGCCGGGCGCGGTCTCGTCATCGAGATGATCCTCACGTTCTTCCTCGTGCTCGCCGTCTTCGCGATGGCGGTGGACCCGCGCGGTGCGTTCAAGTCGATCGCGGGACTCGGCATCGGGCTGACGATCACGATGGGCGTCCTCTTCGGCGGCCCGCTCACCGGGGCCGCGATGAACCCGGCCCGTGCGTTCGGCCCGGAGCTGATCGGCAACTTCTGGGCGCAGGGCTGGATCTACTACGTCGGCCCGGCGCTCGGCGCGCTCGTCGCGGCGATCGGCTACGACCGGCTCTATCTCCGGCCGCTCCCGGCCGCGCAGACGCAGAGCTAGGCGAGGAACTCGACGTACGTCGCGGCGGGCGCGCGTTCGCGCGGCGCCGGTTCCCGCTCCGGGCTGCCGAGATGGACGAGACCGAGAACGCGCTCGCCGCGCGGAATGCCGAGCGCCTCGCGGCCGCGCGCGGTGCGCAGCACGGCGGGCGTCCGCCAGTACGAGGCGAGCCCTCGCTCGGTCGCCGCGAGCAGGACGAGCATGACCGCGGCGGCGGTGGCGCAGACGTCCTCCTCGTCCTGGACGAGGTCGCCGGCGAGCGCCGCGGAGACGACGACGAGCGTCGGCGCGCGGTCGAGCTTCGCCGCCTCGCTCGGGCCGGCCGCTTCCTTCAGCCGTGCGAGCGCCTCCGGGCCGAGGACGCGGAAGCGCCACGGCTGCGTGAGGTGGTGGTTCGGCGCGAGCCGGGCGACGTCGAGCAGCTCGAGGACGACGTCGCGCGGCACGGGCTCCGGGCCGAACGCCTTGTGCGTGCGGCGGGCCGCGGCGAGATCCGCGAAGCTCACGCCAGCCGGGCGGTGACGTGGAGCTCGACGCCCGCGCGCCGCAGCAGCTGCGAGAACGGGCAGCTCTCGTCGGCCTTCGCGAAGAGCGCCTGGAGCGCCTCGTCGTCGACGCCGTCGGCGGCGACGACCGCGTCGACGTGCGACGCGACGATCTGGTGCCCCTGCCCCTCGACCTCGTCCATGACGATCCGGCACGTCACGTCGAGCCGTCCGGGCGGCGTCCCGGCCTGCGTCAGCTCGCTCGCGAGCGACATCGTGATGCAGCCGCCGTGCGCGGCGGCGAGCAGCTCTTCGGGGCTCGTCTTCCCCTCGGCCTGGCCGATGCGCGTCGGGAGCGAGAAGCCGAGATCGGCGAACGCGCCGGTTCCGGCCGAGATCGCGCCGGCGCCGCGGGCGACGTTCCCCTCCCAGACGATCGTTGCGTCGCGCTCGATCCGCGGCATCAGGCCACCGGGACGGCCGCGGCCGAGCCGTCGGGGTAGTACGCCTCCGCCGGGGAGCCGGCCGGGCTGAAGACGCCGAGCACCTGCATCTCGCCCGGGCCGACGTTCTCGAGCGAGTGCACGAGCCGCGCGGGAAGGTGGATGCACGTGCCGCGCCGGAGCGGTGCCGACTCGCCGCCGATGTGGAGCGCGCCGGTTCCCTCGAGCACGTAGACGACCTCGTCGTAGCGGTGGAAATGGTCGGGTGCGCGGCCTACCGGGATGAATCCGACGAACTGCGTCGCGCTCGCGCACGGGGCGAGCAGGCGGAACATGCGGCCGGCGGTGGCGACGCCGTCCTGCACCTCGTCGAGCGCGACGACGGCGTGCGTCTCGCCGTTCGCGGCGAGCGGATCGCGCACGAGCACGGACAGGATCTCGAGCCCGTCGGCCTGGTCGACGCTCCACGGCGTCCCCGCTGCGACGTACGCCGCGGTGCCGGGGCTGAGCGCGGCAGCCGTGCCGCCGATCGTCGCCGCGCCGCTTCCGGCGAGGACGTACAGCACCTCGTCCTCCACGCTGTTGACGTTCGTGTCACCCGGTGCGAGGCGGAGCAGGCGCTGCTCGAACTCCTCGCATCCGCGAGCGGGGCCGAACAGCTGCGACTCCTCGTCCGACTGGATGTAAAAACGCATTCTTCGCGCAGCGTACATGGGAAAACCTGGTAAAAGCGGCTACAGTCGGGGGCCCGCGGAGGGCGTTGCGGCAACCGTGCGTACGTCAGCGCGTCTAAGCGGACGTAATCCCAAAGGAGGGAAGTTGATGGTGAGGAGGGTTGGATGGGTTGCGGTCGCCGCTTTCGCTGCGGTGCTCGCGATCGTCTCCGCCGCGGCCGCGCGTCCGTCAGCGCAGGCAGCGGCAAGTGCGTCGTGCACGAAGGGTGTATCGATCGGCATGCAGGCTCCGATCACGGGCCCTGCCGGCTCGATCGGCGCCGATCAGCTCCACTGGGCGCAGTTCTACTTCGCGCAGTGGAACAAGACGAGCAAGATCAAGATCAAGCTCGTCCAGGAGGACACGCAGCTCGACCCGTCGAAGGCGTCGACGACTGCGCAGGCGCTCGCATCGAACGCGTCCGTCATGGGCGTCATCGGCCCGGCGGGTAGCGACGAGGTGCAGGCGGTCGCGCCGATCTTCAAGAAGGCGGGTCTCGCATTCGCCTCCGGCTCGGCCACCCGTGTGTCGCTGACGAGCGGCGCGTGGAAGGGCTACTTCTTCCGCGACGTGCCGAACGACGGCGTCCAGGGTCCGACGGACGCGGCGTACATGATGTCCAAGCTCGGCGTGACGTCGGGCTCGAAGGTCATGGTCGTGGACGACCAGGAGTCGTACTCGACCGGCCTCGCCGACATCGTGCAGCAGTCGCTGTCCGGCAAGGGCGTCAACGTCGACCGCGAGTCGGTCAGCCAGAAGGCGACGGACTTCTCGTCGCTCATCGCCAAGGTCGACTCGAGCACGAAGGTCGTGTTCCTGCCGTTCCAGCTCGCCTCCGAGGCCCAGCTCTTCGCGCAGCAGCTCCAGGCGCAGGGCAAGTCGGCGGCCGTGTTCGGCAGCGACGGCGACTTCGACTCGTCGAAGTTCACGCAGAACGGGAGCTACATCTCGTTCTTCGCCCCGGACGTGACGACGATCGCGGCCGATGCTTCGGTCGTGAACGCGTTCCACAAGCAGTTCCCGGGCGCGACGAGCCCGTTCGGCGCTCCGAACTACGTGCTCGCGCAGATGTACGCAGCCGCGGTCACGACGGCGTGCAAGGACGGCAAGATCAGCCGGGCGGAGGTCCGCAAGGACGTCCTCAAGGTGTCCCTCAAGTCGACGATCCTCGGTGGTTCGCTGAAGCTGACCGCCAACGGCGACGTCGCGGGCGCCAAGTTCCACATCTTCAAGATCGAAAACGGCAAGTACGTAACGATCGCGTAGTTGCGAGCAGGGCGCGGCCGGGCGACCGGCCGCGCCCTCTTCTCATGAGATGAACTGGAACCTCTTCGTCACCGAGCTGGTTGCCGGGGTTTCGCACGGCAGCGTGTACGCGCTGATCGCCCTCGGCTACTCGATGGTGTACGGGATCCTGAAGCTCCTCAACTTCGCCCACGGCGACATCTACATGGTGGGGGCGTTCATCGGCTTCGGGATCATCACGGTCTTCGGCGGGCCGACGAGCCTCCACGTGAACGTGTGGCTGATGCTCTTCCTCATGTTCTTCTGCGCGATGCTCGGAGGTGGGCTGCTCGGCGTCATGATCGAGCGCTTCGCCTATCGCCGGCTGCGGAACGCGCCGCGGATCGCACCGCTCATCACCGCGCTCGGGGTGTCGTTCTTCCTCGAGGCCGCCGCGCAGCTCGTGCTCGGCGCGCAGTACCAGAGCTACAACGCCTTCAGCTGGACGAACTCGGCGATCGCGCTCGAGCACTTCGGCCTGCCGGCGCATGCGGTCATCAGCTACGCGCAGGTGATCGTCATCGTCGGCGCCGTCGTCCTCATGATCTTCCTGACGCTCTTCGTTCAGCGGACGCAGCTCGGCAAGGCCATGCGCGCGACGTCGTTCGACCGGGAAGCGGCGGCCATGATGGGCATCGACGTCGACCGCGTCATCGTCGCGACGTTCTTCATCGGCTCCGCGCTCGCGGGCGCGGCGGGCGTCTTCAACGGCATCGCGTACCAGCAGGTCTGGCCGTACATGGGCTTCCAGGCGGGGCTCTACGCGTTCATCGCCGCCGTCGTCGGCGGCATCGGGAACCTGCCGGGCGCGGTGCTCGGCGGCCTCGTCATCGGGCTCGCGCAGTCCTTCTCGATCGGCTATCTCTCGTCCACGTTCTCGGATGCGATCGTGTTCGTGATCCTCATCGCGGTCATGATCGCGCGGCCGAGCGGCCTGCTGGGCCGGGCGGCGGTGCAGAAGGTATGACCGAGCCGACCGATCCGAACACTCCGCGCGTCGGCGTCGACGAGTGGGTCGCCTCGCACGAGCAGCGGCAGGACCGCCGCGCCGGGATCGCCGGCGTCGTCCAGCGCGAGCTCGCGCGCGTCCCGTCGCCTGCGTTCTACCTCGGCTTCGGGATCATCGCCGCGCTCGTTCCGGTGGTGACGAGCAACGGCTACAACATCCGCGTCGGCTTCGACACGTTGCTGTACATGCTGCTCGCGCTCGGCCTGAACATCACGGTCGGGTACGCGGGGCTCCTCGATCTCGGCTACGTCGCGTTCTACGGCTTCGGCGCATACGGCTACGCGATGCTCGCGTCGCCGCAGTTCGGGATCCACTGGGACACGCTCGCCGTCATCCCGTTGGTCGTCGTCGCGACGGCGCTCCTCGGGCTCCTCGTCGCGCTGCCGTCGCGGCGGCTCCTCGGCGACTACCTCGCCATCGTGACGCTCTTCTTCGGGCAGCTGTTCGTCACCGTCTACCAGAACGGCGAGGCGATGTCGGCGCTCGGCTTCACGCGGAAGTACAACGTCACGAACGGCCCGAACGGCATACCGAACATCGACAACTTCCACGCGTTCGGCTTCCACATCGGCTCGTTGAAGGCGTACTACTACGTCGCGCTCGTCGCCTTCCTGCTCGTGCTCGCGGCGGTGTACCTCGTCGACCAGTCGCGCACCGGGCGCGCGTGGAAGTCGCTGCGCGAGGATCCGCTCGCCGCGGAGCTGATGGGCATCCCCGTCAACCGCCTCAAGCTCATCGCCTTCGCCTGCGGCGCCGGCATCGCCGGGCTCGCCGGGACGATGTTCGCGGCGCTCAACACCGCCGTGTTCTCGGCCGACTTCGACGTCCCGACGCTCATCATCGTCTACGCGATGCTCATCCTCGGCGGCGCGGGCAGCATCGGCGGCGTCATCATCGGCGCGGTCGTCGTCAACGTCTCGCTCGAGGTGCTGCGCACGCCGGGGCACGCGACGTGGGTCTTCTACGTCCTGATCGTCGCGACGCTCGTCGCGCGGATGCGACCCTGGCGCTGGCTCGCCGCCATCGTCGCCGGTACAGCCGGCTTCGGCTTCGCCGTGCACGCGATCGTGTCCGCCGTGTGGCCGCGCGGCGTGCACGGGCAGCCGGCGGTCGGCGGGATCCTCGGCAGCGGCCTGCGCCACTGGGTCGTGCTCCCGGCCAATCCGCTGACGATCGGGAACGTCGCCTTCGTGCTGCTCGTGTTCACCGTCCTCGGGGTGACGCTCCTGCACGGCTGGGTGCAGAGGCTCGCGCTCATCCCGACGCTCTACCTTGCCGCGTTCGTGTGGGAGAACCGGCTCGTCGTCGAGCCGAGCATCACGCGGCTCATCCTCGTCGGCGTGATCCTCATCGTGCTCATGAACGCGCGGCCGCAGGGCCTCCTCGGCACGTCCCGCGTGGAGATCGTCTGATGGCCGAGAAGCTGCTCGAGCTGCGCAAGCTGTCGAAGAGCTTCGGCGGCCTGCGCTCGATCCAGGAGCTCGACCTCCACGTCGACGAGGGCGAGATCGTGAGCGTCATCGGCCCGAACGGAGCGGGCAAGACGACGCTCTTCAACCTCGTCACCGGCCTGTACGCGCCCGACGAGGGCGAGATCCTCTTCGCGGGCGAGAGCCTGCTCGGGCTCGAGCCGCACGAGATCACGGCCCGCGGGATCGCGCGCACGTTCCAGACGCTCCGCCTGTTCCTCAACATGACGGTCAAGGAGAACGTCATGGCGGCCGCGTACTCGCACACGCACGCCGGGATGCTCCGCTCGGTGCTGCGGACGCCGGGCATGCGCCGCGAGGAGCGCGCGATCGCGAAGCTCGCGGAGGAGCGCCTCGCCTTCTTCGGGCAGCGGCTCATGGGCTACCGCTGGAACCAGCCCGCGTTCAGCCTGTCGTACGCGAACCGCCGGCGGCTCGAGATCGCGCGGGCGACCGCGACGAACGCGCGGCTGCTCCTGCTCGACGAGCCCGCCGCCGGCATGAACCCCGTCGAGACGCACGAGATCGCCGAGCTGATCGGCCGGCTGCGGACGGAGGGCGGCTACACGATCCTCGTCATCGAGCACGACATGCACGTCGTGGAGGGCATCTCCGACCGCGTCGTCGCGCTCGACCACGGCGAGAAGATCGCCGAGGGGTCGTTCGAGGACGTCGCCACCGACCCGCGCGTCGTGGAGGCGTACCTCGGGACGAAGGCGGCGTCGACGAAATGAGTGCGGCGCTCCTCGAGCTCGACGGCGTCGACACGTACTACGGCCCGATCCACATCCTCCAGGGGCTGACGCTCCGCGTCGCGGCGGGCGAGCTCGTGTGCCTGCTCGGCGGGAACGCGTCGGGCAAGTCGACGACGCTGAAGACGATCCTCGGCATCGTCGCGCCGCGCAACGGCTCCGTCGCATTCGCCGGCGAGGACGTCACGCGCCGGACGACGAGCTACCGCATCCGGAAGGGCATGGCGATCGTCCCCGAGAACCGCCGCCTGTTCGCGCCGATGACGGTGCTCGAGAACCTCCAGATGGGCGCGTACCTCCACGGCGGTGGGACGAAGGAGGACTTCGACCGCGTCTACGAGCTCTTCCCGCTCCTGCACGAGCGACGGACGCAGCTCGCCGGCACGCTCTCCGGCGGCGAGCAGCAGATGGTGGCGATGGGCCGCGCGCTCATGTCGAAGCCGAAGCTCCTGCTCATGGACGAGCCGTCGATGGGCCTCGCGCCGATCCTCGTCGAGCGGAGCTTCGAGATCATCCAGCAGGTGCACGAGTCGGGCGTCGCGATGCTCGTCGTCGAGCAGAACGCGAACGTCTCGCTCTCGATCGCCGACCGCGGCTACGTCCTCTCGACGGGGAGGCTCGTCCTCGAGGGCCCGGCTGCGTCGCTGCGCGAGGACGAGGACCTCCGTAAGGCATATTTAGGGCGATGACTGACGTCGTCGCAACGGTCGTCGCGACCCGGAAGTCGGCGCCCAGGCCGATCGGCTCGAAGCTGCTCGTGCGGGAGGACGGCAGCATGGAGGGCTCGGTCTCCGGCGGCTGCGTCGAGAGCGACGTCGTGCTCGCCGCCCAGGAGGTCATCGCCGGCGGCCCGGCGCGGCTCCTGACGTACGGCATCACCGACGACATGGCCTTCGGCATCGGACTGCCGTGCGGCGGCGAGATCGACGTCTTCGTCGAGCCGGCGGGCGCCGAGCAGCCGGCGTCCGACGTCGTCCTCACCGTCGTCGCCGGCGACGACGTCGGCGAGAAGCTTCACGACGAGGAGCTCGAGCGCGCCGCCCGCCGCCGTGGGCGCAGCCACCTCATCGACCTGGGCGAGCGCAAGGTCTTCGCCGACGTCTCTGCCCCGCCGCCGCGGCTCCTCGTCTACGGCGCCGTCGACACGGCGGACGCGCTCTGCCGCGCGGCGAAGCTGCTCGGCTGGAGGACGATCGTCGCCGACGCCCGTCCCCGCTTCGCGACGCCCGAGCGGCTGCCGCACGCGGACGAGATCCTCGTCGCCTGGCCGGAGGAGGCGCTCGAGCAGGTGCAGCCCGACCTCGGCACGGCCGTCGTCCTCCTCACGCACGACGACAAGTTCGACTTCCCCATGCTCAAGGGGACGCTCGCAACGGACGCGTTCTACATCGGGCTGCTCGGCTCGCGCCGGAACCAGGAGCGGCGCCGCGAGCTGCTGCTCGCGGACGGCGTGAGCGAGGAGGATCTCGCGCGGATCTCGGGCCCGTGCGGCCTCGACGTCGGCGCGGAGTCGCCCGGCGAGACCGCCGTCTCGATCATCGGCGAGATCCTCGCGCTGCGCGCCGGCCGCTCGGGCGGCTCGCTCAAGACGTCGACGCACCGGATCCACGCCGAGCCGGTCGCGAACAAAAAATAAAATCCCGCTTGCAAAGCGCTTCGGGCGCCCCGTAGGATCGCCCCGTGCTGCTGCGGGAGGTCGAGTATGCGAAGCCGGCTTCCGTCGCCGAGGCGCTTGCGCTCCTCGCGGCCGACGACGGAGCGCGCGCTCTCGCCGGCGGCCAGACGCTCGTGAACGTCATGAAGGCGCGTGCGGCGTCGCCCGACAAGCTCGTCGACCTGAACGGGCTCGAGGAGCTCAGGGGCATCGAGCTCGCAGCCGACGGGACGCTCTCGGTCGGGCCGATGGCGACGTACACCGACCTGATGGAGTCCGTCGAGGCACGGGCCCGCCCGATCCTCGGCGAGGTCTGCGGCCAGATCGCCGACGTGCAGGTGCGCAACCGCGGCACGATCGGCGGCAACCTCTGCTCGAACGACCCGACGAACCACCTGCCGCCGCTCATGGCCGCGATCGGCGCGCGGATGACGATCCGAGGTGTCGGCGGCGAGCGCACGATCGGCACGGACGAGTTCTTCCTCGGCGTCTACATGACCGCCGTCGGCCCCGGTGAGCTCCTGACGCGCATCACGATCCCCGCCGGCAAGCACGACGGCTTCGCGGCGGTGACGCTCGGCGTCGACGGCACGTGCATCGTCAACGCCGCCGCGAGCGCGAACGGCGCGCTCCGCATCGCGCTCGGCTGCGTCGATGCGGTCCCCATCGTCGTCGAGGCGGAATCGGCGGACGGCGTGCGCGCGGCCGTGCGTGCGGCCGGCATCGATCCTCCCTCCGACGTGCACGCCTCGAGCGCGTATCGCGCGCATCTCGCCGAAGTGCTCGCCGAGCGCGCGGCACGGCAGGCGGTGGAGAAGCGCTGATGGACGTCGCGGTCACCGTCAACGGCACGCTGTACGAGCGCGACGTCGAGCCGCGGAAGCTGCTCATCCACTTCCTCCGCGACGACCTCGATCTCACCGGCAGCCACATCGGCTGTGACACCGGCAACTGCGGGGCGTGCTCCGTCATCTTCGACGGCAAGCTCGTGAAGAGCTGCATGCTCCTCGCCGTGCAGGCGAACGGGTCGAGCGTGGAGACGGTCGAGGGTCTCTCCGACGGCGACGAGATGACGGCGCTGCAGCAGTCCTTCAGCGACCACCACGCGCTCCAGTGCGGCTACTGCACACCGGGGATGCTCATGAGCGCGACGGCGCTGCTGCGCGCGAATGCGAGCCCGAGCGACGAGGAGATCCGCAAGGCGCTCCAGGGCAACATCTGCCGGTGCACGGGCTACTGGAACATCTTCGAAGCGGTGAAGGCGGCCGGACGATGACGACGATCGCCCCCGAGAAGGTCGTCGCCCCGCAGAAGCAGTGGCAGGGGCAGAGCGTCCCGCGCAAGGAGGACAAGCGCCTCACGCAGGGCCAGGGCGTCTTCGTCGACGACATCAAGCGGCACGGGATGGGCTACCTCCACTTCGTCCGCTCGCCGTACGCGCACGCGCACATCACCTCGATCGACGTCTCGAAGGCGGAGGAGATCAAGGGCGTCTACGGGACGCTCACCGGCGAGGAGGTGGCGGCGCTCACCGATCCGTTCTTCCAGATCGCGAGCGAGCCGGGCGGCCAGATCAAGGACTACTCGCTCGCGGTCGGCAAGGTGCGCTACGTCGGCGAGCCCGTCGTCGCCGTCGTCGCCGAGACGCGCGAGCTCGCGCGCGACGCGTCGGAGCTCGTCGAGGTCGAGTACGAGCCGCTGGACGCGCTCGTCGACGCACGCGAGGCGCTGAAGAGCGGCGCGCCGCTGCTCCACGACGAGGCCGGCGGAAACCTCATGTGGCACGGAACGTACGAGTGGGGCGACCTCGACGCCGCGTTCGCAGAGGCCGACCGGGTCGTGAAGATCGACGAGCTGCACTTCCACCGCTTCAACTCCACGCCGCTCGAGTGCGACGGCGCGCTCGTCGAGTTCAACCGCGGCACGACGCAGTGGACGATCCACACGAACAACCAGTTCCCCGGCTTCGCCGCGATCATGATGGGCCCGGCGATGCGCACCGGCCTCGACAAGCTGCGCTTCGTCACGCAGGACATCGGCGGCGGCTTCGGCAACAAGATCACGTCGCATCCGCAGCTCGTCGTCTGTTGCCTGCTCGCGCGCAAGCTCAACCGGCCGGTGCAGTGGACGGAGTGGCGCACGGACTTCCACCTGTCGATGTCGCACGGCAACGAGCGCTGGTTCCACGAGACCGAAGTCGCGGTCAAGGCCGACGGGACGCTCCTCGGCTTCCGCACGAAGGCGCTCGACGACGCCGGTGCCTGGCTGCGCTACGAGCCGCTCGGCGGCGTCATCTGGGCGCAGGTCACGCCGGGGATGTACCGCTGGCGGAACATCCGGGTCGACTTCACCCAGGTGGCGACGAACAAGGCGCCCGTCTCGCCGAACCGCGGCTACTCGCGCATGCAGCACCTGTGGTTCACGGAGCGCGTCATCGACATCGTCGCGCACGAGCTCGGGCTCGATCCGGTGGACGTGCGCAAGCGGAACTACATCCGCGCCGAGGACATGCCGTACGAGACGCCGAACGGCTGCATCTACGACTCCGGCGACTACGCGCAGATGCTCGACATCGCGCTCGAGCTCATCGGCCCCGTCGAGGAGCGGCGCGCCGACGCGAAGGCGCGCGGGAAGCTGCTCGGCGTCGGCATCGGCTCGACGCTCGACTCGGGCACGAACAACTTCGGTCAGTCGCGCCTCATCAACCCGGAGCTCCAGTTCTCGGGGAACAACGAGGTCGCGACGGTCAAGCTCGACATCTTCGGCGAGATCGTCGTCACGCTCGGCACGACGCCGCAGGGGCAGGGCCACGAGACGACGGCGGCTCAGGTCGTCGCCGACATCCTCAACTGCTCCGTGGACGACGTGCACGTGCGCGCCGGGCACGACAGCTACTGGAACTCGCATGCCGGGTTCTCGGGCACGTATGCGAGTCAGTTCGCCGTCACGGGCCTTTCGGCGGTGAAGGGCGCGACGGACATGCTCGCGGTCGAGATCAAGAAGCTCGCGGGCGCGATCTTCGGCGGCGTCCCCGCCGAGGCGCTCGAGCTCGCCGAGGGGGGTGTCCGCATCAAGGACAACCCCGAGGCGTTCCTGCCGTTCATGGCCTGCGGCGCGATCATCAACGCGAACAACGCGGGCCTTCCCGAGGACCTCGGCGTCACGCTCAACTGCCGCTACGTCTACCGGCCCCCGTTCGAGGTGCCGGACGTCGAGCGCAAGTTCGGGAACCTCACGTTGACGTACGCGGCCCAGATCCACGTCGCGGTCATCGAGATCGACCCCGAGACCGGCTACTACGACATCGTCGACTACGCCGCAGTCGACGACTGCGGGAAGCGCATCAACCCGCAGATCGTCGAGGGGCAGGTGATGGGCGCGACCGCGCAGGCGATCGGCGCCGCGATGCACGAGACCTTCGAGTACGACGAGGACGGAAATCTGCTGACGCCCAACTTCTACGACTACCACGTGCCGCACGCGCTCGACATGCCGCCGCTCAGCACCGGCTTCGTCGAGAGCCCGTCCCCGTTCACGCCGCTCGGCACGAAGGGGATGGGCGAGGGCGGCGGCGCGGGAATCCATGCCGTGTGCGCGGCGGTCCAGGACGCAACCGGGAGGATCGTGACCGACAGCCACAACCCGTATCAGCGCGTGTGGGAGCTGCTCCAGTGAACGTCTCCGGCGAGCGCCGTTTCGAGGCACCGCGCGCCGTCGTCTGGCAGGTGCTGAACGACCCGTCGTCGATGGCGCAGATCATGCCCGGCGTCGAGGGATTCGACGTCCACGACGAGCGGCGCTGGACCGCGAACGTCAAGATCCCGCTCGGACTCGGCGGCCTGAAGATGAAGGTCGACATGGAGAAGACCGAGGAGCGCGAGCCCGAGTTCGCGAAGATGGCGATCAAGGGCACCGGCGTCGGCGCGATGCTGAACATGGTGACGTCCTTCGACCTCGAGGATGGCGGCGAGAGCACGGCGATGAAGTGGGCAGCGGAGGTGAAGATCGCCGGCCCCGTCGGCTCGATGGGCCAGCGGGTGCTGCAGCCGATCATCAACCAGCAGGTCGACAACGTGCTGAACGCGCTCGAGCTGCAGGTGCAGGAGGCGTTGAAGGCAAGCGGCTGATGGCGGTCCCGTTCCGCATCGGCGTCATGCAACTGACGATGGAGCCGCTCGACGAGATGCTCGCGTCGGCGCGCGCCATGGACGACGCCGGCATGGACACGATCTGGCTCGCGGAGGCGTACCCGTGGTGGCGCAAGCACGGGATGGAAGCGCGCTCGTCGACCGGCGTGGCGGCGCTCATGGGCCGCGAGACGAAGCGTCTCACGATCGGCTGGGGGATCATCGCCGCCTCGACGCGGCACCCCGTCCAGGCGGCGATGGACGCGCGCGTCGTCCAGGAGGCGGCCGGCCCGGGCCGGTTCATCCTCGGCTTCGGGACGTCGAAGATCTTCCTCAACAACACGAAGACGCAGACGACGAAGACGCTCGGGCCGATGCGCGACGCCGTCACGATCGTGCGCGGCGTGCTCGGCGGCGAGCGGTTCGTCTACGACGGAGACACGTGGAGCGCCGACGTGCCGGCGATGGCGGCCGATGCGCACGCGCCGCGCGAGGTGCCGCCCGTCTACGTCGCCGCGACGGCGCCGAAGATGCAGGCGCTCGCGGGAGAGATCGCGGACGGCTGCCTGACGCCGTCGATCACGACGCCGCCGTTCGTCCGCGTACACGCGCGAGAACGTCGGCGACGGCATCGACGTCGGCTGCACCGTCGTCGCCTCGATCCACGCGAGCGACCGCGACGCGGGCCGCGACGGCGCGCGCGAGATCGCAGGGATGTACCTCGCGAACAAGGTGCAGAACATCCAGGGCGCAGCCGACACGCTCCTCGACCTCGCCGGCATCGAGCAGGACGAGATCCGCCCCGTCGCCGAGGCGATGGAGCAGGGCGGCCGCCTCGCCGCGAAGGCGAAGGTCTCGGACGCGCTGCTCGACAAGTGCCGGCCGATCGCCGGGACGCCGTCGGACTGCATCGAGGCGATCGAGGAGTACCGCGACGCCGGCTGCTCGCACGTCATGCTCGAGCTGTGGGGCGCCGACCGGCACGAGCAGATCCGGCTCTTCGGCGAGCAGGTGCTGCCGCACTTCCGGCGATGAGCAGGATCGACGAGATGCTCGCCGAGGCACGCTCGCAGATCAGGAGGTACACGCCTGACGAGGTGAAGGCGGACTCCGATCTGCTGATCGTCGACACGCGCTCCGCCGACGAGCGCGAGCGGTACGGCGTCATCGAGGGCGCGGAGCACGTCCCGCTGTCGGTCCTGCCATGGCGGACGGAAGCCCTCGCCGGCCGCCGCGTCTGTCTCGTCTGCGCACACGGGTACTCGTCGTCCCTCGCGGCCGCGCTCCTCGTCGAGCTCGGTGTCGACGCGGGCGATCTGATCGGCGGGTACGAGGCATGGTGAAGATCGACCGCGACCGCCTCGTCGACACCGCGTCGCGGATGATCGGCGTGCACAGCTTCACGGGCGACGAGCAGGCGATGGCAGAGCTGATGGCGCAGATGCTCGACGACATGGGGCTGCACGTGCAGTGGCAGCAGGTCGAGGACGGCCGCGCGAACGTGCTCGCGACGCGGGCCGGGGCGGGCGGCGGGAAGAGCCTCATGTTCAACGGGCACATGGACACGTCGTACTCCGGCCGTGAGCCGTGGCTGCGCGGCGTACCGGGATTCCAGCCGAGCGCCTTCGAGCGCGACGGCCGCCTGTACGGGCTCGGGATCTCGAACATGAAGGGCGCGCTCGCGTGCTACGTCGAGGCGCTGCGCGCGCTCGCCGACGACGGCGTGCGGCTGCGCGGCGACGTCATGGTCGCGGCCGTCTGCGGGGAGATCGAGAAGACGCAGCAGGGTGACGCGCAGGGTGCGCAGTACCGCGGCTACGCCGCCGGCTCGCGCTACCTCGTCACGCACGGCGGCGTCGCCGACATGTGCCTCCTCGGCGAGCCGACCGAGGGCAAGGTCGTGCTCGGCCACTACGGCGCGCTGTGGGTGCGGATCCGCGTGCACGGCGACTTCATCCACACGGCGTTCAGCGAGGGCCGTGCGCGACCGCAACTCGATCCTGCGCGATGCACGACGTGCTCGCGGCCGTGAAGGAGTGGATCCCGACGTGGGAGGACGACCCGTCGAACGCGTACCGCGGCGCGAAGGCGATCGTCAACGTCGGCGCGATCGAGGGCGGCTTCGGCTGGCGCGTGTCGCGTACGCCGCACCACACCGATCTCTTCCTCGACGTGCGCGTGCCGCCGACGAAGCCGATGTCCACCGCGCGCACCGAGGTGCTCGAGATGGTGCGCGGCCTCCCGCACGACGCCGAGGCGGAGATCTACGTCACCGCGCCGGGCGCGGAGATCGACGAGGGCCACGAGCTCGTGCGCGCCGTCGACACCGCGCACGCGGCCGTGTTCGGCGCGAAGCCGGAGCGCGACGTGACGCGCTGGTTCAGCGACGCGTCCGCGCTCACGCGCTACGGCATCCCGACCCTGAACTACGGCACGTCGACCGGCCTCATGGACGTCGAGCTCGGCGAGAACCTCGAGATCGACGGGCTCGTCCAGACCGCGGAGGTGTACGCGCGCGTCGCGAGGAGGTCTGCGGTGTCGTTTGACGTGTACACGCTGCCGGCGAACCTGCCGGTGCCCGGAGGACGACGGCGCGGCCGACCACCTCGTCGGACTCGAGCTGCCCGACCTCGTCGCTCGACTCGTCGCAGGGCCCCGTGAACGTCCGCGACTTCGCGGTGATCTACGTCTACCCGCGCAGCGGCAAGCCGGGCGTCCCGCCCCTCGACGGGTGGGACGAGACCCCCGGCGCGCGCGGGTGCACGCCGCAGTCCTGCGCGTTCCGCGACCTCTTTCCGGATCTCGGCGTCCCCGTTGCGGGGCTCTCGGTGCAGACGCTCGACGACCAGCGCGAGTTCGCCGAGCGGAACCGCATGCCGTTCCCGGTGATCGCCGACCCGGAGCGGAAGCTCGGAGCGGCGCTCCGGCTGCCGACGTTCGACATCGCCGAACTGACCCTTTACAAGCGGATCACGCTCGTCGCGGAAGATGCGCGGATCGTGAAGGTCTTCTACCCCGTGTTCCCGCCCGACGCGAACGCCGGCGACGTGCTGGCGTGGCTGCGAGCGCGATGAAGCTCGTCACGTACGACGACGGCAAGGTCGGCCGGATCGACGGCGACGAGATCGTCCGGCTCGACGTCCCGACGATGCGCGCGTACTTCGAGAACGGCGGCGCCGCCGAGACGGGCGAGCGGACGCCGCTCGCCGACGCGACGCTGCGCGCGCCGATCGTGCCGAAGAAGTTCTTCCACACGTCGGGCAACTTCCGCGAGCACGAGGACGAGTCGAAGCGCGTCGACTGGGCGCACGAGATCGCACCGTGGATCGTCTTCTTCCAGAACGTCGACGCGATCGTCGGGCCGGACGAGCCGGTCGTCTATCCCGAACATCTCACGAACGAGCTCGACTACGAGCTCGAGCTTGCCGTCATCATCGGCAAGGACGCGAAGTGGTTCGGCCCCGAGGAGGCGATGGACCTCGTCGCCGGGTACACGATCTTCAACGACATCACCGCGCGCGACATCCAGCGGAACGAGATGCGGAGCGGCGTGTTCTCGTTCTGCAAGGCGATCGACACGTTCTGCCCGCTCGGGCCGTGGATCGTCACCCCGGACGAGGTCGGCGACCCGCACGAGCTCGGCATGGAGCTGCGCGTCAACGGCGCAGCCCGGCAGGTCTCGAACATGAGCCACATGACGCCGACCGTCCCCGAGGTGCTCGCGCACTACTCGGCGCTCGGCTTCTCGGCCGGCGATGTCCTCTCGCTCGGTACGGTGAGCGGTGTGGCGGGCTTCAGCGAGGATGCGGCGTCGCTCTACCTCCGGCCGGGGGACGTGATCGAGGCCGAGATCGAGCGGATCGGCGTGCTCCGGAACCCGGTGATCTCGTGGGCCGAGGGCCATCCCGATGGCTAGGAAGGCGTTCATCACCGGCATCACGGGCCAGGACGGCTCGTACCTCGCCGAGATCCTGCTCGAGAAGGGCTACGAGGTCTACGGCATGATCCGCCGCTCGAGCTCGTTCAACACGGCGCGGATCGACCACATCTTCGGCGACGTCGAGCTCGTCTTCGGCGACCTCACCGACGGCTCCGTCCTCAACCAGCTGCATGCGCACGATCCGTCCGGACGAGGTCTACAACCTCGGCGCGCAGAGCCACGTGCAGGTGAGCTTCGACGTGCCGGAGTACACGGCGGACGCCGACGCGATCGGGGACGCTCCGCCTCCTCGACGCCATCCGCGAGGAGGGCGTCCATTGCCGCTTCTACCAGGCGTCCTCGAGCGAGATGTTCGGCAAGGTGCGCGAGACGCCGCAGAACGAGGAGACGCCCTTCCACCCGCGCAGCCCGTACGGCGTGAGCAAGGTGTTCGGCTACTGGATCACCCGGAACTACCGCGAGGCGTACGACATGTACGCGTGCAACGGGATCCTCTTCAACCACGAGTCGCCGCGGCGCGGGCCGACGTTCGTCACGCGGAAGATCACGCGCGCCGTCGGTGCGATCCTCCGCGGCGAGCAGGACGAGCTGCGCCTCGGAAACCTCGACGCGAAGCGCGACTGGGGCTTCGCGCGCGACTACATGGAGGGCGCGTGGCGGATGCTCCAGGCGGACGAGCCCGACGACTACGTCCTCGCCACGGGGGAGACGCACTCCGTCCGGGAGTTCCTCGACGCCGCGTTCGGCCACGCCGGTCTCGACTGGAACGACTACGTGAAGATCGACGAGCGCTACTTCCGCCCCGCCGAGGTCGATGTGCTCGTCGGCGACTACTCGAAGGCGAAGGAGAAGCTCGGCTGGGAGCCGACGGTGCAGTTCGACGGAGCTCGTGCGCATGATGGTCGACCACGACCGTGTGCGCGAACGAAGCGAAGAGCACTACGTCTGACGTGCTCTGGCCGCTCGACTCGGCGAAGCTCGAGCGCGTCCGTGCGCTCATGTCCGAGGAGGGCCTCGACGCGCTCGTCGTCCGCGCGCCCGACAACGTCCTCTACCTGACGAACTTCTGGGGCATGAAGGGGTACGACGCCTGCGTCTTCCCGCGCGAGGGCGACCCCGTCCTCATCTGCCTCGAGGCCTCCGCCGAGGACGCGGCGCGGACCGCCTGGACATCCGACGTCCGCCTCGTCCGCGGCTACGCCGCCGACGACCCGCGGCCCGTGCCGGCCCGCACGCTCGAAGCCGCCGTCGAGGCGGCGCGCGGCTACGGCCGCGTCGGCCTCGAGCTCTCGCTCGGCACGCAGGCATCCGACCGGATGGTCGGCGAGCCGACGACGTTCACGCGCGGGTGGTTCGACGCGTTCCCTGACGCCGTCGACGGCACGCCCGTCCTCGCGCGCGCCCGCTCCGTCAAGACCGAGCAGGAAGTCGCGCGGATGCGCATCGCGAACGAGATCGCCTGCCAGGCGATGCACCACGTCCGGCGCAAGCTCGAGCCCGGGATGAAGGAGTCCCAGGTGGCGGCGATCTGGCAGGGCTACGTCCACGGCGAGGGCACGGCCCGCGACGACGTCGAGCTCGCGCTCCCGTTCTCGCTCATCTGGTCCGGCAAGGGCATCAAGACGTTCACGGCCACGAGCGACCTCCCGGTCGTCGAGGGCGAGCCGGTGCTGTTCGAGATCTGGGTGTGCGCCGACGGGTACTGGGCCGACCACACGAAGAACCTCGTCGTCGGGGGCCTCAAGCCGGAGTACGCCGAGCTCGAGGAGCGGCTCGTGCGGGCGTACGACGCCGGGCTCGACTTCATCCGGCCGGGCGCTTCGATGCCCGAGCTCGACGTTCTCGTGCGCGACCGGCTCGCGTTCGAGCCGTCGCACCCGATCTGCCACGGAGTCGGCGCGCGCGCGCACGAGCCGCCGTATCCGCACCAGGCGGGCGGAGGCGTGTTCGAGCAGGGGATGGTGCTCGCGGTCGAGCCGGGCATCTACTGGGACGGCGGCGGCGGCCTGCGCGTCGAGGACAACTTCCTCGTCACCGCCGGACGGGGTCGAGAAGCTCTCCGCCTTCCCGGACGGGATCGTGCGGTGCTGAACGGCGTCTGGACCGGCACGCTGAACGACGCGTACGGGATCGGCGGCCGCGTCGGCCTGTACGACACGACGCTCCGCGACGGCGAGCAGACGGTCGGCGTCGTCCTCGACCCCGAGCAGAAGCTCGAGATCGCGCGGCTGCTCGACGACCTCGGCGTCGACCGCATCGAGGCCGGGTTCCCGCGCGTGTCGCAGGACGACTGGGACGCCGTGAAGCTCGTCGCGGGCGCGGGGCTGCGCGCGCAGGTCTGGGGGTTCTCGCGGGCCGTGCCGGCCGACCTCGAGGCGCTCGTCGAGCTCGGCGTGCCCGCGTCCGTCATCGAGTCGCCGATCTCCGACCTGAAGCTGAACGCGATCGGCGTCGACCGCGACACGATGCTCGGCCGGATCACGAACGCGATGCGCTTCGCCGCCGAGCAACGACATCTACGCCGCGTTCTTCGGCGTCGACTCGACCCGCGCGGAGCCGGACTTCTACGACCGCGTGTACGCCGCCGCCGTCGAGGCGGGCGCACGCGAGGTCGTCGTCGTCGACACGCTCGGCATCGCCTCGCCCGAGGCGGTGCGCGCAGCTCGTCGGCCGGACGGCGAGCTCGTCGGGCCCGACGTGCCGGTGCACTTCCACGGCCACAACGACTTCGGCCTCGCCACCGCAGCCGCCGTCGCGGCGGTTCGCGCCGGCGCGGACTGGGTGCAAGGGACGATCAACGGCATGGGCGAGCGCGCCGGCAATGCGAACCTCGGCGAGGTGGCGCTCACGCTGCACGCGCTGTACGGCGTCGAGTCGAATCTCGACCTCGCTCGCATCCGCGACGTCTCCGCGCGCGTGCAGGAGCTGTCCGGCTACGCGCTCGAGCCGTGGAAGCCCGTGACGGGCACGACGCTCTTCCGGCGCGAGTCGGGCGCGGTCGCGTCGCAGTTCCACGACCCGCCGTCGATCGAGCCGTACTCCTCGGAGCTCGTCGCGGCCGAGCGCGGGCTCGTGCTCGGGAAGAAGAGCGGCGTCGACTCGATCCGCATCAAGGCGGAGGAGCTCGGTCTCGACGTTCCCGAGGAGCGTCGTGCGCAACTGCTCGCGGCGGTGAAGGAGCTCGGGACGCGCAAGCGCGGCCTCGTCAGCGACGACGAGTTCAAGCAGCTCGTCGAAGGGGGTGCATGAACGAATGAACAACCGCACGATGCCGCCCTGCACGGTGATGCCGGTGCTCGTCTACCCCGACGTGCGACCGGCAGTCGACTGGCTCTGCAACGCGTTCGGCTTCGTCGAGCGCTGGGAGGCGAAGGGTCACCGCGCGCAGCTGCTCGTCGGCGGCGGCGCGGTCGTCGTCGTCGACGGGGACTCGCCGGGCGCCTGCGGAGCGCACTCGATGATGGTGCGGGTCGACAACGTCGACGCGCACCACTCCGTCGCGCTCCTGTGGGGCGCGCGCATTCTCAGCCCGCCGGCCGACTACCCGTACGGCGAGCGCCAGTACACGGTCGAGGATCCCGGCGGCCATCGCTGGACGTTCTCGCAGTCGATCGCCGACCTCGCGCCCGAGGAATGGGGAGGCACGTCGGGGCCCGGGATGGCGCGTGGCTGAGTACGACGCGGTCATTGTCGGCAGCGGCGTCAACTCGCTCGCCTGCGGCGCACTGCTCGCGCGTGCGGGCTGGAGCGTGTGCGTTCTCGAGCGGAACGACTGGCTCGGCGGCGCGATCCACACCGCCGAGCTGACCGAGCCGGGATACCACCACGACGTCTTCAGCGCCTGGCATCCGCTCTGGGTCGGCGGCGCGGCGCACGCGCTGCTCGGCGACGAGCTCGCCGCGCGCGGGCTCGAGTACCTCAACACCGACCTGCCGACCGCGACCGCGTTCCCGGACGGCGAGGCGGCGTTCCTCCTCCGCGACGCGGAGGGAAACGCACGCGAGCTCGGCCCCGAGTGGCCCGGCGTGCTCGAGCGCTTCTTCCCGAACGCCGACATCGCGTTCGGCCTGCTCGGGACGGAGCTGTGGAGCGCGGCCGGCGTCGCGCTCGCGGCGAAGGCGGTGCGCCGGCTCGGCCGCGGAGGCGTCGCCGCGTTCGCGGGCGAGCTGCTGCAGACGAGCCGCGACTGGCTCGAGCAGACGTTTGCATCCGAGCGCGCCCACGGCGCTGCTCGCGCCGTGGGTGCTGCACACCGGGCTCGGCCCCGATGCGGCCGCGTCGGGCTTCATGACGCAGGTGATCGCCGTCGCGGTGCAGGAGGGCGGGATGCCGATCCCGCGCGGCGGCGGCGCGAAGCTCGCCGACGCGCTCGTCCGGCTCATCCGCGACAAGGGCGGCGTCTGCGAGACCGGGCGCGAGGTCGACCGCGTCGTCGTCCGTGCGGGCCGCGCGGCCGGCGTTCGCCTCGTGGACGGCGAGACGGTCGAGGCGACCCGCGCGGTCGTCGCCAACGTCACGCCGACGCAGCTCTACGAGCGGCTGCTCGCCGACGCCGACGTGCCGGCGCCCGTCGCCGAGGGCGCACGGCGGTTCCGCTACGGCCGCGGCGAGATGCAGATCCACTACGCGCTCTCCGAGCCTGCGCGGTGGGAGGGCGACGAGCGCCTGAACCGCACCGCGGTCGTGCACGTGACGCCGGGGCTGGACGGCGTCTCGCGCGCCGTCAACGAGGCCGAGCGCGGTCTCCTGCCGGAGGAGGCGACGATCGTCGTCGGCCAGCCGCTCACGATGGATCCCTCCCGCGCGCCCGACGGCAAGGGCCTCCTGTGGATCCAGCTGCAGGAGCTTCCGCGGGGCAGGGAGTGGACGGACGGCGAGCGCGAGCGCTACGCCGACCGCATCCAGGCACGGCTCGCGCGCCACATCCCGAACCTCGAGTCCGCGATCGTGAAGCGCGTGGCGCTCGCCCCGCACGACCTCGAGCGCATGAACCCGAACCTCCGCCACGGCGATCCGTACGGCGGCGCGCTCACGCTCGACCAGAACTTCCTCTGGCGGCCGTTCCCGCGCAGCCCCGGCCACGGCACGCCGGTCGAGCGCCTGTGGCACATCGGCGCGAGCACGTGGCCCGGTCCCGGCCTCGGCGCCGGCTCGGGGACGCTCGTCGCGCACGCGCTGCTCCGCCCGCCCCTGCCGGAGCGTGCGCTCGCGAAGGCGAAGGGCCTCATCCGTCTGTGAGCGACTACTCCGACCTCGAGGTCGCACCGGAGACGGTCCTCGCCCGCGGCCTCATCGAGGCCGACGAGGCGTTTGTCGACGCAGAGCGGTTCAAGACCGCGATGCGCGCGTTTGCGACCGGCGTCGTGATCGTCACCGTCGAGGTGGATGACCGCATCTGGGGACTGACGATCAACGCGTGCTGCTCGATCTCGGCGAACCCGCCGCAGGTGCTCATCTCGCTCGCGCATACGGCGAGCTGCCGCGAGCCGCTCCTGCGCACGCGCCGCTTCGGCCTCTCGGTGCTCGCGGTGGGCCAGCGCGAGCTCGCCGAGCTCGGCGCCGTGCCCGGCGGCCCGAAGTACATCGAGGCGTTCAGCGAGCACCCCGGCGCGGAGGTGCCGGCGACCATCGCCGGCGCGCTCGCGCACCTCGATTGCTCCGTGAGGGCGACGTTCGAGGTGAGCGACCACACGCTCGTCATCGGCCTCGTCGAGCACGCGATCGTCGGCTCCGGCGAGCCGCTCCTCTACTTCGACCGTGCGTTCCACCGGCTCGGCGACAACCTCCAGGACGAAAGCGAGGGCACATGAAGTTCAGCATCTACAGCGAGCTGCAGAGCTGGCCGGGCAAGTCGTATTCGCAGCTCTACGGCGAGACGCTCGAGCAGATCGAGAACGCCGACCGGCTCGGCTACGACGCGTACGCCGCGATCGAGCACCTGTTCTTCCCGAAGTTCTCCGCGTCGGCGAACGTGTTCGGCCTGTTCGGGATCGCCGCGGCGCGCACGAAGAACATCAAGTTCCGGACGATGCTGCACATCCTCCCGTACCACAACCCGCTCGTCCTCGCGGCGATGATCCACGAGTTCTCGCTGCTCACGAACGGCCGGTACGAGTTCGGGGTCGGCCGCGGTCACGGCTGGATCCCGACGGCCGCCGGCCTGCCGCTCGACGAGACGTCGCGGCCGCGGTACGAGGAAGCGCTCGACCTCTTCATCGAGGCGCTGCACGAGGACACGGTCACGTTCCACGGCGAGTACTGGAACGTCGACGCGAGCCAGATCATCCCGTTCAGCGGGCACAAGTTCCGCGTCATCCTCGGCGGCACCTCCGACCGGACCTACGACCTCGCCGCGAAGCACGGCTGGGGCGTCGCCGTCCCGCCGCTGCTCCCGTACGCCGCGCTCAAGGACCAGCTCGACCTGTACCGCGGCAAGTGCGCCGACTACGGGACCTCGCCCGACATCGTCTGGATCCACGCCTGCTACATCGACGAGGACCGCGAGCTCGCGCAGCGCGAGGCCGAGCGGCACATGCGCGGCTTCCTCGAGGGGAACGCGTCGCCGCTCACCGAGCACACGCCGCCGCCGGCCGACCGGCTCAACGCCGCCGGCTACGGGTTCTACGCCTCGGGGATCATGGAGAAGCTCGCAGCGACGCCGTACCAGGAGATGATCGCTGGCGACATCGTGTGGGTCGGCACGCCGGACGACATCTTCGAGCGCATCAAGGAGACGATCGGCGTCTGCGAAGGGCTCACCGAGATCGCGATCACGGCGAACCCGGGCGGCGTCGAGCACTGGAAGGCGATCAAGGCGCAGGAGCTGTTCGCGCAGCACGTCATCCCGCGCGTGCGCGAGCTCGTGAAGCGCTAAAAGGCGAAGATCGACCGGCCCTTGAGCTCGACCGTGAAGATGTCGGTCGCGAGCTCGAGATGCGCATGCATCGCCGCGGCGGCGCGGTCCCCGTCGTGGGCGGCGCACGCCGCGAGGAGCTCGCCGTCGAGCTCCTCGTGCCGGTCCTGCAGCGCCCCCGTCTCGGCGAGGAGCACGGGCCGGTAGCGCTCGCAGCTGTCCCAGCACGGGCGGATGAGGCGCAGGAGCCATCCCGAGCGCGCCGCCTCGTAGAGCGTGAAATGGAAGCCGGAGTGCTCGCGCATCGCCGTGAGCCTGTCGCCGCGATGGCGGGCGTCGTCGAACGCGGCGAGGTGCGCGCGCGCCCGCTCCTCGTCCTCCGGCCCGAAGCGGTCGGCGGCGCGGCGGACCGCCATCGTCTCGAGGGCGAGCCGGATCGAGAACAGCTCGCGCAGCTCCTCGACGTCGAGGCCCATGACCTTCGCGCCGTGATGGGGCACGTGCTCGGCGAGGCCGAGCGCCTCGAGCTGCCGGACGGCCTCGCGGATCGGCGAGATGCTCATCCCGAGCGAGCGGGCGAGATCCTCGAGCCGGAGCGGCGCGCCCGGGGTGAGCTCGCCGAGGATGATCGCCTCGCGCAGACGCTCGAGGGCGGCCTCGGCCATCGTGCGGTGCCGGACGACTGCGGCCGGGGACGACTCCACGGAGGCTGGAGCGTGAACCACACTTGATCAGATGTCAAACGCGTGACACGATCACGCATCGGCGTGTCGAGCGGATCAGACCGGCTACCCCAGATCTCCGTCTCGCAGGTGAGCACGCTCACCGCGAGCTTCGCCGACGACGTCCGCACGTACGCGCGCCGCCGGGCTCGACGGCGATCGGCATCTGGGAGATGAAGCTCGGCGACGGCCCCGACGACGAGGCGCTCGCGCTCCTCCGCGAGAGCGGCCTCGGCTCGGCGACCGCGGTGCCCGCCGTGCCGTCGATCCTGCCGCTCCCGCTTCCTGCCCGGGCCCGGAGGCGCCGCGCGAGCGCGATCGACGCGATCCTGCGCTCGCTCCACCGGCTCGCGCCCTTCGCCCCGGCGGCCGTCGTCTGCATCACCGGCCCCGGCGACCGCGCGACCGCGCTCGCGCGGCCTCCGCGAGGTCGCGGCCGAGGCCGAGCGCGCTCGGCCTGCGCATCGCGCTCGAGCCGTTCCAGCGCGAGGGCATCGAGAGCTGGTCGATCCTCGAACACGCTCGGCGACGCGGCCGCGATCGATCGAGGAGGTCGGATCGCCGGCGCTCGGCATCCAGTTCGACGTCTGGCACCTGTGGAACACGCCCGATCTCTTCGAGGAGATCGAGCGCCACGCGCATCTCATCGCCGGCGTGCACGTGAACGACTGGCGGGAGCCGACGCGCGGCTGGGCCGATCGCGTCCTCCCCGGCGACGGCGTCGCCGGCGTCCCGGCGATCCTCGGCGCGCTCGAGCGCGCGGGGTGGGACGGCTTCTACGACATCGAGATCTTCTCCGACAACGGCAGCTTCGGCACGGCGTACCCGGACTCGCTCTGGGACGTCGACCCCGCCGAGCTCGTCGATCGCGGTAGGCAGCAACTGCGTGGAGTGCTGGGTCGAACGGAGGGTGGCGGCATGAGCCGCTCCCGGAGAGGAGACGGAGTGAGAAGGCGCATTGCAATTCTCGCCGTCGCGGCTGCGGCCCTCGGGGTCGCAGCGACCGCGGCGGCGCGCACGAACGCAGGGACGCCGATCGTCATCGGCTGGGCTCACGACTCGACGGGCCCGATGGCGCCGTTCGACGGGCCGGCGCTCGCCGCCGCGCAGATCCGCGTCGCGCAGATCAACGCGAAGGGCGGCGTCGACGGTCATCCGCTCGTGATCAAGACGTGCGATACCCAAGGCGACAACCCGGCCGTGTCGAAGACGTGCGCCGACAAGCTCATCGCCGAGGGCTCGAACGTCATCTTCACGACCTGCGACGTCGACCTGGCGGCGCCTGCCGTACAGGAGGCGCTCAACAAGGGCCTGCTGACGATCGCGCCGTGCATCGGCACCGATCAGATGGGCCCGAAGCGGTTCGGCCCGAAGGGCAAGCTCGCCTTCAGCTTCGGGAACGTCGCGCAGGACGAGGGCTCGGCCATGGCGCAGTTCGCGTGGGCGAAGGGCTGGCGGACCGCCGACCTCGCCACCGACAGCGTGATCGTCTACTTCAAGAACGTCGTGCAGGCGTTCGCCGCTCGCTGGAAGCAGCTCGGCGGCAAGGTCGTCGATCAGGAGACCTACCAGGACCCGGTCTTCCACGGGAACAACGTCCAGAACGCGGTCAGCCGGATCAACTCGCACAAGGCGGACGTCGATCGTCACGTCGACCGCCGGCGCGTGGAACGCGCTGGCTCCGATGATCACGGGCCTGCGCACGCTCGGCAACAACGTGCCGGTGCTCAACTCGTGGGCCGGTGACGGTGTGTACTGGCTGCCGAAGAGCCCGAAGATCACGAACTACTTCTTCGTGACGTACGCGGACTCGTTCGGCGGCGACCCGAACCCGGCGGTCAATGCGCTGGCGAAGAAGATCCACGCGGGCACCGGCGGCTTCGTCGCAGGCCCCGCGGCGATCGACGGGCTCGCGACTGCGATCCGCACCGCCCACGGGTCGACGAACGGTGCGACGCTCGCCGGGATCATGCAGGGGTTCAAGAAGGTGCCGACGCTCTCGGGCCTCGTCAGCTTCTCGCCGCAGCTGCACACGGTCTTCGGTCGCCAGTACCGGGTGATCGAGATCAACAACAACGTGCCCCGGCTTGTCGCCGAGGTCGTTGCGAAGGTCGTTCCGAAGATCTAGTGACGGCAGCGGCTGTGTCGGACGGGAGGCCCGGAGACTCACTCCGGGCCTCCTCCGTCTCTCGATCATTCCAGGGCGTCCAGGCGCTCCGCGACGTGACGCTCGAGCTGCATCGCGGCGAGGTGCTCGGGCTGATCGGGCCGAACGGCGCGGGCAAGTCGACGCTCGTGAACGTCCTCAGCGGATTCGACCGTCCGACGCACGGACGCGTGTTGTTCGAGGGCCGAGACGTGACGCGCTGGCGGGCGAGCAGACGCGGCCGCAACGGGCTTACGCGCACGTTCCAGCACAGTCACGCCTTCCGCGGCCTCACCGTGCGCGAGAACGTCGAGGTCTCAGCTCTCGGCGGCGGGGCCTCGCCCCGGACTGCCGCGTTCCGGGCGAGAGAGCTGCTCGAGCTGCTCGGCCTCGACGCACACGCGGACGTCCCCGCCGCCGCGCTCGCGCACGGGGACGAACGCCGCCTCGGCGTCGCGCGCGCGCTCGCCACCGAGCCCCGCTACGTGCTGCTCGACGAGCCCGCCGCCGGACTGCCCGAGGCGGAGGTGCCGGAGTTCGCCGCCGTCGTACGCTCGCTCCGCGACGACCACGGCGCCGGAGTGCTGCTCATCGACCACAACATGGCGCTGATCATGGACGTCTGCGACCGCATCCACGTCCTCGACCAGGGCGAGACGCTCGCGGAGGGGACGCCGGCAGAGATCCGCGCCAACCTCGACGTCACCGCCGCGTATCTCGGCGAGAGCGCCGTCGCGGAGGAATCGTGACGCTCGTTGTCGAGGGGCTTTGCGTGCGCTACGGCGCGGTCGACGCCGTCCGCGGGCTCTCGTTCGAGGTGAAGCCCGGCGAGATCGTCGGGCTGATCGGCCCGAACGGCGCCGGAAAGTCGTCGACGCTGCACGCGATCATGGGCGCGGCGCCGGTCGTCGGCGGCGACGTCCGCTACGACGACATGTCGCTCCTCCGGCGCAGCTCCGAGGAGCGTTGCGCGTGCGGGCATCGCGCTCGTCCCGGAAGGCCGGCGCATCTTCGGTGAGCTGACGGTGGACGAGAACCTCCGGCTCGGGCTCGCGGCCAGGCGCGGCAGCGTGAGCGGCTCCGGCCTCGACCCGGTATTCGAGCTCTTTCCGATGCTGCGGGACTTTCGCCGCCGCCCTGCCGGCGCGCATCTCGGGCGGTCAACAGCAGCAGCTCGCGATCGCGCGAGCGCTCGTGGCCGAGCCGGACGTCATTCTCCTCGACGAGCCGTCGCTCGGGCTCGCGCCGCGCATCGTCGATCTCGTGTTCGACGACGCTCGCAGCGATTCGCGACCGAGGGCTCGCCGTGCTCCTCGTCGAGCAGCGGGCGCAGCGAACGGTGGCGCTCGCCGACCGCACGCACGTCCTCGCAAATGGAGAGCTCCGGCTCACGCTCGGCCCGGACGACGCCTCCGACATCGACCGGCTCATCGCGGCCTACTCTCGCATGACACTCGCGCTCCTCAACATCTCGTGGCAGACGCTTGCGGACGCGCTCTCGCTTGGCGGCATCTACGCGCTCATGGCCGTCGGAATCGGCCTCGTCTTCGGCGTGCTGCGCCTCGTGAACTTCGCGTACGGGCAGCTGGTCATGGCCGGGGCTTACGCGGTCGCGTACGCGTCGGTCTGGGGCTGGCCGACGTGGGCCGGGATCGCTCTCTGCTTCGCGGTCGTCATCGCGCTATCGGCTGCCATGGACAGGCTCGTCTTCCGACCGCTGCGAACGCAGTCGCCCGCCGTGATGCTCGTCGCGACCTTCGCCGTCGCGTTCCTCATGCAGAGCATCGCGATTCTCTCGTTCGGCCAGCTTGGGACGATCGCGTCGTCGATGGGCTCGCTGAACCAGCCGTGGGACATCGGCGGCGTCGAGTTCCGCAAGATCGCGATCGTCTCGGTCGTCGTCGCGGCGGCGTGTCTCGCGGTGCTCCAGGCTCTGCTGACGCGGACCTCTGTCGGCCTGCACATGCGCGCGGCGGCCATGGACTTCACCACCGCGCGCATGCTCGGCGTGCGCGCCAACCGCGTGATCGGTGTCGCAGTGCTCGTCTCCGCGGTCCTCGCGGCCGTCTCCGCCGTGATGCTGACGGCCCGCAACCCTCAGGTGACGCCGATCTTCGCGCTCGACGACACGATCATCGTCCTTGCCGGCGTCGTTCTCGGCGGACTCACGCGGCCGATGCCGGCGACGCTCGGCGGGTTCACGATCGGCTTCGCGAGCGGGATCCTGGGCGGCGCGCTCCCGACCAACCAGAGCCAGTACCTGCCGACCTTCCTGTTCGCCGCCGTCATCCTCGTCCTCCTCGTTCGCCCGAACGGGCTGTTCGCGCGTGCCGACGGGGCGGCGGAGCGGCTGTGAGGAAGCTGCTCGAGCTGGTGGCGCCCGCGGCGCTGGTGCTCGGCACCGCGCTGCTCGGCCTCGCCGTGTCGACCGCGCTCCAGACGTACTTCCTCGACACGCTCGTCAAGGTCGCGATCGTCGTCGCGCTCTACGTGTTCATCGGCAACTCGGGAGTGCTCTCGTTCGGGCACGTCTCCTTCGTCGCGCTCGGCGTCTGGACGGCAGGAGTCCTGACGGTGCCCGAGGGCCAGAAGAACGCGATCATGCCCGGCGTTGCGCACTTCCTCCTGCATGCGAACGTCGGCAACGTGCCGTCGCTCTTCTTCGCAGCGCTCGCCGGGCTCGTGTTCGCGTTCGTCGTCGGGCCTGCCGCTCATGCGGCTCTCCGGCCTCGCCGCCGGGATCGCGACGTTCGGCGTGCTCGAGATCGCGAACAACGTCCTCCGCTACGACGACAGGATCGGGCCGGGGCTGAACGCGTTCTCGTCCGTGCCTGAGACGACCGGCATCTGGCAGGCGGCGATCGGCGCCCTGATCTGCGTCGTCGTCGCGTTCGCGTACCAGCGCAGCCGCTTCGGCCGGCAGCTGCGCGCGACGCGCGAGGATCCGGCGGCGGCGTCCGCGGCGGGCATCTCCATCTACCGCCAGCGCCTGCTCGCGTTCGCGGTCTCGGGAGCGCTCGCCGGTCTCGCCGGCGGCCTCTACGTCCACCTGCTGCCGGTGGAGATCGACTCGCTCTATCTCGACTTGACGTTCCTCACGCTCGCGATGCTCGTCGTCGGCGGGTCCGGCAGCCTGCTCGGGGCCGTCGTCGGCGCGCTCGCGATCGGAGGGCTCGACTCGTTCCTCTCGGCGGCGGAGAACGGCGTCGACCTCTTCGGCTGGCACCTCGAACCTGCCCACGGACACCGCCGTCCTCGCCGTCGGCGCGCTGATGGCGCTCGTCCTCATCGTCCGGCCGAGCGGCCTCACCGGCGGCCGCGAGCTCTCGCTCGGGTGGCTGCGGCGATGAAAGTCTGCATCGCCGGGGCCGGGACGATCGGCAGCCTCTTCGCCGCGCACCTCGCCCGCGTCGCCGACGTCGCGGTGCTCACGCGGCGACGCGGAGCACGCGCGCACGCTCAACGAGCGGGGGCTGCGTGTCTCGGGCCGCGCCGACTTCGCCGCGCGCGTCCGGGCGTCGACCGATCCCGCGGAGCTCGGGCCGAGCCGACCTCGTCATCGTCGCGTGCAAGGGCGGCGACCTCGAGCCGTTGTCGGCGCGGCTCGCCGGCCGCTTCTCCGGCGCGACCGCTCATGACCGTGCAGAACGGCCTCGGCGCGGAGGACGTCGTCGCCGCCCGCGGCGAGCTGGCCGCTCCTCTCGGCCGTCACGTTCATGAGCGGGACGCGCCACACCGACGACGCACGTCGAGTACGTGCTCGACACCGCGACGTGGATCGGCCCGTATCGCGGCACGACCGAGGCGGACGCGCGAGGCGGTCGCGGAGCTGATCCGCTCCGCCGGGCTGAAGGCGGAGGCGTTCGCCGACCTGCGGCCCGCCCAGTGGTCGAAGCTGATCTTCAACGCGACGGTCAACACCGTCGCCGCGCTCACCGGGCTGCCGCACGACTTCCACTTCGCCGAGGGCGAGCTCGGCGATCGCTCGTGCACGACCTCGTCGACGAGGGCAAGGCGGTCGCCGCCGCGGCGGGCGTCGAGCTGCGCGAGGACCCGTGGGAGATGAACGTGCACGCGACGCAGCGCGGGCACGCGCACTACCCGTCGATGCTCGAGGACGTCGACGCGCAGCGTCCGACCGAGATCGAGCTCATCACCGGATCGCTCGTGCGCGCGGCCGAGCGGGTACGGGCGTTCCCGTCCCGCTGCACACCGCGCTCTACGGGCTCGTCAGGGCAAAGGAGGCATCGCTACTCGTGAGGATCTGTGTCGTCGGATGCGGTGCGGTCGGCTCGCTGTTCGCCGCCAATCTCGCCCGACTCGACGACGTCGAGGTGTGGGCCTACGACGCGTCGCGCGCGCACGTGGACGCGATCAACGCGAACGGGCTGCGGCTGTCCGGCGCCGGCGACGTCGTCGGCGCATCCGCGCGCGACCGCCGACCCGCCGAGCTGCCGGCGTGCGACTTCGGCATCGTCGCGACGAAGGCGATGCACACCGACGCGGCGATCGCGGCCACCGCGCACGCGTTCGCGGACGGCTGCGTCGCGACCGTGCAGAACGGGATCGGCAACGAGGAGGTGCTCGCCGAGCACGTCGCGCGCGTGATCCGCGGGCACGACGTTCCCGGCCGGGAAGCATCCTCGAGCCCGGCCACGTGCAGTGGGACGTGAAGGGCGACACGACGCTCGGGCCCGTTCGAGCCGCGCCGGCGCCGCTGGCCGAGATCGAGCGCCTCGCCGACGCGTGCACGCGCGGCGGGCATGCCGACCACGCGCCGTCGCCGACGCGCGCGGCCCGCAGTGGCGCAAGGTGATCTTCAACGCGTCGACGAACCCGGTCGGCGCGCTCACCGGCCTGACGCACGGCCGCGTCTGCGAGCGGCCCGACCTGCGCGCGCTCGTCTCCGGCCTCGTCGACGGAGGGCAAGGCGGTCGCGGCCGCGCAGGGGATCGAGCTCGACTCCGACCCGGAGGAGCTCATCGACCACGCCGCGAAGCCCGAGGTCGCCTACGACCACAAGGCGTCGATGCTCCAGGACGTCGAGGCGCGCCGCACGACCGAGATCGACTATCTCAACGGCGGTATCGTCCGGTTCGGGCGCGAGCACGGAGTGCCGACGCCGCTGAACGCAGGCGATCTGGGCTCTCGTGAAAGGGGTGGAGCAGTCGTGGAACAGTAGGAACTCGACGACCGACCCGGCCTGCCGCCGAGAGGTCGAGCGCCGTACCGGCTCGTCGCGAGGCGCCGAGCGCGACGGCCTCGACGCCGTTCTCGTCTGCGGCAACGAGTACACCGGCTTCGAAGGTGCCGTCACGTATCTCAGCGGCTTCGTGATCGTGCACCGCTACGCGTACGTCCTGCTGCCGCGTCGACGGCGAGCCGGCGATCGTCTTCCCGAGCGAGGCCCGGTACGTCGGCGAGCACGGGACGACGTGGATCGACGAGCAGCACGTTCGTCGACCGGCCGGGCGACTGGCTCGCCGACCAGGTGCGCGGCAAGCGCGTCGGCGTGTACGGCCTCGACTACGTGATGACCGTGCGCGACTTCGGCGCGCTGCAGCGAGCGCGGCCGAGCTCGTGCCGTGGGACGTCGCGTTCGACCACGCGCGCACGGTCAAGTCGGAGCTCGAGCTCGCGTCGGTGCGCGACAGCGTGCGCATCAACACCGAGGGCTTCTGGGTCTTCCTCGACGCGTTCGAGCCGGGGAAGACCGAGCGCGAGATCCTCGCGCCGTGCGAGGAGCTACTTCGTCTCGCAGGGCTGCGGCCGCTGGACGATGGACATGGTGCTCGACGGCCCGAACGGCGCCGCGCTCCCCGAGTTCAAGATCGCCGGCACGGCCGATCGGCGCCGGCGACTGCGTGCTGCCCTCGCTCGAGGTCGCAGGTCCCGGCGGCCACTGGGTCGAGGTCTCGCGCGCGATCTGCCCCGGGACGCCGAGCGACGACACGAAGCGCATGCTCGACGCGTACGACGAGTACTTCGACGCCGCGCGAGCGACGCTCCGGTCCGGCTCGACCGCGCGCGACGCCCACCGCGCCGTGTCGAAGGGCTTCCTCGAGCGCGGCTTCCACCTCGGCCACGTCACCGGCCACTCGATCGGGATGACGATGATCGAGTTCCCGAAGATCGGCGAGGCCGACGAGACGGAGCTGCAGGCGGACATGGTGCTCTCGATGCATCCGCACGCGATCGCCGCCGACGGGCAGGCGTGCCTCTACATGCAGGACACGTGGCTCGTCACCGACGACGGCGGCGTCCCGCTCGCCGACCTGCCGATGAAGATCTTCGACGGCACCGAGTCGCGCCCGGGCGGGAGCTGATGGCGGAGCGACCAGGACGAGTTCGCGCCGATCCTCGAGGGGCCCGGCGTCGAGCGACTACGAGCGCTACCTGCGCACCGAGGAGCTGCTCTCGCTCCAGAAGAGGCCCGGACGAGTGGGCGCACCGCGACGAGCTCCTGTTCCAGACCGTCCACCAGTCCTCGGAGCTCTGGCTCAAGCACGCGTGCGTCGAGGTCGAGGAGGCGACGCGCCTGATCGAGGCGCGCGACGTCGCCGGCGCGCTGCGCCTGCTGCGGCGCGCGACCGCGTGCCATGAAGTACGTCGTCGGCTTCCTCGAGCACCTCGAGCGGATGTCGCCGTGGGAGTACCAGGAGGTCCGGCGCGCGCTCGGGCACGGCTCGGGCTTCGACTCGCCCGGCTTCCGCCACGATCAAGCGCGTGTCGCCGCCGCTGCTCGAGGCGTTCGACGGGCTGCGGCGCGAGCGCGGGCTGTCGCTGCTCGAGGTCTACACGCAGGGCCGCGAGCACGAGGATCTCTACCAGCTCGCCGAGCACCTGACGGACTGGGACGAGCAGGTCGGCATCTGGCGCTTCCGGCACGTGAAGATGGTCGGGCGCGATCATCGGCGAGGACGTCGTCGGCACGCAGGGCACGCCGGTCGAGCTGCTCGCCGGCCTGATCAAGAACAAGCTGTACCCCGAGCTCTGGCGCGTGCGCACCGAGCTGACGGAGCTGGCGAAGCAGTCGGATTGATCTCGCTCTCCGAGATCCAGCGCGCGCGCGAGCGGCTCGGCGACGCCGTGCGTGCGCACGCCGCTCGTGTCGCTCGACGTCGACGCGCCGTGCGAGATCCTGCTGAAGCTCGAGTGCCTGCAGCCGATCGGCTCGTTCAAGCTGCGCGGCGGCGCTCTCGGCGGTGCGCGCGGCGACGCGCGACGAGCTCGCGCACGGCGTCGTGACCGCGAGCGCCGGCAACATGGCGCAGGGCGTCGCGTGGGCCGCGCGCGAGGCGGGCGTGCCGCGCGACGCATCGTCGCGCCCGAGACACGCGCCGCGCACGAAGCTCGACGCGGTCGAGCGCCTCGGCGGCCGAGGTGATCCGCGTGCCGCACGAGGTCGTGGTGGCAGACGATGCTCGACCGCGGCCACCCCGAGGCGTCGACGGGCTCTTCGTCCATCCGGTCGCGGACCAGGCGGTGATGGCCGGCAACGGGACGATCGGGCTCGAGCTCGTGCGAGGAGCTCGCCTCCTTCGACACCGTCGTCATCCCGTGGGGCGGCGGCGGGCTGACGACCGGGATCGCGAGCGCCGTGAAGGCGTTCCGGCCGGACGTGCGGGTCGTCACCGCCGAGCCGGCGACGGCGGCGCCGCTCACGGCCGTCGTTCGCCGCCGGCGAGCCCGTCGAGATCGACTACCAGCCGTCGTTCGTCGACGGCGCCGGCGGCCGGGCGCTGCTGCCCGGCGATGTGGGAGTACGCGCAGGAGCTCGTCGACGAGGCGGTGGCGGTGCCGCGTCGACGAGGTCGCCGACGCGGTGCGCGCTGCTCGCGGCGCGCGCGCGCGTCGTCGCCGAGGGCGCCGGCGCGCTCGCGCTCGCGGCAGCGCTGTCGGGCGCCGCCGGCAGCGGTCGCGTGGTCTGCATCGTCAGCGGCGGCAACATCGACGCCGAAGTGCTCTCGCGGATCCGTGTCCTAGCGGGCGAGACTCGCGAGCTCGGCGAGGAAGCCGTCCACCTCGTCGGCGGTGTTGTAGTGGATGAAGCCGACGCGCACCGCGTCCTTCGGGTACGGCAGCTTCTCCCGCAGGCCGAGCGAGTACCAGTTGTCGTGCGCCCACACGCCGTAGCCGCGCTGCGCCATCGTCGTCGCCACGTCGGCCGCCTCGACGCCGTCGACGTTCAGCAGGAACGTCGGCACGCGGCCCTCCATCGTCTGCAGGCCGTAGACGGTCACGCTGTCGGGCAGCCCGTCGAGGAAGCGGCGGCCGAGCTCGCGCTCGTAGTCGCGCGAGCGGCTCCAGGCCGCCGAGCGAGTCGAGGTACGCGATCGTCGCCGAGAAGCCGGCGAGCAGCTCGTACGGCGCCGTTCCGGTCTCGAACCGGCGGCCGACGGGGCTCGACGACGCGGGGCGCGCCTTGTAGGGGCGCCACGACTCGAGCAGCTCGTGCCGTCCGTACGCGAGGCCCATGTGCGGCCCGCAGAACTTGTACGGCGAGCAGAGCAGCACGTCGCAGCCGATCTCCTCGACGTCGACGGGCTCGTGCGCCGCGTAGTGCACGGCGTCGATCCAGCGAGAGCGCGCCGGCGCTGCGCGCGAGCTCGGCAGACGCGCTTCGCGTCGGTGATCGAGCCGACGGCGTTCGAGGCGAACGACGAACGCGACGACGCGCACGCGGTCGTCGAGCTTGCGCTCGAGGTCGTCGAGGTCGAGGCGAAGATCGTCGGTGACGTCGATCCAGTCGAGCTCGAAGCCGCGGTCGGCGGCGAGCTCGACCCACGGGGCGACGCCGCCGTCGTGGTCGAGGCGGCTGACGAGGATCTTGTCGCCCTCGCGCCAGTCGCGCGACGCGGTGCGGGAGAGCGCGAAGTCGAGGGTCGTCATGTTGCCGCCGAAGATCACGTCGTCGGCCGAGCAGTTGAGGAAGCGCGCCCGCGTCGGCGCGCGCCTGGTAGAGGATCGCCTCGACCCGCTCGCCCGTCGCGTACGGCGCGCCGAGGTTGCCGCTGGCCTCGCGCAGCGCGGTCGCGCGATCGCCTCGCCGACCTCGTCGGGGACCTGCGAGCCGCCGGGCGCGTCGAGGAACGCAAAACCGCCCTGGAGCGAGGAGAAGCGCTTCCGGACCGCATCGACATCGAGTAGCGTCGCGCTGATGGAGCGAGCCTACCTGGGCGGAACCGGGCTGAGCGTCTCGCGCGTCATCCTCGGGTGCGGCAACTTCGGCGGCATCGGCTCGATGCCGTCGTTCTTCGGCCAGGGGGAGACGAAGGAGGAGGCGTTCGCGGTCATGGACGCGGCCTGGGACGCCGGCATCACGACGTTCGACACCGCGGACGCCTACGGCGGCGGGCGGAGCGAGACGTTCATCGGCGACTGGCTCCGCTCGCGGCGGCCCGACGGCCTCGTCGTCTCGACGAAGACGTTCGAACCGATGGACGACGGACGACGATCGCGGGCTCGCACCGGCCCGCGTCCGGCGCCAGCTCGAGAGCAGCCTCCAGCGGCTCGGCGTCGAGCGCGTCGACATGTACCTCACGCACGCGTGGGATCCCGACGTCCCGATCGCGGAGACCGCCGGCGTCTTCGACGAGCTCGTCGCCGCGGGCAAGGTCGGCGCGTACGGCCTCTCGAACGTCGACGGCGCGCAGCTCCGCGCGGCGCTCGCCGCCGGCGCGTTCGGCTGGGTGCAGAACTCGTATTCGCTGCTCGACCGCGACGCGGAGCGGGACGTACTGCCGCTCTGCGCCGAGCACGGCCTCGGCTTCACGCCGTTCAGCCCGCTCGCCGGCGGGTGGCTCACGGGCAAGTACCGGCGCGGCGAGGCCGCGCCGGCGGGCTCGCGCATGACGCTGCGTCCCGAGCCGTACGAGCATCTCCGCGACGACGCCGTGTTCGACGGCCTCGAGCGGCTCGCGGAGCTCGGCGATCCGGCGACGCTCGCGCTCGCCTGGCTGCTCGCCGACCCGCGCGTGACCGCGGTCGTCGTCGGGCCGCGCCGGCCCGCGCACCTCCAGCCGGCGATCGCCGCAGTCGCCGGCCCGCTCGGCGAGGCCGAGCGGGCCGAGCTCTCTGCAGTCTTCGCCTAGCCGGTGACGGTGAACACCCCGGGGCTCGATGCCGAGCCGGCGGGGTTGAGGATCCTGATGACGGCCGTGGAGGCGCCCGGCGGGATCGTGAACACGACGTGGGTCGCGTCACGCTCGTCGGCACGGTGACGATGCTCCCGATCATGACGCCGACCGTGCCGGTGAGGTTCGTCCCGTTGATCGTCACGGACGTGCCCACCGGGCCGGTGCTGACGCTGAGCGACGTGATGCTCGGCGGCGGCGTGACGTGAGCGTCACGACGCTCGTCGTCGGTGCCGCCCGGCGTCGTCACCTGGATCGTGCCGGTGGTCGCGCCCGCCGGGACGGTGAACGTGAGCGACGTCAGCGAGACGGCGTTGAAGGCGGCATTGACGCCGTTGACCGTGACGCTGGGTTGCGCCGGTGAGGTTCAGGCCGGTGAGCGTCACCGGCAGTGCACGCCGGCGGTGCCGGTCGTGGAGCCTGATCGACGGCGTGCCGTAGAAGAGATCCGTGCTCACGCCGGTGCCGCCGGCGCCGACGACGCTGACCGGGCCGGTGACGGTGCCGGCCCCGACCGTCGCGGTGATCTGCGTGTCGGAGTCGACGGTGAAGACCGCCGGGGTCGGCGCCGAACTTCACCGCGCCCGCGCCGTTGAAGCCGGTGCCGGTGATCGTCACCGACGTCCCGGCCGTCCGCCGCTCGGCGTGAACGACGTGATCGTCGGCGAGAAGTGGAACGAGGTGAGGCTCGTCCTGGTCCCGCCGCCGGTCGTCACCGCGACCGTCCCGGTCCTCCCGGTACCGAGTGACCGCGTTGATCTGGACGTCGGAGACGACCGTGAAGCTCTGCACCGCCAAGCCGCCGACCGTCACCGCCGACGCCTGCGTGAAGTTCTGGCCGCTGATCGTCAGCGTCGTCCCTGCCGACGCGGACGTCGGCGTGAATCCGATGCTCGTCGGGGTGCCGATCTCGAAGGCGCCGAGGCCGTTCGGCGTGCCGAGGCCCGTCGGCCCGTCGTAGCCGGTCACGCCCTTGCAGATCGTCGACGTGCCGCATGAGCCGTTCGTCCCCAAGGTGACGTCATGGAGCATCCGGAACTTCGGGTACGGGAGCCAGGTCGGGTTCGTGACGCCGCCGGGATTCTGGGACTCGGCGAGCGCGTACGTCGCCGCGATGACCGGGGCGGCGAGGCTCGTGCCGCCGACGACCCACCAGCACGGGTTCGTCTTGTCGTTCGGGTCGTTGACGCACGTCGCCGACACGGTGTTCCAGACGAAGAGGCCGGAGTTCGGATCGGCGTCCGCGGAGACGTCGGCGATGCCGCGGTGCGTCCCGCAGCCGGTGGCCGGTCCATCCCGGCGCGCTCGTCTGGAAGGACTGCGCCGTATCGAACACGCTGCAGCCGCTGCCGGCGCCGTTCCACACCCGCTCGCCGGCCCAGAAGCGCCGGGTCGTGGTCGCTCGTGAGCGTCGTGCCGCCGACGGCGACGACGTCGTTCACGTCGGCCGGGAACTACGTGCCGCCGGCGAAGCCGTCGTCGCCGGTCGAGGCGACGACCGTGACGCCGGCGTGCCGGTAGGCGGGCGCGAACGTGTTGAAGTCGCTCGTCTGGAAGAGTGCTCTCGGCCGCGCCGTAGCTGTTCGAGATGACGTCGGCGCCGAGGGTGGCGGCCTCGTTCGTCGCGGCGGCGAGGTTGTCGACACCGGGGTCGGTCGCCTCGACGAGGATGATCTTGCAGTCGGTGCAGATCGTGTGCACGGCCTCGACGTCGAGCGAGATCTCGAGCGCCCAGCCGGCGTCGAACGACGGCGGCGACGGACTTCCAAGCTGATGGAGGATCTGGCCGGACTGGTTCACGACGGCGAAGCAGGACGCCGACGACGGCGTGGCGCAGGTCGGGAAGCGCCGGAAAGCGAGTCCAGAAGCTGTCGTAGGTGTCGAGGTCGCTCTTGGCGTTCGGGTCGTCGAATGCGTCGACGATCGCGACCGTCTTGAGATGCGAGTTCGTCGTCGAGCTCGGAAGCTGGTACGCGTTGTGGATCCCGACCGGCCACATCGCCTGGACGACGTTCGCATCCGGAGAGCCGGTGACGTTCGGCTGCACGGCGCTGTGGTGCCGGACGATGCTGCCGGCGAGGTGGAGGTACTTCCCGCTGCTTGCGGCGAGGGCCCACGCGTTGCACTGCGCCACCGGCCCGCGGCCGGTCGCGCGCACCGTCGCGCACACCTGTCTCGGGTGCGTGTCGGCGAGCGGCGATGCGGGAGGCGCGGTGACGGTTCGCGCCGCTCCCGCCCCCGCCGTGAAGACGAACGCGGCGACGGCGACCGCCGACCAGAGAACCCGTCTCGACTGTGCCTTCCGCAGCATGTTTTTGCCCTCCTAGACCCCTAGGAAAAATCGTTCGACCGGCTTCCGATCCTGTCTCCAAAAGACAGGACTGTCAAGGAAATTCGGGGGATCTCGCTCAGCCGGTGACCGTGAACGTGCCGGCGCTCGTGGCCTCGCCGTTGCGGCTGAAGACCTTGACGACGCCGGTCGTCGCGCCGGGCGGCACGGTGAAGACGACCTGGGTGTCGGAGACGCTCGTCGGCACCGTGAGGACGTGGCCCAGCTGGACGCCGACGGTCGCGGCGAGGTTCGTCCCGGTGACGGTGACGACCGTGCCGACGGGGCCGCTGTCGGGGCTGATCGAGGCGAGAGCCGGAGGCGGTCCGTTCGGCGTCGTGACGGTGGTCGCGCCGCTCGGCGGGCGGTGTCACCGGGGGCGGCGTATGGCCGGTGAGCTTCGGCTCGGGGACGATCGCCTTGACGAGGTTCCAGCGGGCGACGCCGCAGTGGGCGAGATTGAGCCAGGCGTTCACGCGCGTGCCGCGCACCGTGCCGACGACGTGCGCCTCCTGCGGGCCGAGGACGAGGCTCGGGCACGCCGTGGCCGGCGCTGTGGCCGCGAACGGATGCGCGAGGCGCGCGAGGACGGCGCAGGCGTTGCCCGGGCGCGGCACCGTGCCGGCCGCCGGCGAGCAGCGGAGCGTGTAGTGGACGTGTCCGGTGGCGACGGTCCGCCCCTGCGGCCAGACGTCGATCGTCAGCTTGGTGGCAGGCGCTCCTCCGGCCGAGGCGGCCGTTGCCACTGCGGCGAGAGCGAGCGCGAGCCTGAGCATGGATCTAGTTCTAGCCGGTCACCGTGAAGATGTCGACGCTGGCCGGGGAGCCGGCGGGGTTGAGGATCCTGACCGTGCCGGTGGCCGCGCCGGGCGGGATCGTGAACACGACCTGCGTCGCGCCGACGCTCGTCGGCACGGTGACGACGCTGCCGAGCATGACGCCGACGGTGCCGGGAGGTGCGTGCCGGTGATCGTCACGACGGTGCCGACCGGCCCGCTGCCGGGCGAGATGGACGTGATCGTCGGCGGCGGCGAGACGGTGAAGCTGCCGGAGCTCGTCGCGCTCCCGGCGGGCGTCGTCACCTGGATCGTGCCGCTCGTCGCGCCGGCCGGGACGGTGAAGGTCAGCTCGAACGGCGACACGACGCTGAACGGCACGCTCACGCCGTCGAGCTTGACCTGTGTCGCCCCGGTGAAGTTGCTGCCGCTGACCGTCACCGTCGCGTGCTCGCCGGCGGCGGTGGGCGTGAAGCCCGAGATCGACGGCGGATGCACGACGGTGAACACGGCGCTGCTCGATGCCGTCCCGCCCGGCGTCGTCACGGCGATCGGCCCGCTCACCGCCGCGGGCGGCACGACGGCTGCGATCTGCGTGTCGGAGTCGACGACGTAGCTCTGCGCGGTGACGCCGCCGAACGCGACCCGACTCGTGCCCGTGAACCCGGACCCGGTGATCGTGACCGTCGATCCCGGGAGGCCGCTGCTCGGCGTGAAGCTCGAGACGACCGGGGTCGGGGACGACGGGCTGACGTCGAATACCGCCGCGTTCGGGCTGAACACGCCGCCGGCCTCGAACGTCCAGTATCTGCCGCCTACGGCGACGTATGCGGAGGTCGCGGCGATCGTGACGACCGAGAAGTCCGGATTCGGCGCCCAGCCGGACGAGGCGCCGGTCGCGGTGTCGTATGCCGCGAGCCCCGACCCACCGCCTGCCAGGTACACCGTCGAGCCGGACACCGCGATGGCCTCGATCGTGGCGGAGGCGGCCGGGTTCCAGCTCGTCGCCGTTCCCGTCGTGGCGTTGAACGCCGCCGCGTAGGAACGCGGCGTCGAGCCGTTGACGCTGTCGAAGTTCCCGCCGGCGTACACCGTCGTGCCCGCAATCGCGAGTGTGTTGATCGAGGGCGTCGAGAAGCTGAACGCGACGTTGGGGTCCCAACCGGTGACAGTGCCGGTGGACGCATCGAAGGCGGCCAAGTCGTTCCGGGGCGTCGAGCCGTTTGCGGTGTCGAATTCGCCGCCGGCGTAGACCGTCGAGCCCGAGACCGCGAGGGCGTTGACGCGTGCCTGCCCCGCCGAGGACACGGTCGGCGCCCAGCTCGCGACCGTGCCGGTGGAGGCGTCGAACGCCGCCAGGTCGGTGCGTGGCGTCGAGCCGTTCACCGCCGTGAAGCGTCCGCCGACGTAGACCGTCGAGCCGGAGACCGCGACCGTGTAGATGTTCCCGGTCACGGAAGCGGTCCACACGGTCGTGCCGGTACTCGTATCGATCGCGGCGAGCGAGCTGTTGTCGGCGACGAAGCACGTCGAGCCGGATACCGCGAGCTCGTTCCCGCCGCCGCCGGGATCCCAGCTCGTCAGCTGGCCCGTCGAGAGATCGATGGAGGCAAGCCCGTTGCGCGGGGTGCCGCCGACGGACTCGAACGATCCTCCGACGAAGACGTTCGACCCGTCGACGCCGAGCGTGGCGACGGTTCCGCCGACGACCGGCGCGAAGCCCGTCGCCGCCCCGGTCGACGTGTCGAACGCGGCCAGATTGGTTCCCGCCACGCCGAGATTTCGGCCGCCCGCGTAGAGCGTCGATCCCGACAGCGCGAGAGCGTCCACCGAGCTGCCCACGACGCCGGGGTTCCAGCTCGTGGCCGCGCCCGTCGTCGCGTCGAGTGCGGCGAGCGACTGCCGCGACGTCGCTCCGTTGACGGTCGTGAACTGGCCGCCGGCATAGACAGTCGATCCGGACGCGAGGAGCGCGTTGACGGAGTCGCTGCCGCTGCCGACGTCGGGATCCCAGGCTGTGGCGGTGCCCGTGGCGGCGTCGAACGCCGCCGCGTCGTTGCGGGCGGTCGAGCCGTTGACGGTGTCGAACGTGCCGCCGGCGTAGACGGTCGAGCCCGATACCGCGACCGCCAACACGCCGCCGTAGGCCACGGTCGACGCGACCTGCGGATCCCAGGGGGTCACGTCCCCGGTCGTGGTGTCGAACGCCGCGAGGTTCCGCCGTGCCGCGCCGTCCGCTCCGTCGAACCGGCCGCCGACGTAGAGCGTCGTGCCGGAGACGGCGAGCGCTCCGACGTCGACGACGTACGGGCCGCTGCCGCTCAGCGTGATGCTCGGGGCGAAGCTCGTCTGGGCTCCGGTCGTCGCGTCGAACGCGACGAGGTTCTCGCAGCCTCCGCTGCCTCGCGCGACGCACCAGCCTCCGGCGTAGACCGTCGACCCGGACACGGCGAGCGCGTTGACGGTGCTCAGGGTTCCCGGCTGGAAGGACGCGACCCGCGTGCCGTTCGCGTCGATGTGCACGAGGCTGCCGGCCGGCACGCCGCCTACCGAGAGCAGGAAGCCGGCGACGTACCAGCCACCCGCGCCGTCCGGCGCCGCGGCGCTCACCTCGCCGCCGATCGGCGGCCGGTCGGGACTGGGGTCGCCCGTCGAGGCGATCTCCGCGAACGCGCCCGTGGCCGTTCCGCCGACCCACCCGAAGCTGCCGGCCAGGTACTCGGTCGTCCCGGCGACGGCGACAGCGCCGACGCCGCCGCCGCTCACGGTGGGAAGGCTCAGGGGCGCGCCGGAGGTGCCGGCGTCGGCGGCTGCGACTCCCACGACGAGAGCTGCCGCCGTGACGGCGCACAGGACTACTCTCGCCGGCCGAAGCCGGATCGCACGCACGATTGCCCTCGTTCCCTGTTCTGGTTTCTCAGCCGGTCACGGTGAACGTTCCGATGCTCGTAGCGGAGCCGCTCGTCGTGAGGACTTTGACTGTACCGCTCGCTGCACCGGGCGGAATCGTGAAGACGACCTGCGTCGCGCCGACGCTCGTCGGCACGGTGACGACGCTGCCGAGCATGACGCCGACGGTGCCGGCGAGGTTCGTGCCGGTGATCGTCACGACGGTGCCGATCGGGCCGGTGCCGGGGGAGATGGATGTGATCGTCGGCGGCGGCGAGACGGTGAAGCTCGTGCCGCTCGTCGCGCTGCCGCCCGGCGTGGTCACGTGGATCGTGCCGCTCGTCGCGCCGGTGGGGACGGTGAACGTGAGCGTCGTCGCGGAGACCGCCGTGAAGGAGCAGCTCGCGCCGTTGAGCTGCACCTGCGTCGTCAGCGCGAGGTTCGTTCCGGTGAGCGTCACGGTGGCGTGCACGCCGCCGCTTCCCGGCGTGAAGGTCGTGATCGTCGGCGGCGCGACGAACGTGAACGAGCCGCTGCTCGTGCCTGTCCCGAGCGGCGTCGTGACGGCGATCGTCCCGCTCGGCGTCGCGGTCGCGACGACCGCTGTGATCTCGCTGTCGGAGTCGACCGTGAAGCTCGCCGCGTCATGGCCGCCGAACTTCACCGCCGTCGCGCCCGTGAGATTCGATCCGTTGATCGTCACCGTCGTGCCGGCGCCGCCGACCGAAGGATGGAAATCGGTGACCGCCGGTCCATCCGTGTTGGGGAGGCTCAGGCCGAAGGGTGCGATGGCGGACGGCGCGGAGTCGGAGCTCGCGATCACCTCCAGCGGCTGGAGACCGGGCGCGGCGTCCACGGCGACGTTCACCGGCAGATCGACGATCGAAGGGTTCGTTCCGTCGAGCGTGACATGTGCGCGGGCTACGACTCCCTCGCCGCCCGAGCTGCACGACGGGTAGCCGCTGCCGGGTGACACGGACGAGGGCCACGTCGATCCGTTCGTGTCCGCGAGATCGAAGCAGACATCGCCCGTGAAGTTGCGGAGCGGCGTCACGGTCGCCTCGATCGTGAACGTGCCGCCCGCCGTGCTCGAGTACGACGGTGCGTCGAGCGAGAGCGTGTAGCCGAGGACGTGCAGCGTCACCGTGATCGGGTGGCTCTCGTACAGGCCGCCGCCGATGACGGTGTACTGGAACGAGTCGTCGCCGATGAAGCCGCCGTTCGGCGTGTACGTGAACGACCCGTCGACAGCCGGACCTGTGAGCGTCCCGTTGCTCGGCTGCGTCAGAACCTCGTCGATCGCCGCACCGGTCTGGTCGTTTGCGAGCACACCCGACGCGGCGACATCGAGTGACGCGCCCGGGACGTCGTACGAATCGTCCTGACCGGTCTCGCGCGTCACGGCCTGCGACGTGAGCGCGATGTGCACGGTTCCCGCGGAGGTATGGACGGTGAGCGTTCCGTTCCAGGCGCCGTCGGAGGTGGGCGTGACCTTCACCGAGACGCCGCAGAAGCCGTTCGACCCCTGGAAGAGGAGCGCGTACGTGCAGCCGTTGTTCGTGATCGCCCAGCCGGACCCGGAGATCGACACACTGGAGACGCCGGCGAGATCGCCGCCGAGATTCTCGACGTCGACGGTGCCGAAGTTCGCGGTGCCCGTGTCGATCACGCCGAGAGCGAGCGGCGACGCGCTCACGTCGATCGTTCCGTCGGCGCTCTCCTGCACCGCGCCGATGTCGCAGGCGCCCGAGACGAGGAACTCCCGCTGGTCGACGCCGTGCAGACCGCACGGAGCCAATCCCGCGCCCGGCGCGCCCGACGGCGGAGTGATCGACGGAGTCGGCCCGCCGTTCTCCGCCAGCGCCGCCACGGTGACGCCTGCATTGCGAACGTCGCGGGCCCCGTTCGTCGGACAGCTGAAGCTCCCGACGAGGTTGTTCCAGCTCGACGACGACGGGCTCTCCCAGTCGTTCGTCGCACCGCAGTCCTGTGTGTTGCCGGCGACGACCGTGTCGACGACCTGGAGGTTGTTGCCGCAGCACCCGGCGACGACGCCCGTGGCGTTGTGGCTGATCGTGTCGCTCCCGAGCGAGACGTCGTAGTTGTTCGGGAGATCGATTCCCGTCGTGTTGCCGGAGACGGTCGAGTCGTAGACCGAGCCGAACCCGACGACCTGGACGCCGGCGTTGTTGCCGAGGATCGCGCTCTTTTCGACGTCGAGGCTGTAGTCGTGGAACGCCGAGAAGCCGGTGACGTAGTAGACGCCGAGCGTGGGGGCGTTCTCGACGACGACGTCGCGCAGGCTGAGGTCGGCGCTGTTCCCGGACGCGTAGATGCCGTACGACGGGCCGCCGGACGCGTCGATCGTGAGGTTCTCGAATGTGATCGGTGGGCCGGCGCTCACGAACGTGTTGAGCTTCACGACCGCGAGTGGCACCGATCCGCAGTGCAGGGAGTCGTACTTGAACGTCGTCAGTCCCGCTTCCGGGCCGGTGAGCGAGAACGGCCCGCCGGAGAGATCGAGCCCCGCGATGCCGACGCCGACGAAGCTGATCGGCGAGTTGAGGCTCCCCTCGAGGTCGACCGGGCAGTAGGTGCCGGGAAGCATGTCGATCGTGTCGGAGCCGAACGTCCCCTCCGCTGCGGTGACGGCGGCCGAAAGCGTCATGCACGACGAGCCGCCCGAGCCCAGGGTGTACGCCGTGCCGTAGCCGCAGACGACGTACGTGTTCGCCTGGGCGGCGCGGGCGTGGACGAGTCCGAATCCAAGCGCGGCCAGTGCGGTCGCGGCGACGACGGCGAGCCTGCGGACGAGCGCGCTCATGGCGGTATCTCCTATCGGGCGACGGCGGTCCCCCTGATCGGGAGCAGGCTTACCAAACCGCGGAGCGGAATTCAACGCGCCTCTTCGGCTCGCTCAGCCCGTGACGGTGAACGTTCCTGCGCTCGTCGCCGCGCCGGACGTCGTGAGGACCTTGATCGTTCCTGTGACCGCGCCGGGCGGCACGGTGAACGTGACGCTCGTCGCGCCGACGCTCGTCGGCACGGTGACGACGCTGCCGAGCTGAACGCCGACGGTGCCGCCGAGATTCGTGCCGGTGATCGTCACGGGCGTGCCGACCGGGCCGCTGCCGGGGCCGAACGAGGTGATCGCCGGCGGAGGCTGGATCGTCAGACTGCTGCCACTCGTCCCGCTGCCGGCCGGAGCAGTCACCTGGATCGCCCCGCCGGCCGAGCCGACCGGGACCGTGAACGTGAGCCGCGTGTTCGAGATGACGCTGAACGGGACGCTCACCCCGCCGAGCTTGACCTGCGTCGCGCCGGTGAAGCTCGTGCCGGTCACCGTGACCGTCGCGCGCTCCGCCGCGGGAGCCGGGCTGAAGCCGCCGACCGTCGGCGGCGTGTAGAAGAGGCCGTTCGCGACGTCGGTGCCGCCCGGGCCGGTGACGCTGATCTGGCCGGTCGGCGATCCGGCGCCGACCGTCGCCGTGATCTGCGTGTCGGAGTCGACGCTGTAGCTCGCTGCGGGCGTGCCGCCGAAGCTGACCGCGGTCGCTCCGGTGAGGCCGGATCCGGCGATCGTCACGCTCGTCCCGTTCGTGCCGTGATCGGGCGTGAACGACGTGACGCTCGGGGCGGCGACGCTCGGCGCGAGCCAGATGTCCTGCGCGTTCCAGAGCGGGCCGCCGAAGTTCGGGTTGTCGACGAAGCCGCGCACCTTCGTCGAATACGCGAGGAAGTTCGGCCGCGACCACATCGGGAGGGCGGGACGTCCTGGCGAGCGCTGCGTCGACCTGGTTCGCGTCCGTGATGCGCTGCGCGTCCGAAGTGTCGCTCCCGACTGCGTCGAACCCGTTGTCGACGGCCGTGTTGCAGTAGCCGCTGAAGTTCTGGATCCCGGCGCACGTGTACTCGTCGGCCCAGTCCGACGGGTCACCGGTGGTGAGAACGGCGAAGATCGCGAGCTGGAACGTGTGGCTCGAGAGCCGTTGCCGAAGAACAGGGACGACGACACCGCATGGGGGGTCAGCGTGATCCCGGCCGCCGCCGCCTCCGTCTGCATCGTGCTCGCCTCCGACGCGCGGATCGTGCTGGTGGACGTGTAGTCGACCGTGAAGGCCATCACGTGCCCGCTGCAGTTCCAGACGCTGCTGACGAGCGTGCAGCCGTGCGCGTTCATGAGCGACGTGACCTGCGACGCGTCGTGCGCATGACGTCGAGAAGTCGGGCGGCGTATCCGGCTGGAACGGGAAGTAGACGAGGCTCTGCGCGGCCGGCAGCGAGGGGAAGAGCGTCGAGTAGACGGATCCCGCGATCGCGGTCCGGTCGATCGAGTAGGCGATCGCCTGCCGAACCCACGCCTGATCTTCGAGGGGGCCGCCGGAGCCGGTGGTGTTGAACGCGAGCTGCTCGAGGAACGGCGACTCGCTCGACTGGAACGCGATGCCGGGCGTCGACTCCAGGCTCGCCAGCGAGTTGCTGGCGGTCGGGTAGATCGCCTGATCGGCGTCGCTCGTCAGGTCGCTCACCTCGTTGCTGCCGTCGTTGTGGAACACGATCGAGCTCAGATAGGGAGCGTGCGGGCCCCACCAGCGCGCGTTGCGCGCGAGGGTGGTCCCACTCGACGTCGATCCGGTGAGGAGGAACGGCCCGTCGCCGATCGGCCTTCCCGTGTGGGGATCGTCGATCGCGCTCGTCCAGACCGTCGTGAAGTCCTCACCCGAGAGCGCATGCTCGGGGAGCACGGGGGAGAAGAGCTGCTTCCAGAAGGCGACGACGCCGCTGAAGACGACCCGCACCGTCTTCGTGTCGAGCGCCGTCATCGACGTGATCTCGTCGTAGCCCGTGGTCGACGCCACGAAGCTGCTGTTCGCCATCACCGTGTTCTTCGTGAAGATGAAGTCGCTCGCCGTCACCGGCTGGCCGTCGCTCCAGACTGCATCCGGATCGATGTGGTACGTGAGCGTGAACGGGCCGGTCGCGACGTCGACGCTCGTCACGAGCTGAGGCTGCCAGCTGCCGTCGGGCACCTGCTCGAAGGCGTTTGCGAGGACCGGGGCCGTCTCGATCAGGGTCCAGACGCCGGCGGCGGCGGAGTACGGGTTCAGCGTCGTCGGCGTCTGCTCGGCGACGAAGTTCAGCGTCCCGCCCGAGACCGGGGTCTCGGTCTGCGGGCTCGCGTCGCCGGCCGCGCCGCCTGCACCTCCGGCGACGATCAGACCGGCCGCAGAGACGAGGATGACGAGGCGCACCCGCAGTGACATGAGCTCCTCCGCAGTCGAAGACCGGAGGCGCCGACGCTACGACGCGCCCTCGCCTCTGTCAACAGAAGGATTCGCTCAGCCGGTGTGCGAGTAGAACGCCTGGTCGACCGTCACCTGCGCACGGTGGCCGTGCGCGCCGGCGAGGTTGACCGAGACGAACGCGTTGCCCTTGCGGAAGTTGAGCACGGGCCCGTCGAGCTGCGCGACGAGCTTCCAGTCCGGCTGGAGGTGTCCTGCGAAGAACGACTGCAGCGTGTCGGTGGTCGCCTTCTTCGGCAGCGTGAGGTTGAAGCGCGTCTGATAGCCGACCGAGTTGCTCGTGCCGGCGTACGTGCTCGTCCCCTCGCTCGCGACGTGCTCTTTCGGAAAGGCGGGGAGGCTCTTGAAGAGGCTCTCGTTCGCCTTGATGTAGTCGGCTTTCGACGACGTGCCGCCGCCGCCACCGCCGCAGCCGGCGAGCAGCGCCGCCGGCACGAGAAGCACCGCGAGGATCGCAACCCGTCTCCGCATCGGTGCCGAGTGTAGTGAAGAACCGCGGCCGTTCACCGTCGTCCCAGCTTCGGCTCGCCCCGCGGCGTCGCGACCGCCGGCTTCTGACGCACGTCGGGCGTCGGCGTCTCTTCCTCCGCGAGGATTGCGCGCAGCCGTGCGAGTGCGCGGTGGAGCGCGACCTCGATCGTGTTCGTCCGCTCGCCGAGCACCTCTGCGATCTGCCGCGCGGTGAGGTCGGCGCCGTAGCGGAGCGCGATGAGCTCGCGCGCGCGCTCGTCGAGCTGGAGAACGGCGGCGCCGACGCTCAGCCGGTTGACGACGTCCGGCTCGAGGCTCCCCGGCGCGGCCCCATCGGCCTCGACGTCCGAGAGGGGCGGCTTCGCGAGGAAGATGTCGTCGACGCAGCGGCGCGCGATCCCGAGCAGCCAGGCGACCGGCTCTCCCTTGCTCCGGTCGTACGAGTTGCGATAGCGGAGCGCGCGCTCGAACGTGTCGCTCGTCGCGTCCTCCGCGTCGTGACCGTCGCCGAGCCGGTACGCGGCGTACGCGTAGACGCGCTTGATCAGCGGCTCGGGATTCGTGAGCGGGTCGACGCGGATCAACTTCCGGACCCCGTCGGGTCGAGCGGGTCGAGCCGCCGGACGTTCGCGAACGCCGCCGCCCGGGCCTTGCCCGCGCTCGCGTCCGCGACTTCGAGCCAGAGCCGCCAGTCGTTCGGGCTCTTCGCCACCGCCTTCGCGTACGTCGCGCGCGCCGCCGGTGCGTCGCCGAGGCCGAGCTGCGCCTCCGCGAGCCGCTGCAGCGGCGTCGCCGACCACGGCGCCCAGAAGTGCGCCCGCCGCGCGGAGCTCGCCGCTCGGTTCCAGTTGCCGGCGTTCACGGCGTTCGTGCTCGCGGCGAGCGCGAGGTTGCCGGCGAGACCGGCGAATGAGGTGAGGATGAGCACGGACCCGAGCACGATCGGAAGCCCTCGCCAACGTCCTGCCCGGTTGTCGGACCGCCCCGCAGCGAGAAGAACTCCTCCGCAGAGGAGAGCGCTCAGGGTAACACCGCTCAGCTCCCAATCCCAGTCCACGCCGGCGTGCGCGAGATACGCGACGTACGCGGCCAGCGCGCCGGCCGCGAGCGGCTCGCGACGGGCGCGCGGGAAGGCGAAGATCGGTGCGAGGAGCGCGCCCGCGAGCAGCAGGAAGCCGACGATCCCGTCCTCGCCGAGCGTCTCGACGTAGAGGTTGTGCGCATCCCGGACGCGCCATGCCCCGGGGCGATGGACGTACCACTCCTGCTGGTACGAGCCCGCGCCGACGCCGCGCACCGGCTGTCGCTCGAACATGTGCAGGGCGACCTTCCACTGCGCCAGCCGGCCGTTGCTCGAGAGGGTGAACAGGCGGTTGTTGAGGTTGCCGTTCAGCGCGGGCGGGTTGCTGTTCACCGAGTCGTAGGCCCGCTGGGCGATCGTGACGGGCGAGCCGTACTGGACGAACACGGCCGCGAGGCCGACGGCCACGACGGCGATCGCCGCCCAGCCGGCCGCCCTCGCGACGACCGGGGGAACCTTCACGGTGCGCTCGAACGACCGGAAGAGGACGGCGTAGTACGCGGTCGCGACGCAGGCGAGGACGATGACGGCGGCCAGCCGGTGCCCCGCGTGCGCCTGGGCGCCGACCGAGACGCCGGTGTGCGTGAGCGCGTGCGTCCGGGAGGCCCGCACGACGACGAGCGCCGTCACGAGGCCGATCGGAACGGCCGCCGCCAGGAGCTGGAGCCGCTGCCGGTCGACGGCGAAGAGCACGACGAGCCCGAGCGCGAGCGCAAGGGAGGCGCCCCGGCTGTACGTGAAGTACAGCGTCAGCGCCATGAGCGGGATCGCCGCCGCCGCGAGGGCGCGCGGGGTGCGGCCCGCGCCGCGGGCCGCGACCGGAAGGGCGAGGAGGATCCCCATCGTCGCGACGAGGCCGACCCCGTTCCAGTACCCGACCGGCCGCGCGAGGCGAAGCCCCGAGAACGCGCCGGCCGCCCCGAAATGATCCGGGAAGAGCCGCGTCGCGAGGGCATAGAGGCAGATCAGGGCGAGCGCCGCGCACACGCCCCCGACGAGGCTGCGGACGTGTTGGCGCCTGACGACCGCGGCGATCGCGATCGCCGCCGCCACGTAGACGAGGGCGCGCTCGACCTCGAGCGGCGTCTGGGTCGGGGCCGCGGTCCAGAGGTTCTCCAGGGCGAGCCAGACGGCGAAGAGCGCAAAGCCGCCGATGAAGAGGAATTCCGCCAGGGACGGCCGGGCCGGCGCCCGGACGGCCGCGGCCGCGACGGCCGCGCCCGCGAGCGCCATGGCCGTCCAGCCCCAGGTCGTGGGGAAGTAGCCGCCGTTCGCGGCGAGGACGGGCACGAGCGCCAGCCCGAGGAACGCGGCCGGCAGCCGCGTCGCGAAGGGCACCGGCTCCCGCCTCACGGACGCGCTCGCAGCGACCACCGCCTCAGCTTAGAGCAGTTTTTCCCGTCCGAGAACGAGATTTTCGGAGGATCGGGCCGTAAGGGTTCTGCCTTTCAGGCGGTATTACGGCTGAAGCTTCATTCCTGCGACCGCGCAAGGGGCCCCCGTGAAAAACTGGCTGAGACACCGCAAGACCCGCCATACAGCTTTCGATCTCGAGGATGCACTGAGGGCCGAGCGGCCGTTGCCGCCCGCGCACCTCGTCAAGGCGATCACCGCCCGCCTGCACCACCGGCCGGTCAGGTTCCGGCTCGGCCTCGGGCGCGCCGTCGTCGTCGCGGCCGGTGCGGCCGCGCTCCTCGTGGGCTCCTCCCTGGCGGCGGGCCTCGGCCCGGCGGGAGGCCTGCATCTCAGCTCGGTCATCCACACGTTCTCGGGTCCGCCCGCGAAGCAGAGCGCCCCGCCGCCGGCATCGGCCGGCGACGAGTACGTCGGCGCACCGACGATCACGACGTTCTCGCCGACCAGCGGTCTGGTCGGTTCGGCCGTCACGATCGGCGGCACGAACTTCGGCGGCACCACGTCCGTCAAGTTCCACGGGACGTCCTCCACGAGCTTCAGCGTCAACTCGCCCACGTCGATCACGGCGGCGGTTCCGGCGGGTGCGACGACCGGCACGATCTCGGTCACGAACCCGGGCGGGACGGCGACGAGCGCCGGAACGTTCACGGTCATCCAGACCCCGTCGATCACGTCGTTCAGCCCGACGTTCGGCCCGGTCGGAACGAGCGTGACCATCACCGGTAGCAACTTCACCGGGACGACCACGGTCAAGTTCGGCACGAAGGCCGCGACCTCGTTCTCGGTCGACTCCGACACACAGATCACGGCGACGGTGCCGACGGGTGCGACGACCGGCAAGATCACGGTCACGAACCCGGCCGGCTCGGACGTCAGCACGGACTCGTATGTCGTCGCGGGCGTCGTCGCCCCGTCGGACATCACGTTCGCGCCGACGAGCGGCAAGGTCACCACGCCGGTGACGATCAGCGGGCTCCACTTCACGGGCACCACCGCCGTGCTCTTCAACGGTCAGGCCGCGAGCTTCACGGTCTCGAGCGACACGAAGATCACGACGAAGGTCCCGGCGGGTGCGACCACCGGCCCGATCACGGTCACGAACGGCGCCGGCAGCACCGACAGCGCCGCTGACTTCAGCGTCATCGTCACGCCGTCGATCACCTCGTTCACGCCGACCTTCGGCGGCACGGGCCAGCAGGTCACGATCACCGGCAGCGGCTTCACCGGCACGTCCGCGGTGAAGTTCGGCACGGGGACCGCGTCCTTCACGGTCGACTCCGACACGCAGATCACGGCGACGGTGCCGGCGACTGCGAAGACCGGTCCGATCACGGTTACGACCGCCTCGGGCTCCGACGTCAGCAGCGACACCTTCACGGTCGCGACGACGCCCCCGACGGTCACCTCGTTCGCGCCGCTCCTCGGTGCGGCGGGCGCGTCCGTGACGATCACCGGTACGAACCTCGCCAACACGACCGAGGTCGACTTCGGCAGCGTCTCCGCGTCGTTCGTCGTCAACTCGGCCACGTCGGTCACCGCCACCGTGCCGGCTGTTGCGCCGGTCGCGGGCGGGACGAACGTCAAGATCAGCGTCACGACCGACATCGGAGCGACGACGTCGACGAAGACGTTCGAGGTCATCCAGACGCCGTCGATCACCTCGTTCTCGCCGGGTGCCGGTACGCCCGGGACGACGATGGTGACGATCAACGGCTCCGGCTTCCTCGGGACCGGCTCGACGGCCGGTGACTTCGTGAAGTTCAACGGGACGGCGGCTGCGTCGTTCACGGTGAACTCGGACACGAAGATCACGGCGAAGGTCGCGCTCGGTACGACGACCGGCACGATCTCGGTCAAGAACGCGGCCGGGACCGACACGAGCACGGACAGCTTCGTGATCCCGACCGCTGTGCCGACGATCACGAGCTTCACGCCGACGCACGGCGCTGCGAGCGCGCAGGGCCACACGACGGTGACGATCACCGGGACGAACCTGTCCGGTGTGACGTCGGTCATGTTCAACGGCAAGGCGTCCGGGACCGTGACGGTCACCGACGACAGCCACATCACGGCGGTCACCCCGCCGACGGGTGCGACGACGGGGCCGATCAAGGTCACGACGCCGAAGGGCACCGCCACGAGCGCGACGAGCTTCACCGTCGACGCGGCACCGAAGGTCACGACGTTCACGCCGCTCCAGGGCGCCGTGGGCGACTCGGTGACGATCAGCGGGACGAACCTGTCCGACGTCACCGGTGTGTCGTTCAACGGCACCGCGTCGCTGTCGGTCTCCGGCGTCACCGCCACCTCGGTGACGGCGACGGTCCCGGTCGGCGCGACGAGCGGGAAGATCACCGTCTCGGATGCGGCGGGTGAGACGTCGACGACGGCGGCGAGCTTCTTCGTCGTTCAGTCGCCGGTGATCACGTCGTTCTCGCCCGGTAGCGGACTCGCCGGGACGATGGTGACGATCAACGGCACCGGCTTCCTGGCGACCGGCAAGACGGCCGGTGACTTCGTGAAGTTCAACGGGACGGCGGCCACGTCGTTCACGGTGAACTCGGACACGAAGATCACCGCCAAGGTCGCCCCGGGCACGACGACGGGCACGATCTCGGTCAAGAACGCGGCCGGGACCGGAACGAGCGCGGCGAGCTTCGTCGTCCCGGCGGCTGCGCCGACGATCACGAGCTTCACCCCGACGCACGGCGCTGCGAGTGCGCAGGGCCACACGCTGGTGACGATCACCGGGACGAACCTGTCCGGTGTGACGTCGGTGATGTTCAACGGCAAGGCGTCCGGGACCGTCTCGGTCACCGACGACAGCCACATCACGGCGTTGACGCCTCCGACCGGTGGGACGACGGGGCCGATCAAGGTCACGACGCCGGCCGGCACGGTGACGAGCGCGACGAGCTTCACCGTCGATGCGGCACCGAAGGTGACGACGTTCACGCCGACGTTCGGCCCGGCGGGTGCGTCGGTGACGATCAGCGGGACGAACCTGTCCACCGTCACCGGTGTGTCGTTCAACGGCACCGCGTCGCTGTCGGTCTCCGGCGTCACCGCCACCTCGGTGACGGCGACCGTGCCTGCCGGCGCGACGACGGGCAAGATCACCGTCTCGAACCCGGCGGGTGAGACGGCGACCACGGCGACCACCTTCCAGGTCATCGCCTCGCCGACGATCACGTCGTTCACGCCCGGCAGCGGTGTCGCCGGCACGATGGTGACCATCAACGGCACCGGCTTCCTCGGAACCGGCAAGACCGCCGGCGACTTCGTGCAGTTCAACGGGACGGCGGCGACGTCGTTCACGGTGGTCTCGGACACGAAGATCACGGCGAAGGTCGCACCGGCCACGACGACGGGCGCGATCTCGGTGAAGAACGCCGGCGGCACGGCGACGAGCCTCGGCGACTTCATCGTCACGACCGCCGCGCCGACGATCACGAGCTTCACCCCGACGCACGGCGCTGCGAGCGCGCAGGGTCACACGACGGTCGTGATCACCGGCACGAACTTCCGCGGAGCCACGAGCGTCCTGTTCAACGGCAAGGCGGCGTCCTCGGTCAGCATCGACTCCGACACCCAGATCACGGCGGTCACGCCGCTGACTGGTGCGACGACGGGGCCGATCAAGATCACGACGCCGTCCGGCCTCGCGACGAGCTCGACGCCGTTCACGGTCGACGCGGCACCGAAGGTCACGACGTTCACGCCGCTCCAGGGCGCGGCGGCCACGTCGGTGACGATCAGCGGGACGAACCTGTCCAACGTCACCGATGTGTCGTTCAACGGCACCCCGTCGCTGTCGGTCTCCGGCGTCACCGCCACTTCGGTGACGGCGACGGTGCCTGCCGGCGCGACGACCGGGAAGATCACCGTCTCGGATGCGGCGGGTGAGACGTCGACGACGACGGGTGTCTTCACCGTCATCGCTGTGCCGACGATCTCGTCCTTCTCGCCGGGCAGCGGTAAGACCGGAGCGCTGGTGACGATCAACGGCACCGGCTTCACGGGGACCGGCAAGACCGCCGGCGACTTCGTGAAGTTCGGCGGGCTCGCCGGGACGACCGCGACGTTCACGGTTGTCTCCGACATCAAGATGACGGCGAAGGTGCCGGCAACGCTGGCCGCGGGCTCGTACACGATCGCGATCCAGAACGGGGCCGGGAACGTGGTGAGCGCCGGAAGCTTCGTCGTCACCACTGCCACGCCGACGATCACGAGCTTCACGCCGACCGACGGCCCGGGTAGCGCGGATGCGCAGTCGGCCGTGACGATCACCGGCACGCATCTCGACGGTGTGACCTCGGTCACGTTCAACGGGAAGGCCGCCTCGTCGGTGTCGGTCACGGATGACAGCCACATCACGGCCGTCACCCCGCTGACCGGTGCGACGACGGGGACGATCAAGGTCACGACGCCGTCCGGCATTGCGACGAGCGCGACGAGCTTCGTCGTCGATCCGGGCCCGAAGATCACGACCATCACGGCGAGCGGGAACGTCGGCGACACGCTCAGGATCACCGGCTCCGGGTTCCTCACGAAGTTCAACGGAGCGTCGATCGACACGGACACGAGCGTGTTCCTCAACGGCGTCGACGACACCGCCGACATCTCGGGGATCACGGACACGCAGATCACGGTGACCGTGCCCGACGGTGCGTCCACCGGCCCGGTCACGGTCACGAACGGTCACGGCGAGTCCGCGACCAGCGCGGGCGTGTTCACGGTCACGGTGCCGCCGTCGATCACCTCGTTCACCCCGTCGCACGGTGCGATCGGGTCGACGGTGACGATCACCGGCAGCCACTTCAGCGGCACGACCGCGGTGGCCTTCAACGGAACGAACGCCACGACGTTCTCGGTCGACTCGGACACGCAGATCACGGCGACCGTGCCGGCCGCAGCGACGACCGGCAAGATCACGGTGACGAGACCGTCCGGCACCGCGCAGAGCGCAACGAACTTCTCGATTCCGTAACCACGAGGGATCGAAGAGGTCACACGAGGGGCCGGGTCAATCCCGGCCCCTCGTCGTTTCCGGGCTTAGTAGCCGCCGCCGCCCTTGCCGCCGCACGCGCTCAGGAACGCGAGCAGGGCGAGGGCGAGGATCAGGATCGGTAGAACGCGATTGAGCTTCATGTCCGTGGTACGGGAGCCGGCCCGCGGCCGGTTTGTAGGATCGCGACAACCGCGACGAGGAGGCAGGCAATGGCAGAGACGATGAGCGCCGCAGCGCTCGACGCCTCGGCGCTCGAGCAGCTGCGGATGGAGTTCCGCGGCGACGCGATCGAGCCCGGCGATCAGGGCTACGACGAGCTGCGACAGGTGTTCAACGGCATGTTCGACCGGAAGCCGCGCGTGATCCTGCGGCCGCAGGGCGCCGCGGACGTCATCCGCGGCATCGGGCTCGCGCGGACGGGCGGGCTGCCGCTCGCGATCCGCGGCGGCGGGCATTCCGTCGCGGGCTTCTCGTCGGTCGACGGCGGCGTCGTCCTCGACCTGCGGTCGATGCGGGGCATCCGCGTCGACCCGGAGCGCCGGACCGTCCGCGCGCAGGCCGGCCTCAACTGGGGCGACCTCGACCGGGAGACGCAGGCGTTCGGCCTCGCGGTCACGGGCGGCCGCGTGACGACGACGGGCATCGTCGGCTTCACGCTCGGCACCGGCAGCGGCTGGCTCGAGCGCAAGCTCGGGTTCGCGTGCGACAACCTCGTCTCCGCCGACGTCGTCACCGCCGACGGCGAGCTCGTCACCGCCACGGAGCACGAGAACGAGGAGCTCTTCTGGGGGCTGAAGGGCGGCGGCGGCAACTTCGGCGTCGTCACCGAGATGGAGCTCAGGCTCGCGCCGCTCGCGCCGATCGTCTACGCGGGGCTGGCCGGCTTCGATCCCGAGCAGGGCGCCGAGGTCGTCCGCACGTGGCGCGACCTCAGCCACGGCCGGGACGACATCGGCTGGATGGTCGCCCACGTCACCGCGCCGCCCGAGCCGTTCGTGCCCGAGCAGTGGCACGGCCGGCGGATCGTCGCCGTCGCGGGGATGATCACGGGCCCGCACGACGAGGCGGAGAAGATCCTCGCGCCGATCCGCGCGCTCGGACCGCTCGTCGATCTCTGGCAGCCGATGCCGTACACCGCGATGCAGGGGCTCATCGACGGGGCGAACCCGTACGGGCGGCAGAACTACTGGCGCGCGCACAACCTCGACGGCCTCGACGACAGCGTGATCGACGTGTACCTCGAGGCGGGGGCGACGTGCCCGTCGCCGTTCACCGCCGTCATCCTCATGAACGGCGGCGGCGCCGTCGCGCGCGTCGGCGAAGAGGACACGGCCGTCAGCGGCCGCGGCGCCCCGTTCAACATGCACCTGAACGGCATGTGGGAGGACCCGGCCGCGGACGGCGACAACATCGCGTGGGTCAAGGGCGTGTCGGCGGCGCTCGGATCGCACGTCGTGCCGGGCATCTCGCTCAACTTCGCGACCGAAGTCAGCGACGATGCGAAGGCCGAGAGCTGGGGCGCGGCGAAGGTCGAGCGGCTGCGCGCGCTGAAGAAGCGCTACGACCCGGAGAACGTCTTCCGGCTCAACCAGAACATCAAGCCGTAACTGACTACTGCGCCGAGGCGGCGACCCACGCGAACAGGTCGAGGTTCGCCGCCTCCTCGCCGAGACCGTCGGCGAGCGGCGTTCCGTCCCAGCGGTTGAGGTAGTAGCCGCTCTCGTTGACGGCGGCGGCCGCGCGCGCGGCGTTGTGCTGGGCGAGGTCGATCATGCGCCCGTCGCCGCTGTCCTGCGCGTACTCGAGCATCCACTGGAGGTAGACGACGTCGTAGACGGGCGACCAGTTGAGGTCCTGCCCGAACGCCTGGAGCGACGCGCTCGCGACCTGCCGCGCCTTCGTGCACATCGCCGGCTGGTTCAGCGACTTGCAGAGCTCCCAGTTGGCGGTCGCCATCAGGCCCTGCACGTAGTCCATGACGGTGTTGTCGGTGGAGCTGCGCTGGTAGAGCCCGCGGCTCTTGTTGAACGAGTGTGCGTTCGCCCAGGTGAGGAGCTTCTTCGCCCAGCCGAGCGCCCACTTGTCCTTGTTGATGTCGTACAGGCGCGTCCCGATCATCACGGCGGCCGCGAGCGGCTCGATCGTCTTGTGGTGGTGGAACGTGTCCCACCACGTGCCGCCGCCGAGCTTCGAGTCCCAGCCCGAGCCGACGATGAACTGGAGGGCGCGGCGCGCGTCCGTCAGGTACGCCTCGTTGTGCGTCACCTGGTACGCGTCGATGAACGAGAGGCCCCACCAGCCGGAGTCGTCGTAGTAGACGTTCGCCGCGCCGCGCATGTTCGGGTAGTAGCCGTAGCCGCCGTACGGCTTGACGTCCGGATTCCAGTACAGGTCGGCGGCCTTGTCGGCGAATGCCGCCAGAGCCGACTTGTTCGCCGCAGTCGGGTCGGCGAGCGCCACCGCGACGTACGTCTCGAACAACGGATACGCGCTCCAGAGCCGCGCGAGCGGCATCGTCGGCGGCTGCCCGTTGTACGTGTCGTCGTACCAGGCGGCGTCGGCGTTCCACCAGTGCTTGCGCACGAGCCCGAGGCCCTGCTCGGCCGTCTGGAGGTAGAACGCGGTCGTCCGCTGCTTCGGCGCGCCGGCGGGCGCGCTCCCCGCGAGGAACCCGAGCGTCGCGGCGGCGAGCGCGGCGACGGACGCAGCGATGACGAGGCGTCGCACGACTCAAGCAGTACCAGCCCAGCCCCGTGCCGACACATCGGACTACGTAAAAGTCCGGTAAGAAGACGTTTGCCCGAGCGGCATCGCGACAAGGATGGATGTGTTGGCGACGCTCGAGCACGCCGAGCATCTCCCCGTAGCATCCGCGCGCCCGTTTTCGGCGAGCCGTCTCGGCCTGCTCGCGTGGATCGCGGGCTGGTGGGTGGCCGGCCGCGCCGTCATCCTCGCCACGGCAGTCGTCGTGCACCGGGTCGGGCCGGCCGGCTGGATCCGCAACGTCGAGCACGCGCATGCGCTCGGCCCGCTCGAGGCCTGGGACGGCCGCTGGTACCGCATGGTCGCGTCGAGCGGATACCTGCTCGTGCCGGGCCGCCAGAGCGATCCGGCGTTCTTCCCGCTGTTCCCGGCGCTCATGCGCGGCGGGCACGCGCTCGGGCTCGGGTACTCCGCGTCCGGTCTCCTCATCGCGAACCTCGGCTTCTTCGCCGCGCTCGTCGCCTTCCACGCGCTGACGCACGACCTCTTCGGCGAGTCGATGGCGCGCCGCTCGACCGCGTACCTCGCAGTGTTTCCATTCGGTTACGCGTTCTCGATGGAGTACCCGGAGAGCATCGTCCTCGCTCTCATCGCCGTTGCCGCTCTCGCGGCGCTGCGCGGGCGCTGGGGAATCGCGGCCGTGTGTGCTGCGGCCGCTGCGCTCGCCCGGCCGGAAGGGCTGTTCGTCGCGCTCCCCCTGCTCGCGATCGCGTGGCGGCAGCGCGCGACGCTGACGCCGGCCGGCCGGGGGCTCGCGCTCGGGGCGATCGTCGCGCCGGCCGCCGCGATCGCGTCGTTCTCCGTCTACCTCTGGACCATCCTCGGCGACCCGATGGCGTGGAGCAAGGCGCAGCAGGCGTGGGGGAGGCAGTTCTCGCCGCTCGGCGTCGTCACGGCGGTCAAGGGTCTCAGCGGGTCGTTCGCGCACGACGCGTGGGTCACGCGCGACGTCGTCGCCGTCTTCGTCTATCTCGGGCTGCTCGCAGTCGCCCGGCGCGCCCGCGTCCCCTGGCCGTGGATCGTCTCCGGAGCCGCGATCGTCGTCCTGCCGATCTTCAGCGGCTCGTTCGACTCGGTCGGCCGCTTCGGTCTGCTCGCCCCGGCTGCGTTCTGGGGGCTTGGCTTCCTCGGCCGGGATCCGCGTGCGCACCGTCTGATCCTCTGCCTGTCGGTCCCGCTGCTGGCGGCGGCGATCCTGACGCTGCCGCTCCGCTATCCGTGATCGCGAGATGCGCGTAGAGCTGGACGAACGCGGCCTGCCCGAGAAGCGTCGCCGTCTCGGTCGAGCCGAAGAGGCCCGTCTGCGGATCGCGCAGGACGTTCCAGGCGTCCTCCGCGTACGCCTGGGCCGCGGCGACGTAGTCCGGTCTTCCGTCGACGGCTGCGAGCTCGAGCAGGTGGCGGAAGAAGATCGCGGCGAACTCCGGCGGCTCCGACAGCCAGCGCCCGGAGAACGCGCGCAGCGTGCAGTCGGCGAGGTGCTCGGCGCGCGCGAGCGCCGTCGTGTCTCCCGTCGTCTCGTACAGGAGGAGGTAGGCGGCGATCGGGCTTCCCTGGTTGTAGCTCCATTCGCGCCGGTCGACGACGCCGCCCGCCGTCACGTGATCCCAGTAGAGGCCGTCGGGCCCGAGCATGCACGCGTTCATCCAGTCGAGCATGCGTCGCGACCAGTAGAGGAACACGGGCTTCTTCGTGAGCGCGTACAGGCGCAGGCCGACGACGGCGCCGTTCGCGGTCGACACGGTGTTGCGGTCGCGCACGTCTGCGTCGGTCGTCCAGTAGACGCCGCCCGCGCAGGGCGTCGCCGCGTCGCCGTCCCACGCCCGCACGACCGCGGAGAAGATCGCGGAAGCGGCCTTGACGGCGGCCGCGCTCGGATGCGCCTCGTTCCAGTCGAGGAGGTCCTGCGCGATCCATTCGTTGTCGTCGAAGTAGACCGCGCCCCCGGGATCGGAGTGGTAGACGGCGCCGGTGCGGAGCTTCGTGAGCTCGCCGAAGCCGCGGATCGCCGCGGAGCCTGCATCGGTGGCCGCCCCGGGGATGCGCGCGACGGCGATCGTCGCTGCGACGGCCTGCGAGACCGGCCAGGCGGCCGCGCTCGGATCGGCGGTCGGCGCGTCGCGATAGCTCTTCGTCACCGGATCGAAGAGGTACCGCTCCATCGCGACGTAGCTCGCGACGGCGCGATCCGCGTTCCCACCGCTCGCCGCCCCGGCCGGCGGGACGAACCCGACCAGAAATGCGCACGCTGAGAAGGCCGCCACAGCCGCAGTCGCCCTCACCCGGCGAACCTAGTACGCCCCGCAGGCGCCTTCTAGGCCCCGTTTGGGTGACGCTCGGGGTCGCGCTGTCGGTTGCCGTGGCTGCCCTCGCGGCGGGCCTGCTCGTCCAGCGCGTCGCGCTGAGCGAACCGGACTCCGCCACGTTCTCGGCGCTCCGCGCCGCGACGTGGCTCAGCCGCTACCGGCTCGTCGACAGCACGTTCTCGGTGAACGGCGGGCCGACCGTCCACGGACAGTGCCTCCAGGACTGGTTCGTCGTCGCCGGCCGGCGCCGGCGCGGCGCGGTGCTCCGTCTCGACAACGGTGTCGACGTGCTGGACGTCCCGCCGCACACGCTCACGGTGTCGGGAGGGACGGCGGCCGATCGCGCGGTCGCGCCGCTCGTGCTCCTCGAGCTCGGCGGCTGCACGCGCTTCCTCGAGCGGCGGGTCGAGACGCTCGCGCAGCAGCGGCGCGGCCTCACGCTCTCCGGCGGATCGCTCGGGATTCGCGCTGAAGGGGACGCACGTCGCCCTCGCGCTCGACGCGAAGACGGCGCTGCCCACGGGGATAACGGTCTCGGCGCGGCACGCGCACGGCACGAGCCGCATCCGCTTCGAGCGCGTCACGCCACAGCTTCGACGCCGTCTTGCCCGCGGCGTTCCGATGGGCAATCCGTAAAGATCGTTCGCCGCGTCACAAGCCGCGTTTCCGCCTCGTATCCAAACGGAAATGACGTGAGGGGCATATGAGCGCGGTCCGGGAAGAGGAGGAGCTTCGACGCGAGGGTGCCGAGGCGTTCACCGCCGACGACATCGTCGGCCGGACGCCGTGGCAGCTCTTCTGGGTGAGGTTCAAGCGCGACCGCGTCGCGTTCGCCGCGCTCGCGTTCATCGTCCTCCTGATCCTCCTCGCGGCGTTCGCGGGCGTGATCACCTCGGCGTTCGCACACCCGCCGAACGCGCAGTACCCGGATAGGCTCGACGTCTTCGGCACGCCGACCGGTCCGAGCTCCTCGTTCCCCTTCGGCGTCGACCAGATCGGCCGCGACGTCTTCTCGCGCGTCCTCTACGGCGCACGGGTCTCGCTCGAAGTCGCGTTCATCGCGACCGCGCTGTCGGTCGGCATCGGCGTCGTGCTCGGCATGGTCGCCGGCTACTTCCGCGGCTGGGTCGACACGGCCATCTCGCGCCTCATCGACATCACGCTCGCGTTCCCGATCCTGCTGCTCGCGCTCGGGATTGCGTCCGCGTGCGCGCTCGGGAACGGCTGTGTCGCCGGACTGATCCATCCCGGTCTCGGCACGGTGATCGCCGCGATCGTCGTCATCAACTGGACGTACATCGGCCGCATCATCCGCGGCCAGGTTCTCTCTCTGCGCGAGAAGGAGTTCGTCGAGGCGGCGCGCGCGGGCGGCGCGCGCGCGCGGACGATCATCTTCCGGGAGATCCTCCCGAACCTCGTCGCGCCGATCATCGTCTACTCGACGCTCGTCGTGCCGCAGAACATCCTGCTCGAGGCGGCGCTCTCGTACCTCGGTGTCGGCATCACGCCGCCGCGGGCGAGCTGGGGCCAGATGCTGGCCGACGCAACACCGATCTACAACTCCGCGTGGTGGTACTTCGCGTTCCCCGGCGGCGCGCTGCTCCTGACGGTGCTCGCGTTCAACCTGCTGGGCGACGGAGTTCGCGACGCGCTCGACCCACGGACGACCACATGAAGGAGGGGGCTATGAGACGACGACAGACGGCTGTCGTCGCCGGCCTTGCGGCCGGCTTGCTCGCCCTCGTCGCCGCAGGGTGCGGCGGCGGCGGCGGGAACAACAACAGCAGCAGCAGCACGGGCAGCGTGCTGGGCGCGAACCACACGCTCGTCACGAGCGGCGCCAAGAGGGGCGGGACGGTCACGATCCTGTCCAACGGCGATGTCGACCACATCGATCCCGGTGCCGCGTACTACCAGTTCACGTACGCGATCACATACGTGACGCAGCGCCCGCTGCTCGCGTACAAGCCGAACAGCATCCAGCCGGTGCCGGACCTGGCGGCGAGCATGCCCACGGTGTCGAACGGCGGCAAGACGGTCACCGTCCACATCCGCAAGGGCGTCAAGTTCAGCCCGCCGGTGAACCGCGAGGTGACGTCGGCCGACGTGAAGTACGCGATCGAGCGCGGCTTCGACGCCGCAGTCGGCAACGGCTACGCGGGCCTGTACTTCGGCGTCATCCAGGGCGCGCCGACGAAGATCGGGAACTCGGTCCCGAGCATCTCCGGCATCCAGACGCCGGACAAGTACACGATCGTGTTCAAGCTGACGAAGCCGAGCGGCATCTTCGTCTCGGCCCTGCAGGAGCCGCTGACGGCGCCGGTCCCCGAGGAGTACGCCAAGAAGTACGACACGGGCACCTCGTCGTCGTACGGAAACCATCAGGTGGCGACCGGCCCGTACATGATCCAGAGCAACGCCGCGGGGAAGGTCACCGGCTACGCGCCGAACAAGCAGATCGTCCTCGTCCGCAACCCGAGCTTCAACCCGAAGACGAGCTGGCGGCCTGCGTATGCCGACAAGGTCGTCTTCAAGGAGGGGTTCGACCCGTCCGTCGCCACGCGGCAGATCCTCAGCGGCCAGGGCGACGCCAACGGCGACTTCCCGCCGCCGGCCGCCGACCTGAAGTCGATCTCGTCCAACTCGAGCCAGAAGAGCCAGCTCGAGTTCACGCCGACTCCGGGCAGCCGCTTCATCGCGCTCAACACGGCGAAGGCGCCGTTCAACAACATCTGGGTACGCAAGGCGGTCGCGTACGTCCTCGACCGCAACGCGATGCGGCTCACCCGCGGCGGAGCGATCGACGGTCAGATCGCCACGCACTTCATCTCGCCGGACTTCGGCAGCCACGGCTTCAACCAGGCCGGCGGCACTGCGTTCAACCCGTTCGCGAGTCCGAACAACGCCGGCGACGTGGCCAAAGCCGAGGCGATGCTGAAGAAGGCCGGCTTCAAGAGCGGCAAGTTCAGCGGTCCGCAGATCACGCAGGTGGCGGACAACCAGCCGCCGGGCTCCAACACGGCGCAGGTCGTCGCCAACAGCCTGGAGAAGATCGGCTTCAAGGTGAAGACGATCCCGGTGCAGCACTCGGCGATGTACACCCGCTTCTGCGGCGTGCCGAAGAACGCGCCGAACATCTGCCCGAACGTCGGCTGGATCGCGGACTTCCACGAGCCGCAGGCCGACATGGATGCGAACTTCAACGGGCGGAACATCCTCCCCGCGAACAACGTCAACTGGTCGCAGCTGAACGACCCGAAGCTCAACGCCCTCATGGGGAAGGCGGAGACCGAGGTCGACTCGGAGAAGCGTTGGGCCGAGTGGGGTCAGATCGACAAGCTCGTCACCGAGTCGGCGGCGGCGATCCCGTGGATCTGGGAGGACTCGCCGACGCTCTACTCGAGCAAGGTGACGCACGCGTCCGAGCTGTGGAACGGCGGCGAGCCGGACGTCTCGTTCATGTCGGTGAAGTAGGGGGAGTGACGGACGTGAGCAGGAGCAGGAGAACCTAGATGGGCGCATACGCCGTCAGACGCGTGCTCTGGGCGATCCTGCTCCTGCTCGTCGTCAGCTTCCTGACGTTCGTCATCTTCAACGTCTTGCCGTCGGCGGACCCGGCCGTGCTCCGCGCCGGCCGGAACGCGACGCCGTCGCTCGTCCACCAGATCCGCATCAACCTCGGGTTGAACAAGCCGTTCTACGTGCAGTACTGGAACTACTTGAAGGGCGTCGTGCTCCACTTCGACCTCGGCTACTCGTACTACAACACCGAGTCGGTGCGGGGGGAGATCTTCTCGCGGCTGCCGGCGACGATCTCGCTCACGGTGGGCGGGTTCCTCGTGTGGATGCTCATCGGACTTCCCGTCGGCATCGTCTCGGCGATCCGGCCGCGGAGCCTGCTCGACCGCACGATGATGGGCGGCGCGCTCGTCGCCATCTCGGCGCCCGTGTACTTCGTCGGCCTCGTCGCCCTGTTCATCTTCGCGAAGGGGAGCGGCCTCGTGAGCTGGTTCTCCGGCGCGGGCAGCTACGTGCCGATCTCGCAGAATCCGGGGCAATGGTTCGACTCGCTGATCCTGCCGTGGTTCACCCTCGCTGCGTCGTTTGCCGCGTTCTACGCGCGCATGACGCGCGGCAACCTCATCGAGACGATGGGCGAGGACTACATCCGCACCGCGCGGGCTAAGGGCCTGCGCGAGTCGAAGGTGATCGCGAAGCACGGGCTGCGCGCCGCGTTGACGCCGATCGTGACGATGGCGGGCATGGACATCGGGCTCCTCCTCGGCGGCGCCATCCTCACCGAGACGGTGTTCAACATCCCCGGCGTGGGCCGCTACGCATACGACGCGATCACGAACTCCGACCTGCCGGCCATCCAGGGGACGGTCCTCTTCGGCGCGTTCTTCATCGTCTTCGCGAACCTTCTCGTCGACATCCTCTACGCGTTCCTCGATCCGCGAGTGAGCTACGCGTAATGGCGCTTCTCGAAATCGAAGACCTGCGCGTCTCCTTCCGGACGTTCGACGGTGTCGTGCGCGCGGTCGAAGGCGTCTCGCTCTCGGTCGACAGCCGCAAGACGCTCGGGATCGTCGGCGAGTCCGGCTCCGGGAAGAGCGTGACTGCGCAGACGATCATCGGCCTGACGCGCTTCCCGAACGCGACCATCACCGGCCAGATCCGGTTCGACGGCCGCGACCTCGTGTCGATGCCGACAGACGATCTGCGCGCCATCCGCGGCGCCCGGATCGCGATGATCTTCCAGGACCCGCTCTCGTCGCTCCATCCGTTCTACCGCATCGGCCACCAGATCGTCGAGGCGATCCGTACGCACGAGGACGTCTCGCGCGACGCCGCGCGCAAGCGGACCATCGAGGCGCTCCGCTCCGTCGGCATCCCGAGCCCGGAGGAGCGCTTCTCGAGCTTCCCGCACGAGATGTCCGGCGGCATGCGCCAGCGCGCGATGATCGCGATGGCGCTCGCGCTTCGCCCCGACATCCTCATCGCGGACGAGCCGACGACGGCGCTCGACGTCACCGTCCAGGCGCAGGTGCTCGAGCTCATCCAGGCGTTGCGCGACGACTTCGGCACGGCGGTCATCCTCATCACGCACGACCTGGGCGTCGTCTCGGAGATGGCCGACGACGTCGCCGTGATGTACGCCGGCCGCGTGCTCGAGTACGCCGACCGCGAGACGCTGTTCACCGCTCCCGAGCATCCGTACACATGGGGCCTGCTCCAGTCGATCCCGCGGCTCGACGCTCCCCGCGCGGAGCGCCTGAGCCCGATCGCGGGCTCGCCGCCGAGCCTCATCCGCGTGCCGCGCGGGTGCACGTTCCATCCCCGCTGTCCGTACACGCCGCCGCCCGCGCTCGAGACGGAGCCGCCGCTCGCGGAGTCGAGCCCCGGCCATCTCGTGCGCTGTCATCTGCCCGTCGAGGAGCGGCGGCGCCTCTGGGCCGAGCTCCAGAAAGAGCACTCGGTGCTGCAGGCATGAGCACCGAAGCGGCCGTCCACGAGGAGGTCGACGTGCCGGCCGGCGAGCAGATGCTCGTCGTCAAGGATCTCGTCAAGTACTTCCCGATCCGCAGGGGCCTGCTCCAGCGCGAGGTCGCGCGGGTGCACGCGGTGGACGGGATCTCGTTCGACGTCCGCCGCGGCGAGACGTTCGGCCTCGTCGGCGAGAGCGGCTGCGGCAAGTCGACGACCGCGCGGCTGCTCACGCGGCTGCTCGCGCCGACGTCCGGCTCGATCGTGTACGACGGCCAGGACATCAGCAACTGGCCGGAGCGCCGCATCCGCCCGCTGCGTCGCGACGTGCAGATGATCTTCCAGGATCCGTATGCGTCGCTCAATCCGCGGCGCTCGGTCGGGACGATCATCGGCGAGCCCCTCCGCCTGCTCAAGATGGGCGATGCCGCCGAACGGCGGACGCGCGTGCGCGAGGTGATGGAGCGCGTCGGGCTCAACCCCGAGCACTACAACCGCTATCCATTCGAGTTCTCCGGCGGCCAGCGGCAGAGGATCGGCATCGCACGGTCGATCGTCCTTCGGCCGAAGCTCATCGTCGCCGACGAGCCGGTGTCGGCGCTCGACGTCTCGATCCAGGCGCAGGTGCTCAACCTCCTCCAGGAGCTGCGCGACGAGATGGGGCTCACGCTCGTCTTCATCGCGCACGACCTGTCGGTCGTCCGCCACATGTGTGATCGCATCGCCGTCATGTACCTCGGCAAGATCGTCGAGCTCGCCGCCGGCGACCGCCTCTACGCCCATCCGCGCCACCCGTACACGGGTGCGCTGCTCTCGGCGGTGCCGGTGCTGCGGACGGCGACCGACCGCGCGCCGCCGCCGCGTCGTTCTCGAGGGAGACGTGCCGAGCCCGGTCGCGCCCCCGCCGGCATGCCGGTTCCACACGCGCTGCTGGAAGGCGCAGCAGATCTGCCGCGAGGTCGAGCCGCCGCTCGAGTCGAAGGGCCCGAACGACGTGGCCGCGTGCCACTTCCCGCTCTCCGAGGGCGAAGTGGACGCGCTCGCCGAGCGGCACCGCGCCTGACCATCCCCCGTTCATAGGACGCAGGCCTGCGGTCTTTGGGGGATGAGCCAGACCGTTGGCGGCGCCGAAGCTCTATCGATGGTGCAGCGGCGCACCTTGTTGCTCGCGTCGCGCGTCTTTGTGGCGCTCGGCGTCGTTGCGCTGGCCGCGTACTACATCCTGCCGGCGGCCTCCGCGTCGCAGGCCGCCGTGTACCAGGCCGTCAGCACGGGGTCGGTCCTCGCCATCCTCCTCGGCGCGCGGCTGAACGGGCGTGCGGGGCGGCGCGGCTGGCTGCTGCTCGCGGCGGGCGCCGGACTCTTCAGCGCCGGTGATGCCATCTGGTACGGGTATGAGTGGTTGCTCGGGCGGGCCGTGCCGTTCCCTTCGGTCGCGGACGTGCTCTACCTCAGCGGCTACCCCTTCCTCGTTGCCGGCGTTGCTCTCTCTTCCGCTGGCGCCGCAGGCGCGCGCGCGGCGATCTGCTGGACGCGGCGGTGCTGAGCGCGGGGGCGAGCGTCATCATCTGGTTCGGGGTCGCCGAGCCGAGCGCGCAGGCAACGGGTCTCACGATGCTCGGACGCGTCATCTCCGCTGCGTATCCGGTGATGGACCTGCTCGTGCTCCTCGTGCTCGCGTATCTCGCCTTCGCGGCATCACGCTGGACGCCGCCGCTGGCGCTCCTCGCGGTCAGTCTGGGCCTCTACTTCGCCGCCGACCTCGTGTACACGCGGATGACGATCGACGGCACGTACGGCGACGGTTCATGGGTCGACGCGGGCTGGATCCTCTCGTATGTCGCCATGGGTGCAGCCGCGCTCCATCCGGCGAATGCGGCCGAGCTCGTCGCGGGTCCGTCCACGGGACATAAGGCCGTGCGGTGGCGCCGGTTCGCCATCGTCCTCGCCGCCTCGCTCGTCGTCCCCGCCGTCGTCGGCTTCGACGTCGTCGCTCACTCGCGGTTCGAGCCGGAGTCGATCGCGGTCTTCTCCGGCGTGATCACGCTCCTCGTGTTCGCACGCATCGCGGTGCTCCTCCAGGACCAGAACAGCCGTGAGACGGAGCTGCGGGAGGCGGGGACGGAGCGCGCTCGGCTCCTCATGCGGACGCTCGAGGTGGCGGAGGAGGAGCGCAGCCGAGTGGCCCGCGACCTGCACGACGGACCGATTCAGGCGCTCACCGCGATCACGCTCAAGCTCGACCTCCTCTCCCGCCGGCTCGCGCGCGGAACGGATGCACAGGCGGGCTTCGCCGATGAGATTCGCACCGACGTCGCGGCGGAGATCGCCTTGCTGCGCGGCGTCATGTCCTCGCTGCGGCCGCCGGTGCTCGACGAGAACGGCCTCGCGGCGGCGATCCGCGACTGCGCGCGCGAGGTCTTCGACGGGGGCTCGGTCGTGTGCTCGATCCGCGTGGACCTGGAGGGCGCAACCCCCGCGCACGACCTCGAGACCGCCGTCTACCGCGTCGCGCGTGAGGCGCTCCTCAACGTGCGAAAGCACGCGTTCGCGAGGACCGTCGACGTCGTCCTGCGACAGAGCGACGAGCTCCTGCTGCTCGAGGTCGCCGACGACGGAAGAGGCTTCGAACGCAGCGACCGCGATGCCGCGCGGGCGGCCGCACACGTCGGACTGCTCGGGATGGAGGAGACCGTGCGCAGCCTCGGTGGCGAGTGGAGCATCCGGTCGGCGCGCGGGGCTGGCACGACGGTCGAGGCCACGCTGCCGTGGCGGCCGGCCGCGGCGACGGCCGCCT
>CAWDJG010000008.1:0-219210 GCA_963802685.1 uncultured Actinomycetes bacterium
CTGCACCGCCTGCGGGGTGACGCAGCTGCCGAGCAGGACGTCGGTGTTGATTTCGATCCCAGCCGCGCCCATCTGCCGCCTTACCCAACCGCGCGCCCGGAGAGCTCCGAGCGCGTTCACGTAGATCTCAGAGAACGTCGGGAACGGCTGGATCGTGTCGCGCAGCACGTCGAGCGGCACCTGTGCACGGATCGCGAGCGTCGCCTGCTGCATCCACTCCCCCGCCTCCGGTCCGAGCGCGTACGCGCCGGTGAGCCGCGCGCCGTCGCTCAGCAAAGTCAGGAAGCCGACGCTATGCGCGTACGCGCGCGTGTACGTCTCCGTCTTCGCGATCTCCCGCAACGCCGCCGTGCCGCTGAACGGCGCATCGGCCGCACCGACGGAGGCCGCGGCGGGATCGGTGTAGACGACGCGCGGCACCGCTTCGTAGTTCGCGTTGCGCGGCTCGCCGAGGATGTTCGCCGCGACGACCTCAGCCTGGTACTTGCCGACGTGCGTTAGCTGCCAGATCCCCGTGATGTCGCCGACGGCCCACAGTCGCTCGCCAACGCGAAGCTGCGCGTCGACCGGAACGCCGTGCGGGGCTGGCGTTACACCGACCGTCTCGAGACCGACGCCCTCGACGCGCGGGCGACGGCCCGTCGCAACGAGCAGCCGGTCGCCTCGCAGCTCGTCCCCGCCGTCCAGCACGAGCACGTACTCGTCGCCATCCCGGCGCGCTGCCGTCGCGGTCGCGTTCACGTGGACCTCGACTCCGTCTCGGTGCAGTACCTCGCCGAGGGCGTCGCCGAGCGGCGCCGCCTCATGGGGCAGCACGTGCCCGCCGCCCTCGACGAGGACGACCTCGCCACCGAAGCGTCGAACCGCCTGCGCCAGCTCGACTCCGACGGGCCCGCCGCCGAGAACGAGCAGTCGGCGCGGGACCGACTTCATGCCGGTCGCCTCGCGGTTCGTCCAGATGCCGTCGAGCTCGCGCAGCCCGGGCACAGGCGGCACGAACGGATCGGCGCCGTTCGCCAGGACGACGTGCTTGGCGGTGTAGCGGCGACCGTCAACGTCAACTGTCCCGGTGCCCGCCAGCATGCCGCGCCCTCGGATCAGCTCGATCCCCCTCGCGGCGAGCCACCGCTCCTGCCCGACGTCGCTGTACTCGGAAACCATGGAGTCGCGCCACGCAAGCGCCGCCTCGACGTCGACGCTCGCCGGCGCGGCGGCCTCGTTCGCCGCGTGCGCCGCCTCGCCGGGCCGCAGGAGCGTCTTCGACGGGATGCACGCCCAATACGAGCATTCACCACCGACGAGCTCACGCTCGACGAGCGCGACGCGAAGCCCGCCTTCGGCGAGCGCTCCGGCGCAGTGCTCGCCCGGCGAGCCGCCGCCGACCACGATCACGTCATAGTCGTTCACACCGGCAACGCCGCCCCCGCCGCCGGTCCCCAGAGGTGGGCGGCGCCACCGGTCGTGATCTCGACGATGCCGTCCGACCGGGCGGCGGCGAAGCCACGGAGCGCTGCGTTCAGCGTCTCGGACGAGGTGAGGGTGATCGCCGGATAGGCGTATCGATCGGCGCGGGCGGCGTCGATCATCGTGCCGTGCTGAGGGGTGGTGGCTATCGGCATGGACGGCGATCCTCGGACAGGTCATAGGCGAGGAGCTGTGCACTGGGCAACGCTCCCGGGAACCGCTGGGTAACCCGGAGCCCGTGTCCTGACCAGGGTCGAACCAGGGTCACCCCCGGGCGTGAGCGAGGCCCGACGATGCGAGCGTTACGACGACGGAACTTCGCGTCTCGGCCTGAGCGAAAGAGGGAGCCGATGTCGAACACAGCCACCGCAGGCGCCGCGGCCATCCGGCGTATCGAGCGCGCCGACGGCTCGCGCCGCCTCCAAGCGGTCGACCGCGAGCTGATCGAGCAAGCCGGAACCGCCTTCGAGGTGCTGCAGGGGAAGTGGAAGCTCGACCTGATCGTGATCATGGCTCGGGGGATCCGGCGGCACAGCCGGCTGCTCGACTGCCTTCCGGGCGCCTCGAAGAAAGTGATGACGGACTGCCTCCGCAGCCTGGAGCGAGACGGCCTCGTCATCCGCGAGATCTACGCCGAGGTACCGGCGCGCGTCGAGTACAGCCTCACACCGCTGGGCTGGGAGATCACGGACGCGATCGTCGCGCTCTCACAGTGGGCTCAGGACCACAGCGGTGACCTCGCCGTCGCCCGCGACGCATATCGCCAACGCGCCGCAGCTGCGGCTCAGTTCGCACCGGAGTGTCAGTGGAGCGAGCCCCGATGCGCGTGATGCGATCCCCGAGCGCCCGCACCGCTTTCCGGCAGGCGGTCCTCGATCTCAGCGAGGCGCCGACACCGGTGAATGTCCGGCGGTACCTGGCGGCGAGCCGTCTGCTCGAGCCGCCCGCCCCGCGGCGATCGCTTGCAGCGCCAATCGCAGCTCGAACTAGCCCATGAATCGGATCGAGGAGGAGACGATGGCAACGCTTTCTCAGGATGCGCATTTGCCGGCACTAGGCGAGCGGCGGCGCAACGAGGCGGTACGCGAGCTGCAGGCCACGCTTGTGGAGCTAGTCGACCTGTCCCTGATCGGCAAGCAGCTGCACTGGAACATCTCCGGACGGCCGTTCAAGCCCCTGCACGAGCACCTCGACGAGCTCGTGGAGACATGGCGCGAGCTCTCCGACACCGTCGCAGAGCGGGCCGTTGCCCTCGGTGTCGCGCCCGACGGGCGCGCGGCCACCGTCAGCGCTGGGAGCGACATCGTCGCAATCTACGGCGGCGCGCTCGACACCGACACCGCGCTGCGGGAGCTCGTTCCGCGGCTGGCGATGGTCGTGGAGCGCATCCGCGCACGGATGGACAGGCTCGGCGACATCGACCTGGCGTCGCAGGACGTCCTCGTCGACGTCGTGCGCGAGCTCGAGAAGCAGCTCTGGATGCTGCGGGTCTCACTCCCCGGACAGGTCACCTGATGGCGGTCGACTCTCGCAACTCGGAAGCGCTCGCGCCGCTCCGCAGCGCAACCGGTGCCGCTCTGATCGCGGCAACGGTGCTCGCCTCGGGCGTCACCTCGTACAACGCGTCCGTCGTCAACGTCGCTGTGCCGGCGATCGGCCACCACTTCGATGCAAGCGTGGCCGCGATTCAGTGGACGCTCACGAGCTACCTCTTGGCGGTGGCTGCGCTCCTGCTTGTAGCGGGAGCGCTCGCGGATGGACTCGGACGCAGACGCGTGCTCGTCATCGGCCTCTGCGTGATGTTCGGTGCATCGATCCTGTGTGCGTGGGCGCCGTCGATGGGCGCGTTGATCGCGGGCCGGGCGCTCCAGGGCGTGGGCGCCGCGCTCGTCACCCCGACGAGCCTCGCGTTGCTCAACGGGACACTTCGCAATGAGGATCGCGCCCGCGGGATCGGCCTGTGGGCGGGCATCGAGACTCTGGCGGTCTCCGTCGGGCCGTACGTCGGCGGCTGGCTCGTCGACCACGGATCGTGGCGGTGGGTCTTCGTGCTGAACCTGCCGTTGATCCTGCTTGCGCTGATCGTCGTACGCCGCGTGCCCGAGTCCGGAAGGGACGGTCGATCGCTGTCGCTCGACGGCGTGGGCGCGCTGCTCGCCGTACTCGGGCTCGGCGGGTTCGTCTACGCCCTGACCGACGGAGCCGGAGAGGGATGGTCGAGCCCGAGGATCGTGATCGCGTTCGTCGTCGGCGCTCTCGCGCCTGCTGGCGCTGGTTCCGGCCGAGCGGCGTGTCAAGGCGCCGATGCTGCGGCTCTCGTTGTTCTCGTCCCGGCAGTTCGACGCGATCAACGTCACGACGGTTCTCGTCTACGGCGCGTTGGCGGCGGCCGGGTATCTGTTCACGGTCCAGATGGAGCTGAAGCTCGGGTACACGGCTGCCCAGGCCGGAGCGGCCCTCATTCCGGCCACCGGTGTCTTCGTCTTGCTCTCACCGGTGAGCGGCGCACTCGTCTCGCGCCTGGGGCCGCGGTGGCTGATGGTTGCCGGGATACTGCTCATCGCAGGCGCGCAGCTCTGGCTCGCGCAGGTCCACGCCGGCTCCCACTACGTCGAGGCGATCCTCCCCGCCGCCCTGCTGCAGGGTCTCGGGCTCGGGCTGATGGTCGCGCCGCTGACAGCGGCGGTCCTTGCGGCCGTCGGCGACTCGGACCTCGGCGAGGCGTCCGGGATCAACGATGCCGCCGCACGTGTCGGCGCCGTCGTCGCGGTTGCGCTCGTGCCTGCGCTGATCGGTTTGGCGTGCGGGCAGCAGCCTCGCGGCCGCGCTCACGCATGGCTATCGGCAGGCGATGCTCGGGATCACCGGCCTGTGCGGTCGCGGGGGCGATCGTCGCGTGGCTCTTCGTGTCCGATGAGCCGGAAGTCGCAGCCGCGCCGAGCTCGGCGGAGGTCGCATAGCACCGATGCTCTGGCCCGATCGTCAGCGGCGCACTACCGGTCGCGGACGAAGGCGCGTCATCGTGAGCCGCCGAACATCGCCGACTCGTCGGAACCGATTCCCACAACGGAGGCCGACATGAGCACCATCGACAAGGAAATGGTCCTGGCCCATTTCATCGTCTCGGACGACGTCGAGCGTTCCCGCCGCTTCTACACCGACGTGCTCGGCGGCAAAGACCGTCATCTCCGGGGAGGGAGATGACGAGGTGACGTACGTTGCGTTGGCGAACAGCTGGATCATCATCAACGTCGGCGGAGGTCCGACCGACGACAAGCCGACCGTCACGCTCGAGACGCCGCCCGATCCGGATCGGGTGAACAGCTTCCTCAACATCCGCGTTGCAGACATCGACGCGGTCTACGCGGAGTGGAGCGCAGCGGGGCGCCGAGTTCCTCACGCCGCCGAAGAAGCACGCGACCGAGATGCGCTGCTACATCCGCGACCCGGACGGGTACATCATCGAGGTCGGACAGACGACTCTGCCGCGGGGCTGGCGTCCGCCGTCCCGGTGAGCGGCGCGCATCAGCCGGGGCAGGACGTCTTCAGGTCGGTCCTGCCCGAGGAGGTCGAGTGGCAGCCGTTTCCGGCCTTCCCGCCGTCCGCGCGCCTGGCCGTCGTCGTCGGCCGGCCGACCGAGCCAGGCCCGTACGTCATCAGGGTCAAGGTCCCCGCGGGCGTGAAGCTCATGCCGCACCGCCACCCGGAGGACCGCGTGTACACCGTGATCTCGGGCGTCTTTTACATCGGTCTCGGCGACCAGTTCGACGCCGAGAGGCTGACGGCCTATCCGCCCGGCGCCGTCGTCGTCCTGCCGGGGGAACTCCCCATTTCCACTGGGCGCGGGCCGGCGAGTACGTCACCCAGGTGACGGCGATCGGGCCGCTGGGCCTCGAGTACCTCGAGGCGACCGACGACCCACGCGGTGCCGCGACGGCTACGCCGCCCGCTGCGTGAGCAGCGTGTGGATTTGCTTGGTCAGCTCCGCGATCTGCTCGGTCAGCTCTTTGTCCTGCTGCGTGAGAGTCGTGTTCGACTGCAGCAGCTCGAACAGTCTGTCGGTCTCCGTCTTGACGCCGCGCTCGATTCGTGTGTGACGCCGTTCGGTCTTCTCTCCCTCGATCTTGTCCCGGTCGGCCTGGCGCGTCTGGGCGAGCAGTATCAGCGGTGCCGCATACGCCGCCTGGGTCGAGAAGATCAGGTTCAGGAGGATGAACGGCCGGGCGTCGAAGTGAGCGCCCCTCGTGAACGTCAAGACGTTGAAGACGATCCAGAGGGCGACGACGATCGTCTGGCCGATGATGTACTGCGGCGTCCCGAAGAAGCGTGCCGTCTTCTCCGCGAAGCGGCCGAACGTGTCCTCGCCGAACGCCCCATGACGACCATTCGTACCCCGAAGCGGATCAGTGCCCGGCAACAAGACCGCCGTCGACGTGCACCGTCTCGCCCGTGACGAAGCTCGCCCGTTCGAGATAGAGAACGGCACCGACGACGTCCTCGATCTCGCCGACGCGTCCGAGCGGGTGGTAGTCGCCGAGCTCGTCGTACGAAGCGTCGTGCAGCGACGTCCGGATGATGCCGGGCGCGACCGCGTTCACCCGTATCCCGGCCGCCGCGTACTCGATCGCGAGCGAGCGCGTCACGGCGTCGAGGCCACCCTTGGTCAGTGCGGCGAGCGCGGACGGCGCCGACGAACGCGCATGGTCGACGAGGCTCGACGTCATGTTGACGACGTGCCCCTCGCCCTGCACGAGCATCTGTCTCACGACGCGCCTCGTGACGTGGAAGAAACCGGCGAGATTCACCGCGAGCATCGCGGCAAGGTCGTCCGTCGTGTAGTCGGTGAAGTGCTTTCCGATGTAGACGCCCGCGTTGTTGACGAGCGTGTCGATCCGCCCGAACCGGTCGAGCGCCTCGTCGACGACCCGCTGCGCAGTCGCAGGATCGGCGATGTCTCCCGCCACGTGGAGGACGTCTCCCTCGGAGGACGGTTCGATCGACCGCGCCATGGCCACGACGCCGTAGCCGGCCCGGTGGAACGCGTCTGCGATGCCTGCACCGATTCCCTGCGAGGCACCCGTCACGATCACGACTCGGCCTCGGTCTTGGGTCACCGATGCAATCTCGCCCGCCGCCGGAGGCCTTCGCACCAGTGAGAACGACTGGTCGAGACCCTGGCCGCGGCTCCCAGCGCAACCGCGTTGCTCGACAGGCGCCCGCACGACCACGGCGCTCGCGATCGGGAACATGGTCGGCTCAGGGGTCTTCCTGCTTCCCGCGGAGCGCCCGCTCAGCGTCTCGGAGGAGCTGACGTTGATCGCGGAATAGGCGTAGCCGCCCAGCGGGCGGCGTCGATCATTTCGCGGTACTCGGAAGATCGTCGCAATCGGCGCCCTCGCCGCCCCTAAGCCAGGTAGTAGCCAATGAGCGCGAGACCCAGCATCACGAGGAAGACAGGCAGAAGGAGCACGAAAAAGAGCCCAAGGAGCGCGATGAACGGCGTCTCCCCCTTCTCGCCCTCTCGCTCGATCGCATGGAGACCGACCACCTCCGCGTGCGCGCTTCCGATCACCCTCTCTGCAGCGTGGAGCACCCTTCCGAGGCGACTGGACGCGTGCCTGTCCATGAGAATCTTCATTCGGCCACCCTTCGCTCGCGGTTCCCCGTGAGTGTCGCTCCCCGGCCGGTGACCGCGAGGTTCCCACGGCCATGCGTGAGTTTCCGGTCCGCGTGGAATGCCTGGGTACGGTGTGGCCATGACCTCGAACCTCGAGAAGATCAAACGCCTGTTCCGACGCGTGGCAACCTCGGTCGAGAACGTTGCCGACGGAGCAGAGCCGGTCTCGACGCCGCCACCTGGCACAACTCCCGAATGGGACCGCGAGACCTCGACGAACGCGCGGCTCGAAGGTGCGGCCGAGGAGCCGTGGGGCGGTAACCGCTAACGAGCTAGCGCTCGAGATCGCCGCGACGTTTCGGCGCCCGGCCGCGCGGTTGCGTCGGTGCGGGTCGCGAGACGGGCGGAGGGATCGCACGCGTGACGGGCACACCGACGGAGAGCTCGATCGGCTCGCCGTGATGATGTATCTCGAGCGGCGAGCCTTCGTGGACCGTGTACCTGACCTCGGTCTGCAGGACGTCGATCTCGAGCCGGCGTCCGCGGAACGAGATCCGGAACGCCAGCCGTCGGAGCGCCGGCGGAAGCCCGGGTGCAAAGCTCAGCTTGCCGTCGTGGTCCCGCATCCCGCCGAAGCCTGCGACCGCCGCGAGCCAGGCTCCGGCCAAGGAGGCGATGTGCAGGCCGTCGCGGGTGTTGTGCTCGAGGTCGAGCAGATCGACGAGCGCGGACTCCGCGAAGTAGTCGTACGCGAGCACGGGGTGCCCGACCTCGGCGGCGATCACCGCCTGGGTACAGGCGGCGAGTGACGAGTCTCGCACCGTGAGCGCTTCGTAGTAGTCGAAGTCGCGGGCCTTCTCCTCGTCGGTGAAGGCGTTCCCGCACCAGTGCAGAGCGAGAACGAGATCGGGCTGCTTGACCACCTGCTTGCGATAGAGGTCGAAGTACGGGAAGTGCAGCAGGAGCGGGTACCGCTCGGGACCGGTGCCGTCGAAGTCCCAGATCTCGTGGTCGGTGAATCTCTCTGACTGCGGATGGACGCCGAGCTCGTCGTCCCAGGGGATCAGCATGTTCTCGGCGGCATCCCGCCAGCCCGAGACCTCGTCGGGTGTCACGCTCGAGATCGGCTGCGCGACGCGGATGCTGGGTCGCGGCTTCGGCGGCAGCCTGGAAGTTGCGTCTCGCGAGCAGGTTCGTGTAGACGTTGTTGTCGGCGATCGCGCTGTACTCGTCCGGGCCTGTGACGCCGTCGATCCGGAAGCGGCCTTTGGGGTCACGGTGGCCGAGCGACGACCAGAAACGGGCGGTCTCCACCAGGAGCTCGACGCCGGCCTCGGACTCGAAGTCCGCATCCGCCGTCGCTGCTTGGTAGCGGACGACGGCGTCGGCGATGTCGCCCCCGACGTGGAAGGCGCCTGTGCCGGCGGGCCAGTAGCTCGAGCACTCCTCGCCGTGGATTGTGCGCCACGGGAAGGCGGCGCCGCGGAGGCCCAGCTCGGCCGCGCGCTGGCGCGCGAGATCGAGCGTCGAGTGACGCCAGCGAAGCGCGTCGCCGACGGCTTCCGGATTGGTGTAGGTGAGCACGGGCAGGACGAATCGCTCGGTGTCCCAGAACGTGTGGCCGTCGTAGCCGGGACCAGTGAGACCCTTCGCCGCGATCGCCCGCCGCTCGGCGCGAGCGCCGGCCTGCAGGGTGTGGAAGAGCGCGAAGCGCACGGCCAGCTGGAGGCCGTCGTCTCCTTCGAGCTCGACGTCCGCGCGTCCCCAGAAGTCGTCGAGATAGCTGTGCTGCTCCTCGACCAGCCCCTCCCAGCCGGTGTGACGCGCCTGGTCGAGCGCCGCGATGACTTGGTCGCGGACGGCCGGCACGGATCGTTTGCCCGACCAGCCGTACGCGAGGAACTTGACCACGCGCAGCCGCTCGCCCGGGTTCAGCGTGGTCGTCACGGTGAAGCGGCCGACGTCGGCGCTGCCCTCCGACGTCGTAGCGGTCCCGTCCGGTCCGTCGACGACGTGGTCCATCGCAGCCGCCATCAGCAGACCGCTCCGCTTCGTGGAGTGCGTGAGCACGACGCGGGCGTCCTCGGCGAAGAAGTGCTCCGACTTCAGAGGAGCTTCGAGCACCGCAGCGGCGCGCGGATCGTCGTGCGTCTGCCCTCCGGCCTCGTTCGCGACGAGCTCGGACTGGACGACCAGGCGCACCGTTGCGTCCAGCGGCTCGACCTCGTAGAGGATCGCCGCCGCTGCCCGCTGCACGAGCGACACGAGCCGCGTGGAGTTGACGCGCACCACCGTGCCGGCCGGCGATCGCCATTCCGCACGGCGGCGGAGCACGCCGGCGCGCAGGTCGAGTTCGCGCTCGTGGGAGAGCAGCTTGCCGTAGCGGACGTCGAAAGGCTCGTCGTCGACCAGCAGGCGGACGACCTTTCCGTTCGTGACGTTCACGATCGTCTGCCCCGACTCCGGATAGCCGTAGCCCGCCTCCGCGTACGGGAGCGGCCGGAACTCGTAGAACGAGTTCAGGTACGTGCCCGCGAGGCCGAACGGCTCCCCCTCGTCGAGGTTCCCTCGCAGCCCGAGGTGCCCGTTCGACAACGCGAACAACGATTCAGCCTGCGCGAGGACGTCCAGGTCGAGCTCGGTCTCGCGCAGCGACCACGGCGTCGACGCAAACGCGAGATGGTCGATCACCGAAGCAGCTCGGCCAGGTCGTCGACCACGATGTCGGCGCCGTTCGCGCGTAGCGCGTCCGCCTGGCCGGCGCGATCGACGCCGACGATGAAGCCGAACGCGCCCGCGCGGCCGGCCTCGACTCCGGCCAGTGCGTCCTCGAAGACTGCCGCGTTGCCCGGAGCGACGTCGAGCGCGCGCGCCGCGGCGAGGAACATGTCGGGTGCCGGCTTGCCGTGCAGCTGCTCCTGCTCCACAACGACGCCGTCGATCCGCGCCTCGAACAGGTCGGCGATCTTCGCCGCCTCGAGCACCTCCCGGCAGTTTGCACTGGACGAGACCACTGCGCGCCGGAGTCCCGCGTCGCGCGCGGCATGCACGTACCGCACCGAGCCGCCGTACGTTTCGACGCCGTCGCGTTCGATCGACTTGAGCAGCAGGACGTTCTTCCGGTTGCCGAGACCGTGCTCGGTCGCCGCCGTCGGCGGGTCGTCGGGGTCGCCTTCCGGTAGCTCGATCCCCCGCGAAGCGAGGAACGTGCGCACGCCGTCGACCCGTGTCTCGCCGTCCACGTACTCGTCGTAGTCGGAAGCTGCGTCGAACGGGACGAACCGCTTCCCGGTCCGCTCTGCCCGTTCGCGCAGGAACCCGTCGAACGTCTGCTTCCATGCCCGCGCGTGCACAGCTGCGGTCCGCGTCAGCACGCCGTCGAGGTCGAACAGACATGCGCGCGTGCCCGTCGGAAGTCCTAGCGCCGCAGGGGACGTCATGACGTGGCGTAGATGCCGAGTCCCGTGTGCGGGTCGAAGAAGTCGATGGAGCGCCGCTCGAAGGTCACGCCAGACATTTGCGTCAGCTCTGGTGCACGACAACGACCGGGCAGCTCGCATGGTGGACGACCTGCTGGCTGACCGACCCGAGCAACAGGCTCCTGAAGCCGCCCCTGCCCCGGTTCCCGACGACGATCAGCTGGGCGTCGACGGCCTGCTTGAGGAGCACGTCTGCCGGCTGTCCCTCGACTGCGAGCGCCTCCCCCTCGAGCGACGGTAGCTCCTTAGTCGCCTTTGCAAGCGCTTCCTCGGCGACGTTCTGCGCTCCAACGCGAAAGTCATCCGGCGGCTCGGCCTCAAGGGGTGGCGCGAAACCGCTGCCGTAGAACCCCGCGGGTACCTCCCATGCGGCCACGATGCGGAGCCGTGCCTGCCGAAGCCCTGCCTCTGTGACGGCGAACGCCAGCGCAGCGGCCGCGCCGGCCGAACCATCTACACCAACGATGATTGTTTCCATGACACGAGCCTATGAGGACGCATCCCTGCACAGGGCAACCGCGTGGATGCCGTTGGCACCTTTTCGTGACTGAGGCACGTCGCAGTCATCCGATCTGCGTCGTGACGAACTCGGCGTCCAGGGGCAGCGCCGTCCGGAGCTGCTTGCGGGAGCTGATGCCCAGCTTGGCGAACACCTTCCGTAGATGCCACTCGACAGTGCGGCTGCTGATGAAGAGCTGCAAGCCGATCTCGGGATTCGAGAGCCCCTCGCCGGCGAGCTGGGCAATCTGCCGCTCTTGCGGCGTGAGGGTGTCACGTGTCTCGGGAATCCGTCTCCGGACCTTCTCGCCGGTTGCCACCAGCTCCCTGCGCGTGCGCTCTGCAAACGCCTCCATCCCTATGCCAATGAAGAGTTCGTGCGCCGTGCGCAGGTGTTCGCGCGCGTCGACACGACGGTCCTCACGTCGTAGCCACTCGCCGTAGAGAAGATGCGTGCGCGCGAGCTCTGTCCGCACGCGCGTGCGACTCAGCCGCTCGATCGCATCCCGGTAGAGCTCGTCGGCCGTCTCGCCGCCGCTCAGCAACGCCTGGCAACGCGCCTCCAAGCCGAGCGCCCAGTCGCCACCGGCGGCCGTCGTCGCCACCGTGAGGCGGTCGAGTGCGGCACGGCCGAGCTCCACCTTGCGGGTCTTCACGCTTGCTTCCACAAGCTCGGGCAGCGCCCACGAAGAGAGGAACACATCGAACTCGTGGTTGCTCGCATCCTGCGCCGCGGTCAGAGCCTCGTCGTACCGCGCGAGGCCGTTGCAGAGGATCGCAGAGCTCCACTGGGCGAACTGGAAGCCGATCCCCGGACCGCCGGTTTCCGATGGCCGGCTCTCGTCCCCACGGAGGGCTGCGAGCAGCATCGAGCCGATGGACGCGAGCGGGATGCCGGCGACCCGCGCCGCGACCGGTATCTCCCGAATCGCCGACGTCGCATCCGCGAAGTCCCCGCACCACGCTGTGAGGATCGCGAGCGAGGTGAGGTCGAAGGGCAGGCGCGCCGTAGCGCCGAGCTCGCGCGCCCGATGCAGCCGACGAGCGTTGATCTCCCGCCAGCTCTCTTCGTCCCAGAGGACGCTCGACGGCACCATGGCCGGCAAGCAGAAGCCGGTGTCGTCCTCGTCGGCGCCTGCAGCGAGCGCTTTGGCTGCCTGCCTCAGCATCGGCGCGGCGACCGTCCGCCCGTCCGTGATCAGGGTCGCAAGACCGTCGAGGAGGAGCTCAGATGGACGCCGAGGACGGTCCGGCCGACCCGCTGCCCTCGCGGCCCGCGAAACCTCGAGGAGGTTTCCGTCGAAGAGAGCCGCTCCCCATGCGTCGAGATAAGTTTGGCATGCGAGATCCTGATCAAAGGGCTCGAGCTGCTTCGCCGCCGCCAGCAGCCGGGAAGCAGCGTCCCCACCCGCACCCAATGCGAACGCGGCCTGCCCGCGGACGAGTTCCACGCGCGCACGCTTGAAGTCGTCCGGCGCATCCCCCTCTGCGTGTTCTGCGAGGGCGAGAGCCGTCCCGAATGCGCCTGCGTGAAGGCTCGCCTGGGCGGCGTCGAGCGCACGATCGACGCAGCGCCCAGGGTCAGCACTCAGCGCGGCGGCCCGCCGCAGGAATGCCGCGGCTGCGGCGAGCCCGCCACGAGCTTCCGCCTGGCCAGCCGAGCGCTCGAGCTCGACGGCGACATCCTCGTTAGGGCCTGACGTTCCGCACCCGCGGTGCCACGCCCGCCGGTCCGGATCCGTGTCGGCATTCGTTGCTTCAGCCAGTGCGAGATGAACGCGCTGGCGGTCCTCGACGGCTGCGAAGCGGTACACGGCGGAGCGGATGAGTGGATGGGCGAACTCGATCCGCTCTCCGACAGACAGAAGCCGCTCATCCACGGCGGCGTCGAGAGCTCCCATCTTGTGCCCCAATGCCTCGGCGGCGCGGTGGAGCAACACCGGGTCTCCGAGCGGATCTGCAGCCGCGACGAGCAGCAGCAAGCGCGCGTCTGCAGGCAGCGTCGAGAGCCGACGGGAGTAGCTTTGCTCGCTGATGCTCGCGACTGGCCGAACGGCCGGGAGCCCGAAACCACCGGCAACTTCTGCAGGATCCCACGCGCGCGACAGCTCCAGGAGCGCAAGCGCGTTGCCGCGACTCTCGGCGACGATTTGGTCGCAGACAACGGGGTCCAGCCGACCACCTGGCACGTTCTCCAGGAGGAGCTTACGAGCGTCGCTCGGCCCCAGTCCGGACACGGTCAGGTCGGGAAGGCCGGCGAAGATCCCGCCGACGAGATCGACCCTCGCGGCGCACACGATCGCGATCCGTTCGACGAGGAGGCGGCGTGCGACGAAACCGAGAATCTGTGCAGATGCCTGGTCGAGCCAGTGCGCATCATCGATGACGCAGATCAGCGGCTGCTGCTCCGCGGCTGTGGCGAGCAGCGTCAGCGCCGCGAGCGCAACGAGAAATCGATCCGGCGGTGGCCCAGGAGTGCGACCGAACACAGTCTCCAACGCAATCCGCTGCGGCGAGGGCAACGTGCCCAGCTGGCCAAGCATCGGCACGCACACCTGGTGAAGACCGCTGAAGGCGAGCTTCGCCTCGGACTCGACGCCGACCGCCGAGATGATGTTCCACCCCGTCGCTCGACTCGACACGTAAGCGAGCAGCGCGCTCTTTCCCACGCCCGCCTCGCCAGTGAGCAGAACGACCCGACTCGTGCCTCTGCTCGTGTCGGCGAGGAGACGATCGAGCGCCGCACACTCCTCTGCACGTCCGACGAGCATTGGAGCCTCCGTTGCGATCTTCGGACTGCTGGCCACGACTGTCCCCCAGCGCCTGCCAGGGCTGATGACGTCACCAGCATCTGCGAAGACTGCGCCGTTTTCGTCGCTGTCAACCCGAGACTCGTGCTCGGGCAAACCCGAAGACATGCCACTCCGGCTAACCCGAAGTCGGATCCCCTCCGTCCCGTGGAACTGCCGGCAGTCTCATCACGATCGTCGTGCCTGCGCCCATCCGGCTCGCGAGCGAGATGGTTCCGCCGAGTGCGTCAACCCGATCCTTGAGCCCGACCAAGCCCGTTCCCAGAGCCGGATCCGCGCCACCCACCCCGTCGTCCTTGATCTCGAGCTCGATCGAGCGACCACGCAGCCCACCGCGGACAGAGACAGCCGATGCCTCCGCATGCTTGACGGCGTTCGTGAGCGACTCTGCCGCGACGTAGTACACAGTCGCCTCGACCGTCGGCTCGAATCGCCTTTGGAAACTGACGTCGAGATCGACGCGAATCGCGCTTCGCCGCGCGAGAGCCCTCAACGCATCGTCGAGCCCCGCCTCGGAAAGAATCGCCGGATGGATGCCGCGCGAGATCTCGCGCAACTCATCCGTCAGAGCCACGAGATCGTCAGCAAGGCTGGACAGGTCCTGCACAGGCGATTCGCCCGCGGCAAAGAGCCCGGCTGCCATCCGCGCCTTGAGCGCAAGCGCAACGAGCCATTGCTGAACCCCATCATGGAGATCCCGCTCGAGGCGGCGGCGCGTCTCATCCGCAGCGCTGACAAGGCGCGCACGCGACGTCAGCAGCTCGCTGCGCGTCGTCGCATTCGAGACAGCGGTCGCGACCAGCTCGGTGAAGCGGGCGAGTCGCGCCTCTGTGTCACGCGGGATGGATCTGCCCGGCTTGGCTGCGGCGACCATGAAACCCCAGATGCTGCCTTCGACGACGATCGGCACACCGAGCGTCGCGGCCGAGTGCTCGTCCCTTCGCGAGGGGCGCCCGGTAACGAGCACTTCTCCGGCGATCCCGTCCTCGTCGACCGGCCGGCGGCTGCCGACCGTCGAGTCGGTCTCGCCGGCAACGCCGAGCATCGTGAAAGTGCCATCGGCCTCGTAGCGGTTAACACCCACGACCGGGATGTCGATGATGCCCGCGACCTCGTCGGCCACGGCGGAAAACAGCTCCTCAGGGCTCGCGCCTCGTGCGACCAGGGTTGCAACTCGGCGAAGCGCCGCCTGTTCGTTCGCGAGCTCGCGCGCGCGCGCCTCCGATGCGGCGAGCTCGGCGCGCATGGTGATGTTCGTGACCGCGGTCGACACGAGTTCGGTGAACCGGGCGAGCCTGTCCTCGGCGCCGGGGGGAATCGGTTCGGTGCCGCTGGTTCCCGCGATGATGCTTCCCCAGACCGCCCCTTCGACGACGATCGGGACGCCGATCGCCCAGCTCGTTTGTCTCCTCTGACTTCGCACGACCGCGGCCACGGTCCCATCGAGCCCGGACCAATCCTCCATGCGCGCCGGTCGACCGGTTTCGTAGACCGAGGCTCGGACGCTCGGGCCGTCGAGTGGCCAGCGACTTCCGACCGGGAACGTCGGATCCTCGTGAGACGCCACGACGACCGAGAACGTCCGTGCGCCTTCCGGTTCGTACTGATTTACGGTGACATGGAGGACATCGAGCACCCGGCTGACCTCGCGCGCAACCGCCGAGAAGATTTCCTCGGCTTTCGCGCGCTCGGCAACGAGCGTCGCGACGCGGCGCAGGGCGGCCTGCTCCGCGGCGAGGTCTTGCGCGCGCTCGCTCGCCGCCTCGGCCTCGGCTCTGGCTAATCGCTCCCCCTCGAGGAGTCGAACTCTCTCCTCCTCACCTCGTTTTCGGTCGGTGATGTCGCGCAGATACGCGGTGAACGTCGGAGGCCCGCCGGTGGCGCTAGGTATGACCGTCAGCTCGATGGGGAACTCGGTACCGTCCGAACGTAACCCCGTGAGCTCGATCCGCTTTCGCAGGATCTCGCTCTCGCCGGTCTCGACGTAGTGCTTCAACCCGTGGCGGTGCTGTTCACGGAGCGAGGGCGGGACGAGGAACTCGGCCATCTCCCTGCTGATGACGTCCTCGCGGCGATAGCCGAACGTCGCTTCGGCCGCCGGGTTGAACTCCAAGATGTTGCCCGCGTGGTCGATCGTGACGATGCAGTCGAGTGCCCACTCCAGCACCGCACTCTTCCTTGCCTGGGAGACGGCGAGGGCAGCTCCGCTCTCGGCATTCGCAATCGCTGTGGCCACGAGCTCGCCGAACTTCTCGAGCCGCTCCTCTGTATCCGACGGAAGGCCTACACGTCCCGCGCCGACTTCGAGGACACCCCAGAGGGTTCCGCCGGCCATGATCGGCGCGGCCACAGATGTATAGAGCTGGTCGCTCCACCGCGCTGCGCGACGGGTGTGGCGGACCTCAGTCAAGGTCGGGGATTCGTCGACGTCTGCACGCGTACCGACCGGAATGCCGTGCAGACGGTGGCTTCGGCCGACGGCCACGATTCCGGACCCGTCAGGCTCGAAGCGTCCAACCGAGGCGCTGTCGGCGGCGAACAATCGGGCGACCTCTTCGCTCACTGCCGAGAACAGCTCGTCGGGCTCGGTTCCCGACGCTACGAGCGTCGCGACCCGCCCAAGGGCCGCCTGCTCGTCGGCAAGCTGCGTCAGCGCCTCTCGGCTCTCAGCATTTGAGATCGCGTTTGCGACCAGCTCGGCGAACTCCACGATTCGCGACTCGGTTGCGGACGGGAGAGGCGCGCTTCCTTTCGTCGCCGCGATCATCGTGCCCCACAGCCGCCCTTCCGCGACTATCGGTGACGCAACTGCAGAACTGACACCGGCCACGGTCGCAAGGGCGGCGACCGCGCCCGTTGCGCTCTTCCAATCGTCCATACGTGCGACATTCCGCGTTCGATCCACCCAGGTGACGATGTTCTCGCCGTCGAGCGTGAACGTGGTCCCCAGTGGCACCGGGTCCCAGGAGGTCTCCGACTGCGCGACGAGTGTGGCCGTCTCGTCGGGCTCGAACCGAATCATTCCGACGGCGTCGACGTCCAAGACTCGCGCTGCCTCGTTGGCAACCGTCTCAAGGATTTCCGAGGGGGGTGATCCGCGAGCCGCGAGCATCGCCAGGTGCCGCAAGGCCGCCTGCTCGCTCGCGAGCGCGAATGCGCGTGCTTCAGACGAGGCGAGCGCCTCGCGCGCCTTGAGATTCGCGATCGCCATCGCAATCAGCTCCGTGAACGTCTCGATGCGCCTCTCCATGTCGGGCGCCAGCGTCCGGCGGGAGTCCCAGACCGTCACGGCGCCCCAGACGGAGCCGTCGACGATGATGGGAGCCGAGACGATCGAAACGAGACCTCCGGTTGACCGCGCGGTACGACGAGTGCGGCAGGCGGCGCTCGACGTCTGCCACTCTCCGAGCGCCGAACGCATTCCGATCGTCGCCCCTCCCAGCCCAGCGCTCAGGCCGACGCTCACAAGCGCCGGCTCGTCGGCCTCGAGGCGAACGATCGCAGCCTGCTCGACGTCGAACAGCTCCACCGCCTCATTGCAAGCCGCCCCGAAGCATGCTTCGGGGCTGGCGCCTCGGGAGATCAACGTCGCCAGACGACCCGTCGCCGCCGGCTCGTCGGCAAAGCCTGTTCGATCGGTCGCGGATGTGGGCTTCGCCAAGCTCCCCCCGGTGGTACTGCTGGGTCGCCTGCGGCGACCGTTCTCGCCTCGTGACAGATGCAGCATAAAAGAACGTGAGCCGCTGCAGATTTGGGGTTAACCCCCATGTAACAAAGCACCGCGGCTGCAACGCTTAGGACGCTATGTCGTTGCGCTGCCTGATCGTGGACGATAGTCGGCGCTTTGGAGACGAGGCGCGGACCCTGCTCGAGCGCGAAGGCGTCTCCGTGGTCGGTGTCGCTGCCTCCGGCGACGAAGCGATTGCGCTGGCAGCGGCCGTTCCCCACGACGTCGCTCTCGTCGACCTCAGCCTTGGCGATGAGAGCGGCTTCGATGTTGCGAGCCGGCTCATGGACAGCGCGAGAGCGCCAACACCCGCGGTGATCTTCATCTCCACGCACGACGAATGCGAGTTCCGCGACCGGATCGCAGCAAGCCCCGCGGTCGGTTTCATCGCGAAGACGAAGCTCTCCGCGAAGCGCATCCGCGAGCTGCTCGACGACTAACGCGCAGCGAGGAACGCGACCACGGCGAGCACTCGGCGATGGTCGTCGTCGGTCTCCGGAAGGCGGAGCTTCCCGAAAATGCTGTGTACGTGCTTCTCGACCGTGCCGCCGGTGATCCACAGCCGCCGCGCGATGCCGGCGTTCGTTCTGCCCTCGGCCATCAGCCCGAGCACCTCGCGCTCGCGCGATGTGAGGCCCTCGAGCGGATCGTCGGCCGTGCGCGCCGCGAGCAGCTCGACGATGAGCGAAGGATCGACGACGGAGCCGCCGCGCCTGAGCCGGTCGATGCTCTCGAGGAACTCTTCGATGTTCGCCACGCTGCTCTTCAGCAGGTAGCCGCTTCGTTGCCCGCTAGCGAGCAACGTGGCCGCATGCCTGACCTCGACGTGCGCAGAGAGGACGAGGATCGCGGTCTCCGGCATCTCGTCTCGAATCGCCTGAGCGGCAAGTAGACCCTCCGTCCCGTGATCGGGCGGCATCCGAATGTCCACGATGGCGACCTCGGGCCGATGCTCTCGGACAAGGCGCAGGAGCTCTGCCGCGTCCCCGGCCTGACCCACGACGTGATAACCGGCCTGCGTGAGCAGGCTGGCTATCCCCTCGCGGAGAAGGAGATCGTCGTCGGCGATGACAACCGTCCGGTCGGCTACCGAGTCCGGCGCGCGCTCCACGACGGAATTATGCGCCACTTCGGCCGACCGCTCGAGCCGGTTCCCTGGCCACCTCACGGTTACCTGAGGCCACGGTTAGGCTCACGCGATGAGAGGTCCTGCCAGTCCGTCGCTGTCGGCTTCGCAACTGGAGACGCTCGCACGGGTCGGTCAGGAGCGCGCGGCACCGGTGGGCGAGACCATGTTCAGAGTGGGAGACGCGACCTCCCCGTTCATCGCTATCCGCGAAGGCGAAGTGGCGATCGTCGACGCGACCGGCAACGAGATAAACCGGCACGGGGCATCGAGCTTTCTCGGTGAGTTCGATCTCCTGTCAGGGCAGACAGTCATCGTGACTGCAGTGGTGACGAAACCACTGCGCTACATCGAGGTCGACCGCGACGCGCTACGCGCGCTCCTGTTCGACGACGGCCCGCTGAGCGATCTCGTGTTGTCGACTCTCGTCGCGAGACGAGAAGCACTTCAGCGCCTTCAAGGCATCGGTCTCGAGATCGTCGGCCCCCACTCCTCGGAAGCGACGATGAGCATGCTGCGCTTCGCCCGCGCCAACCGCCTGCCGTTCACCTGGCACGAGGCAGCACCCCCGGACGGCACGGAACCGCCACTCGTTCGGCTCCCCGATGGTGTCGTGTTACAGACCCCGTCGCGGGGTGATGTCCTCCGGGCGCTCGGTGTCGGCCGGGAGCTGGCGCCGCGCGAGCAGGTGGACCTCCTCGTGGTCGGCGGCGGACCCGCCGGTCTCGCCGCCGCGGTCTATGGAGCGTCGGAAGGCCTCGACACCCTCATCGTCGAAAGCACGGCGCTCGGCGGCCAGGCTGGGTCGTCGCGCCGAATCGAGAACTACCTCGGGTTTCCTGCCGGGATCACCGGTAACGAACTCACGAGCCGCGCCGTGAGCCAGGCGCGCAAGTTCGGCGCCCGACCCGCGACCCCGTACCGGGCAGTCGCGCTCGAACCCGGCAACGGACGACACCTCGTGCGACTGGAAGAGGGGCACGACGTCGCTGCGCGAGCCGTTGTGCTCGCAACCGGTGCCGACTACCGGCGGCTCCCTCTCGACGACCTTGGGGACTACGAGGGGGTCAGCGTCTTCTACGCTGCCGGCCCTCCCGAGGCGCAACTGTGCGGTGCATCCCGTGTCGCAGTCGTCGGAGGCGGTAACTCCGCCGGACAAGCCGCGGTCTGGCTCTCTCGCGGTGGGGCGCTCGTCACCCTGCTGCACCGTCGCGCCGATCTTCGCGAGACGATGTCCGAGTACCTCATCCGCGAGCTAGAACGATACGGCGTGGCTGTTCGCAACCGCAGTGAGGTGTCCGTCCTCCACGGAGCTGACGGACAGCTCGAGAGCGTGACGTTGACGAGCGGCGAGCAGCTGCCGGTGTCCTTCCTCTTCTTCTTCCTCGGCGCGCAGCCGTGCACGGAGTGGCTCGACGACGCAGTCTCGCGCGCCGCCGACGGATTCGTCCTCACCGGCGACGCAGCTGGCGCCGAGCATCTCCTCGAGACCAGCGTCCCGGGCATCTACGCAGCCGGCGATGTTCGCTTCGGCTCGACCAAGCGCTGTGCGACCGCTGTCGGCGAGGGATCGATGGCTGTGCAATTCGTTCATCAGCACCTCGCGTCTTCCAAGAGTCAAATCGGATGAGCGAGCTCTGCACTCACCTCGCTCAGGTCGAGCTGCACGAGCTGCCCGCGTCGGTGGACGGCTGCGAAGACTGCCTTCGCATGGGCGGCAAATGGCTCCATCTCCGCATATGCCTCACCTGCGGCCACGTCGGTTGCTGCGACGACTCTCCGAACCGCCATGCGACCGCGCACCATCGCACCGCCGGACACCCCATCATCCGCTCGCTCGAACCCGGCGAGGAGTGGAGCTGGTGCTACTTCGACGAGATCGCATTCGTCGTCGAAGGCGTGCGCGGCACCACGCACATCCCGCCGTCGCCGTTGCTGAGGTAGCAGTCAGCACGCGGTCGCGGCCGAGCGAGGTTCCGGTCCTCCTACTTTCCCCTACCGAAGAGCGTCAGAAGCAACAGGAAGATGTTCAAGGCGTCGAGGAAGATCGACGCCGCCAGGAGAGGCGCGGTGCGGATGTCCCTACCGCGGCGGAGTCTCTGGAAGTCGAACGCGGTCAGGCCGGCAAAGATGATCAGCCCCACGACGGCATAGATGACTGCGCCGTGTGGAATCTGGGTGAACACAACGACGATCCCGAACACGATCAGGGCGAGCAGACCCCAGAAGAAGAGGCGGGCGAGCGCCGAGAGGTCGCGGCGCGTGCTGTATCCGGCGGCTCCAAAGCCGGCCACCACGAGCGCGGTGGCTCCGCCGGCTTCCCAGAGTGCCTGCTGATCGGCAGAGGCGTAGTACGCCAGCGCCGGAGCCACCGCCAAGCCGATCAACACGCCAAAGCCGAAGAGCAGTGTGACCGCCGCCGTCTCGGAGCGCCCTACCGCGGCTTTGACGCCGATGAGAAGGACGAAGGAGGCGATGAAGAACAACCACCCCCACATGGAGGAGAGGTCGCGACCGAGGTACGCCCCAAGCGCGAACAGGCCTGCAGTAACGGCGACCAGGCCCATCGTCTGCCCCAGCAGCGTCCCCGCTTCGTCGCGCGTCAGCGTCGGACGGAATGCAGCAGCCGGAACGCTCACGAGCCCGATCCCCGCCGCACTCGGTCGGCCCACGGACAACTCGCCGCATGGCGGTCGTTGTGCGAGCCGCAAATCGGACAAGCCGGCCTCGCTTCGCGCCGGAGCTCGGGGAGGCGAGCCAACAGCAACATCGCAAGCGCGACCACCATGAGCGGAAGATCGTGCAGCAGCGCAGTCACGCCGCATCCATCTCCACTTCAGCCGCCTCTCGCCTGCGAAGAACGCGCTCGAGACAGTCGTCGCAGATGCCGTGACTGAACGTCGGGGGCTTCGACCACTCGTAGCTGCGGAGCCTCCGCAACGCTACGTCCTCCTCGACCCATCCGTCGAGATCGATCCGTCCACACCACGCACACGCAACGAGCAGGCGCTTCATTCCGAAACAGCCCTATGAATCGCGTCGACGGCGCGAAGGCTGAGCGCCGCCAGCGTCAGCGTCGGATTTGCCGTTCCGACCGTCGGCCAGACGGCGGTGCTGACCACGAAGCAGTTCGCGTGGCCGTGCACGCGGAGATCCGAGTCCACAACCGAGGTCTTGGGGTCGTCGCCCATGCGGCAGGTACCCATGATGTGCCCGGCGCCCTGCGGTCCGGGCCAGTGATGGATCTCACCGACTCCGAGCGACCGGAAGAGACGCTCATGCGTTGCACGCGCCTCCGCGAGACCAGCGCTCGAGTACTCGCCCGTCCGATAGTGGATCTCCGGACGGGGAAGGCCGAGCGCATCTTTCTCGGACGACAACGACACGCGGTTCGACGAGTCGGGAAGCGGCTCTGTCAGGCTGGCGAGGCGGACGTGACGCTCGAACTGCTCACCGAGGTGCTGGAAGCCGGCCGCGCCGATCAGGCCACTCTTTGCCATCGCGCTCGCCTGCGCGGTCTGGTCGCCTTCGGGCCATGACCAGCCGTCGTTTCCGATCTCGATGCGGAAGGCGGCACGCTTCCTGCGGAACTCGCCGTCGCGGAGCATCTCGATCCCACTCGTCGAGAGCGGCCCGCGGTACGGATAGACCGGCCGGTTCGACAACGCCCACGAGAGCTGCGTCGGGTGGTCCATGAGATAGCGGCCGACGTTTCCGTACGCGTTGCCGAGGCCATCCGACATGAGCATCAGCTTCGGAGTCTCGATCGCATGCGCCGCCAGGACGAGGACACGCCCGGTGACGATTCCTTGGGTCCGATCCGGACGCAGATAGCGCACCGTTACCGAGTGCGGCTTGACATCGACGTGATGCACGACTGACGAGTCGAGCACGCGAACACCGAGCTTCTCCGCCTCCGCAACGTGGACGGCTCCGTCGTACTTCGCTCCGATCGGGCAGATCGGGATGCAGTTGTTGTTGCCACAGCACGGAGGCCTTCCCGCTCGGGTGATGCTGTTGCGCGCTTGAGGCGTCGACACGACGCGCAGCCCGGCTCCTCTCGCAGCGCCGGTCCACTGCTTGTCAAGATAGGACTGCGGGATCGGCGGCATCGGATACGACGTCGATCGCGGCGCACCGAGGTCGGGCGAGTCCACGCCGGCGACTCCGATCTCGCTCTCGGCGCGGCCGTACCACGGCTCGAGGTCGGCGTACGAGATCGGCCAGTCGACCCCGACCCCGTACGTGCTCTTCATGCGGAAGTCGTTCGGCACGAGCCGCAGCGACGTGCCCAGCCAATGCCAAGTCGTCCCACCAACGAGCCGCTCGTAGATGCTCCCGAAATCCTCCGGGCCCTTCTGCACGAGATAGAACTTCGGATCGACCGTCGAGGGATGAGGCGCGTACGGCACCGTCGGATAGGCCGACTCCGGAATTCCGCGCACGGAGCCAGCGGCCTGGTCGCGAAGCACGGCCTCGGCTCGGTCGACACGCGGGCCTGCCTCGAGCACCACGACCTTGGCACCACGGCGCGCGAGGCCCGTCGCGACGAGAGCGCCGGCGATGCCGGACCCGACGACGACGACGTCGGCGGAGACGGTGTCCGCGCTCATTCGATCGCCCGCCCCGGCTTGGACCACGACCCGGTGGCTCCTTCGCACGTCATCGGCTCGTGCACCTGGCGCCATACGAGCGCGTCGCTGAACGTGATCACCTTCTCGCCGCCGCCTGGCGTCGGTACCGCTCCGCTCCACCACGCCGCCGCGACCGCGCGCAGGCATTCGGCCCCGCCAGGCGCCTTGTAGGCAGCGGACTGCTCGACCTCAGCGAGTGTCGTGGGGCCTCCCGTGGCGGTGACGCCCGCAAGCTCGGCGAAGCGCGAGGGCGTCAGCTTGAGGACGCCGTCCGCCTCGAGCGCCTCGAGATACGCGGCTGCATGCTCGGCTGGAAGGCTTTCGGTGCCGCTCGCCAGCCGCGACAGTCGAATGAAGCGCTTCACCTTGCTGCCGTCAGAAGCCGACGCCAACGTCGGGAATCGCCCAAACCCGACGGCAACAACCGCCACCAGCGATGACTTCAGAAACGAAGACCGTCTGATCCGCGGGACCGTCCGCTCTGCCTCTATACGGGCGCTTTCGCTCATGACGAAGTCATACGTGCCGAGCAGAGCACCCGGCGATGACCCCGGAAACCGCTTGGTGACCGGCCGCCCGCCGTCGAGTGCCCAGCTGTTTCTTCCGTGATCTCTCGTCGGTCGTCGAGACGACGCCGACGGCCACGAATCCGGTTCGTTCGAGGAACATCAGGGCCGCTTCGAGAAGACGACTCGTCGTCGTCGTCGCCGAGGATGAGAGCGCCAGGCTGCGCCACGCCCATGAGCGCCGCGCACCGGTGCAGTACGCGGCGCTCAGGCGTGCCTGGTCAGCGGAGCGACTTGAAGGCCGCGCGGATTTCGGTCGAGAAGAGCTCGGGCTCTTCCCAGGCGGCGAAGTGGCCGCCCTTGTCGACTGCGTTGAAGTAGATGACGTTCGGGTAGCTCGCCTCGACCCAGCTGCGCGGCGTCCGCCAGATCTCGCCCGGGAACGTCGTGAAGCCGAACGGGATCGCCGTCGGCGGCAGCGGCTGCTGGCTCGCGGCCGGGGCGTCGGCGCCGTAGGCCTCCCAGTACGACCGTGCCGCGGAGGCGGCGGTGCCGGTCAGCCAGTACAGCGTGATGTTGTCGAGGATGTGGTCTCGCGTGAGGTTGCCCGACGGCTGCCCGTCGACGAAGGCGCGCGCGATCTTGTAGTAGGCGTCCGTGTCGTGGTCGATCATCCAGGCGGCGAGAGCGATGGGCGAGTCGAGCAGCGCGTAGCCGATCGTCTGCGGACGGGTGGCCATCTCGACGAAGTAGCCGTTGCCGGACTTCCCGAAGGTGGCGATCTGCGCGGCCGCGGCGCGTTCCTCGTCGGTGTCCGTCGGCATGGGGCCGTTCAGCGCCGGCACGAGCAGGTTCGTGTGGATGCCGATCAGGCCCTCGGGTGCCTGGCGGCTCATCGCGTCGGTCACGCCGGCGCCCACGTCGCCGCCCTGGGCCACGTAGCGGGTGTAGCCGAGACGGCGCATGAGCTCAGCCCAGGCGCGTGCAGTCCGGCCCAGGTCCCAGCCGATCTCGACCGGTTCGCCGGAGAGCCCGTACCCGGGCAGGGAGGGCAGCACGAGATGGAAGGCATCCTCGGCGCCGCCGCCGTGCGCGGCCGGGTCCGTCAGCGGACCGACGGAGTCGATTAGCTCGATCACGGAGCCGGGCCAGCCGTGGGTCATGATCAGCGGTAGGGCGTCCTCGTGCGACGACTTGGCGTGGATGAAGTGGACGTCCACGCCGTCGATCTCGGTGACGAACTGCGGCAGCGCGTTCAGGCGCGCCTCGATCCGCCCGAGGTCGTACTCGTCCAGCCAGTAGCGCGCGAGCGTTTGCAGCGTCTCCAGCTGGACGCCCTTGCGACCGGTCGGCGACGAGTTCCTTGCTCGGCCAACGTGTCGCGGCGATGCGCTGACGTAGCTCGTCGAGCTTCTCTGCGGGAATCTCGACGTCAAAAGGCCGGATGTCGGTCGATGCCCGTACGGCAGTGCTCATGGCGTCTCCTTTGGTCGGCAGGTCCGGTAACGGATACCAACCGCGCAGCCGGGAGTCGGACACTGCGAGGTGCTCAAGTGGTGCCTCTTGCACCCATGCGAGGCGCATTCTCGGAGCCGTCGTACGCTCGAGAGCAAATTCGGCCGCTCGCGAAACCTTCACCTCCTGGCGCGCGGGCCAGTCACCCCGAGATCCCATAGCGGCACCAGCACTAGCGCGCCAGCGTTGCAGAGGCGCTGCGGCGCTCGCTCTCATCGTTGCAGCCAGCGTCGCCCGTAACCGTTTAGAGAGTCCCTGTTGCGCCACGCCCCGTGTGGCCCGCGTTACCGAATCGGCGTCAACCAAGCCGAATTCGGTAACGCGGGCCACGCATCCTTCGCGCGCCGGCGCTTACCCCGCCGTGATCGATCCGTAGAGCCCGTGCTGCTCGTCCGACGGACCGGAGAGGAAGTAGAGCGTGTTCGTCGGCCCGGCGGCTGCGCCGTTGCCGAACGCGATCGCCCACAGACCGTCGATCGCGACCGGCGTGCCGTCGCCGAGGCGCAACTGGCCCTTGTAGACCCACGTGTTCCCCTTCTGGGTGTACGCGCTGATCCGACCGTTGCCGAAGTTGCCGACCAGGAGGTCGCCTCCGAAGACGCTGAAGTCCGCCGGCGCGAGCGCGAGGCCCCACGGGGCGTTCAGCGGCGCGTTCTTCTTGCCGCTGTTCACGACCCGGGCGACGAGCTGTCCGTCGGGGGTGAACTCGTCCACGAACGCCTGGCCCGGAACCGCCACGTCGTCCTTCGCAGCGGCGTCCTGCTTCGCGTACGTCACGAAGATGTTGCCGCCGAGCGCCTGGATCCCGAACGGGGCGAAGCCCTTCGCGATCTTCGCGTCCTTGAAGCCGCCCCCGGTCGTGACCGGGTTGAACGACGCGTCGAAGACATCGACGCGTGCGTTGTGGAAGTCCGTGGCGTAGAGCCGGTCGCTTGCGATTGCGAGACCCTTGTACACGGCGCCGGCGCTCGAACGGTCCGCGCCGACGACGGCCGCCGTTCCGTTCACGGCCGGCGTCCAGCCGAGAATCGTCCCGCCTTCGGTCGAGAACAGGAACCGCGACGCGCCGCTCTTGCCGTTCTGGCTGACGGCGAAGTCTGCGGCGTTGCCGTTGAAGACGGTTCCGGTCGGCGCGCCCGCCACCGTGACGGTGAGCGCCTGCTTCGCGCCGGTGCCGGTGTACAGCGTCGACGTGTTCGTGCCGTTGTCCGACGCCCACCATGGCGTCGTCGGCCCTGCGCTCAGCCCCCATCCGTTGACGAGCGACGTGTCCGCGGCGGGCGCGGACACCGCGCTTCCGTCGGACACGAGCGGATGAACGGTGTACACATCGGCCGCAGCACGGCCGTGTGCCGCGCCTGCAACGGCGGCGGCAACGAGCACAACGACTCCTGCGGTGAGCAAACTGAAGAGCCTGCCTGACATGGCGCTCCCCCCTTTCACGAGTTAACTGGACACCGACGGATACGCGACATCGCCGGGCTCGGTTTCCTGGGCGAAGCGATACTCCCGTTCACATGAGGTTCGACCTGCCGCACGAGCTCGTCGAGATTCGCGCCGCCGTCGGTGAGCTGTGCGCGCGCTATCCCGGCGAGTACTGGCAGGCGCTCGAGCCGGACGGATACCCCGACGAGTTCGTCGCCGCTCTCACCGAGAGCGGCTGGCTCGCGGCGCTCATCCCCGAGGAGTACGGCGGCGCGGGTCTCGGCATCGCCGCAGCCGCCGTGATCCTGGAGACGATCAATGCGAGCGGCTGCAACTCGGGCGCGTGCCACGCGCAGATGTACACGATGGCGATCGTCCTGCGGCACGGCAGCTCCGCGCAGAAGGCGGAGTACCTGCCGAAGATCGCGTCGGGAGAGCTCCGCCTGCAGGCATTCGGCGTCACGGAACCGTCGGCCGGCTCCGATACGACGAGCATCCAGACGACGGCGACGCGCACCGACGGCGGCTACGTCATCCGCGGGCAGAAGATCTGGACGTCGCGCGCCGAGCACTCGGATCTCATGGTCCTGCTCGCGCGCACGACTGCCGCCGATCGCGTCGAGAAGAAGACCGACGGGCTCTCGGTGTTCCTCGTCGACATGCGTACGGCAGGAGCCGGCCTCGACATCCGCCCGATCAAGACGATGATGAACCACGCGACGACCGAGGTGTTCTTCGACGACGTCGAGATACCGGCCGGCGCCCTCATCGGCGAAGAGGGGAACGGCTTCCGGCACATCCTCGACGGGTGGAACGCCGAGCGGATCCTCATCGCGTCCGAGTGCATCGGCGACGCTCGCTGGTTCATCGAGAAGGCGGTCGCGTACGGTTCCGAGCGCGTCGTGTTCGGACGGCCGATCGCGTCGAACCAGGGAGTGCAGTTTCCGATCGCACGTGCGCACGCAGCCACCGAGGCGGCGGACCTCATGCGACACAAGGCTGCGTGGCTCTTCGACGAGGGAGAGCCGTGCGGCGCGGAGGCGAACATCGCCAAGCTCCTCGCCTCCGAAGCGTCGTGGGCGGCGGCGAACGCCTGCATGGACACGTACGGCGGCTACGGCTTCGCGGCCGAGTACGACATCGAGCGGAAGTTCCGGGAGACGCGGCTCTACACCGTCGCGCCGGTGTCGAACAACCTCGTCCTCGCGTACGTCGGCGAGCACGTCTTGAACATGCCGCGGTCGTACTAGGGCCGCGTAGGATCGCGCCGTGAAGATCCGCGCCGCGGTGCTCGAGGAGTTCGGCCGTCCGCTCGAGGTTCAGGAGGTCGATCTCGCGGAGCCGAAGGCCGGCGAGGTCCTCGTCCGGCTCGTCGCCTGCGGCGTCTGCCACACCGACCTGTACACCGCGTCGGGCGCCGACCCGTCCGGCTACGCGCCGGCCGTGCTCGGCCACGAAGGCGCGGGCGTCGTCGAGGCGGTCGGCGAGAACGTCGCGTCGGTCGCGCCCGGCGACCACGTCGTGACGCTCTTCTCGCCGCAGTGCCGCGAGTGCGTCCACTGCCGCGACCCGCGCACGAACCTCTGCCTGGCGATCCGCGAGCAGCAGAACCTCGGCTACCTCCCCGACGGAACGACGCGTCTCTCCCGTGGCGGCGAGCCGATCCGCCACTTCATGGGCACGTCGACGTTCGCGGAGTACACCGTGATGCCGGAGATCGCGCTCGCGAAGGTCTCGCCGGAGGCGCCGCTCGATCGCGCGTGCCTCTTCGCGTGCGGCCTCTCCACCGGCCTCGGCGCCGCGATGAACACCGCGAAGGTGCAGCCGGGCTCGACGTGCGTCGTCTTCGGCGCGGGCATGGTCGGGCTCGGCGCGGTCGCCGGCTGCCGCCTACAGGGTGCCGAGCGGATCGTGTGCGTCGACATCTCCGAGGAACGGCTCGCGCTCGCGCGCGGCCAGGGCGCGACCGACACGCTCGCCGCCGGGCCAGATGCCGTGCAGGCGATCCTCGACATGACCGGCGGCTTCGGCGCCGACTACACGTTCGAGGCGACCGGCCTCGTCGCCGTGATGCGCCAGGCGGTCGAGGCGGCCCGGATGGGCTGGGGCCTTGCCACCGTCTGCGGTGTCGCCGGCAGGGGCGAGACGCTCGACGTCGTCCCGCGCTACCTCATCACCGGCCGCCGCATCGCGGGCTCGTCCTTCGGCGGCGTGAAGGGACGCGACCAGGTGCCCGAGCTCGTGCAGCGCTATCTCGACGGCGACATCGACGTCGACGCGTTCCTCTCGCACCGGCTCACGCTCGACGAGGTCAACCGCGGCTTCGAGCTGATGGAGGCCCAGGACGGCATCCGCAGCGTGATCTCGTTCGGCTGACCCGCCTCGCCTATGCGGCGAGCAGCCCGCGCGCGGCCGCGTACACGTACGGGTGGTTGTAGACGTCGAGCGGGTCGTCCGCGGGCGCGAGCGGCAGCTCGATGAGCTCGCCCGTGGCCGCGTCCTCGAGCGTCACGGCGGCGCGGTGCGTGCGCCTGCTCCAGAGCAGGCTGATCTCGACGGTGCCGCTGTGCCTGGAGGCGAGCTCCTTCGGCGTATGGTCGAAGGAGAGACGGCGGGTCGCGGTTGCGGTCATGACGTTCATGCTCCTCTCGACGGTTCGGATGGCGGCGAGTCATCGGTGCAACCCTGGTCTACGCCTGCGCGTTCCAGCGCGGGGACAACGACCGTCAAGGAACGGGAAAGGAACGACTACGTTCGCCCTACTGTCTTACGGGCACTTCCTCTGCGCATAGGCCTTCATCTGAGCGGAGCTGAGGATCCAATGCCAGCCGCTGCCGGTACGAATCGCGTGCATCGTCGCGGTCGTGCGGCCGTCGTCGGAGGTGACTTGCAGCGTCACCGCGGTCGAGTCCTCGTTGCGTCCCTCGACGTCGACGGCTTCGCCGTACGTGTCGAGCACCTTGATCTTCTGCAACCCGAACCCCTGGCTCCCCTGGCACGTGAGGAAGCGCGACTTGGTGACGATCGCCTGCTGTGACGGAAGAAGGCTCGTCCACAGTCGACCGGACTGACCGCGCGCGAACTCCGTCGTGATCCGTTTCGCAAAGGTCGCGGCCGAGTCAGTGCTCGAGCCACCGCAGCCTGCGATTGCCCCGGCGGCAACGAGCACGGCGACGGCCGTCGCAAGTGGTTTGGCGAGTCGCTTCATGCCGCTACTCCTTCGGTCGCGTGATAGCGCAGCTTGCCGAGCTCGATCCGCTCGCCGGCGTCGGTGATCTGGAGCGCCGCGAGCTGCGGTCGCGCAGCCACGTACGCGGCTGCTGCGCTCGCATTCAGGACGGCGAGCGCCGTCGCATGCACATCCGCGTCGGCCGCGCTCGCTGCGACGACGGTCACGGAGAGTGGGCCGCCGGCGGCCGGCGCGGCCAGAGCGGGATCGATCAAGTGATGGAGCAGTCGTCGTGGGCCGAAGCAGCGCTCGCTCCTGCCGGAGGTCGCGACGCCACCGCCTTCGACGTGCAGCTCTCCGATCGCCTCGCCCGGCGCGCGGGGATCGGCGACGGCGATACGCCACGGCGTCATGTCGGGTGTCACGCCCGTGACCGCGATGTCGCCGCCGAGGTCGACGAGCGCGCCCTGGAAGCTCGGGCCACGCCGAACGCATCGCGACGAGGGCACGGTCTGCCGCGAGACCCTTTCCGAGACCGCCGACGTCGACCGCGCCACCGGCCTCGACTCGCGCTCTGCCGGCGAGCGCGTCGACGTCGACTCGGCAGGGCCGCCATCCCTCGATCGCATTCGGAGCGCGGTGGCTCAGGCGCTCGAACGATCGGTCGTACCCCAGCGCGGTGAGAATCGGCAGGACGCTCGCGTCGAAGAGGCCGTGCGTCTCCTCGCGCGCGCGTACTGCACGCACGAGCGCCGCCATGAGCCGCACGTCGACGGGGGTCCACGCGCCCGCGTTCGCGTTGAGACGACAGAGGTCGCTCGCCGGATCGAAACGCGAGAGCGCCCGCTCGCACGCGGCCACCTCGAGCTGCCCCGCTTCGACCGCGCGGCGGAAAGCGTCGCCGTCGTAGACGCGGACGGTCGCAGCGATCGTGCACACCGTTCCCATGGCGCGGAAGTCGAGCGTCTCGAGACGAGCGAAGCTCACGCCGGCACCCTCTCCCGCACGAGCGCGGGCGGCGGCGCCGGTGCGGCCGGCCGGGCCACGGAAGGCCGCGCCATCCGCGGCATGAGGATGCGCGCGAACGAGAGCCAGACGACCGGCGCCACGGAGAGTGCGGCTGCAACGAGGCCGGTCGTACCGCGCAGATCGCTGCCGGTCGCGAGACCGTGACCGAGTGCGCATGCGTAGGCGCCGAAACCCGCGTAGTGGAGCAACCTCCACCGTTTCTGGCCGATCCGCTTGCGCAGACGGAAGGAGACCGCGAGCACGAGCGTGAGCCACGCGGCGGTGACGCCGGCCGCGACGGCGATCGGGCGCCAGGGCGCGAGACCCGGAACGAACGCTGCGGCGACGCCGAAGTGAAGGGTCGGGTCGAGGAGGATCGCCGTGCCGTGCAGGACGAACATCCCGACTGCCGTCCAGAGCAGGGTCTGATGCCAGCCGAGGAGAGCCTTCTGCCGCCGCGAGGGCAGCAGCCGCGTGCTCATCGCGAGTCCGAGCCACACGGCGACCGTCAGCAGCCCGAAGGCGACGAGCCCGGCTGCGCGTGCGACGAGCCACGCGACCGGCATGCCGGCGGCGATCATCCCACCGGAACCGGAGATGTCCGCGTCGTCGCCTGCGGCGCGGTCGACGACGGGACCACCATGAGCTGGCCGTTCTTCCCCTTGACGATCGTCGTCTGCGTTGCCGGCGGATTCGCGTAGCCCGGCTGCCGCGTCCACGCGAGCACCGCGAGGATCGCGAACAGCGCCCAGACCGAGATGAGGGTTGCCCAAACGCCGCGCATCTAGCCTCCCGGCTCCACCGGCTCGGCCCGGACGGGCCCGGACGGCGTGACGATCTGGCTCACCGTCTGGGCCGGCGGAGCCTGCACCCCTGGACGGGTGAGGCCCGCGATCGCCGCGGCTGCCGTCAACGCCGTGCCGGCGAGCGCCGCGGAAAGTGCGAACAGCTGCCGCCGGCTCAGATTGCCGTCCATGACAATCCGATTAGCGCGCCCGTCCGATCGGCCCATCCGGGGCGACCCGGACCGCGCCGGCGGAAAACACTCCCAAGGCATCGCTTGCGATGCCGACAAAAAAGGCCGGATCGGCTTTGCCGATTCGGCCGTATAAATGCCTAGTCCCCGTGAACCCGAGGGCCCACAGGGACTTGGCGTGATGAATCTCTCACGGCGCCTCGGCCGTGTCAAGCGGGAACCGTCGCGGCCCGCTAGCCGAGCTTGCGCTTCGCCTTCTGCACGGACGGCGCCGCCGCCTTCGCCTTCGCGAGCGGCCGCGCCTTCACGACGACCGAGGCCGGTTTGGCGGAGATGGTGATCTCCTCGCCGGTGGCCGGGTTCCGGCCCGGGCGCGCCTTCGTCGCGGCTCGCACGCGGACCTCGACCTGGACGACGCCTCCGATCTTGACCTTCTCGGCGTTCGAGATCTCGTCCAGGATGACTTCCTCGAGCGCGGTGAGGATGCGCTTCGCGTCTGCGCGGGTGGCCCCGGCGCGCTGGGCGACCTCGTCTGCGAGCTGGGTCTGAGTCAGGGGCACAACGAACCTCCGTGATCGTGGTCGTGAGTAGGTCGGCTCATTGAAGCTGAGCCTGCGGATGACGCGTCAGCGCTTGCCGCGAAGCGCCCGCCGGAGCACGGCGTCGTACTCGTTCAGCCCTTCCCGGTAGAGACGGCCCTCGGGGCCGGCCGCGATGCCGACCCGTTCCGGGATGACGCCCCAGATCGGCACGGACTGCGACTTCCACCAGGCAATCGCCTCGTCGAGGTCGTTCGTGCCGAGCCGGGCGGCGCAGATGACGACGCCTCTCGGCGTTCGCTTGGGGATGAGATCGAGCGTCGCAAGCGCCGGGGAGAACTCCACCCCGCCGGCCCTGGTCGGGACGACGACCGCGTCCGCCGTGTCGACGGCCGCCTGGAGGAGTCGCGGGTCGCCGGGCGGGGTGTCGACGACGACGACGCCGCCGTCGCTGCTCGCCATCGCCCGCTTCAAGGTGCGCTCCGACGGCGCTTCGACGACGTCCACTCCGTCGAGGGAACGCGCGTCGTGCCACTCCGCGGACGACGCCTGGCGGTCGGCGTCCACGAGCACGACCGGGTCGTGCCCCCGCTCTGCGGCCGCGGCGGCGAGGTACACGGACGTCGTCGTCTTGCCGACGCCGCCCTTGATGCTGGCCACCGCGATGCTCGTCACGGCGCCATCGTAGTGTGCGGCTACCCCGCGTGCGACTCGATTGCGCTCGCGACCGCCCCAGGCGCCGCGAGCATCGAGAGGTGCCCGGCCCGAGGGATCTCGACGAACCGGGCGTGGAGCACCCCGGCCGTCCGCCGGCCCGACCCGACGGAGTCGACGTGGTCCTCGGCGCCCCAGACGACGAGCCGCGGCACGGCGACCCGGGCGAGCGTGCCCTCCGACACGCCCTGGATGCCGTCGCCGAGCATCGACCTGAACGCGGCCGCGGTTCCGCTGACGCGGAACGGCTGCTGCCACGCGTCGACGAAGGCGTTCGTGAACGGCGGCGGCCCGCTCCCCCACGCGCTCCTGAGCCCGCGGCGGAAGATCCAGTCCGAGCCGGTGACGAGGCGGTACGCGCTCGTGTACCACGGCGGGACGAGCAGGTCGGTGAGGAAGCCCGGCCCGCCGCCGCCCGGGAGCGCGTCGCCGTCGAGCAGCACGACGCCGGACGTCCGCCGCGGCGCGTCGACGGCCGCCGACACCGCGACCGCGGCGCCGAGCGAGTGGCCGACGAGGAGCGGGCGGTCGATCCCGAGTGCCGTCTCGAAGCCCTCGACGAGCTGCGTCCAGCGCGCGATCGTGTACGGCCCTCGGCGCTCGGAGTATCCGAACGGCGGCAGGTCGAGCGCATACACGCGATGCGACCGGCCGAGGATGCGGCCGACGTCCTTCCACACCCAGGACGGCTCGATGAATCCACTCAGAAGGACGATCGGGGTGCCCTGCGTCCCCCACGACCGGTACGCGATGAGCGTCCCGTCGACGCGGACGAACGGTCCCGCGTAGAGCTTCGTCGCCGAGGTGTCGCGACCCGACGTCGCGGCGTTGTAGACGAGCGACGCGACGGTGAGGAAGATCGCGAGCTCGAGCGCGGCCAGCCCGAGCCGCCGCAGCCAGCGCGTCACGTCGATGCGTGCGCCCGCCGGCGCGACGCCGGCCGGGCGGAGTACGGCAGCGAGATCCAGACGTCGGCACCGCCGCCGGCGCGGTTCCCGGCTCCGGCGCGACCGCCGTGCGCGCCCGCGATGACCGCGACGATCGACAGTCCGAGACCGCTGCCGCCGCGCGACCGTGCCTCGTCGGCGCGGCTGAACCGGTCGAAGGCCCGCTCCGTGAAGCCGGCGGGGAAGCCGGGGCCGTCGTCGGTGACGTGGATCTCGACCGTTCCCCCGCTACCGCTCCGCACGGCGAGCACGACGTCGCCGCCGCCATGGCGGAGCGCGTTGTCGACGAGCCCCGAGAGTGCCTGGTCGAGCCGCTCGGGATCGGCGTCGGCCTCGAGCTCGGAGCTCTCTGCCTGCACGCTCCGGCCGAGCTCGGCGGCGCGGGCGGCGAAGCGGTCGGCGACCGTCTCGAGGACGTCCGCGACGCGCACGTGCTCCGCGCGAATCGGCAGCGCACCCTGATCGGCGCGCGCGATGAAGAGGAGATCCTCGGCGAGGCGCGAGAGACGCTCCGTCTCCTCGGCCGCCGAGCGCACGGCCGCCTCCAGCTCCGCGGCGGTGCGCGGACGGCGGAGCGCGAGCTCGAGCTCCGCGCGGAGAAGCGCGAGCGGCGTGCGGAGCTCGTGGCTTGCATCGCCGAGGAACCGGCGCTCGTGCTCGAACGACGACTCGAGGCGCGCGAGCATCTCGTTCAGCGTCGTCGCGAGACGCGCGATCTCGTCCCGGCTCGCCGGGACCGGGAGCCTCGTCGGCGAAGCGGTGGTGACGGCGGCCGCACGGCGCCGCATCGCCTCCACCGGCCGCAGCGCCGCGGCCGCGACCGCGTAGCCGATTCCGGATGCGAGCAGCAGACCGATCAAGCCGGCGAGAAGAAGCTCGCGGAACAGCCGCTCGAGCGTTGCGTGGCGGGCCTCGAGCGACCGCGCGACGACGACCGCGCCGCCGCCGCGTGCCGGAACCGCGAGCACGCGCCACCGGCCGGCCGGGGAGTGGAGCTCGACGGAGCGCAAGACGGAGGCGCCCGCGGAGGCGCGCGCCGCCTCGCTCGCGTTCACGAGCGGCGGCAGGCCGGCCGGAGTCGCACGCACGACGACACCGCCCGCCGTGACGATCTCCGCGAGCGTCGTTCCGCCGGCGGCGTCCGCATCGACGAGGCGGCGGTCGCCTTCGCGGCGGACCTGGGCTTCCTTCGCCTGCGACCGCAGCGTCTGGTCGACCGAGCTGAGGAGCGCGGACCCGACGCGCAGGTAGACGAGGAGGCCGACGCCCGCGAGCACCGCGGCCATCGCGATCGCGAACACGAGCGTCAGCCGCAGCCGTATCGGGATGCGATTCATGCGTCGTCCCGCAGCCGGTAGCCGACGCCGCGCACCGTCTCGAGCGACTCGCGGCCGAACGGGCGGTCGATCTTCTCGCGGAGGTAGCGGACGTTCACGTCGACGACGTTCGAGCGCCGTTCGAATCCCATGTCCCACGCGGCGTCGAGGATCTGGGTGCGCGTGAGCACCGCCCCAGGGCTGCGCATGAACGCCTCGAGGAGCGCGAACTCCTTCGCCGACAGCTGCAGCTCGACCTCGCCGCGCCACACGCGGTGCAGCGCCGGATCGAGACGCAGGTCGCCGACCTCGAGAACCGTCGGACGCTCCACCGGCGGCCGCCGGATGCAGCGCGCGCACGCGCGCCATGAGCTCGTCGAACGCGAACGGCTTCGGGAGGTAGTCGTCCGCCCCGGCGTCGAGGCCGGTCACGCGGTCGTCGATCGCGTCGCGCGCCGTGAGCATGAGGATCGGCGACCACACGCCCTCGTGGCGGAGACGGCGGCAGACCTCGAAGCCGTCGCTGCCCGGGAGCATGACGTCGAGGAGGATCGCGTCGTACGCCGTCGCCATCGCCATCCAGAGCGCGTCCTCCCCGCGCCCGGCGACGTCCGCGGCGTAGCCCTCCTCGCGCAGGCCGCGGGCGAGCAGGTCCGCGAGCTTCTTCTCGTCCTCGACCACGAGCACGCGCATGGCTCCATTGTGCTCGCGTCCGGGTGAAGCCCGGATGAGAAGTCAGCGCCGGACGAGGTTCCGCAGCAGGAACAGCGCGTTCGCCGGGCCGCTCGCCGAGCCGGCGCATGAGGTACGGGTACCACTCCGGCCCGTACGGCGTCGCGACGAGCACCTTGTAGCCGCGCGCGGCGAGGTCGAGCTGGAGCTGCGGCCGCACGCCGTAGAGCATCTGGAACTCGAACCGGTCGCGGCCGATGCCGTGCTCCTCGGCGAAGCGTGATCGCGTGCTCGATGAGCCGCTCGTCGTGCGTCGCGACCGCCGTGTAGCCGCCGCCGACGAGCGACGCCTCCAGCAGCCGGACGTACGCGGCGTCGACGTCGGCCTTCTCGCGGGTACGCGATCTCCGCCGGCTCGAGGTACGCGCCCTTGACGAGGCGCAGGTTCGGACGAAGCGGCAGCGAGCTCCGCGAGATCGTCCTCGCTGCGGTAGAGGTACGCCTGCAGGACGGTGCCGACGCTGTCGAGGCCGTCCTCGCGCAGCCGGCGGTAGATGCGGAGCGTCGCGTCGACGAACGCCGACTGCTCCATGTCGATGCGGACGAACGTGTCGAGGTCGCGGGCGTGCTCGACGAGCCGCTCGACGTTCCCGTACGCGAGCTCCTCGTCGAGCTCGAGCCCGAGATGGGTGAGCTTGAGGGCGACGTTCGCGCGCAGCCCCTCGTCGACGAGCCGGGAGATCACGTCCTCGTACTCGGCGACGACGACCGCCGCCTCGGCCTCGTCGCGCGACGCTCTCGCCGAGGAGCGTCGTGTTCGCGTACAGCCCCCGTTCGTTGAGCCGCGCAGGGCGAGGACGCACTCGTCGAGCGTCTCGCCGGCGACGAAGCGGCCCGCGCCGAGCCGCATTCCGTGCTTGCTGCACGACGCGCTGCACGCGGGGGTTGTCGGCGGCGGCGAGGATGCCCTTGCGGAGGGCGGCGTTGACGGTTGTTCCACCACGCATTGCGAGGCGAGCGTACTGCCTTCCCGGAAGGCAGTCGCGGGTGAAGCGAGGTAGGCTCGCCCCGTGAGGCTCGAGGAGAAGTCTTCCGCCGCGGAGGTCCTCGCGGCGCGCGAGCGCTACGTCCCGCGCGGCATCGCCGCGTCCGATCTCGTCGTCGACGCGCGCGTGGGGCGCCCGCATCTGGGACGCCGACGGCCGGGAGTACCTCGACTTCGCCGGCGGCATCGCGTGCCAGAACCTCGGCCACGGACCGGTCGGCGTCGTCCGCGCGATCCACGAGCAGGTCGACCGCTATCTCCACCAGTGCTTCATGGTCGGCGTGTACGAGCCGTACGTCGAGGTGTGCCGGCGGCTCGACGAGCTCTGGCCGGGTGAGGCCGCGACGAAGTCGATCCTCGTCAACTCCGGCGCGGAGGCGATCGAGAACGCCGTCAAGATCGCGCGCGCCGCCACCGGACGGCCCGGGCGTCGTCGTCTTCGACCGCGCCTTCCACGGGCGCACGACGCTGACGATGGCGATGACGTCGAAGCTCGTGTACAAGCAGGGCTTCGGGCCGCTCGCCCCCGACGTCTACCGCGCGCCGGCGCCGTATCCGTACCGCGGCGTCACGACGGAGGACGCGCTCGCCGGGCTCGACCTCCTCTTCAAGCAGGACGTCGATCCGAGAGAGGTCGCGTGCATCGTGCTCGAGCCGGTGCAGGGCGAAGGCGGCTTCATCCCGATGCCGCCCGAGTTCGTCGTCGCGCTGAAGGAGCGCTGCGACACGCACGGCATCCTCTACGTCGACGACGAGGTGCAGTCCGGGTGCGGACGGACGGGCACGCTCTGGGCGATCGAGCGCCTCGGCGTCGAGCCCGACCTGCTCGTCGCCGGGAAGACGCTCGGCGGCGGCCTGCCGCTCGCCTCCGTCACCGGCAAGGCCGACGTCATGGACGCGGTGCACCCCGGCGGCCTCGGCGGGACGTTCGGCGGCAACCCGGTCGCGTGCGCGGCGGCGGCCGCCGTCCTCGACGAGCTCTCGGCGCCGGGCTTCCGCGAGCGCGCCGACCAGATCGCGACGCATATGCGCAAGCGGCTCGACGACGATCGCCGCCCGGCAGCCGGTCGTCGGCGAGGTGCGCGGTCTCGGCTCGATGCTCGCCCTCGAGCTCGCCGAGCCGAACGGCGTCGCCGCGAAGAAGGTGCTTGCGGGTGCGCGCGAGCGCGGGCTCGTCCTGCTCGCCTGCGGCCTCGACGGGAACGTCATCCGGCTGCTGCCGCCGCTCTCTGCGACCGACGACGAGCTCGACCGCGGGCTCACCATCCTCGAGGAAGCGCTTGGCGACGCAGGCTCCGACTAGGTCGGACCGCGTCTCGCCGGCTTCCACGCCTGCCGTCCGGCTCTTCGGAATCCGGCGGATGTACGGCGAGGTCGTCGCCGTGGACAGCGTCGACCTCGAGATCGCGCCGGGCGAGTTCTTCACGATGCTCGGCCCGTCGGGCTCCGGCAAGACGACGACACTGCGCGTCATCGCCGGCTTCGAGCGCCCGGACGCCGGCCACGTGGAGCTCGCCGGGGTCGACGTCACGCGCACGGCGCCGTCCGAGCGCGACGTCAACACCGTCTTCCAGGACTACGCGCTCTTCCCGCACATGACGGTCGTCGAAAACGTCGAGTACGGGCTCCGCGTCCGCGGCGTCGACCGCAAGACGCGCCGCGCGCAGGCGACGGAGGTGCTCGAGCGCGTCCGTCTCCCCCACGTCGGCTCGCGGCGGCCCGCCGCGCTCTCGGGCGGCCAGCGCCAGCGCGTCGCGCTCGCGCGCGCGATCGTCAACCGCCGACCGTCCTGCTGCTCGACGAGCCGCTCGGCGCGCTCGACCTGAAGCTGCGCCAGGAGATGCAGATCTTCCTCAAGGAGCTCCAGCGCGAGCTCGGGATCACCTTCGTCTACGTCACGCACGACCAGGAGGAGGCGCTCACCATGAGCGACCGCCTCGCGGTGTTCAACAACGGCCGCATCGAGCAGATCGGGACGCCGGCCGACGTCTACGAGCATCCGGAGACGGAGTTCGTCGCCGGCTTCGTCGGCGTCTCGAACGTGCTCGAGCGCGACGGCCGCCGGTTCACGATCCGGCCGGAGAAGATCCACATGCGCGACGACGGCGACCCGGCGAGCCCGGCGTCGTCCGCGACGTCGTCTACCTCGGGATGGTCACGCGCTACATCGTCGATCTCGACGGCGGCGGCGAGCTCGTCGTCGTCGAGCAGAACCTCGAGACGTCGTCGCAGCAGGCGCTGCGAGGCACGCGGCCGGCGCGTCCGGCTGACGTGGCGGCCGGAGCACACGTACGAGATCGGCAAGGAGGGAAAGTGAGTCGGATCAGGAGGGCACACGTGCTCGTCGCGGCGCTGGCCGCGGCGCTGTGCGTTCCCGCGGCGGGCATCAGCTCGGGGAACGGGCTGCCGACGTCGGTCGGGAAGGGCGAGGGGCAGCTGAACCTCATCGCCTGGGAGGGCTACACCGCAGCCGCAGTGGGTGAAGCCGTTCGAGAAGGCGACGGGCTGCCAGGTGAACGCGAAGTACGCCGGCTCGTCGGACGAGATGGTGACGCTCATGCGCCAGGGCGGCGGCTCCCAGTACGACGGCGTCTCGGCGTCGGGCGACGCGAGCCTGCGGCTGATCTACGGGCACGACGTCGCAGCCGGTCAACCCCAACCTCATCCCGGACTGGAAGAACTTCATCCCGGCGCTGAAGTCGCCGCCGCACAACACGGTCAAGGGCGTCCACTACGGCATCTCGCTGCAGTGGGGCCCGAACACGCTGCTCTACAACACGAAGCTCGGTGAAGCCGGCGCCGACGAGCTGGTCGGTCGATCTACAGCCCGAAGTACAAGGGCAAGGTCACCGTGCCGGACAACCCGATCCAGATCGCGGACGCGGCGCTCTACCTGTCGAAGACGCAGCCGTCGCTCGAAGATCACCGATCCGTACGAGCTGAACTCGACGCAGTTCAACGCGGCGATCAACCTGCTCAAGCAGCAGAAGCCGCTGATCAAGAAGTACTGGGCGCTCGCCTCGGACGAGATCGACCTGTTCAAGAACGGCGACGCCGTCATCGGCGCGTCGTGGCCGTACCAGACGAACACGCTCATCGCGGCGAAGGCGCCCGGTGAAGGACCTGATCCCGAAGGAGGGCGCGACCGGCTGGGCCGACACGTGGATGATGTCGGCGCACGCCAAGCATCCGAACTGCATGTACAAGTGGATGGCCTGGGTCTCGACGCCGAAGGTGCAGGCGCAGCAGGCGATCTACTTCGGTGAGACGCCGGCGAACCCGCAGGCGTGCCCGATCATGGACAAGCTCTCGCCGGGCTCGGCCGCGCAGTACCACTGCGGCGCCTCGGCGTCGTACTTCAAGTCGATCAAGTTCTGGAAGACGCCGGTCGCCGCCTGCGGCAACGGCCAGAACGACTGCATGGACTACACGAAGTGGCAGCAGGCCTGGACGCAGCTCAAGGGCTGAGTCACCGACCGCCGGGCCGCCCCTCGCGGGCGGCCCGGCTCCGGCTCTCCGGGCTCTTCTGGCGGCATCCGTGGGCGAAGGCGCTCCTGCTCCTCGCTCCGCCGCTGCTCGCGTTCGCGCTCGTCTACCTCGCGTCGCTCGTCGCGCTGTTCATCTCGTCGTTCTGGACGGTCGAACCCGTTCACGACCGAGATCCAGCACATCTGGAACGTCGACAACTACCGGACGCTCTGGGACTCGAGCGCGTACCGCTACGATCGCGCTGCGCACGATCGGCATCGCCGCCGCCGTCACGCTCGCCGACGCGATGCTCGCCTTCCCGCTCGGCGTACTTCATGGCGCGCATCGCGGGCGGGCGGTCGCGCGCGTTCATCTTCGTCGCCGTGCTCCTGCCCGCTGTGGTCGAGCTACCTCGTCCGCGTCTACATCTGGCGGCTCATCCTCGACCACGACGGCGTCCTCAACTGGACGCTGCACAAGGTCGGCCTCCCGGCCGCGAACATCGGCTACTCGAACTGGGCCGTCTGGCTCGTCTTCACGTACGTCTGGCTGCCGTTCATGGTGCTGCCCGTCTACGGCGCGCTCGAGCGGATCCCGGAGTCGTACATCGAGGCGTCGCGCGACCTCGGCGCCGGCGGCGCTGACGACGTTCCGCCGCGTCGTCCTGCCGCTCGCGCTGCCCGGCGTCGTCGCCGGCTCGATCTTCACGTTCTCGCTGACGCTCGGCGACTACGTCACGCCGCTGCTCGCGGGCGGCGCGTCGTCGCAGTTCATCGGCAACGTCGTCTACGACGTCGGTCGGCGTCTCGAACAACGTCCCGTTCGCCGCCGCGTTCGCAGCCGTGCCGCTCGCGGTCATGGGCGTCTACCTCCTGCTCGCGCGCACGGCTCGGCGCGTTCGAGGCGCTGTAGATGGAGCAGCGCGCGCACCCGCATCGGCGCTCGCGGTCTGGTCGGGCCTCGTCGTCGCTCTTCCTCTGGCTGCCGCTCGCGCTGATCATGCTCTACGCGTTCAACAAGTCGAACGTGCAGAGCTGGCCGATCGCGGGCTTCACGACGCACTGGTTCCACGTCGCGTGGAGCTCGTCCGAGGTGCGGGACGTCGCTGTGGCTCTCGGTCCGCGTCGGGCTCGTCGCGACCGGCATCGCGCTCGTGCTCGGCTCCGCCGCGGCGTTCGGCGTCGCGCGCTTCCGCTTCTTCGGGCGCGAGCGCGGTGTCGTTCCTGCTCGTGCTCCCGATCGCGCTGCCCGGGCATCGTCACCGGGATGGCGCTCAACTCGTTCTTCATCGCCGGGCACATCAGCCTCTCGCATGTGGACGATCGTCGATCGGCCACGCGACGTTCTGCGTCGTCATCGTCTACAACAACGTGCTCGCGCGGCTGCGCCGCGTCGTCGCCGTCGCTGATCGAGGCGTCGCAGGACCTCGGCGCCGACGGCTGGCAGACGTTCCGCTTCGTCGTCTGGCCGGTGCTCTCGACGGCGCTCGTCGCCGGCGGCCTGCTCGCGTTCGCGCTGTCGTTCGACGAGGTCATCGTCACGTACTTCACGGCGGGCGCGCAGAACACGCTCCCGCTGCTCATCCTCGGCTACATCCGGCTCGGCCAGCAGCTGCCCGGTCGTGAACGTCGATCGCGTTCGCGATGATCGTCCTGACGGTCGATCCCGGTCGTGCTCGCGCAGCGGCTGATGCGCGACACCGGCGTTCTCCGCCGCACGGCAGGCAGCGTCACCGAGGCCGTCGAGTCGGCGCAGATCACCGCCGTATAGGAGGCACGCAATGAGCACGACTACCAGACTAGCTACAAGTGCTTCGTCGGCGGCGAGTGGGTCGACGCCGCCTCCGGCGAGACGATGGAGGTGATCAACCCGGCGACGGGCGAGGACGATCGCCGAGGTGCCGCGCTGCGGCGAGGAGGACGTCGACCGGGCGGTCGAGGCGCGCGAAGAAGGCGCTCGGCGACTGGCTCGACGTGACACCGAAGGAGCGCTCCGAGCTCCTCCTGAAGCTCGCCGACGTGCTCGAGGACAACGGCGAGGAGCTCGCGCAGCTCGAGTCGCGCAACGTCGGCAAGCCGCTGATGGCGTCGCGCGACGAGATGCCGTTCTCGGCCGACAACCTCCGCTTCTTCGCCGGCGCCGCGCGCAACCTCGAAGGCAAGTCGGCGGGCGAGTACATCGCCGGCTACACGTCGATGGTCCGGCGCGAGCCGCTCGGCGTCGTCGGCGGCATCTGCCCGTGGAACTACCCGCTCATGATGGCGATCTGGAAGATGGGGCCGGCGCTCGCCGCCGGCAACGTCCAGATCCTCAAGCCGTCCGAGCAGACGCCGCTGTCGCTGCTCCGCTTCGTCCAGCTCGCGCAGGACGTCATCCCGGCCGGCGTCCTCAGCGTCGTGACCGGCGACGGCGTCCCCGCCGGCGAGCGCATCGTCTCGCACCCCGACGTGCGGCTCGTGTCGCTCACCGGCGACGTCTCGACCGGCAAGGCGATCGCCCGGAACGCGGCGGACACGCTCAAGCGCGTCCACCTCGAGCTCGGCGGCAAGGCGCCGATGATCGTCTTCGACGACGCCGACCCCGAGGCGGTGGCGACGGGCATCCGCCTCGCCGGCTACTGGAACTCCGGCCAGGACTGCACCGCAGGCTCGCGCGTCATCGCCGGCCCGAAGATCTACGACCGGCTGCTCGAGGCGCTCGTGCCGCAGGTCGAGTCGCTCAAGGTCGGCGATCCGTTCGAGAGCGACGAGATCGAGATGGGCTCGGTCATCTCCCAGGCGCAGCAGGAGCGGATCCTCGGCTTCCTCGACCGCGCGAAGGGCGCGACGGTTCTGACCGGCGGCGGCACGAACGGGCACCGCGGCTACTTCGTCAACCCGACCGTCGTGACCGACGTGAAGCAGACGGACGAGATCGTCCAGGACGAGGTGTTCGGGCCGGTCGTGACGGTGCAGCGGTTCGCCGACGACGAGGAGGCGATCGCGTGGGCGAACGACGTCCGCTACGGCCTCGCCGCCTCGGTGTGGACGCGGGACGTCGGCCGCGCGATGAACGCGGTCAAGCGCCTCCAGTTCGGCTGCGTGTGGGTGAACGACCACCTGCTGCCGATCACGTCGGAGATGCCGCACGGCGGCTACAAGCAGTCCGGGTACGGCAAGGACATGTCGCTGTACTCGATGGAGGAGTACACGCAGATCAAGCACGCCGCCTTCAAGATCGACTGACGAGGAAGCGGAGGGCGCGCCTCGCGGCGCGCCCTCCGTTCACGGCTTGATCTTGACCTGGATGAGCCGGCGGGTGGACGAACCCGCGAGCACGCTGCCGTGCGGTGTGCGCGCGCGGACGAAGAGCACGAGCGCGCCCTTCTTCGGCGCGTGCACCGACGGCGCGACGGAGATCGTCACGGTGCCGTCGGTTCCCGTCGCCGCCTCGGGCACCTTCGCCGCCCAGCCGTAGGGCAGGGCGAGCACGTACACGAGCGCTCCGCTCACGTCGTACTTGTTCGCCTCGGTGATCTTGAACGTGATCGAGACGGGTGCGCGGCCCTGGATCGCCGACGGCGACACCTTCACCGACGAGACGAGGAGCCGGTCCGTGTCCGGGACGTTCGCGGCGGGGATCGAGATCTCCCCATTCGGGAGCTTCACCGTGCCCGAAGGCGGCGGCGTCGAGGTCGTCGTGGTGGTCGTCGTCGTCCCGGACGCCGACGCGACCTGCGCCGTGAGACCGGAGACGGCGCTCGTCGATCCGGCGCTGTTCGTCGCCGTGATCCTGATGCGCACGGCGTGGCCGACGTCGGCCGTCGTGAGCTTGTAGGACGCCGTCGTGGCGCCGGAGATCGTGGCGCAGTTCGAGCCGTCCGTGTTGCAGCGCCACCACTGGAACGTGTACGTGATCGGCTCGGCGCCGGTCCACGTGCCTCCGGTCGCCGAGAGCGTCTGGCCCTCCTTCGCCGTCCCCGTGACGACGGGGGTGGCGGTGTTGACCGGGGCGCCGACGACGATGGCGGCGGTCGCGTTCGACGTCGCCTGGCCGCTGCCGGCGGCGTTCGTCGCCGTCACGGTCGCGCGCAGCGTGTGGCCGACGTCGGCGCTCACCACGACGTACGTGTGCGCCGTCGCGCCGCCGATGGCGGCACACGCGGCGCCGGAGCTGTTGCACCGGCCCCACGCATACGTGTACGTGATCGGAGCCGTCCCGCCCCACGTGCCGTTCGACGTCGTGAGCGTCGATCCGACGGTCCCCGACCCGCTGATCGCCGGCAGCGCCGAGTTCGTCGGCGGCGTCGACCCCAGGATGACGCCGGTCTTAGCCGACGCCGCAGGACCGCCGGTCCCCGCGCCGTTGTGTCCGGTCACGTTCACGAGCAGCCGCCCGTTCACGTCGGCGAGCACGAGCGTGTACGTCTGCGCCGTGGCGCCGGCGATGTTCGCGCAGCTGCCGCCGCTGCTGTCGCAGCGCTGCCACTGGTACGTGAACGTGATCGGGTTGTCGCCGCTCCAACTGCCGGGCGACGCGCTCAGGACGTCCCCCTGGTTCGTCGAGCCGGAGATCGTCGGCAGAGCGGTGTTCGACGGCGGGGTGGCCGCGGTCCTGGCGCCGCCGACCGAGGCGAATGCAGCTGCGACGGCGACGGTGGAGCCGGTGACGGCGAGCGCGCGCAATCCTGGGCGACGGATGTTCATGAGTGCTCCTTCCAGCAGTTCAAGGCTGCGAACACTTTACGACCGCCCCTGGACGGCACCTGCCGGCCGAGCACCGGTATTACCCAGGATTTACGAGCTGTCAGCCGAGACGGCGGTACAAACGGTCGATCAGCTCGGGCATCGCCTCGAGCCGTTCCGTTATGGCTCGAAGCCGGTATTCCCGGAAGTGCTCGGGCTCGACGCCGAGCGCGTCGGAGAGCGTCTTCACGACGTCGTTCGACGGCACCGGCCGGTTCCCGTGCACGAGGTGGTTCAGGTACCCGGCGGAGAGCCCCGTCCGCGTCGCCAGCTCCCGGTACGTGACGCCGACGTCGTTCATGAGCGTCTCGACCGTCTCGCCGAACGCCTGCTCGCTGAAGCGCTTCTTGCGTGCCATCACATACCTTCCTTGCCGAGGTCGGCGATGGCTAACCGCCGCTCCTCGCCGGACGCCCGGTTGCGGACGTCGACCTTCCCGTCCTCGAGGCTCTTCTTCCCCGCCGTCACGCGCACCGGACAGCCGAGGAGGTCGGCGTCCGCGAACTTCTCCCCCGCGCGCAGGTCGCGGTCGTCGAGGAGGACGTCGTACCCGGCCGCCGACAGCGCCTCCGCCGCCTGCGCGGCGATCTCGTCCGCTCCGGGGAGCGCGACGAGGTGGACGTCGTACGGCGCGACCGACCGCGGCCAAGTGATGCCGTTCTCGTCGTTGTGCTGCTCGACGATCGCGGCCATCACACGGCCCGGCCCGATGCCGTAGCTGCCGCCGAGCAGCGGCTTCTCCTGCCCGTCCTCGTCGAGGAACATCGCCCCGAGCGGCTTCGAGTAGAAGCTGCCGAAGTTGAAGATGTGCCCGACTTCGACGGCGATCTGGAAGTGGAGCGCCCCGCCGCAGTTCGGGCAGCGGTCGCCCTCCTTCGGCTCGCGCAGGTCGGCGAAGCGCGGCTCGAAGTCGCGGCCCGTCTCGACGCCGCGGAGATGGACGCCGTCCTTGTTCGCGCCGGCGACGAACTGCCCCGTCCGCAGCGTCTCGTCGGCGATCACCTCGCCGGTGAAGCCGACCGGCCCGAGCGAGCCGCCGCTCGCGCCGAAGGCGGCGCGGATCTCGTCGTCGGTCGCCGGCCGCGAGTCGCCGGGGATCGCGTCGTAGAGCTTCATCTCGCTCAGCCGGTCGTCGCCGCGGACGAGCGCGAGCACGACCGTGCCGTCCGGCTTCGTGACCGGCATCGCCTTCGACGTCGCCGCGATGTCGATGCCGAGGAAGTCGGCAAGCGCCTCGCACGTCGTCACGCCGGGGGTCGAGACCTCCTCGGGCGCGACGAACGCCTCGGGGAACGTCGGCGCGCGCGGCACCGCCTCGGCGATGTCGCCGTCGGCCGCGTAGTCGCCGTTCTCGCAGCGCACGAGGACGTTCTCGCCGGATCCCGACGGCGCAAGGAAGTCGACGCTGAACTTGCCGCCCATGATCCCGCTCTCGGCCAGGACGTCGTACGTCTCGAGCTCGCAGCGGGCGAAGATCTTCTTGTACGCCTCGCGGTTCGCCTCGAAGCTGCGCTTGACGCCGTCCTCGTCGCGGTCGAACGAGTACGCGTCCTTCATGATGAACTCGCGGACGCGCAAGAGGCCGCCGCGCGGACGCGGCTCGTTCCGGTCCTTCACCGAGAAGTGGTACCAGAGCTGCGGCAGCTGCTTGTACGACTGGATCTCGCGCGCGTGGAACGTGACCGTCTCCTCGTGCGTCATCGGGAGGATGTAGGGCGTGTTCTCGACGCGGAACAGCTCGGGAATCCTGATCCGCCCGCTCGTCTCCCAGAGCTCCGCCGGCGTCAGCACCGGCATGAGCATCTCCTGCCCGCCGATCGCGTCCATCTCCTCGCGGATGATCTGCTCGATCTTGCGGTGGACGCGCCAGCCGAGCGGCATCTGCGTCCAGATGCCCGCGCTCACCTGGCGGATGAACCCGCCGCGCACGAGGAGCTTGTGCGAGACCGCCTCCGCGTCGGCGGGATCGTCGCGCAGCGTGGGAATGAAAAGCTGTGAGGCCCGGAAGATCATGCGTTGTCCGGGCAGACTACTCGAGCGGGATGAGCGAGGCCTCGGCCATCGCGAGCGCGGCCGGCTTCGCCATCTTCAATCGTTTCGGGCGCGGCATCCCGTCGGCGATCCACTTGTCGATCTCGAAGAAGAGCTCGTCGATGAGGATGTCGGACGACACCTTCTTCAGGACGCGCCCGTGCGCATAGACGAAGCCGACGTCGCGGCCGCCGGCGATGCCGAAGTCGGCGTCGCCTGCCTCGCCGGGCCCGTTCACGGCGCAGCCCATGACGGCGACCTCGAACGCCTCCGGGTATGTCTGGAGCCGCTCCTCGACGACGCGCGCGAGGTTCTCGACGCCGACGTTGTCGCGTCCGCAGCTCGGGCAGGCGATCATGATCGGCCCGCGCTCCCGGAGGCCGAGCGCCTTGAGGATCTCGTACGCGGTCTTGATCTCCTCGACGGGATCGGCAGTGAGCGAAACGCGGATCGTGTCGCCGATGCCGTCCATGAGGAGCGCGCCCATACCGACGGCGGACTTGATCGAGCCGGAGAACGGCGTTCCCGCCTCCGTGACGCCGAGATGGAGCGGGTACGGCACTTTCTCGGAGAGCATCCGGTAGGCGCGGATCATCGTCGGGACGTGCGACGCCTTGACGCTTATCTTGAAGTCGTGGTAGTCGAGCTTCTCGAGGAGCTCGACCTGCTCGATCGCCTCGACGACGAGCGCCTCGGCGGTGTCCTGCCGCGCGAGCTCCTGTAGGTGCTCGGGCAGCGACCCGGCGTTCGCGCCGATGCGCATCGGGATCCCGGCCTTCTTCGCCGCCTCCACGACTGAAGCGACTTTGTCCGGCCCCCCGATGTTTCCGGGGTTGATGCGAACTGCCGCCACCCTGGCATCGATCGCGCGTAGCGCGAGCGACGCATTGAAGTGGATGTCGGCGATCACCGGCAGCGGCGAGAGCTTCACGATGCGCGGGAGCGCGTCGGCGTCCTCCGTCTTCGGGACGGCGACGCGCACGATCTCGCAGCCGGCCGACGCAAGCGCGGCGATCTGGGCCGTCGTCGCCTCGACGTCGTGCGTCTTCGTGAGCGTCATCGACTGCACGACGACGGGCGCGCCGCCGCCGATCTTCACGCCTCCGACCGAGATTTGCCGCTCGCTGGCCATAGCCCGAGTTTAGCCGGGCCCTCCGCCTCCGAGGTCGTGCTGGAGGGCGATCACCCAGATCAGGAGAATCAGAGCAAACCCGACGACGGACACGCGCTCGTACACCTCGCGGGCGAGCGCGCGCCGTCGGACCGCCTCGATGAGCGAGAAGAGGATGTGCCCGCCGTCGAGCGGCAGGAGCGGCAGGAGGTTGAGGAGCGCGAGCGACATGCTCACGAGCCCGACGATCTGCAGGTAGTAGTTGAAGCCGATCTTCAGCGCCGCGGCGGAGACCTTGACGATGCCGACGGTGCTCGTCAGGTGGCCCTGTCCGTGCGAGTGGAAGAGCGACCCGAAGGCGCTCACGGTGCCCGTGGCGACCTGCCAGCAGTCCGATGCGGCGAGACCGATGCTGTGCCCGACCGGATACGACACGAGCTTGGCCGCGGGCTCGAAGCCCCAGATCCACCGGCCGTCGAGCTTCTTCGTCCGGCGCGGCCCGAGCGTCAGCGTCCGGCCGCCGCGGTCGACCGTCACCGTGATCGGCCGTCCGTGGCTCGCGCGGATGAGTCGCGACACGGCGTCGAACGTCGCCGCCCGCGTGCCGTCGACGGCGAGGACGCGGTCTCCCGCTCGTAGACCCGCCGCTGCCGCGGGCGTGTGCGCCTCGACGGCGGCGACCTTCGCCGTCGGCTGCGCCGTCGGCGCTCCCGTCGCGTAGACGACGGTGAAGATGACGAGCGCGGCGAGGATATTCGCGAGCGGGCCCGCCGCGATGACGGCGACGCGCTTCCACGTCGGCTGGCGCCAGTAGGCGTCCGTGCCGGTTCCCTCGTCGACTTCCCGCAGCGCGCGGTTGGCCTGGCGGCGCGCGGCGTTGGACAGCGTCGCGCCGTCCACTTCCTCACGCAGGTCGGGCAGTGCCTGCCGCGCAGCCGCGAAGTCCTCCGCGTCGAGTGCCTGGCGGACGCGGCGCACATACGGAGCGAGATCGGGCCGCTCCTGGAGCGCTCCGGCCATGAACGCCTCGACGTCTCCGCCCGCGGGGCGGTGCATGCCGGGGATGCGGACGAGTCCGCCGAGCGGGATTGCGCCGATGCCGTACTCGATGCCGTTGCGCTCGACCTTGGCGATCGCCGGCGGGAACCCGATGTAGAGGCTCCGCGGTCTGATCCCGACGAGCATCGCGACCGAGAAGTGCCCGAGCTCGTGGACGTACACGAGCAGCATGAGACCGACGATGACGACGACCCAGATCATGCGGGCGCGAACCTCGCGCCCGCTAAGGCCCGCCCGTCGCGGTCCGCGGCGAGCAGTTCGGCAACATCGCGCACGGGCGCTCCGTCGGCCCGGTCGAGCGCGTCCGCGACGACCTCTGCGATGTCGAGGAACGCCAGCCGCCCTTCGAGGAATGCGGCGACGGCGACCTCGTTCGCCGCGTTGAACACGCACGGATACGTGCCGCCCTTCTCCCCCGCTTCGCGCGCGAGCGCGAGCATCGGGAACGTCTCGGTGTCGGGCGCCTCGAACGCAAGCGTGAGCGAGGTGAAGTCGAGCGGCGCGAGCGGCGTCGCGGCGCGCTCGGGATAGGTGAGCGCGTACGAGATGGGGACGCGCATGTCCGGGTAGCCGAGATGTGCGAGCACCGCGCCGTCGCGGAAGCGCACGAGCGAGTGCACGATGGACGTCGGCTGGAGCACGACCTCGATGCGGTCGTACGGGACGTCGAAGAGGAAGTGCGCCTCGATGAGCTCGAGTCCCTTGTTCGCGAGCGTCGCGGAGTCGATCGTGATCTTCGGCCCCATCCGCCACGTCGGATGCGCAAGCGCCTCCTCCGGCGTCACCGCCGCCAGCTCGTCGCGCACGCGCCCCCGGAACGGGCCGCCGGAGCCGGTGAGGACGAGCGCGTCGACCTGCTCCGCCGTCCGCCCCTCGAGACACTGGAAGAGCGCGGAATGCTCGCTGTCGACCGGGAGGATGCGACCGCCGCCGCGCCGCTGCGCCTCGAGCGCGAGCTCGCCGGCCGCGACGAGGCTCTCCTTGTTCGCGAGCGCGAGGTCGACGCCGTTCTCGAGCGCCCACAGCGTCGCGTGGATCCCGGCGAAGCCGACGACGGCGTTGAGGACGACGTCGGGCCGGCAGCGGTCGAGCAGCTCGGTGAGGTCGCCGCCCACCTGCGTGTGCTCGGCCGCGACGCCGTCGAGCGGCGTCGAGCCGGAGGACGCGGCGCACAGCTCCAGGTCGGGGTGCGCCTCGACGATCTCGATCGCCTGGCGCCCGATCGAGCCGGTGGCGCCGAGGAGGGCAACCCTCTTCACGCGGTCAGTGTAGGTGGGGGCCGAAGGCCAGCACGAGGTAGTAGGCGGCCGGCCCGGCGAACAGCAGCGCGTCGACCCGGTCGAGGATGCCGCCGTGGCCGCCGAGGAGGCGCCCGGTGTCCTTCACCTGCATGTCGCGCTTCAGCATCGACTCGAACAGGTCGCCGATGACGGAGGCGAGCACGACGATGACGCCGACGAGAACCGCCTGCCAGATCGCGAGATACGTGCGCCGCGTGTCGTAAAGCGTGACGAAGGCGACGAACACGCCGGCGGCGAAGCCGAAGACGAAGCCCTCCCACGTCTTCCCGGGCGAGACGGTCGGAGCCATCTTGTGGCGTCCCACGAGCCGTCCGCCGAAGTACGCGAACGTGTCCGCGGCCCACACGGTCAGCAGCACCGCGAACGTGATGAGCCGCCCGTGCACGTGGAAGTCCCGCAGGAGGAGCAGGTGGCCGAGGCCGAACGCGATCCAGGCGGCGCCGAGGACGGTCGCTCCGATCGCCACGGTCGCCGGGGCACGCGTCTTCGCGAGCGCACTCGCGCCGAACGCGAGCACGAACGTCGCGAGCATCCCGCCGAGCATCCAGACGAGACCGTTCGTCTGCGCGGCGATGAGCGCCAGCGCCACGCCGAGATAGAGCGCCGGCGCGAGCGGGCGCAGCGGCCGCGTCATCGTCACGAACTCGTGCACCGCGACGAGCGCCGCCGCGAGGACGAGCGCGAACAGCCACCAGCCGCCGAGCCAGACCATGCCCAGCACGAGTGGCAGGCCGAGGAGCCCGACCACGAGCCGCGAGATGAGATTGCTCATCGTCCGCCGAATCTGCGGCGTCGCTGCGCGTAGTCCTCCAACGCACTGCGAAACTCGTCCGGCCCGAAGTCCGGCCACAGCGTGTCGGTGAAGACGAACTCGGCGTATGCCGACTGCCAGAGCAGGAAGTTCGAGACGCGCAGCTCGCCGGACGTCCGGATCACGAGGTCGGGGTCGGGCATCCCCGGCGCGTACAGGTTGCGCGCGAACGACTCCTCGTCGAAGTCGCCCCCACTCTCGGCGAGCCGCCGGGCCGCCTCGACGATCTCGGCGCGCCCGCCGTAGTCGAACGCGATCCAGAGGTGCAGCCGCCGGGCCGTGCCGGTCGCGCGCTCGAGCTCGGCCATCTTGTCGCGGAGCCAGTCAGGTGCGCGATCCGTGCGGCCGACGAACTGCGTGTGCACGCCCTCACGCGCGAGGTCGTGGAGCTCGCGGTCGATCGTCTCGCCGAAGATGTCCATGAGCGCCGAGACCTCGTCCTCGGACCGCGCCCAGTTCTCCGTCGAGAACGCGTACACGGCGAGCGAGGCGACGCCGGTGTCGATCGCCGTCTCGACGACGGGCCGCAGGGCGCGCGAGCCGGCTCGATGCCCCTCCGCGACGTCGAGGCCGTGCGCGGCCGCCCAGCGGCCGTTGCCGTCCATGACGATCGCGACGGCGCGCGGGATCTCGGTTTGGAGGGCCGTCGCGGTCAGACCTCCATTACCTCCGCTTCTTTATGCCGGAGGAGCTCGTCGATCTGCTTCGTGTGGTCGTCGGTCAGCTTCTGCACGCGCTCTTCGGCGCGGTGCTCGTCGTCCGCGCCGACGTCGCCGCTGTCGACGAGATCCTTCAGGTGCCGCATCGCGTCGCGCCGGATCTCGCGCACGGCGACACGGTGCTCCTCCGCGAGCCCGCGCACGACCTTGACGAGGTCCTTGCGGCGCTCCTCGGTCAGCTGCGGGATCGGAAGGCGGATCATCTTGCCGTCGTTCGACGGCGTGAGCCCGAGGTCGGACTCCTGGATCGCCTTCTCGATGCTCCGGATCGAGCTCGGGTCGAACGGCTGGATCGTGAGCATCCGCGCTTCGGGGACGCCGATGGTCGCGAGCTGCTTCAACGGCGTCTTCGTCCCGTAGTAGTCGATCTCGATCCGGTCGAGCAGCGACGCCGAGGCGCGTCCGGTGCGCACCGTGTTGAACTCGGTCTTCGAGTGCTCGACCGACTTCGTCATCCGCGTCTGAGCTTCCTGGATCAGATCGTCGACGCTTGCCATCTCTCGTGCCCTCCTACGCTGTCTCGATGACCGTGCCGACGTCGTCGCCGGCGACGACGCGGGCGATGTTGCCGTCGGCGAGCTCGAACACGTGGATCGTGAGCTTGTTGTCCATGCAGAGCGAGAGCGCGGTCGTGTCCATGACCTTGAGACCGCGTTCGATCGCCTCGAGATGCGTGAGCCGCGGGCAGGAACACCGCGCCGGGGTCGGTGCGCGGATCGCCGTCGTAGACGCCGTCGACGCCGTTCTTCGCCATGAGGATCGCGTCCGCCCCGATCTCGAGCGCCCGGAGCGAGGCGGCGGTGTCGGTGGTGAAGAACGGGTTGCCGGTCCCGGCGCCGAAGATGACGATCGCGGCCCTTCTCGAGATGCCGGATCGCGCGGCGGCGGATGTACGGCTCGGCCACCTCCGCGACCGACGAGCGCCGACTGCACGCGCGTCACCGCGCCCTGCCGTTCGAGCGCGTCCTGGAGCGCGAGGGCGTTCAGGAGCGTGGCGAGCATGCCGGCGTAGTCGGCGGTCGCGCGCTCCATGCCCTCCGCCGCGGCGGCCAGGCCGCGGTAGAAGTTGCCGGCCGCCGACGACGATTGCGACCTCGACGCCGCCCGCCTGCACCTGCGCGATCTCCGACGCGAGGCTCGTCACGACGGCGACGTCGATGCCGTACTCGCGGTCGCCCATGAGCGCCTCGCCCGAGAGCTTCAGGAGGATGCGCCTGAACGCGCCCTGCGGTGGCGGCGTAGGTTGAACTGCCTCGGTCGGGTGGCGTTCACCCCGCGACCGAGAAGCGCTGGAACTCGAGCACCTCCGCGCCGGCGTCGGAGAGCGCCGCGGCGACGCGTCTTCGAGGAGTCGTGGATCCACTCCTGCTCGAGCAGGACGTTCACGCCGAAGAAGCGCTTGTTGAGCATGCCCTCGACGATCTTCTCGCGTGCCTGCTCGGGCTTCGACTGCACTTCGTCCGAGTGCGCGTAGATCTCGCGCTCGGCGGTGACGACGTCGGCCGGGACGTCCGCACGCGCGATCCACTGCGGGTTCGCCCACGAGATGTGCATCGCGAGCTTGCGCGCGAAGTCCGCGTCGCCGCCCTTGATCTGTAGGAGGACGCCGAGCTTGTTCGCCGGCGGATGGGCGTATGCCGCGACGAGGCCGCCGTCGACCGCCTCGAACCGCGCGACGCCGGCGACGACGATGTTCTCGCCGAGCTTCGCCGACAGCTCCACGCGCTTCTCGTCGAGCTCGGCTCTCCGCACCGACGCCCTTCGCGTCGACGGCGTCGAGCACGCTCTTCGCGTACGCGAGGAACTCGTCGTTCTTCGACACCGGTTCGGTCTCGCAGCCGATCGCGACCATCGTCCCCTTCGAGCCGTCGTCGGCGAGCCGGTACCCGACCTTGCCCTCGGTCGTCTCGCGGCCCGCGCGCTTCGCGGCGCTCGCCATGCCCTTCTCGCGCAGGAGGACGATCGCCGCGTCCATGTCGCCGTTCGTCTCCTGGAGCGCCTGCTTGCACGACATCATCCCCGCGCCCGTGCGCTCGCGGAGCTCCTTGACGAGGCTGGCGGAGATCTCAGCCATCGCTCGCCTCGACCTCCGGCGACTCCGGCTCCGCCGGCTCGGCCGGCTCGGCCGGGGCTTCTGCGGCCGGCGCTTCCGCCTCGGCGGGAGCATCCTCCGCGGCAACCGCTTCCTCGGCCTCCGCAGGCGTGCCGTTCTGCGCCTTGAAGTCCTTCGGGCTCACCTTCTGCTTGCCCTGCTCGATCGCGTCGGCGATCACCTTCGCGATGAGCGCGCACGAGCGGATCGCGTCGTCGTTGCCCGGGATGACGTAGTCCGCCTCGTCCGGGTCGCAGTTCGTGTCGACGAGCGCGACGACCGGCATGTTGAGGCGGCGCGCCTCACGAACGGCGAGCGCCTCCTTCTTGAGGTCGATGATGAAGATCGCGTCCGGCTGGCGGCGCATGTCCGCGACGCCGCCGAGGTTCGCCTCGAGCTTCTCGAGCTCGGCTGCCATCGCGATGCGCTCCTTCGCCGGCAGGAGGTCGAGCTGCCCCTCGTCCCGCAGACGGCGCATCTCGTGCAGGCGGTCGATGCGGTCGGAGATCGTGCGCCAGTTCGTGAGCAGGCCGCCGAGCCAGCGATGGTTGACGTACGGCATGCCGACGCGCTTCGCCTCGTTCTCGACGGCGTCCTGCGCCTGCTTCTTCGTGCCGACGAACAGCACGGTGCCGTTGCGCTCGGCAAGGTTGCGGACGAACTGCGCAGCCTCGTCGAGGCTCTCGGTCGTCTGCGTCAAGTCGATGATGTAGATGCCGGACCGCTCGGTGAAGATGAAGCGGCGCATCTTCGGGTTCCAGCGTCGGGTCTGGTGGCCGAAGTGGACTCCGGCCTCCAGCAACGCGCGCATGGAGACGACGGGCATGGTGCTCCTTCCAGGTTGGTTTCGAGGTCTAGCGCCGGCGGGGCCCTTCGGCGCACCGGTCTCAAGGACCGGCACCCGCGCCGCGGACGAGCCGCCGGGGAGTCGGGACGGATTCGCAGGAAGGGTAGCCATTTGTATGCTCGACCGTGTGGCTGCCATCCGGGACGAGACCCAGCTGCGCGAGCTCATCGGCTCGCCCGCTCCGCTCGTGGCCGCGAAGGTCGCCGACCGGCTCAACGACCTGACGAGGCAGTTCGTCGAGCGGTCGCCGTTCGTCTGCGTCGCCACGGCATCCCCGGACGGCGGCCTCGACGTCTCGCCCCGCGGCGATCCGGCCGGGTTCGTGCGGATCCTCGACGAGCGGACGCTGCTCCTGCCCGAGCGTCCGGGCAACCGGCTCGCAGACACGCTCACGAACCTCCTGGCCGATCGGCGCATCGCCCTGCTCTTCCTCGTTCCCGGCGTCGGGGACAGCTTCCGGATCAACGGCACCGCCGAGATCACCGACGATCCAGCCCTGCTCGAGGCAAGCACCGTCGAGGGCAAGGTGCCGGCCCTCGGCATCCTCGTCTCGATCGAAGAGGCCTACACGCAGTGCTCGAAGGCGCTCGTCCGCTCCGACCTCTGGAACCCGGAGCGCCACATCGACCGATCGGACCTGCCGAGCCCGGGCGCGATCCTTCGGGCGGTCGCAGACGCGGGACTCGACGCCGACGCGTACGACCGTGAACGCGCCGAGCGGTACGCGCGGCGCGAAGGCCTCTACTGACGCGCGGCCGCGAGAGCGGCTTCGAGGTCGGCCGGTAGCGGCGAGCGCACCTCGACGTCCTCCCCGGTGATCGGATGCCGGAAGGCGAGCCGCGCCGCGTGGAGGAACTGGCGCTCGAGCCCGAGCTCGCCTGGGCGGCCGTACACGGGATCCCCGGCGACGGGCAGGTCGACAGCGGCGAGGTGGACGCGGATCTGGTGGGTGCGCCCGGTCTCGAGCGTCACGCGCAGGAGCGCGTGCCGCGGGAGCAGCTCCTCGACCTCGAAGTGCGTGACCGCGTCGCGCGGCGTGTCGGTGTCGAGCGAGTGGCGGAGCGGATCGTGGCGGTCGCGCCCGATCGGCGCCTCGATCGTTCCGCGCCGCGACCTCGGGCGGCCGACGACGAGCGCGACGTACTCACGCGTCAGCGCACGGTCGTGCACGAGCTGCTGGAGACGGCGGTGCGCCTCCGGCGAGCGCGCGACGACGAGGAGGCCCGACGTGTCGCGATCGAGGCGGTGCACGATGCCGGGCCGTTCCGCCTCCTCCCCGCCCTCGACGTCGTAGGCGAGCAGCCCGTGCACGAGCGTTCCCTGCGCGTGCCCGGGCGCCGGATGCACGACGACGCCCGCGGGCTTGTCGACGACGAGGAGATGCTCGTCCTCGTACGGGACCGCGAGGTCCATCGGCTCCGGCGTGAGCGTGCTCGTCACCGGAGCCGGCGCGTCGAACTCGAGCTCCTCTCCGCCCGCGAGCCGCGTGCTCTTCGGACGCGCAGCTCCGTCGACGCGTACGCCGCCCTCGCGCACGAGCCGTTCCGCGACCGCGCGCGAGCCGATCTCCGGGAGCGCAGCGAGGAAGCGGTCGAGCCGCTCGCCGGCGGCGCTGTCAGGAACGCGCAGCCGCGTCACGCGAACGGCGCGGCCCGTCGGCCGCGAGGAGCGTGCCGAGCAGGATCGCGACGCCGACCACGATGAAGCTGTCGGCAAGGTTGAAAGCGGGCCAGTAGCGGAAGTCGATGAAGTCGGTCACGTAGCCGAGCCGGACGCGGTCGACGAGGTTCGAGACGCTGCCGCCGATGACGAGCCCGAGCGCGACGGGCAGCACGGGATGCCGCGCGCCCGAGCGCGCGAAGAAGACGATCATCCACGCGACGGCGACTCCGGTGAGCACGATCACGACGGGCGTCGCGCTCGCGAAGAGGCCGAACGCGATGCCGGAGTTCTGGACGTGATGGATCCAGAACGGGCCGACGACGTGGATGCCCTCGTCGAGCAGCAGATGGCCGGTGACGATGTGCTTCGTGAGCTGGTCGGCGGCGACGGCGGCGAACGCGATCGCCGCGAGGCCCATCCACTGCACGAGCCCGGCGCCGAGCGAGCGGCGCGCCACGGAGATCGGCGTCAGCGCGTCCGTCGACGAGCCGACACGGACGTCCATGCGGCGCGCCGGCTCGGTCACGCACGCTCCAGCTTGCGTTTGCAGTCGATGCAGTGCGATGCCCACGGGTACGCCTCGAGCCGCGCCTCGGCGATGTCGCCGCCGCAGGTGACGCACGTTCCGTACGTTCCGTCCTCGACGCGCTTCAGCGCTCCGTCGACCGAGGCGAGCAGGCGGGTCGAGTTCTCCTCGAGCGTGTAGTCGATCTCACGATCGAGCGTGACCGTCGCCGTCTCCGCCAGATGGTTGTCCGGGGCCGTCGAGATCTCCTCGACGCCTTCGTCGCGGAGGCTCGCGATCGCGCGCTCGACGCGCTCGCGCTCCTCGACCAGGAGTGTCCGGAACCGGTCGGTGTCGATGGTCATGAACGCACGTCCTTTCTGCTGCGATCCGCCGAGGAGGCCGAGGCAAGCCGCCGCTCGATGAGGGCGGGCCCCACGCCGGTCAACTCGACGATCTTGTCCCGGGCCCCGTGACCCGAAACGATCGTGACGGCCTCACGCGGGATGCACATGACCTCCGCGACGAGTCGCACGACTGCGTCGTTCGCGCGCCCGTGCTCGGGCGGCGCCGTGACGCGGACCTTCCACGCGTCACCGTGGCGGCCGACGATCTCAGCCCGGCCGGAGCCGGGGCTGACACGCAGCCGCAAGCGCGTGGAGGCGGCGCCCATGGGTGAAGTGTAGGCCCGCACCGCGAGCGCGCAGCGAAATCGGGGCGTGGAAGTGTAAGCCGGTCTCAGGCAGCCTCGGACCGCGCGGCCGGCGGGACGACCCGCGGCTCGCGGCCGTGCAGCGTCTCCTCCGCGTTCTCGACGAGGTCGAGGACGGTGCGCAGCCGCTCGCGGAGAAGCCGGGTCTCGGTGATGAGCCGCTCGTTCTCGCTGAGCGCGCGACGCTGGACGGAGCGTGCCTCGGCGTGCGCCTCGCTGAGGATGAGCTCCGCTTCGCGTCGCGCCTGCTCCTTCATCTCGGCCGATGCGCGCTCGGCGGACACGAGCGTCGTCCGCAGCAAGGCCTCGAGCTCGCGATACCGCACGAGATCGGTCTCGAGCTGCTCGACCTTGTCCGCGAGGTCGGCGCGCTCGCGCCACACGTCCTCGAAGCTCGACACGATGTCGGCGAGCAGGCGATCGGTCGCAACGCGCTTGTAGCCGAACAGTCCGGTGCCCGGCGTCATGTGCAGGATCTCGACTGGAGTGAGTGCCATGGTCCTCCCCTTTAATGGAACTGATCGAGAATCCGGATCGCCACCTGGCCGAGGATGATGAGAACGATGATCGCGATCATCGGCGACAGGTCCAGAGGCCCGAACGACGGCAGGAGCCGCCGGAAGAGCCGCAGGTAGGGCTCAGACACGTCGTAGAGGAAGCGCTGGATCCGGTTGAGCGAGGGCGAGTACGGCAGCCGCAGCCAGCTCGCGATGATGTAGAGGAAGATGACGAGCGAGTAGACGGTGACGAAGACGTTGACGAACGTCTCCGCCTTGGAGATCACGTCTGCGAGCATCGTGAAGGTGGCTGCTACGCCCATTCCAGGCGCGATTCGCGCTGGGACCCGCTTTTCCTACGCCTGATTGAAGAAACCGCCGCGTTCCAACATGCGAGCGCGCTCTTCAGCTGAGACTTCGACATTCCGGGGAGTGAGCAGGAAGACCTTGTCGGCGACGCGCTGCATGCCGCCGTCCATCGCGTACGTGAGCCCGCTCCCGAAGTCGATGAGCCGCTTGGCGAGCTCCTGGTCCGAGCCCTGGAGGTTGAGGATGACCGGCATCCCCTCCTTGAACCGGTCGGCGATCTGCTGCGCGTCGTTGAAGCTCCGCGGGACGACGAGGTGGACACGCACCGCGCTCGGGCCGGGGACGCTCTCGACGCCGCGGAGGCGGCGCGGCTCGGCCGGCGGGCGGAGGATGCTCGTCCGGGCGCTCGCCGCCGACTCGGGGTCGGTCCAGTCGTCGAACTCCTCGCGGCGGCCGCGGCGGTGCGGCAGCCGGCGGACGTTCGGGCGCTCCGCGTAGACGCGCTGGAGCTCCTCGTCGGTGAGGTAGCCGTCCTCGTCCCAATCCTCCTCTTCGGCGATTCCGAAGTAGACGAGAGTGCGGTTCCAGACGTCGGCGAAGGCCATGGTTGCGCGGATGTTACCCCTGCCAGAGGACTGAGCCCACCCGGACGAGCGTCGCTCCCTCCTCGGCCGCGACGGCGTAGTCCTGGCTCGTCCCCATCGAGAGCTCGTGCAGCCCGTGCGCCTCCGCAAGCTCGCGGAGGCGGCGGAAGTACGGCCGGGATGCCTCCGGATCCCCGGTCGCGGGCGGCATCGTCATGAGCCCGCGCACGTCCGGGTAGAGCGCGAGGAAGGCGGGCAGATCATCCGGAGCCACTCCGGACTTCGTCGGCTCGCCGGAGAGGTTCACCTCGACGAGCGCCGGCACCGTGAGCTTCCGCGCGGCCGACTCCGAGTCGAGCGAGTGGCAGAGCTCGCAGATCGCGTTCACGACCGGCGCCTTGCGACTCTGCAGGTGGCCGATGAAGTGCCACCGGAACGCTTCGCCGTAGACGGCGTGCTTCGCCTCCATGTCCTGCGCGCGGTTCTCCCCCACGACCGCGACGCCGGCTTCCGCGAGCGCGGCCATGTCGTCGAGCGCGACGTACTTCGTCGCCGCCACGATCGTCACGCGCGGTCCGACCTCTTCCGCGATGCGTGCGTAGCGCGCGCGGATCGCGTCCGCGTCAAGTGACGTAGGCGATCACTCCCTGCCGTCCCGTGCGCCCCTCGTCGCGGCGGTGCGAGAAGAAGCGGTCGCCGTCGCACGACGTGCACTCGTCGAGGCGCTCGACGCGAACGCAGCCGGCCGCGCGCAGCGCACGCTCCGCGCACGTCCACAGGTCGAGGTACGACCCGCGGACGACGTCGTCGCCGAACGCCTCGCGAAACGGCCCGGCGACCTCGTCGCCGACCTCGTAGCAGCACGGGCCGATGCTCGGGCCGATGACGGCGGCGAGCGGACCGGGGCCGACCGCGCGGACGCCCTCTCCGACGATGCCGGCGAGCAGCCCGCGCCAGCCGATGTGGAGGATCGCCATCGCGGGCTCGCCCGCCATGCGGACGAGCGCGACCGGCAGGCAGTCGGCCGTGAGCAGGAGCATCGCGCGGCCCGGCTCGTCGGTCCACAGCCCGTCGCAATGCTCGTAGACGGTGCCGGGCGTCACGACGCCGCGCGGCTCGGCGCGGGTGATCGTCGCGCCATGGCGCTGCCACGCCATCGTCGCGCCGTCGGGGTCGGCGCCGACCGCCTCGCACAGAAGCCGCCGGTTCTCGACGACGCACGCGGGGTCGTCCTCGGTGCGGATGCCGAGGTTGAGCGATGCGAACGCGCCTTCGCTGACGCCGCCGGCCCGCGTCGAGAACACGACGCGGTACGGCCCCGGAGCATCCCACTCGATCAGGTCGAGAGCGGCCACCCCGCCACCCTCTCACGCGTGCCGTACTCGAGTGCGACATCGTGCGCGTCGACGTCGGGGCCGCGCAGGCGCGCGTGCTCGGTGTGGTAGCAGTACACCTCGGAACCGTCGGGGTCGTGATACGTGACGCACGCGAACGCCTCACGCGGCGCTTCGACGAGGTACGCGCCGATGCGGACGCGCCCCGGCTCCGCCTCGCCGCGCGCGAACTTCCTGCCGGACGCATCGGCGTGAAACGCGATGCGCGGCAGCCGCGGCACGTCGGCGGCGAGCCCTTCGAACCAGCGGCCGTCCGGGAGGCTCGCGTGGAACCAGCCCCAGCGATCGGCGTGTCGCCGGCCCCAGAGGTGCGCCTGCTGTCCGGGTGCGGCGTCGAGCGCGTGACGCGCGCCGTCGACCACGACCTCGCCCGAGACGGCGAGCCACGGCTTCGCGACGACGACGAGCGTCGACGCGAACGGACGGAGGAGGCGCGGCGTGTAGACGAAGGGCTGCTCGAGCGCGTCGAAGCGCAGATCCCAGCTCGCGCCGTCGACCTCGCCGGTCGCCTCGGTGTCGGTGAGCCGCCCGGAGCCGAGCTCCACCGGCCAGCCTTCGTGCGGCGTCCGGAGCGCCTCGAGTGGGAACGTCGCCTTCCGCGCGTGCGGGCTGCCCGTGAAGTCCGCAAGCCACAGAGCCGATTCGCCCTCCGCCTCCGGATCCGCCGGCACGCGGAGCGAGTAGCGGATCCAGAACCGGCCGGCGACGGTGAGGTACCAGGCCTCGTACCGGCCCGGGCGCCCGTCCCAGCGCAGCCGATTCGCGCTCATGCGCGCAGCGCCGTCGCACGGGCGAGCAGCTCGTCGCGCGTGTTCAGCGCCGGGTCGTCGACGACCGTCTCGAGCAGCTCCTGGAGCGCGCGCCCGAGTGCCGGTCCTTCCTCGAAGCCGAGCTCGATGAGGTCTGCGCCGTCGACGGCGAGATCGGACAGGCGATGCGGGCTCGACAGCTCGCGCTCGAGCGCGACGCGGAGCTCCTCGACGCCGCTCGCGTCGCGGGCTTTCGCGCGCAGATCGGCGCGCCGGTGCGCGACGAGGTCGAACGCGAGCTCGTCGCCGTGACGCAGGAGGAAGCGACGCACGTCGCGCGGCGTCTTCGGCAGATCCTCGGCGCGGAACGGATGCTCCCGGACGATGGCGACGACGCGGCTCGTGAGCCGCGTCGGATAGCGGAGGCGTCCGAGCGTGTCGCGCGCGATGCGCGCGCCGACCTGCGCGTGCCCGAGCGGATCCGGATCGACGGGCTTGCCGAGATCGTGGAAAAGCGCTGCGAGACGGACGGCGAGATCGTCGCTTGCATCAGCCGTCTCCTGGACGACGGCGAAGATGTGCTCGGCCAGATGGTCCGCAGGCCCGAACTCCGGGATGAGCTCGGCGAGGACGCCCGTCTCGCGCGCGAGCCGGAGCGCGTCTGCCGGACGCGAGCCGAGCAGGAGCTTCGACAGCTCGCCCATCCCGTCGGCGCCGAGCCCACCGCCGATCCGCTCGCCGGAGACGAGCCGCACCGCCGGCGCTTCCTCGACCATCTGCGCACGCGTGCGGTCGTCGAGCGTGAAGCCGAGCTGCGAGACGAAGCGCAGCGCGCGAACGAGTCGGAGCGGGTCCTCCGCGAAGCTCGTGTCCGACACCGCGCGCAGCACGCGATGCTCGAGATCCTCACGCCCGCCGAGCGGATCGACGATCGTCCCGTCTTCGAGCCGACGCGCCATTGCGTTCACGGTGAAGTCGCGACGGCGCATGTCGTCGTCGACCGGCAGCGCCGCGTCGGCGACGATTTCGAAGTCGTGCCGGCCGGGCCCGGTGCTCACCTCTTTGCGCGGCGGCGCGATCTCGATGCCGGCGGGCACGAGCTCCCGGACGCGCCGGTCGGCCGGGTGCAGCCGCACGCCGACGAGACGGCCGGCGACGACGAGCTCCTCGACGCGCCCGTGCGGCGCAAGCGCCTCGCGCAGCCCGTCGGTGTCGAGCCCGGGAACGAGGAAGTCCGCGTCCTTCGAGTCGAGGCCGAGCAGCTCGTCGCGCACCGCGCCGCCGACGAGATACGCGTCCAGGCCGAGCGACCGGACGTACTCCTCGATCTCGCGGAGCACCTAGTCGCCCTAGGCGAGCGCGATCGCTTCGATCTCGACGAGCGCGCCCGAGGGAAGCTTCGCGACCTCGACCGTCGAGCGTGCCGGCGGCGTGTCGCCGACGTGTTTCGCGTACACGCCGTTCATCCCCTGGAAGTCGTCGAGGTTCTGCAGGAACACGGTCGTCTTGACGAGCCGGTCGAGCCCTGTGCCCGCCGCTTCGAGGATCGCGCCGAGGTTCGCGAACACCTGCTCGGTCTGCTCCTCGATCGAGCCGCCGCGCAGCTCCTTCGCGCCCGGCTCGAGCGCGAGCTGGCCGGACACGAACACGAAGCCGCCGGCGCGGATCGCCTGCGAGTAGGGCGCGCCCTGGAACGGCGCGGGCGCCGCCTCCGTGCGGACGGCGGTCTTGTCAGCCACGCTGTGCTCCTTTCTCGGTACATGCCTGTGCCAGCGCCACTCCGAGCGCCTTGAAGATCGCCTCGAGGACGTGCTGCGACTCCGTCCCGTTCAGGAGGCGCACGTGGAGCGTCAGGCCGGCGCCCTCGGCGAACCGCTCGAGGAAGCGGCGCGCGACGTCGGTGCCGAGTCCGCCGATCCGCGCCTGCGTCAGGTCGACGTTCGAGACGAGCAGCGGCACGTCGGAGATTTCGAGGACGACGTTCGCGAGCGCTTCGGACGACGTCATGACGCCGAAGCCGTGCCCGCGCGCGTTCGCGGCGCGCAGCGGTCCCGCGAGCGCGCGGCCGAGCGCCGTGCCCGCTTCCGCGACCTCCGCCTCGGCTGCACCGGGCTCGACCTCGAGCGTGAGATCGAAGGACGCGTATTGCGCGAGCCGCTCGAGCAGGTTGTCGAGCACGGGCAGGCCCGTCTCGACGTTCGCCGCCCCGCTCCCGTTCGGGTCGACGCGGATGCCGCTCCGCCCCGCTGCGGGCTCGCTCGTGCTCATCGTGGGCGCAGGCTACTACTCGCGCGGCGATAAGCCGAAAGTGCTTTGCACTTTCGGCTTGGAGAGGTTCCCGCTTCGCGGAAGCGCTCGCCGGCAGAGCCGGCGAGCTCTTTATGAGCGTTGGCGCTGGTTTGGTTCTGCGCGCGCGGTGGTGGCTGCGCCATCCCCGCGCGCTAGTCCGGCCTCCGCTAACGCTCCGCGTTAGCTGCGGCCCGTTGTGATGCCGGGGCTCGAGGCGCTCGAACCGCGCTCCCGACCAGACCGCGCGCGAGCTGGAACGGGACCCTTCACCAGGCAGGAGCGCAGCACTTCAGACTTACGCCTCGGTGCGTTCGATCGACGCGCCGAGCGCGCGCAGCCGTTCGTCGATGCGCTCGTAGCCCTTGTCGATCTGATGGACGGCGCCGATCGTCGAGCGGCCCTCGGCGCAGAGCGCAGCGAGCACCATCGCCATGCCGGCGCGGATGTCGGGGCTCTCCATCCGCTGTCCGACGAGCGGCGTCGGGCCGGTGACGACGGCGCGATGGGGATCGCAGAGGATGATGCGTGCGCCCATCGACACGAGCTTGTCCGTGAAGAACAGGCGGTTCTCGAACATCTTCTCGAACATGAGGACGGTGCCGAACGCCTGCGTCGCGACGGTGATCGCGATCGACGTGAGGTCGGACGGGAACGCGGGCCACGTGCCGTCCTCGATCTTCGGGATCATCCCGCCGAGGTCGTCGCGGATGACGAGCTGCTGGCGCGACGGCACGTGCACGCTCTTGTCGCGGATCTCGATGCGGACGCCGAGCCGCTCGAACGCCGGCTGGATCGACACGAGGTCCTTCGGGTCAGCGCCTTCGACCGTCACGTCGCCGCCGGTGATCGCGGCCATGCCGATGAAGCTGCCGACCTCGATGTGATCGGGGCCGATCGACCACGAGCCGCCGCGCAGTTCCTCGACACCGTGGATGCGCAGGACGTTCGACTCGATGCCGTCGATCTGCGCGCCGAGGGAGACGAGGAAGCGGCACAGGTCCTGCACGTGCGGCTCGCATGCCGCGTTGCCGAGCACCGTCTCGCCCGGCGTGAGCACGGCGGCCATGATCGTGTTCTCCGTCGCCATGACGCTCGCCTCGTCGAGGAAGACGTTCGCGCCGCGCAGCCCGTCGGCGCGCATCTCGTACGGACGCTCCGGATCGACGTCGGCGCCGAGCTCGGCGAAGGCGTGGATGTGCGGATCGAGCCGGCGGCGGCCGATGACGTCGCCGCCCGGCGGCGCCATCGTCGCGCTGCCGAAGCGCGAGAGGAGCGGGCCGGCGAGGAGGAACGACGCGCGCATGCGGCTGCACAGACGGGGGTCGGGGCTCGACTTGGCGACGTTCGCCGTGTGCACGCGCACCTCGTTCGGCCCGGCCCAGCCGACGTCGGCGCCGAGGTCGGCGAGCAGCTCGATCATCGTCTCGACGTCGCTGATCCGCGGGACGTTCTCGAGGACGACCGGCTCGGTCGTCAGGAGCGTCGCGGCGAGAATCGGGAGTGCGCCGTTCTTGTTCCCGGCGGCGCGGATGGTCCCGTTCAGCGGGCGCGAGCCCTCGATGACGAATGCGTCGGCGACGGCGGGTACCACGGCCATGGGCGGCTATCCTAGCCACGTGTCGGCCCCCACTCGCGAGCAGGCCTGGCAGACGCTGACGAAGTACACGAAGAGCGAATCGCTCCTGCGGCACGCGCTCGCCGTCGAGGCCTCGACCGCCGCCTACGCGCGCAAGCTCGACGGCGACGAGGAGCTCTGGCGGGTCGCCGCGCTGCTCCACGACTTCGACTACGAGATGCATCCGACGCTCGACAAGCACCCGCAGGACGGGGCGCCGATCCTCCGCGAAGAGGGGTATCCGGAGGAGGTCGTCGACACCGTGCTCTCACATGCCGAGCATCTCGGCCTGCCCGCGGGACACGCCGCTCAAGAAGGCGCTCTTCGCGTGCGACGAGCTGTCGGGATTCGTGCACGCGTGCGCGCTCGTCCGGCCGACCGGGCTCGAGGGCCTCGAGCCGAAGTCGGTGCGCAAGAAGCTCAAGCAGCCGTCGTTCGCGTCGGGCGTCCACCGCGAGGACGTCTACAAGGGCGCCGAGGAGCTCGGCGTCGAGCTCGACGACCACATCCGCACGGTCGTCGAGGCGCTGCAGCCGATCTCTGCCGAGCTCGGGCTGCCCTAGACGCCGGCCGCGAGCCGCTGCAGGTCGTCTTCGCTCGTCCACCAGCCGACGGACGCGCGGACGAGGTTCCGTCCGCGGCAGCTCGCGCACGATCACGCCCTGCTCGCCGAGCGTCGTGACGAGCTCGGTCGGATCGCCGTGCGGGCGGAACGACACGAGTGTCGAGTGGCCCGGCGGCGTCACGACCTCGACGCGCCCCGCGAGGAGCTCGCGGCAGCGGGCCGCGCTCTCGGCGGCGCGCTCGTACCGCCACTCCGGATGGGTCGCGAGCGCGGCGGCCAGAGGCCGGCGAGCGTCGGCGTCGCGATCCAGCCGCGAGTCGAAGCGCGGCGCCGCCCGTCCTTCGGCACGAACGCGCCCGAGGCTCGTACGACGTCCTGCGCGAGATAGCCGGCGACACGACGCGCAGGCGCTCGGATCGCGGACGTAGAGCGCGCCGATCGGCTCCGGTGCGCACAGCCACTTCTGCGCCGAGACGGTGTAGAAGTCGAACGCGCTCGACGTCGACGCGGAATCGCGCCGGCCGACTGCGCACCGTCGACGAGGATCGGCACGCCCGCTCTCCTCGCTTCAGCCGCGCGAGGTCGAGCCTCCGGCCGGTCGTCCAGAGGACGTGCGACGTCGCGATGAGCCGCGTGCGCGGCGTGATCGCGGCGAGGATCGCGTCCTCGTCGGCCGCCGCGACGACGACGCGCGCGCCCGATCGCGTGCAGCGGGCCGGTGAGGCCGAAGTGCTCCTGGTCGGTCGTGATGACCTCGTCCCCGCCGGAGAGGCCGAGGCCGGCGAGGACGATCGCGCAGCCGCGCGTCGTCGAGTCGACGAGCGCGACGAGCTCGGGATCGACGTCGAGCACGGCCGCGAAGCCGGCCGCACCTCGTCGCGCAGCTCGAGCATCGCGCTCGTAGTACGCCTGCCCGCTGCGGCCCGCCGGCGAGATCGCGCTCGACCCGGCCGATGACCGCCTCGACCGTCGCGCGCGCCAGCGGCCCGTTCGTGCCCGCGTTCAGGTACGCGTACCGCTCGAGCACCGGGAACTGCGCGCGTGCCTCGTCGAACGTCATCCGACCATCAGTTCTACCGGCGCGTGATCGGAGAGGAGGCGTCCGTCGACGCGCCGCCGCTCCTCCGGCCAGCGCGGACGGCCGTCGCCGACGGAGGCCGCGGACGAGGATCTGGTCGATGCTGCCGGCGAGCGGCTCCGAGAAGCCGGCCGCCGTCGTATCGGCCCGCCGGCGCAGGTTCGCGTCGCCCGCGAGAACGACCGCGCTCGTCCGCTCCGGCGACGAACTCCACGCACGCGCGCGAACTGCTCCTGTCGGCCACCACGCCGCCGGTGACGTGGAAGTTCGCCGACCGGACGCCGAGCTCGCCGATGCGCAGACGCTGGCAGCACGCGCCGTTCGCCGCGCTCGACTGAGCACGAGCGTCCGGTGCTCGGCGCATCGCAGGCCGTCGCGCGACGAGGATCGCGTTCGCCTGGCCGGTGAACGCCGAGCGGAGGAGCCCGTGGTGGAGCTCGGTGACTCAGCCGTCCGAGCTCGGCGCTCCCGAGCCGCGGCCGCGCGGCCACCGCGCCGACGCGCGGCCATCCCGCTCCACGCCTCGAGGCGGCCGAGGGCCCACACCGGCACCTCCTGGAGGCAGACGACGTCCGGGCGTCGTCCGCCGATGACGAGCTCGACCATCTCCCGCAGGTACGCGCGCCGCCCGGGCGGGACGGCGTTGCCGTGGAAGAGGTTCCACGTGCGAACGAGCAGGGCCACGCGCGTAGCCTACGGCCCGTGCGCGATCGTCCTCGCCGATCCTCCCGCCTTCACGCCTGCGTACGACCACGAGCTCGCGGCCGCTCTCGCGCGCGCCGGCGCCGACGTCGAGCTCGTCACGTCGCGCTTCCGCTTCGGCGAGGCGCCCGCGCCGCGAACGGCTACGTCCGCCGCGAGCTCTTCTATCCCGTCTCGTCGCGGCTCTTCCGCCGCTCGCGGCTGCGGCTGCCGCTGAAGGTCGCCGAGCATCCGCTCGGGCTCGCCGCGCTGCGCGGCACCGCCGGCGGACGTGCTGCACCTGCAGTGGCTCGTGCCCGGAGCTCGACGCGCGCCTCTTCCGGCCGCATGCGCCCGTCGGTCTTCACCGCGCACGACCTGCTGCCGCGGCGCACGGCGCGCGAAGGAGGAGCTCTGGCGTCGCCTGCTCGCGCGCTTCGACCGCGTCGTCGTCCACAGCGAGCACGGACGCGAGACACTCGCGGCGTCTCGGCGTCGACGCGCCGCGTCATCCCCCACCCCGTCTTCCCGAGCGACCCGCGAGCGGCGCGACGACGGCCGCACGGTGCTCGCGTTCGGCGTCATCCGCGCGTACAAGGGGCTCGGCGACGCGATCGAGGCGGTGCGCCGCGCGGGCGGCGCGCGCCTGCTCGTCGCCGGCGATCCGCTCGAGCCGGTCGAGCCGTACCGGACGCGGCGCAGGCGTCGACGTCGAGTGGCGGCTCGGCTACCTCCCGGAGTCCGAGGTCGATCGCGCGCTCGGCGAGGCGACGGTCGCGGTCTTCCCGTACCGGCCCGGAGCTCGACCAGAGCGGCGCGCTGCTGCGCGCGCTCGGCGCCGGCGTCCCCGCCGTCGCGTACGACGTCGGCGGCATCGCCGAGCCCGTTCGCCGCTTCGGCGCCGGCCTCGTCGTGCCGGCCGGCGACGTCGACGGCGCTCGCCGCTGCGGTCGCCGACGCTGCTCGCGCGATCCGGAGCCCTTGCCGCGCGCCGGCGCGCGCCGCGCGCGCGACGAGCTCACGTGGGATGCGACCGCCCGCGCGCATGTCGCGCTCTACGAGGAGATCACGTGATGTTCCGCGCAGCCGCTTCGCCGACGTCGATCGCGCCGCCAGCTCGACGTCTTCGCCGAGGACGAGGCGCGACGGACTGCTCGCCGAGGTGCGCAGCGCGAAGGAGACGTACGACCGCGCCGACCGCGACGAGGCCGAGGAGGTGTACGGCGACTACGTCGACGTCGTCGAGGCGGCGACCGAGGCGCTCGCCGACATGCGCAACGTCTACGCGCGGACGCTCGACGAGTCGACTGCCGAGGAGTATGCGGTCGTGTTCGAACGCGGCAGCGATGGCAAGCGGATGGCGATGGCTCGGATCGAGGACTACGCCCTCATCGGCGACCTGCAGACGGCCGCGCTCGTCGAGCGCGACGGCTCGATCGACTGGCTCTGCTTCCCGCGCTTCGACTCCGGCGCCGTGCTTCGCCGCGCTTCTCGGCGACCCGGAGCAACGGCCGCTGGCTGCATCGCGCCGCGCGGCGGCGGCACGCCGACACGCCGCTACCGCCACGACACGCTCGTGCTCGAGACGACGTGGGAGACCGACGAGGGCGTCGTGCGCGTGCATCGACTTCATGCCGCCGCGCGGGCAAGGCGCCGGACGTCGTCCGCATCGTCGAGGGCGTGCGCGGCCGCGTCGAGATGCGGTCGGAGCTCGTCATCGCGCTTCGACTACGGGCACGTCGTCCCGTGGGTGCGCCGCGTCGAGCGGCGGCACGCGCTCGCGTTATCGCCGGACCGGATGCGCTGTGCTTCCGAACGCCCGCGCGCACACGCGGCGAGAACATGCACACGATCTCGACGTTCACGGTCGAGGCAGGGCGAGCGCGTGCCGTTCGTCCTCACATGGTTCCCGTCGCACCTCGAGCTCCCGCGAGCCGATCGACCCGGAGCAGGCACTCGCGGACACGCACGAGTTCTGGACCGATTGGTCGGGAAGTTGCCCGGCTGACGCTCCCGGACGAGTGGCGCGACGTTCTCAAGCGTTCGCTCATCGTGCTCAAGGCGCTCACGTACGAGCCGACGGGCGGCATCGTCGCGGCGCCGACGACGTCGCTGCCGGAGTGGATCGGCGGCGTTCGCAACTGGGACTACCGCTACTGCTGGCTGCGCGACGCGACACTGACGCTCCTGCGCGCTCCTCGCACGCCGACTACGCGGACGAGGCGAAGGCGTGGCGCGCCTGGCTGCTGCGCGCGGTCGCAGGCGTCTCCAGCCGACATCCAGATCATGTACGGCGTCGGCGGCGAGCGGCGTCTCACGGAGCTCGAGCTTCCGTGGCTCAGCGGCTACGAAGGCTCCGCTCCCGTCCGGGTCGGCAACGCCGCGAGCGAGCAGCTCCAGATCGACGTCTACGGCGAGATCATGGATGCCCTGTACCAGGCGCGCGTGCACGGTCTTCCCGATCGAGAAGCCCGCGTGGGCACTGCAGATGACGCTCCTCGAGTACCTCGAGAAGATCTGGCGCGAGCCGGACGAGGGCATCTGGGAGATCCGCGGCCGGCGCCGGCACTTCGTCCACTCGAAGGTGATGGCGTGGGTCGCGTTCGACCGCGCCGTCCGCGCAGTGGAGACGCAGGCGCCACTCGAGGGGCCGGTCGACCACTGGCGCGAGCTCCGCGACGAGATCCACCGCGACGTCTGCGAGCACGGCTATCGACGCGACGCTCGGGTCGTTCACGCAGTCGTACGGATCGCAGGAGCTCGACGCGAGCCTCCTGCTCATCCCACTCGTGGGCTTCCTCCCCGCCGACGATCCGCGGGTGCTCGGCACCGTCGAAGCGATCGAGCGGACGCTCGTCGCGGGACGGTTTCGTCCTCCGCTACCGCACGGAGGACGGCGGCGTCGACGGCCTGCCGGCGGGCGAGGGCGTCTTCCTGCCGTGCTCGTTCTGGCTCGTCGACTGCCTCGAGCTCCTCGGCCGGCACGACGACGCGCTCGAGCTGTTCGAGCGTCTCATCGCGCTCGCGAACGACGTCGGCCTGCTCTCGGAGGAGTACGACCCGCGGGCGAAACGGATGCTCGGGAACTTCCCGCAGGCGTTCACGCATCTCGCCCTCGTCAACTCCGCCTTCAACGTCGTTGCTCACCTGCCGTCGCCGATGCACCGGCGGCACGCGGATCCCGGCGCGTAGAGGCTTCCGCACGCGCTTCCGCGGCGCGGAGCACGTGTCCGACGAGCTCGTCCGCGCCGAGCGCGAGCACGTCGGCGCCGAGCGACTCGTCCGAGTCGCGGAGCGCGCGCGTCGCGGCACGCACGCGCGTCCCCCACTCCCGGCTCTCGTCGGGGTCGGTCGCCCGCATCGCGCCCGCGAGCGCCCGCACGACCGTCGCCGCTTCCGGCGACGGCACGTCTCGACCCTCGAGCAGCCGCACCGCGCCGGTGGCGACGGTATGCACGTCCGCGACCGATGCGCTGAGCTCGTGAACCGCGAGCCCGAGCATCTCGAGGACGTCCCGCTGCCGGCGGCGCCGCGGTGCGCGGCGTACAACCTCGCGCGCGAGCGAAAGCGCGTCTTCGACGCGCCGCTCGTCGATCCGCTCGATCCGGTCGAGCGCGGACCGTGCCCGTGCGAGATCGCCGGCGTCGAGGGCGGCCGCGACGTGCTCGAGCGCACCGGCGACGCGGTCTCGCAGCGCCTTCGTCTCCGCGAGCACGTGCTCGACGGGATCGATCGGGAACAGGACCTGTGCAAGAAGGACGGCGATGCCGCCGCCGATGAGCGCATCGACGAGCCGCTGGAACGCGACGTTCGTCCCGGGCTGGTGGAGCGCGACGATGAGGACGGCGGACGCTGCCGCCTGGTTGCGGAGCATCGGGCCTCCGCCGGCGCCGACCGTGACGAGAAGCGATACGCCGACCGCGACGACGAGCTGCCACCAGCCGGTTCCGGCGGCAGCGACGACGACGGCGCCGACGAGGATGCCGACGGCGACACCGACCATCATCGCCATCGCCTGCTTGCCTCGACGTCCGCGCTCCGCGCCGAGCGCGATGACGGCGGCGATCGGGGCGAAGAACGGGCGTCCGTGGTTCGGCAGCTGGAGCGCGAGCTCCCACGACGCGCCCGCGGCAAGCGCCATCTGGACGATGCGGCCGAGGGCGCGCGCGTCGAGGCGTCCCGGAATGCGCTCGAGCTCGCCGCGGAGGTCCATCCGCGGATCTTCTCCTACCTGTGGCCGAAGTGATGAGCCCCGGGTAGCGAGCCGTGAATGTCCGCCCCGTCGGTGAGCTCGCGCGCGAGCGGGGCGAGGGAGACGAGCTCGTCGACGACGACGTTGCGGTTGCGGTCGGAGTGCTCGTACCGGCCGCGGACGAGGAGGAGCGGCTCGCCGCGCACGATGCCGCGGAAGCGGTCGTAGACCTGCGGGAACACGATGAGGTTCACCTGTGCGTACTCGTCCTCGAGCAGCATGAAGACGACGCCGTTCGCGGTCGCCGGGCGCTGGCGCGCGACGACCATGCCGGCGATCTGCACGCGGGCGGCGTGCGGCCGCTCGCGCAGCTCGACGGTGGAGAGCGTGTCCGGCGGAAGGTGCGGACGCATGAGCTCGATCGGGTGCACGCCGATCGAGAGGCTCGTCGTGCGGTAGTCGGCGAGCATCTGCTCCCACACGGTCGGCTCCGGCAGGTCGGGCGTCGCCACCGTCGGCTCGAGCGGCAGCGCGAGCTGCTTCTCCTCGCCGCCTGAGCCCGGCACCGTCTGCGCGCGCGGGACGAGCCCGAGCTGCCACAGGAGATCGCGGCGGGCGAGGCCGAAGGAATCGCATGCGCCTGACTCGACGAGCGCGCGCAGCTCGTCCCCGCGCAGCGCTGCGCGCTGCGCTAGGTCGCGGATCGAACGAAATGGCCCATTCCGGTCGCGTTCCTCGACAAGCGCCTCCGCGCTCTCCTCGCTGAGTGCGTGCACGTATTGAAGTCCAATACGAACTGCTCCGTCTTCGACTAGACAGCGCGCAGCGCTGTCATTCACCTCCGGCGTCCGCGTCGCGACGCCGTGCCGGAGCGCGTCGCGCACGAGCGTCGCCGGCGGATAGAAGCCCATCGGCTGCGCGTTGAGCAGCGACGCGAGGAACTCCGCGCCGTAGTGGTACCGAAGCCATGCCGACTGGTACGCGAGCAGCCCGAACGCGGCCGAGTGCGACTTCGGGAAGCCGAAGCCGGAGAACGCCGTCAGCTTGTCGTAGATGGCGTGAGCCGCCTCCTCGTCGACGGCGTTCGCCAGCGCGCCCGCGACGAAACGGTCGCGCCACACCTCGAGGGACTTGCGGGCGCGCTTGCGGCTCATCGCGCGCCGCAGACCCTCCGCCTCGCCGACGCTGAAGCCGGCGAGGTGGACGGCGACGTCGAGCACCTGGTCCTGGAAGACGACGACGCCGAGCGTCTCGCGCAGCGGCTCCTTCAGCAGCGGGTGATCGGCCGGCGGCTCGTACGCCGGGTCCTCGCGGAGCTTCTGGCGCCGTTCGATGTACGGATGCACGGCCTTGCCCTGGATCGGGCCCGGCCGCACGAGCGCGACCTGGATGGTGATGTCGTCGAGGTTCTCGGGACGCGTGCGCAGGATCGTCTGCATCTGCGCGCGGCTCTCGATCTGGAAGCAGCCGACGGTGTCGGCCTGCTGGATCTGCGCGAACACGTCTGCGTCGTCGAGCGGGATGCGCGAGAGGTCGATCTGCTCGCCGCGATGCCGCGCGATGAGGTCGACGCACTCCTCGACCGCCGACAGCATCCCGAGCCCGAGCAGGTCGATCTTCAGGAAGCCGGCGTCGGCGCACGAGTCCTTGTCCCACTGGCACATCTGCCGTCCCGCCATCGCCGCCGGCTGGACGGGGACGAGCTCGACGAGCGGCCGAGACGAGATCACCATCCCGCCCGGATGCTGTGAGATGTGGCGCGGCAGGCCGCCGATCTCAGCGCACAGCTCCGCGAACGCACGCCAGCGCGGAGACGCGAGCTTGCGCTCCGCGTCCGGGAGCTGCAGCAGCTCGTCGCCGACACGCGCCGCGTTCCAGCCGTCGGTGAGCTTCGCGAGCCGCTCGAGATCGGCGAACGGCAGCCCGAGCGCCTTGCCGACGTCGCGGATCGCGCCGCGCGAGCGGTACGTCGCGAAGCTCGCGACGAGCGCGGCGTGCTCGCGGCCGTAGCGTTCCGTCACACGGACGATGAGCTTCTCGCGGATGTCGCGCGGGAAGTCGAGGTCGATGTCGGGGACCGAGACGAGCTCGCGGTTGATGAAGCGGCCGAGCGAGAGGTTCGCCTGGACGGGATCGACGTGCGAGAGCCCGGTGAGGTAGCAGACGAGCGAGCCGACGGACGAGCCGCGGCCGCGGCCCGGCGGGAGCAGGTGCCGCATCGAGCCCAGCCCGCGCACCTCGAGCGCGACCTCGCGTGCGAGCTCGAGCACCTCCCAGTGCAGGAGGAAGAAGCCCGCGAGCCCGAGCTCGTCGATCAACGCGAGCTCCATGTCCAGACGCGCTCGCGCGTCTGGGCTATGCGAGCGGTAACGGTCGGCGAATGCGTCGTTGCAGATCCGGGACAACTGCGCAATCGCAGGATCCGCGCCGTCGGAGAAGTCGGGATAGCGGTAGCCGAGCTCCGCGGTGAGGTCGAACTCGAGCCGCTCGGCGAGCTCGCGCGTGCGAGTGACCGCGTCGCGGTCGAGCGGGAAGCGGTCGAGCATGTCGGCCGGTGCGGTGAGCACGCATTCGTGGTTGCCGCGCCGCTCCCGCTCGCAGCCGTCGAGCGACGTGCGGCACTTGATGGCGACGAGCACGTCCTGCAGCGCGGCGCGAGCGGCGTCGTGCGCGTGCACGTCGCCCGTGGCGATCGTGCGCACGCCGAGCGTCTCGGCGAGGTCGCGGAGCGCGGCGTTGCGGCGCGCGTCGCCACGCTCGTACGGACGCTGCAGCTCGACGTAGAAGCGGTCGCGGCCGAAGACACGGGCAAGTCGTGCGGCGGCGTTCGGATCGAGCACGGCGAGCCCCTGCCGCGCGCAGCCGGAAAGGCACACGAGCCCGTCGTGCAGCTCCTCGAAGAGGCTGACGTCGAGTGCGGGCGGCAGCGGCTCGGCGCCTTCCTTCGGGCGCGTGTGCGCGTGCGCGGCGGTGAGGAGCCGGCAGAGGTTCGCGTACCCCGCCGCGGACTCGACGAGGAGCGTCACGTGCGCTCCACCCGCGAGCGTGACCTCGGCGCCGGTGATCGGCCGCACGCCGAAGTGCTTCGCGGCCTGCGCGAACTCGAGCGAGCCGTAGACGCCGTCGTGGTCGGTGAGCGCGAGCGTCTCGTAGCCGAGCTCCGCCGCGCGGGCGACGAGCTCCTCGGGCTGCGAGGCCCCGTCGAGAAACGAATACGCCGAGTGCGCGTGGAGCTCGACGTAGGTCACCGCTCAACGCTACACGAACATACGTTCGTATGCCATCAGCGGCGGCCCCGATGGCGGTGTCCGGCTCCCTGCCGAAGCTTGCAGCGATGTCCGGGAAGCGGAACCTCCTCCTCGCCGCGCTGCGCATCCGTCCCGACGAGCGGACGCATCGGCTGCGGATCGTGCTCGTGTCCGGCCGGACGGTCGACGTCACGATCGAGGGCGGCGACCTCGGCGCCGCGGTCGCGAAGGCGATCCGGAGCGTCGAGCGCTCCGAGGGCCGCGTCGCGCGTGTCGACGTCGACTACGCGCCGCCCCGCTAGGGGTGGTGCACCTGCGACCAGAGCGGCACGTTCCCCGGCCCGAGCGGGACGAAGTCGAGGCCGTCCGGGATCTTCAGGCGGTCGAAGCCCGTGCCGGGGGAGTTTGCCCGCCCGTACTGCCAGACGATCGCGTTCTTCCTCGGATCGACGATGACGACGCGGTCGCGGAAGTCGTCGTTGACTGCGATGTCGCCGTTCGGGAGCGGCAGGGCTAGCGACGGGTGGTCGAGCGCCCCCGCGCCTGAGCTCGGGCCGTAGCGCCACAGGACGTGACCGTGCCGGTCGATGATCACCACGGCGCCCGGGCTCGCGTAGTCGGCGAGGAGGATGCGCCCGCCTGGGAGCAGCTGCGGGTCCGACGGGTACGACACGGGCGCCTGCACCGCCCAGCGCAGCTTGCCGGCAGCGGAGATGTCGTCGATCCACGAGCCCTGGATCTCGGAGACGAGCACGCCGCCGTCGGGCAGAGGCGTGTCGCCGTTCACCGCGCCGAACGTGTACGGCGGGTTGTGCGAGCAGACGCCGGTCCTGCCGAGCTGGCGCACGATCTCGTGCTTGCGGATGAAGAGGATCCGGCAGTTGTAGGCGTCGGCGACGGTCAGCGTCCCGTTCGGGAGGACGTACGCGTCGTCGGGCGTGTTCAGCTCGCCGGGGCCGCTCCCGCGCACACCGGGGACGCCGTACAGATGCGTGCGTGCGTGCGTCTTGATGTTCACCGAGACGATCGTGTGCGCCTCCTCCTCGTTCGAGACGATCGCCTTGCCGCCGGGCTCGACGAAGCCGTCGTCGTTGAAGTTCAGGTGGACGCCCTTCGCGATGTCGCGCGCGTTCGGGAACTCCCACAGGATCTTGTGCTGTGCGTTCACGAGGAGCATGCGGTCGTTGCCGCGGTCGGCGATGAGGAGGGCGCCCGGCAGCGGGGATGCATGGAGTGAGACCGCGCTGGCGAGGGCGGCGAGCAGGTGGAGCACGCCGGCACCCTAGGCTTCGCCTGATGAACCCACGGTTAAGGCTCGCGGAGGCGCGGCTCTACTTCGTCCTCGAAGCGCGTCCGCACGGCGAGGCGCCGGACGCGGTTCTCGACGCGGCGCTCCGCGGCGGCGTCGACGTCGTCCAGCTCCGCGACAAGGATCTCCCGGACGACGAGCTCGTCCGTGCCGCCGAGCCGTTCCGGCGTGCGTGCGCCGCGCACGGTGCGCTCTTCGTCCTCAACGACCGTCCCGATCTCGTCGACGCGTGCGGCGCCGACGGCGTCCACGTCGGGCAGGAGGACGTCGCGCTCGCGGAGGCGCGCGCGCTCGTCGGCCCGGAGCGGATCGTCGGGCTCTCTGCGACGACGGCGGCCGAGCTCACGGGGGATCCGGACTACTTCGGCGTCGGCGCGATCTTCGGCACGCCGACGAAGCCCGAGTCGCCGCCAGGTGGTCTCGAGCTCGTGCGCGCTGCGGCTGCGCGGCTGCGGGTTCCGTGGTTCGCAATCGGCGGCATCGAGCTCGACAACGTCGCCGAGGTGGCCGCCGCCGGCGCGCCGGGCGTCGCCGTCGTGCGCGCGATCCGCGACGCGGACGATCCCGAGGCGGCCGCTCGTGCTCTATGCACCGCGCTGGGTGTACCACCCCCCGCCTGAGCCGTCGTGGAAGACGACGGTGTTCTCGCCGCTCTCGAGCACGACCTCGAAGTAGCGGCGCAGCACCGGCTCCTCGGTCCACCAGCGGTCGAGCACGCGCCACTCCTCGCGGATGACGGCGACCGGCAGGTGGTTGACCTCGCACGGCGTCCCGCCGAAGCCTGCCGCGACGCGCGCCGGGCGCGGCGCGTTCAGTCGTCCCGCGGTACGAACAGCGCGCGTGTCTCGGGGATCCGCGACCACGGTGCAACCTCGACGACGGAACAGACGGAGCCGGATCCCGTGCTCGCTCGCACCTGCCTGAGCCCTTCGTGCAGCCTGCTCTGGTCCTCCGCCCCGGCGGCGAGCAGCTCGAGCTGGCGGCCGGCGGGCTCGGTGAGCTCGACGAGCTCGATGCGCAGGTCGGTGACCGGGCCGGACAGGTCGGCGAGCTTCGCGGCGAGCGCGACGCGTATCCGGTCCGCATCCGCGCTCGGCTCGCGCAGCGTCAGCGTCCGCCGCCACGATCCACCTCCGACGAGCCCGGCGCCGAGCGCGACCTTGCGGACGAAGCGGTCGCGCCGCTCCGGCCGGGCGAGCACCGTCTCGACGATCGCGGCGAGCGCGCGGCGCAGCGTGAGCTCGTTGCCGACCGCCTCGGGGAACTCGAGCGTCTCCGCGAGCTCGGCCGGCGGACGGCGACCGCGCACGTGCGCGGCCGCCCCGCCTCTCGCCAGGCCCCAGGCACGCCGGCCGTCCGGCCCCAATCGTTCGGCGACGGCGTCGCCCGGAAGCCCGGCAAGCTGTCCGAGCCTGCGAACTCCGAGGGCTTCGAGCTCTTCGTAGCGCTGCTTCTCCAGCGGCAGCAGCGTCAGCGGCAGCGGCGCGAGGAAGCGCCCGATCTCCTCGTTGCGGACGACGAGCAGCTGCCCCGGCTTCGCGACGGAGGCGGCGGCGAGCGCGGCAAAGCGGCGGCCGGCGGCGCCGATGCGCGCGTCCCACGAGCCGGTGGCGGAAAGTGCGCGCCGCAGCGCCTGTTCGAGGCCGCCGTACAGCCGCTCGACGCCGCGCGTCTCGAAGTACGCGACGCCGAGGGCTGCCGGCTCGACCGCGAAGCCCGCGTCCTCGAGCGACCGCACGACCTCCTCCCACGCCTGCTCGGCGGAGGCGGGGTCGGGATCGACGAGGACGAGCCGCGGGCACGTTGCCAGCGCCTCGCCCAGGCGCATCCCCGGCCGAACGCCCGCCGACTCCGCCGCCGGCGTCACCGGCCCGATGAGGGGCTCGGCTCCCGGCTCCGGCGACAGCGCCGCCGGACGCAGAGCGAGCGACGGCGCCTTGCGCAGCGCCGCCTTGAGCTCGAAGCCGGGGATGGAGAGACAGGCGATCATGGGAACGTGTGTTCTATACGAACACATGTTCTCCTGTCAAGCGGACGGTAAACCTCCTAGCCTCACTTCATGCCCGAGAGGCGAGCGCCGCTGTTCGATTCGCTCCTGCACGTATTCGTCGTCCTCGACCTGCTTCGAACAGCGGTCATCTACCTGGCCGCGTTCGTCCTCTGCCTCGTCTGGATCTCGACGACGGGAGGCTCGGTTCAGCTCGTCGGCGTCGGACTGTTGACGCTCTGTCTGATCCTCGCAATCTGGACGGCCAGGAGAGCGTGGCGATCTGCGACCGGCCCGGCCGATGAGCCACCTGGCGAGCCGGAGCGCATCCCGGCAAGCCTCGATTGGCTGCTCGTCGTGCTCGTTCTCGCCTTCATCTCCGCCTGGATCTGGTGGCGCTCTGCCTCCGAGCCCGTTGTCGGCGGGCTCGCGATCGTAGGCGCGGCACTGATCGTCGTGCTCACCGGAGCCGCAATCTCGCGCCTCAGGCCTTAGAGCGTCACTTCCGCCGCCGTCCCGACGTTCCCGGCGAAGCGCGGCACGACGTCGAGGACGCTCTCGCGCGCACACCAGTCGATGTCCGCCTCGAGGCCGCGCTTGCGGAGGTTGCGCGCGCTCTGGCTCGCCCCGAGCCCGGCGAGCGCGTCGGGGAAGCTGTCGGCGAGGCGGATCGCCGCCGCTGCCGAGTCGGCGGGATCGCCGCCGAGCGCCTGCACGATGCGCCCGGCGCAGTACGCGTCGTCGAGCGCGAGCTCGCCGAGCACGCCTGCGCACAACACGGCGACGTCCTCCCCGCTCTCGCGCGCCGCCGCCGCGACCGCGTCGAGGTTCAGGAGCGACCCGACGAGCACCTGCTCGAAGCGCGCGGCGGCCGCCACGAGCAGCCGCGTTCCGTTCGTCGTCGTGAGGATGAGCGTCTCCGCCGCCGGCTCGCCTGCGACTTCGCGCGGCGAGTTGCCGAAGTCGAAGCCGGGGATGTGCTCGAGCCGCCGCTCGCCGGCGAGCTTCGCCGGACCTTCCGTCTCGGCGAGCGCGCGCGCGTCTTCGATCTCCGCGGTGCAGAGCACCCGCCGGTAGCCGGCCGCGAGCGCCTGCGTCATCGTCGAGGTGGCACGGAGGACGTCGACGACGATCCCGATCGAGGCAGGTGTCTGCTCGCCGGGCGTGAACGCAACGTGGACTCGCACGCGACTACCCTAGTCACGCCGTGACGACCTGCTACCGCCATCCCGACCGCGAGACCGGCCTCTCGTGCTCCGAGTGCGGCCGCCCGATCTGCACCGAGTGCATGACGATGGCGCCCGTCGGGATCCGGTGCCCGGACCACGCGGGCAAGGCCGCGCGCAAGCTGCGCGGGCCGCGCCCCGTCGTGCAGGCGCAGCGGCGGATGTCGACGACGTTCGCACCGGTGACGCGCGTCCTCATCGCGATCAACGTCGCCATCTATCTCATCACCGTCGTCCAGGGCGCCGGACTCAATTCACCGGGTGGATCCCTCTTCTTCAAGTGGGTGCTGGACGGCCCGGACGTGAAAGCAGGAGGCTGGTGGCGGCTGCTCACCGCCGCATTCCTGCACGAGAACATCATCCACATCGGCCTCAACATGCTGTCGCTCTGGTTCATCGGCCCGGCGGTCGAGCACTACCTGGGTCGCGCTCGCTTCATCAGCCTCTATCTCGTCGGCGGTCTCGCCGGGTCGGCGGGTGCGCTCCTCCAGGCTCCGTTCATCTACACGGTCGGGGCGTCGGGGGCCATCTTCGGAATCCTCGGGGCGCTGCTCATCCTCGAGTGGCAGGCGACCGGCCGATTCGCAGGCCAGGCGATGACGTGGATCGTCATCAACCTCGTGTTCAGCTTCACCGTCCCGGGCATCTCCTGGGGCGGCCACATCGGTGGCCTCATCGGCGGCATCCTCGCGACGCTTTCGTTTGCGCGCTGGGGCCGCGGGCACGCCGCGTACGGCCGGATCGGCATCGTCGGCGCCCTCGGGCTCGTCGCGATCGCCGTGGGCAGCGTCGCCGTGGCGTACTGGAAGGTCCGCGGGCTCGCCTAGAACTCCTGACCCGGGGTCGGTACCAAGCCCCGATGCCGAGCCGAGGACCTGTGGCCACGCTTGATGCGTGGCGCGTGACGTCTTCATCAAGCTCGACCGCTGCAGCTACTGCAACCGGCCCGGCTTCGTCGTCTGGGACACGGACCTGTTCACGTGCGGCCGCGAGGTCTGCAAGTCGCTCGCGTTCGCCGAGGTCCGCCATCGCCACCACGACGCGCGGCAGGTCCCGGAGAAGCGCCTCGCCCGCGCACTCCTCGCGGCGTTCGACACGTTCGACTACGCGCTCCGCCTCGACGAGGAGTCGGAGGTCGTCAACTCCCGCGAGGGCGACGCTCTCCGCAGCCGCGAGCGCGAGCGGACCGCGCATCTGCTGTCCGAGCTCCGCGAGCTCGCGCGCCGCTACCCGCCGCCGGCCGAGACGGACGGGCTGCCCGAGCCGACGCCTCCGCCGCCGAGCCCGCGCTACCGCCGCTTCGTGAGCCGGGGCCGGACAGTACCGCTCCGGCCCCGTGAGACTGCTCTAGCTTCCTAGCCTCTAGCCGCCGGCCGACACGTACTCGGCGCGATGCGCTTCCTTCAGCACCGCCTGCGCCGCCGCGAGCCGCGCGACCGGTACGCGGTACGGCGAGCAGCTGACGTAGTTGAGCCCGAGCCCGTGGCAGAACTCCACCGACTTCGGGTCGCCGCCGTGCTCGCCGCAGATGCCGAGCGAGATGTCCGGCTTGACGCTGCGTCCGCGCTCGACGGCGATGCGCATGAGATCGCCGACGCCGCTCTGGTCGATCGTCTCGAACGGGTTCTGCTCGATGACGCCGTCCTCGAGGTAGAAGGTGAGGAACTTGCCCTCGGCGTCGTCGCGCGACATGCCGATCGTGGTCTGCGTGAGGTCGTTCGTCCCGAACGAGAAGAAGTCCGCGTACTCGGCGATCTCGTCGGCGCGCAGCGCCGCCCGCGGCAGCTCGATCATCGTGCCGCACTGGTACTCGATCTCCGGCGCTTCCTCTTCCATGACACGCTCGGTGAGCTCGCGGAGCCTCTTCAGCTCCTCCTTGAACGCGACGAGCGGGTGCATGATCTCGACGAGCGGCTCGTTGCCGGTGCGCTCGTGCACGGCTCTCGCCGCACGCGCGATGGCGCGAACCTGCATCTCGTAGATCTCGGGCCACTGGATGCCGAGACGGCATCCGCGCGTGCCGAGCATCGGGTTCGACTCGTGCAGCACCTTGATCCGGCTGCGCATGCGCTCGTCCGTCGCCTCTTCGAGCGGCGGCAGGAACTCGTGCAGCGGCGGATCGAGGAGGCGGATGACGACCGGGAAGCCGGCCATCGACTCGAAGATCCCCTCGAAGTCGGACTGCTGGAACGGCAGGAGCCGGTCGAGCGCCGCCCGGCGGCCCTGCTCGTCGGAGGCGAGGATCATCTCCTGGACGACCGGCAGCCGGTCCTCGCCGAAGAACATGTGCTCGGTGCGGCAGAGGCCGACGCCCTGGGCGCCGAACTCGCGTGCCTTCGCGGCGTCCTCGGGGTTGTCGGCGTTCGCCCACACCTGGAGCCGGCGAACGTCGTCGGCCCACTCGAGGATCGTCTCGAAGTCCTCGTTGATGCTCGGGGCGGGACGAGATCGACCTCGCCGATGATGACGCGGCCGGTGCCGCCGTCGATGGTGATCGTGTCGCCCTCGTGCAGCAGCGTGCCGCCGAGGGTGATCGTTCTTCGTCGCGCTGTCGATGTCGAGGCCTTCGCAGCCGGCGACGCACGGCTTGCCCATGCCGCGGGCGACGACGGCTGCGTGCGACGTCATGCCGCCGTGTGCGGTGAGCACGCCTCTCGCCTGGATCATCCCGTGGATGTCGTCCGGCGTCGTCTCCCAGCCGACGAGGATGACCGCCTCGCCCGCCTTGCCGCGCTCCTCTGCCGTGTCGGCGTCGAGCACGATCTCGCCGGAGGCAGCGCCGGGGGACGCGTTCAGCCCGCGCGCTGCGACGTCGACCTCGACCGTCGGGTCGAGCATCGGGTGCAGCAGCTGGTCGAGCTGCTTCGGGTCGATGCGCGCGATCGCCTCCTCGCGGCTGATGAGGCCCTCGGCCGTCATGTCGACGGCGGACTTGATCGCCGCCGCGGCCGTGCGCTTCGCCGAGCGGGTCTGGAGCATGTACAGATGCCCCTCCTCGACCGTGAACTCGATGTCCTGCATGTCGCGGTAGTGCTGCTCGAGCCGCGTCATCGTGTCCAGGAGCTGCTCGTACGCCTCCGGGAGGCGCTTCGCCATCTCCTCGACGGGCTGCGGCGTGCGGATGCCGGCGACGACGTCCTCGCCCTGCGCATTGACGAGGTACTCGCCGTAGACGCCCGGCTCGCCGGTCGACGGATCGCGCGTGAAGCACACGCCGGTCGCCGAGTGCTCGCCCTTGTTCCCGAACACCATCTGCATGACGTTGACCGCCGTGCCGAGGTCGTCCGGGATGTCATACGTGCGCCGGTAGACGTGCGCGCGCGGGTTCTCCCACGACTCGAAGACGGCGAGGACGGCGCGGCGGAGCTGCTCGCGCGCATCCTGCGGGAATCGGACGGCCGATCTCGTGGCGGTAGATGTTCTGGAAGGTCTCGATGAGTGCCGCCAGGTCGTCCGCGCTCAGGTCGACGTCGAGCTCGACGCCGCGGTCGCGCTTCAGATCCGCGAGCGCCCGCTCGAAGCGGTGGCCGTCGATGCCGTCGACGACCTCGCCGAACATCTGGATCAGACGCCGGTACGAGTCGCGTGCGAAGCGCGGGTTGCCCGTCGTGCGCGACGAGCCCCTCGACCGCTTCGTCGCTCAAGCCCAGGTTGAGGATCGTGTCCATCATCCCCGGCATCGAGATCGCTGCGCCGGAGCGCACGGAGACGAGGAGCGGGTCCTCGGTCGTCGCCGAAGCGCTTCCCGGTCTTCTCCTCGAGGCGGGCGATGTGCTCGTCGATCTCCTCGTCGAGCCCCGGGATCTCGTGGCCGCCGTGCATGAAGGCGCGGCAGGCGTCGGTGGTGATGGTGAAGCCCGCGGGGACGGGAACGCCGAGCTGGGTCATCTGGGCGAGGCCGATACCCTTGCCGCCGAGGAGTTCGCGACCGCCCTCAGCGGGCTCGTCGAACGCGTATACGTACCTGGTCATGAGCGCAGATGTTGTCATACCCTCAAAACTGCCCATGCAAGCGATCATCGGCATCGGCGGTTTCCCGAACGCGGCGATGTTCGAGTACGTACTGAGTCACGCACGGGGCCGGCGCGTCCTCGTCGACCACGCCGCGTCGCCGCAGTTCGAAGGCCTCCCGGGCGAGCTGCCGGGCGATTTCACCCACTTCTCCTTCTACCCGTGGCCGCCGGAGGACCTGCGCGAGCTCGCCCTCGGCCACGACGTCATCCTCGTCTGCGGGGGCAACACGGCGAACATGCTCGCCGTCTGGCGGGCCCACGGCTTCGACCGGATCCTCCGCGAGGCGTGGGAGTCCGGCGTCGTCCTCACCGGCTGGAGCGCCGGGATGATCTGCTGGTTCGAGGCAGGCGTCACGGACTCGTTCGGCCCTCAGCTCGAGGGCATGCGCGACGGGCTCGGCCTCCTGCCGGGGAGCGCATGCCCGCACTACGACGGCGAGGAGCGCCGCCGGCCGGTGTACACCGGCCTCGTCGCCGGCGGCTTCCCGGCGGGGATCGCGCTCGACGATGCGGCGGCGGCCCTCTACGTCGGAACCGAGCTGAAGGAGGTCGTCGTCTCGAGCCCCGACGCACGCGGTTACCTCGTCGGCCCGGACGGCGAGGCCGAGCTGCCGGTGCGCGTCCTCTAGCGGGGCGGGCGTCGGCGCCGGCCGAACTCGGCGAGCCACGCGAAGACGCGCAGGCCGATCCAGATCGGCGTCAGCAGGACGTAGAAGAGGATGTCCGCGAAGACGAGGATCGTGAACCACAGGAGCCAGTAGCGGACGGGCACGTGGCCCTTCACGTTCTTCACGCGCGGGCCGCCTTCTCCTGACGCCGCTCCTCGACGACGCGCAGGACGCGGTGCGCGGTCTCCTCGATGGACAGCTCGGAGATGTCGATGACGGGGCAGCCGAGCCTGCGGTGGAGCTTCGTCGCCTGCTCGAGCTCCTCGTAGATCTCCGCGAGCTCCGCGTAGTGCCGGTTGCGCGCGCCCCCGCCCATGTTGCGCACGCGTGCGCGGCGGATCTCCGCGAGCCGGCTCGGATCGATGGTGAGGCCGACGATCTTCGTCTGTTCGATCTCCGAGAGCTCCTTCGGCGGGTCGATCGACTTCACGACCGGGACGTTCGCCGCTTTGTAGCCGAGGTACCCGAGGTAGATCGAGAGCGGCGTCTTCGACGTGCGCGACACGCCGACGAGGACGACGTCCGCGTCGTGGAGCCCCCGCCCCACGCCGTCGTCGAAGCGGACGGCGAACTCGATCGCCTCCATGCGCTTGAAGTACGCCGAGTTGAGGGGCGGCCGCGACCCCGGCGTCATCTTCGCCGTCGCGCCCGAGACGCGCGCGACCGCCTCGATCGGCTGGCCGAGCAGGTCGCAGTAGTGGAGCCGCGCCCGGCGGCAGAGCGTCCGCATCGTCTCGCGCAGCTCCGGCTTCACGAGCGTGTACACGACGACCGCCGGACGGCCGCGCATCCGGTTGACCGCGAGCTGGAGGTCGTCCTCCGACTCGACCCGCGGATGGCGGATCTCGACGAACTCCTGCTCGGGGAACTGCGCCTCGAGCGCCTGCACCAGACGGGCCGCCGTCTCGCCCGTGGCGTCGGAGACGACGTGCAGCTCGACGGGGTTGGTCGGCATCCGGCGGAGCGTAGCCCGGTAACCTCAGCGCGTGGACGACGAAGCCGTGACGATGGACAAGATCGTGTCGCTCTGCCGGCGGCGCGGATTCGTCTTCCCCTCCTCCGAGATCTACGGCGGGCTCGGCTCGGCGTACGACTACGGCCACTACGGCGTCCTGATGAAGAACAACGTCAAGGCGCGGTGGCTCGAGGCGATGATCCAGGAGCGCGACGACATCGTCGCCCTCGACTCGACGATCATCCTCAACCCCCGGGTCTGGGAGGCGTCGGGCCACGTCACGGGCTTCACCGACCCTCTCGTCGACTGCCGCACGTGCAAGCTCCGCTTCCGCGCCGATCAGCTGGAGCAGTCGAGCTGCGGGCGCAGGCCGTCGAAGCGGCCAGGCGAGACGGCGGACTGCGACCTCACCGAGGCGCGCCAGTTCAACCTCATGTTCAAGACGCAGGTCGGCGCGCTCGAGGACGAGAGCTCGGTCGCGTACCTGCGGCCCGAGACGGCGCAGGGCATCCTCATCAACTTCAAGAACGTCCTCCAGCTGGCGCGGCGCAAGCCCCCGTTCGGCATCGCGCAGATCGGCAAGTCGTTCCGCAACGAGATCACGCCGGGGAACTTCCTCTTCCGCACGCGCGAGTTCGAACAGATGGAGATGGAGTTCTTCGTCCCGCCGCAGGAGGCGGACGAGTGGTTCCGCTACTGGATCGAGCAGCGGTACGCGTGGTACGTCCGGTACGGGCTGCGCGAAAGCCATCTGCGCATCCGCCCGCACGACCCGGACGAGCTCGCGCACTACGCGCGCGCCGCGAGCGACGTCGAGTACCTCTTTCCCATCGGCTGGTCCGAGCTGGAGGGCATCGCGAACCGCGGCGACTTCGACCTCACCCAGCACACGGAGCACTCGGGAACGAAGCTCGAGTTCGTCGGCGAAGGCGGCGAGCGCTACACGCCGCACGTCATCGAGCCGGCCGGCGGACCTGACCGCACCTTCCTCGCGCTCATCGTCGACGCGTACGACGAAGAGGTCGTCGCCGAGCGCGACAGGACGGTCCTTCGGCTGCACCCCGCGATCGCGCCGATCAAGGCGGCGATCCTGCCGCTCATCCCGAAGAACGGCGACATGGTCGCGAAGGCGCGCGGGCTCTTCGACGACCTCCGCAAGCGGCACATGGTCGAGTACGACGACGGCGGCCAGATCGGCCGGCGCTACCGCCGCCAGGACGAGATCGGCACGCCGTTCGCGTTCACGATCGACGACCAGACGCTCGAGGACGACACGGTGACGGTGCGCGACCGCGACTCCCTCGCGCAGGAGCGGCTGCCGATCGGCGGCGTCCGCGACTGGCTCGGGGAGGCCCTGGAACGCCCGTGGCGAACACCCAAGGCATGAAGCTCGTCCTCGCGATCGCCGTCGTCGCCCTGGCCGCGGGATGCGGCGGCACGACGACGGTCACCGTCACGAACACCGTGACGCAGGTGAAGACCGTGACGACGAAGCCGAAGCCGCCGACGACGACGACCACGGCCGCTGCCGCCTCGGCCTGCACCGCGACGAACCTCCAGGGCTCGTTCGACGGCGTCGAGGGAAGCGCCGGCGCCGGGCAGATCACGTACACGCTCACGCTGACGAACTCCGGCTCCTCGCCCTGCTACGTCCAGGGAATCCCGCAGGTCCAGCTGCTCGGCACGACCGGAGCCGCTATTCCGACGACGGTGTCGGCCGAGCCGGGGCAGGGCACAGGCGACAAGATCTCCCTCCAGCCCGGCGCGAAGGCCACTGCGGACGCGCGCTTCTCGCCCGACGTCCCCGGCCAGGGCGACCAGCAGACGGGCCAGTGCGAGCCGACCGCGACCGTCCTCCGCGTCAACGCGCTCGGCGGCGGGACGCTCGTCGCGCCGGTTCAGCCGCCGACGCCGGTGTGCGAGCGGGGCTCGCTCCACTTCCGGCCGTTCACTGCGGCTTCTTAGGTATCCGCTCCATCACGCGCTCGCTCGGCTCGCCGAAGCCGAACCTCGCGTACAGCCGGTGCATGTCGCGCGTGTGCAGCATCCAGCGCCGGTGCGCGTACGGGCCGTTCTCGACCATCTCGCGCACGAGCTCGATCCCGAGCCCGCGGCCGCGGTGCTCCTCCAGGACGTAGACGTCGGCGAGGTAGACCGCCGACATGTCGTCGGTGAATGCGCGGGAGAAGCCGATCTGCGCACCGTCCTTGTACAGGCCGACGACGCGCTGCGACTCGCGCACGAGCCGCGCCACCTCCGCGTGCGGCCGCCCCGTCGCCCAGTACGACACGCCGGAGAGATACGCGTGCACGGCGTCGACGTCGATCCGAGCGGGATCGTCGTCGAGCTCGTAGCCGTCGCCGAGGTTTCGCTTCACGCGCAAGGCGTCGCTTGCGACGCCGACCAGAAGAGGGCGCGCCGGTTCATCCGGCGCGCCCGCTCAATGTTCGGAGACGGAACCCGCCGTGGTACTCGTACGACGCCTGGACGAGCCGCAGCGCGTCGCGGCTCGAGCGCTCGCTCAGGCCCGCGCCGACCGCGTCGGCAAGTGGTGTCGTGAGCAGCGTCTCGATCGCCTGAATGCCGGCCGGGCTGAGTGCGAGCGCCTCCGCCTGCGCGGCGCACACGCCGCAGACCGCACCGCCCGCGCGCGCCGAGTAGCCGACGAGTGTCGCGTCCGCCGCGCCGCACTCGGCGCAGCTCGTCAGGTGCGGCAGGTAGCCGGAGAGCCAGAGCAGCTTGAGCTGGAACGAGAGCCCCAGCGGGTCGAGCGCCGGCCGCGTGGCCACGTGCGGCGACTCGTCGAGCAGCTCGAGAAACCGGGTGAGCGCAGTGAACGCACGCTGGTTCGCCTCCTGCTCCGTGAACAGGCGCAGCATCGCCTCGGCGCCGATGAGCCCGACGGACAGCCGGTAATAGTCCTCGCGCGCCGCGTGGTGCGCAGCCACCAGGTGGACGCCCGTGACCGTCTGGAGCTCGCCCGAGCCCTGGTGGAGCATGAGCTCGACGTGCGACAGCGGCTCGAGCCGCGCGCCGAACCGCGACGTCGTCTTCCGGACGCCCTTCGCGACCGCGCCGATCCGTCCCCGGTCGAGCGTGTACAGGTGAAGGACGCGGTCTGCCTCGCCGAAGCGGATCGATCGGAGGACGACGGCCTCCGTCTTGTACGTGCGGGCCACGTTCCGAGTGTACGCAGGGGAACGGGCGACTAAGAGGCTCTCACGCAATGACGTTCGTCGATCCGGGTGCGATCGGCGAGTGCGATGCAAGGACGCAGGGAGGCCCGATAGTTCCACTATCGGGCCGACTGAGGACGCAGCAGCGCGCCGCCGAGCGCGGCCGGGCAACACAACGCTCATTGTGTGAGAGCCTCTAAGCTGCGGCCATGGTTGCGGGGGGCCGGGGGCGGCACTGGCTCGGGCGGCACAGACAGGGCGTCGCGTACGGCCTCATCGCCGTGTTCCTCGTCTTGGCCGTCGCCGCGACGACGGTCGGCGGGCTGCGCCTCCATCGAGCCGTCCTCATCGAGCGGCAGACCGTCCGGACGCAGAAGCTCAATGCCACCGTCCTCGAGCTCCAGATGCACCCCGGGAAGCGGCAGCGCGCGGCCGCGAACGCCGCGTTCGCCAGCGTCGCCGCCCATGACGCCGCGGAGGGTCGCCGGCTCCACGCCGCCTACGTCGCGTTCCTGCGCGCGCCGCAGTCGGGCGAGCGGCTCAGTGCCCTCGAGTCGCGCCTCCAGTCGGAGATCGCGAACGAGTCGGACCGGATGCGCGTCGCGAACCCGGCGGCGCGGGCGGCGCTCGTCCTCGCCGCCGTCGCGTTCGGGCTCCTCGTGGCGCTCCTCGTCTGGCAGTTCGAGCTCGCGCGGCGCGCAGGGCGCATCGACCGCGACCACGCCAAGCGGGCAGAGGAGCTCCTGCGGCTGCGCGACGAGTTCGTCGCCGTCATCTCACACGAGCTGCGCACGCCGATGACGTCGATCATCGGCTACCTCGAGCTCATCGGCGAAGGGGATGCCGGGCCGCTGACGGCCGAGCAGCGCGCGTATCTCGGCGTCGTCCAGCGCAGCACCGACCGCCTCGTCGAGCTCGTCGACGAGCTCCTCCTCGTCGCCGAGGCAGGACGCGGCCAGCTCATGCTCGATCGCGTCGCCGTCGACAGCGGCCGTCTCGTGGCCGACGCCGTCGCGGCCGGCCGCCCGGCAGCGGACACGCGGTCGATCGTCCTGCGCGCGGAGGCGGGAGACGCCGGCACGTTCAGCGGCGATCGCAAGCGGCTCGCGCAGATGCTCGACAACCTCGTCTCGAACGCGATCAAGTTCACACCCGACGGCGGCAGGGTCACCGTGCGCTCCGCACAGGTCTACGGCAGCGTCGTCTTCGAGGTCACCGACAGCGGCGCCGGGATCAGCGCGGAGGACAAGGAACACCTCTTCGACGCCTTCTTCCGGTCGCGCGCCGCGATCGACGGGGCCGTGCCGGGCACCGGCCTCGGGCTCACGATCACGAAGGCGATCGTCGACGCACACGGCGGCGTGATCGAGGTCCGCAGCCCGGCCGGCGGGGGCACGTCGTTCCGCGTCACCATCCCGGCGGGAACGACCTAGCGCCCGTACGCGTTGTAGTACTTAGTGGTACGCGTTGTGATGTATACGACGCCGTGGTGCGGCTACTGCCGCCGGGCGAAGACTCTCCTCGACGGGAAGGGCGTGTCGTACGAGGAGATCGACCTCGACGACGATCCCGCGTTCCGGCAGACGCTCTTCGACCTGACCGGCGGCTGGACGGTGCCGCAGATCCTCGTCGACGGCCGGCCGATCGGCGGCTACACGGAGCTTTGGCGCCTCGATCGCGACGGGCGGCTCGACGAGCTGCTCGCGGCGGCCTGACAGGACGGGCAGAACCAGGTCCCGCGACCGGCGACGCGTGTCTTCTCGATCGGCGTTCCGCAGCGGCTGCACGGCTCGCCCGCACGGCCGTACGCGCGGAACTCGTCCTGCATCCGCCCGCCGGCGTACGCGCCGTCGCCGAGATCGGCGCCCTGCCGCCGGATGCCGAGGCGGAGCGCGTGCCGGATCCCCTCGCGAAGCGCAGCGATCTCGTTCTCGTCGAGCTCGCCCGCCGGTCGTAGCGGGTTGATCCGCGCGTGCCAGAGCGCCTCGTCGGCGTAGATGTTCCCGAGTCCGGCGACGGTGCGCTGGTCGAGGATGGCGGCCTTGACGGGCGCGCGCCTGCCGGCGAAGCGACCCGAGAGATAGGCCACGGTGAACGCGCGTCCGAGCGGCTCAGGCCCGTTCTTGACCGCGAGATGCCGGTCGGCGTCCTCTCGGTCGAGAAGCTGCCACGTGCCGAAGCGCCGCGTGTCGCGGTAGGCGATACGCGTCCCGTCGTCGAGCTCGAGCACCGCGCGCTCGTGCGTTGCCGGCGCGTACCGGAAGCCGCCGGTCATACGCAGGTGGACGAGAAGCGTGTGCCCGTCGGAGAGGCGCACGACGATGTACTTCCCGCGCCGCTCGACCACGTCGACATCCGCGCCGGCGAGCATCGCGGCGACGAGCTGCGGATCATCGGGTCGCGTCAGGCGCGCGTCGTCGATGCGCGCGGTCGCGATCCGGCGGCCGTCGAGCCGCGCCGCCAGCCGTCCCCGCTCGGTCTCGACCTCGGGTAGCTCAGGCAATCGTGTCCAGCACGATCGGTATCCGGGCGGGCGCCTCGTCGCCGATCGTGTACGCGGCGAGCACTGCGGCCGCGGCCTCGTCGGCGGAGTCCTCGTCGCGGGCGTGGATCTCCGCGAGCGGCTCGCCCTCGTCGACGGTGTCTCCGCGCTTCTTCAGGCACACGACGCCGACCGCGTGGTCGATCGCCTCGTCCTTTGTCCGCCTGCCGGCGCCGAGCTCGAGCGCGGCGAGGCCGACGGGCAGCGCTGCGAGCTTCTGCACGTGGCCCGCGTGCGGCGCGAACACCTCCCGGATGAACGGCGCCTTCGGCAGCTTTGCCTCGTCCGGGTCGCCGCCTTGCGCACGCACCCAGCGCTCGTACGCCTCGACCGCCGATCCGTCCGCGACCGCCTGCTCCGCACGGCGGCGGCCTTCCGCTTCGTCGACGCCGAGATCGGAGAGCGCGAGCAGGTGTGCGCACGACGCGAGCACGAGCTCGCGGAGGTCGTCAGGCCCTTCGCCGCGGAGCGTCGCGACGGCCTCGCGCACCTCGAGCGCGTTGCCGACGGCCTGCCCGAGCGGCTGGTCCATGTCGGTGAGCTCGCAGACGACGTCGCGACCGGCGTCGCGACCGAGCGCGATCATCGTCTCCGCGAGCGCGCGCGCTTCGTCGAGCGACTTCATGAACGCGCCGTCGCCGACCTTCACGTCGAGGACGATCGCGTCGGCGCCGGAGGCGATCTTCTTCGACATGATGCTCGCCGCGATGAGCGGCAGGCTGTCGACGGTCGCGGTCACGTCGCGCAGCCCGTAGAGCTTCTTGTCCGCCGGCACGAGGTCGGCGCTCTGGCCGACGACGGCGATGCCGATCGCCCTCACCTGCGCGATGAGCTCGTCCGTCGTCAGCTCGATGCGGAACCCGGGGATCGACTCGAGCTTGTCGAGCGTGCCGCCGGTGTGCCCGAGGCCGCGACCGCTCATCTTCCCGAAGGGCACGTCGCACGCCGCGACGACGGGGCCGACGGCGAGCGTCGCCTTGTCCCCCACGCCGCCGGTCGAGTGCTTGTCGACGACACGCCGGCCGATCGCCGCGTGCAGGTCGATCTGCTCGCCGCTGCGCACCATCGCGTCGGTGAGCGCGAACGTCTCGGCGCGGGTCATGCCCTTGAAGAAGACGGCCATGCAGAATGCGGCGAGCTGGTAGTCGGGGACGTCGCCGAGGATGAGCTCGTCGATCTCTGCGGCGGTCAGCTCGCCGCCGTCGCGCTTCCGCTGGATGAGCTCGGAAACGCGGCTCACGCCGCCGTCTCCGCGACGAACACCGCGACGATGCGCGAGCACACGAGCGGCCCGTCGAACCGCGGCAGCTTGCCGGCGAGGTCGCGCCGCGTCACCGAGTTCGCGACGTACTCGTTCGCGGCGTCCCAGTCGGCGAACGTGAGCTTGCCCGTGCCGTCGCGCCGCTCGACGCGCGCGAAGTGCCGCCGAAGCTGCTCCTCCCCGCCCTCGACGTTGAAGCCGTGCTGCCGCCACGAGTCGGAGCCGAACATGTCCCAGAGCTCCGGGAGATTGCGCTCGCCGTTCGTCGTCGCGACGAGCCGGCCGCCCGGGCGGAGGACGCGCGCCAGCTCGGCGAGTCCCTGGTCGACGTCGGGCACGTGGTAGAGCATCCACGCTGCGACGGCGCAGTCGAACGATCCGCCCTCGAACGGGAGCTCCTGCACGTCGCCGACGATTGCCTCGACGCCTCGCGCCCGTGTGAGCTCGACCATGCGCTCGGACTGGTCGACGGCGACGACATGCGCGCCCAGCTCGCGCTGGATGCGCTCGGCGAGCTCGCCGCGTCCCGGCCCGACCTCGAGCACGCGCGCCGGAGAGACCTCCGCGACCGCGTCGAACGTCATCTCGACGACGTTCGGACCGGTGACGTTGCTCCAGGCGGCGGCGCGCACCGCGAACCTCGACTCGTCCGCGTACTCGGCGCGGACGAGATCCGGGTCGTTCGTCCGGCTCAAGGCGTGAGGATCGGCTGCCCGGGGATGCCGCGCGACGCGCCCTTGCCCTTCGAGCCACGCGTTCACCGTCGCGCCGACGTCGGCGAACTCGCCCTGGTGGATCTGCCCGGACGCGTTCCGCCCGGCGACGTATGCGATGAGGAGCGCGTGCTCGCGCGAGTGGTCCGTCGACGGCGTCGTCGGATCGCAGCCGTGGTCGGAGGTGAGGATGAGCAGGTCGCCCGGGCGGAGCGCGTCGAGCAGATCGGGCAGCCGCCGGTCGAAGTCCTGGAGGCAGCGGTGGAAGTTCACCGGGTCGTTGCGGTGGCCCCAGAGCATGTCGGTCTCGACGAGGTTCACGAAGACGAAGCCCTCGTCGAGCTCCTGCAGGAGCTGCTCCGTCTGCTGGATGCCCTCGATGTTCGACTTCGTCGGATACGACTCGTCGATGTCCTGGTGGGCGAAGATGTCGGGGATCTTGCCGACGCCGTGCACCTTGACGCCGGCGTCGCGCAGCAGCGTCAGGTAGTTCGGACGGCGCGGCTCGAGCGAGTAGTCGTGGCGGTTCGGCGTGCGCGTGTAGTTCCCCGGCTCGCCGACGAACGGCCGGGCGATGACGCGTCCGACCGCGTGCTTGCCGGTGAGGATCTCGCGCGCGATCTTGCACGCGTCGTACAGCTCGTCGAGCGGGACCGTCTCCTCGTGCGCCGCGATCTGGAAGACGGAGTCGCCGGACGTGTAGACGATCCACTTGCCCGTCTTCTGATGCTCTTCGCCGAGCTCCTGGATGATCTCCGTCCCGGACGCCGGCTTGTTGCCGATCACGCCGCGGCCCGTGCGGTGCATGAACGGGTCGATGACGTCGTGCGGGAACCCGTGCGGGTACGTCGGGAACGCCTGCGCGGTGACGATGCCCATCATCTCCCAGTGCCCCGTCGTCGTGTCCTTGCCCTTCGAGCGCTCGAGGAGCCGGCCCGCGACGGCAGGGGCTCCCGGCTGCGGCGGACAGCCCTCGAGGGGCTCGACGTTGCCGAGCCCGAGCGCCTCCATGTTGGGGAGATCGAGGCCCCCCACCGCCCGGGCGACGTTGCCGAGCGTGTCCGAGCCCTCGTCGCCGTACTGCGCGGCATCCGGCAGGGCGCCGGCTCCAACCGCGTCGAGGACGATCACGCATGCCCGGGCCATCGGGCTATTCTAGGTTCCGCATGAACGACGCCTTCGGCCTCATCCTCTTCGTCGTCTTCATCGCCTGCATCATCGGCGTGGCCGCTGGCCTCACGTGGGTCGTCGTGCGGTTCTCGCCGAAGAAGAAGCCGCCGGAAGCGGCACCGCCGGCCTAGGCCGCGGCGAGCGGAAGGACGTCTTCCAAGGGGGTGAAGTCGAGGCCGTGGGCCTCGGCGACCGCTTCGTAGACGATCTTCCCGTCGAGGACGTTCACGCCGCACGCGAGCGCATGGTCCTCGGCCACCGCCTGGGCCAGCCCGTGCTCCGCGATCGCCTCGACGTACGGGAGCGTCGCGTTCGTCAGGGCCTTCGTCGACGTGATCGGGACGCCGCCGGGCATGTTGGCGACGCAGTAGTGCGTGACGCCGTCGACGACGTAGACGGGATCGCTGTGCGTCGTCGGGTGGGCGGTCTCGACGCAGCCGCCCTGGTCGATGGCGACGTCGACGATGACGGATCCCTGCTTCATCTCCTTCAGCATCTCGCGCGTCACGAGCTTCGGCGCGCGGGCGCCGGGGATGAGGACGGCGCCGATGACGAGATCCGCTTCGGTGATCGACGACTCGATCTGCAGCGTCGACGACATGACGAGGCTCACGCGGCCGGAGAGGATCTCCTCGAGATGACGCATGCGGTCGATCGACCGCTCGAGGATCGTCACCTGCGCGCCGAGGCCGAGCGCGATGATCGCCGCGTTGTAGCCGACGATGCCGCCGCCGAGCACGAGCACGCGGCCGGGCATGACGCCGGGGACGCCGCCGAGCAGCAGTCCGCGCCCGCCGAGCGGCTTCTCGAGGAAGTACGCGCCCGCCTGCGATGCGATGCGGCCCGCGACCTCGCTCATCGGCGCGAGCAGCGGGAGCCGCCTGTCGTCGGTCTCGACGGTCTCGTACGCGACCGCGGCGATGCCGCTGTCGACGAGCGCGCGCGTCAGCGGCTCGTCGGCGGCGATGTGCAGATACGTGAAGAGGACGAGCCCCTCGCGCAGGCGCGGATACTCGGCGGCGATCGGCTCCTTGACCTTGAGGAGCATCTCGGAACGGCTCCACACGTCGTCGAGCGAGACGATCTTCGCACCGGCGCGCTCGTAGTCCGCGTCGGGGAACGAGCTGCCGTCGCCGGCCGTCGTCTCGATGAGAACCTCGTGTCCCTTGAGCACCAGCTCGCGCGCACCCGCGGGTGTCAGCGCAACGCGGTACTCGTCCGTCTTGATCTCCTTGGCGACGCCGATCCTCATGCCGCGCGGCACTCTACCGACTCCTTACGGAAGCACAACACGCGGTCCTTAGGCTCGGCGCATGCCGTTCCTCGCCGCCCTCGTCCTCGTGCTGGTTCCCGGCATCAGGACGCCGAGCGGGAACATCCACTGCTTCGTCTCGCACGGCACGCTTCGTTGCCAGATCGCCCAGGCCGCGTACCGGCCGCAGCTTCAGCGGCAGTGCCTGACGCGGGCCTCTCTCGACTGGCACGGCTTCGAGCTCTCCCGCACGGAGCGCGGCGGGCCAAGCTGTTCCGGCGGCATCCTTCCCGGCCCGCCGACCTATCGAACGCTCGCCTACGGCCGCAGCTGGCACGCGAGCGGCGTCACGTGCACGTCGCGGATCACGGGCCTCACGTGCACGGCCGGCGCGCACGGCATCTTCATCTCGCGTGCGTCGTGGCGCGGCTGGTGAGGTAGAGCAGCGGGCTGAGGGATTCAGTCGTGCTGAATCGCTGCCGATGCGACTGACCGGCAGGGGTCTCACGACGAGGAGCGACACCTGATGAAGATGCGGTATGTGTTGGCGGCGGCCGGCGTCCTTGCGGTCGCGGTCGGCACGACATCGGCGCGCGCGGCTACGGATCCGGTCGCCGCGGTGCAGGCCGACGTCCAGAAGCTGACGGCAGACGCGGGGACGCTGCACAGCACGATCCTGGCGGACGCCCAGAAGATCTCGGCCGACGTCCAGACGCTTCAGGGCGCCGACCGGAAGACGGCGGTGACGACGTTGAAGGCGGACTGGCAGAAGCTCATGTCCGACCGGAAGCAGCTCGCGCCGGCGGTCAAGACGGATAGGCAGACGTTGCAGACCGACCTGAAGGCCGCGCGGCAGGCCAAGGTCGGAAAGGATCAGTTGAAGCCGATCCTCCAGCAGATGCAGGCGGCGCTCTCGCAGGAGCGGGACGCAGTCAAGACGGCCGTCCAGGCGGCGCACCAGGCGGCGCAGGCGCTCCGGCAGAGCCTCAAGCCCGGGAAGAAGAGCCCCTAGCGGAGCAGATACAGGAGAAGCGCAGCGAGGGTCTTCGCGTCCTCGATCTCGCCGAGCCGTGCGCGGATCTCGTCGACGTGCCACAGCACGAGCTCGAGGTCCTCGTCCGGCTCCGGTGCGGCCTCGCCGGAGACGACGCCCTCGGCGAGGAACACATCCATGTACTCGCGCGTGAACCCGGGCGTCGTCCAGAAGCCGCCGAGCCGCGTCCACGTGCCGCCGGTGAGCCCGCATTCCTCGTGCAGCTCACGCTGCGCGGTCGGAAGCGGCTCCTCGCCCGGCTCGCGCGTCCCCGCGGGCAGTTCGAGCAGACGCTGCCGCGTCGCCTCGCGCGGCTGACGGACGAACGCGACGTTCCCGCCGTCGTCGACGGCGACGATCGTCACCGCCCCCGGATGCTCGACGATCTCGCGCGTGTACGCGCCCCACCGCTCGACCGTGACGGCGAGCAGCCCGCCCTTCCACACGGTCTCGGACGCGTCAGGCTGCACGGGCGGCGTCGACGATCGCGAGCGTCGCGTCGACCATTCCCTCGAGGTCGTCGACGGAGATGCGCTCGTCGGGTGTGTGGATGTCCGTCATCCCGTTCGAGAGATTCGCACAGCGAAGGCCGCGCTCGTTGAACGAGTTCGCATCCGCGGCGCCGCCCGAGAGCGCGTACGACACGGCGCGGCCGCACCGCTCGAATGCGGTCGCCGCGAGACGGACGACGTCGTCGCTCTTCGCGAAGCGGTAGCCGCGGTACTGGTTGCGCAGCTGCGTGTCGACCTCGCACTCCGACTCGGTGGCGGCGAACGTGAACGCGTCGAGCATCTCCTGCGCGACGTCGTTCATCTTCCGCTCGTCGTGGGAGCGCACCTCGGCGAGGAACGTGCACCACTCGGGGATGATGTTGCCGGCGGTGCCGCCGGAGATGACGCCGACGTTCGCCGTCGTCTCCTCGTCGACGCGGCCGAGCCGCAGGTCGGCGATCGCCTTCGCCGCCGCCTGGATCGCCGAGCGTCCCTCTTCCGGAAACATCCCCGAGTGCGCGGCGCGGCCGTGGAACGTGACGTCGATCCGGCGCGCCCACGGGGCGCCGAGGATGATCTCGCCGATCGGCCCGGCCTGGTCGTAGACGTAGCCGACCTTCGCGTGCAGCCGCGTGTGGTCGAACGCCGCCGCGCCCTGGAGGCCGATCTCCTCCCGCGTCGTGAAGAGGAGCTCGACGCCGGCATGCGGCCGGTTCTCGGCGAGCAGGCGGCGCGCGCCGTCGAGCATCGCGGCGACGGCGGACTTGTTGTCGGCGCCGAGGATCGTCCCGCCCGCGTTGCGGATCATGCCGTCGGCGATCACCGGCTCGAGCGGGCCGTCGGGCGGAACGGTGTCCATGTGCCCGCAGAAGAAGAGCGGCGTCCCTGCACCGGCCGGCTCGATGCGGGCGAAGACGTTGCCGGCCGCGTCCTCGTCGGGATCGAGGCCGAGGTCGCGCAGGTAGCGGACGACTACGTCGGCCACGGGACGCTCCTCGCCGGGCGGGCTCGCGATCGAGGCGAGCTCGAGGAAGAGGTCGGTGACCTCCGCCACTATGCGGCGACGCGCTCGGTCTGCCGCGAGCGAGCGCGTGTGAGCGCGGCGCCGACGAATCCGCGGAAGAGCGGCGCCGGGCGCGTCGGGCGCGACTTGAACTCCGGGTGGAACTGGCTCGCGACGAACCACGGGTGGCCGGGCAGCTCGACGATCTCGACGAGCCGACCCTGCTCGAACGTGCCGCTGACGACGAGACCGGCGTCGACGAGCTGCTCGCGGAAGAGGTTGTTCACCTCGTAGCGGTGGCGGTGGCGCTCGAAGATGACGTGCTCCCCGTACAGCTCTCGCGCCTGCGTCCCGTCGACGAGCTCCACCGCCTGCGCGCCGAGGCGCATCGTGCCGCCGAGGTCCTCGACGCCCTTCTGCTCCGGCAGGAGGTCGATGACGGGGTACGGCGTCTCCGGGTCCATCTCCGTCGAGTTGGCGCCGTCGAGGCCGACGACGTGGCGCGCGAACTCGGAGACGGCGACGTGCATGCCGAGGCAGATGCCGAGATACGGGATGCCGCGCTCGCGTGCGACCTGGCACGCGAGGATCTTCCCCTCCCACCCGCGCGACCCGAAGCCGCCGGGAACGAGCACGCCGTCGACGCCGTCGAGCGCCTCCGCGGTCTCCTCGTACGACATGTTCTCGGCGTCGAGCCACTGCACGTTCACGCGACAGCCGTTGTGGAGGCCCGCGTGCTTGAGCGCCTCGTGGACTGAGAGATACGCGTCGTGCAGCTTCACGTACTTGCCGACGAGGGCGATCTCGACGACCTCGTGCTGGCCGTCGATGCGACGCGTGAGCTCGTCCCACTCGCCGAGGTCCGCTTCGGCGGTCTCGATATGCAGCTTGTCGCAGACGAGGCGGTCGAGGCCCTCCTCCTTCAGCACGCCGGGGACGAGGTAGACGTCGCGGACGTCGGGGCACGCGATGACGGCGCCCGGGTCGACGTCGGCGAACAGCGCGATCTTGTCGCGAATGTCCCGCGACAGCTCTTCGTGCGAGCGGCAGACGACGACGTCGGGATGGATACCGATGCGCCGCAGCTCGTTCACGGAGTGCTGCGTCGGCTTCGTCTTGAGCTCGCCGGCCGCCTCGATGAACGGCACGAGCGTCACGTGGACGTAGACGACGTTCTCCTGGCCCGCCTCGCGGCGAAACTGACGGATGGCTTCGAGGAACGGCAGCGACTCGATGTCGCCGACCGTGCCGCCGATCTCCGAGATGACGACATCGACCGGGCCGGATTCGGCCGCGCGGCGGATGCGCGCCTTGATCTCGTTCGTGATGTGCGGGATGACCTGCACCGTCGCGCCGAGGAAGTCGCCCTTCCGCTCCTTGCGGAGGACGGTGTCCCAGACGGCGCCGGCGCTGTGGCTCGCGTTGCGGAGGAAGTTCTCGTCGACGAACCGCTCGTAGTGGCCGATGTCGAGGTCGGTTTCGGCCCCATCTTCGGTGACGTAGACCTCGCCATGCTGGAACGGGCTCATCGTCCCCGGGTCGACGTTGAGGTAGGGATCGAACTTCTGGAGCTGGACGCGCAGGCCTCGCGCCTTGAGCAGGCGGCCGAGCGAAGCGGCGACGATTCCCTTCCCGAGCGCGGAGACGACTCCCCCGGTGACAAAGACGTACTTCGGGGCCCGTGCGCTCACGGGATTTGAGGGTAGCAGCATTGGAGGTCGACGCCCGTCACAGCTCCCCCGCCGTCTGGACGAGGTCGTAGAGCCGCGCGAGCGCGTGCTCGGGGAAACGCTGCCGCAGCCCGACGAGGAACGGGCCGTCCACGGTGAGCGTCACGCGCGTCCGGTTCTCGTCGGTCGCCGCCAGCTCGAGCTCGGCGCCGATCCGGTCCCGGGTGAGCTGGAACGAGATCCGCTCGCGTGGGACGACCGCCCGGACGACGAGCACGCCGGCCGACGCCGGCTTCCGGAAGAGCCCGGGCGAGCTCGAGGCGAGCACGGTCCAGCGGGCGCCTGGCGCGAGCCCGCGCCGGTCGGGCTCGACGCCGGAGATGCCGGGCCACCAGTCGGAGAGGTGGTACGGCTCGGCGACAAAGCTCCAGACGTCGCCGATCGGCGCGAGGAGGACGCGCTCAGCTGCGTACCGCGGCAAGGAACTCCTGGCCGCCGAGCATGCGCTCGAGCTCGGCCTTCCGCTCGGCCTCGCCCAGCTGCTCGATGCGCGTGTGCGTCGGGTCGCCGGGGATCTTCTCGACGCGGAAGTGCCGGTCGGCGACCGCCGCGATCTGCGGCAGGTGCGTGATCGTGATCACCTGCGCCCGCTCGGCGAGCCGCCGCAGCACGCGGCCGACGGCATTCGCGGTCTCGCCGCCGATGCCGGCGTCGATCTCGTCGAAGACGAGCGTCTCCCCGCCCGCGACGGCCGCGATCGCGAGCGCGATGCGGGACAGCTCCCCGCCCGACGCGGTCTCCGCAACGGGAGCGAACGGCATCCCGGCGTTCGGCCGGACGAGGAAGACCGCCTCGTCGCCGCCCGCCGGTCCGACGTCGCGCTCACGCACATCGCACACGAATTCGCCCTCCCCCATGCCGACGTCGTGGAGCTCGGCCGCCACGGCGTCCGCGAACGCAGGCGCGGCGGCGTTCCGCTCGGCGCGCAGCTCGAGGGCGAGATCGTGCACCCGCGTCTCGGCCGCGTCGACTGCGGCAGCCGCGGCTGCGGCCGGATCGGCCCCGCCGTCGAGGGCCTCGAGCTCCGCGCGCGCCTGCTCCGCACGCTCGAGCAGCTCGTCGTACGTCGCGACGCGGAACCGGCGCTTGGCCTCGGCGATGCGGTCGAGCCCGGCTTCGAGCTCCTCCAGTCGCCCCGGCTCGGCCTCGAGCGAGGCGAGGAACGAGTGCAGGCTCGACGCGGTCTCGCGCAGCCTGAGCTCGACGTCGCGGAGCTCGTCGCCGGCGCGCTGGAGCTCGGGCGCGAGCCGTTCGAGCGGCGCGACCGCGCGCTCGGCGAGCCCGACGAGGCCTGCGGCGCCCTCGCCGTCCTCTGGTGTGAGCGCGGCCGTGGCCGCGGCGGAGGCCTCGGCGAGCTCGGCGAGGTGGCGCAGGCGCTCCCGCTCGTCGCGGAGCCGCTCCTCGTCTCCGGCCTCCATGCCCTCCGTGTCCTCGGCGAGCGCGCGCAGCTCGGCGAGCCGCGCCTCGCTCGCCGCCGCGTTCACGGTGAGCTCGTCGAGGTGCCGGCGCGCCGCCTGCAGCTCCCGCCAGGCCGTGCGCAGCGGGGCCCGGTCGACACCGGCGAAGCGGTCGAGGACCTCGAGCTGGTACGACGGCCGCGCGAGGCGCCGCTGCTCGAACTGGCCGGACATGGCGACGACGCGCTCGACCGCGGCGGCGACGTCCTCGCGCGCCGCGGCACGGCCCCAGGCGTACGCGCGCGTGCGCCCGTCCGCGAACACGCGCCGCGCGACGAGGAGCGCCTCCTCGTCCTCGGGGCGCAGGTCCGCGAGCTCTTCGAGTTCGTCGGGGAGGTCGAGCTCCGCCTCGACGTACGCCTCCGCGCCGCCGGGCCCGACGAACGCGTCGTCGCCCTTCATCCCGAGCAGGAGACCGACCGCCTGGGCGAGGATCGTCTTGCCGGCCCCCGTTTCGCCCGTGATCGCGTTGAGGCCGGGCGCGAGCTCGAGCTCGGCCGCGCGGATGAGGACGAGGTTCTCGATGCGGAGGCGACGAAGGGCCACCGATCGAGTCTAGAGGGGCCCCCTGACGCCGACCATTGGCCGGTCAGGCCGTGAACACCTCGCGGTAGCGGGTGAAGAACGTCGTCTCCGGCACCGTCGCGAGCAGGCTCCGCTCGTTCGAGAGAGCCACGGAGATCTCGGCGCCGGGCTGCATGTCGGCGACGCGGTGGCCGTCGACGAGGACGCCGGCCGAGACGTCGGCGGTCGCGTTCCGGACGCTGAGCGCCATGCCGCGCGGGACGACGAGCGGCCGCGCGTCGAGCGAGTGCGGCGCGATGAACGTGATCGCCATCGCGTCGAGCCCGCGAACGAGGACAGGCCCCCCGTTCGAGAGGTTGTACGCGGTCGAGCCCGACGGCGTCGAGCAGATCATCCCGTCGCACGGAACGACGCCGAGATCCTCGCCTCCCACCGCCCACGCGAGCTCGACCATGCGCCCGAGCGTCGCGCTCGTCGCGACGACGTCGTTGACGGAGACGTAGCGCTCGCCGTCGAGCTGCACCTCGAGCGTCGGCAGCTCGATGATGCGGTAGTCGCCGGCGAAGACGCGGGCGAGGTCGCGCTCGAGCGTGTCGGGTGCGATCGACGCGAGAAAGCCGACGCGGCCGTAGTTGACGCCGATCACCGGCGTGTCCGTGCCGAGGAGGGCCGCGAGTGTGCGCAGGATCGTCCCGTCGCCTCCGACCGCGACGGTCAGATCCGAGCCGACGGGCTCGTCGACGATGCGAACGCCGCTCTCCTGCGCCATGCGGCGCACGCGGTCGACGGCCGGACCGACGTCGATGCGACCGTGCGCGACGACGGCGACGGTCTCAGGCTTGGACGGCTGCGGCGATTCGCTCGTCGAGGTCATCGGGGAGCTTCGGATGGTCGGCCTGCGTGAGATGGAGAAAGAGCTCCCGGTTGCCCTTGGGGCCGGGAAGTCCTGAGTCTACGACCGCGACCGTCTGCGCCTCCCATTGGAGTGCAGCCTCGGCGACGTCGCGGACGACGCGCGCCCGCACCACGGGGTCGCGGACGACGCCGCCCTTGCCGACGTCGGCGCGACCGGCCTCGAACTGCGGCTTCACGAGGACGACCGCGTTCCAGCCGGGGGCGGCGAGCCGGAGCGCAGGCGGGAGTGCGGTTCGCACCGAGATGAACGACACGTCGCAGACGACGAGCTGCGGTGCGAACGGGAGCTCGACGAGCGCGCGCGCGTTCGTCCGCTCGAGGACGGTCACGCGCGGGTCGGCGCGCAACCGTTCGTGCAGCTGCCCGTAGCCGACGTCGACCGCGACGACGCGCTTTGCCCCGCGCTGGAGGAGCACATCGGTGAAGCCGCCCGTCGAAGCGCCGACGTCGAGGCAGTCGAGGCCGGCCGGATCGACGGCGAGCGCGTCGAGTGCGTGTGCGAGCTTCTCGCCGCCGCGGGAGACATACGGCGGCCGCGCCGTGAGCTCGAGCGCCGCCGACTCGTCGACCTGCTGTCCCGGCTTGTCGTAGCCGGGCACGAGCCCCGCGAGGACGAGGGCCTGCGCCTGCGTCCGCGACTCGGCGAGGCCGCGCTCCACGAGGAGGATGTCGAGGCGCTTCTTCACGCGGCAAGGGTAAAGGCTGCTATACGCGCCTCTCCCAACGCCCTATAGTCGGACCGGTGAGGGCAGGCATGGTGGTGCGCCGCTGTTCGACGCTGGCTGCGGCATTCGCAGTGGTCGTCGTCGCGGCCGGATCGGCGGGCGGGGCGCCCATCGTCCGCCCCGCGACGAGCAACGTTCCGGTGACGACGTACGTCACGAACGGCTCCGTCGACACCGTCGTCGACTCCGGCGGGGTGACGTACATCGGCGGGAGCTTCAGCGAGGTCGGGCCGCGGACGGGGCCGGGCGTCGCAATCGACGCAACGACCGGGAACGACTCCGGCTTCGCGCAGGTGAGCGGCGGCAGCAGCATGGTCGACGCGGTCGCCGGCGACGGCAGCGGCGGCTTCTACGTCGGCGGCGACTTCACCCACGTCGGCGGAATCGCACGACACGATCTCGCGCACATCCTCTCGAACGGGAGCGTCGACCCGAGCTTCGACCCGAGCCCGGACGGGCAGGTCGATGCGCTGGCGGTATCCGGCGCGTTCGTCTACGTCGGCGGCTCCTTCAACACCATCGGCGGCCAGTCGCGCAGCAACATCGCTGCGCTCACAAACGGCACCGCCACGAGCTGGAACCCGGACGCGAACAACGCCGTCAAGGCGCTGGCCGTGTCGGGCTCGGTCGTCTATGCCGGCGGCGACTTCAACAACATCGGCAGCGCGTCGCGGTTCTTCGCCGCGGCTCTCGACACATCCTCGGGGCTCGCGACGACCTGGGATCCGCACCCGAGCAGCTCGGTCTACGCCATCGGCGTCTCAGGATCGACGATCTACCTCGGCGGCGCGTTCACCGCGATCAACTGGAACGGCTCGGCGTTCGTGTCGACGAGGAACCACATCGCGGCGGTCGACGACTCGACCGGGACGGTCACGTCGTGGGCGCCCGCCGGCACCAACGGCGTCGCCGTCGAGTCGCTCGCTCTCTCCGGCGACGGGTCGACGATCTACATCGGCGGCAATTTCCTGCAAGTCGGCGCCGCCTTCCGCCGAGGCGCGGCGGCGTTCGACACGACGACCGGCGCGTTGACGAGCTGGGATCCCGAGCCGAGCTTCGTCGTCGCCGCGCTCGCCGTGTCCGGCACGACGCTGTACGCCGGCGGCGCCTTCAGCTTCATGAACGGCCAGGAGCGCAACGGCATCGCCGCCTTCGACACGACGACGCCTGCGAATCCGACGCTCACGAGCTGGAACCCGAACGCGAGCAGCGAAGTCATGGCCATCGCGGCCACGGGCTCCACGGTCTACGCCGGCGGCATCTTCACCTCGATCGGCGGCGTGCCGCGGGGCGAGGTGGCGGCGATCGACGACTCGACCGGCCACGTGACGAGCTGGGACCCGGAGGCGAACGGCTTCGTGCTGACGCTGGCCGTGTCGGGCTCGACCGTGTACGCCGGCGGAACCTTCACGACGATCGGCGGCCAGAGTCGCAGCCGCCTGGCCGCGCTCGACGCCTCGACGGGAGCCGCGACGATCTGGAACCCGAGCCCCGACGGCGAGGTGAACGGACTCGCGGTCTCCGGCAGCACCGTCTATCTGGCCGGATCGTTCACCCACGTCGGCGGGCAGGCCCGCAACTATCTCGCCGGAGTCGACGCGAGCACCGGGAACGCGACCGCCTTCAACCCGAACGCGAACGACTTCGGCACCGCGGTCGCCGTGTCGGGATCGACCGTCTACGCCGGCGGCCTCTTCACGACGATCAACAGCGCTTCGCACTCCAAGGTCGTCGCACTCGACGCCACCACCGGCGCGCCGGCGAGCTGGGACGCGGCGGCCAGCCCGCTGGGCAACGTGCAGGCGCTCGCCGTCTCCGGCTCGACGCTCTACGTCGGCGGCAGCTTCACGAGCATCGGCGGCCAGAGCCGCACCGACCTCGCCGCGCTCAATGCGTCGACCGGCACCGCCACGAGTTGGAACCCGAATCCGAACGGCGTCGTCGAAGCGCTCGCGGTCGACGGCACGACCGTCTATGCCGGCGGCCAGTTCCACACGATCGGAGACGCCACTCGCAACTGGCTCGCCGGCCTCGACGCCACGAGCGGGAACGCGACCGCCTTCGACCCTGAGCCGAACGGCGTCGTCGACGCGCTGTTCACGCCCGGCACGAGGATCTTCGCGGGCGGCGGGTTCGACACGCTCGACCTCGCGCCCCAGCAGGGACTCGCCGTCTTCAACGTCCAGCCGGCGCTGACCGTGAGCGTCACCGGATCCGGCAGCGTGTCGAGCTCGCCCGCCGGGATCGCGTGCGGTCTGACGTGCACGCACAGCTACGCGGACGGTACGCCGGTGACGCTGACGGCTCTCGCGTCCGGCGGGACGTCGTTCCTCGGCTGGTCCGGCGGTGGCTGCTCGGGTACGGGCACCTGCCAGGTGACGTTGCACTCGGACACGACCGTGACCGCTGCGTTCGGCTTCCCGACGCCGACGGTTACGACGTTCACACCGAGCAGCGGGGGCCTCCACGCCACCGTGACCGTCACCGGCACGAACTTCACCGGAGCCACGCACGTGCGGCTCAACGGCACGGACGCGCCCTTCTCCGTCGCATCCGCGACGAAGATCACGTTCACCGTTCCCACGGGAGCCACGAGCGGGACGATCGCGGTGACGACGCCGGGCGGCACCGCGACGAGCGCCGGCAGCTTCACCATCACGCCACCGCCGTCGATCACGAGCCTCAGCCCGACGAGCGGACCCGTCGGAACGGCTCGTCACGATCACGGGCTCGAACCTCACCGGCACCGTCGGCGTGCAGCTCGGCGCCGTGCTTACGGTTCCGACGAGCGTCAGCGCGACTCAGGTCACGTTCACCGTGCCGCCCGGTGCGGTCAGCGGGCCCGTGAAGGTGCTCGGCACCGGCGGCTCGGCGACGAGCCCCGGCACCTTCACCGTCACGCCTTAAGCGGTACGGACGGCGAGGCCGTCGACGATCTCGCGGAGCACGCTCGTGTCCGCGGCCACCTCGTCGAGGCGCGCGCGGGCGCTGGTCGCGGCGTCGTCGGCGAGGCGGCGCGCGCCGTCGATGCCGTGCAGCACGACGTAGCCGTCGCCGTCGAGGATGTCGTCGACGATCTGGAACAGGAGACCGAGCTCCTCCGCGAACGCGCGCCACGGCTCCTGCTCGGCGAGCGGGACCTCCGCCGCCCAGAGCGCCATCGTGACGGACGCGAAGAACAGGCGGCCGGTCTTCAGGCGGTGGACGACGGCGAGGTCGGCCTCCGGGACCATCGTGTCGAGGTACTGGCCGCCGATCATCCCGAGCGTCGCCTGCGCAAGCTCGCGCGCCACGTCGGAGGACGGATACCGGCATGCGAGCCGGAACGCCTCGGCGAGGAGCGCATCGCCGGCGAGCACGGCCGTGCCTTCGCCGTACGCCGCCCAGACGCTCGGCTTCCCGCGCCGTTCCTCGTCGTTGTCGAGCCCGGGCAGGTCGTCGTGGACGAGCGAGAAGTTGTGCACGAGCTCGATCGCGAGCGCCGCCGGCATCACCTGGTCGAGCGGCACGCCGAGCGCCTCGCCGACCGCGAGCGCGATGACGGGCCGCACGCGCTTGCCGCCCACCTTCACGAGCCCGTAGCGCGCCGACTCCGCCTGCCCGTGCAGCTCGTGCCAGAGATCGAGCCGCTCGAGCTCGTCCTCGGCGAGCGCCTTCAGCTCGTCAGGACTGTGCGGCATCCGGCTCCGACGCGCGCCGCGCGCGCTCCAGCTCCTCCTCCACCGACTTCGCGAGCTCCGAGAGCTCGCCGAGAATCTCGAGCGCCCGCTCCGGGGACGCGTTCTCGTCGGTCGACAGCCGGTCGAGCTCGCTGCGCGCGGCCTCGAGCCGGTTCAGCAGCTCCTCCGCGCGGGTGAGCGAATCGTCGTTGCTCATGCCTCGTTCTCCCTCACGATCCTGCCAAGGATGCCGTTCACGAGTCTCCCAGCGTCGTCGGATGCATACCGCTTCGCGAGCGTCACGGCTTCGTCGAGCACGACCTCGTACGGAACCTCGGCCTCGTCGAGCTCCTCGACCGCGACGCGCAGGACGTTGCGCTCGACCGCTCCGAGCCGGTCGGCGGTCCAGTCGTCGGACGCGGCGGTGATGCGCGCGTCGATCTCGGCGGCGTGGGCGGCGACCGCTTCGGCGACGCGGCGCGTGTAGTCGTCCAGCTCGCCCTCGTACAGCGAGCCGAGCGGCGTCTCCGTGACGTCCCACTGATAGAGCAGGAAGACGGCCGCGCGGCGCGCCTCGCGGCGGCTGATGGCCGCGCTCACGGTTCGTCGAGCTCCTCGACGGAGACGTCGATCGCCTCGACGGCGAGGCCGCACATGCGCTCGAGCGCGTCCGCAACCTCCCGCTGCACCTCGCGCGCGACGTCCGGAAGCACCTTGCCGTACGCGATCGCGAGCGAGAGGTCGACCCGCGCATGCGTTCCTTCGACGCCGATCGTCACCTTGCGTCGCGGCCGCCGGACGCGCACGCCGTCGACGCCCTCCGCTGCGCGCACGACGATCTGCGTCAGCGCGCCGTCGGTCACCTTCACGTCGGGGCCGAGGACCTTCACGCGACCACCGCGTCGAGCTCGACCTCGTCGAGGAACGACGTCGAGTACCGGCCGCTCGCGAACTCCTCGCTCCCGAGGATCTCGAGCGCCGCCTCGCGCGTCGTCGGCACTCCGGTCACTTCGAGCTCGGCGAGCGCGCGCCGCGCACGCGCGATCGCCGCCGTGCGCGTGTCGTCGCGGACGACGAGCTTTGCAATGAGCGAGTCGTAGTGCGGCGGGATCTCGGAGCCGTCTTCGACGAACGTGTCGACGCGAACGCCCGGCCCGAGCGGTGCACGGAAGCGGTCGATCCTGCCCGGCGCCGGCGCGAAGCCGCGGGAGGGGTCCTCGGCGTTGATCCGGATCTCGATCGCGTGGCCGGCGCGCGGCGCACGTCCGGTGAGCGGCAGCGGCTCGCCGGCGGCGACGTGCACCTGCATGCGCACGAGGTCGAGCTGTGTGACGAGCTCCGTGACCGGATGCTCGACCTGGAGGCGCGTGTTCAGCTCGATGAACGAGAACGACCCGTCCGGCCCGACGAGGAACTCGAACGTGCCCGCGTTCCGGTAGCCGATGTGACGGCACGCGCGCTCGGCGGCGGCCTCCATCTCCTCGCGCAGCGCATCGTCGAGCGCCGGCGACGGCGACTCCTCGATGAGCTTCTGGTGCCGCCGCTGGATGGAGCACTCGCGTTCGCCGCACGTGAGAACGCCGCCGTGGTGATCGCAGATCACCTGGATCTCGACGTGGCGCGCGGGCGCGATCGCCTTCTCGACGTAGAGCGTGCCGTCGCCGAACGCCGCATGCGCCTCGCTCGACGCGCGCTCGTACGCGATGTGCAGCTCGGACGGATCGGTGACGAGGCGCATGCCCCGCCCGCCGCCGCCGGCGGCCGCCTTCAGCAGAACGGGATACCCGAGGCCGTCCGCCGCCGTCCGCGCCTCGGCGAGGGTCGCGGCGCCATCCGTGCCGGGAACGAGCGGGACGCCCGCCGCGCGCATCTCCATCTTCGCGAGCGCCTTGTCCCCCATGCGCTCCATCACGTGCGCCGACGGCCCGATGAAGACGAGGTCGTTCGCCTCGCACATGCGGACGAACTCCGCGTTCTCGGACAGGAAGCCGTAGCCCGGATGGATCGCCTCGCACCCGGTCGTCTGGGCGGCGGCGATGATCGACGGGATGTCGAGGTAGCTCTGCGCCGCGGGGGGCGGCCCGATGCGGACAGCGCGGTCGGCGAGCCGCACGTGCAGCGCGCCCTCGTCCACGGTCGAGTAGACCGCGACGGCCTCGATGCCGAGCTCGTGCAGCGCGCGAATGACGCGCACGGCGATCTCGCCGCGGTTGGCGACCAGGACACGCGTGAACACGCGCAGAGTCTATGGTCCGGTGCATGGACGTCCCAGAGGCTCCCGTCGAGGAGACCGAGCACGGCCTCGTCTGCAAGGGCGCCGGCTGGTTCGTCGCCAACGCGCGCGAGCTGCGCTGGTACGAGTCCGAGGGCTGGGGCAAGTTCTCGAACTTCGGCGGCGACACGCTCTTCGAGCAGCTCGGGATCGGCCTGTCCGTCCTCGGGCCGGGCCAGCCGCTGTCGATGTACCACTGGGAGAGCGAGCAGGAGGACTTCCTCGTGCTCTCGGGCACCGGGACACTCATCGTCGAGGGACAGGAGCGGCCGCTGCGGCAGTGGGACTTCGTCCACTGCCCCCCGAACACGGAGCACACGATCGTCGGCGGCCCGTGCGTCGTCCTCGCCGTCGGATCGCGGGAGCACGAGGACAGCGGCGCGTACACCGTGAACGAGACGGCGATCGCGCACGGGGCGGGCATCGAGCCCGGCACGGCGCAGGACGAGGCGTACGCGCGCTTTCCGCCGCGGACGCCCGTCCGCTACGGCGGCTGGCTTCCCTAGACGGCCGGCGGAGCCGACAAGGGCTCGAGGTCGAAGAGCGCCTGCCCGAACTCGACCGGCTGCGCATTCTCGACGTGGATCGCGCGGATGACCGCCTCGATCTCGGCCTTCACCTCGTTCATCAGCTTCATCGCCTCGAGGATGCAGAGCGTCTGCCCCGGCGCGACGACGTCGCCGATCTCGACGAACGGCGGCGAGCCCGGCTGCGCGGCGCGGTAGAACGTCCCGACCATCGGCGACTCGATGCGGACGTTGCCGTTCGCGACCCGCGCCGTCTCGGCCGGCTCGAGATCCGGCAGCGCGAGCGGCGAGTCGGACGCCGGCGCCGCGTCGGCGGTCGCGCGCACGGTGACGCGCATCCCCTCCTCTTCGATCGTCACCTCGCCGATGCCCGTCTCCTGCACGATGCGGACGATCTCGCGGATTCGTTCGGCGCGCGCCTTGTCGACGGAGGCGAGCTCGTCGCCGTCGCCGCGTGCGCGTCCGCGAATGCCGAGCAGCAGCCGCTCCGCGTCGTCGCCGAAGAGGCCGAGGAGCAAGAGCTCCTCCTCGCTCGCCGCGACGCCCTCGGCCTGCTCGCGGACGTCGGCGAGCCGCGGGAGAGCGTCCTCCTGACTCTCGGGATCGGCCGTCAGCTCGACGGCGCGCTGCACAGCCGGGTCGATCGGGCCGGGCGGCGTGCCGAAGCGTCCCGAGACGAGCGCGCGCAGCTCGTCGACGATCGTGAGGTAGCGGCTCGCGGAGAGCACGTTGAGCAGCGCCTGCGACGCGAGCACCTGGCCGATCGGCGCGGCGAGCGGCGGCCACCCCACCTCGGCACGAATGCGGTCGAGCTCTTCGAGCACCTCTTCGAGGCGGTCTCCGGTGCCCTGCGCGCGGAGCGTCGCGTCGACGCCGGCGACGAGGCTCGCGGGCACGTCGTGCTCGGCCGCGCGGACGGCGACCCGCGGCGCGAGCGGCGCCACCGGCTCGTCGCCGATGTGCTCGTCGACGAGGTCGGACGCCTCCCACAGCTTCGCGACGTCGATGCCCGGGTCGAGACCCATGCCCGCGAGCGCTTCCGCGAGCGCCTCGCCCGAGACGCGGTGGAGGGACAGCGCGAGCGGGTAGATCGCCGTCGCGATGAGCTGCGCGCCGGCCTCGGCTGCGGCGAGCGTCGACGCGAGCGCACTGCCGCCGGCTCCCTGGAGGTAGATCCCGACGGGAAGGCCGCTGGCCTCCGAGAGGGCAGCGACGAGATCCTTCGCCTTGTGCGGTTGGAGCGACCCGGTCGGGTCGTGGAGCAGCACGCGGACGGCGCCGAGCTCCGGGAGCATCCGTGCGCGCTCGATGAGGACGTCGACCTCGCCGGTCGGCCCGGGGCTGTAGACGAGCCCCGCCTCGAAGTCGCGGTCGGCGGCTGCGATCGCCTCGGCCGCTTCGCGGAGGTTCGAGACGTCGTTGAGCGGATCGTGGAGGCGGAAGACGTCGATGCCGTTCTCGGCCGCGGAGCGGACGAAGCGACGGGCGAAGTCGGCGTCGACCGGACGGGAGCCGACGAGGAAACGACCGCGGAGCGCGAGCCCGAGCGGCGTCTTCACGCGCGCCTTCAGCGCGCGGATGCGCTCCCAGGGGCTCTCGATCCCGCGCTTGACGGCCGCGTCGAAGCACCCGCCGCCCGACACCTCGAGATACGCGAAGCCGGCGCCGTCGAGGATCTCGGCGAGACGAAGCTGCTCGGAGGCGGGCATCCGCCCGGCGAGCGGCTCCTGTCCGAGCAGGCGAATCGTGGTGTCGGCGAGTGTCGGCAACGCAGGGGGACCTTACCGTGGCTTCACATCTCCCTTGGACAATGACCGCGTGCTTGCGGTTGCACCGCCTCCGCGAGTCGCGCTCGTTCCGAACGCGATCGCGTTCCGGGATCCGCGGCGCGGGATCATGGGGACCGGCTGGCAGTCGTGCACCGACTCCGCCTTCGGCTGCAAGCCGCAGGGGACGATCTCGATCACGAGCGACGGCGGCAGGACGTGGCGCGTCCTCCTGCGGACGCCGAGACCGGTCGTGCAGGTGACCGTCGACGGCACGCACGAGCGGGCCAGGTTCGACGACGGCGAGACGCTCGGCTCGAGTGACGGCGGCCGCCACTGGGCGCCCGCCGTCGTCCCGCCGGCGACCGGGCTCGCCGGCCCGTGCCCGCCGTTCACGTTCGCCTTCGTCATCGCGGGATGGGCGCTCTGCGGCACGCAGAGCAGCGCAGGCAACCAGGGCAAGTTCGTCTACCGCCTGACGCCCACCGGCTGGAAGCGCATCGCAGCGACACCGTTCGCGCCACCCGTCGGGAAGAGCTACGGAGGCATCAGCAGCTACGGCTATGTCCAGGGAATCTCGATGGCCGACGACGGATTCGGCGTCATCTGGGAGTCGCGCGGAACGCTCTACGTGACGCGCGACGGCGGCCGCCACTGGACGGGCTTGCCGAAGGTGGCGCAACCGGAGGTCGACTTCGGCGTCGCGGCGGTCGCGCTACCGCATGGCATCGCGTTCGCGCTGCTCGCGAACGGCGGCGATGAGAAGCGGCGGCTCGTCGAGACGACGGACGCCGGTCGCCGCTGGGACGCCGTCCACGTGTGGAAGTGAGCGCTACGCCCGGCTGATGTAGCGCCGCTCGTGCGGGTCGATCTTGAGGCGGTCGCCGACGTTCACGAACAACGGAACCTGGATGACGGCGCCGGTCTCGAGCGTCGCGGGCTTCGTCACGTTCGAGACGGTGTCGCCCTTCACGCCCGGCTCGGTGTCGACGACGTCGAGCTCGACGGACGCCGGCAGCTGCACCGAGGACGGCTTGCCGTCGACGGCCAGTACCTGCACGGTCGCGTTCGGCTGCATGAATGGGAGCTCGTCCTCGAGATCGGCGTGCGGCACCGAGAACTGCTCGTACGACGCGCTGTCCATGAAGTGGACGTCGTTGCCGTCGTCGTAGAGGTACTGCACGTTCTTCGTCTCGGTGTGCACGCGCGTGAACTTCTCGCCCGCGCGGAAGGTGCGGTCGACGACCGCGCCCGACTCGAGCCCCTTCAGCTTCGTGCGGACGAACGCGCCGCCCTTGCCCGGCTTCACGTGCTGGAACTCGACGATGCGCCACGGCTGCCCATCGAGCTCGATGTGCATGCCGTTCTTGAACCGGTTCGTGTCGACCATGTCAGCCACGGCGGTCGAGTGTAGCGGCGGGGAGGTCAAACTCCGGCTAGGAGGTCGCGAAGCGCGGCCGCATACTCGTCGAACGCCTCGCGGCCGCGGTGGGTGAGCATGACGGTCGTGCGGGAGGCGCCTCCGTTGCCTGTCTTCTCGGTGCGGAGGTAATCGGCATCCTCGAGCTTGCGCAGGTGCGTGATGAGGTTGCCGGCCGTCAGCCCGATGATGTCCTGCAGCCTTGGGAACGACAGCGTGTCTCCGTCGGGAAGCGCCGCGAGCGTCGCCACGATTCGCAGTCGAGCCGGGACGTGGATGAGCGGATCGAGCTCCTCGCTCATGCATGCACGGCAATGCGCTGCCAGATCTGGAGAGCCGCCAACGCGAGGAGCACAGCCGACAGGCCGATGCCCATGACGAGCCAGACCAAGGCCGCTCCTGCGAATGCCGCACCGGAAGCCACGGCGATGACGGCGATCGCGAGGCAGACGTCACGCCAGTTCTCCTGCGCGGCTGCGGTGCCTGCGGCGGCGGAGCCGACGATGATGAACGGAGCCGTCGCCGGGTAGATGCCGTAGGCGATCGCGTGGCTCGCACCGGCGTGATGCAGGGCGCCCTGGAACACGTACACCGCTGTCCAGACCGTCGCAAAGGCCGCTCCCTGGACACGCTGCCGCCGTGCGGAACGGCCGCCGACCCCCGCAGTCGCACGCCGCATGGTGAAGACGACGACGATGACCCAGACGACGATGATCCCGTACAGGACGCCGAGCGACCAGCCGGCCGGACCGTCGTACGGGTGCTGCCGGCGCACCGACCACCAGACCGCACCGAAAGCGACGAGGAATAGCACTGCTCCGAGGAGCACGAGCAGCGGCGGCCTGCGATCGAGACTGCGCCGCGCGCGGCTCGTCGTCTCCTCGAGGAGAGCAGCTGCCTCCCTCGCATCGAACTCGTTCATGACGCCCCTTTGAGTAGCTTTGCCCCACAAACTACCTTAGTTTGTGGGGCAAAGTCAAGAGCGCTGTCAGCCGACTTCGAGCAGGTCCTTCCGGAAGCCGGTGAGGTTCTCGATCCCGTCCGCGGTGACGACGACGTCGTCCTCGATCCGCACGCCGAACTTGCCCTCGACGTAGACGCCCGGCTCGACCGTGATGACGTTGCCCGCCTCGAGGACGTCGCTCGACTCCGGGGACATCCGCGGCGCCTCGTGCACGTCCAGGCCGAGCCCGTGCCCGAGACCGTGGCCGAACTTTCCGGCGAACGGGCTCGCGTCGATGATCCGCCGCGCAGTCGCATCCACCTCGATCGCGGGCACGCCCGCGCGCATCGCCTCGAGCGCCGCCTCCTGGGCGGTGAGCACGACCGCGTATGCCTCCTTCGCCTCCGCGTCGACGGGACCGGTCGCGAGCGTGCGCGTGTAGTCGGACGAGTAGCCGCCGATCGAGCAGCCCGCGTCGACGACGACGAGCTCCCCCGCTCCGATCTTCCGCTCGCCGGCGCGGCCGTGCGGATGCGAGCCGGTCGGCCCCGAGCCGACGATGAGCTCGAACGCGATGTTCTCGCCGCCCTCGTCGTGGAAGAGGCCGGCGAGATCCCACGCCACCTCCTGTTCCCGGCGGCCGACGAAGTCGACGTCGAGCAGGCGCTCGTACACGCGGTCGGTGATCGCGCAGATCCGCCGCAGCAGCTCGAGCTCCCCCTCGTCCTTCACTGCGCGCAGCGCCTCGACGATGCCGCTGCTCGGCACGAGCTCGAGCCCGCGGCTCGCGAGCGTCTCGTACTGCGCGTACGGGAGCACCGTCTCGAAGGCGACGCGCCCCGTCAGGATCTCCGCCAGATGCCCGACGAGCGAGCGCCGCGTCTCGACGACCTCGACTCCCTCGATCTCGTGCGCCGAGTGGATGTACCGAAAGTCGGTGAACAGCCGGACGCGCTCCGGCTCGACGAGCAGCGCGGCGTTCGAGCTGTCGAACCCGCAGAGGTAGCGGATGTTGACGAGGTTCGTGACGAGAAGCGGCTCCTCGAGCCGCTCGCGCAGGCGGGCGATGCGTGTGGTCACACGTGCTCCTTCATGAATTCGAGTGCCATCCGGTAGCCGTCGGGGCCGTGGCCGATGAACCGCGCCGAGACGACGTCGGCGATGACCGAGAGCCGCCGCCACTCCTCGCGCTCGTCGACGTTCGAGAGGTGCACCTCGGCGATCGGGATCCCGAGCGACTCGAGCGCGTCGTGGATCGACCACGCGTAGTGCGTCCACGCCCCGGGGTTGACGACGAGCCCGTCGGTGTTGTCGTGCGCGTCGTGGCACCACTTGATGAACTCGCCCTCGTTGTTCGTCTGCCGGCACTGGACGTTCAGCTCCAACCCGCGGCCCCACTCGTAGATCCGGTTCTCGAGCTCGGCGATCGAGAGCCCGCCGTAGATCTTCGGGTCGCGGCGGCCGAGGATGTTGAGGTTGACGCCGTTGAGGACGATGACGCGCACGGTCAGCGAATCTACGCGATCAGCTCGTCGAGGGCGCGGCGCACGTCGTCGGCAGGCACCGGAACGTTCCAGCGCGGGCCGTCGTCGCCGAGGAGGACGAGGCGCAGCTCGCCTCCGATCGCCTTCTTGTCCCGCTGCATCGCGTGCCAGGCCCGCTCGCGGTCGACGTGCACGGGAGTAGGCCGAAGGATCTCCTCCACCTGGCCGATGTCCCGGCCGGACAGGCGGAGCGCGGCGAGCAGGCCGAGCGCGACCGCCCGGCCGTGTGTCACGCCCTCGTAGCCGGCGGCGGCCTCGAGCGCGTGCGCGAACGTGTGCCCGAGGTTGAGGACCGCCCGCTCGCCCTCGTCCCGCGGATCGCGGAGGCAGACGGCCGCCTTGAAGGCGGCGCAGCGGCGGACGAGCTCGTCGTCGGGAAGCTCCCACAAGGGCTCGCCGGCGAGCAGGCCGGTCTTCACGGCCTCGCTCATCCCCTCACGCCGCTGCGGCTCGGGCAGCGTGCCGAGGAGCGCCGGGTCGACGACGGTGAGGGCGGGCCAGTGGAACGAGCCGACGAGGTTCTTGCCCTGCGGCAGGTCGATGCCGGTCTTGCCGCCGATGGCAGCGTCCACCTGCGCGACGAGGCTCGACGGGACCGGGCACCCACGCGACGCCGCGCAGGTACGCCGACGCGGCCCAGCCGGCCGCGTCGGTCGTGCAGCCTCCGCCGAGCGCGACGACGGTGCCGCGGCGGTCGAGACGGAGGTCCTGCCACAGCCGGTCGACGACCGCGAGCGTCTTCGCCTCCTCGCCGGGCGGGAGCTCGTGCATCTCGGTGAGCCGCGCCCCGAGCGCGAGCTGCGCATCCATCCCGTGGATGCCCGCGACGTGCGAGTCCGAGACGAGCGCCACCTTGCCGTCGCCGGGGACGAGGTCGCCGAGGCGCTGTAGCGCGCCGCGCTCGACGTGCACGCCCGCCGCCGCGAGGATGACGTCGTCCGCGTCGTGCGCGACGACGTCGGCCGCAGCGCGGTAGAGCGGCCGCCGCTCCTCGTACAGCCGGCGGAACTCCGTCTCGTCCTGGGCGAGCGGCCGGTCGCTGCCGCGCACGCGCTCCCAGCACGTGTCGACGTCGACGTCGAGCCACACGGTCATCGCGTGCTTGCGCAGCTCGTCCCTGACCTCTGCGGAGGTCACCGCTCCGCCGCCGAGGTCGACGACGAGTCGCCGCTTGCTCAGCAGCGTCGTCCGTACGACGTGCTCCTCGAACTGGCGGAACGTCGCCTCGCTCTCGGCAAAGAGCTCGACGACCGAGCGGCCGGACTGGTGCTCGATCGACCGGTCGGCCTCCGAGACGTTCAGATGCGTTCGGAGCGCGAGCTCGCGCGCCATCGTCGTCTTCCCCGCGCCCATGAAGCCGACGAGGGCGACGTGCTTGTCTAGCGCGGAGGCCAGGCGATCCGCTCCGTATATGCGCGCCATGCGCCGACGAAGTCGCCGATCGCGTCGCCCCCGAACTTCTCGCGCGCTGCACGCGCGAGCTCCCACGCGACCGCGGCCTCGGCGACGACGGCGAGCGCCTCCACCGCCGACACGTCGCTGCGCTCGACGAGCGCGCTCGCCGTCTCCCCCGTCTCGAGGTCGACGGACGCGAGCGGCTTCATGAGCGTCGGCAGCGGCTTCATCGCCGCGCGGACGACGATCTCCTCGCCGTTCGACATGCCGCCTTCGATGCCGCCGGCGCGGTTCGACGTGCGCTGCAGGTCGGGGCCGATCTCATCGTGCGCGTCGGAGCCGCGCACGCGCGCGAGCGCGAAGCCGTCGCCGATCTCGACTCCTTTCACCGCCTGGATACCCATGAGCGCCGCGGCGAGCCGCGCGTCGAGCCGGTCCTCCTTGCGCGCGTACGAGCCGAGCCCCGGCGGAACGCCCGTCGCGTGCACCTCGACGACGCCGCCGAGCGTGTCGCGATCCTTGCGCGCCGCGTCGATCGCCGCCTCGTCGACGTCGGCGGCCCCGCGGACCTCGATCCCGATCTCGGCGAGGAGCGCCTTCGCCACCGCGCCGGCGGCGACGTGCACCGCTGTGTGCCGGGCGGAGGCGCGCTCGAGCGCGTCGCGGACGTCGGCGAGGCCGAACTTCTGCACGCCGGCGAGGTCGGCGTGACCGGGGCGCGGCAGCGTCACCGGCTTCGTGCCCTTCCCCTCCGGCTCGCCGTCGGGCGGCCACGGCGCCATCCCCCACGTCCAGTTCTTGTGATCGCGGTTGCGGACGACGAGCGCAAGCGGTGTGCCGAGCGTCCGCCCGTGCCGCAGGCCCGCGAGCACCTCGACCTCGTCCGTCTCGATCTGCTGGCGCGGCGAGCGGCCGTAGCCCTGCTGCCGCCGGCGCAGGTCGGCGTCGATCGCCGCCTTGTCGAGCACGAGGCCCGCCGGCAGGCCGGAGACGATCGCGACGAGCGCGGGACCGTGCGACTCACCGGCGGTCGAGAGTTCGAGGTTCACTCGGGCAAGCCTATTGCCCTGCGCATCACCGCAACCGGCGCAGGGACGCCCGTCCAGAGCTCGAACGACGCCGCGCCCTGCGCGGCGAGCACCTCGAGGCCGTCGAGGACGCGCGCGCCGGCCGCCTCCGCCGCCTCGGCCGTCGCCGTGCGCGGGTACGGCAGGTCGACGAGCACCTGACCGGCCCGGAGCTCGACGAGGACCTCGTCGCGCACGGGCGTCGCGTTGATCACGAGGTCGGCGTCGCCGGCGGCCGGCGGCCACTCGCCCCTGCGCGAGAAGACGCGCGCGTGCGGGAGCGCGTGCCTGAACGCCGCCGCCGCTCCGCCGTCGCCGAGGATGACCGGGCGCTCCGCGTCGAGCCCGTCGAGGATCGCCGTGTCGGTGGAGAACCCCTTCGTCCCGACGAGGGTGTTCACCGACGGAAGGTCCGCTCCGACGATCTTCGCCACGGCGAGCTTGTGCGGCGCCGTGACGTTCGCGCCGGCGAAGCCGAGCGCGTCGAGGCCGCGCACCGCCTCCTCGAGCCGCTCGGGCGGGACGTCGAGCGCGACGTAGAGCCAGTCGAGGCCGCGCGCCGCGAACGCCGCGTTCTGCATGCGCGGCGAGAGCGAGTGCGCGACCGGATGGCCGAGCAGCGCGACGTACCTAGAAGCCGTAGAGATGTTCGTGGTTGACGAAGTCGTTGTAGTTGGCGGTGAAGTAGTGGTGCCGGTGGTCCGGCTTGCGGACGAAGTAGAGGTAGTCGACGTGCGCGGGATGCGCCGCCGCCTCGATCGACGCTAGCCCAGGATTCGCGATCGGGGTGGGCGGCAGGCCCAGCACCTTCCGCGTGTTGTACGGGTTGTCGCTGTTGAGCTCCGACTCGAGAAGCGGCTTCGTCCCCGGCACGTCGAGCCCGTAGCGGATGGTCGAGTCCATGCCGAGCGGCATGTGCGCGTGGAGCCGGTTGTAGATCACGGCGGCGACGAGCTTGCGTTCGCTCGGGACGACCGCCTCGCGCTCGACGATCGACGCGATCGTGAGCACGTCGTACGGCGTGAGGTTCTTCGACCGCGCGTACGCGAGGTCGACCCGGCGCCAGTTGGCGGCGAACGCCTGCAGCTGCGCGTGCACGAGCTGCCCCGACGTCGTGTTCTTCAGGAAGTCGTACGTCGCCGGGAAGAGGAACCCCTCGAGCTTGTACTTCCGCGCGCCGAAGCCGGGGATGCGGCGCGGGCCGGACGCGGCGAGGTACGTCCGCGCCGAGAGCTTCGGATGGACGTGCTTCTCGTGGAACGCGATCTTCGCGACCGCCTGCACCCGCTGCGCCATCTGGGCGCGCGTGAAGCCCTCGGGGAAGACGACGCGGAACGGCTTCGGCGGCGGCGGGGCGGCCGTCGTCGCCGGCTTGCTCGACCCGCCGCAGCCGGCGAGCAGCGCAAGAGCCGCTACCGCCGCGAGGACGCGGACCACTCGAGGTAGCTGGAGAGGAGATGGGCGGCCGCACGCGCGTCCTCGGACGAGTCGGACGGGGTCTGCTGCGCGAGATCGGTGGTGAAGCGCTCGTCGAAGAGGACGACCGGCACCTCGACCTGGGCGCGCAGCGCCGCCGCGAAGCGCTCGGTCGCTCGCGCCTGCTCGCCGCGCTCGCCGCGCAGCGTCAGCGGATGACCGACGATGACCGTCTCCACCTCCTGCTCCGACACGAGCCGGACGAGCTCCGCAAGCCCGGCCTGGCCGGCGGCGCGCTCGACGACGCAGAGCGGCCGCGCGACGACGCCGGTTGGGTCGGACACCGCGACTCCGGTGCGCGCGGCACCGAAGTCGAGGGCCATCGCCTTCACGCGAGCGCCTTCTTCGCCGCCGCGAACGCCTCGGGGATCCCCTCGGGAGCGTTGCCGCCCGCCTGCGCCATCGTCGGCTTGCCGCCGCCGCGCCCGCCGACGATCTGCCCCATCTCGTTGCGCGAGCTTCCCTGCGTCTACACCGACGCTCTCGGCGACGTTGACGACGATGTGCACGCGACCGTCCGTGATGGCGGCGACGATCGCGCCGTCCGCCTTCTCCTGCTGCCGGATGCGGTCGGAGAGGTCGCGCAGCGGCCCCGGCTGGAGGTCCGCGGCCTGCGCGAACACGACGCCGTCGACACGATCGGTGATCTCGTACTGGACCGTGGCGTCCTTCTTCGGCTGCTTCGACTCGCGGCGCAGCCGCTCGAGCTCGCCGCGGAGCTCGTCCGCCTCGCGCGCGCGCTCCTCGAGAAGCGCGAACGCCTCGCCCGCCGTGACCGCCTCGACGCGGCGCGCGCCGGCTCCGACGGAGCTCTCGCCGAGGATGACGAACGGGCCGATCTCGGCGGTCGAGCGGACGTGCGTGCCGCCGCAGAGCTCGCGCGACCAGCCGTCGATGTCGACGACGCGCACGACCTCGCCGTACTTCTCGCCGAAGAGCATCATCGCCCCGAGCTTCCGCGCCTCGGCGATCGGCGTCTCGTAGATGCGCACGGGCATGTTCGCGAACACGCGCTCGTTCACGCGCCGCTCGACCTCGGTGCGCTCCTCCGCGGTGAGCGCCTGCGGGTGCGTGAAGTCGAAGCGGAGCTTGTCCGGCCGCACCGCCGAGCCCGCCTGCTTCACGTGGTCGCCGAGCACCTCGCGCAGGCATTCGTGGAGGACGTGCGTCGCCGTGTGGTTCGCCATCGTCGGGATAGCGGATGCTCCAGGGCACGATCGCCGTGACGCGGTCGCCCTCCGCGAAGCCCTCGCCGCGGAAGACGAGCTCCTGGTCGCGCTCGAGCCGGAGCGCCTCGACGAGCTCGGCCGCGTCGCCGTCCTCCTTGCGGATGACGCCGCCGTCCGCGACCTGGCCGCCGCCCGCGGGGTAGAACGGCGACTCGCTCGAGCTTCGCCTGGAAGAGCCCGTCGCCGAGGTCGGCGTACGCGACGATCGCGGTCGGCACCTCGGTTCGCTCGTAGCCGACGAACTCCGACTTCGGCGATCCGGGGAACCGGATGTCGACCTGGAGGCCGCTCGTCCGCCGCGAGATCTCGCGGTGCTGCTCGTTGAGCCGCGTGAACTCCTCGTCGTTCACGCCGAGGCCCCGCTCGCGGGCGAGCTCCTGCGTCAGCTCGATCGGGAAGCCGTAGGTCGCCTGCAGGGTGAATGCGTCGTCGCCGGTGATCTCGCCCTTTGCAGCGGCCTCCTCGAAGATCGCCATGCCGCGCTCGAGCGTCTCCGCGAAGCGCGTCTCCTCTGCCGCGAGCACCTGCTGGATCTCGTCGCGGTGCTCGGCGAGCTCGGGATACGCGTCCGCCATCTGCTCGATGACCGCGTCGGAGAGCCCCGCGACGAATGGGCGCTCCATGCCGATGCGGAGGCCGTGCTGCACGGCGCGGCGGATGATGCGACGCAGGACGTAGCCGCGACCCTCGTTCGACGGCGTCACCCCGTCGCCGACGAGGAACGTCATCCCGCGGCCGTGGTCGGCGAGCACGCGGTGCGCCTTCGTCGCGTCGACCGAATCGCCGTACGCGACGCCGGACTTCGACGCGACCCATTGCATGATCGTCTGGTAGCCGTCGGTGTCGTACACGGACGGCACGCCCTGGACGATCCGCGCAGTGCGCTCGAGCCCGAGGCCCGTGTCGACGTTCTGCGCAGGGAGGTCGGTGAGCGTCCCGTCGGGATGCAGCTCGTACGCCATGAAGACGAGGTTCCAGAACTCGAGGAAGCGCTCGCAGCGTGTGCAGCCTGGCTTGCAGTCGGACTCGCCGCAGCCGCTCTCCGCGCCGAAGTCGTAGTAGATCTCCGAGTCCGGCCCACACGGGCCGGGGCCGCCGACCGACCAGAAGTTCTCCGACGACGGCAGCGGGACGATGCGCTCGGGCGGGATGCCGATCGCCTCCCAGAGCCGGATCGCTTCCTCGTCCGGACCGAGCTTCAGCTCCGGGTCGCCGGCGTGGACGCTCACCCAGATGCGGTCCCAGTCGAGCCCCAGGCGGTCGCGGACGAACTCGGTCGCGTACGCGATCGCGCCTTCCTTGAAGTATTGGCCGAACGAGAAGTTGCCCATCATCTCGAAGAACGTCAGGTGGTACGTGTCGAGGCCGACCTCGTCGATGTCGGGCGTGCGGAAGCACTTCTGCGCAGTCGTCGTGAGCGGCGCCGGCGGCTTCTCGCGGCCGAGGAAGAACGGCATCTGCGGCTGCATGCCCGCGGTCGTCAGCAGCGTCGAGCGGTCGTCGGCCCGCGGGACGAGCGACGCCGACGGACGGCGGAGATGTCCTTGTGACTCGAAGTACGAGAGGAATCCCTCGCGGATCTCGGCCGTCGTACGCATCGCGCCATTCTAGGTTGGGGTCCTCCGGACCCGGACGTATGCTCGACGAGTGCGATCCGGCCGGAAGCGATATCGGTACCGGCACAGGCGGCTGGTCCCGATCCTCGTCCTCGTGTGCGTGGCCGCGCTCGCGGGCGCCTGGGTCGGCGCCCGGCGGCCGTCGCCGCATGCCGTAGCCGCGGCGGACCCGCCCGTCGTCCACCACCCGGCAGTGACCGTGCCGCGCGCCGTGCCGAAGGCGACGACCGTGGTGCCGCTCGCGCCCGAGCACCTCCTGTCGGACGACGACGCCGTGCGCCACACGTTCGCGCCGAACCTAAGCGCCGCTGCCGCGATCGTCGTCGACGCGGGAACGGGACGCGTCGTGTGGGCTCGCAACGCCCACGCGCGGATGCGAGTCGCGTCGCTGACGAAGATCATGACCGCGATGCTCGCGCTGAAGAAGCTCGGGCCGAACGACGTCGTCACCGTCGACAAGTCCGTCCCGCGCGTCCCGCTCGTGCGCGAGGGCCTGCGCGCGGGCGAGAAGGTGAAGGCGTGGAAGCTCTTCTACTCGCTCCTCCTGTATTCGGGGAATGACGACGCGCTCGCGCTCGCGATCGCTGCCGGTGGCGACAAGTGGACGTTCATCCGCGAGATGAACGACGAGGCGCGGCGCCTCGGGCTGCGCGACACGCACTTCATCTCGCCGAGCGGCGTCGTCGACCGCGACAACTACTCGAGCGCGTGGGACATCGCGGCGCTCTCACGCGTCGCGCTGCGCAACGACCGGTTCCGGACGATCGTGCGGACGAAGGAGATCCACGTCCCGTGGAGCGCGCCGACGTACTCGAAGATCTACATCAACAACAACCTCATGCTGCGGTCGTATCCCGGCGCGAACGGGCTCAAGACCGGCTACACGCACAAGTCCGGCGACTGTCTCGCCGTCTCGGCGACCCGCCACGGCCGCACGCTCATCGCCGTCGTCCTCAATGCGCCGAACATGTACGTCGACGCGACGCGGCTGCTCAATCTCGGCTTCGCGAGCCCGTAGCCTCGGACTCGTCGACCGCGATCTCGGCGCGGATCTTCTCGAGCGACCGCCGGATGAGCCGCGACACGTGCATCTGCGAGATGCCGACCTGCTGTGCGATCTGCGACTGCGTGAGCCCGTCGAAGAAGCGCAGCTGGAGAATCTTCCGCTCGCGCTCGTCGAGCGCGCGGAAGCCCGGCGCGAGCACGGCGCGGTCCTCGGACACCTCGTACTGGTGCTCCTCGGTGCCGATCGACTCGAGCGGATCGAGATCGTCCTCGCCGTCGCCGCCGCTGCCCGCTGACAGGGAGAGCGACGAGTACGCGCGGCCGGACTCGAGCGCCTCGAGCACCTCTTCCTCCTGTGCGCCGGACGCCACCGCGAGCTCGGGAATCGTCGGGGAGCGACCGAACTGCACCGTGAGCTGCTCGACGAGCCGCGACAGCTGGACGTTCAGCTCCTGCAGCCCGCGCGGAACGCGGACCGCCCAGCCCTTGTCGCGGAAGTGCCGCTTGATCTCGCCGATGATGTTCGGCGTCGCGTACGTCGTCAGCTCGACGCCGCGTTCGACGTCGAAGCGGTCGATCGCCTTGATGAGCCCGATCGCACCGATCTGGACGAGATCCTCGAGCTGCTCGCCCCGGTACGAGTAGCGCCGGGCGAGCGAGCGCACGAGCGACATGTACTGCTCGATGAGCTGCTCGCGGGCCTGCAGGTCCCCCTGCTCGTGATAGCGCCTGAGCAGGAGCTTGTCGTCGAGTCTCGGCACGTTCTACCCCCCAGCACGCGCAGGTGCGACCGTCTGCTTCGACAGCTCGACCCATGCTTCGCCGTTGCGCTCCTCCATCTCGACCGTCTCGCACACCGTCTCCAGCACGCGACGCAGGCCGAGCCCCGGGCCCTCCCGCTCGAGATCCTCGAGCACTGCGAGCGGCAGCGGTCCCACCGTGGTGCGGATTGCGCTGTCGCCGATCAGCAAGCGAATCACGACGTCGCCTTCGTCGTCCCGCGCGGACAGGAGCGCGTCGAGGGCGACCTGCAGGTCTTCGAGCGCGTCGATCGTGAGATCGAGGCGCACCGCCAGGCCGCCGACGACGAGATGCACGACCGGCCGGAAGTCCTCCTGCGCGGGGACGACGAGCGTGATCTCGTCGCTCATGCGCCGGCGTCCGCGTCGCGCAGCTCGTCGGTGAGCTCCTGCTCCCGGCGTGCCGCTGCTTCCTTCCCTGCCTGGACCGCGTGCTTCCAGTCGTGCTTCGCCTTGAAGTCGGCGGCGCCGTAGCTGACGCCGGCCGCGAAGCCGGAGACCTTCTGGACGGGACGCGTGACGGCCATGCTCACGGTGCGCACGGCCGTGTCGACGCTTTCGACGGCATCGACGGCGCTGTCGGTCATCCGATCGACCTTGTCGAGCTGGCTGTTGACGCGATCCACGCTACCCCCGACCTTGTTGATGACCGGCAGGATCTCCCGCTCGGCTCCCGTTATGAACGCAGAAAGGCGCCCAACGGTTCCGCCCAGGCGGACGAGGAGATACGCGGCGGCCAGGCCGACGGCGAGGAGGAAGACTGCGAGCGCGAGTCGCCAGAGATCCCCCCACGTGAATGCGGCGACGAGCATTCCGGTGCGATCCTAGCGATCCGCCGTGTCGCTCACCGTCCCGCAGCCGACCACGACGTCGCCTTCGTAGAGAACGGCCGCCTGCCCGCGGGCGACCCCGTACGCGGGCTCGTCGAGCTCGAGCTCGAAGCCGTCCGCCGTCTCGGAGACCGTCGCCGGGACGGCCGCGGAGCGGTACCGGAGCTTCGCCTCGACGCGGGTCACGGGCGCGTACAGCCGCCCGGTCGCCCGGACGCGCCGCCGGGCGAGCGCCTCGTGCGGTCCGACGACGACCGCGTTCGCGGCCGCGTCGGTGTCGATGACGTAGAGCGGCCGTTCGGCAACGACGCCGATGCCGCGCCGCTGGCCGGGCGTGAACCGCCACGAGCCGGTGTGGACGCCGAGCTCGCGGCCGTCCGCGTCGACGATCGCCCCCGGACGCTCGTCGAGGCCGCGGCGGGAGAGGAACGCGCGGTAGTCGTCGCCGGCGAGGAAGCACGCCTCCTGGCTCTCGGCCCGGCGCGCGGCCTGCAGGCCGGCGCGCTCCGCCTCGGCACGCGTCTCCTCCTTGCCCTGGTCGCCGAGCGGGAACCAGACCCGCGCCAGGTGGCGCGGGTCCAGCTGCGCGAGCATGTACGACTGGTCTTTCGCCGCGGCAGCGCCGCGGCCCAGAAGCGTGCGGCCGCGGCACTGGACGATCCGTGCGTAATGACCGGTCGCCAATCGGTCACAGCCCGCACGCTTCATGAAGGCGAGCAGCTCGTGGAAGCGGAACGCGCCGTTGCAGCCCATGCACGGGTTCGGCGTCTCGCCGTCGGCGTAGCCGCGCACGAACGGTGCGACGACCGCGGCGCGGAACTCCTCCCGCAGGTCGAGCGTCACGTGCGGCACGCCGAGCCGATGACACGTCGCGCGTGCGGCGAGCACCGCGTCGGGTGAGCAGCACGCGCGCTCGGCGCTCGGCCCCTCCGGGTCGAGCCACAGGCGAAGCGTCACGCCGATCGCATCCGGCAGCGCGCGCAGCAGCGCGACCGCGCTGTCGACGCCGCCGCTCATCGCCACCGCGGTGCGGCCCGCGCGCGGCTCGGCGCGGAAAACCGGGCCGAGCGCGTTCGCGAGCGCGTCGACGGCGAGCGTGTCCCCCGATACCGCGGCCGCTTCGAGCAGCGTCAGGCCGGCGAGCGGCCGGTCGAGCCCGGGAGCGTCCGCGTCGACGATCCGGTCGCCGTCGACGACGAGCCGTACCGCCGCCCACTCACCGTCGCGGGTGGAGTCTCCGAACGTCTCCATGGGAAAAAGTATTGGGCCCGAGCCTAGGGAACCTGATTTCTCAGGTGGGTGCCCTGCCGGTCAAGACCGGACGCGGGCTCCCTTTATGGTGCTGTTGGTTCACCATTCGGCCCGGACCCACCCGGAGCTTATCGAACGAACCTCCACTCGAGCGGCTGGGTCCCCGTCACGCCGAGGAGCGCAGCGAGCGCGGGCGTCAGGTCGAGCCCCCGGCTCGGGCCGACGTGGCCGCGGTCGATGACGCGCGTGAGGACCGTCCGGTCGCCGTGGCGGAGGTACAGCTCGACGCCGCACGGGAGGACGGGATGCCCGACGCCGACCGTGTCCTCGTCGACCGTGACGCCGCAGTCGGTCCGGGCGGGCGGCGCGTACGCACCCGCGAGCGCCGCGTGCCAGGGCCCGGCACCGGCGGGAAGCGCGCTGTTCCCGCCGCGGTGGGAGACGTAGAGCGCGACCGCGACCGCGACGACGGCGACGGCCGCCAAGGAGGCGACGCGCCGCGCGGCTGCGGTCACCGGTTCGCGACGAGGGCGCCGAAGCTCTGCCGGACGAGGTCGTCGAAGTCGATCGGCAGGAGGCCGTCGGCGCCGGCGAAGTCGCGGAGATACAGGAGGAGGAACGTCCGCTCCTCGTCGGCGATCGGGTCGCCGCTCACGTGCTCGCGGGCAAGCTGCTCGAGATCCCAGATGTTCCACTGCCGCGGCGCCTGCGGCGCCCCTAGCGGGACGACCTGAGCGATCGCGGGCACCGGCTCCGGCTCACGGACGGGCTCCGGTTCGGGCTCCGGCTCCGGTGCGGGCGCGAGGCGCGGCGGCTCCGGCACGGGCTCCGGCTCCGGCTCGGGCTCGGGTTCCGGCTCCGGCTCGGGTTCCGGCTCGGCCGCGACGGGCTCCGGCTCCGCGACGACGGGCTCCGGCTCCGGCTCGGTGCGGAGGACGCGGACATGCTCGGGCGCCGGTGGCGCCGCCTCGGGCTCGACGACGGCGGCCGCCGCGGCCGGGAGCGGCTCCGACCGCCGGTAGAGGACGACCTCGATCGCGAGGACGAGGAGATACGCGATCGCGGCCGGGGCGATGATCCAGAGGATGCTCGCGCCGGCCTTCCACGCCGCAAACGGGACGACGACGAGGAATGCGCACTCGATTGCGGTGCGGCGACCGAAGAGCGGCGGCGACACGTGTCGAAGCCTAGGACTGTTGGTCGGACGGTTCCGCCGGAGCCGGCGGGCCGCTCACGGGCGGCGGCGGAAGCGGCGTCTCGGCAGGCTCCTCGGGAGCCGCGTCGGGCACCGGCGCCGGGCCTCCCGCGATGGCCGCCGTCGGCGGCAGCGCGCGGGGCTCCATGCTCTGCTCCGCGGCGCGCATGATGGCGCCCGCGACCTCGGCGATCGCCTCCTGTCCGAGCCCGGCGGCGGCGAGCAGCTGCTCGGCGCCCTGCTGGGCCCGCGCGATGACGCTCCGTGCCTGCGTCCGCGCCCACTCGAGCGTCTGCTCGACCTCGGCGCGGGCCGTGTTCGTGAGCTCCGTCGCCTGGTGGCGCGACTGCTCGAGCAGCTTGTTCCCGCGCGCCTCGGCCTCCTGGACCTCGCGCGTCGCGTCGGCCTGCGCCTTCGCGAGCAGCTCCCGGGCCTCGTTCCGCGCGGCGTTGAGCGCCTCCGCGCGCTGGCGCTCGCCTTCCTGCCGCTGGCGGTCGATCTCGGCCTCGCGGGCCTGGAGCTCGTGCTGGCGGCGGCTGATCTCCTGCTCGGTGCGCGACAGCTGGGCGGCGGACGCCGTCTGGGCGTCGCGCTCGATCGTGTCGGCAAACTCCGCGGCCGCGCGCACGAGGTGCAGCGCGTCCATGCGAACGCCGTGACCCGACGGTTCGACGGCCGTGGCACGGCCGCCGGCTGCCTGGAGCACCCGGAGCTGCGCCTGGAGCTGCGCCGCGTGGCGGCGGAACGCGTCGAACGCCCCGCGGACGGCTTCGGCGTCGAGCCCGTCCCCGGCGGAGGGGATGTCCTCGATCTTCGGCAGCGCGGTCAGCTGCGACGCCGCCGGCGCGTGACCCGGGCCCTCAGTTGCCATTCGATCCTGCCTCCTGTCTGCGGCATGGGCGGCTCTCCGCCCGAGACAAGTATGACCTGTTCATCGGCCGTCGGAAGCCTATTCTTGAGCCGCCGGGCCTACCAGCCGGATCCCCAGCTCCTGCAGGTTGCGGGGGTCGGCGTCGCTCGGCGCCCCCGTCATCGGGTCGACGCCGGCCTGGTTCTTCGGGAAGGCGACGGTGTCGCGGAGGTTCTGCTCCCCGGCGAGCACCATGAGCATCCGGTCGATGCCGAACGCGATCCCGCCGTGCGGCGGTGCCCCCATCGCGAGCGCGTCGAGGAGGAACCCGAACTTCGCCCGCTGCTGCTCCCCGCTGATGCCGAGCAGGTCGAAGACGCGCGACTGGATGTCCGGCTCGTGGATCCTGAACGAGCCGCCGCCGAGCTCGTTGCCGTTGCCGATCAGGTCGTACGCGTGCGCGCGGGCGTTCCCCGGCTCCTGGTCGAAGCGCTCCTCCCACTCCGGCGTGGGACGCGTGAAGGGATGGTGGACGGCGCCCCACCGGCCCTCCTCCTCGCTCCACTCGAACATCGGGAACTCGGTGATCCAGACCCAGGACTGCGCCGCATCGTCGACGAGGCCCAGCTGCTCGGCGAGGCGGACGCGGAGCGCGCCGAGGACGCGCGACGTCATCGGCCACGTGTCGGCCGCGAACAGCAACGTCTCTCCCGGCTTCCCGCCGAGCGCCGCGAGGGTCTCCTCGGAGAGGAACTTCGCGATCGGCGACCGCACGGCTCCCGTCTCGTCGTACACGAGGTACGCGAGGCCCTTCGCACCCCACTCCTTTGCGAACTCCTCGAGCTGCGCGAGCTCGGTTCGCGAGAACTCACGCGGCGCGCGAACGAAGCGGACGGCCTCGGCCTTTGCGAAGACGCCGAACTCGGACCCGCGGGTGACCGCCGTCGCGTCCTCGAGCTCGAGCCCGTAGCGGAGGTCGGGCTTGTCGCTTCCGAAGCGGCGGTCGGCCTCCTCCCACGTCATCCGCCGGAACGGCGTCGAGAGCTCGACGCCGATGCACTCGCGCCACACGGTCTGAACCATTCGCTCCATGAGCGCGAGCAGGAACTCCTGATCGGGGAACGCGAGCTCGACGTCGAGCTGTGTGATCTCCTGTACGCGGTCGGCGCGAAGATCCTCGTCCCGGAAGCAGATCGCGATCTGGTAGTAGCGCTCGAAGCCCGAGATGACGAGGAGCTGCTTCGCGATCTGCGGCGACTGCGGCAGCGCATAGAAGCGGCCCGGCTGCAGCCGCGAGGGAACGAGGAAGTCGCGCGCGCCCTCCGGCGTCGGCTTCCAGAGGATCGGCGTCTGGATGTCGATGAATCCCGCCTCTTCCATGATCCGGCGGATCGCGCCGACCATGCGCCCGCGGAGCCGGATGTTGCGCTGCAGGCGCGGGCGGCGCAGGTCGAGCCAGCGGTAGCGCATGCGCACGTTGTCGTCGACGTTCTCGTCGTCGAGCTGGAACGGCAGCACCGTCGAGGCGGAGAGGACCTCCAGCTCCTGCACCTGGATCTCGATCTCGCCGGTCGCCATGCCCGGGTTCACGGTCTCGGGCGTCCGCCGCGCCACCTCGCCGACCGCGCGCAGGACGAACTCGTTCCGCACACGGTGCGCGATCTCGGCCGCTGCGGCGGCGTGCTCCGGGTTCACGACGAGCTGGCAGACCCCGGTCTCGTCGCGCAGGTCGATGAACACGAGCCCGCCGTGGTCGCGGCGCGTGTCCGCCCAGCCGCTGAGCGTGACGCGGCGGCCGGCGTCGTCCGCGCGCAGCTCGCCGCACATGGCGTCGCGCCACGTCATACGAGCAGCTCCGTCAGGTGCGGGATGCTGTCGATCGCGACGTCGAGCTCGCCGGGACGACGGAGCGTCCAGCCGTCGGCGGTGACGATGACGACGGCGCGCGCGGCCTTCTGCCCGTAGCCGAGCTGACCCTTGAGCGACCGGCCGGCGAGGTCGCTGTCGGCGGAGACCCCGGCGGCGCGGAGCTGCGCGACCGCCGTGTCGGCCGACTGCCCCCGTTCCACGGCGATGAAGACGTCGAGCAGCGCCGGCTCCGCGCGTACGCCCTCGAGCTCGAGCGAGAGGACGAGCCGCTCGAGGCCGGCGCCGAACCCGATTCCGGGCGTCGGCGGCCCGCCGATCTCCTCGACGAGGTAGTCGTAGCGGCCGCCGCCGCAGATGGACGATGCCTGCTTGCTCTCGTCCGGCCCGAGGAACTCGAACGTCGTGCGCGTGTAGTAGTCGATGCCGCGCACGAGCGTCGGGACGACCGTGTACGGGACGGCGTACTCGTCGAGGTGGCCGAGCACGCGGCCGAAGTGCTCCTCGCACTCGGCGCAGAGCGAGTCCCCGATCTTCGGCGCATCGGTCAGCGCCGCGCGCACCTGCTCGTTCTTGACGTCGAACACGCGCAGCGGGCTCGTCGCGCGCTTCTGCTTCGCGTCCTCGTCGAGGACGTCCGCGTGCGCGTCGAGCCACTCGTTCAGCTTCGCGATGTACGCCGGCCGGCAGTTGCGGTCGCCGATGGAGTTGATCTGCAGCTCGAAGCGCGTGATCCCGAGGCTGCGGAGCAGCGTGTCGTAGTACTGGATCACCTCGGCGTCCACGGCGGGATCGGCCGAGCCGATGCACTCGAGCGAGAGCTGCCAGTGCTCGCGGTAGCGCCCGCGCTGCGGCGCCGCATACCGGTACATGGGCGCGATCGTGTACATCTTCACCGGCTGCGGCTCGCGGTGCATGCCGTGCTCGACGTACGCGCGGCAGATCGGCGCCGTCCCTTCCGGGCGCAGCGTGAGCGAGCGGCCGCCTCGGTCCTCGAAGGTGTACATCTCCTTCTGCACGATGTCGGAGCCCGCACCGGCGGTGCGCGCGAAGAGCTCCGTGTCCTCGATCGCGGGCGTCTGGATGCGCCGGTAGCCGTAGAGCGCGCACAGGCGCTCCATCTCCCCCGTCACCTTCTGCCAGAGCGGCTGGTCGGACGGGAGGACGTCGTGCGTGCCGCGCGGCGCCTCGATGCGCGTCACGCGCGCAGCTCCGCGAGGTACGGATTGCGGGCGAGCTCGCCGCCGAGCGTCGTCGCCGGCCCGTGGCCCGGGTACACGACCGTCTCCGGCGGATAGCGCTCGAGGAGGCCGCGCACCGAGGCGACGAGCGTGTCCCAGTCGCCGCCCGGCAGGTCGACGCGGCCGACGGAGCCCGCGAAGAGGAGGTCGCCGCCGAACAGCAGGCCGTCTGCGTAGAACGCGACATGCCCCGAGGAGTGGCCCGGGACGTCGACGACCTCGAACGCGATTCCCGCGGCGGTGACGGTGTCCCCGCCCGTGACCGTGTGCGCCGGGTCGTGCGGCCGCACGCGCATCCCGCCGCGCGTCTCGCCCGCGCGCAGCGCCTCGACCTCGCCCACCGGCGCCCAGACCTCGGCGTCCGTCCCCTCCGCAAGGTCGGCCACGCCGCCGATGTGGTCGACGTCGGTGTGGGTCACGAGGATCGCGGCGCAGCTCGTGCTCATCCCTGCGATCTCGAGCCGCAGCTGGGCGGCGTCGGCGCCGGGGTCGATCACGACGGCTTCCGCCGCCCCGCGCTCGGTCCGCACGACGTAGCAGTTGGCCTGGAACGAACCGAGCGGATACGTGTCCACGACGAGCGGCATGTGCGCGAGTGTAACTAGGGGCTTCTGCGGGCACGCTCGCCTCGTGCAGCACTGGAACCTCCCCGACATCCCGACGCCCGACGGCAGCCGCTCGCCCGTCGTGCTCCACTCGCGGGAGGGCGAGCGCCGCGTCGTCCTGCTCTCGCTCGAAGCCGGACAAGAGCTCGGCGATCATCAGGTGAAGGAGGCCGCCCTCCTCCTCGTCGTCGAAGGGGCGGTCCGAGTCGACGCGGGCGACGAGTCCGTCGACGCGAGCCCCGGTGAGCTCTTCCGCTTCGATCCCGACGAGCGCCACACCGTCACGACGATCGGCGGTGCCCGCCTGCTGCTCCTGCTCGCGCCCTGGCCGGGCGACGGCCACTACCGCGGCGACCGCGGCGCGGCCGAAGCTACCGCTTCTTAGGGGCTCCGCCGCCCTCGCGCATCTGGTAGCGCCGGTAGGCGAAGCGGTCGATCGCGTACGTGAACGGGATGAAGAGGACGGTGTAGATGACCGCGGGACGAGCGCCGTGAGGTAGCGCGTTGTGCCCCTTCGCGCGTGAACGAGAAGAGGACGAAGACGACCGCTCCGAGGATGACGGCCCGCCGGCTCGCTCGCTGCCACGACGGCGCGCTGCGGCGTACGCAGGGGCCGCGAGCCGCCGCGCCGGCGCTGCGGTCTTCTTCGCCGCCGGCTTCGAGCCGTCGGTGCGGCTCTTCGTCGACACCGACTCCTCCGGCGGCGTCCTCGACCTCGTTGCCGTCGTCGTCGACGTAGACGAACTCGTACTCGTGCCGTTTCGACTTCAGCTCGCGGCGCTTCTGTTTTCTCGTCGGCATCGGGAGCGGCCTAGCGTAGCTCGCCGCCGGCGACGACCACGGGAGACGACGTCGCCGCCGAGGTGGTAGGCGAGGTAGCGCCAGTCGGGCGCGTCGAGCAGGACGACGTCGGCGCGGTAGCCGGGCGCGAGCCGGCCGATGCGGTCGGCGCGGCCGAGCACGTGCGCCGCGTTCACGGTGCAGGCCGCGAGCGACTCCGCCGGCGAGAGCTTCAGCTGCGTCGCGGCGAGCGAGCAGCACAGCGGCAGGCTCTCGCAGAAGGCGCTGCCGGGGTTGAAGTCGGTCGCGAGCGCGACGGCCGCGCCGGCGTCGACGAGCGCGCGCGCGGGCGGCATCGGCCGGCCGAGGAAGAGCGCGCTCGCGGGAAGCACGACGCCCGACGACGTCGCTCGCCGCGAGCGCGCGGACACCGTCGTCGCCGCGTCGCCTCGAGGTGGTCGACCGAGCGCGCACCGAGCTCGATCGCGAGCGGGATCGCACCCGGCTCGGTGAACTGGTCGCCGTGCAGGCGCAGCGCGAGCCCCGCGTCGCGGCACGCCTCGAGGTAGCGGCGCGCCTGCGCGGCGTCGAACGCGCCGCGCTCGAGGAACACGTCGGCGGCCTCGGCGATCGCGCGCCGCCTCGGGCAGCACCTCGGCGAGCGCGAAGTCGAGGTAGGCGTCGGCGTCGCCGTCGAACTCGGGCGGCACGGCGTGCGCGCCGAGCCAGGTCGGGACGCCGCCGGCGTCGCGGATCGCCGCGAGCGACGCGAGCTCGGTGTCGCGGTCGAGCCCGTAGCCCGACTTCGCCTCGAACGTCGTCGTGCCCGTGCGCGAGCATCCAGCCGCGATGGCGCTCGACGGCGGCGCGGAGGCCGTCCTCGCCGGCGGCGCGCGTCGCGCGCACGGTCGAGAGGATGCCGCCGCCGCGCGCGTGCAGCTCCTCGTACGTCGCACCGGCCGCGCGCAGCGAGAACTCGTCGACGCGGTCGCCGCCGAACGCCGCGTGCGTGTGGCAGTCGACGAGGCCCGGGAATCGCGCAGAGGCCGCGGCCGTCGAGCTCGACGACGTCGCCGTCGAGCGGTCGGCAGGTCGCGCATGCGGCCCACCGCCTCGATCGTCTCGCCGTCGCACAGGACGTACGCGTCATCGATGCACGTCGACGTCGCCGAGCGCGGCGCCGCGCAGCGGCGCGGCGTGCCCGGCGGGCGTCGCCGACCTGGGCGAGATCGCGGATGAGCAGCCGCGGGTCACGCTTCCGTGCGCCGGCGAGGCGCAGGCGCCGACGCGCGCGCCGTCTCGACGGCCTCGGGGTAGCCGGCGTCCGCGTGCCGGAGCACGCCCGTGGCCGGGTCGGTCGTGAGCACGCGCTCGAGCCGCGCCGCCGCGTCGTCGGTGCCGTCGGCGACGACGACCATGCCGGCGTGGATCGGCGTTGCCGATACCGACGCCGCCGCCGTGGTGCACGCTCACCCACGTCGCGCCCGCCGCGACGTTGACGAGGGCGTTGAGGATCGGCCAGTCGGCGATCGCGTCCGAGCCGTCGCGCATCGACTCGGTCTCGCGGTACGGCGAGGCGACGGAGCCCGCGTCGAGATGGTCGCGCCCGATCACGACCGGCGCCTTCACCGCCCCGCTCCGCACGAGCGCGTTGATCGCAAGCCCTGCCTTCGCGCGGTCGCCGTAGCCGAGCCAGCAGATCCGCGCCGGCAGGCCCTGGAACGCGATGCGCTTCGGTGCGAGCTCGAGCCACCGCTGGAGGAGCGCGTCCTCCGGGAAGAGCACGCGCAGCGCGGCGTCGATCGCCGCGATGTCGGCCGGATCCCCGGACAGCGCCGCCCAGCGAAACGGCCCGGCCCCGCGACAGAACAGCGGCCGGATATAGGCCGGGACGAAGCCCGGGTATGAGAAGGCGTCCTCTACCCCACCTTCACGCGCTTCACCTCGAAGGTTGTTGCCATAATCGAAAACATACGCACCCTGCCGGACGTACTCGAGCATCCCCTCGACGTGGCGGGCGATGGAGGCGCGTGCGAGCCGCAGGTACTCGTCCGGATCGGACGCACGCAGCGCGGCGGCCTCGTCGACGGAGTGGCCGATCGGGATGTAGCCGGTGAGCGGATCGTGCGCGGCGGTCTGGTCGGTGACGAAGTCGAAGTGCTCGCCGCGCGCCGCAAGCTCGGGGACGACGTCGGCTGCATTGCCGAGCAGGCCGACGGACAGCGCGCGCTTCTCCGCGGCGGCGGCACGCACACGCGCGAGCGCGTCGTCGAGCGACTCGGTCGCCTCGTCGAGGTAGCGCGTCTCGAGCCGGCGCTCGATGCGATGCGGATCCACCTCGATGCAGAGGATGGCCGCGCCGGCGAGCGTCGCCGCGAGCGGCTGCGCGCCGCCCATGCCGCCGAGGCCCGCGGTGAGGATCGTGCGGCCGTGCAGGTCGGACGAGCCGAAGTGCTTCTCGCCGGCGGCCGCGAACGTCTGATACGTGCCCTGGAGGATCCCCTGCGTGCCGATGTAGATCCACGACCCCGCGGTCATCTGCCCGAACATCGTCAGGCCGAGCGCCTCGAGCCGGCGGAACTCGTCCCACGTCGCCCACCGCGGCACGAGCAGCGAGTTGGCGATGAGGACGCGCGGCGCGCCCTCGTGCGTCGTGAGCACGCCGACCGGCTTCCCCGACTGGACGAGCATCGTCTCGTCCGGCCCGAGCTCGAGCAGCGTCGCGACGAGCGCGCGCAGTGCGTCGTGGTTCCGCGCCGCCTTGCCGGAGCCGCCGTAGACGATGAGCTCCTCGGGCTTCTCCGCCACCTCGGCGTCGAGGTTGTTCAGGAGCATGCGCAGCGGCGCCTCGGTCGACCACTGCCGCGCGTTCAGCTCGGTCCCGCGCGGTGCGCGGATGCGCGAGAGATCGCCGCAGAGCGCGTCGACGCGCGCGGCGAGCGACGCCGTGACGCTCATCGGAGCTCTCCGATCTCCGCCTCGGCCGCCGCGAGGATCGAACCGTCGCGGATCGCGACCGCGACCGCCTCGATGTCGGGTGCGAGCGAGCGGTCGTCGCGGAGCCGCGGCGAGAGCTCGCGCACCGCCGCGCGCGTGGCACGCACGCCGGCGCCGGGCTCGAGCGGCGCGAGGAACTCGACGGCCTGCGCGCCGGCGAGCAGCTCGATGGCGACGGCGCGCTCGCAGTTGGCGAGGACCTGCCACGCCTTCAGGCCGGCCGCGTTCCCCATCGACACGTGATCCTCCTGCCCGGCGCTCGTCGGGATCGAATCCACCGACGCGGGATGCGCGAGCACCTTGTTCTCGGAGACGAGCGACGCGGCCACGTACTGGGGAATCATGAACCCGCTGTTGAGTCCGCCGTCGCTCGTGAGGAACGCAGGCAGCCCGTCGGAGAGGTTCGGATTGACGAGCCGCTCGACGCGCCGCTCGGAGATGCTCGCGAGCTCGGCCGCCGCCATCGCGAGCGCGTCGAGCGCGAACGCGAGCGGCTGGCCGTGGAAGTTCCCGTTCGACACGAGCGCGTCCTCGTCGACGAGCACGAGCGGATTGTCCGTCGCCGCGTTCAGCTCGACGGAGACGGTGTAGTCGACGTAGTCGAAGAGGTCGCGTGAGGCGCCGTGCACCTGCGGCGCGCAGCGCAGCGAGTACGCGTCCTGCACCTTGTCGCACCAGCGGTGCGACTCGATGATCGCCGAGCCCTCGAGCAGCCGGAGGACGTTCGCCGCCGAGTCGACCTGGCCGCGCAACGGCCGCAGCGCGTGGATCTGCGGCAGGAACGACGTGCGCGATCCCTGCAGCGACTCGACCGACTGCGCGCACGCGAGATCGGCTGCGCGCGCGAGCCGGCGCGCGCGGACGAGCCCGAGCGCGGCGAACGACGCCATGAACTGCGTGCCGTTGATGAGCGAGAGCCCCTCCTTCGCAGCGAGCCGGACCGGCTCGAGCCCGACGCGTGTCAGCGCTTCGAGCCCGGGGACGCGCTCGCCGTCGAGGAGCGCCTCCCCCTCGCCGACGAGCGGCAGCGCCAGATGAGCGAGCGGAGCGAGGTCGCCGGAGGCGCCGACGCTGCCGCGGCTCGGAACGACGGGCAGCACGCCGCGGTCGAGACACGCGAGGAGGAGCTCGACCGTCTCGACACGCGCGCCCGACGTCCCCTTCGCGAGCGTGTTCGCGCGCAGGAGCATCGCGGCGCGCACGATCTCGTCCGGATACGGCTCGCCGACGCCGCACGCGTGCGAGCGCAGGAGCCGCAGCTGCAGCTCCTCGGTGAGCTCCTCAGGGATGGACCGAGAGACGAAGCGGCCGAAGCCGGTGTTCACGCCGTACGTGTGCTCGCTCGCGCCGTGCGCGGCGCGCTCCACGAGCTCGCGCGCGGCGCGCATCTTCCCGCGCGCGGAGTCGGCGAGGGCGGCCGGCGCCCGCTCGACGGCGACGGCCCAGACGTCGGCGACGGTCAGGTCGTCGCCGGTGAGGGCGACCGGTGACACATGGCGGACTCTACTTCGCTCGCCGCGCGAGCTCGTCGTCGACCTCGGAGACGTCGACGCCGCTCGCGGCGAGGAGCACGTACAGGTGGAAGACGAGGTCTGCCGCCTCGGCGACGAGGGCGTCCCGGTCGCCCGTGACGGCGGCGACGCTCGTCTCGACCGCCTCCTCGCCGACCTTCTGCGCGCAGCGTGGAATGCCGGCGTCGAGGAGCGACACGACGTACGAGCCCTCCGGCCGCTGCTCCTTCCGCTCCGCGATCGTCCGCCAGAGCGCCGGCGCGAAGCACGACCGCGATCCCGTGTGGCAGACGGGGCCGGCCGGGCGCACGCGCACGACCAGCGCGTCGCCGTCGCAGTCGTCGCGAATCTCCTCGACCGCGAGCACGTTGCCGGAGGTCTCCCCCTTGCGCCACAGCCGCTCGCGCGAGCGGCTCCAGAACCACGCCTCGCCGGTCTCGCGCGTCAGCCGCTCGGCCTCGGCGTCCATCCACCCGAGCATGAGCACGCGTCCGTCGTCCGCGTCCTGGACGATCGCGGCACGAAGCTCAGGCGGCATCGCGGAGGGGGACGCCGAGGTCGCGCAGCTCGTCGCGGAGCGAGACGAGCCGTGCCGGGTCCTCGTGGAGGATGGAGGCGAGGAGCGCAGCCTGCGACACCTCGAGCGCGGCGGCGACGTGCGCCGCGTTGCCGGCGCCGCCGGAGGCGATGACGGGCAGCGACACCGCGTCGCGCAGCGCCGCGAGCTGGGCGAGGTCGTAGCCCTCCTGCGTGCCGTCGCGGTCGATCGAGGTGACGAGCAGCTCGCCGGCGCCGCGCTCCTGGCACTCCTTCGCCCATTCGAGGGTGTCGCGCGCGGCGTCGCGCGTCGCGGCGTGCGAGCGCACGCGGCCGCCCTCGGTGTCGATGGCGACGACGACCGCCTGGCTTCCGAGCGTGCGCGCGAGCTCCTCGATGAGCTCCGGGCGCGCGAGCGCCGCCGAATTGACGCTGATCTTGTCGGCGCCGGCTTCGAGGAGCGCCGTCGCGTCGGCGACCGAGCGTATGCCGCCGCCGAACGTGAAGGGAATCGTCACGTGCTCGGCGACGCGCGCGGCCATCCCGACCGCGGATGCGGACGCGGCGATCGTCGCCGAGATGTCGAGGAAGACGAGCTCGTCCGCGCCGCCGTCCGAGTACGCAGCACCGAGCTCGACCGGATCGCCGACGTCGCGCAGGCCGCGGAAGTTCACGCCCTTGACGACGCGGCCGCCGGCGACGTCGAGGCACGGGATCAGACGCGGGAGAGGCATCGCTCCAGGAACCGTTGGCCGGCCAGGCCGCTCTTCTCGGGGTGGAACTGCACGCCGACGAACGGCCCGTGCTCGACGATCGCCGCGTGGCCCTCGCTCGTCGCAACCGTCGCCTCCGTCTCCGCCTCGTACGAATGCGCGAACCAGTACGCCTCGCCGCCCGGCTCGACCGTCGCCCAGCCGATGCGCGGGACACGCTCGGCCTCGAGGCGGACCGCGCGGCCGGGGACGATGCCGAGACCGGCGACGCCGTCGTCCTCCTCGCTCTCGTCGAGCGCGAGCTGCAGACCGAGGCAGATGCCGAGGATCGGCCGGCCGGCCGCATGCCGCTCACGCAGGACATCCGCGGCAGGGCCGAGGCCGGCCATCGCCGAGCGCGCCGAGCCGACGCCCGGAAGAACGGCGATGTCCGCGCCGGCGAGATCGTCGGACATCTCCGCACCGAGGCGGCGGAACGCGAGCTCGACCGAGCGCACGTTGCCGGCGCCGTAGCGCGCGATCGCGATCTTCACATCAGGCCCTTCGTCGACGGGAGCACGTCGCTCTCGACGCGCAGCGCGGCGCGCAGCGCGCGCCCCGTCGCCTTGAACGCCGCCTCTGCCGTGTGATGCGCGTCGTCGCCGGCCGCGTCGACGTGCAGGGTGATGCGCGCGTTCTCGGCGAAGCTCGCGAGCACGTGCCGTGCGAGGCCGGGGTCGGGCTCGATGCGCAGATGCGACCCGCGCCTGCCGCCGAGGTCGACGGTCGCGCTCGCACGCGCGTCGTCCATCGGCACGACGGCGTCGCCGTAGCGGGCGATGCCGCTGCGCGATCCGAGCGCGCGGTCGACCGCCTCGCCGAGGGCGATCGCGGCGTCCTCGGCGGTGTGGTGGTCGCCGGTCTCGACGTCGCCGCGCCCTTCGAGGACGAGATCGAAGCCGGCGTGGAACGCGAGCTGCTCGAGGAAGTGGTCGTAGAGCCCCGCGCCGGTCGAGACGCGCACCCGGCTCGCGCCGTCGAGCGCGAGCCGCACGCTCAGGGACGTCTCCGTCGTCGTGCGCACGTGGCGGCTGCGCCGCTCCTGCGACGGCGGATCGCCGCTGAGCGCGGTAAGGAGGAGGTCGTCGTCCTCGCGGTCGCGCACCGAGATGCGGATCGCGTCCGCGAACACGCGGACGACGCAGCCTGCGGCGAGCAGCCGGTCCGCAATGGCGCGCGGCTCGTCGACGGGCACGTACAGGAAGTTCGCGCGCGACGGCACCGGCGCGTAGCCGCGAGCCAGCAGCTCCGACGCGAGCCGTTCGCGCTCCTCGATCACCGGCGCGACGTCCGGCGGCGACGCGAGCGCGGCGAGCGCGAGCGCGACCGAGAGTGTCGACACCTGCGCCGGCGGCTGCCTCGCATTCAGCTCAGCCGCCACGTCGCGCGACGCGAGCGCGTACCCGATGCGGGCGCCGGCGAGGGCGAAGATCTTCGAGAACGTCCGCACGACGACGACGTCGTCGTCGATGAGGCCGACCGCACCCGGATCGTTCGCGTACTCGAAGTACGCCTCGTCGACGACGAGCGGACGAGCGGAAGGAAGCGGCACGAGCTCGCCCGTCGGGTTCGCCGGGCGGCAGCAGAACGTCAGGACGGGGGACTCGTCCCCCACCTCGGCGCCGGCGAGCAGCACGGCGTCGCGGAAGAGGGGGTACGTCGGCGGCGGCGGGAGCGCAACCGTGTCCCCCGGTCCGGCGAACGCGCGCGCGACGAGGAACAGGAGGTCGTCCGCGCCGGCGCCGAGCACGACGTTCTCACGCTCGACGCCCGCGTACTCGGCGATCGCCTCGTGGATGAGGGGATAGCCGCCGTGCGGATACTCGTTCACGCGCGCGAGCTCGGCCGCGATCGCGGCGGGACGCGAGCTCGGCAGCGGCAGCGCCGGCACGTTGCCGTCGAAGCGCACGATCTGCACCGGGTCGAGCCCTGCGCGGCGCGCGAGCTCGGCCGTCGACGGCGCCCACTCGTACGCGGCGAACTCCGGCGCGAGCGGCCTCACCGCTGCACCGCTTCCGCGTGCGCGGGCAGGCCTTCGACGGCGGCGAGCGCCTCGATCGTCGGCCGCACGCGCGCGAGCCCCTCGCGCGTCAGCCGCTGCACGGTCACCGGCTTCAGGAACGTCTCGAGCCCGATGCCGCCGACGGCGCGCGCCCAGCCGTTCGTCGGCAGGACGTGGTTCGCGCCGGTGCCGAGATCGCCGCTCGGGACGGGCGAGTACTCGCCGACGAAGACCGCGCCCGCGTTGCGAACGCGATCCGCTAGCGACTCTGCCTCGCCGAGGAGCAGGAGGTGCTCGGGCGCGATCCGCTCGACCTCCGCGAGTGCGCCTTCGAGGTCGTCGCCCGCCTCGATGATCCGGCAGACGGCCTCGTGCCCGTGCTCCTCCTGCGCCGCGATCTCGAGCTCGGCGATCCTGCGATCGCCGCCGCGGCCGAGCAGCACGATGATCTCGGACGGGCCTGCCGGAAGGTCGATGGCGACGTCGCGCGAGACCGCGAGCTTCGCCTCGTTCACGTACGGGCCGCCCGGCCCGACGATCTTGTCGACGCGGGTGATCGACCACGTGCCGTATGCGAATGCCGCGATCGCGGGCGGCCCGCCGAGCGCCCACACCTCGTCGATGCCGAGCAGGCGCGCGGTCGCCGCGACGAGCCCGGCGCCCGACGGCGGCGTCGCGACGACGATGCGCTTCACGCCGGCGACCTGCGCCGGCACCGCGCACATGACGAGCGTCGAGACAAGGCCACGCGGCACGTAGATGCCGACGGACGCGAGCGGGACCCAGCGCCGCTCGAGCTCGACGCCCGGCTCGACCTCGAGCCTCACGTCCGCCGGCCGCTGCACTTCGTGCCAGCGGCGCACGCGGTCGGCGAGATCGAGGATCGCCTGCTCGGGAACGTCCCCGGACGGATCCGCACGCGCGGGCTCGACGCCGTCGAGCTTCAGCGCCCATTCGCGGACGGCCGCGTCGCCGCGCTCGCGCACGTCGTCGACGATGTTCATCCGAGCATCCGCTCCACCGGCACGAGCAGGATCGACGACGCGCCCGCGGCCTCGAGCGCAGGCAGCAGGCGCCAGACGTCGGCGGCCGGGACGAGGCTGTGCACCGCGACCATCCCGGGCTCGGCGAGCGGCAGGACGCTCGGCGCGCGCGATCCCGGCACGAGCGCGCAGATCGCCTCGAGCGACTCTTCCGGCGCGTTGAGCATGAGGTAGCGCGCCGCGCGCGCGTCGACGACGCTGCGGAAGACGCCCGCGAGCTGAACCGCGTCCTCGCGCGGCTCCGGCGGGCCGATGAGGACCGCCTCCGAGCTGAGGAGGACGCCGATCGAGCGCAGCCCGTTCGTCCGCAGCGTGCTGCCGCTCGACACGAGGTCGACGATGGCATCCGCGAGCCCGAGCCGCGGCGCGAGCTCCACCGACCCGTGCACGTCGACGAGCTCGATCGGCCCGGGCAGAAGCTCGCGCGCGAGACGCGGGAAGCTCGTCGCGATCCGGGACCCGGCGAGATCCTGCGAGCTCCGTCACGGCCGACTCCATCTGCACCGCGGCCTCGAGCGTGCACGCGCCGAAGCCGAGCCGGAGCAGCTCGTCCACGTGCGCGCCGCGCTCGCGGACGATGTCGAGGCCGGTGATGCCGCAGTCGACGACACCGTCCTGGACGTACTCGGGGATGTCGTCCGCGCGCACGAGCAGTCCTTCGACCGGCGCGTTCCGGCACGGGAACGCGAGCGCGCGGTCGCCGGGCGTCTCAGGCCCGAGCCCCGCGTCCTCGAGCAGCGCCATCGCCGGCTCGCGGAGCCGGCCCTTCGATGGGACCGCGATCCTCAGGACCGCCGCCTGCGTCTCTGCAGCGCCAGCCGGTAGCCGCCCTCGCCGCGGCGCAGCCACTGCGCCACGCGCGTCACCGTCGTCGTCGACGCGTGCGCGCGGCGCGCCACCTCCAGGTACGGCAGCCCCTCGTCCAGGAGCCGCGCCACCTGCCAGCGGTGCGCCATCGCGTCCAGCTCCGCGCGCGTGCACAGGTCCCGGAGGAACCGCTGCGTCTCGTCGCCCGTCTTGAGCGAGGCGACCGTCTCGAAGAGATCCTTGTGCTCTCTCGTCGGCCAATGTCGGGGCTCCGTTGCCACCATCGTGTTAGCATGGTAACACGGTGCAAGAAGGCTTTCAACTCGTCCCGGCCGTCGACGTCCTCGACGGGCGCGCCGTCCGGCTCGAACGCGGGGACTTCGACGCGGTCACGCGCGAGGCCGGCGACCCGGTGGAGCTCGTGCGCCGGTTCGCCGCCGCGGGCCCTCCTCTCCTCCACGTCGTCGTCCTCGACGCCGCCCGCAGCGGCGGCGTTCCGCTCGCGCTCGCGGCGCCGGCTCGCCGAGGCGGCCGCGCCGGTACCGCTCCAGCTCGGCGGCGGCGTCCGCAGCCCGGAGGACGCCGTGGCGCTCGCCGCCGCCGGCGTCGCCCGCGTCATCGTCGGGACGGCGGTGTTCGAGCAGGGCCCTGCGCCGTACGTCGCAGCCCTCGGCGACCGGCTCGTCGCCGCGGTCGACGTCCGCGACGGCGTCGTGCGCACGCACGGCTGGGAGCGAAGCGGCGGGCTCGGCGTCGACGATGCGGTCGACCTCTGCCGCAGCGCCGGCGTCGCGCGGCTCCTCTGTACCGCAGTCGACCGCGACGGGACGCTCGGCGGCCCGGACCTCGAGCTGCTCGAGCGCGTCGTGATCCGCTTCGGTGGGCCTGTGCTCGCCGCGGGTGGCGTCCGCTCGCGTGACGACCTCGCCGCGCTCGCCGAACTCGGCCTCGAAGGCGCCGTCGTCGGCCGGGCGCTCCTAGACGGCCTGCTGTAGAACCGCCGCGCAGTCCTCGCACACGGACGGCGGGACGAGCCCGAAGCGCATGCCGACGAAGAAGACGCGGCAGCCGACGCAGAAGCCGAACGCGGACTCGAGCGTGGCGAAGAAGAGCGATGACGCCGGCGAGCGCGAGTGCGGCCGTGTGCTGGCCGGCCCCGTACCAGAGCACGGTCGCCGTGACGGTGAAGACGGCGCCGATCGACTGGGCGAACCGCTTCGCCGGCCCGGGCGAGTAGCGATGCTGCACCGGCAGCCGCGGCGTGACGACCCGGGTGGCGAGCAGGCCGAGCGGGCTCAGCTTCGGGCCGGTGAGCGCGCGGGCGAGGAAGCCGTACGCGAGCACGGGCAGGAGCCAGCCCTGCTGGAATGCGATCGCCACGACGGCGAGCACGGCGACGACGCCCGCGACGAGCCGTGCGGACGTCTCGTTGACCGGGTTCGGGAACGAGAAGAGGTCGCGCATAACCACCCGAAATACATCGTATCGGTCCCTTTCATCCCTCGAGCGCGACCTCGCCCGCTGCCGCGCGTGCGCCGAAGCCGGCTATCCGCTCGAGTCGCTGCCCGGTGCGCGCGCCGTTCGCGGACCAGCGCGCGTATCTCTTCGGCCAGGCTCCGGGCGTCGTCGAGGGCGAGGAGCGCCTGCCCGTGGCGCGGCCGCGCCGGGCAGACGCTGCGCCGCTGGCTCGAGCTCGACGAGGAGGCGTTCTACGCGACGTTCTACTGCGCGTCGGTGACGCGGTGCTATCCGGGCCGCGCGCCTTCCGGGCGCGGCGACCGCACGCCGGCGCCGCGCGAGCGCGAGCTGTGCGCGTTCTGGCACCGCTGGGAGCTCGAGCTGCTGCGCCCCCGGCTCGTCGTCACCGTCGGCGGGCTCGCGCTGCGCGAGGTGCTCGGCCTCACCGATGCTCACCGACTGCATCGGCGAGACGTTCGAGCGCGACGGCGTCCCGGTCATCCCGCTGCCGCACCCGTCCGGCGCGAGCAGCTGGCCGAACGTGCCCGCGAACCGCGCGCGGCTCGACCGCGCGCTCGCGCTCGTCCGTGACGAGCTCGCCCGGCTGTCGTAAGGTCGAGTCGTGATCGACGCGGCGCAGCAACTCGCGGACGACGTCCTCTTCCCCGCCGCGCTCGAGACGGATGCCGCCGACGCGGTGTCGACCGACCTCCTCGACGCGCTCGCCGATGCGGGGCTGTACGGGATCGGAGCGGAAGCCGACTTCGCCACCGTCTGCGCCGTGCAGGAGGCGCTCGCGAGCGGCTGCCTCACGACGGCGTTCCTGTGGGCGCAGCACCTCGGGCTCGTGCACACGATCGCGTCGAGCAGCAACGAGGCGCTGCGCTCCGCCTGGCTCGAACGGTTGCAGCGAGGGGATGTCCGCGCCGGCCTCGCGCTCGGCGGCGCGCTGCCGCAGCCGACCCTGCACGCGGTGAACGACGAGGACGGCCTGGTGCTCGACGGCATCTCGCCGTTCCTGTCCGGCTGGGGCCTCGTCGACGTGGTGCACGCGGCGGCGCGCACAGCAGACGGCGAGATCGTCTGGTCGATCGTCGATGCGGTCGAAGGGACGTCGCTCCGCGTCGACCGGCTGCCGCTCGTCGCGCTGAATGCGACGGTCACGGTTCGCGCGACGTTCGACGGGCTCCGCGTTCCGGCCGATCGCGTGACAGGCAGACATCCTGCGGGCGGCGGCGCGCCTCCGGAGGTGTTGCGGCTGCACGCCGCGCTCGCGCTCGGCGTCGCCGCGCGCTGCTGCCGTCTTCTCGGCCCCACACCGCTCGACGACGAGCTGTCCGCCTGCCGCGTCGAGCTCGACCGGCTCGATCCGGCGACGATCGCGACCGAACGCGCGCACGCGGGCGAGCTCGCAGTCCGAGCAGCGGCCGCGCTCATGACGACGACCGGAAGCCGGTCGCTCCTTCTCTCCGACCATGCGCAGCGTCTCGCGCGCGAGGCGCTGTTCGCGCTCGTCTACGCGCTGCGACCGGCGTCGCGCGAGGCACTGCTCTCGCAGCTCACGCGGTAAGCCTCGACCCGAGGGCTAGATTGAAAAAGTGAGTGCCGTTCCGTACCGAGCGACGTTCGTCCGCCTGCTCGGCTTCCTTCGCCCCTACCGCGTCGGCCTCCTCGTCTCGATCTTCCTCGCCGTCGGCTCGCAGGCGGCGCAGATCGCGCTCGTCTGGCTCACGGGACGCGGCGTCATCGACCAGGCGCTCGTCCGCCACGACACGCACCGCCTCTGGGTGATCGTCGGCGCTGATCGTCGGCATCGGCGTCGTGCGCGCGGCGCTCATGGCGCGGCCGCCGGCTCCTCTCCGGCCGGCAGGCGCTCGACGTCGAGATGGACATGCGCAGCGGCCTGTACGCGCACCTCGTGCGGCTGTCGTTCGGCTTCTACGACCGCCACCAGACCGGCCAGCTCATGTCGCGCGCGACCGTCGACCTCCAGGGCGTGCGCTTCTTCCTCGGCTACGGCCTGATCTTCTTCTTCCAGAACGTGCTCACCGTCGTCTCGGTGACCGTCGTCCTCTTCTTCTTCCAGTGGAAGCTCGCGCTCATCGTGCTCGCGGTGACGCCGCTCCTCGTCGTGCTCGCGTATCGCTACAGCCACGTCGCCCATCCGACGCTCCGCGACGTGCAGCAGAAGCTCGCCGACGTCGCGACCGTCGCGGAGGAGAACATCGTCGGCGTCCACGTCGTGAAGGCGTTCGCGCAGGAGCCGGCCGAGGAGGCGAAGTTCCGCGTATCGCTCGGAGCTCGTCTTCGAGCAGACGCTCCGCGCGAACCGGCAGCGGGCGACGTACGTCCCGCTCATCTCGTTCGTCCCGCTGCTCGCGCAGGCCGCCGTCCTGCTCATCGGCGCGCGCATGGTCGCCCACCATTCGCTCAGCATCGGCAGCTTCGTCGCCTTCACGCTCTACCTCGAACATGCTCGTCATGCCGCTGCGCGTCGCTCGGCATGTGGATCGGGCAGGCGCAGCGCGCGACCGCGTCCGGCGAGCGCATCTTCGAGGTGATCGACGAGCCGGAGGAGATCGCCGACCGCCCCGGCGCGCGGCAGCTCCCGCCAGGCCCCGGGCGCGATCCGCTTCGAGAACGTCTCGTTCGAGTACCTGCGACGGGCCGGCCGGTGCTCGAGGGCATCGACCTCGACATCGCCCGCCGGCCGCACGATCGCGCTGATCGGCCACACCGGCTCGGGCAAGACGACGCTCACGTCGCTCGTGCCGCGCTTCTACGACGCCACGGCCGGCCGCGTGACGGTCGACGGCGTCGACGTCCGCGACGTGACGCTCGACTCGCTCCGGCGCGCGATCGGCGTGATCTCGCAGGATCCGTTCCTCTTCTCCGCGACCGTCCGCGAGAACATCGCCTTCGGCCGCAGCGACCTGTCCGAGGAGGAGGTCGAACGCGTCGCGCGGATCGCGCAGGCCCACGAGTTCGTCGAGCGGCTGCCGAAGGGCTACGACACCGTCATCGGCGAGCGCGGCATCACGCTGTCGGGCGGCCAGCGCCAGCGCATCGCCATCGCCCGCGCGCTCGCCGTCGATCCGCGCATCCTCATCCTCGACGACGCGACGGCGTCGGTCGACGCGACCACCGAGGCGCAGATCCGCGTCGGCCTGCGCGCGGCGATGCGAGACCGGACGACGCTCATCATCGCCCACCGCCTCTCGACGATCGCGCTCGCGGACGAGATCGTCGTGCTCGACGACGGGCGCATCGCCGCGCGCGGCACGCACGACGAGCTCGCTCGGCACGAGCCCCGTGTACCGCGAGATCTACGAGCACGGCCTGCTCGAGCGGCAGTTCGCGGACGCGGTCGAGGCGCGAGCGAGTGGAGGTCGCATGAGAGTCCACCAAGCCGGCGGCATCTGATGCAGCAGCGCGGCGCGAAGGTCGACGACTGGTCGTGGCGCACGACGCGCCGCCGGCTCGGCCTCCTCTGGCGGCTGACGCGGCCGTACCGCGGCCGCACGGCGCTCTCGGTCGTCTCGCTGCTCACCGCGACGGCGACCGCGCTCGCCCCGCCGTATCTCGCGAAGTACGCGCTCGACGACGCGGTGCACGGGCACGGCGGCTTCCGGCTCGAGCTCGTCGTCGCGATCTTCGTCGCCGCCGGCCTCGCGAACTGGGGCATGACGTACGTCGAGACGTACCTCACCGGCTGGGTCGGCGAGCGCATCCTCGCCGACCTGCGCATCAGGCTCTTCGGGCACCTGCAGCGGCTCTCGCTCGGCTTCTACGAGCGCAACCGCGCCGGCGTGATCATCAGCCGGCTCACGAACGACGTCGAGGCGATCGACCAGCTCGTCACCGACGGCGTGACGACGCTCGTGCAGAGCACGCTCACGCTCTGCGGCACCGCGGTCATCCTCTTCGTCCTCGACTGGCGGCTCGCGCTCGCGACGTGCGCGGTGATCCCGCTGATGAGCCTCGCGACCGTCGATCTTCCGGACGCGCTCGGCGCGCGCGTACGCCGCCGTCCGCGAGCGGCTCGGCCTCGTCACCGCGACGCTCGCCGAGGACATCGCCGGCATGCGGGTCGTGCAGGCGTTCACCCGCGAGCAGGCGGCGTACGACAACTTCCGCGCCGTCGCCGGCGCTACCGCGAGGCGAACATGCAGACGGTCGTCCTCAACGGCCTCTACTTCCCGTTCGTCGACCTGCTCTCGACGGTCGCGCTCGCCGTCGTGCTCGGCTACGGCGGCCATCTGTACTTCGACGACTGCGCTCTCGCTCGGGACGCTCTTCGCGTTCATGCTCTACGTCCAGAACTTCTTCGATCCGGTGCAGCAGCTCTCGCAGCTCTACAACACGTTCCTCTCGGCGACGGCCGCGCTCGACAAGATCATGGGCGTGCTCGACGAGGAGCCCGAGGTGCATCGACCGTCCGGGCGCGCGCGACCTCGCGCAGCATCGACGGGCCACGTGCGGTTCGAGGGCGTCCGCTTCGCGTACGGACGCGGCGACGAGGTGCTGCACGGCATCGACCTCGACGTGCCCGCCGGGACGACGGTCGCGCTCGTCGGCCACACGGGCGCCGGCAAGTCGACGATCGCGAAGCTCCTCGCCCGCTTCTACGAGCCGACGGACGGGCGGATCACGATCGACGGCGTCGACCTGAACGACGTGACGCAGCGCGTCGCTGCGGCGCCAGCTCGGCGTCGTGCCGCAGGAGGGCTTCCTCTTCGCCGGCACCGTCGCCGAGAACATCGCCTTCGGCAGGCCCGGACGCGACGCGGACGAGATCGTCCGCGCGGCGCAGACCGTCGGCGCGCACGAGTTCATCCTGCGGCTCGAGGACGGCTACGAGACGCAGCTCGGCGAGCGCGGCTCGCGGCTCTCGCTCGGCCAGCGGCAGCTCGTCGCGTTCGCGCGCGCGCTGCTCGCCGACCCGCGCGATCCTCATCCTCGACGAGGCGACGTCGTCGGTCGACATCGGCACCGAGCGCAAGATCGAGCAGGCGCTGCGCGTGCTGCTCGCCGACCGCACGGCGTTCGTCATCGCGCACCGGCTGTCGACGATCCGCGACGCCGACCTCATCGTCGTGCTCGAGCACGGGCGCATCGTCGAGCAGGGCTCGCACGAGGAGCTGCTCGCGCGCCGCGGCCTCTACACGTCGCTCTACGGCGACTGGGCCGCCGACGTCGCGTAGCGCGCCACGCCTCCGCCATGCGCGATGCGCTGCACGATCGTCGGATGGTTCTCGAGCACGAGGTAGTCGCACGTCGACGGGTTCGGCTCGTCGAGCGTCGTCGGCACGAACCGCCGGAAGAGCGCCGTCGCGGCCGCCGGGTCGCGCGTCGCCTGCGAGCGCCGGCCAGTCCGCCTCGGCCTCCAGGTGACGTGAGATCGCGTTCTGGAGCGGCAGCGCGAGCGAGTCTGAAGCACGACGAGCACGAAGCAGCGAGAGCGGCACGGCCGCCGGCTCGCCCATGCCGCCGCGCCGGCGCGTGACGCCGCGCGATGCAGGAACGTGCCGGGGAACGCGAACAGCGCGTACCAGCCGACGTCCTTCCAGATGTGGTTGCGCGCGAGATGGCCGAGCTCGTGCGCGATGACGACCGTCAGCTCGCGCCGTCGTGAAGCGGCCGTCGATGATCGTGTCCAAGAGGACGACGCGCCGGCTCGGGCCGAGCCCGTCGCCTCCGCGTTCGGCAGCGAGGTGACGTCGTGGACGTTCTCGACGACGATCGGCACGTGGCCGACGTGCTCGCTTCGCTCGAGCCGTGTCGCGACCGCGCGCAGCTGCGGGTCGTCGAGCCGGTGCGTCGTCGAGGAGGTACGGGACGACGAACGCGAACAGGAGCGCGAGGCCGACGAACGCGGGCGCGGCGGCGAGCCACCAGCGTCCGCGGCAGCTTGCGCGCGAGACCCATGACGATCGCGAGCGCGAAGCAGAGGAAGACGAACTGCCCGCCGAGCGCGAACCAGTTGCCGAAGAGCGAAGTCCGCGTAGCCGACGTGCGTCAGGTGGTGGCGGCGCTGCCACCAGAGGTCGACGACGCCGAACGGGCAGCTGCACGACCCAGACGAGCGCGAAGCCGAGCATGCCGAGCAGCATCCCGGTGCCGAGCGGGCCGGCCGCCGACTCGCGCGCGAAGCGCCCGCCCCAGCGCGCGAAGACGGCGAGCGCCGCGAGCTGCGCGAGCGTCGCAGCCCCAGAAGAGGAGGTCGCTGACGCGTCGAGAAGCGACGCGGCCGCGTGCAGCTGCGCCGCGGAGAAGTAGCGATGCTCGTCGACGTGCGGCAGGTGCAGCGACGACGGCACCGTCGACTGCCAGAGGAGCCACGCCGCCGACCGCCCAGACGCGCCGCGAGCAGCGCGAGCAGCGACCGCGCGCGCTGCCGGCTCACGCCGCGTCGGTTCGGCGAACTCGAGCTGCGGCGGCGGCGCGCCTTCGAGCGGGCTCGCGTGCGGGTACACGTCGGTGAGGAGCAGCGAGGTACGCGTTCGACCTGCGCGTCGTAGCGGAGCGCGTACGCCGAGAAGTTGCGCAGGCCCCACGGCGCGGCGCCGCGCGCGAGCGCGACGAACCACGTGAGGACACGCGGCGACAGGACGAGTCCCCAGCTGAGCGCGCTGTTGACGATCGAACGCCGGGATGCACGAGGAAGATCCGGAAGCCCGGTCTTCCAGCGGTTCTGCGCGTGCCGGCGCCGGCAGCACGAGGTCGAGCGGGTAGCGTCCCCGGCTCGCCGACGAAGCCCGGGAACGGGTTGGCGGCGAGGTAGAGGAACGCGTACACGTGCAGCGGGTAGCGCACGTACGCGCGACGAGGAACCGGTGGAGCGCCGCGGCGGCGTGCCGGTGAAGAGCGTCACGAACCAGTTGAGCGATCGCGGCGAAGAACGCGCGCGATCGCCCCAGAGCACGAGCCAGACGAGGTGCGGGATCGCGAGCAGGAGCCGGAAGAAGACGGTGACGCGCGACCGGCGCAGGTCGTGCGGCGTCGCCGACGAGGTGCACGGGGTGCTCGGGCGGCCGCTCGACGCCCTCGAGCATCGCCGTCGGATCCGCGTTCGGATAGCGGTCGGTGACGAGCAGGAGGTACGCGAGCGTCTGCGCGCTGTAGCCGACGCTGTACGCGCCGGCGTCGCGCAGGCCCTTCGGCATCCGGCCGCGCGCGAGGCTCGCGAACCAGCCGAGGACAGCCGACCGCGAGGCCGAGCGCGCGCGAGCCCGAGCCGTACGACCTGCTCCGGCCCCTCGAGGAGCCGACGACGCCGCCGCCGCCGAGCGCCGATGCGAGAACAGGAGTGGCCGGGATCGCGAGGAAGAGCCGGAAGAACGTCGTCCAGCGCGGCTGCTGCGACGGGCTCCGGCAGCTCGATGTCGATCGGATACTCCCCCTCGTCGCCGACGAACCCCGGGTACGGGTTGCCGACGAGCCAGAGGTACGCGTCGAGGTGCGCGAGGTAGCGGACGTACGCGCACATGAAGCCGTGCAGCCCGGCCGGCGGCGTGCCGCGGACGAGCGTCGCCGATCCAGTTGGCGATCGCGGCGAAGAAGACGGCGATCGACCAGAGGAACGACCCAGATCGAGGTGCGGGATCGCGAGGAGGAGCCGGAAGAAGACGGTCAGCCGGTTCCGCCGGAGGTCGTCCTCGACGACGAGGTGGACCGGGTGCTCGCTGCACCCCTACATCTATGCACATGCGTCAGACTGCGGCCATGACGATCGACAAGGAGACCGCTGACCGGATCGACCAGCCGGTCGCGGAGGAGGCCGAGCACGAGGCGCGGCTCACGCCGGCCGAGGCGATCGAGCGCATGCAGATCAACGTGCCGGTGCGCGGCAACCGCAAGCTGCGCACGCTGATCGAGCGGGTGAACGAGGACAAGCAGCTCAAGGCGCTGGTGGCACGTCTCGAACGTGAACGCGGTCGCGCGGATGGAGATCAACGACCACTCGTGGGTGCACATCCAGATCGTCACGAACATCGCGCTCAAGCTCCTGCGCCAGCTCACGAAGCACGGGATCGAGCCGGCGATGGTCCGCGACTACGGGATGACGCGACGACGACGCGGAGATCGTCGTCACGCTCGCGTCGCTCATGCACTGCATCGGCATGTCGATCCACCGGCACGGCCACGAGGACTTCAGCCTCTTCCTCGCCGAGCCGAAGCTGCGCGAGCTGCTCACCGGCATCTACGACGAGCCTGAGCGAACGGTCGTCATCTCAGAGGTGCTGCAGGCGATCATCAGCCACCGCGCCGACGGGCAGCCGCTGACGGTCGATGCGGGGATCGTCCGCGTCGCGGACGCGCTCGACATGGCGAAGGGCCGTTCGCGCATCGGCTTCGAGCGCGGCCGCGTCTCGATGCACTCGCTGTCGGCGGCCGCGATCGAGGACGTGACGATCACGGACGGCGAGGAGCGCCCGATCCTGATCGAGATCCGGATGAACAACTCCTCCGGCCTCTTCCAGGTCGACGGCCTCCTGAAGGCGAAGCTGCTCGGCTCCGGGCTCGAGCCGTACGTCGAGGTCGTGGCGCACATCGACACCGAGACCGAACGGCGTCTCGTGCCGATCTACCGGCTCGAAGTCTGACCCGGCTACAATCCGCGGCGACCGTTGCGGGATCGTCTAACGGTAGGACGCCGGTCTCTGGAACCGGAAGTTGGGGTTCGAATCCCTGTCCCGCAGCTAGCTCAGCGTCGGCCGAGGAGCCGGGCGAAGTTGACGTCCCAGCCCCAGCCGTACACCTTCGGCGTGAAGAGACGCGGCTCGGCGGGATTCCACCAGCGGGACTTCGCGCGCTCGAGGGTCGGACGCCGCCAGTCGTACGGGACGCCGAGGAACGTTCCGGTCTTGTTCTTCATGTCCTGAGCGTAGCTCGCGCATTCCGCGCCGACGCGACAAGCTCCTCGAGCGCTCCGTCGGCCTCGGCAACGTCGCGATCGCGGATGACCGCGTGCACGCTGCGGCCCGCCGTGTCGACGTGAACGCTCGCGAGCCGTAGACGGCGCTGCACCGGACCCTGCACGCGCCGCAGGCTCTGCACCTTCTCGAGCGGCACCCAGTTCGTCGCACGCCGGAGCCGTCCGCTCGTCGTCGCCACGCACGTATCCGTTCGCCCCCACGCGAGCAGGCGATAGCGCAGCGGGCTCTTCCACCGCACGCGGCGCGGCGCCCGCTCCTGCACGCGCGGCCGGTCCGGCAGGAGGTGGTCGAGCAGCTCCTCCGCGAGCGCGCGGCTGCCGACGGGAAGCACGGTGCGCAGAGCGCGCCGCTGCGCCTGCCCCTCGCCCTCGGAGCGCTGCCGGCCTGCGAGATCGACCTCGAGGCGGCACCAGCCGAGCAGCCGCCAGAGGAGCGGCTCGACCATGCGCACCGCCTGCACGCGGCCGGGCCGGATCGTCTCCGCGGTGAGGGCGATGAGCCCGCCGCGCAGGAGCAGGCCGTCGGGCGCCGCGACGACGCTCAGCCGGTACTCCTGGTTGAAGCGCCGCCAGACGAGCTGCACGACGCTGATGATCCAGACCGCGCCGCCGCCGATGACCCCGGCCGCCGCGCCCGGGGCCACGATGACCGTTGCGATCATCGCCGCCGCAACGGCCTCCGCGGCGATGCCGACGTCGCTGATGAGGATCGACGCGACGAGCCGCCCGGTCGGGACGCGCGTGAGGACGCGCTCGGCGCGCGGGGCCTCCTCCACCCGTTCGCCCGGCTCCTCCACCCCGCGCTCGGCGAGCGCGAGCAGGCGGCGCCGCAGCGGCTCCACCTCGCGCTCGTGCAGGTACGCGAGGCGGGCGGTCTTGCCGCTCGCTCCGCCCATGCGCAGCCGCAGCTCGGCGACGCCGAACAGCCGTGCGAGTCCCGGCCGCACGACGTCGATCGCCTGCACCTGCGCGAGCGGAAACCGCAGCGACTGGCGCCGGAGGACGCCCATCTCGATCTGGAGGTCGTCCTGGTCGACGCGCCAGCGCGTGACGACCCACGACAGGAAGCCGAGCGCGACGAGCACGGCGAGGACGCCGAGCTCGACCAGCTCCGGTTGCGACTTCCCCGACCCGAAGACCGTCGGGAGGATGACGATCGCCATCCCGATCGTTACGCGGCCGCCGCGGACGATCGGCGAAAGCGGATGGAGACGCTGCCAGCCGTCCGGCTCGCTCATATGCCGGCGGCCTGCGCCTCCCCGAGCTCGGCGAGCCGGTCGCGCAGCCGCGCCGCCTCGTCGCGCTCGAGCCCCGGGATGCGCGCGTCGCTCGCAGCGGCCGCCGTGTGCATGCGGACGGTGGCGAGCCCGAACGAGCGCTCGAACGGTCCCGCGGTGACGTCGATGAACTGCATCCGTCCGTACGGCACGACCGAGAGGCGGGAGAACATCACGCCGCGGCGCACGAGGAGGTCGTCCTCGCGCTCCGCGTACGCCCATGCGCGCACGCGGCGACGCACGAACCACTCGGCGGCGACGCCGGCGACGAGCGCGCCCGCCGCGGCCCCGAGCGCGGGGGCAAGCCCCGCCGTCGATCCCGCCAGGCCCGCTGCGGCCGCCGCCGCCACGGTGACGATCGCCACCTGGACGCGTCGCACGGCGAGCAGGCGCTCCGACGGCCGCCGCCACACAACCCCGGCCTCCATGCCCGCAGTCTGTCAGGATCCAGGCGATGGCCGACCCTGTCTCGTGGCTCATGATCCGTCCCGGCTGGAAGGTCTACGCGGCCGACGGAGCAGAGGTCGGCGCGATCGACGAGGTCGCGGGCGACGACGGCCACGACATCTTCGACGGTCTCGCGATCGCGACGAGTGCGTTCGGCAAGCCGCGGTACGTGCCGTCCGAGCAGGTCGGGCACATCGTCGAAGGCGAGGTCCACCTCACGCTCACGCACGCGCAGGTCGACGCGCTCGGCGAGTACCTCGAGCCGGCGACGACCGCCGAGATCGAGCCCGATTCGAAGGGCGGCGTCGTCGCAGGCGTGGAGTCGGAGATCCGCGAGCTCGAGGGAAAGGCGTTCGCGCCGATCGAGAAGCGCGAGCACTCGATGAACGTCTACCGGCGGATCGGGTTCTTCTTCCGCCGGCTGTTCAAGTAGCTCTACTCGTCGAGCTTCGCCGCGAGCGTCGCGAAGGCGTGGCGCTCGATCTGGCGGACACGCTCGGGCGCGAGGTGCAGTGCGTACGCGATCTCCTCGAGCGTGTGCGGATCGCCGTCGAGGCCGAAGTGGCTGATGACGATGTCGCGCTCACGGTCGCGGAGCCGGCTGACCGCGGCGCGAACCGCCGCCGCCTGCGCCGCCTTCTCGACCTCTTCCTCCGGGTCCTGCGCCGCCTGGTCGGGCATGAGGTCGAGCAGCTGTGCGTTCCCGTCCGTTCCGCGCACGGCCTCGTTGAGCGACGCGCTCGCGAGCGGAGCCTGCTCGGCGATCGCGATCGCATCCGGGTCGTACCCCGTCGCGGCCGCCACCTCGGCGATCGTCGGCGCGCGCCCGAGCGTCGCCTCGAGCGCCGCGGTCGCCCGCCGCGTCGCGAGCTGCTTCGTCACGAGCCGGCTGGGGAGGCGGATCGTGCGCGAGTCGTTCGTGAGCGCGCGGCGGATCGACTGGCGGATCCACCAGGCGGCGTACGTCGAGAAGCGGCGGCCGCGGCGCCAGTCGAAGCGGTCGACCGCCTGGATGAGGCCGACCGTGCCTTCCTGCACGAGGTCCGGGAAGGAGAGGCCGAGCCCCTGATAGCGCCGTGCCATCGACACGACCAATCTGAGATTGGACTCGATCAGTCGACTGCGTGCCCGCCGGTCGCCGGACGCGGCGAGCCGGGCCAAATCACGCTCCTCGTCTGCCCGCAGGAGCCGCTGCTCTCGCGCCATCGATCCTCCTTGGGACCGAATCGTCGAGGACGGCCGCAGCAGCTACATCCGCGCTTGTGCCGAGTGGTTCTGCGGCGATATACGGAGCCCCCTGGATGCGACACTCTGGCCGTGCACGCGCGGCGGCTCCTCCCTCTCGGGCTCGCGGTCGCCGTCCTCCTCGCAGCCGCCGGCCTCGCGAGCCACGGACGGCCGCTGACCGGATCGCGGGGAAACGGCCCGTCGGCCCAGTTCTTCGACTACGTCTTCACGACGATCGTCCTCGCGACGATCGCGATCGCCGTCGCCGCGGTGATCGCGATGCGCTCGTGGAAGCCGTCGACGCCCGCGCCGCAGCCGCGCAAGTGGCACGTCGTGACGACGCTCATGATGCTCGCGGGAGCGTTGCTGCTCGCGTGGTTCCTCTACCACGCGCACCTCGCCGACCACCTGAAGAGCCTGAACCACCCGCCGCCGAAGTCCGCGGCGAACTCCGGCAAGTCGCTCGTGCCGCGGCTGCACGGGCACGCCCGCGGGGCGCGATTCCGCTGGGACGAGATCGCCGTCGTCGCCGTCCTCCTCGTCGCCATGGCAGCCGCAGCCTGGGCGACGGCGGCCGGGAAGCGTCCGCGGCCGCCCTGGGCCGCCCGCGAGCAGGAGGCGCTCTTCGCCGCGCTCGACGAGTCGCTCGACGACCTCCGCTCCGAGCCCGACCTGCGCCGGGCGATCATCGCCGCGTACGCGCGCATGGAGCATGCGCTCGCCGTCGCGGGGACGCCGCGGCGGCCGGCGGAGGCGCCGCTCGAGTACCTCGCCCGCGCGTTGCGCGCGCTCGATGCGAGCGCGCCGGCGGTCACGCGCTTGACGGATCTGTTCGAGTGGGCGAAGTTCAGCCAGCATGCTCCGGAGCCGGCGATGAGAGACGAGGCGATCGACGCGCTCGTCGCCGTGCGCGACGAGCTGCGCCGCCCGACGGCGGTGCCGGCGTGATCCGCAAGCAGCGCCCGCTGCTGCCGGCCGCGCTCGCGACCGTCGGCCTCGTCGTCGCCCTCGCCGCCGGTCCGGCCTCGACGAGGGAGATACTCGCTGCATACGTGCTCGCGCTGTCGGCGATCGCCCTCCTGCACTTGACCCGGCTCGCGCGTGGCGAGGAGTCGTGGTTCCGGACGCCGTCCGAGCTCGAGCGCGCGCTGTCCTCGCGCCCGGACGTTCGCGTGCGTCCGGCCGAGCTCGTCCGGATCGAGCGCGAGCTGACGCTCGGCAGCGCGACCGAGGAGCACCTGCACGGGAGGCTGCTGCCGCTCCTCCGCGACGCGGCGGCGGCGCGGCTCGCGAACCGGCACGAGATCGACTTCGACCGCCGGCCCGACCGGGCGCGCGAGCTCCTCGGCGACGACACGTGGGAGATCGTGCGGCCCGACCGCGAGGCGCCCGCGGACCGGAACGCACCCGGGCTCCCGCTCCGCCGCATCGCTGCCGTCATCGACACGATCGAGCGGCTCTGATGGAGCTCGGCGAGCTCCGCGACCGGGCGGGCAAGATCCTCGACGAGGTGGAGCGCGCCGTCGTCGGCAAGCGCGACGAGCTCGAGCTCATCCTCCTCGCGATCCTCTGCGACGGGCACGTCCTCCTCGAGGACTACCCCGGTCTCGCGAAGACGCTCGCCGCGCGCTCGTTCGCGAGCGCGTCGTCGCTCCACTTCGCACGCATCCAGTTCACGCCCGACCTCATGCCGTCCGACGTCACCGGCTCGTCGATCTTCGACCAGCGGCGCGCGGAGTTCACCTTCATGCCCGGGCCGATCTTCACCAACCTCCTCCTCGCCGACGAGATCAACCGCGCCCCACCAAAGACGCAGGCGGCGCTGCTCGAGGCGATGCAGGAGCGGCAGGTCACGAGCGAGGGAGAGACGCGGCCGCTCGAGGCGCCGTTCGTCGTGCTCGCGACCCAGAACCCGATCGAGTACGAGGGGACGTACCCGCTGCCCGAGGCGCAGCTCGACCGCTTCCTCGTGCGCGCCGGGATCGGCTACCCGTCGCGCGAGCACGAGCTCGAGATGCTCGATCGCCGCATCGCGCGCGGCGAGGACGAGGTCGAGCTCGCTCCGGTCGTGGACGCCAAGACGCTCGTGGACATGCAGCGGTCGCTCGAGCAGGTGCACGTGTCCGATTCGATCGAGGGCTACATCGTCGACATCGTCACGGCGACCCGCACCTCGCGGCGGCTGGCGGTCGGCGCGAGCCCACGCGGCAGCCTCGCGCTCATGAAGCTCTCGCGGGCGAAGGCGGCGCTCTCCGGCCGCGACTTCGTCGTACCGGAGGACGTGAAGGCGATCGCCGTGCCCGCGCTCGCGCACCGGCTCACGCTGCGCCCCGAGCTGTGGGTGCAGCGGATCCGCGGCGAGGACGTCGTCGCCGAGGCGCTCGAGTCGGTGCCGACGCCGCCGGCCGAGGACGTCCGCGCCGCGACGGCGTGACGCAGCACGTCTCCCCGCGCCTCGCCGGCTACGCGACCCTCGCTGCCGCCGCGCTCATGGGCGGCCTCGTCCTCGGCCGCGTGGAGCTCGTCGCGATTGCGGCGCCGTTCGCGCTCGCCGCCGTCGCCGCACCGGCGATGGCACGGAAGCCGAGCATCGAGGCGACGCTCGAGCTCGACCGCGAGCGCGCGCTCGAGTCGGAGACCGTCGACGCGACGCTCACCCTGACAGCGGAGCACGCCGTCGATCGCGTCGACGTCCTGCTTCCGCTGCCGCCGCAGCTGCAGACGGACGCGCGCAATCCGCGCGCGGTCGCGCTCGCGGCCGGAACGCCGAAGACGCTCGAGCTGCCGCTCCGCACCGATCGCTGGGGCGCGTTCGTCCTCGGCCCGGCGCTCGTGCGCGTGCGCGACCGGCTCGGCTTCTACTCGTGGGAGGAGAAGCTCTGCGACCGCACGGCGCTCCGCGTCTACCCGAGCGTCGAGACGCTGCACGCGCTCCTGCCCCCGCTGGAGACGCAGGTCTACATCGGGAACCAGGTCTCGCGCACGAAGGGCGACGGCATCGAGTTCGCGGACATCCGCGAATGGGAGCCGGGCGACCGCCTCCGCCGCGTCAACTGGCGCGCGACGGCGCGCCGCGGCGGCCTGTGGGTCAACGACCAGCACCCCGAGCGGAACACCGACGTCGTCCTCTTCCTCGACACGTTCACCGACGTGAAGGCGGGCGTGCACGGGACGCTCGACATGACCGTCCGCGCGGCGACCTCGCTCGCGCACCGCTATCTCCAGCGGAAGGATCGCGTCGGCGTCGTGAGCTTCGGCGGCTTCCTCTCGTGGCTGCTGCCTGGGTCGGGGACGCTGCAGCTGTACCGGATCGTCGACTCGCTCCTCCAGATGAACATCGTTCTGAGCTTCGCCGCGCGCGATGTCGACGTGCTGCCGCCGAGGTCGCTGCCGCCGAAGGCGCTCGTGATCGCGCTGACGCCGCTCCTCGATCCGCGCGCGGCGGCGGCCATGCTCGACCTGCGCGCTCGCGGCTTCGATCTCGTCGTCGTCGAAGTGTCGCCGGTGCCATTCGTCGAGCCAGGCAAGGATCCGCTCGAGAACCTCTCGTACCGTCTCTGGCGGCTCTCGCGCGAGGCGCTCCGCGCGCGGTACGAGCGCGCAGGCGTCCCCGTCGTCGAATGGCGCGACGGCGTGCCCCTCAACGTCCCGCTCGAGGAGGTGGCGGCATTCAGGCGATACGCAAGGCCGGCGCGCGCATAGCGCTCGCGACCGCGTCGGCGTGCGCGTACGCCGGCGTGTTCGCGTACGCGCTGGCGCGCGTGCACGAGCGCACGGCCGTGCCGGTGACGGCCGCGCTCGGCGGCGTCGGCGCGCTCCTCCTGCTGCTCGTGCTGCGACGCGCGGATGCGGACCTGCTGCCGTGGCCGCTCGGACTGCTCGGCGTCGGCTACGCCGTCGCGATCGCGGTGCGCGGCTCCGCCATCGACGACGGAGCGCCGCTCGTCGCGGCCGGGCTCCTCCTCTGCGGCGAGCTGGCGGCGTGGTCGATGGAGGAGCGGTTCGGGATCAAAGCGGATCGCGCCGTCGTGGCGGCGCGTGCGGTCGGCGTCGGCGCGCTCGTCTTCGCGGGGCTCGCCGTCGCCGCGCTCGTCGTCGCGCTCTCCTCGACCTCCGCCGGCGGCGGGCTCGCGTGGACGGTGCTCGGCGTCGGCCGCCGCCGTCGGCGTCGTCGCGCTCGGCGTCACGCTCGCGCGTCGCGCCGAGGCCTAGGACGCCGCTACACTTCGGCGCTGTCCAGGGCGCATTCGTCTAGTGGCCTAGGACACCGCCCTCTCACGGCGGCGGCACGGGTTCGAATCCCGTATGCGCCTTTCTGACCTACGTGACCAAGCGAAAACAGCTTGGTTACGTGGGCATCCCCGTCACCTGATCGTGCGAGCCGCGTCTACGCGGGAACGCGCTGCTTCTCGGTCGTCGGCCGACGCTCCGAAGTCGCGTTGACCGACGCGAGAAATTCCTCGGCCGCGGTGTGCCCCTCGACGAACTCCCCAGTGGCGCGCGCCTGCTCTGCAGCGGCTTCCGCAAGGCGATTGGCCGCGTCGAGTTCAGCCGACGTCGGTGCTCGCAGAGGCTGTGCCGCCACAAACGCGCCGAAGAACAGGTCGGCCGCCTTGTTGACAGCCTCGACGGGGTCGCGGGCCTCGATATCGAAGCTCGTCGTAATCGATCCATCCTCGTTCAGGAAGAGCAGCGGATCCACAAGCTCGTCGATCGCGTAGACGAGCTGCGCAAGGCGATCGAGGAAATCGGAATCGGCGACCCCGGGAATCGTCTCGTAGCCGATTGCGACCTGCATCTAGAGCACTCCCCGCTTCCGTAGCTCGGACTCGAGCCGCACCCGCCACGTCTGCCCGCTCGGCGTGGTGGGCAACGTGGCGATCGTCTTGCCCTCGGCGTTCTTCACCTTCTGATGCTTCCCTGCCGGGACGACTGTGTAGCCGTTCTTCTCGATTCGCCGAACGATCTCCTTGAGATCCTTGTTCATCCGACACCGTAGCTTCGCGGCCCATGCACAGAGTCGTCAAGGCCGATTCGGGCCTAGTCCCCAATCGCCGGGCATCCTGCTCGACTAGGCCTTTCACGTGCCGGCTGCCAGCGCTTCTATATTGCTCCAGCGATGCGCGTGCGCGACAAGACGTCGGAGGAGCTCTACCTCGACCTCATGAAGCGGTGCCTGACCCGGTACGGGTTCGGCGACTCGTGGGTTCCGGTCGCGCCGCCGCGATCCGGCTGGAAGGCCTACGTCTACCGCCAGGTCGTGAAGCGCACGAATCGCGCGATCGGCTTCCAGCGGCTCCCGTTCGACCACGCTGCACGCGAGGTGGGACGCGACTGGCCGAGCGACGCCGAGACGATGGTCGGCCTCAAGCGGCTCGAGAACATCCAGGCGTGCGTCGACCGACGTCATCCGCAGCGGCGTGCCCGGCGACCTGATCGAGACCGGCGTGTGGCGCGGCGGCGCGACGATCTTCATGCGCGCCGTCCTCGCGGCGTACGGGGACACCGACCGCGTCGTCTGGGTCGCCGATTCGTTCGCCGGGCTGCCGAAGCCGAGCGGGCGGTACGAGGCGGACGCGCGGCGACACGCACTGGACCGAGTCCGCTCTCGCGGTGTCGGAGGAGGAGGTTCGTGCGAACTTCGAGCGCTACGGGCTCCTCGACGAGCAGGTGCGCTTCCTCAAGGGCTTCTTCCAGGACACGCTCGCGGACGCTCCGATCGAGCAGCTCGCGGTCGTGCGTCTCGACGGAGACATGTACGAGTCGACGATCGTCGCGCTCGACGCGCTCTACCCGAAGCTCTCGGTCGGCGGCTACCTCATCGTCGACGACTGGGGCGCCGTGCCCGGCTGCCGCCAGGCCGTCGAGGACTACCGGCGCGACCACGGCATCACGGAGCCGATCGTCGAGATCGACTGGACCGGCGTGTACTGGCAGCGCCGCGACTGAGCGGCTAGCGCACGCGTCCCACGCCGATGCCGTAGCCGCCCTGCGCCGGCGACTCGACGAGATCGACCGGATCCGCGAGCGACGCGCGCACCTCCCGCCAGAACGACGGCACGCCGCCGACGAGCTCCTCGGGGCCGTCGACGATGTCGTGGAACGCGACGAGACCGCCGGCGCGGACGAGCGGTGCGTAGAGCTCGTAGTCCCGGCGGACGCTCTCGCCGCTGTGATCGCCGTCGATGAACAGGACGTCGATCCCCTCGCCGCCGAAGTGGCGCGCAACCGCATCGCGCGTCGCGTCCAGGTGCGAGTCCGCCTGCATGAGGAGGACGCGCCGCTTCCCGCCGGCGAACGACTCGATGAGACGGCGGTGATCCGGATCGTAGGTGCGGATGTCGAGCGACAGGAGCGACGCGTCCGGCGCGGTCGCCCAGGCGAGGAGGTAGAGCGTGCCCGCGTTCGCGGTGCCGATCTCGAGGACACGCCGCGGGCTCTCGGCCCGCACGAGCGAGAGCAGCTGCTCGATCTCGCTCCGAACCTGGATCGGTTGAATCTTGAACTCCTCGACCGCGATCGAGCTCGCAGCCTCGACGACCTCCTGCGGCGTCGTCGCGGTCTCCGCCGCGTGCCGCAGAAGACGCGACATGCGGGCGGCGGCGCGCCGCCGGCCCAGCCGGTAGCGAAGACGCGCGAGCGGGCCCATCGTCAGCTCACGCGCTTGAGGTAGCCGCCGGGATTGAACGTGAAGTAGAACTTCTCGCGCTCCCGGTCGCGGACGAACGGCGCGCTCTCGGCGAGGAACGTCTCGACGGCCTCGTGCGGCCCCGGGCCGAAGCTCGGGAGGATCGGATGGCCGTTCACGTTCGTGTCCTCGACGACGAGGTACGACCCGGGCGTGACGAACGGCGCGTACGCGCGCAGCTCGGCGAGCACGTGGTCGCGCGAGTGATCCGAGTCGAGCACGACCATCACCGAGTCGGCGTCCGCCGCAGCGGCGCGCAGCTGCTCGAGGATCGCGGGGTCGACCGACGACCCCGTGACGTACGTGATCCTGTCGTGCTGCGGCCGTCCGGGCACGTCGACGACGTCGACCGTGATCACCCGTCCGTGGCCGAGGAGGTCCATGCACGAGGCGAGGAAGCGGGCGCTGCCACCGGCCGCGGTTCCCGAGTCTCGATGACGGGCTCGGGCTTCAGCTCGGTGAGGATCTCCTGGTACACCCACAGGTCGAGCGGCGTCTTGGCCGCGGCGCGTGCCGAGCCAGAACGTCCGTCCCGATGCGGTCGCCCACGTCCGGGCCATGTGGTCGTAGTAGCGGCGGTGGAAGCGGTCGAGCCGTCCTGCGCGTGCGCGTGCTCGCGAAGGGCGAGCGCGGAAGCTTCGGTCGGATCGCGCGCGAGTCGCACCGGCGCATCCTAGTGCCGCCCGTTCGCGGGCGAGTCCGGACTAGGATCGCCCGGGCGAGATGAAGATCCTCGGCCTCCTCGCCCGCCGGGTCGCGCGGAGATGCCCCGGGTGAGAGCGTCGAACTCGGCATCGTCGTCCGCCGGTCAGGCGGACGTGGGCGGATCGGGTCGACGAGCGTCGCACGTGCCACGCTCTTCTGCCGGGAGAGGACCGACGGGCGTCTGCGAGCTGCAGCATCGGCCGCACCGTGTAGAGGTTTCCGTAGGCGGCGCTGAAGTCGCGGTAACCGAGGTTCTCGGGAAGATGAGCGAGCTGCGGGTGCGGCGGTTCGACCTGACGTATGCGTGACCGGCGAGCCGATGTCCGGCAGAGTTGGACGCGAAGCACGACCCCATCGAGGCGACGCGATCGCCGGGCCGTAGCAGCGGACCACCGGTTACGACGTCAGCGCCGTCGAAGTCTCGCGCGACGCTCCGCGACCAGAAGCTCCGCGCCGGAAACTGCCTGTACGGGTGGTCGCTCATCGGCTCTCGTCTGCGTGTACGGCGATCGCTTCCCACATCGCCACTCCGTACGCGGTGTTCGCGTGTGTCGTGTCGGGCTCGCAGTACTCACGGCGCAGCGTGCCGTCTTCGTTGCGCATCTCCTCGGGCACCGGGACGAACGGCGCCCGCGCTCGTGGCCGTCGCCTCCATCGCCTCCTGCAGCGCCTCCCAGCACGCGACACGCGTGCGAGCTCGTCAGCGTGCCGACCGGCGTGAGACCGAGCTTCGGAAGCGCTCGACGACGAACTCCTGCCCGAGCGGCACGTCGTTCGCAGCCCTGCCGGACCTGCTGCTCCGACTCGGCGGCGGCGTTCCGACCACCAGCACGCTGCCGGATCGGATGCCCGCTCAGGAACTCGTCAGCCCGCTCGCCTCGAGGTCGCGCTCGACAGCGCGCGATCATCCGAATGGGACGACGCAGTCCTGCACGTGATTCGCGGATCCCGCCGGCCGACTACGGTGAACGGCACGTCGCTGAGCAGGAACCGGGCATTGTGCTGGTTGCCGTCCCACACGACCGGCGTCACCGTGCCCGCCTCCGCGGCCTGCCTCCAGTAGCTCTTGGCAGGAACCGGTCGGACCGCTCCTGGGCGACGCGACCGGCCCGCGAACGTCTAGCGCGCGCGTGGTTGCGTCTCCGGGCGCGGGTTCGAATCGCGGAACGCGAGCCGGTGCGAGTGCCCGGCAAGCCGGATGGACGCGCCCTCCGCTCCGAGCCAATCCCAGATCACCGGCTCGGCCGGCCCGCCGTTGAGCACACGCCGTGCCAGGAGGCGACGCATTCGGGACAGTATGGCGACGGAGGAGGCCGCTTCCGGGCATGCCCCTCCTCCGAACAGGGGAAGCCGGTAGCGCGGTAGCGCCAATCGACACATACGGCCGCCAGGCGGATCGTGTGAGCGATGGCTGTGGCGCTTTCCATCGTCGATCTGCCTCCCGTGACGACGCTCGCGCTCGTCCCGGACTACTTGCCCTCCGACGCGCTCGCGGACGCCGACGCGCTCATCGCGGCGAGCCGCTTCGACGAAGCGGTCGAGCGGCTCGACGACGCCTGGCCGGACGTGCAGGCGCACCCGACGCTCGCGTTGCGCCACAAGCTCGCGCAGTCGTGGGCGGAGATGTACCGCGGCAACCTCGACGAAGCCGACGAGCTCCTGCAGCGCGCGGAGAGAATCGCCCAGCTCCCGCAGTTCGACGCGGCCGTCCGCGCAGAGGTCCTCTACCGGCGCGGCTGCGTCGCGTTCAAGCAGGTCGACATCGCGCGTGCGACCGAGCTCTACACCCGCGCGCTCGAGACGAACGAATGGGCGCCGCAGCCTCGCACCCTGCTCGCGGCGAACGTGTACGAGTGGCGGTCCCGCTGTCACCAGTTCCGGCGCGACTGGGATGCCGCAGGGCGCGACGCCGAACGGGCGCTCGAGCTCGCGTATGAGATCGGCGACGAGCCGGCGCAGGCGCACGCCCTCTTCCAGGTGTCGCTCGTAGCCGAGCGGAAGCGCGACTGGCTCTTCGCACGGTTCAACGCCGAGCGCGCTCTCGCTCTGTACGAGCGCCACGGCGACGTGCTGGCGACCGCGCGCATCCTCAACAACCTCGGCGGCATCGAGTTCCTGCTCGGCAACGTCGCCGAGGCCGAGGCGTACCTCCTCCGCGCGACCGAGAGCGCGTCGCGCGCAGAGAGCGAGCCGGATCTCGCGCAAGCGGTGAACTCGCTCGCGCAGGTGTACCTCCGCACGGGACGTCCGGCCGAGGCGCGGCTGCGCGCGCAGCGCGCGGTCGAGCTCCTCTCGGACCGAGCGGACTTCCGCGACGAGCTCGGCAACGCACAGCTCATCGTCGCAGAGTCCCTGTCGGCCGAAGGCGACGTCGACGGCGCGAAAGACTGGGTCGACGCCGCCGAGGCGACGTTCGCGTCGATCGACTCGCCGAGCCACCTTGCCAACGCCTGGATCGCGCGCGGCGACGTCGCGCGCGCATCGAGCGAGATCGACGCAGCCGCGGCGTGGTACCGCCGCGCGGCGACGACGCTGGCAGACGTCCACTTCTAACGATGCGGCGAGAGGAGGTGAAGCGCATGCGGTATGCACAGCTCGTCCGCCTTCTCCTGCTGGCCCTCACGCTGGCGGCTCTTCTCGGCGCCGCGAAGCACGGCGGCTATTCCCCCGCCGGTTTCAGCGGCGGTCGCCTGTTCTAGCCCCACCGACACCAACGCCAACCAGCAAAGGGCCGGGCGAAAGCCCGGCCCTCCGCATTTCCTAGGAGCGCGGCTTCACGACGATCGTGTAGCGGGCGGCGCGATACGCCTTCGCGTGCTCGCCGTTCGTGAGCCCGAACGACACTGTCGTGGTGCCGGGCTTCCGTGCGAGGAAGACGACGACCGTGATGTTCCCGGGGATGTCGCCCTCCGCCGTCTCGCTCGCGACCGAGGAGTTCGAGACGTGTGCGAGCCGCCAGACGAGCCCTGACTGACCACGCGGGAGCGCGAACGAGACGAGCTCCTGCGCGACGGTCGTGATCGTGGTGATCGGGCTCTTCGGCAGCGGACCGACCGGCGGGGCGCTCGCACGCGACGGAGCGGCGAAGGCGGCGACGGCGGCAAGACCAATGGCCAGCGCGATTCTCTTCATGTACCGGGTATACCGGTCCCAGGACCGGCTACGCCGCAGACAGATCAGCGACGAGCGGGTCCGTGTCGAGCGGCTCGAAGCCGAACCGGCCGGCCATCTCCTCGCTCGTCGGCCTCGTGCCCTCGGCGAAGAAGCCGCGGAGGATCTCGCCCGTGTCGCGGCTGCGCCACCAGTCGGCGCCGATCTCGCGCTGGAGGTACGCGCGGAGCTGGGCCGAGCGGATCCACGCCCGCAGGTAGTCGGCGGAGTAGAAGCCGCCGTCCATGTCGGAGAGGTAGTTGCGCGGGTCGTAGCGGACGCCGGTCGCCTCCGTGATGCGCTCTGCGTAGTCGCGCGGCGAGCGCCCACCCTCCTCCGCGAAGTTCTCCCAGAAGCCGAGCTCGTAGCGGAGCTTCGCCGTGTACCGGCGGTAGAGCAGCGCCTCGAGGAACAACGTCGCCTGCGCGTTCTCCTCCGCCTGCGTATCGGAGAGCCCGAAGTGGAGCGCATGCCACTCGGGCTCACGCGTCACCGCCTCGAGGATGTACGAGTAGATCTCCGTCAGCGCGTGGTCGCGCGAGATGACACGGAACGTGTACGAAAGACGCGGGTCGACGCCGGCGTAGTGCAGCGCGTGACCCGCCTCGTGCATGAACGCCTGATAGTCGGCGAGGCCGCCCTGCGCGCGCGTGATGAGGTGCACGACGTCGGGCGGATCGGAGGCGATCACGCACGCGCGCGGGTTCTTCTGCGGCCGGTCCTCGAGATCGAGGCGGATGTTGGGGATCGCGGTCATGTCGAATCCGAGCGCCGCCGTCGACGCGAGGCAGACTTCGACGGCCTTCTCCTTCGTGTACGTCGACTCGAGCGGCGACAGCCGGCGCATGTAGGCAACGTGACCCGTCGACGGTGTCGCGTCGCGGCCAGGCCCGAGGAGCTTCTCGAACCAGAAGTCGCGCAGTCGGCCGTATGCGTCCGTCGTCACGTCGGCGGCGGCGACGAGTGCCCGCTCCAGCTCGCGCAGCGAGATCGCCTTCTCCTCCTCGACGCGCGCGATCGGATCCGGCTCGCCGGTGATCTCGCGCTCGAGCTCCTCGGCCGCCGTGAGCAGCGCGAGGCGGTCGGGATTGAGCTTCGCCGACTCCGTGCGCTCGAGGTCGCCGAGCTGCTCGCGGTCGGCGTACGCGTCGAGGACGGCGAGGCGCGCCTGCGCGGCGCGCAGCGGCATCTCCTCGCCCTTGAACGTCACGCGTGCGGCGAGGATCGCGTTCTCGAGCGCGTCGTCCTGCTCCGCGAGCTGGGCCGAGACGAGGCCGCCCTCGCACGTCTTGCGCAGGCGGTAGAGCCGCTCGCGATCGTCGCGTGCCGCGTCCTCCTCGGCGGCGCGGAGCGCCTCCAGCTGCGCGTGCGAGAACAGATCGGTGAAGCGCGCGACGATCGCCGCCTGCTCCGAGACGGCCTTCTCGCCGACGCGGACTGCACGGCCCTCCTCGGAGCGCTCGTAGTAGTAGTCGCGCAGGCGCGCCTCGTACTCCGCCGGGCTGCGAACCGCCGTCGTTGACATCGGTCGCAGCCTAGCGGCTCGTCAGCTCGCGTACGGTCCGGAGCAGAGCCTCGATCGTGAACGGCTTCACGAGCGTCGCGTCGGCCGGGCCGTCGCCGCGGTCGAGCTCGACCGAGCCGGTGACGAGCGCCACGGGCACCCTCGGCGTACGGCTGCGGAGCTCCTCGAGGAGCGTGCGGCCGCTCTCGTGCCCGAGACGGAGATCGAGGAGAACGAGGCTCAGGTCCGGAGACGCGGCCGCGGTGCGCGCTTCCGCGAGCGAGCCCGCCTCCATCACCCGGTACCCCTCGAGCTCGAGGTTGATCCGGCAGAGCAGGCGGATGGACGGCTCGTCGTCGACAACGAGGACGGTTCCCGGCACTGTCGCCGAGTCTACGCCGTACCCCGGTCGACAAGCCATGCGTTTCACCCGTGAAACATGGGAACGGGATCCGGCCATCAGCGCCAGCCCGTAGACCGGGGGGACGAGGCTACGGACGCCTTCGTGCCGACGCCGACAGCGCAGTTCAGGCGCCGCGCGTGGCGCGTCTTCCAGCGTGCACTCGATCCGCTCGCGCGGCCGCGCGCACTTCCTACGCACCTGCGGCGGCACTGAGCCGCTCGAGCGTCTTCGCGCGGCCGAGCAGCTCGATGCTCTCGAACAGTCCCGGAGACACCGTCGACCCGGTGACGGCGACGCGGATCGGCTGGAATCCCTGCCGCGGCTTGAGCCCGAGCTGCTCGAGCACGCCGCGGAGCACCGCTTCGATCGCCTCCGCCGTGAACGGCTCGACGTTTGCGAGCGCGTCGCGCGCCGCGAGGACGACGTCCGCCTGGCCGTCGACCGAGGCGTCGACGTCGTGGAAGAGGAAGCCGGCGAACGCGGGAAACTCGCCGAGGCGGGCGATCTTCTCCTGGACGAGCGGCGCCGCCTTGCGCACGAGCGTCGCGTCCCAGTCGTAGCCCTCCTCGCCGAGCCAGACGACGAGGCGGTGCGCGAACTCGTCCACCGGCAGCGCGCGCAGGTACATGCCGTTCATCCAGTCGAGCTTCGCGTAGTCGAACTGCGCCGGGCTCGAGCTCACACGCTCGAGCGTGAACCGCTCGACGAGCTCGTCGCGGCTCATGATCGTCGTCTCGCCGTCCGGCGCCCACCCGAGGAGCGCGAGGAAGTTCACGAGCGCGTCCGGGATGTAGCCGGCCTTGCGGAACTCGTCGACGCCGGTGTCGCCGTGCCGCTTGGACAGCTTCTTGCCGTCCGGCCCGTTCACGTTCGGGACGTGTGCGTACACCGGGAGGTCGGCGCCGACCGCGCGGATGATGTTGATCTGCTTCGGGGTGTTGGAGATGTGGTCCTCCGCGCGGATCACGTGCGTGATGCCGTCCCAGACGTCCTCCATCGGCGAGGCGAAGTTGTACGTCGGCCGCCCGTCCGAGCGGACGAGCACGAGGTCCTCGATCGTCTCGTTCGGCACCTCGACGCGGCCACGCACGACGTCGTCCCATCCCGTCGTCCCGTCGTCCGGCATTCGGAAGCGGATCGCTCCCTCGTCCTCGTACGCCTTGCCGTCGGCGACGAGCTGCTCGGCCACGCGCCGGCAGTCGTCGATCCGGTCGAGCTGGAACGTCACCTCGCCGTCCCAGTCGAGCCCGAGCCAGCGGAGGGAGTCCTGGATCTGGTCGACGGCCTCGGCGACCTCGCGCGTCGTGTCCGTGTTCTCGATCCGGAGGCGGAACTCGCCACCTTCGTGGCGCGCGAACAGCCAGTTGAAGAGGAACGTCCGCACGCCGCCGACGTGGAGGTAGCCCGTCGGGCTCGGAGCCATGCGTACGCGGACGGCCATCTGGATAGCGTAGGCGCCGATGCAGATCGGCGCGCACGTCTCCTCCTCGGGCGGCATCCACACTGCCGTCGACCGCGCGGTCGCGATCGGCGCCGACTCGATGCAGGTGTTCACGCAGAGCCCGCGCATGTGGCGGCCGACGAACCACGACCCGGCGACGTTCGAGCGCTTCCGGGAGCGCCGCGCCGAGACCGGGATGGGCGGCGTCCTGTGCCATGCCCTCTACCTCTGCAACTTCGCCGCGCCGGACGACGACGTGTACGCGAAATCCATCGCTGCGCTCCGCAACACATTGGAGGTCGCGAGCGCGATCGGCGCCGACGGCGTCGTCGTCCACGTGGGCTCACATCTCGGCTCCGGCTTCGAAACCGGCCTCGAGCGCGTCGTCCCCGCGATGGAGCAGGTGCTCGAGCTCACCTCCGACGAGACGTGGCTCCTCATGGAGAACTCGGCCGGCGCAGGCGGCACCATCGGACGCTCGATCGAGGAGCTCGCGACGCTGCACGAGCGGCTCGGCCGGCATCCGCGCCTCGGGCTCTGCCTCGACTCGTGCCATCTGTACGTCTCCGGCGTCGACGTCGCGGATCCGGCCGCCCTCGACGCGTGTCTCGACGAGGTCGACGGGACGATCGGGCTCGACCGTCTGCGCGCGCTCCACGTGAACGACTCGGCGGCGGCGCTCGGATCGAACCGCGACCGGCACGCGAACATCGGCGAGGGCGTCCTCGGCGAGAAGCTCGGCGTGTTCCTCGGCAACGCCCGGCTGCAGGGGCTGCCGGCGGTGCTCGAGACCGCCGGCCCGGCCGGTCACGGGCCGGATGCGGACGAGATCCGCCGGGCGAAGGAGCTGCACGAACGCGCAACCGCGCGCCGGAGGAAAACTTAGGTTTCTCTCACTTTCCATCGCGTTCCGATGAGGTTTACTCCGGATTATTCGGATCGCGATCGTCTCTACGCCGCGGAGCGGCAACATGTGGCTGCGCCGGCTGCTCGCGGCCGGCTTCGTGCTCCACGAGGTCTCGGCGCACACGCCGGCCGAGGTCGACTGGGACGGGCTGCCGGAGCGGTGCGTCCTCCAGCTGCACTGGCGGCGGACGCCCGAGTTCGCCGACCTCCTCCGGCAGCATCGGTTCTCCGTGGCGACGCTCGTCCGGCACCCGCTCGACGTGCTCCTGTCGATCCTCCAATTCGCACGGCACGAGCCGGAGACCGCCCGCTGGCTCGACGGCGAAGCAGGCGACGAGTCGTCGATCCTCGACGCCGACCCGTCGTCGCCCGAGTTCCTCGCGTACGCGACCGGCCCGCGCGCCCGTGCGCTCCTCTCGGTGACGCCCGAGTGGCTGCCGTACGCGAATGCCACCGTCCACTACGCCGATCTCGTCGCCGACACCGCCGGGTGTCTCCATGCCATCGCCCACGCACTCCCTCAGCGGCCGCGCCTCTCCCCCGTGCACGTCGCCGCCTCGGTCACGTTCGCGGGTCTGAAGACGGAGGCGCGCAACAACCACTTCTGGCGAGGGCGTCCCGGTGTGTGGCGCGAGGTGCTCTCCGACGACGTCGCACGCGCGATCGCCAACGCACAGCCGTCGGTCGCCGATCTCCGGTTCTCGGTCGAACCCATCGGCGTCACCGCAGAGCAGGCGCGAGAGCGATGGTTCGAGCTCGCGCCGACCGCCGCTGCATAAGTTTCTCCGTGTGCCTCCCTACCGGTGGGTGATCCTCGCCGCCGGGACGCTCGCGCAGGCGAGCTTCTCCGTCGCGTCCGTCGGGCTGCCCGCTCTCGGGCCGGCGCTGCGCGGGCACTACCGGCTCTCGCTGAGCGAGACCGGCGTCGTCCTCGCCGCCGTCGGCATCGGGATGCTGTTCACGCTGCTGCCGTGGGGGCTGCTCGCGGATCGGTTCGACGAGCGCCTGGTGATAGCGGTGGGGCTCACGTGTGCGGGAGCGGCTCTCGTCTCGGCCGCGTACACGACGACGTTCGCAGCGCTCGTCGGGACACTCGTGGCGGCGGGCGCACTCGGCGCGAGCGTCAACGCGGCGAGCGGCCGCGCGGTCATGAGCTGGTTCGAGCCGGACGAGCTCGGCCTCGCACTCGGCATCCGGCAGACGGCGATCCCGATCGGCGGCGCGCTCGGCGCGGGGCTTCTGCCCGTGCTCGCGTCCAGCGGCGGCACGCGGCTCGCGTTCATCGTCATGGGCGGCAGCTGCATCGCCGGCGCGATCGTCGCGATCACGTGCATGCGCGGATCGCCGAAGATCGAGTCCGGCCTCACCGACGTCGGCCGGCCGCTGCGCGACCTGCGCGCGTGGCTCCTCGGCGGCGGCACCGCACTCTTCCTCACCGCGCAGATCGGCATCACCGGATTCGTCGTGCTCTTCCTCCACGAGCACCGGCACGTGTCGACGCATGCGGCCGCCGGGCTGCTCGCGGCGATCAACGTCCTCGCGATCGGCGCGCGCATCGGCTCGGGCCGGGTCTCCGACCGTCTCGGCACGCGCCTCCGGCCGCTCCGCGTCATCGGCATCGTGCTGGCGGGCATGACCGCCGCCGTCGCAGCGCTCCTCGACGGCCCGCTCGTCGTTCTCGCTCCCGCCTTCGTCGTCGCCGGCGTGCTGAGCATGACGTGGAACGGGCTCGCGTTCGCCGCCGCCGCGGAGGCGGCCGGACCGCGTCACACGGGTGCCGCACTCGGCTTCCAGCAGACGCTGCTCGGCTTCGTCGGCGCGACGGCGCCGCCGGCATTCGCGGTGATCGCCGCGTCGTCGTGGCGGCTCGCGTTCGCGCTCGCCGCGGTCGGGCCGCTCGCCGGCGTCGCGCTGCTGTCGCTCGTCGCGGAGGCTACGAGATCCGGGCGAACACTCGAAACGTCGGCGATCCCGCCGGCAGCTCGTTGAACTCGGGATTGATGCACCCGAGCTCGCCCGTCCGCTGCTCGTAGCACTGCTCGACCTCGGAGCGGCACATCGGCAGCGGCCGCCGCATCGCCTTCACCGCGCCGAAGCCGGCACGCCGCGCCTCGGCCGCGTTGAGCATGTCGAGGTCGATCTCCGCCTCGAAGACCTTCTGCATGCAGCCCATGAACGTGTGACCGTGCTCCTCGTACGCATAGACGAACGGGCACGAGCGGTCGAGGCACGCGGACGGGTAGACGACCTTGTCGCAGTGCACCTCACAGGCGCGGCACTCGACGTCGTCCTGCGGACGAAGCGGGAGGACGGCCGGCTCGGTGTGCTGCCACACGTCGCTCATCTCCCCGCATTGTGGGTACGTCATTCCGGCCTCCGCAAGACTTGACAGACGGGGTGTTTTCAGCTTGCGCCAACGCGCTAGGCGGCCGACAATGGTCAGCACGTCCATCTGCGTGAACGCCTGGAACTCGGGCTCCGGCGCCTCGGGGTCGTCGTCGGCGCGGAACCACAGCGCCTGGCACGTGTGCATACCGAGAGCGGCGGCGCCGGCGATGTCGGTCGCGAGCGTGTCGCCGACGAAGAGCGTCTCGCCGGGCTCGACGCCGAGCGCTTCGAGCGCGCGCTCGAAGATCGCCGGATGCGGCTTCCGCCAGCCGATCTCGGAGGAGAAGACGGCGACGTCGAGCCGCTCGGCGACGCCCATCTCGGCGAGATCGCGATGGAGCAGCCCCGGCGGGTCGAGCGCGTTCGACACGAGACCGGTCTTGAGCCCGCGCTCGCGCAGCGCCTCGAGGAGCGCGTGCGTCGTCGAGGCGAGCATGCGCGCCGGCTGCCACGCGGCGTGCTCGGCCTCGAGGAACCGCTCGAGCTCCTCGTCGTCGGCCTCGATCCCGTCCTCGGCCAGGAGCTTCCGCACGAGGCCGGGGTACTCGACCTCCTCGAGGGTCCCGGGCATCCAGAGGAGCGGCAGGTACGCGTCGCGGAAGCGCGCGGTCAGCGCGGGCGAGCGGCTCGCGGCCGATCGCGCGGAGCCCGGCCGCGTGCCCGGCGTCGAGCAGCTCGGGCTCCCACGCCCAGCGCATGAGCGTGTCGCCCCAGTCGAAGAGGACCGCAGTGAGCACGGCCCGACTACGCTACCCGGGCCGTGGGACGCAGGATCCTCTGGGCGTCGCTCGCCCTCGCTCCCGCCACGATCGCGGTCGATCTCGCGCTGCACCCGAGCAAGACGCTCCTCTTCGTCCTCTCGTCCGCGTCGCTCATCCCGCTCGCGTGGCTGATCGGCGAGACGACCGAGCACGCCGCCGAGCACACGGGCCCCGGCGTCGGCGGCTTCCTCAACGCGAGCTTCGGCAACGCGCCCGAGCTGATCATCGCGCTCTTCGCGGTCGGCGACGGCCTGCCGCAGGTCGTGCGCGGCTCGCTCGCCGGCAGCGTCATCTCGAACCTGCTGCTCGTCTTCGGCGTCGCCCAGATCGTCGGGCCGGAGAAGGAGATCGACCGGCGCTCGCTCGTGACCCAGCTCGGGCTCGTCGGCGTCGCGGTCGTGCTCTTCGTCGTGCCGTCGGTCGGTCGGCTACACCGGCGCGACCGGAGCGGCATACGGCGGTGCTCGTGTCGATCCCGGTCTCGGTCGCGCTGCTCGTCCTCTACCTCGCGGTCACGGGCCGCAACCTCCACCGCCACCGCCGCCTCGCGCGCAGCGCGCCGTCCGTCCGAGGCGTGGCCGCTGCCGCTCGCGCTCGGCGTGCTCGCGGTCGCGACCGGCGCCACGGCGATCGTGAGCGAGCTGCTCGTGCACTCGATCCACGGCTTCGCGTCCGCCGTCGGCGCGAGCGAGTTCTTCATCGCCGCGGTCATCGTCGCGATCGTCGGCAACGCGGCCGAGCACGGCGGCGCGATCGTCATCGCGCGCGCCGGGAAGATGAAGCTCGCGAGCGAGATCGCGATCTCGTCGAGCGCACAGGTCGGCGCTGCTCGTCGTACCGGCGGTGATGCTGCTCTCGCTCTTCTTCACGCACCAGCTGCCGCTCTCGTTCCGCTGGGAGGAGCTCGTCGCGATGGCGGGCGCCGTCGTGCTTGCAGGCGCAACGATCTCGGACGGGCGGACGAAGCGCTGGGAAGGCATTCTCCTCGTCGTTACGTACGCAGTCGTCGTTGCGGGTTTCTTGGTAGCCGGCAACCGCTAGTCTGAGGCGCGGGGTGGCAACGACGGACGCATCGGTGAGCGAAGAGGGCGCGCGGACCGGCGGTGTCGTCGTCGACGCGCGCGACCTCACGCGCCGCTACGGCGAAGGCGACGACGGCGGTCGACGCGCTCCGCGGCGTCTCGCTCGACGTGAAGCGCGGCGAGCTCGTCGCGGTCATGGGCCCGTCCGGCTCGGGCAAGTCGACGCTCATGCACATCCTCGCGGGGCTCGACAAGCCGACGACCGGCACCGTGACGATCGCCGGCACCGAGATCACGACGCTCGGCGACAACGAGCTCACGAAGCTCCGCCGCGAGCACATCGGCTTCGTCTTCCAGTTCTTCAACCTGCTGCCGATGCTGACCGCGGAGGAGAACGTCCTCCTCCCGCTCTCGATCGCCGGCGAGAAGGCCGGACAAGGCGTGGCTCGACGAGCTGCTCGCGAAGACCGGCCTTTCCGGCCGCCGCGACCACCGGCCGTCCGAGCTCTCCGGCGGCGAGCAGCAGCGCGTCGCCATCGCGCGCGCGCTCGTCACGCGGCCGACGATCCTCTTCGCCGACGAGCCGACGGGCAACCTCGACTCGAAGACGGGCGGCGAGATCCTCGACCTGCTCCGCGACTCGGTCGACGCGTACGGCCAGACGATCGTGATGGTGACGCACGAGGCGCGCGCCGCCTCGATCGCCGACCGCATCCTCTTCCTCGCCGACGGCCTCATCGTCAAGGAGCTCACGGAGGCGACCGCGGAAGACGTGCTCGAGCGTCATGAGCCACCTCGAGCTCGTGATCCTCGTCGCGCTCAAGGGTCTGCTCGGCCGCAAGCTGCGGGCGGCGCTGACGGCGGTCGCGATCGTGCTCGGCGTCGCGATGATCAGCGGCACGTACGTCCTCACCGACACGATCAAGGCGGCGTTCAGCACCGTCTTCACGCACGGTCTACGAGAACACGGACGCCGTGATCAGCGCGAAGAGCGCCATCGGCGGGAACAACGAACAACCAGATCGCGCTGCCGTCGTTCCCGGAGTCGCTCCTCACGAAGGTGCGCACGCTCCCCGGCGTCGCCGCAGCCGACGGCGGCATCAACGACCTCGCGCACCTCGTCGGCCGGGACGGCAAGGTGATCTCCGGGCACGGCGCGCCGGGGCTCGCGTTCAGCGTCCACCCGCACGGCGACCAGCGCTTCAACCCGCTCACGCTCGTCAGCGGAACGTGGCCCGTCGGCCCGCACCAGGTCGCGATCGACGCGAACACCGCGAGCAAGAGCACTACGCCGTCGGCGACACGATCGGCGTCATCGCCCGCGGCCCCGTCGTGAGCTACAAGGTCGCCGGCATCGCCAAGATCGGCGGCGTCTCGTCGCTCGGCGGCGCGACGATGGTCGATCTTCGACTTCCCGACCGCACAGCAGGTCTTCCACAAGCAAGGGAAGCTCGACGGCATCGACGTCGCGGCGAAGTCGGGGACGACGCCTGCCGAGCTCGTCAAGGAGATCGCGCCGATCCTCCCGCCCACCGCCCAGGTGCGCACCGGCCAGGCGGAGGCGAAGCAGGCGACGAAGGACACGAACGGCTTCCTGTCGATCTTCAAGGACTTCCTGCTCGCGTTCGCCGGCGTCGCGCTCTTCGTCGGCAGCTTCGTGATCGCGAACACGCTCTCGATCACGATCGCGCAGCGGACGCGCGAGCTGGCGACGCTGCGCACGCTCGGCGCGACCCGCCGGCAGGTGCTCATGTCGGTGATGACTCGAGGCGTTCGTCATCGGCCTGATCGCGTCGGTGATCGGCCTCTTCGCCGGGCTCGCTGCTCGCGAAGGGCCTGAACTCGCTCTTCGTCTCCTTCGGCATCGACCTGCCGCAGGCAGGCACCGTGTTCGCGACGCGGACGATCGTCGTCGCGCTCGTCGTCGGCATCGTCGTGACGCTGCTCGCCGCGTTGCGCCCGGCGATCCGCGCGACGCGCGTCCCGCCGATCTCCGCCGTGCGCGAGGGCGCGGTGCTGCCGACGTCGCGGTTCGCCCGCTTCAGCGCTCCCGTCGCACTCCTGACGATCGGCGGCGCAGTCGCTCTGATGCTCGTCGGCCTCTTCGTCGGCTCGATCTCGACGACGCAGCGCCTGCTCGCGATCGGCATCGGCGCGGCCGTCTTCTTCCTCGGCGTCGCGATGCTCGCGAAGACGCTCGTGCCCCCGCTCGCGCGCACCGGACACCCGGTCGCGACCGTGGCGATGATCCTCCTCACCGCACTGGCGTATCCGGTGCTGTTCACGTTCTGGCTGCTGCGCTTCGGGGCCTTCGGACGCGGCGAGAAGCCGCTGGAGCGCGTGCTCGCCTTCGTCGCCGGCGCGATCAACGTCCCGGGACTCGTCATCGTGCTCCTCATGCTCCTGCGGCGTGCGGCGACGTCGTTCGAGCCGGAGTGGCCGATCGAGGTCCCCTCCATCGTCCCGGACGCGAGCTCGAACAACCTCGCCCGCGGCAACGCGATGCGCAACCCGCAGCGGACCGCTTCGACTGCGTCCGCGCTCATGATCGGGCTCGCGCTCGTCACGCTCGTCGCCGTCCTCGCCGCCGGCCTCAAGTCGACCTTCGAGAGCGCCGTCAACTCCGTGTTCAGCGGCGACTACGCGCTCACGGCGACCGACAACTTCTCCCCCATCACGATCGCGCCGGCCAAGGCGCTTGCCAAGGTGCCCGGCGTGTCCGTCGTCTCCGGCGTCCGCGCGGGCGAGGGGAAGGCCTTCGGGGATCGCATCGGCATCACCGGCGTCGCACCCGACATCAGCAAGGTGATCACGGTGAAGTGGCAGATCGGGTCGCAGAAGGTGCCCGCGCAGCTCAAGCAGAACGGCGCCTTCGTCTCGAAGGACTACGCGAAGTCACATCACCTGCTCGTGTTCTCCGGGCTCGACGTCGAGACGCCGAGCGGCAACACGATGCACCTCGTCGTGCGCGGGATCTTCAACCCGCCGAAGGGCGGCTCGCCCTATGGCGACGTCACGATCTCCGCGCAGCGCTTCGACAAGGAGTTCGCGAACCCGCAGAACGTCTACGCGTTCGTCGACATCGCGGGCGGCGTCACGCCGGCGAACACCGCGAAGCTGTCGAATGCGCTGAAGGCCTTCCCGGACGCGAAGATCGCGACGGAGAGCGAGTTCAAGAAGAACCAGGAGCAGGGCATCGACACGCTCCTGAACCTGCTCTACGTGCTGCTGTCACTCTCCATCGTCATCAGCCTGTTCGGGATCGTGAACACGCTCGTGCTGACGGTGTTCGAGCGGACGCGCGAGCTGGGCATGCTGCGCGCCGTCGGCATGACCCGCCGGCAGATCAGGCGGATGATCCGGCACGAGAGCATCATCACGGCCCTCATCGGCGCCGCCCTCGGGATCCCGGTCGGGATCATCCTCGCGGTCATGGTCGGACGCGCGATCAAGTACCCGGCGTTCACCGTCCCGGTCGGGACGCTCGTCGTGTTCATCATCGCGGCGATCGTCGCCGGCATCGTCGCCGCCATCTTCCCGGCGCGCCGCGCGGGGAAGCTGAACGTGCTCGAAGCGCTGCAGTACGAGTAGCCGCTAGATCCGGGACGGTACGCGTTGCATGCGCCGCGCCTGGTCGTCGACGCGCCACGTGATGACGGAGTGGACGTCGACCACGCCGGGGACCCGCCGTGCGTACGCGGAAACGAGCTCGGCCTGCGTGCGGTTCTCGACCGTCCCCTCCAGCTCGACCACGCCGTCATCGACGGAGACGTGGACGTCGTTCGGGGAGACCCAGAGCGTGTGCAGGAGCACGTCTTCGTTCAGCTCGAGCTCGATCTCGGCGTCCGTGCGGTGGAACGCGCGGACGAGATCGGCGCGGCTGACGATGCCCACGAGGCGGCCGTCCCGGACGACGGGAAGGCGGTTGATGCCCCGCATGGTCATCACGCGTGCGGCGTCGAAGACGGACGCGTCCGGCGCGATCGTCACGGGCGGGGCGGTCATCGCTTCGGCGGCCGTCCGGGCGAGGAGGCGCGCGCCTTCCGCGTCGGCCTTCTCGAACAGCCAGCCGAGCAGCCCGCCCGGCTCGGGCACGAACCCCTGCTCCTTGCGCAGGATGTCGGCCTCGGTGACGACGCCCAGGACGGCTCCGTCGGCGTCGCAGACGGGCACGCCGGAGATCCGTTGGCTGGTCAGCATCCGCGCGACGTCCTTGAGGGGCGTGTCGGCGGTCACGGTGGCGACGGTGGTCGTCATGATCTCTTCGATCTTCATGACCACAGCGTCGCTCCGGGGCTCCTGAGCGGCATCAGTTCCGGCGCCGATCCGCGCCACGGCCAACTACCGACGGCGCGGCTACCGTGGCTGCGTGGATCTCGATCTCCTGGAGACGACCCTCTCCGAGCTGCGCCAGCCCGCCTACCGCACCGGCCAGGTGTGGGCGTGGGCAGCCGGCGGCGCGGCCGGGTACGACACGATGACGAACCTGCCGCGCGCCCTGCGCGAGCAGCTCGCCGGCGCCGTCCCGTTCTCGACGCTGGCCGTCGAGGTCGAGCGGGAGGCGCGCGACGGCACGGTCAAGGTGCTCTTCCGGACGGCGGACGGTCACCCCGTCGAGGCGGTCCTCATGCGCTACCGCGACGGCCGCCGCTCGCTGTGCCTGTCCTCCCAGTCCGGGTGCCCGCTGACGTGCACGTTCTGCGCCACCGGGCAGATGGCGTTCGGCCGCAACCTCACGGCGTCGGAGATCCTCGACCAGGCCCTCCACTTCCGCCGGATCGGGCCGGTCGACCACGCCGTCTTCATGGGCATGGGCGAGCCGATGCTCAACCTCGACGAAGTCCTGGCGGCGGCGCGGCGGCTGCCGGACGTGGGCATCACGCACCGCCGGACGACGATCTCCACCGTCGGCTGGCTGCCGGGGCTGCGCCAGTTCGTCGACGAGGTCGAGGAGCCGATCCGCCTCGCGCTCTCGCTCCACTCCGCCGACGACGACGTGCGCTCGCGGATCATGCCGGTGAACGACCGCTACTCCCTGCGCGACGTCGTCGCCGAGTGCCGCCGCTACGTCGCGCTACGGCGCCGGCGCGTCTATGTCGAGTACGTCATGCTCGCCGGCGTCAACGACTCGCGCGAGCAAGCACGCGCACTGGCCTCGGTGCTCGGCGGCGACGACTTCAAGGTGAACCTCATCCCGTACAACCCGACGGGCTCGGTGTACACGGGATCGGATCGCGATCACGTCGCACGCTTCAAGGCTGAGCTCGAGCATGCGCACGTGCCGGTGACGGTGCGGCTCACGCGCGGCCGCGACATCGAAGCCGCGTGCGGACAGCTTGCGTCGTCGCCGCGGCGCAAGCCGCGCGCAGCAGCCCGGACCTGATTCCGCCTAGACCGGTTCGAGCAGCCGGTCGCGGTGACGCCATCCGTGGAAGAGAGCGGCGGCGAGCAGAAGCGCATCGCCTGCACCGATGGCGACGTCGGCGACGTTGAACGCGATCCCGCCGCGGACGAGCGGGTTCGGCACGCCGTCGCGCCACGCGAGCCCCGCGATGAGCGTCGACGCAGCCCCGCCGGCAGCGATGCCGGCGCCGAGCGACATCCCGAGCGAGCGAGCGCGCGGCGCAAGGAGCAGCAGTGCGGCTGCGAGCAGTCCGGCACCGGCGAGCGTGACGGGCGAGCGCTCGTGGGAGAGCCGGCTCGGCGCGAGCAGATCGTCGAGCAACGTCGCCGCGACGACGGCAACGGCCGCCGCGAGCGCGACGCGGGTCACGTCTTCGCAGGCACCGTCGCGTCGTCGAACGCGTACTTGACGACGGGATTCTTCGCCGCGCGCACCTCGTCGAGCCGGCGCAACGGGCCGGTCGTGCGGCGCTTCCTTCAGGAGTCGGGACTCCTCTGCCGCCTCGCGCGCGATCGCGAGCATCGCGTCGGCGAAGGCGTCGAGCGTCTCCTTCGTCTCGGTCTCCGTCGGCTCGATCATCAGCGCCTCGGGCACGATCAGCGGGAAGTAGATCGTCGGCGGATGGAAGCCGTAGTCCATCAGGCGCTTCGCGACGTCGAGCGCGCGCACCTCGTGGTCGCGCTTGAGCTGCCGCGCGGACAGCACGAACTCGTGCTTGCAGAGCCGGTCGAAGGGCAGGTCGTAGGCGCCCTTCAGCCGCGCCAGGAGGTAGTTCGCGTTCAGCACCGCCGTCTCGCGACATCTCGCGGAGGCCGTCGCGCGCCGTAGCATGCGGATGTAGGTGTAGGCGCGCACCAGCACGCCGAACGTTGCCGCGTGAAGCGCGCACCTTCCCGATCGACTTCGGCCGGTCGTAGTCGAGCGCGAACGTGCCGTCGTCGCGCCGGACGACTGCGGGACGGGCAGGAACGGCTCGAGCGCTTCCGCGACGGCGACCGGGCCGCCGCCGGACCGCCGCCGCCGTGCGGCGTGCGAGAACGTCTTGTGCAGGTTGATGTGCACGATGTCGAAGCCCATGTCGCCGGGCCGCGACATCCCGCATCACCGCGTTCAGGTTCGCGCCGTCGTAGTAGAGGAGCGCGCCGACGCCGTGGAAGATCTTCGGCGATCTCGTCGATGTTCTCGTCGAACAGCCCGAGCGTCGACGGGTTCGTGATCATCAGCGCGGCCGTCGTGCTCGTCCACCTTCGCGCGCAGGTCCTCGATGTCGATGTTCCCGCGCGGGTCGGTCTTCACGTGCGTGAGCTCGAACCCGGCCATCGTCACCGACGCCGGGTTCGTGCCGTGCGCGGTGTCGGGGATGACGACCTTGCGCCGCTGCTCGAGCTCGCCGCGATCGGCGAAGTACGCCCGCACGAGCATCAGGCCGGTCAGCTCGCCCTGCGCGCCCGCCGCCGGCTGGAGCGACACGGCGTCGAGCCCGGTGATCTCGGCGAGGATACTCCTGCAGCCGCCACATCAGCTCGAGCGCGCCCTGCGCGCCGTCGCTCCTCCTGCAGCGGGTGAAGGAACGCGAACCCGGGCAGCGCCGCGAGCCGCTCGTTGATCTTCGGGTTGTACTTCATCGTGCAGGAGCCGAGCGGGTAGAAGCCCGTGTCGATCGCAGAAGTTCCGCGACGACAGCTCGGTGAAGTGGCGCACGAGCTCGAGCTCGGCGACCTCCGGCAGCCGCGGCGGCTCCGCGCGGCGGAGCTCCTCCGGGCACCTCGGCCGTCGGCAGCCCCGTCGGAGCGCGGGACGACGACGCGCGGCGGCCGGACTGCGAGCGCTCGTAGATGAGCTGGTCATGCCGCCACCTCCGCGAGCACCTCGGCGAGCCGGTCGATCTCGGCGCGGCGTCCGCTTCTCGGTGACGGCGACGAGCAGGACGTCGTCCATGCCCTCGTAGTCGCGCGCCGAGCGCAGTAGCCCGGGATGGACGCCGAGCGCTCGCGCGTCGCGAATCACCTCGCGCGCGTTCCGGCCGACGCGAATCGCGAACTCCTTGAACGTCGGGTGGTCGAAGGCGAGCTCGAACGCCGGCGCTCGTGCAGCCGCTGCTTCGCGTAGCTCGGCGAGGCCGAGGCACGCCTCCCCCACTTCGCGCAGCCCCTGCGGGCCGAGCCAGGTCAGGTAGACGAGGCCGCCGAGCGCGAGCAGCGTCTGGTTCGTCGTGATGTTCGACGTCGCCTTCTCGCGCCGGATGTGCTGCTCGCGCGTCTGCAGCGTGAGGACGAACCCGCGCTTGCCCTCGGTGTCGACCGTCTCGCCGACGATGCGGCCGGGCATGCGGCGGATGAAGTCGGTGCGCGCAGGCGATGAAGCCGTAGTGCGGGCCGCCGTACGACATGAGGTTGCCGGCGGCCTGGCCCTCGCCGAGCGCGATCGCGCAGCCGTACCGTCCCGGCGCCTCGAGCACGCCGAGCGACAGCGGGTCGACGTGCGCGATCGACAGCGCCTCGGCGTCGTTCGCGGCCGCGGCCAGGTCGGGCGCAGGCTCGAGGCAGCCGAAGAAGTTCGGCTGCTGGAAGATGACTGCCGCAGCGTCCTTCGCCGCCGCGGCTACCGCGTCGGGATCGGTGATCCCGCCGCTGTGTGGCACCTCGACGACCTCGAGGCCGAAGCCCGGCGCGTACGTCTTCACGACCTGGCGCACCTGCGGGTTCGTCGCCTCCGTGATGACGATCTTCGTCTTGCCCGTCGCGTGCTTCGCGACGTAGCACGCGTCGGCGGCGACGGTCGCGCCGTCGTAGCCGGATGCGTTCGAGACGTCCATGCCGGTGAGCTCGCAGATCGCCGTCTGGTACTCGAAGATCGACTGGAGGACGCCCTGGCTCATCTCGGGCTGGTACGGCGTGTACGCGGTCAGGAACTCGCCGCGCTGGAGCACCGTGTCGACGACGGCCGGCACGTAGTGGTCGTAGATGCCCGCGCCGAGGAAGGAGACCTCACGCGTCGTGTCGACGTTGCGCGCGGCGAGCTCGGCGAGATGCGCGGAGAGCTCCTGCTCCGAGAGCGCGGGCTCGAGGTCGAGCGCGCGCCCGAAGCGGACGCCGGCGGGGAGGTCGCGGAAGAGCTCGTCGACCGAGGAGACGCCGATCGTCCGGAGCATCTCCTCCCGGTCGCTGTCGGTGAGGGCGAGGAACGGGTGGGTCACTGCGATGCCAGCACTTGCTTGTACGCGGCCAGGTCGAGAAGCGAGTCGACCTCGGAGGCGTCCGCAATCCGGATGCGGACGAGCCATCCGTCGCCGTACGGATCCTCGTTCACGGTCTCCGGTGCGTCGAGGACCTTCTGGTTGACCTCGATGATCTCGCCGGAGAGCGGCGCCATGAGGTCGGAGACGGCCTTCACGGACTCGACCTCGCCGTAGGACGCGTTCTTCGTCACGGTCGAGCCCGCCGACGGCGCTTCGTAGTGCACGAGCTCGCCGAGCGCGTCGGCGGCGAACCACGTGATCCCGAGCACGGCTTCGTCGCCGTCGATGCGGGCCCAGTCGTGGTCCTCGTTGTACTTCAGGTCGTCGGGGTACGACTCCGCGGCGGCCATTCAGCCCTCCCTCTTGTAGATCGGCTTCTTCACGATGTGGCCGGCGCGCGGCTTGCCGCGCACGTCGATCGTGAGCTTCGTGTCCGGCTTCGCCTGGTCGGCCGGGACGTATCCCATGCCGATCCCGATGTCGAGCATCGGCGAGTGGGAGCCGGACGTGACCTCGCCGCCCCCGTCGATCGACATGCCGTGGCGCGGAATCGCGGCCTCGTCCATGACGAACGCGACGAGCTTGCGCGTCGGCCCCTCCGCCTTCACGCGGCGGAGCGTCTCGACCCCGGTGAACTCCTTGTCGAGCGCGCACACCCAGCTGAGGCCGGCCGAGATCGCGTCGGTGTCGGGCGAGATGTCGTTGCCGTGCAGCGGGTAGCAGACTTCGAGGCGCAGCGTGTCGCGCGCGCCGAGACCGATCGGGACGGCGCCGCGCTCGAGCACCGCGTCCCAGAGGGCGACCGCGTCGTCGGTCATGCACAGCAGCTCGCACCCGTCCTCGCCCGTGTAGCCGGTGCGGTTGACCATGACCTCGATGCCGTCGATCTTCTCCTCGGCGAACGTGAACGCCTTCGCCGGCTTCAGGCCGAGCCGCTCGATGGCGCGCGGGCCCTGCACGGCGATGAGGCCGTGGTCGGCCGAGACATCGGTGACCTCGGAACCGCGGACCTCGCGCTCCTTGAGCCACGCGTAGTCGGCCTCCTTGTTCGAGGCGTTGACGACGAGGAAGTAGCGGAACTCGCCGAGCCGGTACGCGATGAGGTCGTCGACCATCCCGCCGCGCTCGTTCGTGAGGAGCGTGTACTGCGCCTCGCCCGGTGCGAGCCGGTCGAGGTCGTTCGAGAGGACGCTCTGGAGGAACGCGTGCGCCTGGGGCCCCTCCACCTCGATCTCTCCCATGTGGGAGACGTCGAAGGCGCCGGCGTCGGTGCGAACGGCCTTGTGCTCCTGGATGACGCCCTCGTACTGGACGGGCATCTCCCAACCGGCGAACGGAACCATCCGAGCCCCGAGCGCAACGTGCCGGTCGTGCAGGGGCGTGCGAAGCAGCGTCTGCGACATGCATCGTCGATCCTAGTGGCTGGGTAGAGACGCCCTCCTCCGCAAGAACCCGAAGGAAAGGCCGGTACCAGGTACGCACACATCCCGTGACGCCTCCGTGAACCATCCGTACTGGTACCTGGTACCGGCGGTGCCCCCGAGAGACGCGACGAATGAGGCCGGAAACGCGCTCGCGAAACGCCGGCCCCACGGCCAAGGGCCCGGGCGAACGCGGAGCGTTCGAACGGGCCGGACAAAGCCGTCGGGCCTGCCGCAGGCACGCCCGACGGCGCAGAACGTCCCTCCGCCCACAGACCAAAGAGCTCGCGGGCTCTGCCGGCGAGCGCTCCCGCGAAGCGGGTACCTCCCGAGGCCGGAAAGTGCGCCAGCACTTTCCGGCCCACAAACGGGGCCGCCCCGGCACATCTGGCGATGTACCGGGGCGGCGGACCGGGTCGTGGGGTTGGAGCTTTTGGGTGCACCAACCCTTTGAGGGCACCCACCTCCTACCGCGGTAGGCGGAGGGTCAAACCTCGGCTCTGTGAATCAGTCCTCCCGGAGGAAGGCCGGGACGTCGAGCGCGTCGTCCGGGATCTCGAAGCCGCCGCCCGGGACGGCGGACGGGACGGGAGCCTCGAGGGCGGCATCCCGCCGCCGGCGGCGGCGCTGGGCCCCGAAGCCGGTGGCGATGACCGTGACGCGGATGTCGTCGCCGAGTGCGTCGTCGATGACGGCGCCGAAGATGACGTTCGCGTTCTGGTCGGCTGCGCTCGTGACCACCTCGGCCGCCTCGTTGACCTCGAAGAGGCCGATGGCGGGGCCGCCGGTGATGTTGAGGAGGATCCCCGTGGCGCCCTCGATCGACGTCTCGAGGAGCGGCGAGGAGACGGCGGCGCGGGCGGCCTCGGCGGCGCGGTTCTCGCCGGAGGCGATGCCGATGCCCATGAGGGCCGAGCCGGCGTCGCGCATGATCGTGCGCACGTCGGCGAAGTCGAGGTTGACGAGCCCGGGGACGGTGATGAGGTCGGTGATCCCCTGGACGCCCTGGCGGAGGACGTCGTCGGCCATGCGGAACGCATCGACGACCGACGTCCGCTTCTCGACCACCTGGAGCAGCCGGTCGTTCTCGATGACGATGAGCGTGTCGACGCGGTCGCGCAGGTTCTGGATCCCCATCTCCGCCTGCTGCGAGCGCTTGCGTCCCTCGAAGGCGAACGGCTTCGTGACGACGCCGACCGTCAGCGCCTCGAGCTCGCGCGCGAGCTCGGCGACGACGGGCGCGCCGCCGGTGCCGGTGCCGCCGCCCTCGCCGGCGGTGACGAAGATCATGTCGGCGCCCTTCAGCGCCTCCTTCAGCTCGTCGCGGCTCTCCTGCGCGGCGGCGAGACCGACCGCCGGGTCGGCGCCTGCGCCGAGGCCGCGCGTGGCCTTCGAGCCGATGTGGATCTTCACGTCGGCGTCGCACATCATCAGCGCCTGCGCGTCCGTGTTGACCGCGACGAACTCGACGCCGGTCAGCCCGGCGTCGACCATCCGGTTGACCGCGTTCGTGCCACCCCCGCCGACGCCGACGACCTTGATGACCGCGAGGTAGTTCCCCGATTGATCGCGCATGCTCATGAGACCGACACCTGAACCTTTAGTGGAGCGTAGGGGCCGAAATAGGGCGTTCGCGCCGCAGGGTAGATACGCCTGACCTCCCTGTCAATCAGAGGTTTACCCTGCAAACGATCAACCTTTACCTGAGAGTTGAGGGTCTGTTCCGGCAACGGGACGCTGGGGCACCGCGACGTCGAGGTACGCCGTCCCCGTCGGGAGCACCCGCAGGGCACGGCGGGCGACCGCGAGCTTGAGGCGGATGTCGACCGGCTCGCCGAGCCGGAGCTCGAGGCCGGACCGGAGCTTGAACGTCAGCTCGCCGTGGGAGAGCTGGGCGGTGGCGATGCGCGCGGGGAAGCCGGCCGCGAGCGCGACCGCCTGCGCGGCGACGGCGCCGTCGCCGTCCGCGAGGAAACCGCCCGCGGCGATCGAGACCGCCGTCGGCACCCAGATGCGCGGCAGGCCCGGCTGCGTCGCGCGCGGGATGCGCGCGATCGCCCTCCCCCGCGCCGAGACGAGCCAGCTCTCGTGGCCCCGCCGCACGACGGCGACTGGCTGCTCCGGCACGACGGTGATGCGCAGGGTGTGCGGGAACGCGCGGTCGTACCGAGCCGACACGACGGTGGGGAGCGCATCCACGCGACGGACGATCGCGCCGCCGTCGAAGGCGAGCAGGTTCTTCCCGACGACGGGCTGCAGCGCGGCCGCGACCTGAGCCTCGAGCGCGGGCGTGCCGCCGCGCACGTCGATCGACCGGATCGCGAAGGTCGAGGTCTCGCGCGCCGCGAAGTACGCGCCGACGAGGACGGCCGGGACCGCGAGGGCGATCGCGAGCGTCCGCGGCTTCGGCCTCAGGCGCGCGCGCCCACGCCCGCGCGGGCGGGCCCTCGCCCGGGGCATGGGAGCAACGGCGCTCTTGGCGGCCACCCGACACCATTCGCCGCGCCGGTTGGGGCTCCTACGTCAGCGGCGGGATCTCGATCGCGCCGAGGAGCTCGACCTCGTGGACGAGGTCGACCCCGTATTCGGCGTGGGCCCGCCGGCGCGCCTCGGCCATGAGCGCAATCGCATCGGCCGTCCGGGCGCCGCCGGCGTTCTCGATGAAGTTCGCGTGCTTCGGCGAGATCTGCGCCCCGCCGATGCGATGCCCCTTCAGGCCGCACGCCTCGAGCATCCGGCCGGCGCTGAGCTCGTGCTCGGGGTTCTTGAACACGCTCCCGAACGTCCGCCTGTTCGTCGGCTGCGCGGCTTTGCGCTGTGCGTTCAGCTCCCGCACCGCGGCCTTGATCTCGTCCGGCGGACGGGGCGGCAGCCGCAGCTCGGCCCGGACGACGACCTGCCCGTGCTCGAGGCTCGAGTGCCGGTACGAGAGGCCGAGCTCGGCCGGCGTGAGCCACCCGGTCCCGTCCGCCGTCGCGACGAGCGCCCGCACGAGCACCTGCGAGAAGTCGCCCCCGTATGCGCCCGCGTTCATCCAGACACCGCCGCCGATCGTGCCCGGGATCGCGCACGCGAACTCGAAGCCACCGAGGCCGGCGATGCGCGCGCGATGGAGGCAGACCGCGTTCGCGGCGCCGCCGCCGGCGCGCAGGACGTCCCCGTCGACCTCGACGGCGGCGAGGTCGCCGGCGAGCCTGAGCACGAGGGCGTCGACGCCCTCGTCGGCGACGAGCAGGTTCGAGCCGAGCCCGATCGTGGCGACGGGAAGCGCCGCGGCGGAGGAGCTCCTCGACCTCGGCCACCGTCGCCGGCTGCGCGAACTCGCGCGCCGGCCCGCCCGTCCCGAGGGTCGTGTACCGGGAGAGATCGGTCACAGCAGGTCCGCCGGCGCGGTCGACGTCCCCGGCGCCGAGGGTCAGGATCGTGTCGCCGGGCCGCGCCCAGCCCCGCACCATCCGCGCGGCGTCCTCGAGCATCGGCGCCCAGCCGATGCGCATCCCGGGCCGCAGACGGGCGAGCTCCTCCACGATCAGCCTCCCGCTCACGCCCGGCAACGGCTGCTCGCGCGCCGCGTAGATCTCGGTCACGCAGACGGCGTCTGCGGCGGCGAGCGCGACCGCGAACTCGCGCGCGAGATGGCTGGTGCGCGAATACAGGTGCGGCTGGAAGAGCGCGATCACGCGGCCGCCGTCGCGCACCGCGTCTATGTCGGCGGCGATCTCCGCGGGATGGTGCGCGTAGCTGTCGAGCACGCCTTCGGCGCGGCGCTGCAGCCGGCGGTCGACGCCCCCGAACTCCCCGATGACGCGGTCGGCCCCTTCGACACCGGCGAGCTCGAGTGCCGCGAGCGCGGCGGCCGCGTTGCGCCGGTTGTGCACGCCGGGAACGCGCGAGCGCGATCTCTGCCGGTGCGAGCTCCTCCGCGCGCACGACGTGCGGAACGTGCGTGAGCCACTCCTCGAACATCGCCTCGACCTCGGCACGCGAGGAGAAGGTCGTGTGATGGTCGAGGTCGACGTTCAGCAGGACCGCGATCTCCGGACGCAGCGCGGCGACGGAGCGGTCGGACTCGTCTCCCTCGACGACGAGCCAGCCCTCCCCCGCGCGCGCGTTGCCGCCGAGCTGCGGCATCTCGCCGCCGATGAGGAACGCGGGGTCGAGCCCGAGCCGGTCGAGGCAGAACGCGATCATCGCGCTCGTCGTCGTCTTGCCGTGCGCGCCGGCGACGACGATCGACCGCCGGAGCGAGACGAGCTCGGCGAGCAGATCCGCGCGCGGGCGCCCGGCGACGCGTCCGGCGAATGCGGTGGAGACGTACGACCTCCCAGCCCGCGGGCGGGCCGGACGGCTCGGGCGCGATCTCGACGGCGATGCCGGATAGGTGCGCGAGGTACGGCGTCTCGACGCGGTCCCAGCCGGCGACCTCGGCGCCCCATGCCTGCGCGAGCAGCGCGTACGCGCTCATGCCGGCGCCGCCGATGCCGGCGATCCAGATGCGTCTACCGGCGAGCGGCTGCGAGCTCGACGAGCTCATCGGCGATCCTCTCCGCGGCGTCGGGTCTCGCCGCCGTGCGCATGGCGTCGGCCATCGCCGCAAGCCGACCGCGGTCGGCGAGCAGGCCGGCGACGATCCCGGGAACGGTGCCCACGTCGGCCTCCGACACGACGACGGCGCCGCCGGCACGCGCGAACCACTCGGCGTTCTTGCGCTGGTGGCCCCCGGTCGCGAACTCGCCGGGAACGAGCACCGCGGGCAGCCCGGCGGCCGCGAGCTCCCACACCGATCCGCCGGCGCGCGCGACCACGACGTCGGCGGCGCCGTATGCGAGCCCGACGTCGTCGAGGAACGACAGGAGCACGTAGCCGGCGCGCGTCACCCGTCCGCGCAGCGACTCGTAGTCGCGCTCGCCGCACAGGTGCAGCACTGCCGGCCCATCCGTTCCCCACGCGTCGAGCGCGAGCTCGTTCAGGAGCCGCGCGCCGAGCGATCCCCCGAAGACGAGCACGACGTCACCGTCCGCCGGCAGGCCGAGCCGTTCGCGCGCCTCGGCGCGCGGCACGGACCGCGAGCGCTCGGGAACCGCCCGGCCGACGGCGCGGTACTTCGAGCCGTCGCGCCCCTTCACCGGCAGAGCGAGGAACACGCGCTCCGCGAACGGTGCCGCCAACCGGTTCGCGAGCCCGAGGTGCGCGTCGGCCTCCGTCAGCGCCGCGGGAATCCGCCGCAGCCGCGCAGCGAGCACCATCGGCCCCGCGACGTAGCCACCGCCGCCGAGCACGACATCGGGCCTGCGCCGATCGAGGATGCGCAAGCACGCGAACGGCGCAGCGGCCGCGAGCGCGACGGCGCGCAGGAGCGAGAGACCGGGGCGGCGCGGGAAGCCCGCGACCGCGAACGCGTCGAACGGGTAGCCGCGCTCAGGAACGAGCCGCGCCTCGACGCGATCCGGCGACCCGGCGAACGTCACTTCCACCCCGCGCGCGCGCAGGGCTTCCGCCACGGCGAGCGACGGGGCGAGATGCCCGACCGTCCCGCCTGCCGCTATCAGGCACCGAAGCTCTCTCCGTTGCTGCATGGCCACGAGCGATGTTAAGGAGGATCCCGACACCGAGGAGGGTGACCACGAGGCTCGACCCGCCGTAGGACACGAACGGCAGCGGAATCCCGGTGAGCGGAGCAAGCCCGACGACGGCCGCGAGGTTGATCGCCGCCTGCCCGCAGACGAGCGCAGTGATGCCCGCCGCGAGGCGCTTGCCGAACGGGTCCTTGCACCCGATCGCCAGCCGGAGGCCCGCATACGCGAACGCGCAGTAGCCGGCAACGAGGACCATGGCGCCGACGAGGCCGAGCTCCTCGCCGATGACGGCGAAGATCATGTCGGTGTGCGCCTCGGGGAGGTAGTGGATCTTCTCGATCCCCTGCCCGAGCCCGCGGCCGAAGATCCCGCCCGAGCCGATGCTGATCTGCGCCTGGACGTTCTGGAGGCCCGCGCCGAGCGGGTCCTTCCACGGGTCGAGGAACGTGAAGAGACGCGCACGGCGGTACGGCGACGTCCAGGCGGCGATCCCGCCGACGCCGCCGACGATGAGGTAGGCGGCGGTGAGCGTCGGCAGCGGCGTCCCCGAGACGAGGAGCACCGCGCCGATCATCACCACGATCGTGATGACGGTTCCGAGGTCGGGCTCGACGAGGATGAGGAGGCAGAACAGGCCGACGAGCAGACCGACGGGGCGCGCGAGGTCCTTGAGCGTCCGCGGTGCGGGCCGGCGCGCGTAGTACGCGGCGGCCCAGACCACGAGCGCGAGCTTCGCGAGCTCGGACGGCTGGAACGTCGCGGGGCCGAGGCCGATCCAGCGCCGCGCGCCGTTCACGCGCGGGCCGATCGCGAGCACCGCGGTGCAGAGCACGAGCGCGGTGACGACGAGCGACGGTGCGATCGCACGCAGCTTGCGGAAGTCGGTGCGCGCGGCGGCGACGAGCAGCGTGAAGCCGAGGAGCGCGTAGATCCCCTGCCGCTCGAGGTATCCCGTCGGGTTGCCGTTGCCGAGCGCCGCCGAAGCCGACGTCGCGCTGTACACCATCACGAGCCCGAACGCGGTGAGCCCGAGCGAGACGAGCACGAGCAGCTGCCACTCGAGCGAGCGGTGCTTCACGCGAGCTCCCCGACGAGCTTCCGGAACATCTCGCCGCGCCGTTCGTAGTTGTCGAACTGGTCGTAGCTCGCGCACGCCGGCGAGAGCAGCACGACGTCGCCCGGCTGCGCGAGCTCGTGCGCGCGCCGCACGGCCGTCGCCAGGTCGCCGTCGCGCTCGTACGAGCGGCCGGCTGCGTCGAGCGCCGCCGCGAGCTGGTCCGCCGCGACGCCGATGAGATGGATGGAGCGCACGTTCGCGGGCAGCTCGGCGGCGAGCGGCCCGAAGTCCTCGCCCTTGAGCGAGCCGCCGAAGATGACGTGCAGCGGTGCGTCGTACGCCGCGACGCCGCGGCGCGCAGCAGCGGTGTTCGTCGCTTTCGAGTCGTTGACGTAGCGCACGCCGCGCAGCTCGCGCACGAGCTCGAGCCGGTGCGGAACACCGGGGAACGTGCGCAGCGCCTCGGCGATCGCCTCGTCGCCGAGCCCGGCCGCACGCGCGGCAGCCGTCGCCGCCGCCGCGTTCTCCCGGTTGTGCGCGCCCGGCATGAGCGGTTCCGCCGGCAGCGGGTCGTCCGCCGAAAACGCGATTCCGTCGAGCCCCATGCCGCGCGGCACGACCTGCACCTGCGAGCGCTCGAAGATCCTGAGCTTCGCGTCGCGGTACTCCTCGAAGGTCGCGTGGCGGTCGAGATGGTCGGGGGCGACGTTGAGCAGGACTGCGACCTCGCACGCGAGCGTCTCGACGTTCTCGAGCTGGAAGCTCGACAGCTCGCACACGACCCACGCGCCGGGCTCGATCGTGAGCGCGACCTCGCTCAACGGCGTGTGCTCGTTCCCGGCGAGGACTGCGTTGCGCCCCGCGGCGGCGAACATCGCGCCGAGGAGCCGCACCGTCGTCGTCTTCCCCTTCGTGCCGGTGACCCCGAGCACGGGGTTGCCGGAGAGCAGCCGCCAGCCGAGCTCGATCTCGCTCCAGAGTGGGATACCGCGCGCGACGGCCGCCGCAGCGAGCGGCGAGCGCACCGGTACGCCGGGGCTCTTCACCACCAGGTCGACTCCCGTCAGCAATCCCTCGTCCTCCGTCCCGAGGCGCAATTCGACGCCGGTGCCCGCGAGCCTCCCGGGGCGGGCGTCCGGCGAGCGGTCGGCGACCACGACCTCGACGCCCTGGGCGGCGAGGGCGAGCGCGGCCGCCTCGCCGGTGACGGCGAGTCCGAGCACGAGCGCACGGCGGGGAAGCCAGCTCATCCAGGCGTAGTTCGCCTCGGGGCGTTTACGTCCTCGGATCCGGGTATCAGACCCCTCACATGGCGACGTCGAGAGTCGCGGTGCTCGGCACCGGCACGATGGGCGCGCCGATCGCGCGGAACCTCCTGCGCGCGGGGTTCGAGGCCGCCGTGTGGAACCGGACGGCCGGCCGCGCCGAGCCGCTCGCCGGCGACGGCGCTCTCGTCGCGGAGACGCCGGCGGAGGCCGTCGACGGCGCCGACTTCGTCATCACGATGCTCGCCGACCTCGGCGCCGTCGTCGAGACGATGGAGGACGAGAACGGCGCGTTCGGAGCGATGGATCCCGACGCCATCTGGCTGCAGCTCTCGACGGTGGGCGTCGCCGGCGCGACGTGGCTCGGACAGCTTGCCGCCGAGCACGACCTCGACTACATCGACGCGCCCGTCGTCGGCACCCGCGAGCCGGCCGAGAAGGGCGAGCTCGTGATCCTCGCCTCCGGCCCGGAGGAGCTACGGCCGTACTGCCGCCCGGTGTTCGACGCGATCGGCAGGGACACGCGCTGGCTCGGCGCGGCCGGTCTCGGAAGCCGGCTGAAGATGGTCGTGAACATGTGGCTGCTCGCGCTCACCGACGCGGCCGCCGAGGGAATCGCTCTCGCCGAGGCGCTCGGTCTCGACCCGCGCGAGTTCCTCGAGGCCGTGCGCGGCGGCGCGAGCGACGCGCCGTACCTGCACATGAAGGGCGAGGCGATGATCGCCCGCTCGTTCGAGCCCAGCTTCAAGCTGGCGCTCGCTGCGAAGGATGCACGCCTCGTGCTCGAGGCGGCGGGGCGGGCCGGCATCGAGCCGGCGGTGGCGCGGGCGACGCGCGACGCGTTCGCACGCGCGGTCGAGCTCGGCTACGGCGACGAGGACATCGCGGCGGTGTACTACGCCACCGCGGAGTCGGACGACCGCAGCACGCGCGACACCTCCGGATGGCCGTCGCCCGAGCCGATGACGACGTCGACCGACGCATCCGGAAGCGGCAGCACCGGCAGCGACCCGAGCATGTAGTCGAGCCGCGGGTCGGCGAGATCGTGCAGCAGGCGTTCGAGCTCGTCCACGGACGGCTCGAGGATGACGATCTCGTCGAAGCCGTCGAACGACGCGAGCGCCTCGCGCGCCGCCTGAGCACCGAGGATCGCGACGACCCCGGTCATCCCTGGTTGAAGTAGTAGCGGTAGTAGAGCGCGAAGCCGGCCGCGCAGAGGATCCCGGCGACGATCCAGAAGCGCACCATGATCTTCGTCTCCGACCAGGCCTTCATCTCGAAGTGATGGTGGATCGGCGCCATGAGGAACACGCGCCGCCCGAGGCGCTTGAACGAGAAGACCTGGATCATCACGGACAGCGCCTCGATGACGAAGATGCCGCCGATGAGCAGGAGCAGCAGCTCGGTCTTCGTCATGATCGCGAACGTCGCGAGCGCGCCGCCGAACGCCATCGACCCCGTGTCGCCCATCTGCACCTCCGCCGGGAAGGCGTTGTACCAGAGGAACCCGACGGCGGCGCCGATGAGCGCCGCGCCGATGATGGCGAGATCGAGCCTGGTGAGATTGCGGTGCGCCGGGTTCGAGCTCGAGCGCACGAACGACACGATCATCATCGCCGTGAACGTGAACAGCGCGATGATCCCCGTGCCTGCGGCAAGGCCGTCGAGGCCGTCCGCGAGGTTCGTCCCGTTCGACGCGCCGGCGATGATGAGGAAGAGGAACGGGTACCACGCCCAGGACAGCGGAATGGAGACGTTCGCGAGCGGCACGTAGACGTCGGTGCTGAGGTGGAGGTGCCGCGCGACGACCGCGACGACGACGGTGACCGCGGCGAGCAGCAGCAGCTTCCACCGGCCGCGCAGGCCGAGCGAGCGCTTGTGCGTGAGCTTGATGAAGTCGTCGAGGAACCCGATCGCTCCGCACGCGAGCGTCGCGAACAGGACGGTCAGGCCCCGAAGCGTGTAGTGCGTGACCGGCAGGAACGCGACCGTCGCCGCGAAGAGGATGAGGAGGCCGCCCATCGTCGGCGTCCCCTGCTTCGTCATGTGGCGCTCCGGACCGTCCTCGCGGATGTGCTGGCCGAACTCGTTGCGGCGGAGGAACTCGATGAAGCGGGGCCCGATGACGATCGAGACGATGAGCGCGACGAGGCCGGCGATGAGAACTCTCGTCATCTGCTGAGCGCCTCCGCGACGACCTCGAGCCCGACCGAGCGCGACCCTTTCACGAGCACGACGTCGCCGGGCTGCACGAGCTCACGCGCGAGCTCGGCCGCCGCGGCGGCCGTGGGAGCCCACGCGTCCGGGTCGTAGCCGCGTGCGAGGGGGCCGACGCCGATCACGATGGCCACCGTTCCGGCTGCGCGGCCGATCTCCTCGTGGAAGCGCGGCCCGTCGGGCCCGAGCTCAGCCATGTCGCCGAGGATCGCGACGGTACGGCGGCCGTTCGCGCGCTCCTCGAGATGCGCCAGGGCCGCCCGCATGGCCACGGGGTTGGCGTTCCAGGAATCGTTGATGAGAAGCCCGCCGCCCGGCAGCTCGAGCTCCTGCGAACGGAGGCGGGAGAACTCCACCTCCACAGGCCCCTCCGGCCGGGGATAGCCGAGCGCGTCGAGCGTCGCGAGCGCGGCAACCGCGTTCGCCGCCTGGTGGCGCGCGCCGAAGGAGAACTCGATCCCGTCGACGACGGCGCGGCCGTCGCGCATCTCGAGCCGGGGGTCGCCGAAGCGGCGAACGTCGAGGCCGGCCGGGACGAACGGCTCGAGCTCGGGCGCGCGCTCGGGGATGACGGCGATGTCGACGAAGTCGAGCAGCTCCGCCTTCGCGCGCGCGACGTTCTCGATGCTGCCGAGCAGCTCGAGGTGCACGGGCGCGATCGCCGTGATGACGCCGACGTGCGGTCTGGCGATCTCGGCGAGCCCGCGGATCTGCCCGGCCCCGCGCATCCCCATCTCGGTGATGACGATCTCGGTGCCGGCATCGGCGCCGCAGAGCGTCAGCGGCACGCCGAGCTCGTTGTTGTACCCGTCCTCCGCCGAGACGACCTTCGCCTGCGGCCGTAGGAGCGCGGTGAGGATGTCCTTCGTCGAGGTCTTCCCCACCGAGCCGGTGATCGCGACGATGCGCGCGCCGATGCGGCTGCGGGCCGCACGGCCGATCGCGGCCATCGCGGCGAACGCGTCGTCGGGAACGAGCGTCGCCGCGGCTCCGCGCGCGCGCGCCTGGTCGAGGTACGCGACGCCGCCGCCGATCGCGACGAAGAGGTCGCCCGGACGGACGCGGCGCGAGTCGATCGTGACGCCGGAGACCGTCTCCGCGTCGCCGTCGAGCCTGCCGAGAACGAGCGACCGCAGCTCTGCGAGCTCGATGGGGATCAGGTGCGTGCTCCCAGCGCGCGCAGCGCCTCGCGCGCGGCTTCCCGGTCGTCGAAGGGGATCGTGCGGTCGGCGAACTGCTGCCCTTGCTCGGCGCCCTTGCCGGCGATGAGCACGACGTCGCCGTCGTGCGCGAGCTCGATCGCACGCGCGATCGCCGCGGCCCGGTCGGGCTCCACCTCGATGTCGCCGGCTGCGCCGGCGACGATCTCGTCGATGATCGCCTGAGGATCTTCGCTGCGCGGGTTGTCGGTGGTGACGATGACGACGTCGGCGAGCTCGGACGCGATGCGCCCCATGAGCGGCCGCTTGCCGCGGTCGCGGTCGCCGCCGGCGCCGACGACGGCGATCACGCGTCCGTGGGCGAGGTCGCGCGCGGCACGCAGGACCTTCTCGAGCGCGTCGGGCTTGTGGGCGTAGTCGACGATGACCGCGAAGGACTGCCCCTCCTCGACGGACTCGAATCGCCCCGGCACGCCGCGCAGCGACTCGAGGCCGCGCTTGATCGCGTCGTCGTCGATACCGAGCTCGCGCGCAGCGACGAGCGCGCCGAGTGCGTTCTCGACGTTGAAGCGGCCTCGCAGCTTCAGGTCGATGCCGCCAAGCTTGTCCGCGTCGTCGATGCTGAACGTCACCGCGTCGGGAAGCTCGGCCGCGAGGCGCCGGCCGTATTCGTCGCCGACGTTCAGTACCGCACGCGGCCGCGGCTCGGTGAGGAACAACCGCCGCTTCGCCTGGAAGTACGACTCCATGTCGCCGTGGAAGTCGAGGTGGTCCTGGCTGAGGTTCGTGAAGACGAGGACGGCGAAGCGCACGCGATCTAGACGGTGCAGCTCCGACGCGTGCGACGACGCCTCCATCGCGCACGAGCGATCGCCCGCGTCGAGCATCTCGCGGAACAGCCGCTGCAGGTCGATCGCGTCCGGCGTCGTCCGCACGACACCGCGCCGCTCGCCGCCCACGCGCGCCTCGACGGTGCCGAGCAGCCCCGGCCGGCGGCCGGCGGCGGCGAGGATCGCGTACAGGAGGAACGACGTCGTGGTCTTCCCGCTCGTGCCCGTCACGCCCGCGATCTCGAGCGTCTCCGTCGGCCGCCCGAAGAACGCGTCCGCCGCGGGCGCCATCGCCGCGCGGGCGTCGGGGACGACGATCTGCGGGACGTCGACGGGCAGACGGCGCTCGACGACGAGCGCGACGGCTCCGTTCGCGATCGCCTCGGCGGCGAAGTCGTGCCCGTCCGCCCGCGCGCCGGGGACGCAGAAGAACGCCGCCCCGGGCGTCACGTGTCGCGCGTCGTAGGCGAGGTCGAGCACCTCGACCCGAGCCGGGCCGACGACCTCGTCCGCCCCGAGTGCGGCGGCGAGGCGCTCCAGATCCATCATCGCCCGGAGACTCTAGCCCGTGGGCTTGACGGTCAGATCGGGTGGCACTTCGAGGTACTGGAGATCGAAGTTCGCGATCTGGGCGAATGCGGGCGCGGCCACGACGCCCCCGTAGTAGGCGCCGTGCGGCTCGTCGACGGTGACGAGGACGACGAGGCGGGGCGAGCGCTCGGGAACGATCCCGACGAACGTGGCGACGTATCGGCCAGGCATGTAGCCGCTCGGGCCCGGCTTCTGCGCGGTGCCGGTCTTGCCCGCGACGGAGTAGCCGGGGAGCTCGGCGGCGGCGCCGGTGCCTGCGTCGGAGACGACGCCCTTGAGCATCGTCAGGAGCTGCTTGTCGACGGCCGCCGGCAGGATGCGACGCGTCTTCGGCGCCGTCGTGCGCTCGCCCTGGACGTGGTCGACGAGGTGCGGCTGGATCCAGAGCCCGCGGTTCGCGATCGCGGCGTACACGGACGCGAGCTGGATGGCGGTGACGGAGACGCCCTGGCCGATCGGCACGTTGCCGATCGTCGAGCCCGACCAGTAGGACGGCAGGAGGCCCTGGCTCTCACCCGGGAAGTCGATGCCCGTCGCCTCGCCGAAGCCGAAGCGGTGGATCCAGTCCTTGAGGCCGTTCTCGCCGAGCTTCGTCTCCGCGATCGTGACCGCGCCGACGTTCGACGAGCGCTGGAGGATCTGCGCGACGGTCATCCGCTCGGTCGGCCTGATCTCCGCGTCGTGCACGACACGGTCGGCGACGTGGATCGAGTACGGAAGCGTGAACGCCGTCTGCGGCGTGACGAGATGCTCGGCGAGCGCGCCGCCGATCGTCACGACCTTGAAGACCGACCCCGGCTCGAACACGTCGGAGGTGGCGTGGTTCGTCTCGAGCGCCTGTTTGACGTTCGCGAAGTTGTTCGCGTTGTAGCCCGGCTCGGTCGCCATCGCGAGGACTGCACCCGTGTGCGGATCGATGACGATCGCTGTCGCGTCCTTTGCGTGGAACTTGGCCACCGTCGCGCGCAGCACCTGCTCGGCGTTCGCCTGGATGCGGTGGTCGATCGTCAGGAACACGTCCTTGCCCGGCCGCGCGGGAACGTTGCTCTGGACGTCGATCGCGTTCCCGAACGGGTCGCGGACGATCGTCTCCTTGCCCGGGACGCCGGTGAGCTGCGCGTTGAGCTGGAGTTCCATCCCGACTACCATCACACCACCGATACCGCCGACAAGATCGACTACGCCAAGATGGCGAAAATCCTGCGGCTGGCGTATCTGACAGCGTGGCAATTCGCGGACCAGGCAACACCCCCGAAATTTGTTGCGGACCCGCGTGGAACGGCGGCGAAATGATTGCCCGAAAATTCGCCGGTTCATGGTAGAGTGTTGCGGATTTCCAAGAAGCTCTGTCTATCAGACGATGCCTGCGCGTTCTGCCGCTTGTGGATTCTTTCACCTCGCCGCCTCTCCGCACGCGGGCGCGGTCGCCACGGGTTTCGCCGCGAGGCTGATGTGTCGCTCAGCAGCGGTCATCGCCTCCGTCCTGCTGCTGGCCGTCCTCGGCATCGCTGCTGCGGCTGAGGAGCCGGCAAACTCCGCCGAGGTGCTCACCGTCGATCAGGCCGTCCAGATCGCGATCGCCAACAATCGCAACCTGAAGATCGTCTCCCTCAGCCTCGATAGCTCGAAGGAGAAGCTGGCTGCCGGAGAAGACCAGGCGGCTTCCCTCCTTCAACACCTATGTGTTCGCCTCGCAGTTGCTCCAGCCCATCAACTTTACGGTGCAGGCCGGCCAGTTCGGCACCTATGCCGGCATCGGTCCCATCCCTGCCACCAACACGAACATCACCACTCCGAGCCAGCCAACGGCCTACATTTTCGGCACGGCTTCGCAGCCTCTACTCACGCTCTACAAGATCAACATCCACATCCATGGGCAGGAGCTGTCGGTCGAGCAGGCCGCCCAGAAGGTGCGCGAGGAGCGCATCTCGATTGTCGATGATGTGCGGCAGGCCTACTACTCCATCGTTGAGATCCAGAACGCCATTGACGCGACCGACGCCAGCATCAAGCAATACCAGGAGCTGGATCGCATCTCTACTCAGTATCTGGCGGAACAGGTCGTGCTTAAGTCCGAGACCTTGGAGGTAAAGGCCAAGCTCGCCGATGAGCAGTACAAGCTCCTGCAACTCCAGGACAAGCTCGCGTCGGCCAAAGAGACGCTGAACAATCTGTTGGGCCGTGACATCAATACCCAATTCCAGGCGACCAATCCGACCGAATTATCGGCAGTCGAACAGAACCTTCCGGAAGCGCAGGCCCTGGCGCTGGCGCAGAATCCCGAAGGTGAAAGAAGCCGAGATCACGGTGCAGCAGGCCGACAATGCCAGACGGCAGGTCAAAGCGCAGTATCTGCCGGATCTCGCCGCCTCCTTCCACTACCTCTCGCCCTTTGGCGTCAACTTTGTGCCCACGAATGTGATGGCGCTGGGGTTCGAGTTCAGCTGGGAACCCTTTGACTGGAACCGGCGCAAGCACGAAGTCAACGAGAAGGTCATCGCCGTCGACCAGAGCAAGCTGAACCTGGACGACACTAAGGCGCAGATCCTGATCAACCTGGATACGCAGTTCCGGGCACTGCACGAGGCGCGCGTGGCTGTCGCCGTGGCGACCGCCAAGAAGGAGGCCTCCACCGAGAAGCTGCGTGAGATCACCCAGAAATTTCAGCAGAAGACGGTGCTACTACGTGACGTATTACAGCAGCAGTCGGCAGTCGAAGGCTCCAACGCAGATTACAACGAGGCCATGGCCAAATTCTGGACTGCGAAGGCAAACTTCCAGAAAGCAATCGGGGAGGAGTGAACCTTATGCAGCAAGAGCAAACTAGCCCCCGCACAGGATATGTTTCACGGGTAGAACGGGCCTTCAGGGGGGGCGGGGGGCGAGGCAAGAACAGCGCGAAGCGGCAGCAGGAGAGGGGGCAGGGGAAGGGAGAGGAGGGAGCGGGGGGGGGCTTCGGGCCCGCGTTCAGGCATCGCGTTTTTTCTGGCGCGAGCGAGCTTCCTAGCAGGCTGCTGAAAAACTCCATTGACAACCTCGCTTTGAAGGGGCGCGTCTTTAGACGCGCCGTTAAGCCTTTTATTTTTGTCATCCCGAGCGGGCCAGCCCGCGAGGGATCTGCTTTTCAGACTGTTTCAGCAGCTTCTAGGGTGTGTAAGAACTCGACTGACGAAATTGTGGTGGGGAAGGAAACTTGACCTTGCTGCGACGCCAGCCCCGAAGGGACGGCACAGTTCCCACACACCCTCTTGAGTGTGCGAGTGCCTGCCCCGAGTCTGTCGAACAGGACCCATTTGAGGTCATCTCTCCGCTACGAACTTTAAGGCTCTGTGTGCCGCCGGTGCTGGCTGTCATTGTCCTCTCAATGCTCACCGCCTGCCACAAAGAGACAACCAACCAGCCAATCCTGGTCCCTGTGCGCACCTCGGAAGTGCAAACCATCGATACCGGCATTGGCAACACCTATTCCGCGAACATCCAGCCTTACCAGCAGGTGGACCTGGCCTTTAAGTCGAACGGCTATCTAGCCAGTATTCGTCAGGTGCGCGACGCCGACGGTCACATTCGCAACATCGACCAGGGCGACTATGTGACCAAAGGCACGGTGCTCGCCACCGTGCAACAGGACGACTACCAACAGAAGCTGGCGCAGGCAAAGGCCCAGCTCGCCAAAGCGCAGGCCGACCATGAGCGCGCCCAGCTTTCGTTCGACCGGATCTCGGCGCTCTACAAAGTTGGCGCTGCCACCAAGCCCGACTACGACGACACCAACGCGCAGTTTCAGAGCACCCAGGCGGCAGTCGACAATGGGAAGGCCTCAGTCGCTGAAGCCGACATCGCGCTGGGTTATTGCCAGCTGAAGGCCCCGTTCGATTCCTGGGTGCTAAAGCGCAATGTGGACGTCGGAACCCTGGTCAGTGCGGCAACCAGCGGCTTCACTCTGGCCGACACGCGCTCGGTGAAGGCCGTATTCGGCGTGCCGGACACTGCCATCGACCGGGTAAAACTGGGCAGTCCGCAATCCGTCACCACCGAAGCCTTGCCCGGCAGCTTCCCCGGTCATGTGACCTCCATCTCGGCGGCGGCCGATCCCAAGAGTCGCGTTTACTCGGTCGAAGTCCGCATCGACAATCCGAAGAACCTGCTGAAGGCGGGAATGATTGCTTCCATCACCATCGGCGCTGGACAGACCATGGGCAAGGTCACCGTTGTGCCCTTGACCGCTGTGGTACGCAGCCCGGATAACCCCAACGGCTTTGCGGTGTACGTGACCGAAGGCACGGGAGACACCGTTAAAGTTCACACTCAGGACGTCACCCTCGGCGATACCTACGGAAACAATATCGCCGTCCTGCACGGAGTGAATCCGCCAGATCACGTGGTGACCAGCGGGACCAACATGATCAAGAACGGCCAACAGGTGCGGATCATACCGTGAATGCTTGCCTCACGGATTGCCTCGTGCTTCTGATCCATCTGACATCTGGCCTGAAATCAATCATGAATGTCAGCTAAAACTCAAGTGTCATCCCCGAGTATTACATGGGCCTGCAGCCCACCCATAGGGATGAAAAACGGTCATCCTTCACCTCTGTCATCCTGAGCGAGCGCAGCGAGTCGAAGGACCCCTATGCTGCTCACTCCCCTTTACCCGGCATGTTTTTCGACGGAGCGACGAGCGGGGAGTCGAGGGACCCCTTGGCAACAAGTAATCCCGCCACGGGCGTGGTCCCCTGACCCAGCGCACGTGTCCGCCGTCACAGACAAAGCTTGTCCTCCGCGCTAACTTGGGGTGTAACTGTGGAGGTGTTGTATGGCAGCGCCCTGGGCCCATCGCTATGCGCAGCGCACCAAGTCAGCCAAGAGTTCCATCATCCGTGAGCTGCTGAAGCTCACCCAACGTCCCGAGGTCATCTCCTTCGGCGGCGGCTTGCCCGCGCCCGAAGTGTTTCCCGTGGCGCGCTTCCAGGAAGCCTGCCAGCAGGTTCTCTCCACCCAGGCCTTCGCCGCGTTACAGTACGGTCCCACCGAAGGCTATCGCTCCGTTGCGCGAGCTCATCGTGGCGCAAATGGCGCGCTACGGCATCCTCGCGAACCGTCGGACAACGTCCTCATCACCTCCGGCTCGCAGCAGGCGCTGGACCTCATCGCCAAGCTGCTCATCAACCGCGGCGACCGCATCCTGGTCGAGTCGCCCACCTATCTGGGCGCGCTGCAGGCCTTCGACCTGATGGGCGCTGAGTACGTCACCGTGCCCATCGACGAGCAAGGCCTGCAGACCAGCGAGATGGAGCGGGCGCTGCGCTCCGGCCCGAAGTTCATGTACATCCTGCCGAACTTCCAGAATCCCGGCGGCGTCACCCTCTCGCGCAGCCGCCGCGACGAGCTGGTAGCTGCTCTCCGACAAGTACGGCATCCCGATCATCGAAGACGATCCTTACGGCCAGTTACGCTACGAAGGCGAGCACATTCCGCCGCTGGTGGTGCTCGACCGCACCAACCTGCAGCGCGACAACGGCTATCGCCTGGGCAACGTCATCTATCTCAGCACCTTCTCCAAGGTCATGGCGCCCGGACTGCGCCTGGGCTGGATCGTGGCGCCGCCGGACGTCATCAGCCGTCTGGTGCAGTTGAAGCAGTGCGCCGACCTCCACACCAGTACCTTTACTCAGATGGTTGCCTACGAAGTGGCGCGGACGGCTTCCTCGAAGAGCACGTGAAACTTATTCGCCGGGTCTACGGCGAGCGCCGCGATGCCATGCTCGAAGCTTTGCATGACTACTTCCCGCCTGAGGTCTCATGGACGCATCCCAAGGGCGGACTGTTCCTGTGGGTCACTCTGCCGCCCGGCATCGACACCATGAAGCTGCTCGATACTGCGTTGCGCCAGGACGTGGCCTTCGTGCCCGGCGATCCCTTCTATCCCGGGCGGCGACCCCGGCTCGCACATGCGGCTGAACTTCTCCAACGCGCAGCCGGAGCAGATCCGCGAGGGCATTCGCCGGCTCTCCATCGCCGTGGCCCATGAACTGGAGCACAGCGTGGCAGGCGCGATGCGTGAAGACCAATTGCAAGTCGTCAGTTGAGACTTCGGTTTCAGACCGCCGTAGGCCCCTTTAGTTCGGTAGCTGACATGTACGCTCTTATTGAGGTTGCACAATATGGTGACAGTTTGTGATGTTTGTCATCACGAGCGCAGCGAGGGATCTGCTCTCCTGGGTCATGCAGAAGAGCAGATTCCTCGCGCCAAAACCGGGCGCTCGTAATGACAATTCATCAATCATGGCCTGCCTTGTTGGGTTAGCGGTGATGTCACTATAATCTGCAATCCTCAATAGGTTCACGATCTTCTCGTAGAAGGAATCATTCGCTACCACAGCAGTTTCAAGCCGAATTGCACCTGGCGGGCGGTTGTGGACGTGCTGGTGATCGCTCCTGCCGTGCCGGAAAGCCCCGCGGGTGTAAACACGATCAGGTTGGGCGTGTTGAAATTGGCGCGGTTCAGCAGGTTAAAGATCTCGGCGCGAAACTGAAGGGATAGCCGCTCGTGAATACGCGTGTTTTTGATCGCGGAAAAATCCCAGGTCGCCAGACCGGACCGATCAGGTTATCGCGCCCGAGGTTGCCATAGAAGCCGCTGTTGGGCGGAGGCTGTAGAAAAGCACTGGGATTGAACCACTGAGATGGAGTGCCCAGAATCGCGGAGCCGTTGAAATCCGGATTCGCAAACGGCCGCACCGGATTGCGGGTGTCGCCATTGTTCGATGGGTTGTAGCTGAGTTGCGGGGTGAACGGGAATCCGGCTTGCAAGGTAAGCGATGCTGTTCACCTGACCAGCCGCTGATCAAGCCATTCGCCAGGCCATCGAGCGCAGTTCGCGAACCGCCCGGCCGTGTCCGAAGGGCAGGTCATAAACTACGCTGAGTCACGCCCAGTTGCCGCACATCGTAGGTGGCGAGACCCCAGTCTGCGTTGATGTCGTAGGGATTGGAAACCAGGCCCGGCGCGTTGCCCGAGGTGGTGGCGTTCAGAGAGTCTCCATCATCGAGCGCCTTCGACCAGGTGTATACGCCGCGGAGCGAGAATCCGTCGCTGAAGCGATGGTTGAGATCGACTTGCAGCGCGTTGTAACTAACTGTCGCCGACGGAAAACCAAGTCCACGTGTTAGCCAAGGTGGGATTGGCTTTCGGCCTTCCAACAGGAATGTAGAAGGAGCCAGCAGGAACGGGCGTACCGGCCAACCCGACTGGGAAACGTGCTCGGATAAGTAGCCGGACACGGCGCCGCCGGACAGATGGTCGGCACCGGCGTGTTGCCGTCAAGGCCGACGATTTCATGGTAGCCATGCGATCCCACGTAGCCGAGCGTGAGAGACGTATTCGGAGTGAGTTCCTGTTCGACCCTGCAGGGAGTAAGAGATCAAGGTCGGCATCTTGCAGGTTGGGTTGAACTCCTCCGGGAACCAGCAACGCCTTTGGCCGGCAGCGGCGCTTGCGGGTTGATAGGAAGCTTGGATACCGGCAACGCAGCGATACTGTAGGTCGGATTGAAAGGCGCATTCTGGTCCATGCGATAGCCCAGCGCATCCTGCAGCTCGTTGTAGATGCCGAATCCGGCGCGCACGACGGTCTTGCCGGGATAGGGACTCCAGGCAACGCCGATTCGCGGTTCTGGCAGGAACTTCGCGTTGTTAACGGTGAACGCGTTGCTGGCAATGCGCGGCTGGCTGGAGATAACTCCGTTGGTGAATGTGTAGTTCGCGGCGCGCCCATGGGCCTCATTCCACCCGCTGGAGAACTCGCCGCGGAATCCCAGGGTCAGCGTCAACTTGGGGCTCACGCGAATGATGTCTTGCGCGTAGAGCGCACCAAACAGAGACCGCCAATTCATCTCCGTGGGTGCGGGATCGTACAGGAAGGTAGCTGGTGACTCCGGTCAGAAACGTCTGCAGGCTGGTGAACGTCGCCTGTCCATATTGGCTGAGCGCGATGGTTTCGTTCGACTGGAATTGCTGGAACCAAGCGCCGAAACTGAACTGATGCGCTCCGTGAGTCCAGGCTGATCCGGTCTTCGTAGGTGAAACAGGTTCCGGGCCATGGCCAGGTTGCTGCCGTTGTTGCTGCCGGCGAGGCCAATTTGTGCCTGAGGATTGGAAGCGGCGCTTCCGCCAACAACCACCGCTCCAACCGGATGTCCAACGAGAAAGCCGGGAACGCCGGCCGCGGTGTGCCGGGCGTAGGTTCACCGGTAAAGAAGTAGCCCGCTCGCGAAAAACCAAAACGCGCGGTATTCAGCAACGCGGGCGAGAAGACGTGCGTCTCTTCCAGACTGGCGACCTGCTCGCGCAGATTCAGAGATGTCAGTGCTGTAAGGGTTGATCGTAGTGGGCGTGACGTCCGCTGCCGTCGTCGATGGTATACACCGTCGAGAACGTGTCTTTTGCCGAGAAGACGTGGTCGAATCGAGCGGTTCCGAAGTACTCGCGAATGGTTTGTAACGGGCTGCTGGAAACCGCGCGATCCCGCTGAAGTCAGGATCGCTTGTGCGTAGGAGTGGGCCACAGGTTCAGCAGCGGTTGAACGCTCGGCACAGCTTTCGCGCGCGAAGCCAGGTCGGGCACAAACGCCACTGAGGTTTGATGCAAATTTTGGATGAATCCCTCGAAGTTCGCGAAAAGGAAGGTCTTATTCTTCTGCAGCGGCCCTCCCACGGCGGCCCCGAACTGATTGCGCTGAAAAGGCGGCGCGGATCCCTGGTCGAAATAATTGGGAGCATCGAGAGCATTGTTGCGCAGGAACTCATACACCGAGCCGTGCCACTGGTTGGTTCCCGATTGCGTCACGATGGTCACTTGCGCACCCGGCCGCTTGCCGTATTCGGCGCTGTAGGAGTCGCGCAACACGTTGAACTCGCGCACCGCTTCGACGCCCAGCAAATTCTCGCTCGGACCGCCCGGCTGCATGTTGTTCTCCGCCGCGCCGGTGAACTCGACGCCGTTCAGCAGAAACAGGTTTTGCTGAGGACGATTGCCGGACGCCGAGAAATTGTTGCCGGTGGTGGAGTTCGATACTCCGATGCCGCCGGTCTTCTCCCAGGTGAAGTTGACGATTCCGGGGTTCAGGGTAAGAAGCAAATCGTAGCTGCGTCCATTGAGCGGAAGCTGTTTCACTTCCTTCTCTCCGACCAGGCCGGAGATGTCCTGGGTGGTGGCGTTCACCATGGGCACGTTCGCCACCACTTTCACCTGCTCGCTGACGTTGCCGACCGGCAAACTCAAGTCGACCGTAGCGTCTTGCCCCACTACCAGAGCGATGCCGGTGCGGACCCGTTCGGCAAAGCCGGCTTTCCGGGCGCGCACGTCATACTGGCCGATGGGAAGGGCAACCAATTCGTATCGCCCGGCTTGGTCGGTGAGAGCAGTACGGGCGACGCCGGTGTCGAGGTTTTCTGCGGTTACGGCAGCGCCCGGAGACAACAGCGCCGGTTTGGTCTGTGACCCGGCCGGACAAGCTTGCGGAGACCTGCGCTGACTGCGGGAAGCGCACCGAGGCATAAGAAGGACAGCACGACTACCCAACAGACGACGGCACCTGGCGGACATCATCTTCTCCCGACAAAGACCAGGGCGACGCACGCCCGACACCCGGCTGCGCTGCACTGCAAAAGCCCAGCGCCGTCGATTTAATCGAATCTAATCGTGAGTGTCAAACGGATTTAGTCAGGTAGGATGATCATCACTTCGGTGGACTTGATCAGCGCGGCGGCAATCTGGCCCTTCTTGAGCCGTAATTCCCGCACCGCATCGGCGGTAATGATGGAGGTGATGTGCTGGTCGCCGACCGACAGCGTAACCTGGGCGAGCAGGCCGATGATCTTGATATCGGTAACCCGCCCAATCAATTGATTTCGTCCACTGACGCGCCGAAACATCCGACGCCTCTTCTCCGGAGCACCGGTGACAGCGACCCGAGGCAACAGGCGGTCAATTTCCGACTCAGGTATCCGGTGATGACCACCCAGCGTTTGAACGCTCTTCAACTTGCCCTGGTAGATCCACTGCTTTAGCGACGCGTAGCTGATCCCGAGCACTTGAGCGGCATCACGGGGAGTGTAGAGTTTCGGCATGTAGGACGGTTGTTGTAGTGGAGAATACCCGTGCCGTGAAGCGATGCGCAATCCCAATTTTACCGGTGGGAGGAGCGAGCCAGTCAACTGTAAGCAAGCTCAATCATCCGGTGCCGGCTGCGTTGCCCTGCAAGACCCTTGTCCGACCGGCCGGGCGCGGTCCTTATCTCAGCTTGGCGTACTCTGCTTTGGCCTGTAGCAGTACCGGAATATCAGGATCCGCGTTCTTCCAGTTAGCGAAGAAATCCTGATAGCTTTTGCGCGCCGCCGGAGTCTCGCCGCTCATTGCCTGGGCCCGGCCCAGTTGCAATTGTGCCAAGGCAGCCAGCGGAGAATTCTTCATCAGGCCGCGATGCTTCAGTATCTTGTTGAATTCAGCCGCAGCCTGCTCTCCCTGTTTCATTTGCAGATACGCCATTCCACGGATATAGACCGGATATAACGGCCCATATCCCTGGTTACCCAGTTCGTAGGGCAGTGCAGCCTCCAGGATGGCGATGGCCTGCTGCGGGTCGTTCCGCTGCAAAGCGATGGACGCCCGGATCGTCGGCAACCAGTAAAGTTGAATGATCGTATCCAGCGGGAACTGCTGGTTCAGTTTGTCGGCGATCTTCTCTGCCTGCGCCACATCTCCCGCGCGCGCGAGCGCGAGTCCTGCAGCAATCATTTCATCCCGGCCGGCACGGAGAGCCAGCGCCGCTGAAGCCTGTTGCCGCGAGGCCTTCAGATTCCCAAACTCAGCTTCGGTCCCTGCGAACAGTGCCATGATCAGCGCAGCCTGCTCCGTGTTATCGGCGGCCTTTGCTTGCAGCTCGGCCGTTTGCGAGAGGTCACGGGCTTTGGTGAGTTCCCCGTGATAGGCGGCGGTCTGCGCCTCTAACCACCCCAACTGCGATTCCCTGTCCGGCTTTCCTGCGGCCCAGGCGACCTCCTTCCGCATGGCAGCTTCGTCCTGCTCCAGGAAGCCGATGTAATAACGCTGCTGGTGCAGGTATTGAATGTCGGGATGCCTGGCGATTGCCTGTTCGTACATGGCCTTGGCTTCGTCCAGCCGGTCAAGTCGACATACCCGCTCACCAGCGCACCGTAAGCAGCGCCAGATTCGGGATTCAACCGGATCGCCTGCTGGGCCGACTCGATCGCCTTCTCGAACTCGCCCAGCGGTTCCTGGTCCAGCGGCAAGTTGGCATACGGAATGAAGTCTTCCGGGTATGCCTCGATCCATTGCCGATAGGTCTCGATGCCCTTCAACAACTCGCCGGTCGCGAAGCTGTAGTAGGCGGCTTCGATGTAGAAGCGCTCACGATCGCTGACGCGGTCCCGCAGCTGGAAGGCTTTGGTGAAACTTTGCGTCGCTGCGCTGAACTCCCCAAGGTTATTCTGGGCCATCCCCAGGGCCGCGTAGGCCCGAGCGAAGTTCGGATCGAGCTCAACCGCGCGCTTATGAAACGGGATGGAGGCTGCGTCACCCTTCAACCATTGCATGTGGCGGCCTTCAGAAAAGGCCTGCAGCGCCTCCAGCGAGGACGTTGTCGCCTGGTCCAGCGGTTTGTTGTAGCGCTGCACCGAGGTCAGCGACTCGCCCAACTTTCCGCGTAACTCATCGCCGGCATCTCCCAGCCGCCGCAGCACTGCGTCCCGACTTTCGGCTTCCGCTTTGGCGCTTGCCAGCGTGTCTCCGCTCTGGCAATCGACTGCGCGCAGGCTGATTAGATAGTGGTTGCCCATGCTGTCGATTGAACCGCTGATCACACCCGTGCTGTTGCTGCGCTGGCATACTTCACGAGCTGTTTCGTTGCTCAGGCGGGTATCCGGAGCCTCATCCATAAGCTTGAGCGTCGACCGGACCTTACTCTCCGAAAGCAGCTTCAAGTAAGGCGACTGCTCCAGTTGAATTGCCAGGGCCTGCTTCAACGTCCCGTCAAACACGCTCTCGCCCGTCGTGTTGGTGAAGTCGGCGAGAACGATTGTGTTTTTTCCTTTCAGCGATGAACTACCCGCGGAGTGCCGGTAGAAGAACCATCCGATCGCGGCGGCCACGACGACGGCTACCGACAGGATCGGCATCAGGATTCTCCACCTTGACGACCTCGACGCGTCCCCAACAGTTTTCTGTGAAGCGACCGGCGCAGCTTGCACGTCAGCGGAGGATCCCGAAGACGAAAAGGGGCCCGCAGGCACCCAATGGTCGCTCCCTGAACCCACTTGCACTGCTGGTCACGCTACCGCTCGCGTCCCAGTCGCGCTTCAACCGCTCCAACTCGGCCCGCATCTCAGAGGCATGCTGGTAGCGAAGCTCGCGTTTCTTTTCCAGGGCGCGACCGATAATCTCCTCCAGCCGTCCTGGCAGCGCCGGATTTACTTGCGATGGGGGGATAGGTTGTTCATGCAGAATCGCCCCGCAGATCTCCCCTGCGCTACTGCCGCGGAACGGCATCTCGCCCGTCGCCATCTCATACAGCACCGCCCCAAACGAGAACAGATCAGTGCGCGCATCCACCTCCCGCGCTCGGACTTGTTCGGGGGACATATAAGCCACCGTTCCCGTCATCGCGCCGGGACGGCTGAGCTGCTGCTCCTCCGATGGCACGATCGCAGTCTCGGAGCTGTCGGATGGCGCTCGAACCGCGGTTACTTTCGCCAATCCGAAGTCCAGGATCTTGGCGTGTCCTCGATGGGTGACGAAGATATTGGCCGGCTTGATATCCCGGTGGATGATACCGGCGGCATGAGCAGCATCGAGGGCGTCGGCTATCTCGATGCCCAACGAGACCATCACCTCCGGTTCCAGCGGTTTGCCTGCGATGTAATGCTTGAGCGTCAAACCTTCCAACGCTTCCATCACCAGGAAGGTGTTTCCATCCTCCTCGCCGATGTCGTAGAGGGTGCAGATGTTGGGATGATTCAATGCCGAGGCGGCCCGGGCTTCGCCCCGGAACCGAGCCAGGGCGTTGGGGTCATGGGCTACATCGGGAGGCAGGAACTTCACGGCCACGAAGCGGTTGAGGCGTACGTCCTCGGCCTTGTACACCACTCCCATGCCGCCACCACCGAGCTTTTCCAGGATGCGGTAGTGAGAAACGGTCGAACCAATCATTAGGTTGAAAAAAAGACTTTTGCAAATCGATGGTAGGGACAGCAGGTAAGCAAGTCAATCATCCGGTGCCGGCTGCGTTGCCCTGCAAGACCCTTGTCCGACAGCAGCCGAGCGCCCGCAAAGGTCGCCATCCCATTCAGAATGCCGGCCGCAGTTGATCCGCCAGGACCTCCGCTACAGCGTGACATCCAGATGACGCACAACCCGGGAACTAGGTTGTGACTAACGCAAAGGCGCTGATGGCCGCAGCTTCGTCGTCCTTCACGTCGAAGACAGTGTAGAGCTTGGTGATCTGCAGCAGATCGTGCATCTTCTTGGTTAGATGCAGCAGTTTCAGTTCGCCACCCTGGTGGCGCACCGAGGTAAAGGCGCTGACCAGTTCGCCGATGCCCGAGCTGTCAATGTAGGTAATCTCGCCCAGATTCAACAGGATGTTGTTCTGTCCCTTCGCCAGCAAGTCCTTGACGGTGTCGCGCAAAATCGAGCTGCCCTCGCCCAGCTTGATATTTCCGCTAAGGTCTACGATGGTGACGCCGCCCGCCTGCCGGGTGCTCGCTTTCATACTCACGTGGAAGCCTCCTGACGGTCCAGTTCATTGCCCTGGAGCCGCCTGATCGAAGTGGTTTTCAGTGCCGGAGAGCGGGTGGAAAGGGCGCAACGCAACTCCCGTGCCAGCTACTTCAATTCCACACCCGCGCGCTATGGTCTGTCTGTGACATCTGAACATTTGGCTGTGATCCTCACTGACTGGCTACCTGGGGCTGACCAGCGCAATAACAATAATCTTCGTAGCTGAGCAATATTGAACAGACTGGGGCCTGTTGAACGCCGTATGCTGCTCGGATAACAACGCCAGTCCGTGGCAGGCGACCCTCAAAGCAAGTTAGGCCCCACATCCACATCCTCTGCCAAGGATTCTGCAGCGGTATGGGGCTTCGACAGGGAGGGTGGCGATGCATTCACCATACGGGATGGAGCTGGTCGAAGACTGTCTCTCCTGCAAGTTGTGTTCTGAGGGCTTTTTCTGCCATTTGCCGAAATCAGTAATGGAAGCCTTTCAGCCCCTGAAGTTCACGGTTGCGTATCCTGCCGGTGCAACTCTGTTCGTGGAAGGCCAGGCTTGCCGCGGCATTTACATTCTATGTAAAGGCCGGGTGAAATTGTCAGCCACTTCGAGGGAAGGCCACACCCTTATCTTCAAGATTGCCCAGCCTGGGGAGGTGTTAGGGTTGAACGCAACCGTCTCTGGAATCCCGCACGAGACGACGGCAGAAACTGGCCAACCGTGCCAACTAAACTTTGTTAAGCGGGACGACTTTCTGAAGTTTCTGACGGAACACGGCGATGCCTGCATGCACGCCGCAATACATCTGAGCCGCGAGTGCCAACAGGCGTACCAGCACCTTCGCTCCTTCGTAATGAGCTCAGCAGCTGAACGAATTGCCCGTTTGATGCTGGATTGGTCGCACGACGATTCCGGGATGGCCACGGCTCACGGAATCAAAGTGTACTTGACCCATGATGAGATCGCGCAAATCATCGGCATGTCGCGCGAGACCGTTACTCGTACTCTCGCCAATTTTCGCGAGCAGCGCATGGCGACAATTCATGGTTCCACCCTGCTGATCCAGAATATGGCTGCCATTCAAAAGCTGGCCGGCGCATTGACCGATAACCGCCCCCATGTTTTCTCGGGCAGATGAGGAATGGCCATGAACTCGCCCTACGGTCTGCCCACTGAATGTCTTACTTGTCACTTGCGTCCTGACAATTTCTGCTGCTCCCTCTCCCATGAATCGCGGGAGGCTTTCAAGCAGATACAACATGCGACGGTCTTTCCTAAAGGCGCGGTCATTTTTGTTGAAGGACAACTCCCGCGTGGAATCTTCATGCTCTGCCAGGGGCAGGCGAAGCTCTCCACCACTTCGCGCGATGGGAAAACCTTTATCTTGCGGATCGCAACCGGAGGAGAGATTCTCGGCTTAGCCGCAGTTGTCACAGGCAAGCCCTATGAGTTGACGATGGAGACGATGCAGCCAAGCCGACTGAACTTTGTCACCCGGAAAGACTTCCTTCGGTTCCTCAAAGAGCATGGCGATGCCTGTTTGCGCGCAACTCAGCATATCAGTCGTGACTGTCAGGACGCATACGAGGTGGTCCGCTTAATCGGGCTGTCACACTCAGCCTCCGAGAGAATCGCGAAGTTCCTGCTCGCATCGGCGACGGATGGGCTGGTCACCAATGGAGTGGTCCGCGCAAGACTCGCGCTGACCCATGCAGACATTGCTCAGCTCATGGGTACCAGCCGGGAAACGATAACCCGCACACTGGCAGAACTTAGAAAGAAAGACATAGTTGAAATAAGGGCCTCCACCTTGATCATCCACAACAAGCCCGCGCTGGAGCGGCTTGCGGTGGCGTAAGCGTTACGAGTATTGCGATGCATGCCAGGTCTACAAACGGTTCCCGTTCCGCTTCGTCTGGTCATCTGGCGGAAGCAAGGATGGTGAGGACAATTAGGGTGGACCTTCAGGACAAGATCGCTCGCGTCGGCGAAGGGGACCTGGACGTCGCGGTGGGCTTTGCCGATCGCAACGACGAAATCGGAGACCTCGGTCGCAACTTTAACCACATGGTCCAGCAATTGCGCGAGAGCCGCGAAGAGATCGAACGGCTGCACCGCACCCAAATGTCGCGCGCGGAACACCTGGCCACACTCGGAGAACTCGCTGCCGGGCTCGCCCATGAGATCCGCAATCCGCTCGCAGGTATTGCCGGGGTGATCGAAATCATTGGCGGGGACCTGCCTGTGACCAGCTCGGCCCACGCTGTGGTCAAAGGTGCGCGTCTGGAGATTGCACGGATCAACCACATTCTCACCGACCTGCTGCAAACGGCCCGTCCACACCCACCCCAGGTTCGGCCGGGCAACTTGAACACAACGGTGCAACATGCCGTCACGCTGGCCTCCCAGCAAGTGCTCTCCAAGCCAATCACGATAGGACTGGAGAAAGACCCGAATCTGCCAAACGTTGAACACGACAGCGATCAGATTCACCAGCTGCTTTTGAATCTGTTGCTGAACGCGGTTCAGGCGATTGACGGTGCAGGTGCTATTCGGGTTGAGATTTCATCTTTGAGAGGCGATGCCGCAATTGCCGTCATCGATACAGGGTGTGGTGTTGCCCTTGAGCATCTGCCCAACATCTTCCGTCCGTTCTATACGACTAAGGGAACCGGCACGGGTCTGGGACTGTCACTGGCCCGCCGGATCGCCGAGGAACATCGCGGCCGGATTGAGGTAAGCAGCGAAGTCGGGAAAGGCACAAAATTTCTGGTAGTCCTTCCCTTCCAACAAGGCACCGCACAAGCCGCGGCATCCTGAGTCTTACCCCACTTTGGCAGCATCGCCGCCGTCACCTGATACGACCTGTGGCGCCTATGTTCAATATTGAACAGACAGGCAGCGGACAGCGCCCTATGATTGGACCTTCGTTTAGGAGGCGCTTGCCGTGCGAAATCGCAGACCCCTTCTACTTCCGAGGAATGAACGTCCAGCTGATAATGGCGCAAGCTCGCCCATGACCATCTTCCCGCTGTCTCCCAGGTTTGTTCATCGTACCCTCGATGATGGCTCGGTCGATTCAATCTGCCTGAACTGCTTTCTCGCAATCTCCCGCGCGTGGGGTGATTTCAAGGTGACCGAAGAAGAACTGGTTGGGATTGAAGGCGCTCACAGGTGCGATGCAACAGGCAAGTCAACACAGTTCTAACGCTGAATAGCACGATCAGCCAACACTACCCACCCTACAGAAAGACTCCGGTTTTCAGGATGGCTACACGCTTCGTCCACCATCTCTGCTAGTTCACCTGCCCGGCACAATCGCCATCTTCTTCATCGGGTCCTACATGTCGATGAAGAGAGGCGGAGACTCATCAGCGCTGGCCACAACGTCGAAGTTCAGACCATTACAAATTTAGACTTGCCTGACCGGGCGATGACGCGGTAAGAACAGCTAAGTTCCGGGCACCTTGCGTTGGCCGGTTTTGAAGTGATAACCGTTCGCCGCTTTTGAAGTGATTACCGAGGGGTTGACGCGGCTCTGAAGCGCCGCAATACCCGAACCCGCTTCTCCGAGACTTTTTCAGCAGCCTGCCAGGCTCCAACTCCGGTTTGGCCTATTGCAACATTGGGCACCGGCTGGCCGCGCGGCCTCGGGTTACCACATCGCGTAGTTGTTACGAAAGGACAGTTACCCTACCTGCACCTTCGTAACTTGAACAACCCAGGGGTCTGGGATACGCTCCGGTCGGGGCACTTAGTGTGCGCGCCCGTCCGGTGGTCGTGTGCCTCGGCGAGATTAAGTTCTTTGACAAGTCAGTCCAAAGCTCCTGTCGCCCAAACCCTTGGCAAATAAAGCGCTCTTCTCTGCGTTGGTTTTGTTCGCGGTGGAATCGGGGCGATTCTCCGAAACGGAGGTTCTCAGAACCTCACGAAAGGAGTTAAGTGCTTATAATAGAATATTTTGCCTGTAACTCCTTTGGATAGAATATTTTGCAAGGGAAGTTTTTATCTCGCTCTTTGTTTTCAAGATTTTGCAAGAGGTGGGGGAGGGGGGTACCCACAATTTGGATGGATTGTATACTATGTTAACATGCTAGCATGATAACATGGTATACAAATCGGTGTCTCGCCACTCATTTGCCCCTGCTAAACCCATAGGAATCTATATTTTGCCTGTAACTCATTTGGATAGAATATTTTGCGATACAAATGATGTCTAAGTTGTTGAAAATAGGTAAGCCGCAGAGGGGGAGGGGTATAGGCGGCGGACGTCAGAAGTTCAGTCGCTGATGGCTGGAAAAGAGCACAGGAAACGAGGCGCTACTTCTTGCCTTCGTCAGGGGTTCCCGCCGCCTGCTGCCGTCCCGGTTCCTGACCAGGATATTCATAGACGCCGCGGCCGGCTTTGCGGCCCAGACGGCCGGCCTTCACGTACTGCACCAGCAAGGGCGCTGGACGAAATTTCTCGCCCAAGCGTTTTGTGCAGGTATTCCAGAATGTGCAGGCGAGTGTCGAGCCCGACGAGGTCCACCATCTCGAACGGTCCCATAGGGTGATTCAAGCCGAGCTTCAGGGCTTTGTCGATGTCGTGCGCGGACGCGACGCCTTCCTGCAGCATGTGGAAGGCTTCGTTGCCGATCATGGCGTTGATGCGGCTGGTAATGAATCCGGGCGATTCCTTGATGGCGACCACTTCTTTCCCCATACGCCTGCCAACGTCAACGGCCGCCGCGAGCGTATCGTCATCGGTCTCCAGCGCGCGCACAATTTCCAGCAGCTTCATCTTGTGCACGGGATTAAAGAAGTGCATGCCAACGCACTTGGGCGCGCGGTAGGTGACAGAGGAAATCTCGGTCACGCTGAGAGAAGAAGTGTTGGAAGCCAGGATGGTTGTCGGCCGGCAGACCTTATCGAGGAGCGTGAAGATCTCGATCTTCGACTCCATCTCCTCGGGCACGGCTTCAATCACCAGGTCGGCTTCGCGCGCGGCCTGCTCCACCGACGACGCGTACTCCAGCCGGCCGAAGGCTACATCCGCGTCGTTCTTGGTGACCTTGCCGAGTTCGACCGCTTTGTCAAGGTTGGCGCGAATCTCGGTTTCGGCCTTGCGCAGCGCGGTGGGCAGAATGTCTTCGAGGATGGTGCGATAGCCGCCCAGGGCCGCGGCGTGAGCAATGCCGCGTCCCATGATGCCGGCGCCGATGACGGCGATGGTGCGGACCTCGGCCATCGAGCTATTCTGCCTTTTCCAGTTGCTCGACGACGCCGATGAAGTTCGGGTCCGACTTGCGCATGTATTCGGCGAGGCGCTTCTTCTCTTCGCCGCCGATCAGATAGAGGCTTGCATTGATGCGGCGGAGTGTTGACGCGATATCGTCCACGTAGTTCATCATGCGGATTAGTTCACCAGTGGCGGCCATGAAGGTCCTTTCCAGTATGAAAGCGAAATGAGGCGTTCTCCCGGTCGAAAGCCGCGGCACAATGCAGCTAAGCGAAACGCAACTCGAAGACCGGGCAACTTGTTATTGTCGTCGCCGCTCCCGATTAAGTAAAGGAGGCGAATCAAGTGATCATCGGCCGGCTCGAGCCTGGTTACAGCGCGAAGTCTTCGCTCACTTTCCTGTCGTCCGCCTCCGCGTGGGATGACGACTGCTGCAGGCTGGCGTCGCGGTCCGTAATGTCGACCAGACTGGCCAGCTTGGCCGCCAGTTCCGGCGTGAGTGCTCCAGCCGGCAGGCGCCATGCCCAACTACCGGCCATCTGGCTGGGCACGTTCATTCGCGCGTCGGAGCCGAGACCGAGAACGTCTTGCACCGGGATAACAGCAAGATTCGCGACCGAAGTGAGTGCGGCTCGTATGAATGCCCACTGCACTCCGTCGTCAGCGATCCCCAAATATGCCGATGCCAGTTTTTTCTCGTCTGCGGTGGCGCCGGAGTTCCACCAGCCGACGGTCGTGTCGTTATCGTGCGTGCCGGTGTACACAACTGCGTCGCGCTCGAAGCGGTGGGGCAGATACTTATGAGCGCCGCGATCGCCAAAACCAAACTGCATGACCTTCATGCCGGGAATCTCCAGCGTCTTACGAAGTTCGGTCACGTCGCGGGTAATGTAACCAAGGTCCTCGGCGATGAACGGCAAGTCGCCGAGCGCGCTGCGCAAGGCCTTGAACAGGTCTTCGTTGGGCCCTTGCACCCAATGACCGTGGGCAGCAGTCGGTTCCTCGGCCGGAATCTCCCAATAGGCCTCGAAACCGCGGAAATGATCGAGGCGGACGATGTCGCAGGTCTCAATCGCCCAGCGCATGCGCTTGATCCACCAGCTATAGCCACGCGATTTAAGCGCACCCCAGTCGTACAAGGGATTGCCCCAGCGCTGACCGGTCTCGCTGAAGGCGTCGGGCGGACAGCCGGCAACAACCTCGGGCGAGAGATCCTCCTTCAAGCGAAAGATCTCGGGATGTGTCCAGACGTCGGCGCTATCGTAGCTGACGAAGATGGCGACGTCGCCGATGACCCGAATTCCACGCTGGGCGCAGTGGGAGCGCAGGGCGCGCCATTGTTCGAAGAAGGCAAACTGCAGGAAGCGCTCCACCTCCAGCTGTTCGTGCAGTTTTTTGTGCAGCTTGGTAATCGTTTCCGGATGGCGATGCACGATCTCCTGCGGCCAGCTATTCCACGGCCGGTCGCCGAATCGCGGACGCAGACAACTGAACAAAACGTAGTCTTCCAGCCACCAATGGTTCTGACGGCAAAAGCTCTCATAGCGGTCACGAGGCGTCCCCGAGGCCGAGCTCAGGAAATTCTTGGCGGCTTCGCGCAACAACGGAAGCTTGTGCGCGCGAACGCTCTCGAAATCAACCGGGGAATCTTCTGCCGGGAGAACGCCGACTTGCGAGCGTTCGATCAGACCACGATCGGCAAGCCGCTCGAGGCTGATCAACAACACGTTGCCGGCAAACGCCGAGGTGCAGGAGTAAGGCGAGTTGCCGTAGGCGACTGGCCCAAGAGGAAGGATTTGCCAGGAGCGTCTGCCGGGCCGCGGCCAGCCATTCGAGGAACTCATAAGCCGCCGGACCAAAGTCGCCGATCCCGCCATGCGATGGCAGCGAGGTGGGATGCAAAAGGATACCGGATGAACGTTGTGAGAGCATGGCCCTGGATTAGACGTTCGACGAAATGGCCGACGGCGCAATCGCATGCTCTGCTGTGCCGCGGTGCATACAAAGCGGCCAGCAGAATTTCTGCTGGCCAAAGACCCGGAGTGCCTTTTCCGTTAGGTGCCTTCGGCGCTCTGACTCAGGCGCTCCATTTCCTTCTGGTTGATCTTGATCTTGCCTTCCTTTTGCAGCCGGTCGCGCAGGTTCTCCAGATACAGGACCTCTACCTGAGAACGCTTCTTCTGAAGCAGCGTGTCCTTGACCGGCGTCCCAGTTTTGCTTCGCCTGTTCGGGAGAAGGCTCCTGCAGCTCCAACACCTTGATTACGACTCCGTTGTTACCGCCCTGAAAGGGAGCGCTGATCTCGCCCGGCTTCAGGCTGAAAGCCACGCTCGCACCCCCGTTCATGGGGCCAACTTCGGGCACTTGCGAATTACGATCGACCAACTCGCTGGTCTTCAGGGTTGCACCAGCTTCCTTGGCGGCTTTGGCCAGATCATGCTCTGCGTGGGCACGGTCGGCAAGCTCCTGCGTCTTCTGTGCCAGCAGACCTTGCGCACGTTGGTCTTTGAACTGCTGCTCGACTTTCGCTTTGATCTGTTCGAAGGTCGGCGTTTGCGCA